>NZ_LELK01000001.1 GCF_001039475.1 Guptibacillus hwajinpoensis | reverse complement strand
ACGAATACTAATCGATCGAGGGCTTAACCTAAAAACATTATTGGAAAACGTTGTGAGTGCTATCTAGTTTTCAGGGAGCAAACCCCTGAAACAAGGAAGTTCGACTAAGTTCCACCACGTCCTGTGGTGAACATCGAACGGCTAACATCCTGTTAGTCTAGTGATGATGGCGAAGAGGTCACACCCGTTCCCATGCCGAACACGGAAGTTAAGCTCTTCAGCGCCGATGGTAGTTGGGGGATCTCCCCCTGCAAGAGTAGGACGTCGCTGNCCAGAGATCAAATGATCTCTGGCTTTTTTTGTATGATTTTTGCTAATAAACGCTCCTTTCAAAAGTAATCGCGGATATAATCTCAAATTCGCGGATAAAATGGTGGGAATCGCGGATATATTTCTGTTTTCGCGGATATATCGAAAATATCGCGGATAAACAGGAAATAAAGGCCAAACAGTGAAAAGCATACATCTCCTTTTAGAATTCTATCTATAGGGTAATAAAGTAAAGAACACATTATAACTGTTAACAATAACTCTAGGAGATTACAATAAGTGTTGAGGTGAAGGCTATGAGTGATACTGTGATTGTTTGGTTTCGTCGGGATTTTCGATTGAATGACCATACAGCACTTCAGAAAGCAATTGAATACTGTGAAGAACATGATAAAAAATGGATGGGGCTATTCCAATTAGACCCTCAATTTACGAAAAAAATAGATTTGCATCATGATTACTTTTTTCAAACAGTTGCGGAGTTTCAGAAGCGCTGTACTGAAGAGGATATTTCTTTTCAAATTATGAGTGGTGAGGCAATTGATGTATTTGATAAAGTGACGAAAAAATTAAACGTTGATGCTGTTTTTTACAATAAAGATGAAGCTGGTTATGGTAAGAAACGGGATAAAGAAGTGTCAGATTGGCTCAAAGAAAAAGACATTAAAGTGAAAGCTTTTCATGATTACTATCTTCATGGTGCTACTGAAATTAGAACGAAAACGGATAATACCATGTATCAGGTGTTTACTCCTTATTATAAACAGTGGCGATCCGTACAGAAGCCTTCAGTCATTAACACGGCCCTTAAAGAAGTTAAAAAGCACAGCGAAAAACGGAAAAAATCAATTGATGCTGAATCCGACAAAGAATTTGAAAAAGTAATAAAGGAATGTAATCAAACTTGGAAAGCACTTGGAGAAAAGAGTGCATTGAAACGAGCGAAGCGTTTTGTAAAGGAGAGAATGGTAGATTATGATGAGAATCGCGATCTGCCTTATGTGGTTGGAACAAGCAAGCTGTCACCCTATTTAAAAACAGGTTGCCTATCCGTTCGAACGCTTTACCATATGGTAGCAGAACATGATAGCAAGGGGGCAGAAACCTATATTCAAGAACTTGCTTGGCGTGACTTTTATGGTATGGTGCACGCTGAATTTCCTGAGTTTCGCGATAAAGAGTACCAGTCAAAGTATCGGAATTTGCCATGGAATAATGATAAAGAACGGTTGCAAAAATGGGAAGACGGTAAGACAGGATTTCCAATTGTAGATGCTGGCATGAGACAACTTAATAAAGAAGGTTGGATGCACAACAGACTTCGTATGATAACAGCTTCTTTTTTAACGAAAGATTATTTAATTGATTGGCGAGAAGGGGAAAAGTATTTTGAACAAAAATTAATAGACTATGATGAATCATCAAATACAGGTGGATGGCAATGGGCGGCTTCCACAGGAACTGATGCGGTCCCTTATTTCCGAGTTTTTAATCCGACAACTCAGGCTGAACGGTTTGATCCTGATGGGAGTTATATAAAAAAATATGTTAAGGAATTAAAGGAAGTACCTAAAAAGTATATTCATAATCCATCAAAAATGAGTGAAGATGAACAAGAAGAAAGTAATTGTATTATAGGAGAAGATTATCCCTCACCTTCTGTTAATCATAAAGAACAGCGACAGACTGTTTTAAGTGTATATAAAGAAAGGACCTAGAAAGCCAGGTATTATTGTACCTGGTTTTTATTAATTTAATCAGTCTCTTATCCATGAACAGTTCCTTAAAAGATATTTTTGAAATGAATGATCTTTTCACAGGGAATTGGCCCTTGCTACAGAACATTATATGGGAAGTGATAATTTTGAAATAACGCTGATAATAAGATGGATAGCAAATTAGCTCTGCAGTTGATTTAATAGTTGAACTAAATAGAGATAGGGCAGAATATACTAGTGTCAGGAATATGTGATTAATGAAAGGTGTCGATGGATCATGGTCCATTACGACCGTTTCCTCTATACAAGTCACCCGCTTAAAAAATCGATTTGATTTTTTAGGCGGGTTTTTTGATGGGCCTTTACTCAGATAATATGGTAGAGGAGTTGAAGATAATGGTTATTCTTGATGGGTATAGCTTAACAATAGACTCTTTAAGATCTCTCTTATATGATGATGTGAAAGCAGTTTGTGCTGAAGGTAGTTTACTTCGCGTGGATGAGAGTAGAAGAGCAGTTGAAAGAATTGTGAAAGATGGTGACATCGTTTATGGGATTACAACTGGCTTTGGTAAATTGAGCGATGTTCGAATCAATCCGGCAGATGTAGATCAACTTCAGCTTAATCTCATTCATTCCCATGCATGCGGGATTGGTGAACCATTTCCTCCAGTTGTTTCAAAGGCGATGTTAATTCTAAGAGCCAATGCGTTATTAAAAGGCTTTTCAGGTATTCGTAGAGAGGTAATTGAGCGACTTGTATTCTATGCAAATGAAGGGATACTTCCGATTGTTCCGCAACAGGGATCGCTTGGCGCAAGCGGAGATCTAGCCCCACTTGCTCATCTCGTTCTCCCATTGCTCGGTGAAGGAGAAGTTATTTATCTAGGAAATCGCACAAAAACAGAGACGGTATTACAGTCTCTAGCTTTACAGCCTCTGAAGCTTACTGCGAAAGAGGGATTAGCGCTCATTAACGGAACACAAGCTATGTCAGCCATGGGGGCAGTAACGTTCATAGAAGCTGAGAAACTCGCATTAGAAGCAGATGGTATTGCTGCGCTTACGTTGGAAGGATTAAGAGGCATAAGAACGGCATTTGATGAAGAAATTCATTTAGCTCGTGGTTATAAAGAGCAGTGTGAAGTAGCAGCTCGAATGAGAGGGTTACTTCAAGGTAGTCAGTTAGTGACGGACCAAGGCGAGCTACGAGTTCAAGATGCTTATTCACTTCGATGCATCCCTCAAGTACACGGAGCATCATGGCAAGCACTTCGCTATGTGAAGGAAAAATTAGAAATTGAAATGAACGCAGCGACGGATAACCCGTTGATTTTTCAAGGTGGTGCAAAAGTGATATCAGGTGGAAATTTTCATGGTCAACCGATTGCGTTAGCGATGGATTTTTTGTCAATTGCAATGGCTGAGTTTGGTAGTATTGCCGAACGAAGGATTGAAAGACTTGTTAACCCCCAGCTTAATGATTTACCACCTTTTTTAAGTCCAGAGCCAGGACTCCAATCGGGGGCAATGATCATGCAATATGTTGCAGCGTCGCTCGTATCAGAAAATAAATCGCTAGCACATCCTGCGTCTGTGGATTCCATTCCATCATCTGCGAATCAAGAAGACCACGTTAGCATGGGAACAATCGGATCTCGTCATGCGTGGCAAATCACATGTAATGTAAGGAGCGTACTCGCTATAGAAGCTATATGTGCAATGCAGGCCATTGATTATCGTGGATCTACTAAACTTGGATCACCAACAAAAGAAATTTACTGTGCTAGTAGAAAAATAGTGCCAGCAATTGATAAAGATCGTGTTTTCTCTTACGATATAGAAAGGTTTACTGAATGGTTGCGTTGTAATGATCAAATCCAGAAAATTGTACTTGATGCGTAGGAACTATTCTTTCTATACGAATGTCAAAATGAAATAAAATACGAACAATGATATAGTAGATGAAATAGATGAAAAGCAGGGGGATTTGCAGTGAACGAAAAAGAAATAGAAATTCTTGAGATTCTAGAAGATAATGCACGTGTACCGATGGAAGTATTGGCAGACATGGTTGATTTATCAGTTGATGAAGTCGAGAAAATCATTAAGTCTCTCGAAGAAAAAGACATCATCTTAAGTTACTCCTCTGTTATTAACTGGGATAAAACAGCTGGCAAAGATAGTGTCGCTGCTATGATTGATGTAAAGGTAACACCAAAACGGGAAGTCGGTTTTGATGAAATTGCTGAGCGTATTTACCGTTTCCCTGAGGTCAAGGCTGTTTACTTGATGTCAGGCGCATTCGATTTGTCTGTTCAAATCGAGGGCAAAACGATGAAAGAAGTGGCTTTCTTTGTTTCCAATAAGCTATCAACGCTTGATTCTGTTCTCTCTACGACCACTCATTTCTTACTGAAGAAATACAAACACGACGGAGTGATTTTTGAGCCGGAACAGAAAGATAAACGGATTGTGGTGTCACCATGAAGGAAGTTCAGCAACAGTATCTTTCCAAAACAGCTTCTAAATTAAAGCCATCAGGAATTAGAAAGTTCTTTGATCTTGCATCACAGATGGATAATGTCATCTCACTGGGCGTTGGAGAGCCAGACTTTGTCACACCGTGGAATGTATGTGAAGCGGGATATGCATCACTTGAGAGCGGTTATACAGCTTACACAGCAAATGCAGGACTACTTGAACTAAGAGAAGAGATCTCATCCTATTTATCTGATCAGTTTTCCCTTTCTTATTCTGCTGAGTCCCAGATCATTCTAACCGTTGGTGCAAGCCAGGCAATTGACCTTGCATTTCGCTCAATTATCGATCCTGGAGATGAAGTGGTTATCGTTGAACCTGGGTTTGTCGCTTATGCGCCAGCTGTAACGCTTGCTGGTGGTATACCAGTTTCTTTAGAGACGAAGGCAGAGGATGAATTCAAGCTTACACGTGAAAGCCTTGAGAAGGCAATTACGAAACGAACGAAAGCCATTCTACTTTGTTTTCCAAGTAATCCGACTGGAGCAACAATGTCGAAAGAAGAATTACAAAGCGTAACTGACGTCATAGAGAAGCATGATCTTTTAGTTTTATCTGATGAGATTTATGCGGAATTGACCTATGATGAGACGCACTATAGTATAGCGCGATTAGATGGAATGAAAGAGAGAACGATTTTAATATCAGGTTTCTCAAAAGCATTTGCGATGACAGGCTGGCGACTTGGGTATGTTACTGGCCCTGAAGAGATTATTGCGGCTATGCTCAAAATTCACCAATACACGATGATGTGTGCACCGACAATTGCACAACATGGTGCACTTGAAGCACTTCAAAACGGGCGAGACGATCTTGAAAAAATGAAGAAGAGCTATCGTCAGCGTAGAAATTATCTAGTAAAAGCATTTAATCAAATTGGTCTGTCCTGTCATATGCCTGGAGGTGCTTTCTATGCCTTTCCTTCTATTCAATCGACAGGAATGACATCCGATGAGTTTGCGGAGAAGCTCCTTGAAGAAGAACGTGTAGCTGTCGTCCCTGGTCATGTGTTTGGCGCAGGTGGGGAAGGATATATTCGCTGTTCCTATGCAACTTCAATCGAATCACTTCAAGAAGCAGTGAAGCGAATCGGGGTATTTGTTGAGCGTCATAGAGCAGAATAATAGAAGAAGACGCCGACCATAATTGGGCGGCGTCTTTTTCTTAGGCTCTTTTCTCAAAGGTTGTTGCTTTTGAAGAAATCTGTATAAAAAACCAAACTTAGCTGATTGGAGCGGAAAGCGAGCATCCTGAAGCGGAAATCACCCCCACGCTTATAGCAACAGTGTTTACGAAAAGAGCCTTTTCTTAATGAGATGTAGGATCATCGTTTTTTGTTCGTGAAGGCGTGTTACTAGAAACCAATTGACGCAGCAATTCATTTTGCTCCTGATCCGCTGCATTTTTTCGTTTCATAAATCCCATTGCTTTGAAAATAAATACAATGGTTAGAACGATAATAAATAACGCAATTGCAAAATATAAGATTCCGAAAAGGCTGAACATCATGCCAACACCGTCCATGCCCATTCCTTGATTATTAGACATCATAACTATCACCTCTTTTATCAACTATTGCTTTTTTACCACTTTATTCTTTGTGTGAAACATATATTTCATGCTTATTCTTGAACGACTGGGATTAAGTATGAAAAGAGGGTAGATTTACCGGCTGCTTTTCTATATAGGCATGTTATGATATTATTATCAGGTTGGAGAGTTCGTAATTCCCTCCTCTCGTAAAACAAAACTAGGGACCGTGAAAAACTGTAACCCTATTCTCAGGTTGAGAAGGGCTTTTTCATGCGTCTCCCTTTACTGATTAAAGAAGGGGGCTTTTTTATGTCTTATATGATTCCAAAGAAAGTGGAAGTACTTGGAGAAGATATTCAGAAAAGCGAATTAAAATATCATAATAAACGAGTAGCAGTAACAAAAGAATTTACTTTTGACGCAGCACATCACTTGCATTGCTACGAAGGCAAGTGCAAAAGCATGCATGGTCATACGTATAAGGTCGTCATTACCATCAGCGGATTTGTGAATGAAATCGGCATATCAGTTGATTTTGGTGAAATTAAAACGCTGTTTAAAGAAGTGATTGATTCAAAACTCGATCATCACTATTTAAATGAAGTTCTTCCAAATATGAACACAACAGCTGAGAATATGATTGTTTGGATGTGGGAGCAGTTAGATCAGGCTCTAGTTGAGCGTAACATGAAGGATCATGGTCAGCGCCTTGAAGAGCTCGTTCTCTATGAAACACCAACAAGCTACGCAACGCTAAAGCGGGAATGGATGGAAGACAATGAATAAGTGGTTACTACCAGAACGATCAGAATATATGAAGTGGGAATTACCAATGGTCGAGGTATTTGAAACAGTAGAAGGAGAGGGAACGCGCGCTGGATTTCCAACTGTATTCGTGCGCGTCTTTCACTGTAACTTGCGCTGTAGCTGGTGTGATACGCCATATAGCTATGCACCTGATAAGGCAGAGTACACCGGATCAATTGAAGCAATCGTAGATCAGATTAGCCAATATAAGAGTCGCCAGATTTGTTTCACAGGCGGTGAACCATTGATTCACCGTGAGAAATCAATGGCGTTACTTCAGGCGATGGTTGATCTTCCACATATTGAAGATATTCACATCGAAACGAATGGTGCCATTGACCTTACACCATATGAAGCTGTCCGACTTGAAGATAAAAAGTGGCAAGAGAAGGTACGTTTTGTGATGGATTATAAGTTACCTGACTCAGGCGAACAGCATCGCATGCTTCATGAGAACTTTAACTTGCTTGATACACAAGATGAAATTAAATTCGTTATCGGATCGGACGAAGATTTCACTGTCGCTACCGACGTTGTAGCTAAGCATCATGACAAAGGTCAGGTGCTCTATAGTCCAGTGTGGGAGACGATGCCACCACATAAGCTTGTGGAAAAAATACTTGAAGCAGGCTTAAGTAAAGTAAAGTTAAGTATGCAGCTTCATAAAATCATCTGGGATCCTAATAAAAGAGGTGTGTAACGTGAGTAAAAAAGCAGTTATTGTGTTGAGCGGTGGCTTAGATAGCACAACATGCATGGGGATGGCGAAAGAAAAAGGGTATGAGCTCTACCCAATTACGTTTCATTACGGACAGAAGCATAACCGAGAAGTTGAACAGGCAAAGAAGGTAGCAGAGTACTATGATGCACCAGATCATCGCATCGTAAACATTAGTTTTCTCAATCAAATTGGGGGCAGTGCACTAACGGATGATTCTATCGATGTTCCGAGTGATATGGATGAAGATGAAATTCCGGTAACGTATGTCCCTGCTCGTAATATGATCTTTCTCTCTCTTGCATCTGCATATGCTGAAGTTATCGGAGCGGAAGCAATCTATATAGGTGTTTCAGCTGTCGATTACAGTGGCTACCCTGATTGTCGACCAGAGTTCATTCAAAGCATGAATGAAACAGTGAATCTTGCAACGAAAGCGGGCGCGACAGGCAGTGAGATGAAGATTGAAACACCGCTTATTGACATGACAAAGGCAGATACGGTTAAGGAGGGGCTTCGTTTGAACGTTCCTTATGAACTAACAACCTCTTGTTACAACGGTGAAGAAGAGGCGTGTGGCGAGTGTGATAGCTGTCGCCTGCGGTTGAAAGGTTTTGAAGAAGCACGAGCGGTTGATCCGATTCCGTATAAAGCATAATCATGTATGAAGAAAAGCTGCCGAGAAACCGGCAGCTTTTTATTTTGGACATATTTCGACAAATAGCGGGTGGTGACAGGCACCTGCGAACCTGAGAATTATTCCGGCATGCTTCCACTATACACAGAAGAAGGACGGATGATTCTGTTGTTCTCATTTTGCTCATAAACGTGAGCAATCCAGCCTGCACATCTTGCTGCTGTGAAGGTTGGTGTGAACAATTCTGTTGGTAAGTCGATGGCACGTAGAATCGCTGCTGCGTAGTATTCTACATTCGCATATAAGTTACGATCAGGTTTGTATTCCTGAAGGAGACGTACAGCTGTTTGTTCGACTTCGTGCGCCATCGCAAACTCTTCATCGTCATAGAAGGTTGATGTAATCTCACTAAGTGCTACAGCACGCGGATCTTTTGTTTTGTATACGCGATGACCGAATCCCATGAGCTTTTCTTTGTTATCAAGTTTACGTCTCAATACTTTTTCCACGTCACCATCTTGCTTGATTTCCTGCAGTAAATCGATGACGCCTGTTGGTGCACCTCCGTGAAGCGGACCCTTCATTGCTCCAATGGCTCCAGTAACAGCAGAGGCAAGATCACTTTCTGTTGAGGCAATGACGCGGGCTGTAAATGTTGATGCATTTAAACCGTGCTCCATCGTTAAAATAAAATAGGCAGTCAACGCTTGTACGTGATGATTTTCTGCTCGTTCGCCATTAAGCATATATAAATAATTTCCAACATGTGATAGTGACGTGTCGGGCTCTATGAAAGGTAAGTCATTTTGTGAACGATACCGATAAGCAATAATTGTAGGAACAATTCCAAGTAAACAAATTCCCTCGTCATGCTTAGCTGGAAAGGAGAATTCTTCGCTCCCCTTTGCAGATAACAATGTGCGGATCACTGCCATCATATCCATATTAGCAGGTAATCGATCAATGATTTCTTTCTGAGCCTTTGTTAAAGTTCTTGCCTCACTTAGGCTAGTTGTAAAGCGTTCAAGCTCCTCTGCTTTAGGGTAGGTCCCGTTCCAGAGAAAGTAAGCTGCTTCTTCAAATGACCTCTCTTTTGCTATCTTTTTAGCCCATTCTCCTCGATAGACGAGAAACCCGTTTTTCCCATCTACAAGGCTTATTTTTGAATCAGCTGCAACTATTCCTTCCAATCCAGCATGTATCATACACTCATCTCCTGACTATTATTCTTATTTATAGTCTATCGCTCTTATATAATTATGACTAATAAAGAATAAGTGTATAATTAATAGAGATACGTTATTGATTGGAGTGAGCAAGGTTGAACATCAATTGGTTACGAACGTTTGTCGCTGCTGGAACATATGAGAATTTTAGAGAAACATCAGAGAAGCTTTATCTTGCGCAACCAACAGTGACCGTCCATATTCAACAGCTTGAAAAGCAGATTGGTAGTAAGCTTTTTATGAAAAGTGGTAGACGTGTTGTTCTTTCTGAAGCGGGAAGACAGTTCCTCCCACATGCGAGAGAGATCCTTGAACAATACGAGCAAAGTTTACGACATATGAATGGTTTTAAGCAGGGCTATCATCGTAAATTAACACTGGCTGTTTCGCCACTTATTGCGGCTACTGTTCTTCCATACGTTCTTCAACAATTTATGAAAGATCATCCTTCGATTGAGGTTGTTGTAAAAGTAAGCGAATCAAATGAAATAGGGGAGTTAATATCTAAAAACAAGGCAGATTTCGGATTATCTAGAATGAAGTCCATTCACCCTGATGTTACTAGCGAAAAAACAGGTCCTGATCCCATTGTCCTTGTTGTGCCACATGATGGTGGGGACGCTGAGACAAGTTTGCCTCTTTCGCTTGGAGATTATTGTGCTCATGCTACTCTATTAACCCACAGTCATCCTGGTTATTGGGACGATCTTCTCATTGAATTGCGGAACAGATATGAAGGTATTCGAACAATGGTTGTATCTCAAGTTCATATCACAAAACGATTTATCGAGGAAGGACTCGGATTCTCCTTCCTACCTCGTTCATCTGTCCAACGAGAGCTTTTAGAAGGAAGAATGCTGCAAGTTGATACAAATGAAGTTCGATTACCATTCGTTCATACGTACTTGGTTTATCACCATTTATCAGAGGAAACAGAGATCTTTAAGGAGTTTATTGAGAAACATATGCACTAAAAAACCCGAACAGCGTCCTGAACGGGTTTGTCTCTTATTTACCGAGTGTGAAATAAGAGTGTGGGATGGGTACGTGCTATAGTACCTAATGGCTAGCTTACACGTAAGTATAGTTTGTGTACATTTGGTGTAAGTATACATTTAATATGTGGTTAGTCCCCAAATCATCCAACCTGTTGTTTCTTTTGTTGCAAAAAGGTGCATGCGAACAGGCAATTGTCCTGATTGTTTTGTGAGTAGAATGTCGATAAGGTAGGAACTTGCAGCGATCTTTTGTTTACATGCACTAACAGCAGGAGAATAATAGGGAGAACCTTTCTTAAGAGGGGATATGGTAAGAATTTGCCATGACTTCGCACCTTGAGTGGATGCCATTAGACTCGATACAAATAACGTTGCTTTAGAAGTGAGTCCCTTTTGGGAGAGCTTGCTTAGCTTATTTGAATCAGGACATTTCCCTTGTACAAGTTGAACTGGACCTGCTGCATGAGACTGTAGTGGAGTAATGAAAAGAAAACCTATAAGTAGAAAAGATAATAATCGAAGCATCCTATTTGCCACCTTTCTACTTTTACCGTGTCCAGTTTATCTAAACTCTATACATCGAATGGGAATGTATGTTCTGTTTATGGTACACTAAAAATAGGGGGGATACACGTTGAAACCTTCTGTTCAAACCCGAACTTCGCGATCGATACTAACGAAAGGGAGCGGCTTTTTACATGGTTACAGCCATACATTAAATCCATATGCTGGATGTGCATTTGGCTGTTCTTATTGTTATGTACGCAGAATGCCAATTGCTCTCTTTCGTGAGGAAGATTGGGGAGAATGGGTAGATATTAAGGAAAATGCAGTTGAACTTGTGAAAAAAGAAATACCAAAAGCTCGGAAAAAAGGGAAAGTATCTATTTTCATGTCGTCTTCAACTGATCCATACCAACCAGTTGAGTATAATACAGGTTTAACGAGAGGATTACTTGAAGCAATGGTAGAAGAACCGCCTGACTTTTTGTTTCTTCAAACACGGTCACCTCTTGTTTCACGAGATATTGATTTATTAAAGGTGTTAGGAAGCCGTGTCATGGTTAGCCTAACAATTGAAACGGACCTTGATTCAGTTAGGAAAATCTTTGCCCCTTCTGCACCTCCGATCGCAGCACGATTAAATGCGCTCAAGGAATTGAGAAGAGAAGGTATACCTTCCCAGGCTGCTATTGCTCCATTGCTACCATGTTCAGAAGAATTTCCTGACAAGCTATCCGACGTAACGAATCGCATTACGCTAGATGACTTTTTTATGGGAGATGGAAGTGGGGGAAATCGAACAGAACAGCTTGGCATTCGTAAGTTGTTTGAAGAGAATGGACTCTCTGATTGGTATGATCGCAGTACGTATTTAAAAATAAAGAAGCGGCTAGAAAAAACGTTTGCTGATGATGCAATCTATATATCCCAAAAAGGTTTTTTCCCACCTGATCAATTGTAAGAGGATATAGTAAAAAGCTTGAGGATGTTTAAATCCCCAAGCTTTTTTAACTTCCAGTTCATTTACTTCAACTTCTGAGCTTTCCCGGTAAGAATTTTGAGATGGTCATTTTCGTAACCGACTTGATAGGTGACATTATAAAGTGCAGTTGTTGTCTTTTGATCTTCTGTTCGTTCTTCAGCTTTAATCGTAGCTGTAACTTTTACTTCGTCATTCGTTTGATTTAAGCTTCCAGTCGTGTTGGAGACTTCAACGTGAACCGTATGAATATAACCACTTCTGAAATCCTCATAAGACATTTCACTTTGCCAGCGACTGCCTAATAGTGAGTAAGCTGTAACGTAATCTTGAGTTGATAAACTTTCATAAAAGTAGCCAATTAAATATGTCGCGTTATCTTTGTAATCTTCTCCAGTTAGACCTTGAGGTGTAACAATAACTTCATGGCCCTCACTATCAACCGTAATTTCTACAGGCTCCTCTGACCAACCTTTAATCTCGTCAATCACATTTGGAAGAGGAATACTAAATCCGATTGCACCCGAGTCAGTTCCTGCTGAGTTAATTGCAATTGCTTCTCCTGTATCTGCGTCAATTAGAGGTCCACCGCTGTTTCCATTCGTTATCGGTGCAGATATTTGGTAAATGTGTTCGTATCGATATGGCTCTAGGATGAACTCACGATCAAGTCCGCTGATGATTCCTGTTGTGACTGTATTTTGTAAGCCAAGAGGACTGCCAAGAGCAATAATCTCATCACCAACTTCAGCCATTCGTTCTTCAGCTACCACTAGTGGTTCGGTTTCTTTTAAGCCAGGAACACGGATGACAGCGATGTCTGTCGTGTCCCCCATACCAATAATTTGCGCTTCGAACTGTTTGGCATCAGAGGTTTTCACAGTGATTTTCTCAGCACCATCCACAACGTGAGCGTTTGTTATAACATCGCCAGTAGTGTTATAAAGGAAGCCAGATCCAGAAGAAGTATCGTCATCTTTAAGTTGTGCTTCAATTTGTACAACACTTTTTTGTGTTTCGTGAATAATGGATTTTAAATCAGTAGATTTATCTGATTCTGTTGGTGTCTGTACCTTTTCACCGAGAGATGAAGTAGCGTCAACCTCATTCCCGTTGTAGTAATCGTGTAAGCAATAAAAACCCACGCCAGTGCCAATCAGTAGAAAAAGGGAGCTGACTATTGATACTAGTAAAGAACGTTTCATATAAATCCCCAAGCCCCTTTTCGTTAGTTCAAATACCATGTGAAATGATCAACTTCAACTGTGAATTGATCTAAATTCTTCTCGTCTTTCCCGACATCGTATATCATAAAATCAAACTTTCCCGTATCGTCAGGATAAAGCTCGTCAGGATTAATATACACTTCGCCTTTATCAAATTGTTTGCCATCTGCATCTAGAACTCGATAAGAAGCTCCAATGGAGTTGACCGGAACTGTGGCTTTGCTTTTTACGCTTCCTGTTACTTTTAATTCGTTGTAATCTGTAACGGTCGTTTCTAAATCGATAAGCTCAATAGCACTAGTTTGGTTCATTTCTTCTTCTTTTGCTGCAGCTACCATAGCATGCTCGATTCGTTTTTGTTGTTCTTCTTCAAAAGCGGTTCTTCGCTTTTCAATAACGGTCTTTAGATTCAATAATTTCTCATTTTCCTTGTTAATTTGAAGTCCCTCTTCAACAGAGTCCAATGCTTTTGAAAAATGATTATCTTTAAGGTAGTTATTTACTTCGTTAATGGAAAAGTCGACTATTTGATTCCTAATTTGTCCAGCAACTTCCTGTGCTTCGTCGACTTGTAACGTTTCAGCTCTCGTTAGAACTGGTTTAAGATCGTCAATTGATTCTTTTCCTTTCATATCAAACTTTAACTCTGAAACCATAACAGTCGTCCTAGCAGAAACAATTTCTTCTTGAATAGTAGTAAATAGAGGACCATTATAGGGTGCTGAACTTTGTTCTGCATTATTAACAAGTTCCATGGCTTCTGTAAAGTTATCATTTCGTCGTGCTTTATTTGCTTTACTGAGTGTATCGTTCACTTTCATTGCTGTTGAAACCATATTTTCATTCGTTTCCGCTGCTGGAAAACGAGAACGTTTTTGTTTTGCTTCTTCGAATTTTTGTAGAGCTGCCTTCAAGTCGCCTTCTATAGCTAATTTTTCTCCCTGTTCAAATGAACGAATCGCTGCTTTGGTTACAGATTCTTCATAAAGGTAATACCCTGTAAGACCACTACCAAGAAAGAGAAAAATCATTATTGGCATCCATCTCCATAGGAAAGAGCGCCTTTTTTGTTCGTTGGATTGAAATACTAACTCTTTTCCGCAGGAAAAACAAAATTGGTCGTTTTCATTCCTCTTTTTTCCACATTGTGAACAGTACATTCCTATTCCACCTGCTTTCAATCTCCGTAACTAGTTATATTTTGACACAAATAGTTAAGAAGGGAAATATCTTTCAAAGCGATGTTGACGAATTGAAATATAAAGAAATTTTCACGCAAATTAGCTCGTTTCTAGACTTTTAAAATAACTTATTTTGTAATGTTTTTTATGATGCAATAGTAGTGATTTATTTCAATTAGAAGAAAACTAATCTTAACGTCATAGGAGTAAAGTAGTGAATCACGAAAATATGATGTATTTCAACCGTTCGGACTAGGTTTGACGTACCTGTTCACATGAATAATCGTTTGATAAGATGTTTTCAAGACCCCCTTTCAAATATTCCGTTACCAGGAAGACCGGCATTTGCCGGTCCTTTTTTTGGTCTTTTTTTGTAGAAAGTAGATTTATTGTCTGTTTTCCAAAAAATATAAAAAGCTTCACCGCTCGCCCCATGGAAAGCTGGTAGGAGCGGAAATTAACCCACTCATATAGCAACAATGTTTACGAAAAAAGCCTTTAATTTTGAAACCATATCGGTGGCTCTTTCGTCAAATATAGGTGAAACCCTTATTCCCTTAGATGCAGCTACTAGGAGATTCTCCAAGTGGCTGCTTTTTTTGTTTATCAGAACTCACTGATTGCAAGGATACAGAAAACTTGTTATACTAACTAACGAACGGTAGGCAATCGCCTGCTTTTTTATAATGTATCAACCTAACGATCGGTAGGTGTTTTGGATGAAAGAAGAATCGACACAAAACAAGATTAAAGATACAGCTCTCTCTTTATTTGCTCGTAAAGGCTTTGAAGGAACCTCTCTCTCTGATATAGCGTCAGGTGTTGGGATCAAAAAGCCTTCTCTATATGCTCACTTTAAAAATAAAGAAGATCTTTTTCTAGGTGTCATTTACAAAGTAACTGTTGATTACAACGAGTTCTTTGCAAATGAAGCGGAAAGGCTGAATGGTGAATCGCCAGAAAATCAGTTATATTACCTTTTAGTTAAGAATACTGAGTATCTGCGTAATGATGAGCTAGGTCTTATTTTTAAACGAATGATGCTTTTTCCGCCAGAATCATTAAGAGAAGAGATTTATCAAATGTTTGAGAAAACAGAAGAAGTGATGAAGAGTGTGATTAAATCCATTCTTATGCAAATGGATCGGCACAAGGATTGGGAGCAGGTGTTTGATGCGTATTTATGCTTGTTGGACGGAGTCTTTGAGCAAGTATTCTATTACTCACCGGAAGAGCACCAGAAACGTTTAGAAAACTCGTGGAGCCTTTTTATTAATGGTGTTCACTGTAGAACGGAGGGGAAGTAATATGGCTTGGATGTACCTAGTGATGGGTGGACTATTAGAGGTCTTGTGGGCTATAGGATTAAAATACTCAGATGGGTTTACTCATCCGCTCATTAGTGTGTTAACAATCATGGGGATTGCAACGAGTTTCTACTTTTTTGCAAAAGCGTTAAAGTATTTACCTGTAGGAACGGCTTATGCGATTTTTACAGGACTAGGTGCTGCAGGAACAACCATTATTGGGATGGTGTACCTAAATGAATCGGTTAGTCTTATTAAAGTATTTTTTATCTTATTACTCATTTCTTCGATCATTGGATTGAAGTTAAATTCGAAAGAAGAAGCATAGGAGGGATTTAGTATGGCGTGGATCGCATTAATGATTGCAGGTCTTGGTGAAGTTGGCGGTGTCATTAGTTTAAAATTATCTGAAGGATTTACAAAGCTAAAACCTTCTGTCTTCACAATTCTTTTCGGAGGATTAAGTTTCTTTATGCTTTCTCTTTCTCTTAAAGCACTTCCTGTAGGTACCGCTTATGCGATTTGGACTGGGATTGGCTCAGCTGGGAGTGTTCTGATTGGAATGTATTGGTTTAAAGAACCTAGAAATAGAATGCAGTTACTGCTTATAACGTGCGTTATTATATCAGTTGTAGGATTACGCGTAGTAGAGGGTTGATTTTATCAGATCATTCAGATAAGATAAAAGTATTAATTGGAGGAGGTGAGGTAGAGATGTCAAACGCTTTTGTTCGTACGGATTTTATGGAATTTGTTTCAATTTGCCGTGCGATTATTCATGGAGAAGTTGCTAACGGGATAAGTCTGTCCAATAGTAACTTCATATGAAACAAAGCGTAAGGCTCTCTTACCCTGCTTCAGGCGGAATGAATAGGTAACAAGAGGAAGAGAGCGGCATTCCATGTCGTTCTCTTTTTCATATACGTTACGTTTGTCAAACTAACGTAAAAAGATACCAAGTATAGCCACAGGTGAGGTGTATCCTTATCTGTGGCTTTTTTTATACATTTTTATACTGAAAGGATGAACTGGTGATGATGGTTTGCACAGCACAATCAATTAGCAAAATGCTAGGCGGAAATAGTATTTTTGAAGATATTACCTTTGAAATTAATGAGAAGGAGCGCGTAGGTATTGTCGGTAGGAATGGCAGCGGGAAAACGACGCTTTTTCAATTGCTTGCTGGAATCGAAGAGGCTGATAAAGGCATGATTCACTATAAAAAAGGAACTAAAATTGGCTATTTAGCTCAGATTCCAGATTATCCAGGATATACGGTCACAGCTGTTATGAGACAGGCCTTCGAGCATCTTGAAGAAATGGCAAACCGAATGCGTGAGCTCGAAAGTGTGATGGCGAATGGAGATGAAAGTGACAGAGTTCTAAAAGAATATGGTCAAGTACAAGATGAATTTACAAGGAAGGGGGGATATGAGATCGAACCCGCGATACAAAATGTGGCGAATGGTTTAGGTATTGAGGATTTGTTATCAAGTTCATTCGAGCAGTTGAGCGGTGGAGAGAAAACGAAAGTAACGCTCGGGTTAATGTTACTTCAAGAGCCCGAATTACTTCTACTGGATGAGCCGACAAATCATCTTGATGTTGAAGCGGTAGAATGGCTTGAAACTTTTCTGAAGCAATACAACGGAACTGTCCTGATTATTTCTCATGATCGTTATTTCCTTGATGAAGTAGTAACCAAGATTATTGATTTAGAAGAAGGAGAGCTTTCTGTGTATCACGGTTCATACACGGAATTTGTTAAACAAAAAGAAGAAATGCTTCTCGCAGAATTTGCGGCTTATCAAGAACAACAAAAGAAAATCAAAAAGATGAAAGAAGCGATTAAACGTTTGAAGGAATGGGCAAATCAAGCAAATCCCCCAAATGCAGCGCTTCATAAACGAGCTCGTAATATGGAGAGAGCTCTTGAGAGGATAAATAAGATTAAACGACCTGTACTTGAACGTAAGAAAATGGGGCTTGCTTTCGATGTAAATGATCGAAGTGGAAAAGATGTTATTACATTTGAAGATGTCTCTGCTGGATATGACGGGGAACACCTGCTGGTACATGTGGATTTGCACGTTCGATACAAAGAAAGAGTGGCGATTGTTGGAAGAAACGGGAGCGGCAAAACGACTTTACTAAACGTTCTTCTCGGCAACCTAGCGCCTGAGAAAGGAAAGGTCAGTATCGGTGGGAGTGTGAAGGTTGGTTATCTTTCTCAACATGTTCTTGAAGATCGTGGTGAAGAAAGAGTGCTGGATGTCTATCGTGAGACGGCAAAAGTTTCTAAGGGAGATGCAAGACATGCCCTTGCGAGGTTTCTATTCTATGGATACAACGTTTTTGCAAAGATTTCGTCCTTAAGTGGCGGTGAGAAGATGAGACTTCGTCTAGCTCAGTTGATGAGTAAAGATCTTAACTTACTCGTTCTTGATGAGCCGACAAATCATCTTGATATTGATTCAAGAGAAGTGTTGGAAGATGCACTTGATAAGTTTCCTGGCACAATTATTTGTGTATCGCATGATCGGTATCTTTTGAATAAATGTTTTCCAGTAACGTATTGGCTAGATAATGGGAAGCTTCACCATTATGTCCATCCTTATAGTGAGGCGAGGGAGAAGCATACACAAGTTATCGAAGCTGCTTGCGAAGAACCTAGACAAGAAGTGAAGCAAGAGACAAATCCTAAATATGAGAAGAAAAAAAGTCTAAATGAAGGACAGATAGAGGATCAAGTAGAAGAACTTGAGAAAAAGATATACGAGGTCGAGGTGAAGCTAGGCCAAGTACAGGAACAAGAGGAAATGGTAGCGCTCTACGTTGAGAAGGAAAAGCTAGAATTAGAACGTGAAGAACTATATAGCATGTTATTGGAGGAAAAGTGATGAGTGAGATGAATGCAGTAGATAGAGTATGTCTGCCGCATACAATTACTAGTCTTATAACCGATTTTCGAGATTTAGGAGTTAAGGAAGGTATGACGCTAATCGTACATTCTTCCTTAAGCTCATTAGGTTGGGTTTCCGGTGGAGCAGAGGCTGTCATTCGGGCACTTATGAAAGTTGTTGGTGAAAGTGGAACCATTGTCATGCCAGCTCAGTCAGCGGGAAACTCCGATCCGGCAGGATGGATTAACCCACCAGTTCCTGAATCGTGGTGGCCGATTATTAGGGAGTCAATGCCAGCTTTTTGTAAAGAGACGACGCCAACGCGAGGTATGGGCGCAATTGCAGAGCTTTTCAGAAGCTTTCCAGGTGTTGAGCGAAGTAATCATCCTATGTATTCGTTTGCTGCATGGGGAAAAAATCGAACGTATATTACAGAAAGCCAGCCTCTTGCTAGTGGTTTTGGAGAGGAATCACCACTAGCGAAAATATATCAACTTAATGGAAAGATTCTGATGATTGGAGTAAGTCATGAGAGTAATACATCGCTCCACCTGTCTGAACATGCTGGTTCGAAGTCACAAGTAACAAAATCAGCAGCAATAGTAGAAGAAGGAAAACGTGTGTGGAAAACCTATCGTGAAATTGACTATGATTCAGATCGTTTTGATGAAATTGGATTTAATTTTGAAAGTCAAAAAGACTATAGAGTAATGAGGATTGGAAACGCAACATGTAAACTAATTGATCAGAGAAGTCTGGTGGATTTCGGTCAAAGGTGGTTTAAAGAGAAATCTAGGAAGTCTTAATTGTAGGATCGTATCTTACTTTATCTATTAAAACGATTGCCAAGAAAAAATCTCCTATCTAAAGGGGTTTTTTTCGTTGTATTCTGCTCACTAAGAAGGAAATTGAGTATTTATCCCGAATTTTATTTAAGTGATATTATCCCTCTAAAGACCCAAAACGTCATGAAGAATAAATCATAAAAGGAGAAGCTTATGACTTCAAATGACACTCATGCACCATCTATTAATTCGAGCCTTCCTCCTGAAATTAAGCAACAGGGATTGGGGGATACGATAACAAATCTTATAAAATACTATGAATTCTCAACAACAGCCGTAGTCGTTCAAAAGAACGGTATGTGGGTATATTTAAACCCTTCTGCGCTGCACCTTCTTGGATATGAGCATCTTAGTGAAGTTCAAGGAAAGTCGATTTGGGACTTTATCGTTAAAGCGGATCAACAGATGGTTTCAGAAAGAATAAAAGCTTCAATAAATGGAGTGAATCCAGGAACGCATGAGCAGAAATGGTTCAAAAAGGATGGATCGATTATTCCTTTAGAAATAACGGCGGTTCCTGTCGAGAATTTCTTGGGGCAAACTACAGCTATTATTAAAAAGGTGAATCAAGAAAGCCAACACGTGCGAGACACTCTACAGCATTATCAATTGATTACCGAGAATATGAATGAAATCGTAAGCTTATTGGATCGTAGAGGAAACTTACTATACGTTTCACCTACGTACAAAGAATATTCCAAAGATGGAATTCACAATGAGATTGGTCAAAGCGCTATTAAATATGCTCATGAGGATGATAAAGAATTCCTGAAAAGCGAATTCTTAAAACTGCTTAAATATAGAGAACCTCAAACACTACAGTATCGTTTGAAGAAAACAGATGGAACCTATCGATTCATTGAGTCGCAAGTTACCTGTATTTATGGTCAAGCAGATTGTCAATTCATTGTTGTATCAAGAGATGTTACCGATCGCCATCTTGCTGAATCGAAGCTACGCATAAGTGAACTTAAACATCGAATGATTCTTGAACATAGTAATGATCTAATATGCTTGATGAGCGATGAAGGTGTTGCAGTATATGCATCATTATCATATAAATCTCTTTTGGGTTACGAACAGGATGAAGTAGTAGGAAAAGATATTCTCTCATTTATCCATCCAGAAGATTACGAGAAGTGTCAGAAGGCAATTGTGAAATTAACAGAAACAAAACAACCGGTTACAACTATCTATCGCAAAATGCATGCATCTGGTCATATTCTTACGCTAGAAGCAAAAGGGATGGCTGTGTTGGACGATCGCGGAGATGCGAACCACTTTGTATTTATTTCCAGAGACATTACCGAGAAAATTAAATTAGAACAGTATAGAGAAAACATCGAGAAGTTAGCTCTTCTTGGCGATGTAGCAGCTGGATTTGCCCATGAAATTCGTAATCCTCTTACTTCTATTAAAGGTTTTATTACCTTACTTGCAGAAGAAAGAAAAGAAAGTGAACGTGGTTATCACCAAATCATCGAAAATGAGCTTGAGAAGATAGAGGAAGTAGTGAATGGCTTTATTGCACTTGCCAAACCTCAAGCTGGTGACATAGCAGAAGTCAGTTTGCTTAAACTTGTAAAGAACGCCATATCAGTGCTAACTCCGCAAGCTTCATTAAAAAATATAAGAATAAACATTAACAGCCAACTTAAATCAATCATTATCCGTTGTCAAAGAAACCAAATGAAGCAGGTTTTTATAAATATTCTAAAGAACGCCGTTGAAGCCATTGAGCAAGACGGTCATATTGATATCATTCTTGAAGAACAACAGGATCGAGTATGTGTCATTATTCATGACAATGGAATAGGGATCGAAGAGGAACGCTTGCAGCGAATTGGAGTTCCATTCTATACGAATAAAGAAAAAGGAATTGGGCTAGGTATGACGGTGAGTAATAAAATTATCACAGAACATAAAGGTCAACTAAAGGTAGAGAGCAAGCCAGGTGAAGGCACGAAGGTAGTAATCGATTTGCCGAAATATCCTTTTAAATAAATGTATAATTGCCTCCTATTGTGATTTGGAATAGGGGGTTTTATTAATTGGCAAGAAAGATAGATATAAATCAGCTAGGAAAAGAGAGGGTACTTATGACTGAATGTATTGGGATTGACGCAGGTGGAACGCTTATTAAAGTCGTTTACAAAGAAAGAGACGAGTACCTCTATCAAACATTTTTATCGAATGAAGTGGAGAAGCTAGTGAAATGGATCAATGAGTGGCATCCTAACGCAAAATTAAAGATTACAGGTGGAAAACAAGAAAACATCTCTAAGCTTCTTCATAATCCCCATGAACTGATTGATGAATTTGAGGCAACGACAATTGGTATTAAAGAGGTTTTGAAAAGAGCTGAACTCTATCTACCTGAAAAATATTTACTTGTTAACGTTGGAACAGGCACGTCCATTCATTCAATGATAGGTGAAAATTCTGAACGTCTTGGTGGTAGCGGTATTGGTGGAGGCACGCTTATGGGCCTAAGTTATCTGTTAACAAGACAAAAGCAGTTTGAGGAAATAATGTTACTCGCGGAGAAAGGGAAACGAACAGGAATCGATTTGAAAGTAAGAGATATTTATGAAGGAGATAGATCTCCAATCAGTGGCGATTTGACGGCAAGTAACTTTGGGTTTCTTGAACGAATGACAGGCGAGGAATTACAAGAAGACATTCTTGCATGTTTGGTTGGTATGATTTCAGAGGCGGTTTTGATGATGGTGATGCCATTTGCAAAAGCGATAGAATCATCAACGATCGTGTTCATTGGGTCAACCTTTCACAATAATGCTTTGTTTAAGAAACAGCTTCAACGATTTGAAGACTTATTTGAACTAAAACTCCACTTTCCGTTTAATGGACAATATAGTGGTGCGCATGGAGCTTTGTTGTATTAAAAATGAGGGGAGAATCCCCCTCATTTAGCATACTCATGTACTTTTAAAACGTTGTTCGAACAAATTTGATTTCTTCCTTTTCGTTTTGCAGTGTATAGTGCTTGATCCGCTTTACTATAGAATTTGTCCGGGGAGACAATGGTTTCAGGGTAAGTAGCAACGCCAATTGATGCTGTGATATGGATATTCTCTTCAGGATTAACTTTGAACGTATGGTTCTCAATGATCGATCGGAGTCTTTCCCCTATTTCTAACGCGGTATCATGTGGGGAGTTGAGAAGTAATAATGTAAACTCTTCTCCGCCGTTCCGAGAAACGATATCCTCATGACCAGCTGCTTCTCTAAGGACAAGTCCAAACTGCTGAAGAACGGCGTCTCCTGCTGAATGGCCATAAGTATCATTGACATTCTTAAAGAAATCAATATCAATGACAAGAAGAGAAAGTGGCTGATCATTAGATTTGGAGTCGTGAATGGCATTGTTAAGAGCTTCATCAAAACTTCTTACGTTATTTAGACCAGTTAGTGGATCAATTGTTGCACTACGTTTGTATTGACTAAATAGCTGATTCATTTTCCGTAAATGTTCTGTTGTATAAATCGCCATTAATCCTGTAATCATAGACGTTATCCAGAAGAGAAAATTAATCTGATTAGAAAGGCCTGAGAGTTTTAGTAGGAAATACACAATAAGGATACTAAAAACAACATTTGAGTAGATTAACATCCAGAATGCTTTTGTTAGAATCTTTGCATTCCATTTACGCAATACGAGGTATCCTAAATAAAGTGAAGTCATTAATCCAAATGAGAAAAAGGATGAAACATTCACACCAATGATAAATCGAGCTGTTTGTATGACTACTAGGGCTATTAAACCAGGTAAAGTACCGCCATAAAGCGTCACAACAAGCAATGGAATATGTCTAAGGTCAACGATTGTCGCATCGTTTACTTTAATACTAAATATCATAAGGAATATGCTGATCATACCTGCATACAAACCACTAAAAACCTTTCTTTTAATAGAGGATGGAAATTTCAAATCGTCATCTCGAAAGACCTGGAAATAAATAAATATTAAAGCAAGTACAATCATCATGTTGATAAAGAAATCTTGTAGCAATTGCAAACGGGTACACCTCTTAGTGATCTATGTATAGTTTGACTTAATTTTACCATTTTTCAACAAAAATGGTCTCGTGTTTTCTTAATTTGTTGTTCATGAAGTTTCTCATCTAAGAAAATATGATTTAATAGAGACAACGAAAGGATGAGAGAATATGCCATGGATTAAACCAGCTAAGCAATCAGATTTAAAGGGGATGGAGATCTACAGCGAACTCGATCAGCCTGTTCCTGTATTTAATCGTCTTATCGCAAGGAGCCCTGAAATTTTTTCAGCATTTATGCCTCTTGCATCCGCAGTGAAAGCGGGGGTTCTAAGTGAATTTGAAACCGAAACGGTAGTTGTATTCGTTTCTAAACAAAATGGCTGCAACTTTTGTTACAACGGTCACGGCTCTTTACTGAAAGAGATTAGTGGAAATGAAGAAATCTTAGAAGATCTCAATGAATATCAAGAGTCTAGTTCATTTCCAGATCACCTAAAGCATATATTGGTTTATGCCGAGAAATTAGTAACAAGTCCACAAGACTTGAAAAAGGAAGATATCAAGAGGTTATTGGAAGATGGTTATTCTGAAAAAGAAATTGTTGAGATTAATCAATTGATTTCCTATACTTCTTATACGAATCAGACGTCAATTGGTCTTGGATTATAGAAATAATGAAGCTCTAAATGTAAGCCATCTTACATCTAGAGCTTTTTACTTTGCTTCACAGAAAAGAGGATGTTATATTGTTTTTGTACCAACTGGTTGGTTTTGATTCAGCTTCTTCATTCATATGAAAGCTGATCCACTCGGATACGATAGAATTCTAGGTCCCCTTGAATCACTATTTAGGAACATGTTATAGTTGACTGTACCAACTGGTCGGTTATAAATGTTTTAAAGTAGGTGATGTTATGACAAATCGTAAAGAAGAGATTATCTCAGCTACCGCAGGCTTAATTCATGGAAAAGGGTATGAGAGTACTCGATTGAGCGATATATTGTCTGAAGCTAATATAGGTAAAGGGCAGTTCTATCATTATTTTTCATCCAAGCGTGATCTTGGGATTGCGGTTGTTGATCATTTCGTTGAAACCTGGCAACGAGATCTCATTCAGAACATCTTGCAAACCGATGATTCTGCGAGAAGTAAGCTGGATAAAATGCTTTCTTGGGCTATTCAATACCATGAATCACAAGCTAATATGCATGGATGTCCGTTTGGCAATCTTGCTCTTGAAATGAGTGAGCACGACGAAGTGTTTCGTGAGAAAGTGAATAAACTTCTTCATGATTGGATTGAGAGTCTTGAGAATGTCGTTGAAAACCTTGTTGATGATGAGCCTTTGAAGCATGCGCAGTCTATTGTTGCACAGCTTGAGGGAGGCATATTACTGATGAAGAACTACCAGGATATTTCAATTTTGAAAAACATTGCGGATACGATTCGGATCCACTATTTACAAAAATGAAGGGAGACATGACATATGTCTAAAATGATTGAGAAAATTACAGCAGTATCAAAAGGAATGAACACAGTAGGTGATTCAAAAGGGCATAAAGTTGTTATTGATGAACCAGCTCAAATGGGAGGAACTGACGAAGGTGCTAACCCGTTAGCTTCACTTCTTATCTCGCTTTCAGGTTGTGAAAATGCGATTGCAAACTTTGTTGCAAAAGAAATGGAATTTGATCTTCAGGGTATTGAATTCGATATTCGTGGTGAAATTGATCCACGAGGCATGATGGGTGAAGAAGGTGTCCGTCCTTACTTCCAGAAAATCACGGTTAACGCAGTAGTTGAAACATCAGAGAGCGAAGAGCGCATCCAAGAGCTTCAGCACATTGTTGATTCTCGTTGCCCGATCTACACAACTCTTGTAGCGGCAGATGTTGAAATGGTACCTAACTGGACAAAAGCATAAAATGAAGTCGAAAAAGGAGTTCCTGAATTTCAGGAACTCCTTTTGTTTTGTTACCGATTTACTTGTTATTGTAATAATCAACTACACCCTGGTAGATGCCTTCTGCCAGTTCTTCACGATAAGACTGTGTTAATAGTAGTTGGTATTCTTCGTCATTTGTTAAGAAACCAAGCTCCACCAGAACACTAGCCATTCTAGATTGGCGGATAACAGAAAAGCTTTGGTTCTTCACGCCACGGTCTCTTGCCTCTGTTACTTCAATTAAACGCTTTTGAATACTTTCTGCAAGAGCTTTACTTTCTGCTGAACTGTATTTGTCATACCAGTATGTTTCAATACCATGTGCAGCTTCAGGTCCAGCATTGGTGTGGACACTTACGAATGCATCTGCATTTATGTTATTCGCAATGTTTGATCGCTCTGTTAATTCAAGGAACGTATCATCTGTACGGGTCATAACGACAGTAGCACCTGCTGCTTTTAGCTTCTTCTCAAGATAGAGGGATACATCAAGGTTAATATCTTTCTCAAGAAGTTTGCTTCTGCTAGCACCAGGATCATGGTCACCGTGTCCAGGATCTACCACGATTTTAATATCGTTTAATAGGTTGCTATTTTTCTTGACTAAGTATGCACCATGTACATACGCAGTTTGACCCTGGTACTTTATTTTTGCCCAAGATCCTTCGTAACCGTAGATCGATACTTCAGTATTACGCAACAGTGCTCCAATTTTCGTTCCTGAAACTGCTGGAGCTGTACGAACGTTTAAGCTTGAAGCTGTCACAAAAGCTGTTTCTAGAACAATTTCTTCTACTGGCTGTTTCACTTTATAAGAATCTACAATAGAAGAAGGTAAAGCTAACTCTCCTCCTAATACCATCAACCTAGACGCGTGTTTAGAAAGGAAGGTAGCAATGTCTGGATTAACAGTAGAATGGTGAGATAAAACGACTGGCGCATTGTTCATTTTGGAAATAGATGAAGCAGCAACTGCGTCAGGATAATCTTCTCGATCCGTTTTTGTTGAAGTTCCTCTCGCTACAATAAAAGAATCGCTTGATGGAAAGAAGGCTTCATTTACTGCAATATTTGTTTCAAAGCGATCCTGACCTGCAAGGCGAATAACCTTTTTCCCTTGTTGTTCTAATTGTTTCATTAGATTCCCAGAGAGGACACTTTCGCCACCAATTAAATACACAGTCTTAATCGTAGAAGGAAGAGTCGGTGCCTTCTTGTTGGAAGTTAAATAAATCGGATAGTGTTTAATTGAGGAGACACTTGAAGCTGATAGTGAATCTGCCACATTGTTCCCGTTCACAACGATAGCGGTTGAAGATCGATCTAATCCGGCTTCTTTATTAATCGCTTCAGCTGTAGAATAGCGATTTGATCCTTCAAGTCTTGTAACGGCAAAGCTTTTTTTAAGTTCATTCTCTACACCTTGACTAATAGCGGTTGGTCCACCAAGAATGTAAACTTTTCTAGCTTCTAAACGTTTTAATTCGTTTAGTACCCTTGAATCTAGGGTAGTAGGTTTCGTAAGTAGAACTGGTGCATCTTTAACTCCGACAAGGCCTGAACTTGCGAGTGCATCAAATGGCATGTCAGCACGTGTTAGTATAACTGCTTTTTCTGAATTGGTTAATTTACCAGGTGATACTTTCTTTGAAATCTCTAAAGCAGTCGATATGCGATCGTCTCCGCTTATACGTTCCATGTTGTTGTTCGCAGATGATTCACTTGGAAAAGCCATTCCTATAAATAGTAGTATTGCAATAATAAAAGTAGTAAACATTCTCCGCACGATAATTTCCCCCGATATACTTTTTTCTCTGACCTATGTACGTAGTGACTTTACTAGTTTTTGTGTAAAAGTATGAGCTTAGCTCCTTTCTAAATTTAGTAACCATGGAAAGATTTACTTAACTATTTCTTATATCGGTAGCGAAATTTAGATATTATAGGGTCCTTTTGTACTAATTGAATGAAAAAAGTTGTAATTTGTCAGATCCGTTCTATGTAGAAAGATGTAGATGTTGATTGACAGCGCTATCATATTTCTGTAAACTTAATGGAAATTGAAATGGAAGGGAATGGTTAAGAAGCGATGAAAAACTAATCTTATTTTTCTAGGTCAACTTTCGAATAGCGAAATTGATTTACTGGAGAATAGGATTAGTCTGCCGTTTTTTACCATGTGTAATAGCTTGAAGAGGCTTATTTAGTTTGCTTTCTTCCAAGCTAACCCTATGGAAATCGGAATGACTTGTCTCTCCAGTTAGATGGGAGGCTTTTTTTGTGCTCCCGAAAACCGGATAACGAAATGGGGGACACGTATGAACGTGCTATTGATTAAAGGTTTACAAAAAAAATATGATGATCGCGTATTGTTTGAGAAGGTGAACGTTGCTATTCATCGCGGAGAGCGAGTGGGCATTGTTGGACGTAATGGGGCTGGTAAAACAACTCTTGCAAAAATATTGATAGGTGATGATAAACCAGATAAAGGAAGTTGTGAAGTACGAGGTTCAATCGGCTATTTACGACAATCTACCGACCATGAACCGGTCAAGAATGAAGACACTCGAGATCATTATTCATTCCTTCGAAAAAGGGAAAAGGAACTAGGCTTATCACGCGACCTTAAGGAAGGAAACTTAAACAAGTTAAGTGGTGGAGAGAGGTTGAAATTGTCGCTTGCTCAAGTGTCGTTAACAAATCCCGATCTTCTAATCCTTGATGAGCCGACCAATCATCTCGACTCAATTGGTGTTCAGTGGCTTATCCGTGAGCTTGAGAACTATAAAGGAGCCGTTCTTGTGATCTCGCACGATCGATATTTTCTTGACCAAACCGTTCATCGTATTTTAGAAATTGAGAGCGGTGAACTTCATGAATTTAGTGGAAACTATTCAGCTTATCGTCATGAAAAGAAGCGAAGGTATGAGGAACAGCTTCATCGTTATCGTGTTCAAGAAAAGGAGAAAAAACGAATAGAAGAGCAACTTGCTGGCTTAACGAATTGGTCGGATCAGGCACATAGGCAATCAACAAAACAAGAGGGGTATAAAGAACACTACAGAATGAAGGCGAAGAAGATGGATGCTCAAGTTAAGTCGAAACGAAAGCGTCTTGAAAAGCAACTTCAAAAAAGTGGAGTGAACGAACCTTCTAAAGAGAGTGGAGTTCGCTTTCAGTTTGAATCTGAGAACTCACGTGGAAAAAGAATCTTTGAAGCAATTAATGTAAGTAAACAGTACGATAAACGATGGTTGTTTAAAGAAAGTTCATTTTATATTAAGCATGGTGAACGCGTTGGCATGGTTGGTGAAAACGGGTGTGGGAAAACAACGTTTCTACGTATGATTCTCGGTGAAGAAGAAGTTAGTGAGGGAGAGATCTGGAAAAGTCCAATGCTCAGAATTGGTTATTTATCTCAGGATGTTCATAATCTTGCTTCTCATCAAACTGCTCTTCAGTCACTTGAAGTGGAGACAAGGGATGAGGTTTTTAGAGCGAAATCAATCCTTGCTTCAATGGGTATGGAGCGAAGCCGTGTTAATGTGCCAATTCAGGAGCTAAGTCTTGGTGAGCGAACAAAGGTGAAAATGACGCGACTTCTAATGAACAAATACGATGTTCTCATTCTTGATGAACCAACAAACCACCTTGATTTATCTTCAAGAGAGCAACTTGAAGATACGTTACAGCACTTCAAAGGAACGCTTCTTGTTGTGTCTCACGATCACTACTTCATGGATAAGATTTGTGAGCGTCTACTAGTATTTAAGAACCAGAATGTTAATAGGCTAGAAATGAGTCTATCAGAGCTTCGCGAAAAAGAAAAAAGCACTTCTAGCTTCTCCCAACAGATAGGAGAAAAGAAGATGCTGCTTGATAACGAAATATCCGCTTTAATTAGTGAAATCAGTCTGTTGATGGCTGGCGACCCTAGAATTGCTGAACTAGATAAACGGCTGAATGACTTGTTTAAAGAGAAGAGGGCACTTTAAACGTCTTCCACTGCAAAAAAGCGCTCGATGGAATATAAATCTGCTTTTGGATGGTTTCGGAGAAGCACAAATCCTTCACGCTGTGCTTCATCGAAATTATCATATTCATCTTCAGAATGATAAATAGCTCTACGTTTCTCATTGTATAGTGTAATAGAATAGTATTCTTTGATTTCCATTAAACGTCTCCCCTTTTCATAGTTTTTACTAGTTTTATGCAAATCTCTCATTGTTTATACTAGTAAATTAGCAATTAAGTAGATTTACATGATTGGGTTATACTTGGAGTAATGAGAAAAAGGAGGCAGATGTGTGTGGAGGTTGGAAGAATTAAAGAAATGACGCGTCATCCCGTCAAATCAATGACTGGAGAGAAAGTACAGCATACAAAGGTTATGCCTTATGGTCTATACGGTGATCGGAGTCATGTCCTTCTAGATGAGAAAGAATCATTTTTAACAATTACTCAATTTGCAGATCTAGTTCAATATCGAGCTTCTTTTAGCGGGTCGGAATCACTAGATGCTTATCCGGAACCACATATCGTGACACCGAATGGGCAGAAATATATGTGGAGTGATCTAGAATGGCTTAAAGAAATTGAAAGTAAATCCTTAAGACAGCTATCTAGAAAATCGTATCACCCAGAACATGTACCAATTGGTCCGATTGAAGAAGAACATCTCTTGATTGTGACTGACGCATCTCTTCAGTCACTTTCACAATCATGGGGTCAGGACGTAGATGATCGCCGATTCCGTCCGAACCTAGAAATCAATTTGTTCGAGAAAACCCCTTTTGTAGAAAAAGAGTGGGTAGGAAAGTTTCTCCGTATTGGAGAGGAAGTAATTCTAGAAGTAGTGAAGCCATGTGAACGATGCATGATTATCACTGTCGATCCAGCGGATGGAACAAAGCAACCAGGTTTATTGAAAAAGCTTGTGAAGGAACAGAATAATGTATTTGGTGTGTATGCACGTGTTATTCAAAAAGGGGAAATTTCTACTGGTGATCGAGTGTTTGTTACTGAACAATGACGATTTTGATAGGAATGGAAAGAGAGGGATGAATGAAGAAATTTGGACTATATGGCGGACTATTTCTACTTATGGTGATTTGGGGTTTTAATGTGATTGCAATTAAACTCCTTGTGACTGAGTTTACTCCGATTATGATTCAATCGGTACGTATTTTTTCAGCAAGTCTAGTTGTTTTTGCAGTACTCCTTATCGCTAAAGATCTTAGAAAACTATCGCGCAAAGAAGCGAATTATACGATATTTGGGGCAGTGACAGGGGTAGTTGGCCACCACTCTCTTCTCGCCATTGGTTTAACGGATACATCTGCTTCAAATGCAGGTTTAATTCTCGGGCTTGTTCCGTTAATGACCGCTCTGTTTGCGGTTCTTTTCTTGAAAGAAAGGATGACGTTTCTAAAAGCAAGTGGAATTCTTCTAGCACTTATCGGAGTATCATTTGTCGTTCTAAGCGGAGGCGATGGATTAGGATCTGCTTCAAGTGGAGATTTATATGTTTTCTTATCTGTAACAGCACAAGCTGTAAGTTTCATCTTTATTAAAAAAGGGACGGAAACAATGTCATCAAGACTTATGACAGGGTGGATGCTTCTTGCGGGTTCTAGCACTTTATTTATCATTGGGCTGATAGTTGAGCCTCAAGGGTCTAGTGCACTTCAAGAAGCGACGTGGACCATGTGGCTTATTTTTGCCGTTTCCGCAGTATTCGCTACAGGACTTGGGCATATGTTCTACAACAAAGCAATTTACCACATTGGACCTGGAGAGGCAGCCGTTTTTAATAATCTTACACCGTTTTTTGCACTTCTAGGTGCTGCCATTTTTCTTTCTGAGCCAATAGGGTGGAAGCAGGTCATTGGATTTGTCCTCATAGTAGTTGGTGTTATGCTTGGGACGGGAACAGTTGATTATATAATGAAACGAAGAGAAAGGCGCTACACCAGCCTTCAAAGCTATCCTCGAATGAGGGGATAATATTTCTACATTAATCGTTAGAAATATACGTTTATCAGTTCCCTTTTATTGGGTACGAACATGAATGAAGCCCCGTCTTTGGATGGGATGCTTCGGTTTCCACACAGGAGGGGTCCCATCCACGGGGTGGGGGCCCATTTTTTATGGTCAAATACCGGGTATGTTCTTGTTTGGAGGGTCATATGCCAAAGGAGCAATTGTGGTAAACTTATTAGTAGTACATAACACATCTTAAGGGGGAAGCTGATGAGTACATTTTATGTGGAAACGTTTGATTTTAAAAATCCAGGCAAATTAGAAGAAGAGTTTAAAGCGCTCTTACATCAGTCAATCGAATCTACTGATGAACTAGAAAAATGGTTAACGAATGTATCTGATTTGATGGATGGAATAGCTGAAGGGCTTAACGGGCATTATATTGACTTTCAATGCCATAGCAGCAGTGAACAAGCAAAGAAAATGATTGAGCATGATCAGGAGCATATTGAACCTTTGGTGAAACGATATGAAGGTCTTTTTGATAAGAAATTTCAAGAGTCACCTTATCGATTACGCCTTAACCAGGATTACTATAAGCAATTTCTACTTAGAAAAGAAAATGCTATCGATCTTTTCAATGAGAAGAACATTGAATTAGAAGTAGAAGAAGATCGGATTGTAAACAGCTACTTCGAACATACGGGTTCACTTTCATTTAACTGGCAGGGAGAAGAAAAGACGCTTAGTGAAATGTTTCTATTGATGCAGGATGGTAATCGAGAGATTCGTAAAGGTGCTATGGAAGAGATCTTTACGACACTTTTAACAAAAAAAGAAGATTTGCAAACAATCATGGATCAGCTAATTCAGCTTCGACAGCAAAAAGCTGAGAATGTTAATCTCGAGAACTATAGAGATTATATGTTCAAAAAGTATGAGCGGTTTGATTACACTCCTGAAGATTGTAAGGCGCTTGCTGAGTCAGTTAGAAAGCACGTTGTTCCTCTCAAGGAAAAGTTGCAGAAGAAACACCAGCAAGAGCTTGGTCTTTCAGACTATAAGCCCTGGGACACGCGAGCAGTATCTAAAGATAAGTTACCGCTACAACCATTCAATCGTATAGAAGAATTGATTCAAGGAACATCTGACATATTTGATGAGCTTTCTCCTCGCTTCTCTTATCTTCTTAATGATATGAATGAGAGAGGTGCACTTGATCTTGAAAGCCGTAAAGGAAAAGCACAGGGAGGATTTTGTGAATACCTGCCTGTTTCTGAGCTATCCTTTATCTTCATGAATAGTACAAAGTCACAAGATGATTTCATTACTCTTCTTCATGAAATGGGTCATTGTATTCATAACGACTTCAAACGTAATCAACAATTGTCTGCTTATCAGGAAACACCAATGGAATCAGCTGAGCTTGCGAGTATGACAATGGAACTTCTGACGATGGACTACTGGAACCTCATGTACAGTGATGAGAAGGAATTGTTACGGGCTAAGAAAGATCAGCTTGAAGGGTTGATTCTCTTTCTTCCAAATGGCATTGTTGTTGATCAGTTCCAACACTGGATGTACGAGAATCCTAACCATACAAGTGAAGAACGAAGCGAGAAATATATGGAACTGTCACGCACTTATGATTCATCTTTTGTCGATTGGAATGGACAAGAGGAGTGGATTCAAAATAACTGGCAACTAATACTACATATTTTCGAAGTACCGTTTTATTATATTGAATATGTTATTGCCCAACTTGGAGCCATTCAAATGTATCGTCAGTACAGAGAAAATCCAGAGCAAACGTTGAAGAACTATAACCGCGCTCTTTCAATGGGAAGTTCTGTATCCCTAGCAGAAGTGTATGAAGCAGCGGGTATTCATTTCGACTTCTCTGAGACAATGATCAAAGGTTTAATGGATTTCATTTCATTAGAACTTGATGCTTTACCTGAATAATAAAGAAATCCCCTTTCTCAGAAGAGGGGATTTTTTGTTATTCATCAATTGTCCATATCTTACAGCTAGGGCACTGAATGATTTCAAAGCGGTCCTTTTTTAATTCATCCATCCAATCTTCCCATGAATGATGATCTGGTGTTATTTCTAGAGTTTTGACCGTTTGCAACTCATCGCCATCGCTGTTTGTACACGTACATTCGACAATAGCAAGTTGTGTATCACGATAGTCATGATCCTTTGTTCGATCAACAGACCAATTAACTAATCTCTCATCCATTGGTTTACGTTGTTTGTAATGTGAATGATTAAGCAAGTTACATCACTCCTTATTTAATGTTGTTCTTTACATCTCAAGGGGGTCTATTTGTTGGAAAGCGAGCTTTTTAATGCAGTAGTCTTACAAAATTCTAAGTATTTTAGTAACAACAGCCATCAATCCGCAAGAACTTTTCATGCAATATTGGCCCATTTTAGAAGAAGAATAGAAAAAGCAGAAAATTCTTGCCTCGGGTGTTGCTGCTTCTTCATTTTTTAGGCTCTTATTTCCGCTCCAGTGGGGTCTCACCTGTCCCGCTAGTCCCGCAGGAGTCGAGCACCTTCCGCTCCAATTAGCTAAGTGTGGTTTTTTATATTAAATTCTTTCAAAAGCAACAAACTTTTAGTAAAGAGCCTTTGCTTATTAAACCGTATCCTAATAATCCTCTCTTTCCGTTCTTAACAATGTTACCCGTTTTTCATCAGAAAAAATCCTCTAAATCCTATAGGTTCATTAGAAGTAATAAGATATACTGACAGCATACAATCCTATTCATCCTACTGGGGGAAACAATGCAAACGATAAGTGCAACGCTACTTTCTATGGTTATTCTACATAATGAGGAAACTGATGAGATTCTATTATTGAATCGGCCACCTGAGGCAGGTTTTCCTGGGTTTATTGGTCCAGGTGGAAAAATTGAGCTATCTGAAAGTTTTGCAGAAGGAGCAGCAAGAGAGCTCCATGAAGAAACTGGGTTTACGGTAGATCCCTCTGATCTTACGTTCAAAGGGGTGGATGAATTTATCCTTCGTGATGAAATGTACCGCTACATTGTCTTCAATTACGTTGCCACTTCTTTTTCTGGAGAGCTACTAATAAATCCACCAGAGGGCGAGTTATCGTGGGTGAAGCGTCAGTCTGTTAACGAACTTCCTATGCAAGAATGGTTTAAAAGCAGACTTCCAAAGTTCTTTGAAGAGGGGACTTTTGAAGTTTCGATTGAGTATGAGAGAGGAAACAAGGTTCCATTAAAGGAAACGACTAGGAAACTAGGATGAGGAGGTCTACATATGATTCAAAGACAGGATGACGCACGTGAGTTAATTCGAAGGAAAGTTGTTGATTATAACGTAGAGCAGCTATCAAAACATGTCAAAACACCACTTGAAAAAGTGGCGTTTGTTATTGAAGAAGAAGGTGAACTTGTTGGAGGAGTATCTGGCACGATGTTCTGGCAGCATCTTCATCTAGATTTTCTTTGGGTAGCAGAAAACAAGAGAGGCAATCAATATGGCAAGAAACTACTTAAAAAGATCGAAAACCTTGCGGAAAAGAAAGCATGCAATCTTATTCTGCTTGATACATTTAGTTTCCAAGCGCCAGGCTTCTATCTACGTCAGGGCTATGAGATTTGTGGCAAGGTTGATAACCATCCACAGGGGCACACTCAATATTTCTTTCAAAAGAGGTTAACCTAAAGGAGCGTATAAGTAGTGGATAAGATACAACTGAGAGAAGTAAAAGAAGAAGACTGGAAAGCGATTCATTCCTATGCTTCTATAGAGGATGTGTGCAAGTACCAACCATGGGGACCTAACACAGAGGAAGAGTCGAAAGCGTATGTAAGAGATATTATGGATGATGCTCTTGTAGAGCCACGTATTCGCTATGCCTATTCTATTGTTGAAAACGAAACTGTAATAGGAGTGTGCGAATTAAGCATTCGAGACCGAACAAATGAACGAGGTGAGATTGCGTACATTCTCCATCCTGATCGCTGGGGACTCGGTTTCGCTACAGAAGCAGCACGAGCACTTCTGAAATTCTCATTTCAAGAACTGGGTTTGCATAAAGTAAGTGCAACGTGTAACCCAGAAAACAGCGGATCGAAAAAAGTTCTCAATAAGTTAGGGATGAAACAAGAAGGCGTATTACGGGACGACTTAAAGATGCGAGTTGGATGGCGTGATTCCCTTCTGTTCAGCATTTTAGAACGAGAATGGAAGAAACATTAACGAGATTTTCGCTTCTTCATATAAAGTAGCAGACAATAACAGCTAATGAAAAAGACAGCACCAATGCTCAAGGGTAACGTATACACTCTTGCTACTGAATGAATGTGCTGCCAGTTACGACCTAGTTTAAAACCGAAATATAGAAAGAGAATTGACCAGGGGATCATGGCGATTGCAGTATAAAGGGTAAATCGTACGAGAGACATTTTGGCAATCCCTGCAGGAATTGATATGGCATGGCGAACGACGGGAATGAATCTGGCTGTGAAAATGATGCTTATACCGTTTCGGTCGAACCATTCTTCAGCAAGGTTAAGAGACTTTTGCGATATAAGAAGGTATTTTCCATAACGCTCCAAAAACGATCTTCCTCCATAACGGCCAAGCCAATACAAAAAAAGCTGAGCAAAGGTACCACCTACTGTACCTGCTATGACAGCTCCAGTGAAATGTATTGTTCCATTTGAAACCATATAGCCACCGTATGCGAGAACAAGCTCACTTGGAATGATTTCGATCATAAGAGCAAGAGCGATACCGGGGTATCCAAGGCCAAGAAGCCAGTTCAGACACTGCATGATGAAATTCTCCATATGGAATCACTCCTTTCAAGGACAAACTTTTCGTGTTCTCATGTCTATTACAAAATAAGTTTCGTTAGACCTGAAAAAATGAATAAGTGGTATACTCATAAAGTGCTAGTAGTAAACGAAAAATATAGCACCCGGAATTTAAGTAATCCGGGTACTGTTCGTTCTCGCTTGAGAATGACATTTGATTAGAGAGGTGAAAGGTAAGGATGTTAACATCCATGAAGAAATTTCTATCGACGCTGGATCAGCCACTTCAAGCAAAATCGGGGAAAGAAAAAGCATTAACGGTTCTATCTGTTATTGGATTTATTCTATTATTATATCTTGTAGCTTTTTCACCATTTATGTTCAGGTTGTTTCTAACGTGTCTTGGTGTTGGTGTATCGCTCTACGTAATTAAAAAAATTCAGGATTTTGATAAATTACTAAAAGGTGAGGAGATCAAGAGCGGTTCAAAAGCCGCGAACGATCAGTTATCGTTCTCTCTCACAAAGCCAATCGAAGAAGTAGAAGTAGAAGAAGCAGAAGAAGCTGAAAAGGAATTAGAACTTGAGAGAATTAACAGTGATAAAACGCTTCTTTTTGAAGAACTTCTTTCAAAAGCCGATCTTGATGAATTAGAAAAAGAAAACTATCGAAATCGTATGCAGCAAAAGGAATCCGAAAGCAATCGCATTAAGCAAGACATTCTACTGTTTAAAGATCGGATTCAAAAAGCTGTTAGTGATAAGAAGAGCTTATTTATTAAAGAAACGCCCGATATGAAGCTTGTTGCAGAATTAATTGGACTTGAATCTGTTGAGTCGAGTTCACATATTCAATTAAACGAAGAGCTTCGCATGATCCATAATGATATTCCTGAAGCAAAGCGAGAAACGCTACTTGAATATGAAATGGTTAATGAAGATTTTGAATTAACTAGACTTGGCTATAAAGAGCTTATGAAAGAAGTAAGAAAGCTCGAGAAGAGAACGAAGCAGGTTGTAGAACAATAGTAATTCAAAGACGTGTATGAGACTTCATACACGTCTTTCTTTTATTCCAAATGACTTTTGCTACTTGAGGAATTTACTTTATGATAGACTATCAAAAGAGCACTTTTTACGAAATGAGGACGAGCAAATGGAACTAAGACACATTAGCAGTAACGATGCTGAAGCATTTGTACAGTTGATTAGAGATGTCGAGAATGATGCGCAATATATGCTTTATGAACCTAGAGAACGAACGATGTTAGCAGAAGAACAACGTGAGCGAATTAATAAAATGAAACATCAACAATCTACAATAATAGTAGCGGAGGAATCAGGGAATCTGATTGGCTACTTAATTGCAATAGGTGGTCAAGCTAAGCGAAACAGACATTCTGCCTATTTAATTGTGGGAATTAAGAAGGAAAACCGTGGCAAGGGAGTAGGCACAAAGCTAGTTCAAGAAGTAGAAGACTGGGCCTCCGACAATAAGATCCACCGTTTAGAATTGACTGTTGCGACGCGAAATGAAGCAGGACTAGCACTATACAAAAAAGCTGGATTTGAAGTAGAAGGATTAAAAAGACGTTCCTTGCAAATTGATGATGAATTTGTAGATGAATATTACATGTCCAGGCTTTTGTTAAATCAATAATCATATTTGCTACATCCTTCATCCATACTATCGATAAGAAGGAGGCTAAAATGATGTACGATCATAACAAACACATTCCGCTTGAAGGAATACCTGGAGAATTCAAAAAGAACAGTGATTTACCTGAAATAGAGGATAGAGCCGAGATGAGTTTTCCGTTCGATTACAGCATGATGATTCCTCTAGATAATGTAATAAGTGAGGAATAAAAAAAGCGCAAATGCGCTTTTTTTGTTAGAAGTCTAGTGCCACCTTATGGGCTCTGTCAATTGTGTTGGTTTTGATTTCTTCAGCTTTCTCAGGCATTTGAGCCATTCCCTCTGCGATCACTGATTCAACAGAAGGAATACCTAGAAAACCGAGGACAGCGTGGAGGTATCGATCACCAAACTCCATTTCTTTAGCTGGTCCCTCTGAATAAACGCCGCCTCTTGCTTGTATATGAAGAGCTTTTTTATCCGTTAATAACCCAACTGGTCCTTGATCTGTGTACTTGAATGTTTTCCCAGCAATAGCAATTGTATCGATATACGCTTTTAGCTTAGGAGGAAAACTAAAGTTCCAGAATGGTGTAACAAAAACATATTTATCTGCGTCGATGAATTGATCAGTCAAATCGTTTATCTTACTAACTTTCATTTGTTCATCTGCAGATAAATGATGAAATTCATTGCCGCTTTGTAGCTTCCCCCATCCGTTAAATACATCTGTATCGATGTATGGGAGGTCTATGTTATAAAGATCTAGCTTAAGGATTTCATCGCCGGAATGGTTTTCTTGATATGTTTGTAGAAAGGCTTCTCCAATCGTCAGGCTATAAGATTCGTTTACAGGTTTAGGATTTACCGTAATGTATAGCAGTTTTGCCAATTTGATCATCTCCTTTATAGTCGCCACTTAGTATGTCTTCTGAAGATGAAACTATTCCAATAGAGAAACCCGCGTTAGAATGAAAGGAAAAGATAGGAGGAGAAGACTTGTGAAGCGATGTGCATGGGTAAACGATGAAGAGATCTATAAGGTGTATCATGACCAAGAATGGGGAATCCCCGTTTGCGATGATCAAAAGCTTTTTGAAATGTTAATTCTAGAAGGAGCACAGGCGGGTCTGAGCTGGATCACGATTCTAAAAAGAAGAGAGAATTACCGTGAAGCCTTTGATGAATTTAATGTGGAGAAAGTTGCATCTTATGATGAAGATAAAGTACAGCAGCTTTTAAGCAATGAAGGGATTATTCGAAACAAACTAAAAGTCCGAGGCACCGTTAAGAACGCAAAAGCCTTTCTTACTATCCAAAAAGAATTTGGTTCTTTTTCGTCTTACATATGGGCATTTACAGAAGGTACACCGATCATCAACAATTGGCAGTCAACTGACGAAGTTCCAGCCGAAACAGAACTCAGCAAAAAAATAAGCAAAGATATGAAGAAAAGAGGCTTCACTTTCGTGGGACCCGTTATTATGTATAGCTTTATGCAAGCAGTTGGTATGGTAAATGATCATACAAAGGATTGCTTTCGACATCCTACAAATCAGGGGGGAATCACTCAGTAGTGCTGATTAAGAAAATAATTTGTGAAGTTAAGAAAGAACATGCTATAGCATTTGCGCTAGGGCAAGAGCGATGGAAAGAAATAAAGCATATTGATGGGTTCGTTGCACAATATGGTGGATGGTCGGAAAGCGAGCATAAGGCATTCATTATGGGATTCTGGAGAAATCGATCATCTTATAACGAATTTATGGAGAAGTACCATGATCCTATTTATGAAAAAACAGGACAAAGTGGTACGATCGAATCGATCGATGTTTGGATCGATGAAAAAGAAGTAGACTCTATCAAAGCATTAACAAAAGAGTGGCTTTATACCGAAGCTAGTACTATTTGTGAAGAGTGGACGATTACAACGGATCAAACGGAAGGAAGTGTTTTATAGGATGAGTAAATGGTTATTCATTGGTGATAGTATTACAGATTCCGGAAGAAATCAGGATCCTGAGAGGCTAGGCTCTGGCTATGTACGCATGATAAAGAACGAGCTCGAGAGCACTGTTCAAGTAGTAAATAAAGGTGTTAGTGGTAATCGCATCACCGATCTAGAAAAAAGGTGGCAGAGGGATGTAATTGAAGCTAATCCCTCAGTACTGTCTATTTCAATAGGAATAAATGATGTGTGGCGTCAACTCGATCATCCTGAAATGAAACAAGTGTATCCAGATGACTTCAAAGAACGATTTGAGGGTCTACTTAATCAGACTAGCAAACTGATTAATACCAAGCTTGTTTTAATGGAGCCTACAATCATTAAGGAAGATGTTCATTCGAAGGGAAACCAAATGCTAGTCCCATACGTTGAGATCGTTCGGCGTCTAGCGATTAACTATGATGCTATACTTGTTCCTACTCATACTGTTTTTCTAGAGCGAGTCAAACAAAATGATGTCATTCTAACAACAGATGGCGTTCATATGACTGAAGCGGGCAACAAGTTAATGGCAAATACATGGTTAGAAGCAAGTACTCCTAAATTATTGCGCTAACATCCAACAAGATGTTGGAAGATCAATCACTTCTATCTTCTTATACTAGAGATAGAGGTGATTTTTGTGTATAGAAAACTTTTTACAAATGCAACGATTCGCTATTATTTACTCGGTGGTGGTATTTCTAAGCTTGGGGATGTTCTATCAGCGATGGCATTTCTATTTCTAGCTTATGAGATAACGGGCTCAAAAATCTTAACAACAGGAATGGCGATAGCTGAGACAGTTCCTTACCTATTGTTTGGATTAGTAGGAGGAGTTGTTGCTGATTGGGTTAAGAAAAAAAGGCTTCTCATCTTACTCGATGTAATAAGAGTACCCCTCGTCGCTTCAATCGTTATATTCTACTATGCAGGTTTGTTAGGTTATGTGCACTTATTAATTGTTAGTTTTCTCATTCAAACGATTGGATGCTTTTTTAATCCTACACATCGAGCAGTGTTGCCACTTATAACAGATGAAGAAAATCGGACCGTAGTCAATAGCATGAATGATACATTACAGAGAGGTGTGACTGTTGTTAGTCCTTTCATTTCAGTTTGGCTACTAACGTCTTATGGAGCCATTCATTTTTTTACAGTTGACGCGCTAACATACATGATAAGTGCGTTATGTTTCTTGAAGGTGCAGGTAAAGGAGAGCAAATATCCTGGGAAACGGTCCATTAAAGGTGCATGGCTATCGATCGTTTCATTCAGGAAATGGGCATGTGAAAACATAACAATACGGACGCTCTTCCTGTTTACATTTCTTATCGTTTTCTTAAATACATGGGTGTGGGAAGTGGGATTGCTACTCGCTTTGTCAGAGATGACGACAAAAAGTGAGGAAATGTATAGTATTATTCAAGGGATTTTTGGTGCGGTGGTTATTGGAACAAATCTAGTTATCCCTCTCGTTTTCAAAAGAATGAATCTTGCAATTTATATGGTAGGGTCGTTCATATGGGGTGCAGGTGTTTTGTATTATGGGCTTTGGTACGAACTTGAACACTTTTTCATAGGTGCTGTATTTGTAGGGATCGGCATTCCGATAGCTGGGCTAGCAAGAGTTTATCTCTTACAGACGATTGTTCCAAATGATCAGCTAGGAAGAGGATTTAGCACAAATGCTGTTCTACTTTATCTTGCAAATACATTATCGCTTGCACTTTTTGGCATCCTTTCATCGTTTATACCTATTCAAACAATTATGATTGTGAGCGGAGTTAGTATGACTACGGTGAGTGCAGGGTACTTAGTGATGATGAATACGAACTTGCGAAGGCGTCTTACCGTACAGTTTTTTAAATAAGTGGTTATATGAAGAAAGGTTTTTAAATCCAGATGAAAGAGCAATTGAGAGAATTGAATCATTGGTATGAACAAGTTTCTCCTGACTTTTTATTATCCGATACAATTGCAGAAAGGAGTATGGTGAGACACCGAACGACTCTTTAAAGGCATGAGCGAACTGATATTTTGATAGTCCAGTGAGAGAGGCGAGTTCATCAAGTGTCCAATCCTCTTGAAAGCTTTCCTTTATGGCGGTAACAGCGTAGCTTAGAGGAGCTGATGTAGAAGGAATGGACAGCTCGCTTTGATGAGATCCAGGAGCGTGTTTCATCAGAAGTAAGATAAGTTGTGTGATGCTGTGCTCAAGAAAAAAAGAGCGCTCATTTGAATCGCTATGTACAATAAATTCTCTTACGAAAGCAGCCCATTGGATGAGCTGGGGGTGACGGATACTGATTGATGCGAAATCAGGAAGTGTATTTGAGATTCCAAGATCTACACAAACATTCTTCACTAGTGTTTCGTTCAATTCTACTAGGAACTTCTCATCTGTCACATGAAGTTGTCGATGAGGCTCACCTGGATTCATCATAAGGAACTTGCCCTCTTCAATTATTATGTCACCTCGAGCCATCTCGTAAAGCCCATTTCCTGTATGAGAAAATATAAATTTATAGCACTGGTCGCTACGCCAGCCTCGTTCATGTAGTCGATCATTTCTCATAAGTAATAATCCGTGCTTGTATGGTGTAATCATAGGTGTAACTCCTTATCTCCTTAATCAAAAACGGTTGGCAATGTTGGATTCTTATAGAGTCTGAAAAGCATAGTGATTTGTGATTCGGTTATTCGTCCAATGGACAATGGTGGAAGATTGTCTAAAGAGAAGAAGTCACAATCGCTAGTTTCGATACTATCTGCCGCGTTCCCACCTACTAGTTCACAACCGATGATCATTTTATAAATATGATAAGGAGATGGCGGATGAGGATGATGTTTGTGATCCAGAACAGCTAGTAAACGTTTTGCCTCAACAAGATAACCAGATTCTTCCTCTACTTCTTTAACAGCGACTTCTGCAGGTGAGAAGCCCACATCTCCCCATCCTCCTGGAATCGACCATTTTCCATCAGCTTTCTCTTTAACGAGAAGGATATTGTCATTCTTAAATACAGCAGCGCGAATATCCACTTTAGGAGTTTGATACCCTGTTTCATTCGTAAAGAGTTCTTGGATCGTTTTCATGTCATATTCAGTGTAAGTCTCTAGTATGTCTGCACTAAGCTGTCTGAGTTCAATGTAACGCTCATAATCGTAATCATCACGTGTATAGGTTAACCCTGCCTGAGCAATCGATTGGATTTGCTTTGCCCAGGCAAGCCACTTTTCTTCCATCATGAAGCATCCTTTCCGATTCGTTCTCTATCAACTATTATTCTAGCAAAGAATAGGAAAGCCTGCTTTTGCTTCTATTCAAATCTCGGTTCTGGATATCGTCCAAACCAGTCATAACGGTTTTTAGAAAACCAAATATAGAATGGTGATCCAAGCTTATCGATAAAAGGTAAATATAGTAGTATCGATAGCGGAATAGTGAGTGGTAGAGCCATTAGAAGTCTTCTTACCGAATAAAACCCAGCGTGAAGATTTCCTGATTCCGTTAGCATATGAATCTCGTCGTACATGCGTTTATGTCGAAATTGCATGTAAGGGTAATCGTCTGGATTCTTCTCAACTTCTTGAACGGAGACCCAGTCAATTTTATTCAACCAGTCTAGCTTTCGTAACGATTTTTTTACATAGAAGCAAAAAGGGCATTCTGCATCATAAAATACAAGGTGTTTCATAGTGTTAGCCTCCAATTCCTAAATATCATCTTTTTACTCTATTTCACTTTTTATCTTCAAGTTAAACTAGGTGGTAACAGTTGACAGAAAATTTAAATATTAATATAGTCGAATTATACTGATAAAGAAAACGATTACAGGAGTGGTGGAATGAAAAGACTTGAGGGTAGAAGCGCATACATAACGGGTGGTAGTAGAGGAATTGGAGCGAGTATTGCTGAGAAATTTGCGTTTGAAGGGGCAAGCATTTATTTAGCTGATGTAAATGAAGAAGCACTAGAAGTTACTAGAAAACAATTTGAAGAAAAAGGCTATTCTGTTATGACAGGTATTGTCGATGTTACGAATCGAGCACAGGTTGAGCTTAGTATGAAAGAAGCTGCGAATGCATTTGGTGCAATTGATATTCTAATTAATAACGCAGGTGTAATTCGTGACAATCTTCTTTTCAAGATGACAGATGAGGATTGGATGACTGTTATGCAGGTTCATCTTACTGGGAGTTTCTATGCATCACGAGCAGCGCAGAGTTATATGGTTAATCAAGGATACGGACGAATTATTAGTCTATCCTCAACATCAGCACTAGGTAATCGTGGTCAAACGAATTATGCAGCAGCAAAGGCGGGAATCCAGGGATTAACCAAAACGCTTTCTCTTGAGCTTGGGAAATATGGAATTACCGCAAATGCGATTGCACCTGGATTCATTGAGACGGATATGACAAAAGCAACAGCAGAGCGTCTAGGTGTCGAATTCGATCAGTTTATGGAATACAATATGAAGCAGATTCCAGTTGGGAGAACTGGAAAACCAGAAGATATTGCAAATGCTGCGCTCTTTTTTGCAGATGAACAGTCTTCTTTTGTAAGTGGACAAGTCCTATACGTAGCAGGCGGTCCAAGAACATAATGAGCAATTCAAGCAGCCAACCGGCTGCTTGCTTATTTTGTCATCCACGTTTCGTCTTACTTTTCTTAGGGTAGTTTTTCTTTATGGAAAAGGACGCGAAGGAGGAGTCATGATGTTTGATAAAAATGCTGGTGAAATATTGCTCGATACATTATCTGAATGGGGTGTAGACCATATTTATGGTTTACCTGGTGATTCGATTAATCACTTTGTTGAGAATTTACGAAATGCACAGGATCGTATGAAATTTATTCAGGTTCGTCATGAAGAAGTAGGTGCCCTTGCTGCAGCATCATATGCCAAAATAACCGGTAAAATCGGTGTATGTCTGTCAATTGCAGGACCAGGTGCTGTTCACTTATTGAATGGTCTATATGATGCAAAAGCTGATGGTGTACCAGTGCTCGTCATCGCGGGACAAATTGCTAGTGATCAGCTTGGAATGGATCAGTTCCAAGAGGTTAACCTTGAGCGAATGTTCGACGACGTTTCTGTATTTAACCGCAGAGTTGAAACGGCAGATTCATTGCCTGATCTAACTCATCAAGCTATTCGGACGGCTGTCGAAAAGAAGGGTGTGGCCATTCTAACGATTCCGGATGACCTTGCGGCTGAGAAGGTAAAACAAAAGATTGAGAATACCTCACTTATTCGTTCGAAAGCAGTCGTTCATCCTCATGACTCCAATTTAAATGAAGCAGTTGCTCTTCTAAATGAAGCAAAACGCCCGGTTATTCTTGCAGGTAAAGGGTCGAAGCATGCTAGGGAAGAACTTCTTAATTTTGCAGAGAAAGCTGGAGCACCGGTCATTTTAAGTCTACCAGGTAAAGGCGCTATTCCTGATGTTCACCCATATAACCTTGGTCAGCTTGGACAGATTGGAACTAAGCCAGCATATGAAGCGATGGAAGAAACGGATTTACTTATCATGGTAGGAACCTCTTTCCCATATCGAGATTATTTACCTGACAAAGCAAAAGCGATTCAAATCGACATTGAACCAACGCAAATTGGAAAGCGTTATCCGGTAACAGTTGGTTTGATTGGAGATGCAAAATGGACGCTCTCCTATTTAACAGATCACACGAGCTATCAAGAAGATCGAGATTTTATTGAGAAGTGCCAAGAGAACATGAAGAACTGGTGGGCTCATCTAGAGAAAATTGAATCTGAGGAATCAACGCCAATTAAACCACAGCAAATTATGCCACAGCTGCAGAAAGTAGTGGATGATAATGCAGTGCTTTCTGTTGACGTTGGGAATGTAACGGTTTGGGCATCACGACATTTCCGTGTAACAAACCAGAAATTCATTATTTCCTCTTGGATGGCAACGATGGGGTGTGGTCTACCTGGTGCAATTGCTGGTAAAATCGCTCACCCTGATCGCCAGGCTGTTGCGATTTGTGGAGACGGTGGCTTTACAATGGTTATGCAGGACTTCTTAACTGCAGTAAAATATAAGCTTCCAATGATGGTTGTTATTCTTAACAACGAGCGTCTAGGAATGATTAAATACGAGCAGCAGGAAATTGGAAATATCGATTTTGAGACAGAATTAAAAGACTTTAATTTTGCTGCATTTGCTGAAACAGCGGGCGGTGAAGGCTACCGTGTCGAGAAATACGAAGAACTATTGCCAGCGTTTGAAAGGGCAGCAAAATCAACAAAACCTGCCATTGTTGATATAGTGATTGAAGAACAACCGCCGCTTCCAGGCAAAATTACGTACGAACAGGCGGCAAGCTATTCGAAATATATGCTGAAAAAAGCATTTGAAGAGCAGGAAATCGACATGCCGCCATTGAAGAAAGCGCTAAAGAGAATTTTCTAATAAGAGTAGGAAAGTCCGCTTATGGCGGGCTTTTTGTCTGCATAAGATTAATCGTAAACAGTGGAGAGGTGGACGAATAAGAGTGAATCTAGTCTTTTGTTATGGAACTTTAAGGTATGGAGAAAGCAATCATGAAGTGATACAGGGCGCGGTACTAAAAGAACGAAATAGTTGGACAAAAGGTATGCTCTACGATACAAGAAACGGCTATCCCGCGTTAATTGAGTCAGTTGAAGAAGAGGTATATGGAGAACTATACGAAGTAAATGAGCAGCTTCTTGAACGGATTGATATTCTAGAAGGATTTCAAGAAGGACGTGATCATAATTTGTATGATCGAATTGTACAGAGAATTGAGAGCGAGAATGGAACTTACGAAGCCATTACGTACGTTATGCGAGATACAGAAGACCATTTCATTAAAATTGAAGGAGGGGATTGGGTTCCATATCAAAACAAGTCATCTTAATTATGTGAAATAAAATGAAGTAGCTTATGAGATGAGTTAGAGTTTTAGATATATTAGAAAAAAACGAGTGCTAAATTTAGTTAGAATTTAACACTCGTCTTTAAAGAAGGCTCTTTTTATTAAAGATTGTTGTATTTGAAAGAGGTTTATGAATAAAGAAATTCACACATCAAAGTTGATTGGAGCGGAAGGTGCTCACCGCCCGCCCCGCGGAAAGCGTCCTTGAGTGGAAATCAACCACTCCTCTAATAGTAACAATGTCTACGAAAACAGACTAAAAGAACTCAGCATTTCATTTAATTAGATGTTTGTAGCTCTCTTTTCTCAAATTTTGCTTCACGGTTATTTCGCATGAACATATAAAATGAGGCAGAGAAAATGATCACGTATCCGAGAATGCTCCATGCATCTGGTATTTGTCCGAACAATACGATGCTAATCAACGCTGAATACACAACGGTTGAATAGAAGAAGATCGAAATTTCACGAGCAGGTGCAAATTTGTAAGCAATCGTTAATCCGAATTGTCCAAGAGTTGCAAATACACCGGCTAAGAGTAAGTAAATGAGCTGACGCGTTTCCATTGGCTCATAGAACATAATCACAAATGGTAAGAGAACAACAGTTGAAAAAAACGAGAAATAGAAAACAACTGTATAGAATTTCTCTCGCTGTCCAAGTACTCTTAGAACGGTATAAGCTCCAGCTGCGAAAATAGCGGACAATAGCCCAGAAATATATGGTATGGTTTCCACAGAGAACTGTGGTTTAATGATTAACAATGTGCCGATAAAGGCAATGATAATGGCGCTAATCTGAAAGCGCTTGGCTTTTTCTTTTAAAAAGATGGCTGAGAAAATAATAAGCAAAAACGGGCTAAGCTTGTTTAACATGTCGGCATCTGACAGTACTAGATGGTCTATTGCATAGAAGTAAAAAATAATTCCTAACGTCCCAAGCGCTGACCTTAGAAGTAAGAACTTTTGGTTCTCTTTTTTACCGAAAAGCCGTTCTTTGTAATACATAACGAAGCCGAATGAAATAATGGCTGAGACGGCATTTCGAAACATCGTTTTTTGAATGGTCGGCACATCACCTGAAAGTTTTACGAACGCTGCCATCATCGCGAAGCCAAAAGATGATATTAGCAGCAGTATAATTCCTTTATTACGATCGCTCATTATATTCCTCCTGTAAACATTCACAAATCACTTCTATCACTTTACTGTAAAGCGATCCTACTTTTCAACTACCAGACTTATTGTCCTAATCGTCACAACATTGATAAATTCGAGAAAAGCTTGGTATAGTAGGAAATAAAGAAAAGAGGCCGATTGCATGATTAAACTATTAAATCATCAAAACGCAGATACAGCTAAACAAATTTTAAATGTTCAACTTCCCGCTTATCGTAAAGAAGCAGAGATCATTAATTTTGACGGTATTCCTCAATTGAGTGAGACGGTTGCCTCAATCCAAATGAGCGATGAAACATTTATTGGCTGTTATAGGGACGGGGAGGTAGCAGGTGTTCTATCATTTGAACACATAAAAGGTACCATTAGAATTTGCAGACTCGTTGTACATCCGGATTATTTTCGGATGGGGGTCGCAAAAGAGATAATGGAGTATCTCCTTGTTACGAACGATAAAGATTTTGTAGTGAGTACCGGTGCCGATAATGTTCCTGCAGTGAAATTCTATGAGAAATTCGGCTTTCAAGAGGCCGAGAGATCGGAACCAGTTAAAGGTGTTTTTCTTACTCACATGAAAAAAGAAGCAAAGATCGGTTAGTGACATGCTTCGTTTGGGTAATGTGTGTAGTAGAAGCATAGGAAAAGGAGAAAGACTGACATGTTTGTGTGGCGAAATATATATAGAGGCTTATTAATGGGTGTTAGCGATTTAATTCCAGGCGTAAGCGGAGGAACAATTGCAATGGTGCTCGGGATCTACAGAAGATTAATAAGTGGAATTAATGGATTAATGAGCAAGAAGTGGAAGAAAGAATTAGGATTTTTCATTCCTCTTCTAATAGGTGTTGGACTTGCTTTACTTCTTGTTAGTCAGTTAATGGAGAAACTTCTTAACGATTATCCACAACCGACTTTCTTTTTCTTTATTGGTTTAATTATTGGGGTTGTACCTTTTTTACTAAGAAAGGTAGAATACAAGAAAACGTTTGAACCTGTTCACTATGGATTGTTACTTTTAGCAGCTGTGCTAATTGCTTCAACTTTGTTCCTAAAAGGAGAGGGCTCTGGAGAAATAATGAAATCGTTAAGCACGATGGATTACGTTACTCTATTCTTTTCAGGGTGGCTTGCCAGCACAGCGATGATTCTACCAGGGGTAAGTGGCTCATTCGTGCTGTTGCTTCTAGGATCTTACCAAACTGTTATTCATGGTCTCTCGTCTTTTCAAATCCCTCTTCTCCTTACAGTAGGAGCAGGAATAATTATTGGACTAAGTTTAACCGGTAAGCTAATTTCCCTGTTATTAAAAAAATATACGGTTGCTACCTATTCCGTTATGATCGGATTAGTCATCGGATCAGTTGTCGTACTGTATCCGGGCTTTAAGTCTGATATCATGCTTGGAATAGCAAGTGTAGTAACGCTACTTCTAGGACTCGGAGCAGCCTTTATTCTAGGTAAAATCGAGCATAAGCAAGGAAATACAGACTAATGCAAAAACCCACAGAAATGTTCTGTGGGTTTTTTAATCATGCTTTTGTTTCGTTCGTGGAAAGACCAGGTGTTTCATCATGAAAAAGCTAGAAGCTGAAGAGAGTAGCATGGCGAGTCCTTTTGAAATGTTACGTTCAATGTACCGTGGGAATGTTAGCCATTCAAAAATAAGAAGGGCACCATAAAAAACAAGGTTACTGATGCCAAGCGCGATGATTGCTTGTACGAGAAATAAGAGCACCTGTTTTCGATCATGGATAGCTTTTGAGGGGAATGTTAACTTTGCATTCCAAAAGTAACTGTTCGTAATTGCTAGCGTATATGCAATTGTATTGTAGACAATAAGCTGGATTCGATCATCCGTTGGAAAGAAAAGCATGAGTAGATTCAGTGCGCCGATGTCGACTAAAGCGTTCATGACACCGATCGCACTGAAACTCATAACTTGTTTTGAACCCTTGCCAATTCCCGATTGCTTCATAAACTCAACCTTCTATCTATTGGATCGCCTGCTGTTCGTCATTTTGCTTGAGCTCAATGGCTGATTCGTAGAAATCTAGAAGCTGTTGTGCTGGACCTCTCCATCCATAGTCCCTTGAATGAGCAAATGCTTCTTTGGACATTTTCTCTAATAGTCCAAACTCATCAAGGCGGTTAACTACCTCCGTCAGATTTCCATTTGGACCAGAACGATAGAGAAGACCAGTGGACCCATCTTCGACTTGTTCGTTCGTTGGTCCAGACTTAGCGGCAATAACTGGTAGTCCACTCGCCATGGCTTCTAGAATGACAAGACCTAATGTCTCAGTAGTTGATGGGAACATGAAAGCATCAGACGAAGCGTAGGCTTGATCTAATTCTTCACCATGAAGAAAACCAGTGAACGTCACATTGTTAAGATGTGCAAAGTTCTTCTCCAGTTCTTCTCTGTAAGGACCATCTCCAACGATGGCAAGATGGGCATCGGGCTTTTGCTCAAGCATAGGAATTAGTGAATCAATTTCCTTTTCGAAGGCGAGTCGCCCTACAAAAAGTAGCAGTGTTTTATCGGGATTCCCATTCGTAAGACGCTGTCGCATTTTTTCGTTACGGTGCTCTGGATTGAATCGGTCTGTATCAACGCCGCGTTTCCAAAGATGCACGTTATAGAAGTTTTGTTCTTCCAATTCTTCTAGAATCGCCTGAGACGTGCATAAATTAATATCCGCTTTATTATGCATTCTTCTAAAATGCCACCAGAGCAACGGCTCTGACCATGAAACGTTGTAATAGTTAGCATATTTTGGAACATGCGTGTGATAAGAAGCAATCAGTGGAACGCCAAGTCTCCTACCGTACTTTATCCCTGAGTAACCCATAAAAGCAGGATTAACCACGTGAACGAGATCTGGATCAAAGTCTTCAAGATACGTTTTAATTGAACGTGTAGGCATTCCGAATTTGCGATGTTTATAAAAGATGAATGTACGAGGTTGAACACCATCAAACCGAATATTCCGATAGCTGCGAACTCCTAAATCTGGTGCAATAACCTGGATGTCGTGTCCTTGATCAAGTAAGTAATCGATCGAGGCGCGAAGGCGGGTAACTACACCATCAGTTGAAGGTAGGAATGTTTCTGTTACGATGGATATTTTCATACGAGCACCTCTATTGGTTTTAGCGTCATCTTATTTCCAGGTAACGTTTGGAAGGACATTTTCTTTAAGAACACGATCTTTATACTTCAAAGCGGTATCAAGTGTTCTCGAAATATGATCATCCGTCAATAAAGAAGGTTCTAGACCAAGATCGATTAAACTGGTGTTAACTGCTTTGTAATAATGTTCTTCCTTCTCAATACGTGGATTTTCTATGTGCTCAATACCGATGTTCAGGCCTTTTGCTTCTGCTACTCTCTGAACTTTTTGAGCAAGTTCAAGTACTGAGAATTCTTCTGTAAACTGGTTAAAGACTCTAAATTCGCCTTTGTCAGCAGGATTTTCAGCTGCGATCTCAACGCATCGGATCGTATCTTTAATATTTAGGAATGCACGAGTTTGTTTACCAGACCCGTAGACGGTAATATCGTGTCCAATCGCAGCCTGAATAATAAAGCGATTGAGGGCTGTCCCAAAGACACCGTCATAATCGAGACGATTGATAAGACCTTCATCATATTCATCTTCTTCTGTATGCAGACCATATACAATACCCTGATTTAAATCAGTTGCACGGATGCCCCAGATTTTACAAGCAAATTGGATATTATGACTATCATGCACTTTTGATAAATGATAGAACGATCCCGGTTGTTTAGGGAAAGGAAGAACATCTTCGCGTCCTTTATGTTCTATTTTTATGTAACCTTCTTCAATATCTATGTTAGGCTGTCCGTATTCACCCATTGTGCCCAATTTAATCAAGTGGCAGTCTGGAGTTACCTCTTTAATGGCGTAAAGAACGTTAAGGTTACCTACTACATTATTGGTTTGTGTGAAGACAGCATGTTCACGGTCAATCATAGAATAAGGAGCTGAGCGCTGTTCGGCAAAATGAACAAATGCTTCAGGCTGAACCTGTTTGAAAATTTCTTTGAGGAAATCATAATGCATTAAATCACAGTCATATATAGCAATCTTTTTGCCGGTTTTCTCTTCCCATAATTTCACACGCTCTTCAAGGGATAAAATGGGCGTGAGCGAGTTGGAGCGCAGTTCATCATCCCATTTTCGGCGAACCATATTATCAACGATCGTTACGTCGTGGCCCTGTTTTGATAAATAAAGTGCTGTTGGCCACCCACAGAAACCATCTCCGCCTGCAACAATAATTCTCATAGATCTTACCTCCATCAAATGGTCGATTTAGTTGTGGAAATGCTTGCTTATCAAGTATTTACGATAGCATTCATCAAGGTTTCATTCAACTTAGGACATCTAATTTACGAAATCTTTAGATGAATCAATGAATGGGTAATTCCCTAATTGAAAAGTGTCTACACATTTAAGTTTGCCTGAAACAAGCGATAAAAACAATTTATAAATTCGGAAAATTGGAATTAATGTCTCTTTTATTATGGTAAGATGGAAGCAATGAATCAAAAAATAAGTAGATAATGTATATATGAATTTTAAACGTACCCTACATAACTTCCCCTCCAATGAATGTAACAATTCCAATTGCCTAATAAGAGAGTCATGCGATAAATGGAGGAAAAGGAGTGATAGACCCTATGTAACTCACCTACCCTTAAAAAATGAAAGAATATCAAAAAGGGGTAGTTATGATGAGGTTACGTTCGTTTCGTTTTCTGTGGATTGGTCAAGCGTGCGCCAATACGGGGGACGTTCTTTATATTGTTGCGTTAATCGCAATTCTTTATCAATCAACAGAATCCGCTCTCTATTTATCACTTTTGCCTTTCACGATAACCTTAGCACGGTTTATCAGTGGAATGGGTGCACCACTCATGTTGAGTCATTTCGCCTTAAAAGGAATGTTGGTCTGGTCTCAAGGATTAAAAACAATCGTTTTAGGTATCCTTGGTGCTTCTTTTTTACTGTATGTACCAGAACTAGAAGTCGTGTTTATGCTCGCATTTATCATTGCTTTTCTTGACGGTTGGGCAGCACCTGCTCGAAATGCCATGCTACCTATGATTGTGAAAGAATCAGAGCTTACACAAGCAAATAGCTTTGTAGCAGTAGTTGATCAGTCGATCCAATTTGGAGGGTGGGCTGTTGGAGGCATCATTGTTGCCTTCACTTCTGGCTCATTTGTGATTTGGCTTACCTTTGGCCTATACTGCATTTCAACATTCATAATGGCAATGATTGAAAATGCGATCAAAGATCAGAAAAGGAAGAGAAAAATTCCGCTATTAAGCGGCTGGCAAACCATCTGGAAGCATCCAATTTTGCGAACGGTTCACATCATGATTTTTCTAGAATCGATCGCAAACGTCGTTTGGATTGCTGCAATTCTTTATATCTTTGTGAGTGATGTTCTTCAGAAATCAGAAGCTTGGTGGGGCTACCTAAATGCAAGTTTCTTTTTTGGATTAATTGCTGGAGGGCTCATTGTGTCGAAGTATACAAGGCTGTTTGAAAAGCACATGAAATTGATTCTACTTACCACATCATTCGTTGTAAGTGGAGTGACCATGTTATTCGGTTCCATTCAAATTGCTTTACTAGCCCTAGCCCTTACGCTGGTTTCAGGTATAGTAGAGCAAGTGAAGTCGATCGCAATCGTCACATTTATCCAAAAGTCCTGTCCAAAAGATGCTCTACCGGAAGTATTTAGTGCTCAAAGTGCATTGATTTCAATAACCTTCGGGTGCGGGACGCTACTTGTTGGTTTCCTTGCAGAAGTTGTTAGTATTCCGTTTGTCTTTGCATTCTCAGGAATTTTACTTCTCAGTTCTGCTCTTTATATGTGGAAATACCATCGACATTTTCAACTGTAAGATGTAAGTAACAGCCCGAGCGTCGCGTTCGGGCTGTTAAAGTTGTCTTCTCATCGGTCTCGATCTTTATTCCCTGTTACATCAATCGCAGCCATACTATTCCCAAGATAGCTTGTAGGTGTAGAATCATTTTTTTGTTGGTTAGAATAAAATGCTTCATTCACTTTCTCATCACTATTTTTTTGTTCATCACCTTTGTAGAATTGCTCGTTAATGCTGAGATTCGCTTGTTTCGTTTCTTCCTTGCTATCCATGCTGTTTCCTCCTTTGTAAAAAGATATAAGCATAGCATGTGCTCATCATCTTTGTTTCATTATGAAGAAACAGAATCTGTTTCGCACACTACTAAATGCTCCAATAATGATTAGAAGAGGACGGAATCGGGAAACCATCCTTTGTGAGATCATAAAAAGGAGTTGAGTGACATGAGTAAATCATTACAAGCCTATTTCAAAACAGAGAACGATGCTGAAAGCGCAAAAGCTGATTTGCAGACTTACTCAGTAAGTCAATTGTCAGTTGAACATATTCCAGAAGATCAAAAACTTAGCTTGGATATTCCATATCCTGGGCAAGGTCCTGGCACACCTGCTGGAGCAAACAATGATCTGTTTTTCTCTAATGAAACGCCAACAGGCAAGCAAGAAGAGAACGCAGACCCTGCTGAACAAGCTGATAAAGAATTTCGGTATCTTCTAGCTTTCAAAACAGACCAAAGTGATGATACGGATCTAAGAGAAATTGTCTCTAAGCATAACGGAGCAATGGAGAAATAGAGAAAGAAGAACTGCGCAACTATAGTTTGCGCAGTTTTTTAATTGAAGTATGGGGGTCAGGCTCGAGCCTGACCCCCATTCCACTACCTCGTTACCATAAAAAAGTATGAAAGCATCTGTAGTAGGGGACGATGAAACTGATAAGCATCGAAGGAAAGACAGAACGATCATAGTTCGCTATACTAAGTAAGGAAGCGCATCCGAAGTGGCATAATACATAAAGGTTTGGTTCAATAGGGATGACACAAAACGTTGCGATTTTTAAGCCAATTATCTTTGATTCCTTGTAGGAAAAAAGGTATACTGGCAACTAGATGATAATGATTATAAAAAGATATTCGATGTAATTTATTTTGGAATGAGAGGGGAACACATTCATGGCTAAGAAAACAATGGGATTACTTGTGATGGCATATGGAACGCCATATAAAGAAGAGGATATTGAACGATATTATACACATATCCGTCGCGGTCGTAAGCCTTCTGAAGAACAATTAACTGATCTAACAGATCGTTATAAAGCAATTGGGGGCATTTCTCCACTTGCAAAAATAACAGAGGATCAAGCTAAAGGTCTTGAAGCGCACCTTAATGAAGTTCAGGATGAAATTGAATTTAAACTCTATATTGGGCTGAAGCACATTGAGCCATTTGTAGAAGATGCCGTTCAAGATATGCACAATGATGGCATTGAAGAAGCAGTTAGCATTGTTCTAGCACCTCATTTCTCTACGTTTAGTATTAAATCGTACAATGGCCGTGCAAAACAAGAAGCTGAGAAAATTGGTGGACCCGTTATCCATTCAGTTGAAAGCTGGTATAATGAGCCGAAATTCATTTCCTACTGGTCAAAACGCATTAAGGCGATTTTCGATGGCATGTCTCATCAAGAACGTGAAAAAGCCGTGCTAATTGTTTCTGCTCACAGCTTGCCAGAGAAAATCATTGCGAACGGTGACCCTTATCCAGAACAGCTGAAGGAAACAGCAGATCTTATCGTTGAAGAATCTGGCGTGAAAAATGTAGCGATCGGCTGGCAAAGTGAAGGGAACACACCGGATCCTTGGATCGGGCCAGATGTTCAGGATTTAACAAGAGATTTATATGAAAAACAGGGGTATACTTCCTTCGTTTATGCACCTGTTGGCTTTGTAGCTGATCATCTTGAAGTATTGTTCGATAATGACTATGAATGTAAAGTAGTAACCGATGAGATCGGTGCGAACTATTATCGTCCAGAAATGCCCAACGCACAAGATGAGTTTATTGATGCTATTACAACGGTCGTTCTAAAAGAATTGAATATGCAGTAAGAAAAGGAACAGCCGTCACTAGTTATGACGGCTGTCTTTTTTGAAAGAGAAGAAAAAAAGAATTGACATCGCATCATATTCAAGCTAGAGTTATTAGAAATTAAAACAATGTAAATAGCATAAAGGCAAAGAAGAGGATTCAGTAGCGCGTTATGGTGAGTAGTGTCAGAGAACCAGTGGCAGGTGAGAACTGGTACAGCCTAATCGTGAATTACCCCTCTGAGCCTTCCTGGCGAACAACATGATGAAGTAGTCAGGAACGGGAAAACCGTTAACGTATTTGAGCTGGGAGACGATTTGTCTTCAATCAGGGTGGTAACGCGTGTTAAACCACGTCCCTACTATATAAGGGGGCGTGGTTTTTTTGTCGTTCATCAACCAATAAACTATACTAGGAGGTCGACAGGAATGGGTGCAATTTTGGATCAGCTATCAGATGAGCAAAGAAAGGAAATGGAGAGGCAGTATGCTGTTTATACGCATGGCACAAGTGAGGTCATTCCTGGAGACGAATTAAAGAATAAGATTGCGAAGTCTCTTCTTGAGAATAAGCCGCTTAAAGTGAAACTCGGACTCGATCCTACAGCACCTGATGTGCATATCGGTCATACTGTTGTATTGAATAAGCTACGACAGTTTCAAGAGAATGGCCATATTATTCAACTCATTATTGGGAACTTTACAGGTAAAATCGGAGACCCAACTGGTAAATCTGTAGCAAGAGTGCAATTAACTGATGAGGAAGTTGAGCGGAATGCAAAGACGTATCTAGATCAATTTGGTAAAGTTCTGGACGAAAATAAAGTTGAACTCCATTACAATGCAAAATGGTTGTCAGAGTTGAAATTCGAAGATGTGATTCATTTAGCAGGAAAAATAACCGTTGCCCGTTTATTAGAACGAGACGATTTTGAAAAGAGAATCAATGCGAATAAACCAGTCTCACTTCACGAATTTTTCTACCCTCTTATGCAAGGCTATGACTCAATCCACCTTGAAAGTGATATCGAAATTGGGGGAAACGATCAATATTTTAATGTGCTTATGGGAAGACATCTTCAAGAGCAGTTCGGTAAGGAGAAGCAAGTGGTACTTACAATGCCCTTGCTTGAAGGGTTAGATGGCGTTGAAAAAATGTCTAAGTCAAAAGGGAACTACATTGGTATTACAGAAAAGCCTTCAGAGATATACGGGAAAGTGATGTCTATACCAGATCAATTAATTGTAACGTACACTGAGCTCATTACCGATTTATCTCTAAGTGAAAAGCATTCTATTCGTGATGAATTAGCAAGTGGTAAGGCACATCCTAGAGCTCTGAAAATGCATTTGGCAAAAACGATAGTACGGCAGTTTCATGGGCAAGAAAAAGCTCAAGAGGCAGAGGAATCCTTTCAAAAAGTATTTCAGCAAAACAAGCTTCCAACGGATATTGATGAAGTTCATTGGGAGGGAGAACAGTATATCACTGTACCTTACCTTGTAACATCGCTTGGAATGCTCGGATCTACAAGTGAAACAAGGCGAATGATTAAAAATGGAGGTATTAAAATAAACCAAGTGAAAGTAACAGACATTCACTTGGAAATAAAGGTAGAGGATGGGCTTGTCATTCAAGTAGGTAAGCGAAAGTTTAAGAAATTAAAGCTTAAATAAATACAAAATCCCCAATCAGTAGATTGATTGGGGATTTCGCTTATTCGGTAACTGTTACACGTTCTTCAGTGTGCTCGTGAAGACCTTCATCGTTTTCAACATGAATGGTGACTGTATAATCGCCAGCTTCTTTGAAAGATGTGCTTCCTTCGTATTCGCCATCCTTCATTTCTTCTGCATCAACCCACTCAGCGTTCTCTTCACCTTCTTTTGAGATTTCGAAGCGAACGTTAGCGTCTGATAAGACAGTATCATTTTTCTGGAGGTGAACCATTAAATCAACGTCTTGGTTAGCTTTTATTTCGTCTGGTTTCAAAAGATGAATAGAGACGTCACTTTCGTGTTTATGCTCATGACCACTTTCTGATGTAGCCTTTTCCTCAGATTCAGATCCAATTACTATTTCATTTTTAGGCATTGTATGTAAATCTCGAGCTGTGACATGAGATTGCACGAAATACTTACCCTCATTTTCAATTACTTTCTCAGCAGAATAAACGCCTTCTCCATCGTTAGATGCTTCGATCTTTTCGCTATCGTCTTTCGAGCCTTCTTTCCATATTTCAAACATTACTTCATCCGCATCGTCTACTTTGTCATCACCTTGAGTTACAGTAGCTGTTAACGTTAGCGTATCTCCAGCTTCTGCTTCTTCCGGTGTATCAAGCTCGACATCGAGTATTTCAACTTGAGTTTCTTCAGCGGTTGTCGCATTTTCCGTTTCGTTCGTGCTGTCTTGACCACATGCTGCAAGCACCATTGATATGCTCACAATTGATACCCATGATCCAAGTTTGTTCATATAAATCTTCCTTTCTAACGTTTCCTCTTACTAAATTTACAGTATAGCCTGCTGTTGAAACTGGGATACTTCCTCTCCTATTTAATAGTATGGCAGTTAGGTTCTTCTCTCAAGTGATAATGACATCTACTTGTGACTACTTGTTGACAATAAACAAAGCAGTCCTGAATATTCAGGACTGCTTTGTTATACGATGACTGATTGTGTTTCAAAAGAAATCATCATCCATTTCTCAATATCTTGAAATCCGATTCGCTTATAAATAGTACCTGCCTCTGGGTTATCATAGAAGAGGCATAAGACCTTTCCTTCAGACAAAACGTCATAACAGAGTTTGCTCGTGCACTGTGTAGCATACCCTTTTCGTTTATAGGCATGCAATGTGCAAACTCCTACCACCATTGCGGACTCTGAATTTTCTGCAGCGGTGGAGGCAGCGGATACGGGCTTTCCATCTTCTTCTATATAATATGTCCTCGACACACCCTTTTCCTGATTACGCTTTTTCTCTTCTACTGTTTCACCGGTTTCGAATTCATCGATTCCCTGATGAAGCGTATGAATTTTATCAAGATCTTGTAAGGTAGCGATCTGAACATGATCCAACTGATCGAGTGCAAGTTGGGAAACGCTATCACATTTCGCATAGAACAATTCTCTACTCGAACGACAAGAATGTGATATATGAGGTTGAATCTGACTAGTGACATGCTTCAGTCCTGACATCATAATAAATTCTGTGTCTCTTGATATAATTTCTCCTATTCTTTTTGCATCAAATTCACCTGGTGCAAATGGAATATAGTTTTTTTCGTACTTTAAAAGGACTGCTCGCAGTTCACCATTCTCAGAAAAGTCGCCCCATAACTTTTGGAAAGGTTGGTCGTATCCAAAGGCTTCAATATCTCCTATAATAAATAGGTTTTCTGCTGCATAGGGCGTTAATAATGAAAGACATTGATGATGATCTTCTTCCGTTAATCTTCTGATCAATATGAGTTCCTCCTTCACGATTCTAAGAAACTATTTTACAGAAGATAACAAAAAAGTAAATAGATTTAGAAAATTTATCCTATTTCGTAAGTGGTCTTTTACTGTCATTCCTTTTCTGTCATTCCGATGAACAGAATCACTCATATATTATGAAAAGGTAGCTGCTAAATCAATGTTAAAAGTGGGAAGGGTGCCAAAGAATCTAAAAATAGTTGTACTGTAAATTCGGAAGCTCAAGTTGAATTAGTATAGGGGAATAAAGAAAAGCTTTTAAGTGAGAAATCAAATGAGGTATCGGACAAACATCAATCTTAATTAAAGTAGGAAAACATTAAAATGCGAACAAAAAGCAGCAGCTTAACTTATTGCGTAGCTGTTTTTTGTTGTAGCTTAAACAACTTATAGTAAAGATTGAAAAAGATGTAGAATGTAGCAAATATTAGGGGGACAATGATGAAGTGAGCACCAGAACGTAAATCAGTAGTGATGCTTGCTGTGATTAAAATAAATAAAGCTGTACTAAAAAATAGAATGAAAGATAATTTATTTACGATGTTAGATTTATTTTTCATATCGATTCTCCTTTTGAGGTTGTTAGTTCTATTTACCCAAACCCTTGATCTAATAATCTTTCATAGCACATCGATGATCAGAGATAGGTATATTGTAAAAGGAAGGAATAGAACACTGCGGACAAGAAGTTAATACAGTGAGTTAGAGAAAGGAATGAAAGTCATGATAAAGGCAATTCTTTTTGATCTGGATGGAACGCTTTTAAATCGAAAGGCTTCCGTTCAAGCGTTCATACATAATCAATATGAAAGGCATGTACACGTCTTCGAGGGCATTGAAAAGGATCAGTACTGTAAGCGATTTATAGACCTGGATAATAACGGATATACGTGGAAAGATCGAGTTTATCAACAGTTGGTTAACGAGTATAGGTTACATTTATCTGCGGATGAACTATTAGAAGATTACATCTCTACTTTTCAAAACCATTGCATAGCCTTTGAAGGAATGATCAATGTTCTCCATTTTTTAAACCAACAGGGTTACTTACTAGGATTAATATCAAACGGAAGAACTCAGTTTCAGCTAAGTAATGTACGTGCTCTCGGAATAGAAGAGCTGTTTGACACAATTCTTATTTCAGAAGAATTAGGGGTTAAAAAACCAGATTCAGAAATCTATTTTCAAGCACTCAATCGGTTAAATGTTACTCCGCATGAAGCAGTATATATTGGTGACCATCTAGAAAATGACATTGAAGGAGCAGAAAAGATCGGAATGAGAACCATATGGAAAAGGAATGATCAAATAGGTAACGAAGAAATTATTTCCATTACGAAATTAGCCCAAATTCCTCCAATATTAGATATGTGGACACATCATGATAACCAGAACTTATTAGAGAAAAAATAATTCGAGTGCTATTTCAACCTTTCAACAAAACCATCAGTAGACAGTAAATTCGTAAACCAACCCAGCGTACGATTATGATGTTGAATAATTTTATGTGCAGAGAGATCGGGGCTGCTCCATGTGCTATGTGCATCAAGAATAAGATCGATTGAAAAGCCTTTACTAAAAGCACTTCGACACGTTGTATCTACACATACTTCTGTTTGAATACCTGAAATGACAAGATGCTGTATTTGTCTGTCACGAAGCTTTTGTTCAAGATTGGTCTGATGAAAAGAATCAGGTGTTGTTTTGTGAATTACCTCATCGTCTTTCTCAACTTTAAAGAAAGGGTGAATCTGCCACTCAATACTATTTCGATTAAGTTGTTTTCCTTTTGTTTCATGTTGGATATAGAAGATAGGCATTCCTTCAGATTTAGCAGAAGCGGTAACCTTCTTTAGATTGTAAAGTAGTTTGGCATCATTACAAACTGAGGAGCCTCTTTTAAACATACCGTTTTGGACATCGATAATAAGTAATGCGGTTCTAGTCATGAAATTCCCCCTAACAAAATAGAACAAACGTTCTATTTTGTTCTATCATACTCCTTACGTAGAATGAATTCAACCTTTTATAGAATAAAAGAGAGATTTATACTATGAGATGTTTAAGAGTTGATAGGGAACGGGTACACTTCAGATATGCAAATCAGAAGGAGATGGTATTCAATGAGTAACGTATTATTTACTTCACAGGCAACTGCAGAAGGTGGCCGTAAAGGTACAGTAAAATCTTCAGATGGTTTAATTGATTTTAATCTTGTAATGCCAACAGATGATTCTGAAGAAACTGGCTCTAATCCTGAGCAATTATTTGCTGCGGCTTACTCTGCTTGTTATGATGGCGCGTTAAACCTTGTAGCAGGTAAGAAGAAAAAGGATATTAATTCCAAAACTACTGCAGACGTTAGCTTTTTGAAAGATGAAGCAGACAATGGCTTCAAAATTGGTGTAACTTTAACTGTGGAAATTAACGGAGTTAGCCAGGAAGATGCTGATATGCTTGCAAAAGAAGCTCACAAAGTATGTCCTTACTCCAAAGCAACAAGAGGAAACATTGACGTAGAAATTAATGCTAAAGCAGTATAATAGAATGGTGCCGCCTCAATTTTTGGGGTGGCTTTTTTATTGATATGTTTTCTTATATAAGGTTCTTTTCTAAAAGATTGTTGCTTTGGAAAGAATTTTTATATAAAAAACCACACTTCGCTAATTGGAGCGGAAGGTGCTCGACTCCTGCGGGACTAGTGAGACAGGTGAGACCCCACAGGAGCGTAAGCGACGAGGAGGCTCAAGCATCCCACCCCGCGGAAAGCGAAGTATGTTGGCGAAGCGGTTGTTTCCTATCTGTAAATTACGAAAGACCCGATCTGATTCAAATGAAATGAATTNGATTCAAATGAATTGTTCGGGTCTTTCTCATAGTTATTTACTTATGTCCCAGCCTCTTACATCTTACTTTTGAAATTCAATATCCTCCGGTAGCTCAGTAACGTTAGCTCCATCAAAGAACTCTACGGATAGCCTTTCAATTGTGCCATCTTCAAGCATTTCTTTTATCACTTCGTTGACATTCTTAATTAATTGTTCGTTTTCCTTATTCATCAACAAACCACCTTCACTTGGCATGTATTGGATATCGGGGTGGATGGTTAACTCAAGTTCAGGAAAAGCGGCTAATGCTAGTCGTTGCAAATAGACATCATTTAAAATGACGTCGGTACGACCAGTTTCAACGTCTCTGAGATATTGCTCATTAGTCGCATTATCATAAATTACTTCTTCTGCGCCCTTTTTCTTAGCTAGCTTCATAAAGTTAGTTGTTGCAGCACCAGCTGCTTTTTTTCCTTCTAAATCATTAATCGATTCAATTCCTGACAGATCATCTTTTCTCACAATTGCTGTACCGTATGAGAATTTGTAAGGAGTGGAAAGCGCAAATTTTTCTTTGCGTTCTTCTGTAATACCAATATCGTTAGCAGCCATATCGACTTTACCAGTTTGTACTGCAGTCAGCATGCCATCGAATCCCATTTCAGTGAATTCGACAGATAAGTCCAGACGCTTCGCTACTTCTTTTACAATCTCCACATCAAAACCTGTTAAGTCATTCGTTTCTTGTTCGTGATAAGAAGTTGGGTAGAGTGTACCAGAAGTGGCGACTTTAATAGTTGCTTCTTCTTTAATATTGTCCCATGCAGTAGATTGCTCTTTAGAGTCAGTTGAGCTACATGCTGCTAATAACAGAATAGCTGCTAGAATGAGTGCCATTCCAATTCTAGGTTGTTTCATTGATGATTTCCCCCTTTTTTTCGAACTTTACCATAGCAAGAAATGTTGTGGTTATGCAAATAATACGTATGTTCCGACAGATTACCCAGTTTAGTTTAGTGAAGAAGGGGAAATCAGACGGTAACCCTGTTAATTCCGACGATTTCAGGTTAACCCATAGTGAAAGGGGAATGGAGCAGTGAAGCATTCGGTAGGATCCTTTACGCACCGTTACTCAGTGGTGCATTATCAAACAAAATCGGCTGTGCAGTCGTCTAAGCGTCTATCGAAGAAAAAAGTAGATATTCGACAAATTTCACAAATGACTGGGTTTTCGGAAGAACAAATTCTTGAATCAATGGAATTTGGAGACCCATCTTTAAAGTTGTCTACCAGACCAACACTTCCCAAACAAAACCTTCATTTAGAAGTGTAATTGATAGGAAATTGACATGTTAATGAATAAAAGGGCGCTATCTAAAATCGACTTCAGTAGTCGATTTTTTTTTTGAGTAAGGAGGAACCTATCATAATTATCCGGATATGTTGGTTAGTTTGAAATGAAGGAGGGTACTAGATATACGAATAGAAGCTGTTAAGATATCTCTAATGAGAATGAAGAGAGAGGATTGAGAATGTCTGATATCTTATGGATTGCTTATCTTGGCTTACTAGGAGCGCCTGCTATTGGCTTCTTGTTGAAAGGAAAGTACAAAACAGTAGCGATGAAAATCGATTTTCTCGTTTCAGTTATGACTTGGACTGGCCTGTTCGGATATGTGACTGGAATACCAATAGGTGATGCTCTCATCTGGAAAATAGTCTTTTTTGTAGGGATTCTGTGGGATTTGATTTTTGTTATGTTTCTTGATCATAGCGATGAGAAAATGGGAGGAATTAGTGAAACGGCAGTTAAGATAACAACGGTTGTTTTTTCAATTATTATGCTGATACCGCTATATTATGGCCTTTATCGCTATGCGTTTCATGTGATGTGACGGTGTTTGTTTGAATTGTGAAAATAACACACAAAAAGCGTGAAAACCGATTACGAGGTTTTCACGCCTTTTGATTTAGCCAAGTGCCACATCGAGAACCATCATAACAGAAAAACCAATCATTAGTGAGATGGAAGCAATCTGCACGTTTCCTTTTTCCTGTGAACCTGGAATGATCTCTTTCGCCACTACGAAAATCATAGCACCTGCTGCAAAGCTAAGGGCATATGGGAGCAACGGCTGAATATAAATAACGGCAAGTGCCCCAACAACTGCAGAAATTGGTTCGACGACTCCTGAAAGTTGTCCATAGAAGAAACTCTTTCCTTTCGACATACCGTCTCCTCTTAGAGGGACGGATACAGCCGTTCCTTCAGGTATATTCTGAATACCAATACCAATGGCTAGTGCGATAGCACCTGCTAAAGTTGATGTTGAGAAATCTGCAGCAACTGCACCGAATGCAACACCAATAGCAAGTCCTTCAGGAATATTATGCATTGTAATTGAGAATACAAGCATAGCAGTACGATGCTTTGCTTTTTTATCTTTAATGTCTTTAAAATACAAGTCTTCGTTTAGATGAGGAAGTATCCGGTCTACAAGCAAGAGGAAAAATCCTCCTAACAGAAAGCCAACGACTGCAGGTATATAGCCAGGAACACCTTGTTGCTCTGCCATTTCAATACCTGGACTCAATAGGGACCAGAAGCTTGCTGCGATCATAACGCCGCCAGCGAAAGCGAGCATCCCATCAAATACTTTTTGGTTCACTGTCCTTGTGAAAAACACGAAAGACGCTCCTAAAGCAGTCGCTCCCCATGTAAATAGTGTAAAAATAAATGCCTGCATGACAGGGCTTAATCCTACTATCCAATCACCCAAGGGTAACCTCTCCTTCTAATTATTAATCTATTATTTCCTACAATCATATTTTTTGCCTTAAGGAAAAATCTATACCCCCCAGTCTAAATCGACTGGTTTCGACTGTCAAATTAGAGGATTGTTTGGTGTGAGAAGAAAAAAGGTGGCATCAAAAAAAGCCCGGCAAATGCCGAGCTGAACGTCTTTATTTAGTGACTGATACGGATTGTTTCATCATTGAAATCATATCTTCCTTTATATGTGTCCACATGTCGATGTCTGTCGTAAAACGTTCAGTCGTTTCACTAATGAATGAGAGGAAAGCTTGTTTGAATTCTGGTTCTCCTTTAGGAGGTAATTCTTGTTTCGCATTGTCTACATAGGACTGAACTTGAGGAGCTCTTGGTCCCCACTTACCAATTTCTTGTCCATTTTGATCAATTAGAATAATGATTGGAATAGATCTTGAAGTACCGTTTGTAAGGTATTGATCCATTAGTTCAAGATTATCATCGCGATTAAAGTATTTGCTTTCGATCATTGCTTCATCAGCCATTCTCATAAAGATAGGAAGGTTCACCATAGCATCACCGCACCAGTCAGCAGTCAATACGAGGGCGCGGATACGTTCTGATTGAAGAGAGTGGAGAAATTCTAGATCAGATTTTTCGAGTTGAAAGTGATTGTGGATGGTTAATAAATCGTCTCGGTGCTCATCCATCGTATGGATGTATTGCAGCTTTGACAATCCCTGTTCAAACCAAGTTGCTAGATTCATCAAGATCCCTCCTATATTCGTTCATTATTTATTATTATACTACGAAAGGAAGCGAAATCCTTTCTACAAAACCTTGATTTCAGAAAAACGATGCACAATCTTAGTGACATATTCGTTGCTGTGATATAATTGAGTCACATACAGTGGAGGTGTCATTTTGAGATACGTTGGGCCAATACATAGTAAGACAAACATATCTAAGTTAAAAAAAACGTTGTTGAATAGGTCAAAGCGTGATTACTTACTTATGGTAGTCAGTTTAAATACAGGATTGCGTCTTGCTTCTTTATTGAGCCTTACTCTTGCTGATGTAATGAAAGATGGGAAAGTGAAAGAGTATCTAGATTCGACCATCACAGGAACGACAGATGTTTACTTGAACTCAACCGTGAAGCGCGCATTGAAACACTACATAGATGATAAATCTACTTCGATTAACTTTTTTTTATTTCATACGAAAAGGAGCTATGAATATCCAATAACTCGCCAGCAAGTACACCGGATCTTATCCGGGGCTGCAGAAGAAGCACAACTTGATCAACCGATAAGTTATCATAGTTTGCGAAAAACGTTTGGATATCATGCGTATCAACAAGGAGTTGCAGTATCGTTAATACAGAAAATATATGGCCATGCTACTCGTAATGAAACGCTCAAATATATAGGAATAAAATCGGAAGATATCCCGAAACTGAAGATTGATGTGAATTTATAGAAGGGGCAAGATAAATGGAGACAAATACAGTCATATTATTTAGTGCATTATTTTTAATCGGTGGCGTGATGATGGCGAAATTCTCTTCACGATTAGGGGTACCTGCACTCGTTCTTTTCATTATTGTTGGTATGTTGTTTGGTAGTGATGGGTTTGGATTTATTTACTTCGATAATGCTTCTCTCACTCAATCGCTTGGTATCTTAGCACTTGTTCTTATTCTATTCGATGGTGGTTTACAAACAGAGTGGCGCAGAACGAAAGCCGTTCTTCCTATTTCATTATCGCTAGCAACTGTAGGTGTATTGATTACTGCAGGAATTTTTGGAGTTGCAGCGAAACTGTTTCTTGATGTGACCTGGAACGAAGCGCTTCTTGTAGGTGCGATCGTTGGTTCTACTGATGCTGCTGCCGTGTTTGCAGTGATGAAAGGTAAAAATATTAAGCGCAAACTGCAATCCACGCTAGAGGCAGAATCGGGATCAAATGATCCGATGGCGATGTTTTTAACGCTTTCTCTGCTTCAACTAGTTGTAGGAGAGGAATCCTTCGGAGCGTCTCTCTTTCTATCCTTCTTTTGGCAAATGGGTGCAGGACTTCTCATAGGGATTCTATTTGGATTTGCTGCGTCTTGGGCAATGAAGAGTATTGATCTTGGATCAAACGGTTTATATCCTGTGTTCTCAATTGGCATCGCTCTGTTCACATACAGCATGACGGATCTTGTTAACGCTAGTGGATTGCTTGCTGTTTATGCTGCAGCACTTGTGCTTGGGAATACAAAAAGTCTTCCATACGGTCAGACGATCTTCCGTTTTCATGATGGAATTGCCTGGATGATGCAGATCTTAATGTTCATTGTACTAGGTCTTCTTGTTTTTCCTTCAGAATTATTTTCTACATGGATTGTTTTAAAAGGATTGGCCTTATCATTTATTTTGATTTTCATCGCTCGCCCAGTCGCTGTTTTGATTTCAAGTATTCCATTTAAGTTCACGATGAAAGAAAAGGCGTTTCTGTCATGGGCTGGTCTTAGGGGAGCGGTTCCGATTGTGCTTGCTACGTTCCCATTATTAGAAGGACTTGAAAATAGTCAACTTTTCTTTAATTTAGTTTTCTTTATCGTAATGACTTCGGCTTTATTTCAAGGTACAACGATTCCATATATAGCAAAACGCCTTGGACTTACTGGCCCGGAGGTTCATATTCCATCTCATTCACTCGAACTTGTATCGTCTACAACGGTAAATGCAGAGATGATTCCGTACACGATAACCTCTTCTTCCAAACTCATTGGAGAAGAACTGTCGGATATTTCTTTCCCTGATAAAGTTCTCGTGAGTGCAATCATACGTCAAGATGAATTGATTGCTCCGTCTGGAGATACGAAAATTAAGGTGAACGATGTTCTTTACATACTTGTAGAGAACCAAAAAAGGTCAGAATTGGAAAAGGTTTTAGGCATTCGAAAAACAATCGGTGGCTAATCGGATAGGTGATGAGAAAAGGGGCCTCTATAGAGAGCCTCTTTATTCGTTTAATTAAAGTCTCGTTAGGGAAGTTGAAGTTATCACTGTATGAGAAAGAAGGTCTTTAGCGATGCCAGAAGGTCCAGAAATTAGAAGAGCAGCAGACCAAGTAGAAAAAGCGCTACTAAAAGGAACTGTGTTGGATGTATATTTTGCATTTGATCAATTAAAAGGATATGAGTCCATTTTGAAAGGAGCAAGTGTAAAAAGGGTAGATACAAAAGGAAAAGCGATGTTAATTCGATTCGATAATGGGTATACAATCTATTCTCATAATCAGCTTTATGGGAAGTGGTATGTTCGAAATGCCTATAATTATCCCAAAAACAACCGTCAGCTTCGTCTTGCTCTACATAATGAGAAGAAGTCTGCGCTTCTTTACAGTGCTTCTGATATTGAAGTACTAAGAGATGAAGAAGTTCCGTTACATCCTTTTGTAGCTAAAGTAGGCCCGGATTTACTAAGCGAAGAAGTGACGGCAGAACAATTGAAAGAACGATTTCAATCAAAAGCATTTTCCGGTAAAAAATGGACATCTCTTTTGCTTGATCAATCTTTCATTGGTGGGATTGGGAACTATTTGCGAAGCGAAATTCTTTTCTTAGCAGGTATTCATCCTGATTATCGTCCTAAAGATTGTTCAGAAGAACAGCTAGAGAGGGCGGCAGAGGCAACGATAACCATGGTCACGCAATCGTACAAACATAATGGCATTACGAACGATTTAGAGCTTGCTATGAAACTGAAGGAAGAAGGAAAAACGCGGCGTGAGTATAGACATTGGGTGTTTAATCGTGAAGCACAGCCCTGCCGGATTGATGGAACGGAGATTCAGAAGATGAAAGCAGGATCAAGAAGATTGTATTTCTGTCCAACTTGTCAGACAAAGTTGAAATAAAATATTGAAACTGTAGTTGTATGTATGGTATTTTATGTGTAACCGGTTACATAAGTAGGGAGGAGTGAAGTTAGTGGCTACTATACGAGATGTTGCAAAGGAAGCTGGAGTATCAGTTGCTACTGTATCACGTGTTTTGAATGATAACGGGTACGTTGGAGTTGAAACGAGAAAACGTGTATTAGAAACAATTGAACGCTTGAATTACAGTCCAAATGAAGTAGCTCGTTCCCTCTATAAACGAAAGTCCAGGCTTATTGGATTATTGCTTCCTGATATTACAAATCCATTTTTTCCTCAGCTCGCACGTGGAGTGGAGGATGAAGTTAATCAGGCGGGTTTCCGTTTGTTGCTCGGTAATAGTGATGAAGAAGCAACCAAGGAGCTCGATTACATTCAAACATTTGAACAAAATCACGTGGTTGGTATAATCTCAGCAACAAACAATACTGATCGCGAAAACTACGAAAATATAGATTTACCTGTCGTTTTCTTAGATCGGACCTCTAAGCATCATCCTTCTGTTTTTGCAGACGGAAGAGAAGGTGGGAGGCTGGCTGCTAGGGCGCTAATAGACAGAGGCTCAACGAAAATCACGCTTATTAAAGGCCCTGCACACGTTCAGCCTGCTCAGGACCGTTTTCAAGGAGCGCTTGCAGAGCTAAGCAAAGCAGCTGTTGATTTCTCAGTACTCGGAACGACTTCTTATGCATTTGAAGAGGCGAAAACATGGGCAGAGGAGCTTTTCACTAAACATCCCGAAACAGATGGAGTCATTGCCAGTAATGATATCGTTGGTATTGCTATTCTACATGAAGCACTTCGACTCGGTAAAAGTATTCCAGACGAGCTTCAGATTATAGGTTTCGATGATATTCCACTTAGTAGTCTTTCTTATCCTTCGTTATCGACAATCAGGCAGCCTGCTTATGAGATGGGGAAAGAAGCCGCGAAGCTTCTTATCCGAATGATTAAGAAAGAACAAGAAATTGATCAAATGATTCAACTTCCTGTTTCATTAATTGAACGAAATACGACAAGAAAGGTTGATAAAGATGAGTAAAGCAAAAGTAGCAGTTATCGGTAGTTCATCAATGGATCTTGTGGTCACTTCCAAGGAACGTCCTAATGCAGGTGAGACTGTACTTGGTGAATCATTTAAAACCGTTCCAGGAGGCAAAGGAGCAAATCAAGCTGTTGCAGCAGCACGTCTCGGAGCGGACGTTTATATGATTGGTTGTGTAGGTGATGATGATTACGGGAGAGCGATCTTGGAGAATTTTGCAGACAATGCAGTAAATACAGAATATGTGGAACCGGTTACAGGTGTGGCGAGCGGTACGGCTCACATCATTCTTGCAGAAGGTGACAACAGTATTGTAGTTGTCAAAGGAGCAAATGATCACATAACGCCTGCTTATATTGATAAAGCGATGAAACGAATAAAAGAGTGTGACCTTGTGATGATTCAACAGGAAATTCCAGAAGAAACGGTGGAGTATGTTGCAGAGCTTTGCAAGAAGGTACATGTACCACTTTTACTAAACCCTGCACCAGCTCGTGAGATTTCAAGAAAGCTTATTGAGAATGCAACGTACATTACACCAAATGAGCATGAAGCAACTGTCCTTTTTCATGATCAACCGATCAAAGATGCATTAATGGCATTCCCTGAGAAAGTCATGATTACAGAAGGAGCGGCAGGAGTGCGTTATTTTGATGGTGTGAAAGAAGTGCTTGTTCCTTCTTTTAAAGTAGAAGCTGTTGATACAACAGGAGCTGGAGATACGTTTAATGCAGCGTTTGGTACCGCCATTGCAGAAGGAAAAGGAATTGTGGAAAGCATAACATTTGGAAATCGTGCGGCTTCCCTTTCTGTAACCGGTTTTGGGGCACAAGGTGGTATGCCAACGCGTGAAGAGGTAGAAAGGGTGCTATCGGAATGAAAAGAAGAGGTATGCTCAATAGTCATATAGCAAAAGTCCTTGCAGATCTCGGTCATACGGATCAAATTGTGATAGCGGATGCAGGGCTTCCAGTACCAAATGGTGTAACCAAAATTGATCTTGCGCTTAGGCCGGGCACGCCATCTTTCATTGAAGTGGTAACTGAACTTCTTAACGAAATGGTCGTTGAACAAGTCACGCTTGCTGAAGAGGTGGAAACAAATGTAGAGGTAGATCAAGAACTTAAGCATCGTCTTGATAAGATTCCAACAAAGTATCTTACTCATGAACTGTTTAAGGAACGTACAAAAGAAGCGAAGGTTGTCATTCGAACAGGAGAGACAACCCCATTTGCCAACTGCATTCTTCACGCAGGTGTAAACTTTTAAAAGAGGTGAACGATTTGCAAATTAGCATGCACGATATTCATAAAGCGTTTGGTAGTAATAAAGTGCTTGAAGGGGTCAACATTGAAATTAAAGATGGAGAGGTTCACGCTCTTATGGGTGAGAATGGAGCTGGCAAATCCACTTTGATGAATATTCTTACTGGTCTACACAAAAAAGACAGTGGAACAATTTTGTCAGATGGGAAGGAAACGTTTTTTGATAATCCGAAGCAGGCAGAGGAAAATGGTGTAGCATTTATTCATCAGGAACTGAATATCTGGCCTGATTTAACCGTTCTTGAGAACTTATTCATCAATAAGGAACCGGTTACACATTTCGGATTACTAAATACGAGAAAAATGAAAGCGGTTGCGAATGAACAGTTTAAAAAGCTTGCTATATCCATCCCTCTTCACCAGGAAGCAGGTAAATGCTCGGTTGGACAGCAACAAATGATTGAAATTGCCAAAGCATTAATGACAGATGCCAAAGTGATTATAATGGATGAGCCGACTGCCGCGTTAACTGAGCGAGAAATTCAAACGCTTTTTCAAGTGATTCAATCACTGAAAGTTCAAGGTGTTTCAATTGTATATATTTCACACAGAATGGAAGAGATTTTCACAATTTGTGACAGCATTACGGTTATGCGAGATGGTAAAACCGTTGATACAAAACCAATACCAGATACGAGCTTTGATGAAGTCGTACGGAAAATGGTGGGACGTGAATTAACAGACCGCTTTCCAGAACGATCCCCAAACCCTGGTGATACGATGCTTGAAGTTAAGGGACTTTCACGTAAAGGTGCCTTCGAAGATGTCAGCTTTTCGGTGCGATCAGGAGAAATCGTTGGTGTGTCAGGTTTAATGGGAGCTGGACGTACGGAAATTATGCGTACCATTTTTGGGCTAGATGGAAGATACGGTGGGGAAATTCACCTTAATGGAAAGCAAGTGACAATTAAAAGTCCACATCAAGCTGTATCACTGGGGCTAGGTTTTATTACGGAAGACCGTAAAGAAGAAGGGCTCGTCCTAGATTTCTCATTAAAAGACAACATTGCACTTCCGAGTTTATATAGTTTTGCCCCTAAAGGTCTCATTAATGAGAAAAGCGAGCAGGATTTTGTAGAACTGCTCATTAAAAGACTGACAATTAAAACAGAGTCTGCTAGTACAAGTGCCAAAAATCTATCAGGAGGCAATCAGCAAAAGGTTGTCATTGCGAAATGGATTGGTATTGGTCCTAAAGTCTTGATTCTGGATGAACCAACGCGCGGAGTTGATGTAGGCGCGAAGCGTGAGATCTATCAGCTTATGAATGAGCTAACAGATCGTGGTGTCGCGATCATAATGGTGTCATCAGAGCTTCCAGAAGTTCTTGGAATGAGCGATCGTATTCTCGTTTTTCGAGAAGGGGAGTTGACTGGAGAAGTATCTAAAGAAGAAGCAACGCAAGAGAAAATAATGACACTGGCAACAGGAGGTCAGGAAGATGAATAAAATGAAAACGAATCACGTTGGGGATGTTATGCAAAAGCTTGGACCACTTCTAGGATTAATGGTTCTCGTTATCACCGTTTCAATTTTAAATCCTAGTTTCCTAGAGCCATTAAATCTACTCAACTTGCTTAGACAGGTTGCCATTAATGCCCTTATTGCATATGGTATGACCTTTGTTATTCTAACTGGCGGAATTGATTTATCAGTTGGGTCAATTCTTGCCCTATCCAGTGCGCTAATGGCTGGCATGATGGTATCTGGTATTGATCCGATATTAGCTATACTAATTGGGTCACTCCTTGGTGCATTAATGGGAATGGTAAACGGATTATTGATTACAAAAGGTAAAATGGCGCCGTTCATTGCAACGCTCGCTACAATGACAATGTTTCGTGGACTAACTCTCGTATACACAGATGGTAATCCAATAACAGGTCTTGGTGATAGCTATGCCTTTCAACTGTTCGGTCGTGGTTATTTCCTTGGCATTCCAGTTCCTGCCATTACAATGCTTCTATCGTTCGGTGTTCTATGGGTTATTTTACACAAAACTCCATTCGGTAGAAAAACATACGCAATCGGTGGAAATGAGAAAGCAGCACTTATCTCAGGTATTAAAGTCTCGCGTATAAAAGTAATGATTTATTCATTAGCAGGGTTGTTATCAGCACTTGCAGGGGCAATCCTTACGTCACGCTTAAATTCAGCACAACCAACAGCGGGTACATCTTATGAGCTTGATGCGATCGCCGCAGTTGTACTAGGTGGAACGAGTCTTTCAGGTGGACGTGGGTTAATTATTGGTACGTTAATTGGTGCACTCATTATTGGTACATTAAACAACGGACTTAATTTACTCGGCGTATCTTCTTTCTTCCAGATGGTTGTGAAAGGTGTCGTTATTATCATTGCCGTACTAATTGATCGTAAAAAAGCAGCTTAGGAGGATTACAATGAAAAAAATATTGCCATTACTGCTTGGGGTGTCACTTCTTATGCTAGGGGCTTGTTCGTTGCAGCCTCCTGAGTGGGCGAAGCCGAGTCAAGATACAGACCTAGAAGATATTAAAATTGGCTTATCTGTTTCTACATTAAATAATCCATTCTTCGTATCCATGAAGGACGGGGTAGAAGCAGAAGCGAAAGCAAACGGAATGGATGTCGTTGTAGTAGATGCACAGAATGATGCCGCTAAGCAAATTAACGATGTGGAAGATCTAATTCAGCAAGGTGTCGATGTATTATTGATTAATCCAACAGATTCTGCAGCGATTTCTACCGCCGTTCAATCGGCAAATAGCTTAGGTATTCCAGTTGTCACACTAGATCGTTCAGCTGAAAAAGGAGAAGTTGCAACGCTTGTCTCTTCTGATAATGAAAAAGGTGGAGAAATGGCTGCCAAGTATCTAGTTGATCAGCTTGGTGAAGGTGCAAAGATAGCAGAACTTGAAGGTGTACCGGGAGCTTCAGCTACACGCGAACGCGGTAAAGGATTTCATAACATAGCTGACGCTAAACTTGATGTTGTTGCAAAGCAAACAGCCAACTTTGACCGGACAGAAGGTTTGAATACGATGGAGAATTTACTTCAAGGAAATCCTGATATTGAAGCGGTTTTCGCTCATAATGATGAAATGGCGCTTGGAGCGATACAAGCGATACAAAGTTCAGGAAAAGATGTCCTCGTAGTAGGGTTTGACGGAAACGAAGATGCGATTAATAGCATCAATGATGGTAAGCTTTCAGCAACGGTTGCGCAGCAGCCTGAGGAAATAGGAGCACTTGCTGTGAACGCTGGTGTAGATGTTTTAAAAGGAAATGAAGTAGAAGAAACGATTCCTGTCCCACTTAAACTAGTGACGCAAGAAACAGAGTAATAAGGAGCGCCCTCAACTATTGAGGGCGTATTGTTGTTTAAAGGAAATGTCATGAGTGAAGTCGAATTTTCTAGTTATTACAACAAATAGTGAGGTGTTGAGATGGAAGCGTGGATTGAAGCCTTATTTTCTAATGCAATTGTTGAAGAAGCAATGACTTTGTTTGGTATACATGGTGAAGAGAAAAAGAAGCTCGGTGATTTTGAAAACTATGTTTATGAAGTGAAGCGGGGTGAACAACTTTGGATTTTAAGACTAACACATAGCTCGCATCGATCATTTGACGAAATTCAAGCAGAACTAGACTGGATTAATGAATTACACAGGCAGGGCGTTAACGTCTCCCGTACTGATTCAGGACATAGAGTTGAGATGATTCCGGTAGAAAAGGGATGTTTCTATGCCTGTTTATTCGATAAAGTACCAGGTTATGCAGTTAAAACCGATGACTCAGCGTTTCGTTCTGAGTTGTTCGAAGCATGGGGAAGAGAAATTGGAAAGATGCACAGAATATCAATGAATTATCAACCCGCTAACGGCAAGCGGGAGAGATGGGATCAAGGAGATTTACTGCGATTTGACCACTATCTTACACGTAGTGACGACGCGAATATTATTACAGAGGGAGAAAGACTGGTCGATGAAATTAAATCTTTTCATGAAACGGGTAAAACGTTTGGTCTTATTCACTCTGACGTTCATCATGGAAACTTCTTTTATGATGGCAACGAAATACACATCTTTGATTTTGACGATAGTATGTACCATTACTATAGTAGTGATCTCGCCATTCCGGTTTATTATGCTGTTTGGGATAAATATGGAGATGAATCACTTCAAGTAAGATCTGCTTTTGCGACAGAATTCCTTTATTCATTTTTGAAAGGATACCGCATGGAGGCAACAATCTCGAACGAATGGCTTAAAACAATACCCTGTTTTCTCAAATTAAGAGATTTTGAACTATATACGGTTTTCAATAAGAAATTTAACGTGGACCGAATGCAAGAAAAAGAGAAAAAAGCTCTGGAGAATATTCGTCACCGTTTAGTAAATAAAGAATTAATTGCCGATATTTCTTTCGACAGTGTAATGAAGAAGTTAGAAAAAGCATAGTGATGTTTTCTGACTGGTTATAAGTGGTAATACATGTTTGAAAGGCTCAACCATGATTGCCAGCATGTTTAAGTGAAGTTGGTTGAGAAACCAGGGGAGAACTCCTCTGGTTTTTAATGTTTATCCGTTTTATCCTCGAAATTTCGAATATATCCGCAAAAACCTAATTCCCGTTATGATCGAAGGGAGGTATCGAAATGAAGAAAAAGAAATACATGGTATTTACGATAAGCTTAATCTTCATCGTTAGTGCGATTCTCTTGATCTTTTTTTTAGAGGAAGATCGGTCAGCGCGTCCTGGTTTGATTATGTCTCTTGGGGCATTAATCGTCGTGATCCAGCGGGTTGCATGGTTATTTCTGAATAAAAAAGGGAAGAAAAAGAAGAAGAGGAGGAAGTAAGATGGGGATAAAGGTGAAGTCACTAGGACTACTCATAAGAGGAGATAGCATCCTCGTGGAAGCCTACCATGGTTCTCATTCGGAGGGAGATGGTGATTATTATCGACCACTAGGTGGAACGATTGAGGTCGGGGAACGATCGTATGAAACCGTTGTGAGAGAATTTAAAGAAGAACTCGGGCTTGATATTACTATTGATACATACATAACGTGTTTAGAAAATATATATACCGTTGATCATGAGCTAACTCATGAGATTGTGCAATTATATGCTGTTTCATTCAAAGATGCTTTTTCCTATAACAATGAAGAGTATCAACTCATAGAAGAAAATGAGGCAGTTGCTAGCTGGATACCGATTGAGACGGTTCTATCAGGAGCGAGAACGGTTTATCCAGAAGGAATCAGAGAAGCGTTGAGAACTTTTCTAGGGAAGTAAAGACCATTTTAAGAAATCACAAATCATTTCTTGTCATGTAATTGAAATATCTAATTCACACAATATCCTTTTAATCATAAGGAAAGACTACTATAATGACTAATGGATGGGGAACAAAAAAGTTCCTGTCTTAAGATAAAGGGTGAACAGTATTGGAGCCTAAATCAACTGAAGCAGAAATTGCAAGTTATGTTGGTAAACTGTTAAGAGATAATTTTGGAAAAGGGCCTTCATCGGTTTATGTGTCGATTATGGAGCCTTATATTACGATATATTTCCGCGATTTTCTAGCGCCAATGGAGCGAGTACTCGTGGATCAAAAAGAAGACATGAGGGTAGAAGAAACAAGAGATCTTCTTATGCAAGGATTGTTGCCAGAAATCAAAGCATCACTTCGTGTTATGGGAAATCTTGAAATAGAGTCTTTCTATCATGATTGGTCTCTACAAAATCGTACAGGGATGATCCTTGGTGTGATGAAAAATGTGGAGAATGCAGAAGAGAATGGCCTTAGTGAGTACCATGGTAAAGAAAGAGTTCATGAAGAAATCGTGCGGGTCAGTAAGCTAGCGGAAAAAGCACCTGAAGGCGTGGATTCATGTATGCTTAATGAACGAACGCTCGTTGTACTTCGTGATGGTATTCTCGTCAGGATTGAAAAAGAACTTATCCGTAGTGGCTTTGAAGAAGAGCTTAAATTAACGAAAAGACGCTTGGAAAAAGGGTTGCTTCACGATAATCAATTTGAATCAATTCTATCTACCAAAGTGCAAGACATTTTCGTGGATTGGGATTTCAATCTGGATAAAAGCTATATTACGATTATCATTAAACCGAATTAACGCAAGGTGGAAATACACTGGGCAATAGAACCAGTTATAAGCCGAAAAAAGACCTATAGAGGTCTTTTTTCGGCTTTTTTTTATTTCCATTACTTCTTGCTTAAGGAGGAAGATAAATACATGATAAGGAGGAAGATCATGAAATATTTAATTGATCATACAAAACGCGTGATTCATCGCACAACATTTGCGGGCGATCAATGCGAATTTCATACAACACCAATTGATAAAAGGGAAGGCACTTATGATAATCTTTATTTAGAAAAGTTAGTAGATAAGGAAAGTTATCAGGTGTGTATCCATTGCAAAGGTAGCATAAAGTAATTTTACGTTTCACAAAGGAAAAGAACGATACGATTTAGAATCTAAGAAAAGGAGTTTGCGAGGAAGGGGTAAGGTTAGTGGCTAGAAACCGAGCAGGTGTAGTAATAGTAAGAAATAGAGATGTGGCGTTAATTAAACGAGTGAAGAACGGTGAAACGTATTATGTTCTACCTGGAGGCGGAGTTGAGTATGGAGAATCATATGAACAAGCAGCCAAAAGGGAAGCTTATGAAGAGTTAGGCGTAACTGTGCAAGTAGGTACTCTTTTTGCTGCAATCGAAGATAATGGTGAGCAGTATTATGTCGCAACTATATTATCTGGCGAGTTTGGTAGCGGAAATGGGAGCGAATTTGCAAACCGTAACTCTGGAACATATCAAGCCGTCTGGGTTCCACTTTCTAGTATAGATCTACTAACCGTTTATCCTAATTCAATTGCTTCCCTTCTTATTAAAAGGCTCTTTTCGTAGACATTGTTGTTATAGCTGGTCAATTTCCGCTCCTACCCGCTTTCCGCGGGGCGGGACGCTTGAGCCTCCTCGTCGCTAACGCTCCTGCGGGGTCTCACCTGTCCCGCTAGTCCCGCAGGAGTCGAGCATTCTTCCGCTCCAGTTAGCGAAGTCAGGTTTTTTTTAGAAAATCCTTTCAAAACAACAATCTTTCAGAAAAGAGCCTATTAAAATGGAAAGCTCGGAGTGAGAAATATGAACAGTGAAATGAGCTGGGTTGGCAATGAACGAACGTATGTTGATGAATTGAACGTTTGTCAGGTTGGAAGAGTTAGTATTGGGAGGTTTGGTGGAAACTCATCAAGCGGTCAATATAAGAATGAAGATGGCTGTTTAGTGTGGACTGGATCTGACTGGGAACTTAGTATAGTGCTCGACGCTCACAAAACAGCAGACAGTGCTAATCTTATTGTAAAGGAATTCAAACATCACCGGTTTATTCTTGAACGCATTCTTGAGAAACCGGTTGGTGTTGCAATTGGAGCATTGCCAGAAACCATTTTAACCATCTTCCAACATGACGATTTTAGAAGAAGGTGTCAAGAAGTATCAGGAGAGACAGCGTGTTTAATCGTCGTACGTAAAGCGAAATATGTTTGGTGGTTCTCTGTAGGTGATTGTGTTCTTTATTTGTTTCATTCAGAGCTAGAAGCATTGGGTGAATACAAACAAAATCATCGGAGTTTCTATGAGTGGATAGGCGAAGTGAACACGTTTGATACCGCTGTTCCATGCTTTAGCACAGGAACGAAAGAACTTCGAAAAGGGAAGACGATACTGTTGCTTACGACAGATGGCCTTATTGAATGTCCTAATACTAACTTCTTCTCATCAGGTGAAGTTGCTAAGCGTATGAAGGGGTGTTCTATACCTGAAGGTGTTCGGCAATTGCTAAGTGAAGTGAAAGAAAATGGGGTAAGAGACAATACAACGATACTGTCCTGGGAAATCGATCGTTCAGAATATGCAACGATGCCAAGTAATAGTTAACTTCTAGCATACAATAATAAAATCGAAGGCACCAAGTGCCTTCGATTTTATTTAACTAATCCACTGGAGTAGATATCCACCTATTACACCAACTATAACGATCATCCATGCAGGTAACTTCCATATCGAGAGCAGTGCGAAAAGAATAGCGGCTAAAGCGAAATCTTCTGGAGCAAGAATGGAGCTTTTTATAACAGGATCATAGAAAGCAGCTAACAAGATTCCAACAACACTAGCGTTCACACCGATAAGAATTTTTTGAAAAGATGCTCGTTCTCTTAGCTCGTTTAGAAAAGGAAGAGCTGCAGTTATTAATAAGAAAGAAGGTAGGAAAATAGCGATTGTAACAACAACAGCCCCCATTATACCTTCTAACATCGTACCGAGGTAGCTAGCAAACGTAAACAGTGGACCTGGAACTGCTTGAGCCATACCATATCCTGCAAGAAATTGATCCGCTGTTAGCATTCCTTGAGGAACAATTTCACGTTCAATCATAGGGAGAACAACATGACCGCCACCGAATACGAGTGCACCAACTCGAAAGAACGTATCGAACAGGTTAATCAGAGAATGATCCGTAAACCGATTAATAACTGGTAAGATAATGAGAAGCGATCCTAAAGTAAGGAGCGAAAAAACGCCCGTCTTTTTAGAAATCGATACGGGAAATGGTTTAACATTTGTTTCCGTTTTATTGCTAAATAATTTTAATCCTAATAGGCCAGCTCCAGCGATTATGAGCAGCTGCATCCATGCAGAAGGATAAAGTAACATAATAAGTGTAGCTGATAGGGCAATGGCTATTCTCGTTCTGTCTGGCGTTAGTTTTTTCCCAAGTCCAATAATGGCATGAAGGACAACGGCTGCCGCCACGATTTTTAAACTATGAATAAACGTCCCGTCTCCGAAAGAGAACGTTTGATACAGCATTGCAAAGATTACAAGAATTAGAATAGAAGGCATTGTAAATCCAAACCAGGAAATCACTCCGCCAAGCATACCTCCCCGCAACATTCCAATTGCGATACCAACCTGACTACTTGCTGGGCCAGGTAAGAACTGGCACAAAGCAATAATATCTGCGTACATTTTCTCATCAAGCCATTTTCTTCTATCGATATATTCCTCTTTAAAGTAAGCTAAGTGTGCAACAGGTCCACCAAAGGATGTCAAACCTAGTCTCGAGGATACTAGAAAAATTTCTATTAAGGTTTTTAAAAAGTATTTACTAGACATTGATATCCCCCATTAACTTTTAATTTCCTTAAAAAGTTCATAAGCTTTTGCTCTCGCTTCATGTAATACATGATTTCCTTTATCTGTCGTACGGTAATACTTTCGAATTTTGCCGTTCACATTTGTTTCTTCTTTCGTAAGCAATCCATCCTTTTCCATCGTGTGTAGAATTGGGTAAAGGGTGCCGGCACTAATTTCATATCCATGCTCCATTAGTTCGTCAAGCATCCATGACCCGTAGATGGCTTCTTCCTTCGCATGATGAAGAATATGGATTTGAATAAAACCTAGAAAAAGCTTACGAAGCACTTTGTTATCCAGAAAACCAACCTCCTATAATCGCATATCGATATCGAAATTCGATATTATTGTAATTTGTTTTCAAATACCGGTCAAGTAATCGGGGGAGAGTTAATAAATCATTTACAATAACTATTGGAGAAAAGCAAATGCTTTTAATAGGACATGATATATAGTAAGATGTTTTTTTATTGATTTGCGCGTAAAAAGGGGTTACTTAAAGATGGAAAATAACAAGACATTCGAATTTCTGGCTGAGGATCCAGATTTTAATGTAAAGCCAGTGATGATATCTCTAATTATAGGAGCATTCTTTGCGATTCTTAATGAGACGCTCTTGAATATAGCTTTAACAACTTTAATGGAACGATTCAGTGTGACACCTGCCACGGTTCAGTGGATGGCGACTGGATTTATGTTAGTAATGGGGATATTAACACCGATTTCGGCACTACTACTTCAATCGTATACGACTCGTCAAATGTTTCTTGGCACGATGACAATCTTCACGATTGGAACGGTTATTTGTGCGATTGCCCCAACCTTCACCATTCTATTAGGTGGCAGACTGCTTCAAGCGGTTGGAACGGGCTTACTAATTCCGATTATATTTAATACATTTCTACTTGTGTTCCCACCTGAACGACGTGGGTCAGTTATGGGAATGATAGGACTTGTCATTATGTTTGCTCCTGCTATTGGTCCAACCCTTTCTGGCCTCATTGTTGAGCACCTTGGATGGAGATACCTTTTTATTACGGTAATTCCATTTGCACTATTCTCAATTGGATTCGGCTACAAGTTTCTTAAAAATGTTGGAGAGGTTACGAAGCCGAAAGTTGATATTCCTTCAATCATACTTTCGACACTTGGTTTTGGCGGTATTGTACTCGGATTTAGTTTTGCGGGAGAAGGCGATATGGGTTACCTTAACCCAAACGTTTTCTTACCACTCATTATTGGAGTTATTTCACTTATCTATTTTGTGTTCAGACAATTGAAATTAGAAGAACCGTTACTTGATGTACGGGTTCTCCAATACCCGATGTTCACGATAGCTGTCGTCTTATTTATTATTATCATCATGGCAATGTTTTCATCTGAGATTATTTTGCCAATGTATATGCAGGGTCCACTCGGTTTATCGGCTGCAACAGCTGGGTTAATTCTATTGCCCGGAAGTCTATTGAACGGAATCATGTCACCGGTGATGGGAAAGTTGTTCGATAAATTTGGTCCTCGTAAGTTAATTATTCCTGCATCATTTGTACTTACAGGTGTTATGTTCACGTTTAGTACAATTGGATTAACTACTCCGATATGGATTATCATAGGCAGCTACGTTCTATTAATGCTGTCGATCTCAGCAATCATGATGCCTGCCCAGACGAATGGATTAAATGGTCTGCCGAAACATTTGTATCCGCATGGAACGGCAATCATGAACACGCTGCAGCCAGTTTCAGGTGCGATAGGTGTCTCTGTTTTTATCAGCATTATGACAAATCGTCAACAAACCTATTTAGATGAAGCAAGTAATCCAACAAATGCTGAAACAATCAGTCAGTCTCTCGTTTCAGGTGTAGGCCTTGTCTACCTTGTTGCATTTGGGTTAACGATAGTTGGCTTAATAGTCGCACTGTTTATTCGTAAAGCTGTTCCAGAGGAAAGAAGGGATCAGAGCGAACAACCTGCGGTCAATGAATCATGAGAAAAGCGCCTCTAAATGAGGCGCTTTTTTTCATTAATATTGAAACGAATATTGTATTGGAACGTAAACGTAATATGCTTGTTAAATGAATGGATAACATTAACAACTTTCTTCAGTACCCTTTTGTTTTCATCCTAATTCTTCATAATAATGGCATCGTTTTTGAAGGTTCTACCTTCTTTCTTTTACTGTAGCGTTACATTCATTGAAATTAACGTAATTGACGTTAAAATAACGTTTCCAACTTAACTTATCATCAATTACATACCTCGAGCGAAATTTGACATTAAACTAGATTGGGCGTATTATACTCGAGTATTAGCGTGTAAAAAAACAATAAATTTACATTTAATTAATAGATCTTATATAAAACGGGAATTTCCCGTAAGGAGGGTAATGACAGTCATGCGTGAACAATTTAAAGCTCAAATGAATAAGCCGTGGACATTGTTCTTTGGCGTCATTCTATTATTCTGGTTAAAAACCTACGCAGTCTATCAAACTGAATTTGAATTAGGTATTAAGAATGGCCTTCAGTCATTTCTACTGATTCTAAATCCGATTAGTTCATTATTATTTTTCTTTGGTTTTGCTTTATTCTTTAAAGGACGTAAACGAGCATGGGCGATTCTGATTATTGATTTCTTGCTATCATTCGTTCTATATGCAAATGTCGTTTACTACCGCTTCTTTAATGATTTTATTACGTTGCCAACAGTTATGCACACAAATGATGCTGGAGAATTGAAAGACAGTGCATTTGCGCTAATGAACTTTACAGATGTTTTCTACTTTGTTGATACACTGCTCATCCTTGGATTGATTCTATTTAAGGTTGTTAAACCGCAGGCACCAATTAAAAGAAAGAAAATCTCGTTACTATTTGCTTCAGCCGCTGTCTTTTTTATCGTGAACCTTGGCCTTGCTGAAACAGATCGTCCGGAACTTCTTACACGTTCATTTGATCGTACGTACCTTGTTAAGTATCTTGGACAATTTAACTATCAAATTTTCGATGCTATAACGACTATTAAATCGAATTCACAGAGTGCATTTGCCAGCAGCGATGATCTTACAGACGTAAGGAACTTCGTTGAGGCCAACCGTACTGAACCAAACCCGGAGTACTTCGGTAAAGCGGAAGGAAAAAATGTGATTTATATTTCACTTGAATCATTCCAAACTTTCGTTATTGGTAAAGAAGTAAATGGTCAAGAAGTAACGCCATTCTTAAACAGTCTGGTAGAAGATCAGAATACGTTCTACTTTGACAACATTTTCGGTCAAGTTGGACAAGGAAAAACATCTGATGCCGAATTTATGATGGCAAACTCTCTTTATTCGCTACCAAGTGGCTCAGTTGCAATGGAAAAAGCACGTAATACGTATCATGCTCAACCAGCGATCCTTGAACAAAGAGGATACACTACGTCATCTTTCCACGGTAATGGTAAAACATTCTGGAATCGTGATGAAATGTATAAATCGTTTGGTATTCAGAAATTCTTTGATTCAAGCTACTATGATATGAGCGAGGAAAACGTTCATAACTATGGTCTAAAAGATAAACCATTCTTCGAAGAATCCATGCCATATCTTGAAAATCTTGAAGAACCGTTTCATGCGAAGATGCTAACGTTGTCGAACCACTTCCCGTTCACGATGGATGAAGGAGATGTCGATTTCCCTACACCTGAAACAGAAGATTCAGTTGTAAATGGCTACTTCCAAACTGCGAAGTACATGGATGAATCGATTGAACAATTCTTTAATGATCTTAAGGAATCTGGTTTATACGAAGATACAGTAATCGTTATGTATGGTGATCATTATGGTATCTCAAACAATCACAACAAAGCAATGGAAAAAGTAATGGGTAAAGAAATGAATCCTTACGAAAATGCACAAATGCAGCGAGTACCGGTATTCATTACTGCGCCTGGTGTTGAAGGAAAGCAAGTCCACAAATATGGTGGACAGATCGATATTAGAGATACAGTCCTTCATCTACTAGGTGTTGAAACGGATGAGTTCATCTCATTTGGTTCAGATCTTCTTTCTGAAGATCATCGTGAGATTGTTCCATTCCGTAATGGAGATTTCGTAACACCTGAAGTAACATCAGTTAACGAAAAGTGTTATGCAAATCCGACTGGTGAAAAAGTTGATTCAGAAGCATGTGAAAATGCTGGTAAATACGTTAAGGAAACATTAGATCTTTCTGATAAGGTTGTATATGGTGATCTGCTTCGCTTCTACGATCCAGAAGGTTTTACACCTGTTGATCGAAATGATTACAACTACAATGTTAATCAAATTGATCCTGAGCAAGAAGCACCTGAGCAACCAAAAGAACAATCCAATGAACATTCAAAAGAACATTAGTCATCAAAAGCACTCTGCCAACTTGGTAGGGTGCTTTTTTTTTTACTTGGTCTTTTTGTAGACATTGTTGCTGAAAGAGTAGGTCAATTTCCGCTCCAATTAGCGAAGTCAGGTTCTTTTAAGAAGGCTCTTTTCTAAAAGATTGTTGCTTTTGATACAAATATTGAAAAAAAACCACAATTAGTGATTGGAGCGGAAGGAGGCTCACCGCCCGCCCCGCGGAAAGCGAGCATCCTGGAGCGGAAATTACCCTACTCCTATAGCAACAATGTTTACGAAAAGAGCCTTTGAGAAAAATCCTTCAAAAAGCAACAATCTTTTAGAAAAGAGCCTTACAAATAGACATCGTACAAAAGTTGTAGACCCAAATAAGACATTTGCTTGAGTCACTCTGAAACAAGTTAGGTTATAATTCCCATAAGGATTAAGGAGTAAATGAAAGGGAGAAGATACCCATGAACCGATCCATTTGTATTACCTGTGGTACGCAATATGCATTAATGGAGAACGATCCAGAGGGTTGTACTATTTGTAGGGAAGAGCGGCAATATGTGAATCCTGAGGGACAGGAGTGGACAACGCTTGAAAAGATGCAGGAAGGGAAACAGTTTCAAAATCAAGTGATTGAAGAAGAAAGAGGACTTTATAGTATTACAACTGCGCCATCTTTTGGAATTGGTCAGACAGCATATATTGTTCAACAAGGTGGCTTTAATCTAATGTGGGATTGCATATCCTATCTTGATTCACAAACAATCAACCGTATAATGGACCTGGGTGGACTCGATGCAATTGCTCTTTCCCATCCACATTATTATTCAACTCAGGTAGAATGGGCAGAGGCTTTCAATGTACCGATTTATATTCATGAAGACGATCAACAGTGGGTGATGAGAGATAGTGAGCTTATTCATTTTTGGAGCGGTGAGGCGCTAGAACTTGCATCTGGGTTAACGATCTATCGTCTTGGAGGTCATTTCAAAGGTGGAGCAGTACTTCATTCAGAAAGTGGAAATGATGGAAGGGGCTTATTGCTAACTGGAGATATTATTCAAGTTGTAGCAGATCAAGAGTGGGTAAGCTTTATGTACAGCTATCCGAATTTAATCCCCCTACCTGCAAATAAAGTGAAAGAGATGGCAGACAAAGTAAACCCACTCAAGTTTAATCGAATTTATAATGCATTTCATAAGATAGTAGTAACTGAAGCAGATCGTGCTGTACAAAAATCAGCTGAACGTTACATCAAAGCACTAGAAGGTCAGTTGTTTCATACATAGACAAAAGCAATCTCCTTGGAGGTTGCTTTTGTCTATGCTTGAAAATAATCAAATCCATTATTTTCAAGCGGGAGGGAATAGTCACAAGGAATGAGAATAAAGTATCTAGGGAGAATTTTATGAAGAGAGTAACCAAGAATGGTAGGTTTTGAGTACTTTGAGAAGAGGTACCATATAAGGAAGTAACTAGATATAATCTTTAGCTGCCAATATAAGTACTATAAACAGATTTTAGCGAATGTAGGAGGATATCGATATGGAAATTTACAACTTTAATCGCACATCAGGCAAAGAAATAACGAAATTTGGTTCACAATTTGTTATGTCAAGAATTACCCAGACGGATTCAAGTGTACATATCGGAGCAATGTATTTAGATAAAGAGAATATTATCGGTTACCACCAGGCTGTCACCCCTCAGCTATTCTTAATTCTGAGTGGAGAAGGGTGGGTGAGAGGAGAAGAAGATGAACTCGTTAAAGTAAAAGCGGGCGATGCAGTGTTTTGGGATAAAGATGAATGGCATGAAACGACAACTGAGGATGGCCTGACTGCAATCGCAATTGAGGGTGATTTGGATCCAGCTAAATTTATGAGTATAAAAGAGGAGGCAACTTCATAACTTTTGGTTAAAAAGGTAATTCGGGAGGGGCTTTCCAGAATGGATCCTACGGTTACAGTTGGGTTTTGGCCGCGTGTAGGTGCCTGTTTAGTCGATGCTTTTCTACTTGGTGTACCGTTATCACTTTTAACTAATTACGTTATTCAAGGGCAATCTGGAGAAGAAGTGAGTGGATTAATACAGTTTCTTTATTATTTTCTTCTGCCAATTTTCTGGTATGGCTATACGGTTGGAAAACGAGTACTCGGGATAAGGATCGTTCGAATCAATGGGGAACCGCCCGGATTTCTAACGATGGTTCTTAGAATTGTTGTAGCTTTCTTAGTGTATGTCTTAACGATGGGAATAGGGTTTCTTATTAGTATAATTATGGTTGCAACTCGTTCAGATCATCGTTCTCTTCACGACTTAATTGCAGGTACCTATGTGACAAATGTATTACCCGTAATTGAATAGAAAACAAAATAAAAGGCTTTTCCCAGAAGGGAAAAGCCTTTTAGTATATGCTATTTACGCTTTAGTTACGTTAGTAGCTTGTGGTCCGCGGTTACCTTGCTCAGTGTCAAAAGTAACTGTTTGACCTTCTTCAAGAGTTTTGAAACCTTCGCCTTGAATAGCTGAGAAATGTACGAATACGTCGTCTCCGCCTTCAACTTCGATGAAGCCAAAACCTTTTTCTGCGTTAAACCATTTTACTGTACCTTTGTTCATATGTGTATCCTCCAAGTGCGTTTTGCACAAATATTACTATTACTGCTCTACATAATCATTTGAGATGTAAGTACTTTCTGAAGTAGCCTATTCTTTAATAATCAGTACCGAACAACAATAATTAACCTTAGTATAACACGTCCTCCAAAAAAAGCAAACATCATCTGGAAAAAGGTTTTGAAAAGCGAAGGACTAAAGAGAAAGAAGTGTTGGATTTGAGCGTGTTTGTTTCTTTGAAAGGATGATTATAAGCCTCCATGATGCAAACAAAGAATATAAAACGGAGAGGGACTACGAAGTTTTTAATGTAAAATAAATTTTTTTCTTCTATAATGAAGAAGAGATTCGATATGATATCGGAGGTTAGAAGTATGTCAGTACATCCTGTCATTGAAAAAGAAGTCATCATGATTGGAGAGAAGATTCAAGAGAGAAAATACGAAATAGCAAAAAGCCTAGTTAATGACGAGTTTGAATATGAAAAGGTAACAAAGTTAAATGAGGAATTGATTCAACTTTGTGTAGATGCCATTCTAGGTGATCGTAGTAAAGCAATGGAAAGTGTCACAAGTTGGGCTCGCGATACTGGTGAATTTGCTGTTAACTATGGATCAGAGCTAGACAATTCACTTAGTAATACATCTCAATATAGACAGGCTTTATGGCAAGTGATCGAGGAAATTTCAGTTGAGTCTAATTGCTCGCTTCAAACTGTTTTTGAGATCTCACGCATTATTAACCCTTTAATTGATCAGGCTGTTTATGCTTTTAGTACAGCCTATGTAGCAGCGTATAAGAGCACCCTTAGTCATGCTCAGGAAGTGTTTCTAGAACTTTCTGTACCAGTTGTTCCCATTCTTGAAGGTGTAGCGGTTTTACCTATTATAGGAGATATCGATACTCATCGTGCAAGTTTGTTAATGGAAACGGCTTTAAGGGAATCGACTCAGAAAAGTCTAACCCATATCTTTATCGACCTTTCTGGAGTAACGATTGTAGATACAATGGTAGCGAATAATATCTTTAATATTATCTATTCTCTAGAACTTCTTGGTGTCAAAGGTATACTCTCAGGCATACGACCAGAAGTAGCCCAGACGATGGTTCATCTAGGAATTGATTTTTCTTCAATCCAAACACACAGTACACTAAAGCAGGCGCTTGCCAAACACATCTTTGATTGAGGCCAAGCTCGAAATGTTCTTTTTAAAAGATTGTGTTTTTGAACGCTTTTTGTATAAAAAACCACACTAATTGGAGCGGAAATTAACCCACTATATCAACAATGTCTACAACAAGAGCTTTGATTAAATTTTAATGTTGTCCAAATGGGCAGCATTTTTTATTGTGTAAAAATAAATCGAAATCCCTGAAAAAAATGGAATTATGTTTTTTAAGTAAAACCGATTGACGATTCGATTAATCGCTAATAAAATGAACTCGAAAAATCGTAGAAAGTATCCTCTCTTCCAATCGATGAGACAGGACCTCGGCTGACAGCAAAGCGTAACAAAAACGTCATCATAAGAGGGAGTTTCACTCTACCAGATTTTATTTATTTTATAGGAAGGGAGGAGGTCGTAATGTTTTATCGAGTTACGATTTACCTTCTAGGTATGTTTATTAACTTTTTCGGTGTAGCACTAATTATTCACGCTACACTTGGCGCAGGTTTCTGGACGTCCTTTTTTATTGGTATATCAGATTTAGTAGGTTTAACAGTAGGATTCTGGTATGGGATGTTTCAGATACTTGTTATATTCATTAACAGTAGTCTTATGAAGCAAAAGCCAGAATGGTTAGCAGCCTTACCGATTGTATTAGAAAGTTTTATTCTCGATTTCTGGCTAGAAATTGTATTTGCATCAATTAATTTATCAGCTGCGCCACTAATGGCAAAAGTCTTTATCCTTATCGCAGGTATGGTAACAATTGGGCTAGGAGTTGCAATCTATATTTTGCCACAGTTTCCAAGAGCTCCGTTCGATCAATTGTTCCTTGTTGTAAGTTCTCGATTTAATCTGAGCTTACAAATGGGACAGACAATTGTTGCTGTGATTATGGCAACACTTGCACTTCTTATAGGTGGACCAGTTGGGATAGGAACAGTTGCACTTGTCATTCTTCTAGGTCCGATTATTCAGTTTTGGTATGAAAGAGCGTATCCGATGTACTATATGCTATATCCAACACATGCACCACATGAAGAATATTTATAAGTTACCAATACACGACATTGGAACGTTAATGGTATACAAATAGAAAAGACCGACTCTTCGCAGAGTCGGTCTTTTCTTACTATTATTTAATGATTTGAAGCTCTTTAGGATATTTGGTTAGCGTTTCATATCCTGATTTTGTAACAAGTACATCATCTTCAATTCTCACTCCACCAACCTCTGGGAGATAAATACCCGGTTCGATTGTGTAGGTCATACCTTCGACTAAAAGAGAGTCGTTATTTTCACTCATTGAAGGGTATTCATGGACATCAATTCCTATTCCGTGACCGATTCGGTGTGGGAAGTAGTCACCGTAACCTGCTTTAGAAATAACTTCTCTAGCCGTTATATCTAAATCGCCTAGTCTTGTTCCAGGTTTTGATATTTCAAGCGTTTGAAGCTGAGCGTTTAAGACAATATCATAAATTTCTTTTTGCTTTTCGTTTACTTCTTGGAATGCAACAGTTCTTGTAATATCAGAGCAATATCCGTCTAATACAACACCAAGATCGAATAGAACAAGATCGCCTTTTTTAAGCTTTCGATCTCCAGGATTCCCATGTGGTTGTCCTGCTTTCTCACCAAATAGGACCATTGTTGAAAAGGACATTTCTCGAATGCCTTTTTTCTTTAGTTCGTATTCAATCGTTGCAAGAACTTCCATTTCCGTACAGCCCTCGCGAAGTGCTTTTACTCCTGTTTCAACACCAAAATCGGCTAATGCAGCGGCCTTCTTAAGAACTTCTAATTCTTTCGTGTCTTTAATTAAGCGAAGCTCATTTAGTTTATCTTCAGCGCTTGTAAATGTAACGGAAGGGTATCGTTTCATCACTTCTTCTGCACGTCCATAAGAGAGGGTTTCTTTCTCGATTGCAACTTTGGTAGCTTCCATAATCCCTCTGTTCTTCAATGCTGTGTGAATCATATCCCATGGGTTATCAGCGTCACCATGACCGATGATTTCATGTTCCCACCCTGCGTCTTTCGCTTGATCTACTTCCATTCCAGGAAGAACTAGAAACGGTTCATGCTCAGGGAAAATAAATAGACCTAATAACCGTTCATGAGGTTCGCATTCGAAGTCAGAAAGATAGAATACATTGGAAGAAGAATGAACAAATGCAAATGTTTGTTCAGTTTCCTTTAGCCAGTTAGAGAATTTTTCTAGTCGTTGATTCATATTTATTCACAACCTATTCTATAGAAAGTCTGATTAGTTTATTAGGCAGTCTTTGTTTTGTTTGATGTCGCGAGCGTTACAATAATTAGTACGATAACAGCGACAGGTACAGCAAAGAGAACACTGTTTAAGTCAAATGGTTTTGATAGTGGAATTTCCCAAACAAGAGTTGTGACAACACCAGCAATCATAGATGAAATACCACCGTAAATGTTCACGCGTTTCCAGAAGAAGACAGCTAGAACAGCTGGCGTGATTCCTGCTCCGTAAACGGTATAAGCATACATTTGAACAGAAAGAACAGTTGGGAAGAAACTAATGATAATGTAAGCAAGTACACCTAGGATAACAATGAACCACTTTGTCATAACTAACAATTGTCTATCCGTTGCATCTTTGTTGATATATTTACCAAAAATATCGTACGTTACATTAGTTGCGGCAGATAGTAGGTAGGAGTTACCCGTTGTAATAATAAATGCAGTTGCTGCTGTTAAAAGAATACCTCCTACAAACGTTGGCATAACAACTGTTGTTGCCATTAGAGCCATTCCTGGATCGATATTTGGAAAAAGTGACCGAGCTGCGAATGCAATTAAGCCAATTGTCGGTGAAATTAGAATCATGGCTACAAGCCAACCAATTTGTGCTTTCTTTGAAGACTGATCGCCACTTGAAGACGCCAATCGTTGGTACATGTTTTGGTCAGCCAACAGTAGAAATAAAGAAGGCAACAAATATCCTAGAAGTTGAATGTTTGATAATTGACCACTGAATGTTAAGTGATCGGATGGCACATTCGCAACGATGTTATCCCACCCTCCAGCAATTACAAAGATTGTTGGTAAGGTGATGGCTAATCCTAGAACCATAAGAATAGCGCTGATTGCATCAGTAGGAGCAACTGAACGCAGACCTCCAATTGTTGCAAGGAAAATAATAAGAGCTGCCCCAATGATTGTTCCTGTTTCAACTGAGATGCCGGTTGTTAGATTGAGTATGAATCCAAAACCCTTCATTTGATAAGAAACAATTCCAACATAAGCAAGAATGATGATAATACCGGCTAACATCCTCGCGAATGAACCATATTTTTCTTCTAGAATCGAAGAAACTGTATATTTACCGAAAGCTCGAATTCTAGGAGCAATAATATAAAGAACGAGAATCCCTATGATTGTCGGTATGGCCATAAGAAACGCTGGAATAATGCCGTAGCTATAAGCCATAGACGTTTCTCCACCGGAAATACTACCGCTACCAGTCCATGTAGCTAGCAGGGTTCCTGTTAGTACAAGAGCACCGAGTCCCTTACCAGCAAGAATGAAGTCCTCACTATTAGAAACCTTCTTTGAGAAATAAATGCCCAAACCTACCATTAGGATGCCATATGCAATGACAAACCATAGGAGGTTCGGATTATGTGTAATTTCCATTATGCCACTTCCTTGTCTGTGTATTTTCTAAGGTGCGCACCGATAAGTATGCTACCACATTACATTCATAAATTAAAAAAGCCCTAAATTCTACATTGGAATACTTTAGTAGTCAACCATATTATGCGCGAAGAAAATCACTACTATTATCACCTTTATTTGTATTATTTTGGTTTTTATTAAGAGGTTTTCCGACTTTTGTAGGATTATAGTACTAATTTAATATTAAATTCTCGCTATAAAAAAGCGTTATTATTTACAATTTTCTAGTAATTTAGACTCAGGATGCAAAAAGTAAGTTGTGAGCGACCAATTTTCTTTTGGTAGTTCATAAAAAAGGGTATCAGTAGCTTTCGCTCTGATACCCTTCTATTTATGAATAGGAGTCATCACTTAATCGATCGGATCTTCGGCTTTTCCATAGCGTATTACATCAAAGATTGCCATGCCATCGCTTGGCTTTCCAGCGTCGTTTCGATAAGGCATAAGGGAGAAGAAAATAAAGTAGATCGAGAAGTAAGTGAATTGATAGAAAAACAAGTCAACAGGTATTACGTCAGCATAGATTAAAGCGTTCATGATGAGAATTACAATGATATTAAATAAACTACCTGCTGCATAAATCGCCACGTGTGCCCACGTTCTGTTATAAGTTAGATCTTCGTACTGACACCATCCTTCCATAAAATACTTCTTTTTTACTTCAAGTGGACCAATATGAAAGACCGTCTTTCCTGTTCCTATACAGAATTTAATTTTACCGCCAAAAAGTCGAGCAATAAGAACGTGACCTGCTTCATGTATGAGCGTGATAATTGGTAATATCACAAAAAAGTTCACAAAGAACATTGGAATATCACTGAACGTAAACATTAGAAAACCTCCGTTATCATGTCGTATGTCTAAACACGCTTTAAGAGACGTTCCCGAATGTTGTCGTTTTATAACCACAAGTTAGACTAGAAAATTTTAGGTTATTGGGAAATGTCCTTCTCGAAAATGCTTTTAAGTTGAAATAATCAACTGTCATTTCCCAATACAAAACATTCTGAATGTTCTTTATACTAGAGGCGTGGGTACAACTTAATTACGAATAAAGACGGAGGGATTTAATGAAATTTCTAAGTAAACTATTATTGGTGGCAGTTCTAGTATTGGCTATGCTGATTCCAGGTCATGCTAAACCAACTCAGGCGAGTAACCTTGAAATTGACAGCACATTGGATAATGTTCTAAACAAAGTAACAGGGTGGACAGAGGTTGAAGCGATTCTTACATATGATGCTAAACCCACTGTCGAGGAACTAGATCTTCTGAAATCGTTAGGTTTATCACTCAAAACGTTCAGTGAATTGCCGATTGTTGGGATAACGGGAACCGCATTAGAAATCGATTCACTATTGAAAAGTAAGACAAATGCTGTATCCATTTATAAAAACAAGAAATTAGACTACTTAATGAAAGATAGCAGAACAGTAATTGGTGCAGAAAAAGTTTGGAGTGATCTTGGCTATACTGGTAAGGGAACTACTGTTGCTGTGATCGATAGTGGTATTGATGGCACACATCCAGACCTTCCATTTGGTTCTAAGGTTGTACAAAACGTCAAGATGCTGGTAGGCGGCAGCATCTTCGGTGGACAAGACGTTTATCTAGAGAATGTGCCAAACACAGATACAAGTTCAGGCCACGGGACACATGTTGCTGGGACAATTGCTGGACTTGGTGAAGCAAGCGATGGGTTATATGCAGGCGTAGCACCTGACGCTAAATTAGTTGGACTTGGTGCGGGTGAAGGTCTAAATATTCTCTGGGCTCTTGAAAGCTTTAATTATGTTATTGAGCATCAGGAAGAGTACGGTATTGATATTATTAGTAACAGCTGGGGATCAACTGGAGAATATTCTCCGAACGACCCAATTAACGTAGCAAGTAAAATCGCACATGATAATGGTATGACTGTAACATTTGCAGCCGGAAACGAAGGGCCAGAAGATAACACGTTGAATCCTTATTCTGCAGCACCTTGGGTTATCTCAGTTGCAGCTGGTACTAAGGATAAGCAGCTTGCTGACTTTTCTTCTAGGGGAGTAGCCGGTGATCCACTTCTTCACCCTGATATTACTGCTCCAGGTGTTGATATTGTCGCTACTAAATCATCTACAGGAGTTATTATTAATACGCTAGGTACAACGAAAGATGTAAATTACATTGCACCTGAGTACCTTCCATATTACACAACATCCAGTGGAACAAGCATGGCTACACCTCATATCTCGGGTGTTCTAGCTTTAATGGAAGAAGCGAATCCAGATCTCCAACCTGATGCTGCTTTAAGCGCTCTCGAGAATACGGCAGAACCAATGTCTGGTTATGCTTATCACGAGGTTGGAGCAGGTTATGTAGATGCTTATAAAGCTGTTCAAGAAGCTTTGCAAACAGCAGCTATTGCAGGACCTAAATAATAATAGTGCTTATGCCGAATAGTGTTTTTCACTATTCGGTTTTTCTTTTGTGTACATTGAGAGTAGGAATTTCAAAGTTTAGAAAGGATAAGGTTAGGTAATAAAGACTTATATAGAGTGGACTACCTTGTAGGGTATAAAAGCAGAATGGTTGAAGAAAATTTTAAAAGGGTTTATGATGAATTCAAATACCCCATAGGGTAATTAATCATTTTTCATTCAGGAGGCAAAACAAATGTATTTACGAACGTTTTTCGACGAAAAGCTCGCACAATATTCTTATTTAATTGGATGTCAGCGAACAGGTGAAGCATTGGTTATTGATCCTGCACGTGATGTTACGCCATATTTAGAAGTAGCTAAAAAGGAAGGCTTTCATTTAGCTGCAGCAGCAGAAACGCACATTCATGCTGATTTTGTTTCGGGCGCACGCCAGCTCGCAGAAAAACACGATGTGAAATTATACTTGTCTGATGAAGGAGATCAAGACTGGAAGTACGGTTATCTTGACGGATTAAATGTTGAACTTGTTAAAGATGGTTCATCGATCAAAGTAGGTAATATTGAACTTGGTGTTATGCATACCCCAGGGCATACCCCAGAAAGCATTTCATTCGTTCTAACCGATCACGGTGGCGGATCTGAAGTACCAATGGGCATTTTCACAGGAGACTTTGTTTTTGTTGGTGATATTGGTCGTCCAGATTTGCTTGAAAAAGCGGCTGGGGCAAAAGGAACAGCTGAAACTGGAGCAAAATCAATGTTCAGTTCGCTACAAAAATTTAAAGAACTACCAGAATATCTCACAGTTTGGCCGGGGCATGGTGCAGGAAGTGCATGTGGTAAGTCGTTAGGTGCAGTTCCACAATCTACTGTAGGCTACGAACTACGCAATAACTGGGCGTTAAAGGAAGAGAATGAAGGTTCATTTGTGAAAGAACTTCTTAACGAACAGCCTGAAGCTCCAACTTACTTTGCGGTTATGAAAAAGGTAAATAAAAAAGGACCGAACGTTTTAACTGGTGAGAACCTAGAAAAAATCTCAAATGTTGATGAGTTTAGTGCTCTTGCTTCAAAAGAAAACACAACTGTCGTTGATACTCGTCCAGCAACTGATTTTGCGGCTGGTCACATTGATGGTGCGATTAATCTCCCATTTAATAAAGCATTCACGAATTGGTCAGGTTGGGTACTTGATTATGACCATAACTTGCTTCTAATTGCAGAGGAAGACAAGCAAGAAGAAATTGTGAAAGCACTGCATTCAATCGGAATTGATAACATTAAAGCATTTGCAGGTCCAGAGCTACTTTCACAGTGGAATGATCTCGAAGGGTACTCCTTTATTACTGCTGAAGAGCTAAAGGATGTCTATGAAAAAGACGACGTTTATGTTGTCGATATAAGAAAACAAGATGAATGGAACAAAGGCCACATTCCTGGTGCAAATCACCATATGCTAGGGTATTTAGAAGATCAAGCTGAGGAAATCCCAGAAGACAAAACGGTAGTCGTTCACTGTCAATCGGGTACACGTTCAGCAATCGGAACAAGCCTACTACAATCTCTAGGGTTCAAAGATATCTTAAACTTTAGCGGTGGTTTTGCTAAATGGGAAAAAGAATTTGATCATATCGAGAAGTGATGGAAAGAGCGTGAAGCACTAGTGCTTCACGCTTTTTTTGTCTTCACTACATCAATAGCATTGCCCCTGTAGATAATGCAAGCACAACTCCAATAGGGGCTAACTGAATTTTGAGTAGCAATGAGGGTGATATTGACTTACTGTCAAGCGGGTTAGATACTGGCTCTGTCAGAAAATCTCCAACTTGATCTAACTTGTTTTTTCTAAGAGGTATAGGGGGAACATCCACCGTATACTTATCTAAAAGTTCATGTAGTTCTTCTGGGATCGTTTGGTTATTTTTGCGTTTCATCGGGTTTTCCCTCCATTACTTCACGCATACGTTTAATCGCAGAAGATAATCTCGATTTGACGGTGCCGATCGGAATTTCAAGCACAGCTGACGTTTCTTCCTGAGTCATATCGTGATAGTAAATTAGTAAGATAACAGCACGTTGCTTTTCAGGAAGTTTCTTTATAGCCCATTGAACTGCCATTTTATCATCTAGTTTGTTAGTAGGATGATCTTGCTCATTGACGAGAAAAGGAAGAAGAGTCTTAAGTTTGTGGCGACGCTTTAATTTATTGATCATCAATTGATAAGCGATAGTAAACAGATACGTTTTTAATGACGATTGATTAGAATCAAAGCGTTTCTTATAGTTATGAAACTTAAGGAATGTATCCTGTACAAGATCAATGCTGAGCTGTTCATCCAGGGTATAGCGATAGATGAAACGATACAGTGAATCTTTATAAAGTGTATACGCTTGTTCTAGCGTTTCAGGTTCGGTGATCTCAACAGACGATTTACTTAAACGATTAAAACTCATTCGGCCAGCGCTCTTTTATGCCCTTATACGTATACGCAAGTCGGAAAATGAACCAGAGAAATGTAAGCAATGGGAAGACGAACGTTTGATGAAGAAAAAACTGCACAAAAGGATTTTGGATATCCTCTCCACTTACTACTAAATAGAAAAGCCCCGTTATACAAATGATTGAGTAAGCAGCTGACGTAATCATGACGTAATCCCATCGTGACCAGTAAAAGTAGAGATTCGTTTTTGAGAAGTCAATCTTCCCGTTTTTCTTGTGAACATGCTTCTGAAGTGAAGCAATGATTACACCAAATAGAATGCCTAATACACCTGCAACAATTAATCCTACGAGAAAACCAGTACCCATATTGTCACACCCTTCATTTTTTCATTTTCACATATTTATACAATTATGGAAGGGGTAAAGTTCATTTTATTTTAAATAGAAATAAAGCGGAGGTTATATGTCATTGCTGCTACCAGTGTATTTCCTGCATTAAACGCTAGAAGAATAGAGGCTGTAATTAGTGAGGGGAATCTCAATCCGCTATTTAGTAAGCGTTTCCAATAGTTTATCATAGGGGATAGCCTGGTTAATCCATAGATTATTGAGACCTTTTTGAAAGGCTCAATATATAATGTAAATGTTCCCATAACGTTTTTCTTTTGTAGAGAAATCGCTATAATAAGAGTGGATGAACACGACGTAGACTAGTATTGCTAAAACCCTTTAGTTTCAATGTTAATGGCGGTACAGAGATGGAGGGGTAGATCATGATAAATGTAAAAGAACAGATTTTAGAAGCGACGGATATTCATAAAGTAACTGAAATCATCAGCATCGCTATAAACAAGCCGGTTATTATTGAAAACAAAAATTTCGAACTGATTTCATATAGCACAGCATCTGAAAGCTTTGATCAAACGCAACAGAAAACCATTTTGTATAAAAAGTGTCCTGTTTTCATTATTGATCGACTGAAAAAAGAAGGCATTGTACAGCAGTTGGAAAGCAATGAAGCACCGATTCGGATAGCTCCAATTGAAGAGATCGGTTTTTATCAACGGATTGTTGTGAAAGCGATTTATGAAGAGCGAACAATGGGCTATGTATGGGTTCAAGAAACGAATACGCTTCTATCGGATGAAGAGGTGACGTTTCTAACTGAAATCACTCCACATATAGGTCAGCTGATTCATAAATCCTACCGAAAAGGACAGGAGCACGAGGGAAAGCAGGAAAAACTTCTATGGAACGTTCTTCTTCATGAGTATGAAAGTGAGAATCAAATTCGGAGGAAAGCACAGGTAGCGAGTTTGCCATTACCTGACCGCTTTTCTGTGCTCGTCATGTCGATAGCCGAACCTGCGCAGGAACCGCTTCTTAATGAAGTAGTTGAGCTTTTATCTCGATTCAAACGTCACAAATTACAGGTACTTAAAACAGATTTACAAGTTGTCGCTGTGATATCAGGAACTAAAGACCGGAAAGGTTCAGCGATCGAAAATAGTCGTGAGCTCGTAGAATACGTAAAAAGTGCACTTACTCATGAGGAATTCTATTCCTTTTTGATTGGTATTGGAAAAGAGTATGTTGAGCTCATTGATATGAGAAAGAGTTTTCTTGAAGCACTGGAAGTCATTGAGACCGCTGATTTTATTGGACCTAGACCTGACGTGATGCCACGCGAGTTCTCCAAACTTGGCGTATATCGATATCTTGCTGCGCTTTATGAGAAAAACAATACAGAACATTATTACAATCAGAACCTATTAAACTTGATGGAGAAAGATTCAGTGAGTCATTCTAGTTTGTTAAAAACACTTGAAGTGTACTTATCAAACAATGGTAAAGGAAAGCATACGGCTGCCGAGCTCTTTATCCATCCGAATACACTTAATTACCGCATGAAGCAGATCCAGGATTTAACGGACATCGATTTTGAAGATTTTAATATGAAAAGTCATATTTATATTGAATTGTTGTTACTAAACAACATTCCGTCTTACTACAATCGATATCTGGCTGCTGTAGAGGAGCAAAAAGGCGCTACGAAATAGGTCGGTTTGTTTGGAGTGGGTGGGTTATTATCCAAAATTCGGATATATTGTCCGAAACCAAATTATATTAGCCAAAATACATTTTTATTGTCCAAATCCCAATTATATTGTCTAAACAGAGAAGCTGCGGTTGCAGCTTCTTTTTTGTGAGCACGCTCCACAGTGCCTGTGGGGTCTAAACAGCCGCTTTCGCTTTTCTATTGTGCTTAAACCACAAAAATCGGTGGGAACTATTGTGTTTTCAATACGTTGTCAGATGGACTATAAAATCGATATAATTTTCACAAGAAAGAAAATATTATTACGACTTGCTGCTTGATGAATGTTTGGAGATATAGGTTAAAGGAGCGTGGTAGCGTTGGAAGCCCTCAACAAGAGTTTTTTCCTTTTTCTTGCCAGCAGGCCTTCACTCGATCGATTTGCTAAACGATGGGGTAGTAAGTTTGGGGCTGATAAGATTGTTGGCGGGGAATCCTTTGAGCACGCTGTACCTCTAATTCAGAGTTTGAATAGTCAGGGGTTACGTGTGACAGTCGACCATCTCGGGGAGTTTGTTGCTTCAGAAGCTGAAGCGAGAGAACGAACGCTTGAGTGTTTACAGACGATTCGAATGATCAGCGCTCATGATTTGAATTCACAACTTTCCCTTAAAGTAACGTCACTTGGTCTTGATATTAATCACGATCTTGTATGGGAGAATATGATTCAGATTATGGATGAGGCTAGGAAGTATGATGTGTTTGTGACGATTGATATGGAAGACTCGTCAAGGACACAGGCAACGCTCGATCTCTACAAAGCACTAAAGAAGCAGTACAGCAACATTGGAACTGTTATTCAATCTTATTTATATCGATCAGATCAGGACCTGGATGATTTAAACGAAGTAAAGCCAAATTTACGACTTGTTAAAGGCGCTTACAAGGAATCAGCGGAAGTAGCATTTCCTGCTAAATCTGATGTTGATCATAACTTGAAACTCCTTATTAAGAAGCATTTATTGAATGGGAATTACACAGCAATTGCAAGTCATGATGACGCGATTATTCAGTACACGAAAGAATTAGTCAGAGAACATGGCATTTCGAAAGATCAATTTGAATTCCAGATGCTATATGGCATGCGAAGCGAAAGACAGCTAGAACTTTTATCTGAAGGCTATACAGTAAGAGTGTATATGCCCTATGGAAATGACTGGTATGGGTATTTTATGAGGCGGTTAGCCGAACGACCTGCCAACATTGCTTTTGCGTTAAATGGATTGTTAAAAAAATAAAATCAATTTTTAAATTCGAAAGGGGAATTTACTCATGGTAGTACCATACAAACACGAACCGTTTACTGATTTCACTGTTAAGGAAAACAAGAAGGCTTTTGAAGAAGCACTGAAGCTAGTAAAAGAAGAGCTCGGTAAAGATCATGATCTTCTCATTAATGGTGAGCGTGTAAGTACAGAGGACAAAATTGTTTCCATAAATCCGGCAAACAAAGAGCAAGTTGTTGGACGCGTTTCGAAAGCAACAAAAGAGCATGCTGAGAGAGCGATCCAAGCTGCTGATGAAGCATTTGAAGGCTGGAGAAAATGGTCTGCTCGCTCTCGTGCTGAACTTCTATTCCGCGCAGCTGCGATTGTTCGTCGCCGTAAGCATGAATTCTCTGCATACCTTGTTTATGAAGCAGGAAAGCCTTGGAAAGAGGCTGATGCTGATACTGCAGAAGCAATTGATTTCATGGAATACTATGCTCGTCAGATGATTGAGCTTGGTGAAGGAAAAGCAATCGAAAGTCGTCCAGGCGAACAGAACCGCTATGTTTACACGCCAAGCGGAGTAGCTCTTGTTATTCCACCGTGGAACTTTGCGTTTGCAATTATGGCTGGTACAGCAGTAGCACCGCTTGTTACAGGAAATACAGTACTTCTTAAACCAGCAAGTGCAACACCAGTTGTAGCTGCGAAATTCGTAGAAGTACTTGAAGAAGCTGGCCTTCCAAAAGGCGTATTGAACTTCGTACCAGGAAGCGGCGCAGAAGTAGGCGACTATCTTGTTGACCATCCAAAAACATCAATCATTACATTTACTGGTTCACGTGAAGTTGGAACGCGCATCTATGAGCGTGCGGCAAAAGTACAGCCTGGTCAACAACACTTGAAGCGAGTGATCGTTGAAATGGGTGGTAAAGATACGATCGTTGTAGATAAAGATGCAGATCTTGAACTTGCTGCACAGGCAATTGTTGTCTCGGCATTTGGTTTCTCTGGTCAGAAATGTTCTGCAGGCTCCCGTGCGGTCATTCTTAAAGAGGTATACGATCAAGTCCGCGATCGCGTCGTAGAATTAACAAATGAACTTACGCTAGGCGAAACGACAGGTCCAGATGTGTACATGGGACCAGTCATTGACCAGGCTTCTTTCGATAAGATCATGAGCTACATTGAGATCGGGAAAGAAGAAGGACGTCTTGTTGCAGGTGGAGAAGGCGATGACTCTAAAGGGTATTTCATCAAGCCAACTGTGTTTGCTGATCTTGCTCCGAAATCCCGGATGCAGCAGGAAGAAATCTTCGGACCGGTTGTTTGCTTAACGAAAGCAGATAACTTCGATGAAGCAATTGAGATTGCGAACAATACAGAGTATGGCTTAACAGGTGCTGTTATCACGAATAACCGTGCACACATCGAACAGGCGAAAATGGACTTCCATGTAGGTAACCTATACTTCAACCGTAACTGTACAGGTGCGATTGTTGGATACCATCCATTTGGTGGATTCAAAATGTCTGGAACAGATTCTAAAGCAGGTGGTCCGGATTATCTTGGACTTCACATGCAAGCAAAAACTGTTTCAGAAATGTTTTAAGCTGAATTGAAATGAGAACAGTAACCAGCCTGCCACTTAAAGGATCTCCTTTAGGTGGCAGGCTTTGTTATGTTTTAGATAAAAAAAAGAGAAGAGGTGTTAAACCTCTTCTCTTTGATATGGTAGGGTAAGATGGACTTTTGTTCCATCGCCTTCTTCTGATTCAACAGAAACTTTTCCTTCATGTGCCTTGATAATATCAAAACAAATTGAAAGTCCGATCCCAAGCCCACTTCTTTTTGAACTGAAGAAAGGCGTACCAAGTTGTTTAACTTCTTCCTTAGTCATACCCTGGCCGTTGTCTTCAACGGTAATAGTAACACTCGTGCGGTCCTTTTGAAGACTAACCCAGATCTGTCCACCCTCAGCCATAGCTTCTATAGCATTTTTGATGAAGTTGATCAGCACTTGCTTAATTTGTGAAGCGTCCATACATATAAATAGATTTTCCCGATCATTGAAGTAAATTTCAACATTAAATAAATGAGCATTACTATTCATTAATTCAACTGTTTCTGAAATTAGAGTCGTTAAATTTCCTGTTCTACGTTGGCTAATCGTTGGTTTTCCCATCATGACAAATTGATTAACGAGGTTTTTCATACGTTCTAGTTCATCTTTAATGATATTCACGTATTTCGCTTGCTCGTCATCGACATCTAACATCTGTGTAAAACCGATAATGGACGTGAGTGGGTTTCGGATTTCATGTGCAAATCCTGCTCCTAGCTTTCCGATAGCGGATAGTTTCTCCGATTGAATCACCTGGTCCTGCAATTCATAATAAGATGTCATGTCTCTAAACTGTGCAAAAGCCCCAACGAGCTGGTTGTTTGTTTCATCAAAAAGAGGCAAAATATCAAGGAAGCATCTTTTCTCATTACTAGCAGAGAATGTTAACTCGATATTTACAAGGCTCTTTTTTTTATTGCATACGTGCTGGAAAAAAGGAGCAAGTTCTGGAATTGACGTAATTATTCTTCCGATCATTTCTTGCTTGTTTCTACCAGTAATCGTCTCGGCGCTCAAATTGTATTCAAGAATATGTCCTTCTTGATCGGTGATGATTATTCCCAGTGGTGTGGCACTCATTAACATTTGATTATAAAGATGCAGCTGATCGTTCTGTTGATTCAATTTAATTTCTTGTTCAATCGTATCAATTGCAGATGAAAGCAATCCAAGGTGGAGCGGGGACGCATATTCTTTCGTTGTCATGAGAGATACCGTACCCATTAGTTGTCCATTCTCGTAGGAGAATGGAGCAGAGTAGCATGCAACCTGTTCAAAGCAGTTGTGATAATGATCCAAACCGACAAGATGCACAGGTTCGTTATATTGAAGTGCAAGTGAAATTGAATTTGTTCCTGCAGTAGATTCATCAAAACGAACTCCTCTAGCGATTCCGAAAGAATCTGTCATACTTTTAAAACGATCATCACCATAAGCATCGAGAATATATCCCTCATGATCTGTTGTGACAACCATAGTGGGAGTTTCGGTAAGATAGCTTAGGAGCTTCTGCATGAATTTTTGTATGATAGAAAGTGAACTTTCATATTTTTGTAAACGTAATTCTAGTTCTTCTTCAGAAAGTAACACATGTAAAACGGGAATTGAGTTGGGATCCATTCCATAAACATGCTCGCAGGTGTTTTTAGATTTTTGTATGTATTGATCACGTTGCGCCATGGGTATCCTCTTCTCCTGTTAGTAGTTATTCTTACATGATTGTCTCCTATAGTTGAAATCATTTTGTAATAGATTATCATACTTAAGTACCGATTGGGTTTATTTTAACTCAAAAAATGTCTATTAACTATTCAAAGCTCATGAAAAAGGAGTGATAGATTTATGAAAGCTATTCTATTATTCGTACTAGCAGGTCTTGCAGAAATTGGAGGTGGCTATCTGATATGGCTCTGGCTTCGGGAAGGATATTCAAGTTTACTTGGACTAGCTGGTGGTGTTGCATTAGTTCTATATGGCATCATTGCAACGTGGCAGGTTTTCCCGTCGTTTGGAAGAGTGTACGCTGCATATGGTGGCGTTTTTATTATCATGTCAGTCCTCTGGGGATGGGGAATAGATAAGAAAACGCCTGATTTATACGACATTCTTGGAGCTGCTATTTGTTTAGTAGGAGTCACCATTATGTTAGTTCCGCGGAATTAAGCATTTTAGTGAATAGAGGGAGATGGTTGGTTATACATCTAAAGTACTATAAATAGTTATATCCTTAGTTGAATTGGTAAAAGGGAAGATGTTTGTCATAATGAAAGGTATCAAACCCTTACATCAAAGGGTTGGCCCCGGGATTGGTTAGTGGATCTCCATTTCGACTAGTTCCGGGTTGTTTATAACTTCTCAAAGGATCCTCTAGTTCGAGGATTCTTTTTTTATGACAGAAATGTAGAATCGCGGATATAAACCAATCTCAACTTTATTCGCCGACTAATTTGTGTTCTTTATAAAAAATTCAAAGTCATGTAAACTAGTTATAGAGGGAAAATTCAGATAATGTCGAATGGAGGCCGAAATGGAGCATAAAGCACCTATTCAGAGAAGAGAAAGGCACGCCAGGTGGTTTTTAACGCTTGTATCCCTTATTGGCTGGTTATCAGTTGGTTGGATGGCTTTGCATATTCAACAACCAGAAAACTTTGGAGTATTCGTGTTGTTAGTCGGCTTTCTATTTGTAACAGAATACTATCCTATTTCTGTTTGGAAAGGATATACGTCTTTAAGCTTTCCTTTAATTTATACAATTTACGCTGTAGAAGGATTACCACTCGCAATGGTGATCTATGCAATAATTGTACTTCTGGTTAATGTCATCCGAAGAAGGCCGCTTCGGATTGTATTCTTTAATCCTTCTCAACTCGTACTAAGTTTCATAGCTGCTGTATCCATTGCCCGTTTACTTGAACCATTCTATAGTCAATCAGAGAACAGTTCATTGATTTCCGTGATGCTATTAACCGGCGCGTACTATGTGATTAACAATCTACTTGTAGATCTGGTATTAATCATTCGACCACAAACCTATCCAATCCAAATTTGGCGAACAAAGTTTATAACTGAGCTCATCAGTGGTGTCATCTCGATCATTTACATAGGGGTCATGTTCTACGTCTCGAATCAGAATAGAGGCGTAATAGATGTGTTTTCCTACTTTTTCTTTTTCTCACCTCTTGTCGGTTTTGCATTGCTCAGCGCCATTATTGTTAGGCTACATACTGAGCGGAATCGACTGAAAGCTTTGTTTGCGATCTCAACAGAATTAAATAGATGGCTACCAACAAAAAATTGGGTAGACTCGATTGAAACAAGCCTTAACGATTTTGTAGATGTTGATGCAAGTGTGCTGTGGGTTAAGGAAAATGGGCGATGGAGAGTTCGTTTCTCCCATGGTCAGGTTGTGAAAGAAGAATGTATGGCTCCACATGGAATAAAGGATTTTGATGATATTAGCGAGACGGAGGTTTTTCAAGATCGAAAGAAAAACCCAGGGATTGTGCCCTCATGTTTTGATAAAGCACTAAAAGCTTTCGTGTATGCACCCATTATTTTAGAAGGAAAATCTCTTGGTATGTTTGTTGTTGCAAGAAGCAGAACACATAGTTTCAGACAGGAAGATATTCAATCTGTTGCAACGCTCGCGAATCAATTAGCAGTCGTTATTAAAACCCGAATGCTAATTTCTGAGCAGGAAAAAAGGACCGTGTTAGAAGAACGTAATCGTATTGCAAGAGAGATCCATGATGGAGTCGCCCAGTCACTTGCAGGAGCTGTATTGAAGCTTGAAACAGCTAATAGGAAATTCTATCAAAAGCCTGCGGAAGCAAATGATATCCTTGTGGACAGCTTAAGCAAACTTAGACATAGTTTGAAAGAAATAAGAGAGTCAATTTATGCCTTACGCCCGTATGAGACAGAACGTGTTGGATTAAAACAGGCGATCCTTAAAAGAATTGATGTGATCAAGAAAGAATCTCAGCTGAATCTTTCATTCGAGGAGCGCGGAAAGCCCATTGTGTTAAGTCCGATGGTGGAAAAAGTAATGTTTGATATCTTTCAGGAAAGTGTTCAAAATACAATTAAGCATGCGAAAGCTACTAGCGTTACCGTATTACTGAGCTACCAGAAAGAGCATGTTTTATTAAAAATGACAGATGATGGCGTTGGTTTCTCATTGTTAGGAGCGATGGTGAAAGCCAAGAAAGATCCTCATTTTGGTATTTTAAGTATGAATGAACAAGCAGAGAAAATAGAAGCTACTCTACAAATTGATAGTAGAGAAGGCGAAGGGACAGAAATTAGTTTAGCGATACCAAAGCTTGGTCTTGAGGGGGGAATGGAACATGATCAACGTCATGCTAGTGGATGATCATGCTGTTTTGCGTGATGGTCTAAAAAACATTCTAGAAATGGAAGAGGACATTAAGGTAGTAGGTGAAGCGGTTAATGGAAATGAGGTTGTTCGTGTCGTCACATCGTGTCAACCTGATGTTGTGCTAATGGATATTAACATTCCCGATAAAAACGGGATTGAGTTAACAGGAATGTTGAAACGGGATTATCCTTCTGTGAAGGTACTAGTCTTGACGATGCATAGTCACGATGAATATTTCATGGCTGCAATTAGAGAAGGGGCTGACGGCTACTTGCTCAAGGATCTCCCAACAGATCAAGTTGTGGAAGCGATTCGAACTGTTGCAAAAGGAGAGTCTATCATTGATCCCACGCTTACGAAAAGGCTGCTAGGATTCTATAATCAAAAGCAGGAGGCGTCGAGCACTTCTGAGCTTACGGATCGTGAAAAGGAAGTCCTTATCTGTCTAGTTAGTGGGAAGAGTAACAAAGAGATTGGTGAAGAACTTTATATTAGCGATAAAACGGTTAAGATTCATGTAAGCAAAATATACAAAAAGCTGAATGTGAAAAGCAGATCTCAAGCCATTATCTATGCCGTGCAACACCAGTTGGTACCATTGCCTTAACTTTCTACCGTATTCGAGTCAGATTCCTTTATGTAAAGGAATCTGACTTTTTATATGTACCCCATTGGTACTAGTTGTCCTATAGTTCTTATGGTTAGCAATTTATAACTTAAGTGGAATAGCTAAGCGGGGCTACTTTCGAGATAATAAGTGTAATAGTTAAAACATTCTGAACAGGGGGAGTAAGGATGAAATTAAAATCGATTATACTAGCACTACTGTTAGTAGGTGCAACCGTTTTGAGTTCGATACCACTACATAGTGCATCAGCTCAAAGTGGGGAAACAACGATTGGAACAAAGCTACAGCAAATAATGAAATCACAAACGACTAATCTAGAGGTAATTGTTACGTTCTATGGTGATGGGGCACCAAAGGCATCTCAACTAACGTTACTTGACGACATAGGGATTACAAAAGGTCTATCACTACAGAACCTTCCAATAACAGGCGTAATTGCTACTGCAAATCAAATTGAGGAACTCGCTAAGCGCTCTGAAGTTCGCTCAATCTACTATAACGATCAACTAGAATATGAAAATGCTGAAGCAACTGCTCTAACAGGTGTAGATGCGGTTCGCGCGGACGTTGAGATGAGAAAAGCGAATGGTGGAATGCCTTTTTCTGGAAAGGGAATTGGAGTGGTTGTGAACGATAGCGGAGTAGACGGCACACATAGTGATATCAAATATGGCGACCATCTAGTTCAAAATGTTCTTGGCTCGACCAATCTGAATGCTCAAAATGGTTTATTGCCAATTACGTACGTAGAAGATGTACCTAATACAGACAACAACTCAGGTCACGGTACTCACGTTGCTGGAATTGTCGGTGCCACCGGTTCTAAATCTGCTGGAGAATATGAAGGCGTAGCTCCTGGAGCAAACTTAATTGGTTATGGCTCTGGTGCAGGACTTGCTATTCTAGATACGTTAGGCGGCTTTGATTATGCTCTAACGCATCAGAATGATTACAATATCCGTGTGATCACAAATTCTTGGGGCGCAACAAGTGATGCGGGAACAGACTTTGATCCGGAAGATCCAATCAATATTGCTACGAAAAAGCTGTATGATCGCGGAATTGTAACAGTTTTCTCAGCGGGTAACTCAGGACCTGCAGAATCTACAATCACTGGGAATTATAAGAAGGCACCTTGGGTTATCACTGTTGCAGCAGGAGACAAACAGGGGAACCTCGCTGACTTTTCATCAAGAGGTGTAAGCCAGAAGGGCGGCCAAGTAACTGTGGATGGAGAAACATTCGAATGGATTGACCAGCCGACAATTACGACCCCAGGAAAAGATATTGTTTCAACACGCGTTATATCACCAACAACAGGTCTATCAGCAGATAAAGACGTTGAATTAATTGAACCAGCTTATCTTCCTTACTACACGACGATGAGTGGAACATCCATGGCAGCCCCACACATGGCAGGTATTGTTGCATTAATACTAGATGCTAATCCTGAATTATCTCCATTAGAGGTGAAACAAATTGTTCAGGATACGGCAACAAACATGCCAGGGTATGAAGCGTGGGAAGTTGGTGCAGGATATGCTAATGCTTATGCTGCAGTTGATGAAGCACTAAATATGGGTAAAAGTTATGGTAGTACAGTGAACATGACAAATACGTTCAATTCGAATGTGGATATGCAAGTGAACCGCGAACCTTTTACAATCGATTACGGTGCGGCAAATGAGAATAAGAAGGAATTTCAAGTTGAAGAAGGCGTCACTGAGGTTGTTGCTAGAGTTAACGCAAAAGGATTATTAGGTGAAACAGGCAATACGATTAATCTTGTTCTAACAGCACCAGATGGAACGGAATACTCTTCAGGAATTTCTGTCCTATTCAGTTTATACACAAATCGCACTGTTCAAGTGTCTGCACCAATACCAGGTAAGTGGACAGTGGAACTTAGAGGACTAAACGGTTTAGCGTTACCAGAAGCGATTAAAGGAGAACTTGCATTTAAGAAAGCGAATGGATTTAGTGGATTAAATGATATCGAAGGACATCCTGCAGAAGCTGCTATTCAAACAGGTGTTTCTGAACGGTTGCTAGATAGTAAAAGTAATGGAGACTTTCGACCGAATGAATCGCTCAAACGAATTGATCTAGCGAAGTTTCTAACGATGGGAGCAGGTGTTGTACAAACGCTTCCGATCAACAAGACGTTCTCTGATGTTAATGCCACTGACCTTCCTTACGCTGAAGCCGTGACAGCTAAAGGTGCTGCTTTAAAAGACATTGAACAAAATGACAATGGTGTTATGAAAGCAGTAAATGGTAAGTTCTCACCAAAAGGATCTGTTTCTAGAGCTGAATTAGCTTACTCTCTTGTACAAAGCCTCGGCTTGCAGGATGAAGCGGAAGCGATGAATGAAGAATTAACAGTACAATACAAAGATGAGCGAATTACACTTTCAGATGGTGCTGAAGTTCCAGCAGTGCTAAAAGGATATGTGCAGCTAGCACTAGATTTAAATATACTAAATGCCTACTTTGATGTTACACAGGGACCATATGATCTTGAGCCGAACGTCACAGCGCAGTTTGAGCCAACTGAAAAAGTAACAAGAGGAGATTTCGCAGTAGCCATTACACGTTACTATGCAACATACCTTATGCCATAATAATAGAAGCACGGTCCCCAATGGGAGCCGTGCTTTTTTGAGTTTAGGGGATTATGAAATGGAACGTTTAAAAGCTTTTACAATAATGCCATCATTCGCTGGTTCAAAGTCGTGTTGAGGCAATCGCTTAAAGCCAGACCGTTCATATAAAGCAATGGCCGTTTTCATAAATTCGCCAGTGTGGAGACCAATCTCATGGAACCCTTGAGCTCCTGCGAGGTGAATGCATTCATTAAGTAGAGCTGTAGCTACTCCTTTTCCACGCGCACTTGGAGCAACGGCAAGAACACGTATTTCAGGATAATTCAATTCGTCAACAAAGCCTTCGTAAGCATCTGTGTTTGCTGGAAACAAAGCGACACTTCCTACAATGTTCTCATCCATCTCGGCTACTAGTAACTCGACGCCAGGTTGTTGATCTGCTTCTGAAGAGATTGCTTGTCGTAAGGCATCCCAGTGTGCTTCAGGAATAGCTTGTTTATGATCAGCGTAAGCATCGACTCTTTGTTTTCGTATCGCATGTAATTCATCTTTCTTTGCATTGCGTATGGTGATGTTCATAGAATGATAATTCTCCTCTGATTAGTAGTTAACTGTATCGTTTATCGCATAGTAGATAGGATATTTCAACAATAATGATCGGAAGGATATGTTGCTAGAGTATAGTGGTTATGGTTAATTTCCGCTCCAGGATCTCGCTTTCCGCGGGGCGGGCGGCGTGCCTGCGGGGTCTCACCTGTCCCGCAGGAGTCGAGCATCCTTCCGCTCCAATTAGCGAAGTGTGGTATTTATACAACAGTTCTAAGGAGCAACAATCTTTAAGAAAAGGTCCATTTGAAAAAGGAAGTTACATTTGTCATTCACAGATCTAGTAACGGGAGAAACATTTTTTCAAACATCAGAAATAAAACGCACAAAAGCGAGCTTGTCATGCAAGCTCGCTTTTGTATTATAATCTACTATAGTTTAATATGGGCTCGTTGCTGTGAAGGTAAACGGTACGTTTGCTCCTGAGTATAGGCCTACGTACACATATTTTGTACCTCCAGGAATGACTCCGGCTTCATTAGCACCAGCCGTTGCTACTCCTCCAATTGGTTCGAAGTTCTTGTTGTAGAAATAAACATCGTAGTCGTATTCAGTATCACTTAAGCCTTCTAATGTGAAGTTATGGATGCCATCACCATACTGAGCGGGTAGTGTAACGACGTAACCGTCAGCACCTTGGGAAGCCGGCTCTGGGTTTTGTGTCGTTACAAACTCATTCTCTGTAACTGCGAGAGTGGCTGGCACGTCGGCAAGGTTACCAATTCCAGTTCCTGCATTGCCTGCTTGTACAGTTCCTTCAGCAATAAAAGGCTCTTCAGGTTCGAGTGTCACTGGCTCAATTTGTGCTTTCTTTGATGTGAAAGCCTGGATGTCAGCAACTTGAACATATCCTTTCGAATTGTCTTGTGAATCGTGTGCAATGAATTTAAGGAATTTCGCTTTCACAGGCTTGTCTAAGTCAAAGCCTTTGTAATGAAGATCAGCTACAGTTGGTCTAGGTTTTTGAGCTGTGAATTTTTCTCTCACGACAGTTGTCCAGTTCTTTCCGTCCATTGATGTTTGTACGCTAAAGTTCTTGAGTGTTGCGAATCTAGCTTTTGAAATATCCTTCATCGCACTTACCTGGATATGAGAGATATCTACTGCCTCGTCCCCTGCTAAATCAACTACAAAGTCTGATCCTTTAAAACCATTTTCTTGTGTATCAGTAGCGTATACACTAGCTTCGGTATCATCAATCGCGAACTTTACTGGGTTGCTGTCCGATTCACCTGAAACATTTGCAATCGAAGCACCGTTAAAGGAAGAAGCGACGTTAGGTGATAGTTTAAATGAAAGGTTATTTTTCTTACCAGGTTTAATCGTAACGTTTTCAATTGTTCTAGAGCCAAATCCTTTTGCTTGTATGGTGATGTTGTAAGTACCTTCCACCATATAAGTTGCAAACTTTCCTTCTTCCGTTGTGACGGAGAGTGGACTTGTTCTAGCTTCAAATTCTCCAATAATAATACGAGCATCTTTAATTGGCTTGTTCGTTGCTGCATTAATAACAGTACCCGAAATCTGTCCGTTGTGCTGTCCATCTGGATGGTTGAATGCCGGGATTGGATCTGTATCATTACCACCGTTAGAATACGCATCAGAACCTAAGCCACGCTGAGCAAATGCTTTCCATAGAGCATCATAGTGCTCACCGCCGTAACGCTCAAAGTCTGAGGCGATGATCGCTGTTCTCATGTCTTCCATTGAAGGCTCAGGAACAGAAATCGGCATAGCATCCATAACAAGGTGCTCAGCAATGGATTCACCTTCTGTTTTACCGTAGGTTTCGATTAATTCTTCTCTTACTTGCCATAGAATGGCTGCCCAGATATCACCATCAGAGTGAACTTCAGGACCGCCTACATCATAGCCAATATCTCCGTAGTTATATGGAGAATCATCCAACGCGTAGCTTCGAATTCCACTCTCCATATTTCCAGTTACATAGCCGCCAACGACTGGTTTATCCTGTAGGCCATTTTTCAGCAGGTAGTGCATACCGTACCAGTCACCCCAGCCTTCACCCATCGAACCAGATTGGTGACTTCCAAGAGCTTCACCACCAGCTACAAGTCGAGTGGACAAGGCGTGCGAGTATTCATGATAGATGATTCCTGCGTCGAAGTCTCCATCAGCATATGATCCTTCAAATGCGCCAGCAATAGGTTCCCATAAGAACATGCCGCTCCAGGCAGGAATGCCGTCTGGTAATGTGAGCATGTAGGCATTGTCACGTCCTGTGTAAGTTGGTGCGCCGCCTGATGCTGCGCCTGCCTGTACAAGCCCAAGGATCGCATCTCCACCCAAACCACCTTTACCGAAGTTAGACAGCTGTAGGTTACCGGCACCTTCTACCCATCCAAGATTATAGAAATAATCGTGGAAAAGGTTATGGTGATAGAAAAGGTTCGTTGATGCACTGTTTACATCATCTGCATAAGAAGGAGGAACCGTTTGTCCTTTGGTCTTATTCCAAGAATCTTTAAATGTAAAGCTGAATTCGCCAAGTGGTGCAACTGGTCTTACTGCTTGATCGGCGGGTGCGATGAAGTTGCTCCAGTTCGCATACGTATTCGCATTGTTTCCGAAAGTCGTAATGCCTAGAGGAGTTCCAGGTAGCAACCAGCCGTTAGGTGATGCATTAGGATCACCATTAAATGACTTTACTGTTTGTGTTCCACCCTTAGGTGCACCAGGGAAGTTTTCGAAGATTAGACCTTCTGGATCTGCAAGATAGTCAACAAGGGAGCGTTTGTACAATTGCTCGCCTGTAGCTGCATCTATCACAATCTCGTATCCTTCATTTAGCTTCTCAATGAATAAGACGCGATAAGCAGGACGGACGCCTTTATCCGTTATAAATGTTGCCTTTTTAACTCGTTGTTTCGTAGGAAGAACGTCTGCAGCGAATACGTCCCAGGCCTTTTCAGTATCAATTAAATTAGGTGTGTATGAAATTGAAGGACTTTGAAGCTCAATCGCTTTGCTTAGCGCTTCTTTTGACGTAAGGTCGAAATTGTCTACAAGAGAAGTGGAACGGCTCATATTTCCTGTAACAGATAGTATTTTACCTTCTTTGTTAACAGCTACAATCACGCGGCCTCCATAAACCGACTCAATACCATCAAACGTTTGTTGGAATGTAACAGGTTGAAGACCGGTACCCTTCATTGCATAGTTACGAGTAACTTTCAAATTAGCAATCTCAGAAGCTTTCACTCCGAATAGCGCAGCATTTTCCTCTAACCAATCTCGAGCAACGGTTTCAGCATTTTTATTTGAAGCTTCAGTTAGGTATCCCTGATCTTTCACGATCATGGATGGTGTTCCAAAAAGTGAATTCCATTTGATTTTGACACCAGCGCCTGCCTGGCTAATAAGAGTATCGGCCGCATTTAACTGTGTTCCTGTTGGTAACACCTTATTTAGTACATTCCTCATATCCATCATAGCTGAATCGAGCTCCACGTGATCATGCAGACTCGTTTCAACGATAGGACCTGATACGTTAGCACTAGCTCCACCTGATACAAGTAATGAACCAGCGAGTAAACTTGCTCCTAAAGTCGAAAATAATTTTTTCCCGTTTTTCATTATAGTTGAAGCCCCCTTTGATTTTCATAAGTAGGGATTTCTTCAAGTTAAATTAATCTCCTTCGCAAAACACGTCAAATACTGACAAGTACCTATCGGCTTTGTTTGTTAGAACTAGAGTGGAATAGAACTAAAGATATAGAGATAGTAGGTAATAGGGGGAAGGTGAGTAAATATCAAAAAGTCCGTTAGGAGATAACGGACGAATAGAAGTATGTGGGTTTAAATACAAGTTATGGAAAGTGTACGGTTTTAATGTGGTGATAATTTAGAAATACAGGCTGGTTGCGCGCTCTTGTTAAAGTAATTTGGTTACCGTGCATGCTCGTCAGCTTTCCTGATTTATTCGAATTTTCATTCAGATCAAATATCACAATCTGGTCAAGTAATTTCTTCAATTGCTCTTCTAAGGTGCGAGCTAATGACAAACCGATTGGAACGACAGGGAATTCGCTATCTGTTAGCTCATAAGGTCGTACATTCTGAGGGTATGGTATTAGCCACTTTAGATGCTTAAGTGAAATATACATTGTTTTATAAATTGGGCTTTGAAATACGATGTAGTCATTCATAACACTAGTAATATAACCGTGGATGCTTTTGTGACCAGAAACGAATATTTCCGTGAAAATCCCTCGAGATTCTTGTAGTGTTTTTCGAAATGAGATTGAATCCAACGGTTCCATTCCGGGGAATAAAGAGTCGACTGTGGTCGAAATCTTGTCTTCTACACTATTGCAAACTTCAAAATAATGGACGTGAAATTGTGATACATAGATGAGATTGTTACCATCATAAAGAACGAGAATATCGTTCCCGCTATCAATAAGCACACCTATCAAATCACTATTACCGTTTAGCTTTATTTTAATTGTCTCATTAATTAAGTCGTTTAAATTTCTCACGCTTGACCTCCTTTCTTTTATAGAAACAGGCAGAGATCCCATTGATAGGAACAGAATATTCTCCACTTGTAATGAAAGAGAATAAAGATCGTAGCAACTATTGCGGTCGATTCAATGGGAGTATCAAAATAAATGAAGATAAAGCTTGATGACTACAATTAGATCAGGTAGGTACGAAACGGCCCTCAACTCTTGTCCCTTCTAAAGGAGTGCTCAAGTGAGATGTTAAAATTAATGGTGAGGAGGAAAACGACGATCGTAAAGGTAATTGAAGTAATTGGCATGTCGCTTCCTCTTCACGTGAATAATTGACCTTTGTAGTAGAGAGATGGGTTTAAGGTGGATTGCACTGCTGGTTTAATTGATTGGTGCAGGAAATATCCTGATAGTAAAATGGTTACTGCTGCTATCATTTTTTCCTCCTCTCCCCATTAAAGAGTAATGTATCTAAGGAGATTGGCAAATCATATCAATAGATTAAGATTACGATACCGAATAGTAGGGGGAGGGACTCCAACTACTATAGGAATCGTCAATTTGTGAAGATTCGTTTAAATTCTATCTTTACAAATATTTAAGTTACATTCTTTATTCCCCAACACTTACACTTTTGATATGAAACATGGAAATGTGGATTAGTTCACGTTCTTTAATTAGGAGGATGTGATCATCTTGTAAGCCAACCAATACGCCTTCAGTGTGCTCTGGTCCACCACGATTGATTTTCACCCATTTGTGATGCATAGCTGATAGTACGTCTTCAAAAGAGCCCTTTTTTAAATAGGATTTCTTATGATTTTGTTCTGAATTTGCTGTTGAGTTCTTAGTAATGCTTTTTACATGTGTAAGATTGTAGTAAATAACCCCATTTTCACTTAGAAGAACAAGGTGGTCATCCTTTACACTAAGAAGAGAGCCACTTTTCGATTCAGGTCCTTTTAAATTAATTTGAACTTGTTTCCCTTCTAGAACTTTAAAATTAGTCATGTTTGATCATCCTTTTCTACCTCTAACACAATACTACGGATATGGAAAAGTGGAAGTGTAATGACTTCATCATTTTTAATAAGAGTTACTGAATCGTTTTCAACTTTTTCAATGACGCCCTCAGTTTTAGAAGGGCCACCTCTGTTAATACGTACCCAACGATACTGTGAGTTCTTAAGAACTTCTTCAAAAGTGGAACCTTCAACTAAATCTTCTTTATGGTTGTGAGAGCGTCCTCGAAAACCATCTTGTGAATTCATAGAAATGCTTTTTAAGTGTGTAATCTGGTAGTAGTAAAGTGAATCACCTGTTCCTTTTAGTACGAGAAAGTCTTCTTGAAGGTCTACAAGTGTTCCTTCTTGAGATTCAGGGCCACCTCGATCTATTTTAACTGTACGCCCAATGTGTGCTTTAAGATATCTGAAATTATTCATAGTTAACCAATCCCTTCGTTTTATTTATGATCTTTTTCTAAGTGACGGTGGCGTAGATAGAGTATAAACATTCATAGGCTCACATAGGTCTGAGCTTCCAAGAGCAGAAGCCTTCTGATCGTTTTTGTTACTTACGTCGGGGCTACTAACACTTTTGATATGAAAGAGAGAAATATAGATGAGTTCTTCATTTCTTACTAAAATGAGTTCATCATTTTCTACTCTACTTAGAACCCCCTCCACTTTCTCAGGCCCCCCACGATTAATTTGAATCCAACTATGTTTTAATTTTTCAAGTACATCACGTAGTGTGCTTCCTTCAGATACCCAATTTTCTTCTGCAAGGGAAAGCTCTTCTTTCGAATCTAGCGTAATACTTTTCAAATGTGATGTTTGATAATAAAAAATTACACTATCGTTGTTTTTTAGTACTAGCAGGTCCTCAGTAAGCCCAAGTAGTCTACCCTCCTGTGACTCAGGACCACTTCGGTCTACGCGTACTTTACGACCGATATGCTCCTTTAAATATGAGAAGTTGTTCTTCACTTCTGCAACATCCTTTCTTCTGCTTATTAAACTCTTGTAATGACATCATACGTATCACGGTGTGTTAAAGACACGTGTATTGGTCCAATTAAATGAAAATGGGTGAAAGTGATCGAGATTGTGTTGATAAAAGAATTGCTTGGAGTAAAACTTTCTTCTGTGGAAAGTATGCAATTTCAACTAGTAAAGATAATGCAGAGTGTAGGATTGAGAATGAGGAACGACAGATGCACTAGCTTGGATCAATCAGTACCCAAGTTCAGATAGAAAGAGAAGATAGGAAGCTTTTCTAAGGAGTTCTCTATTAGTTGAAGAAAGCAGGAAAGATATCTACGATGAACCAATGAAGCATTCGGTTAAAGTGTTAGATAAAGAAAAACTAATTTTCAGAAGTACTTTTGAAGTTAGCAATGGGAAGATTTTCGGTGAAGACCAGTATGTGGTGAGGGTAAGTTTAGGTGATTTAAGTGGCAATTTGCCAGTTGAATTAGAGCCTGTGAAAATTGAGTTGAATTAATGATAAACGTAAGGGTTGCTTGAGTTCTCTGGCAGTCCTTACTTTATTGAAATATTTGAGGGTTTATCAACAAAAGTAAAGGAGATCGAGTAGCACTATCGAATAGTATGCAGAATGCCCAAATAGAGGAGGAAGCTGGATGGAATACAAAGGTTCGTCTGTTTATGACAACAAAGAGTTCTACGATCACTATATGGTTAGACGACATCGGAATGAGAGTCCGAATAAACTAATTGAGAATCCAGCCCTGTTCGATCTACTAGGAGATATCGGTGGCTTAAGCATCTTGGATCTCGGGTGTGGTGATGCCTCGCTTGGAGAAGAGTTACTTATGCGTAACTGTTCATCTTATTTAGGCATTGATGGATCTAAGAACATGTGCGAAAGAGCTGCGGATAAACTAGAAGGATCATTAGGTCGTGTGCAACACTCTTCTTTAGAAGAGTACGAGTATCCACCCAACACGTTTGACCGAGTCATCTCTCAATTAGTTCTACATTACATAGAAGAAGTTGAACAAGTTATGGAAAAGGTTTATCACACACTAAAACCTGGTGGAGAGTTTGTCTTTAGTGTTCAACATCCTGTTTTAACAGCGTCTGTTGAAAGCATGCAGGGAGGAAAGCGTTCGAACTGGATTGTGGATAATTACTTTTCTTCTGGAAAAAGAATTGAGCCCTGGATCGGGGAGGACGTTGTGAAATATCACCGAACCATTGAAGACTATTTCCTCTCTTTGCAGCGCGCTGGTTTTGAGATCCAAACCCTTCGTGAAGGGACGCCTCGAAGAGAAAATTTCGAAACTAAAGAGGAATATGAACGAAGAAAGAGAATCCCATTGTTTTTACTTTTTTCATGTAAAAAGCCATAAATCAAAGGGTTCTTTTAAAAAGGTCTTTTCTTAAGGCTCTTTTCTAAAAGATTGTTGCTTTTGAAAAAATTATTGAAAAAACCAACTTAGGATTGGAGCGGAAGGATGCTCGACTCCTGCGGGACTAGCGGGACAGGTGAGACCCCACAGGAGCGTTAGCGACGAGGAGGCTCACCGCCCGCCCCGCGGAAAGCGAGCATCGTGGAGCGGAAATTCACCAACTCTTATAGCAACAATCTATACTAAAAAAGCCTTTTTTAAAGATTGTAGTTTTTAAAAGAGATTTATATAAAGAACTAAACATAGCTGATTGGAGCGGAAATGAATCTGCTATAGGAACAAACACCCAATCAAAAGAAAAAAGATCTTGACGAATAGCTAGTCCTTGCATTAGTATAAATTTAACAATCTAATAATCGGACTCCTAAAGGGGAGTAGCTTTTACAACAAAGTCGTCATTCCGGAGTGTTCGCACTCTCGGCTTTGTTGGCAACTTAACAGTTGTTAGCAAGACCTTTACTGCTGGTAAAGGTCTATATTTTTTAACCTTTACCGTATGTGGGTAAAGGTTATTTTTGTGGTTAGTATTCTTATAAAAAGATGAGAACAAGGGGGATGAAAATGGAGTTTGCTATTTTACTTGAGTATGGTTGGGTTTTGCTGCTTCTCATTGGACTTGAAGGGCTACTTGCAGCAGACAATGCACTAGTATTAGCTATTATGGTTAAACATTTACCAGAGGAACAGCGTAAAAAAGCTTTGTTCTACGGATTAGCAGGTGCTTTTGTTTTTCGCTTCGCATCACTATTCGCCATTTCGTTTCTAGTGCATGTGTGGCAGGTGCAAGCAATAGGAGCATTGTATCTATTGTTTATTGCGATCAATCATATTGTTCGAAAAACGATTTTCAAGAAAACCATAAACAAAGAAAAGGAAAACAAAGAAAAGAAACAAGCCAGCTTCTGGGGCACTGTAATTAAAATTGAACTAGCAGATATTGCTTTTGCAGTTGATTCAATTCTTGCAGCAGTTGCATTAGCAGTCACTCTCCCGAATACCCCTTTACCTCAAATTGGTGGACTAGATGGAGGGAAATTTCTAGTAATCTTCGCAGGTGGTCTTATTGGCTTGATTATTATGCGATTTGCAGCTAATTACTTTGTTACATTGTTGAAAGCGAAGCCAGGTTTAGAGATTGCGGCGTTTATGATTGTTGGCTGGGTTGGTGTTAAGCTATCCGTTTACACATTGTCGCATCCTGAATTAGGTGTATTACCAGAGGCTTTTGCGAAATCTGTAGCATGGAAGGCGACGTTCTATAGTGTTTTGATTCTCATTGCTGTTGGCGGCTGGTTCCTTTCAAAGGAAAAAGAAGTAGATGCTTCAGAAGGATAGTCAGAGGAGCTTCAATCGGTTTCAAATAAAAGAATAATACGTATACAAAAGCGGTGGATCATCTCTGATCCTTCGCTTTTTTTGTTACATGCACTAAAATTGAAACGGAATTCGTTCTTCATTTCCTTCTTCTAATAATCTCAGGACGATTTCATTGCGTTCAACTTCCTGTTCTCCTACAAAAATAACTTGCTTAATCCCTCTTTTATTTGCACGGTCGAGTAATTTACCAGTGCGTTTACCACTCATATCGAGTTCAACTCGGTAGCCTTTTTTACGATAAGAAGACGCTACAATAAGAGCTTCAAGCTTGGTTCCAATTGGAATGATAAGATAATCTGGATTCTCCTCTAATGAAAAAGGCTCTTCTTTACTCTTAATTGCTGTTAGAATTACATCAAGCCCAAATGATATGCCAACTGTAGAGACAGGCTCATCCGTTCCAAGTAATCCGCCAATCGCACTATCATAGCGTCCGCCACTCCCGATGCTAGAAGAAATGGATTGATCGGTTATGAAAACTTCGTAGATTGTTCCAGTGTAGATGTCGAGCCCTCTGGCTAGAAATGGGTTGAACTTACATTGTTTTTGTAAACCGAGTCCTTCAATGTAGGAGGTTAGTTCTTCAAGTTCTTGTAAGCCTTGTTTAACCTTTTCATTAGCAGAAGAGTATGACTTAAAATAGCATATCTCTTTGTTCACCCATTGCTGCGTTTCCTTTTCGACAAGTGCGATCGATTGAGACGAAACGCCTTTTTGCTGCAGTTCTTTTTTCACACCGTCCATCCCGATTTTCTCTAGCTTATCCAATGTTAATATAACGTCATTCAAGAGGGATTCTGGAATGGAGATGGATTCAAGCATACCAGCGAGAAGTTTGCGATTGTTATACTGAATCGTTACCTCAAGGTTAAGCTTGGTGAAAATATCGCAAGCCATCTCCATTAACTCAGCTTCTGCTAGTGGTGAGTCAATACCTGTTACATCAACATCACACTGTGTAAACTCTCTGAATCGTCCTGGTTTAACTGGGCCATCTCTGAAAACTTTCCCGATTTCATAGCGCTTAAAAGGCATTTGCAAATCTGGGTTCATGGCAACCACTTTGGCAAATGGTATAGTTAAATCGTACCGAAGAGCAAGCTCACGTTCACCACGATCAGATAAGGTATACATTTCTTCTAAGATTTCAGCACCGCCCGCATATTTAGATGATAGTAGGTCCTGTTTATTTAGAATGGGCGTTTCCAGTGGGAGACAATTGTACTGAATAAATGTATCTTCTAGTGTTCTTCTGATGTTACGGCGTATTGTTTCTTCTTTAGGTAAGTAATCTACTGCTCCCTTAACGTTCTGATCCTTCAGCTTTTTCATTTAAATCATCCTTTCGTTTTTGAATACAAAAAAACCGCATAGAATGAAGAAGCTTGCTCTTCAGATTCATGCGGTTACGAGAAATAGCCTTCCTATACGCGATTTTTAACAAGCGGATAGCAAGGCTAGCTGTGATGATGAAGTTGTACGACAAAAGATAAGTTAACCATATCGTTCACCTCTTATTTCAAAATATAGTAGCATATCGAATAAGTTGTTGCAATATTTCTTTTCTTTAGATAGTTAGTCAGGTAATACTTCTAATGAGCCAAACATCCAGAAATCCACAATATGAGCTAACATAGCCTTTTCTTAATAATTACAAATCAAGGGTGTTAACAATCCAAAAAAAAATCGTCCTCATTATGCGAGGACGATTGATCTTAAGTTACTCTTTCACCTTTGCTACAATCTTACCGGTCACATGTCGTTCGGATAATTCAACAAGTGCTTGTGGAACATCTTCTAGGGAAACGATTTGATGAATCAATGGATCAACATAGCCGCCTAGAAGGAGGTTAATCATTTCGTCTCCCATTGCCGCAAGGTCCGCTTGTTCTGCTGTATTAGAGGATTGGTGAACACCACCGAGTGCGATCTGGTGGAAAGAAAGAGGACGTGCGAAAGAGACACCTTGAGTAAAGTCAGGTGCGCCTGCGATGTAGGCAATTTGGCCATTAAACGTGAGTGTATCAAGTGACTTTGTTGCGTTATCACCACTTACTGCATCAAGAACAGCGTTTACCCCAATCCCATTCGTAATCTCTAGTACTCGTTCAACAAAATCTTCTTCTTTGTAATCGATCGCATAATCAGCACCCAATTGTTTAACAAAGTTGTGATTATGTTTGGATGCAGTTGTGATGACCGTTAATCCCATGTATTTTGCCATCTGGATTGCGAAGCCGCCAACCCCACCTGCTCCAGCGTGGATAAGGATTTTTTGTCCTTTGTGTATATGAAGCTTACGGAAAAGTGCTTGATAAGCTGTATAACCAGCAGTCGGAATCGCAGCCGCATCTTCAAACGGTATCGAATCAGGTAGAGCTGAAATTGTATGAGCAGATGTTATCGCGTACTCTGCAAATGTTCCTTTCTTTGTCAGATCTCCGTGATAGACAACGCGATCACCAGGGTTCCATTCTGTTACATCTTCACCTACTTGCTCAATAATCCCAGCACCATCAAGTCCAAGAACATGTGGATATGTCCAGTTTGGATTACCATTTGTTGCTGTTTTATAGTCAACAGGGTTTAAGCCTGCAGCGTGAATATTAACTAGAACTTCACCTTTACCAGGAGTCGGTGTTTCAATTTCTTCCACTGTCATGGTATCCCATAACCCTTTATCGTTAAGTACTAGAGCTTTCATCGTACTGCCTCCTTAACCTTCTAATAATATGTCACTTGTGAATAATGGTTTATACATACTTGAATATTTTTCTCCAGGCTTTTGGTTTGTAAACCAGAGAAATAGTTTTCTTATAGAAAGAATAAACGAAAAAACTCCTTAGTTCTATTAAGGAGTCTAAGATTTATTCTGTTTATTTTACAATAAGGACAGGAGAGTTGGCTTTTTGGATAACTTGATGACTGACACTGCCAACTACCATTTCTTGTAGAACGTTTAAACCTCTCGTTCCCATTACGATCAGGTCGACTTTTTTCTCAGCCGCATATTCAACAATCGTTGTGGAAGGATTACCGCGCAAAATGGTGACATCATAGGATACATTGGCTTCGACTGCTTTCTCTTCCGCAGCACGAAGTTTGTCTCTTCTTTCTTCATCAATACCAATTGAGTCAACGTTTCGTAACACGTCATGCTTAGACGTTTCACCGTCAACGACATAGACAATGTCTACTTTAGCGTCTGTTAGGTTAGCTAATTGGAATACTTGATCAGCTGCTTTAACTGAATCTGCTGAACCGTCAGATGCAAGCATGATGTTTTCATACATAGGAAAGACCTCCGAACGTGTGCTTAAATTCGCTTTCCTCTAGTTGATACCCCGAAAAAGCGACACTCAATCAAAGCACTTATTTTTAATGAAGTGATATGAGTCGAAAAATAAAAAAAAGCGAGAGTGATTCTCGCTTTTCTAATTTCTATTGTGCTTCCTGAAGAATTTGCTCGAGTTGGAATGCTCTTACTTTTCTTGGGAGAAAGCTTCTAATTTCATCTTCATGGAAACCAACCTGAAGACGTTTTGTATCAAGAAGAATAGGGCGTTTTAGAATACCGGGATTGTCTTTGATTAAACTGTAGAGCTCCTGTAATGTTAATTCATCCAGTTCTTTATCCAGTGCATCAAAAGCTTTTGAACGTGTAGAGATAATTTCCTCTGTTCCTTTTTCTGTCATGCGAATGATTGCTTTGATTTCGTCTTCCGATAAGGGCTTAGCAAACATGTTGCGTTGTTCGTAAGGAAGATTGTGTTCTTCAAGCCAGGCTTTTGCTTTTCTGCAAGATGTGCAGCTAGGTGAAGTATAAAGTGTGATCATGTGTTTGACCTCCAAATGGAATGATACATGGCTCATCTCCATGTAGTATACAGTATGAGTTGACATTGCGACTGTAAGCTATGTTACACATTTATGACGATTATCTATGTTTGGAATTCATTTTATCTTATGGCTTAAAGTGTAATCTAAGTATAGAAATAGCCAGCTACTATGGTATACCCGAGAACAAGAGCAGGCAAACTACTTGAGAAGTTCAGTTTTCACTGGAGGAAGCTTATGGACGATAAAAAGAAGTGGGATCTTATTTCGCTTGCATCCATTCCACTTGTTATGACACTTGGCAATTCAATGCTCATCCCTGTTCTACCGCTCATTGAAAAGAAACTTGGCATCACATCCTTTAAAGTATCAATGATCATTACTGTGTATTCAATTGCAGCAATATTGTTAATTCCAATTGCAGGCTATTTATCCGATCGATTCGGTAGAAAGAAAGTCATTATACCAAGTTTATTTATAGCAGGAGTAGGTGGACTTGTAACAGGTTGGGCATCATGGTCTCTTGATGACCCTTATGTCATGATTCTTGTGGGAAGAGTATTACAAGGAATTGGATCTTCTGGGGCAGCTCCTGTTGTCCTTCCACTTGTTGGTGATCTGTTTAAAAGTGATAAAGATGTAAGTGCAGGTCTTGGGCTGATTGAAACGTCCAACACTGTTGGAAAAGTATTAAGTCCAATACTTGGTGCGCTTCTTGCATCGTTTATTTGGTACTTACCATTTTTATCAATACCTGTTTTCTCACTTATTTCAATATTACTGGTCAGTTTCCTTGTTAAATCCCCAGAAAAAAAAGAGGATCCACAAACTTTTTCTTGTTTTCTAACCTGTTTAAAAGAAATCTTTCATCATGATGGCAAGTGGCTTACGGCTATTTTTGCAATCGGTGGTATTATCATGTTCGTTCTTTTTGGTGTGCTTTTTTATCTTGCAGGGTTTCTTGAAAATGAATTCCAAATTATTGGGGTAAAGAAAGGTGTCATCATTGCTATTCCTCTTGTCGCTTTGTCACTTACATCCTTTATGACTGGTAAGCGAATTGGGGAAGAGAAAACGGTAATGAAATGGTGTATCTTTAGTGGTTTATTCCTCGTCTTTGCATCTACGTTAATGGTTTCATTTACTAACAAGCTATGGCTAATGCTACTCATTCTATTTCTTGCTGGAATTGGAATCGGAGCTTCTCTCCCTTGCCTTGATGCACTCATAACAGAAGGGGTTAAAAAAGAGGAGAGGGGAACCATTACGTCCCTTTATAGTTCAACACGGTTTCTGGGCGTAGCGGCAGGTCCACCAGTCTATGCCATACTAATGAACCAATCACATGAATCCGTATTCTATGTTTCATCAGGAATAAGCGCAGTTGCCTTGCTTCTATGTTTCTTTGCTATTAAACCTGAAGCAAAGGCAGGGGACGTTTAACATTACCTGATAAAGGGTATATTAACATTCCCCCTAAAGAAAAATTAAGGTTAGAAAAGAGGTAATGTAGGATGTCATTTGAATTATTTTTACAATTCCTAATGCTAAGTATAGGATTTGTAGCAGTTGCAGCTTTATTTCTGAATTTCGATAAAAAGCGCACCGAGAAGCGTTTGCAGCTTGAACTTGCCGAATATGAACACGAACTTAAGCAAACTAAACATGATATTGGAAACAAATAAGATGGAGACTCTGGAGTGAGTTTTCATCTTTTTTTGTGCTCAAATTTAAATAAAAAGCTCTTTTCTAAAAGATTGTTGCTTATGAAATAATTATTGAATAAAAAAACACACTTCGCTGAATGGAGCGGAGGAGGCTCACCGCCCGCCCCGCGGAAAGCAAGCATCCTGGAGCGGAAATCAAACGCTATACAGTAAAAGCAACAATGTCTACGAAAAGAGCCAAATAAAAAAAGGAGAATGGTTCTCCATCCTCCAATATCGTCATCCAATTGAACGTTTCACTTCATTCACTTGTCCATCAATTGTTAGTGCATTGTCCTCCCTATCCTCGATCTTAATATTCGTGACAACACGATCTGAACCGTTCTTCAATGCTCCTGTATGAATATCTCTTGCTAGTTCGAATAGTTCATCAACATCACCTTCAAAAACGGTAGAGGTTGGACCAACGTGGTATTTAAAACCTTCTTTCTCTGCCAATCTTATCGCATTCGTTACAAAATGACTCATGCTTGTTTGGGTAGTTCCGATAGGTGCTACGCTAATTTCTAATAAAGCCATCATAATCTCCTCCTGCTTTAAGTGTCTACATGTGTTATTTACCTTTTTGTAGAAATTGAAACATGGGATGACTATTCAGAATATCACTTAGTATTATTAAATAATTGAAACAATTACCAGTTTTTGTTCGTATAACGTAAGAAAGGAGGTACAAAACATGTGGAGTGTTTTTATTGTCATTGGAGGTATCGTTCTTTCCTTAACGGGGTTTAACTGGTTGATGGGTTATCGTAAAGACCATTTGCAAATTGATTTTGATGAGCGATATTTTGATTTTAATGAGTACATCCGTGCCATTAAAGCGGAGCTTGAGTCACAGGGTAAAAAAGTTGAATACATAGGCCATCGTCGTTTTCTAATTGACGACAAACCATATGCTTTTATTGAAAGGAACATATCCATGGGTGGTGTACCTCTTCAACGGACAATCTTAAAACCTATCTCAAAAACAAAGTAGTAACCAGGAAAAGGAATAAGGAATTGCTATTCTCACTCGTTAGAATTAAGCACTACTTTTGCTTTAATAAGTTGAACCTACTATGCTTATCCTAATCGTAAATAACAATTGGAGGTAAGAAGTATGGAACAGCTTACAGTAACAGCTATCCTTAAGCCGAAGGAAGGATGTGAAGGCGACGTTAAACGCGTGCTTCATGAAGTGCTTATTGGCTCACGAGAAGAAGAAGGATGCATTCAATATGATGTTCATCAATCGGTCGAAGATACAACGTTTGTGATCTATGAAGTGTGGGAAAATCAAGATGCTGTAGAGTCGCACATCAACTCAGCGCATTATGAGAAATACAGAAATGAGATTGCAGACCTCATAACTAACAGAGAAGTATATAAAATGAAGAAGCTTGATTAAGCCCTCGTTTTAAGTTTCACATGAAAAATCGCGGATATTTTCTTCATTTCCGCGGAAATATCCGGAATATCGCGGATAAAATTGCTATTTCGCGGATATATCAAAAATATCGCGGATAAATTGAATACTTACATGTGAAAAGGCACTTCAACGGAGGTTGAAGTGCCTTTTTGAGTCTTTTATTTACCTTCTTTGGCAAATCGAGCGATACGTTCTTCAATTTCATCACGAACGCGCTGGAAAAATGCCCATTTTTCTTCTTCTGATCCTTCTGCTTTTGCTGGATCGTCAAAACCCCAGTGCTCGCGCTTAACATGTGGTGGCGTTACTGGGCATTTGTCGTTTGCATCGCCGCATAATGTAACAACAAGATCAGCGTTGTTCAAGATTTCTGTGTCAATCTTATCAGACGTTTGATTTGTAATATCGATTCCGGATTCGTTCATTGCTTTTACTGCATTTGGGTTTAAGCCGTGAGCTTCGATCCCAGCTGAATAAACATTATAGTCATCACTAAGATGCTTCTTTCCAAATCCTTCAGCCATTTGGCTTCTGCAGGAGTTTCCAGTACATAGAAAGTAAATCGTTTTTTTAGACATAATAATCTCCCTTTAGATGTAATTTAGATGATAATCAGCCAGAGGTATAGACCGAGTAATGTAATGAATAGTGTTGGAATAGTTAGCACGATTCCAATTTTAAAGTAGTAGCCCCAAGAGATTTTCACGCCTTTTAGGGATAGTACATGAAGCCATAAGAGTGTTGCAAGTGATCCAATTGGAGTGATTTTAGGTCCAAGATCTGATCCGATAATATTTGCGTAAATCAATGCTTCTCGTAATGTTCCAGAAGTTGAAGTGGCTTGGATGGCAAGTGCATCAATCATAACAGTTGGCATATTATTCATCAGAGATGAAAGAATCGCTGCGATAAAGCCCATTGAAAGTGTTGCAGCAAGTAAGCCTTGATCAGCAGTTGCTTGAATCACACCTGCAAGCACATCTGTTAAACCTTGATTTCGTAAACCATATACAACAACATACATTCCGATCGAGAAGAAGACAATTGCCCATGGAGCACCTTGGATGACCTTATTTGTTTCAACAGCTTTGCTTCGTCTTGCCATTAGAAGGAAGAAGATTGCAACAATACCAGCGATAATTGAAACGGGCACGCCAATGAATTCACTTGAGAAATATCCAACGAGAAGAACGGCGAGAACATACCAAGATAGTTTAAACATCTTGTGATCTTTAATTGCTTCATTCGGCAATCGCAGCTGATTCACATCGTAATTTCCTGGAATATCTTTTCTGAAAAATAGATAGAGAACAAGAATACTTGCACCGAGTGCAAAGAAGTTCGGTACGATCATTCGAGATGCATATTCTACAAATCCAATGTCGAAGAAGTCAGCAGATACAATATTTACAAGGTTACTTACAACAAGCGGTAAAGAAGTTGTATCGGCAATAAATCCACTCGCCATTATGAATGGAAGAATCATTTTTTCTTTGAAGTTCAAGTTTCGGACCATAGCTAGGACGATGGGTGTCAGAATCAGTGCAGCTCCGTCATTAGCAAAAAGCGCTGCTACGATTGCACCAAGCAATATCACATAAATGAACATGCGAAGTCCGTTTCCTTTAGCCGCTCGAGCCATGTGAAGAGCAGCCCATTCGAAGAATCCAATTTCATCTAATATCAGTGAGATTAGGATGATGGCTATGAAAGCGAATGTCGCATTCCATACAATGCCAGTTACGGTTATAACATCTTGAAAATCAACAACGCCAACAAGGAGAGCAAGTATAGCACCTCCACAGGCAGACCAGCCAATACCAAGATTTTTTGGCTGCCAGATCACGAGAACTAGTGTAACCACAAAGATTAGTATAGCTAGTAAGACAGAAGTCAATCCAATACCCCCATTAATCGCAGCAAATGCGTAATCCTTTATTTTCTAATTCTTTTAGCTTGTCCATTTGTTCAGGAATAAGCTCAAGTACGCTTTCTACAATCGAGAAGGTGTCACTTTCTCGATTCAATGAATAGAAAATCCATTGTCCACTTCGACGTTCCTTAACAAGCCCGTTGTCACGTAGTTTTCTAAGGTGCTGGCTAATAGAGGGTTGACTCATTTGAAGAACTTCAACAAACTCACAAACGCAGCATTCGCCATCTTTAAGTAACCCAATCATCGTTAATCGCGTTTTATCACCGAGTAATTTAAGGACCGCTGCAGCTTTATCAATCTCAATTAGTGTTTTCTCCATCCCATCACCTCCGATGATTAGTATATAAGTATATTCTTATATATGCAAGGGAGAATTTAGCAACGAGGAAAGAGAGGATCATCTTGTCTTGTGTAAAGAAGAAATGATCCAATGGTTTCATCAAGAGATCCTAAAGTAATACGAGAAACATAAGCGAACGCCCATCCATTGCTGTGAGTCTTGCATAGTATGTAGTAATCCATGATGGAAAGGAGGTCATACTCCATGGGATACGGTTACGGCAGTGGGTTTGCTCTAATTGTAGTGCTGTTCATTCTTCTTATCATCGTAGGTGCAGCTTTTGTTGGAGGAGGCTACTAATTCTCTGAACATAGGCTGTATTAGGCAGAATATATCTGTCAATAGAGCATGGGTTGAATAACAAACGCGCAAGAAGGCTGATTTCAGTTAATCAGCCTTTTCTTGTGCGTTTATTTGTCTGTTAGCTTTCTAGGAAGGATCGCTTTTGGGTCTAACTTGTTTCCAAGGGAACCATAGGCGTTTTTGTTCATTGGATCGATAAGCTCATTGTGTTCAAAATAAACACGAGGTGTTTGCCATAATGCAATTAATGCTTGTGTCATAGGCATTTCATGATATCGTTCTGGCCACATGGTTTTGATGTGCTGCTTAACAATTGGATAATACTTTGGATTCATTCCAGGAAAAAGATGGTGCTCCGTATGATAGGAGAAATTGAAATGGATCGTATCGACCCACTTTGGAACGGTCACCGTTAAACTGTTGGCAAGTGGATCATTCACAGGTGTTAGTGGATTAAGCCTGTGATTTGTTGATATGTAAGCCATCACAATAAAGTTAGCAATCAGCAAAGGGATAAGAAAGGCAAAAAGCCATTTGGTAAAGCCGATTAAGAAAATCAGACCGATCCATGTCATCCAGGGCAGGATTGTTTGTAACCATACTTCTGGTTGCTTACGTGGTTTAAACTCTTTTACATACACAGTAAACATCTTAAGTGAATGAGCTGTAAATTGAACAGCAAGGGATGCAAATGCGAAGAAAGCACGAATGGATAGCGGGAGATTGTAAATCCACCGAAAAACCTTTAATTTCGAGATTCTTTCAAGGGTCGGCCATGCATCTGGATCATTTTCATCGTGTTGTGTATGAACGTGATGATTCAAGTTATGCCACTTTCTCCATAATTGTGGACCAGTACTTAGCGGCCAGAAGGCAATAGCACCGAGAAGGTCTCTGAGCCAAGATTTCCGTACGACAGTGCCATGCAGAATTTCATGCCCAAGAAATCCAAGACCTGCAAAAGAACAGCCTATTATAATGGAAATTCCTAGATTTATTAGTGGGTGTAATTCAACAAGACCAATCACAAAAAAACAGCTTATTGTTATGACTAAATATGTAAGGCCTCCAAGTAGTCGTCTTGGTACAGGTTTAAAAGCTTCGATAGGCATATGTTTTTTGATACGAGCTGCATACCAGCTAAATGAATGTAGATCGTTCATTTTCGTCTCCTCCCATTTTGATATGCTCGTTTCTTTTGGAAAGTCATATAACTCCATAATGTACGGAGAAGGTTTAAATTATTCAGTTAAAAAGTGGAAAAGTGTTGATCTTTCCAAAGCGTAAAGTTAGAATTATAAAAAAATAGACAGGCAATGAAGAAGAAGAGTACTTTCGAGCAGCACTTCAGAGAGCTGATGGCAGGTGAGAATCAGCGTGCACGAAAAAGGAATGGGCTTCTGAGCTACCGATCTGAAATTAGGATAGTAGGATCTGGCGGAGCGTCTTACCGATACAAAAGACATCTTATTGGAATGTGTCATTTTTCCTGTAAGTGTTAAGTGCGTTTACTCATGTAGACGAATAAAGGTGGCAACACGGGTTTCCCGTCCTTATTGGATGGGGAACCCTTTTTGTGTTGTCTAAAATGGAGGAATCGAGATGAAGACAGTTCTAACTGGAATTAAACCAACAGGGAAAGTTCATCTAGGTAATTATAGCGGTGCGATCAAGCCTGCACTTAATCTTGCTAGGGATAATAAGCTTGAACCAATTTATTTCATTGCCGATTATCATGCACTAACGAGCGTAAGAGATCCTGAAGAGATGAGAGAATTATCATATGGTATTGCTGCAACATGGCTTGCATTAGGTCTTGATCCTTCAAAATCAATATTTTATCGTCAATCTGATGTCCCTGAGATTTTTGAACTCTCCTGGATCCTTTCCTGTTTTAGTTCAAAGGGTTTAATGAATAGAGCTCATGCATATAAAGCGGCTGTTGATCGGAATAATGAGGCGGGGAGAGAACCGGATGAAGGTGTAAATATAGGGTTGTTCACTTATCCGGTTCTAATGGCATCTGATATTCTACTTTTTAAGTCAGATCTTGTTCCAGTAGGGAAAGACCAAATTCAACATGTTGAGATTGCACGTCATCTGGCTGAAGGGTTTAACAAGCAATATGGAGAAACGTTTTCCATACCAGACTATGTTGTGGAAGAAGCAACTGCAATCATCCCTGGTCTTGATGGAAGAAAAATGAGCAAAAGCTATCAAAATACGATACCATTATTTGAAGAATCAACTAAACTTCGCAAATTACTTAATCGAATAAAAACAGACTCTTCTCTTCCAAATGAACCGAAAAATCCTGATGATTCAGTTGTGTTTGCACTTTATCAAGAGTTTGCGAGTGATAAAGATATTGCAAGAATGCGAGAACGATTTGAAAATGGAATTGGATGGGGAGAGGCCAAAAGTGAACTTTATCATGCTATGAATTTATTCCTTGAAGAACCACGCAGAAAGTACAATACTTATATGTCGCATACAGATGAGCTAGAATTGGTTCTTGAAAAAGGAGCAGAAAAGGCAAGGGATAAAGCACGTCCTTTATTAAATGAGGTTAAAAGGAAACTTGGGATCAGGATGTAATCTACGTTTTGTCTTAAGTTTGTTCTAAGATTAACCGATAAAAGAGTAGAAGAAACATCATTAAATACTATCGGAGGAACAACTAAATGATGCAAATGTCCGGACAATATAATTTATGGATCATCATGCTTTCAATTTTCATTGCTATTATTGCATCTTATAGTGCACTGGATCTTGCAGGTAGGGTTTCACATGCGAAAGGGTTACGTAGATGGGTGTGGATCGTTGGTGGAGCTGGTGCTATGGGTATTGGCATTTGGTCGATGCACTTTATTGGCATGCTAGCTTTCTCTATGTCGATCCCGATGACATATGATCTATCACTAGTGTTTCTTTCGATAGGTGCATCGTTTCTAGGAGCACTCATTGCTCTTATTGCAGTGGGGAGCCAAAACCAAACAAATAGTAGGCTTATAATAGGTACGGTTTTTATGGCTTGTGCGATCGTTGCTATGCATTATATTGGGATGGAAGCGATGGAGAAGGTAATTATTACTTACAACCGTTTGCTTCTAGGATTATCAATTCTCATTGCAGTAGTTGCTTCGTTCATTGCACTTAAGCTTTCCTTTGCATTCTCCACAAATAAACCGTTTAGTAATATTATCTTGTTGAAAGTCATAAGCGCTAGCGTTATGGGATTCGCGATTGCAGGTATGCATTACGTAGGAATTGAAGCAGCGACTTTTACTTTATCTTCAGCAGTTAACGATGAGTATGTGGAAGGACTTAATACAAACACGCTCTCAATCGTTATTGCAGTCTGTTCCTTATGTATCCAAACGATCATGATCTTTGGAATTGTGACAGAGCGAAGATTTATCAAGCAGTCGATTGAGTTGAAGGGAAATGATTATCGCCTTCGATCCCTTCTTTCTTATAGTATTGATGCCATTATGACACTATCTGTGGATGGTAGAATTCGCTCGTTAAATCCAGCTGGTGAGAAGTTATTCAATGTAAAGAATGAGCAATTAAGAAGTATAAACCCAATGGATTTCTTTGAAAAAGATGATTATGAACAAATGCGTCAGCATTTCCTAAAAGTCCATGAAACAAAGAGAGCTGTGAGCCTGAATACGAAAGTTTATACAGTTCTAGGTGATGTGAATGAGTTAAATGTGACGTTTGTTCCGATTTATTTAAACGATAAGTTAGATCGCATTTATGCGATTACGAAAGACATCACAAAACAACGAAAAGCTGAGCGAGAAACGCAACAAATGGCCTATTACGATTCACTAACCCTTCTACCTAACCGTCGCTTCTTCGGTGAATTTCTTGAGAAAGTCTTACAAGGAAAAGAAGACCGTTGCGATGTTGCTGTTATGATGCTTGATCTTGATCGGTTTAAAGTAATTAACGACGCCCTCGGACATAATACCGGAGATGAGTTCCTTATCGCTGTTGGGAAGCGCCTTCAATCTTGCGTTGAAGCCTATGGATTTCTCGCGAGGCTTGGAGGGGATGAATTTGTTATTGTGCTAAATGATTTTAGTAAGGTATACCCTGATGAACTAGCTGATGAAATTATCGCATGTTTTAAAGAGTCGTTCATTGTTGGTTCACATGAACTTTCAACGTCTGTCAGCATAGGCATTGCTCTCACACCTGATGACGGAGAAAATGTAGAATCTTTAATGAAGCATGCTGATATCGCTATGTATTCAGCCAAAGGACGAAACCGTCAGAAGTACCAATTCTACTCTACTTCAATGGGCAAAAAAAGTGAATTGAGATTAATTCAGGAAAGTTCGCTTAGAACCGCTCTTCAGAAAAAAGAGTTCGTTCTCCATTATCAACCACAAGTTAAGTGTGAGGATGGTTCACTGTCTGGGGTAGAAGCGCTCGTTCGATGGCAGCCTGAGGGAGGCAAACTGAGGTATCCGAATGATTTTATTACACTTGCAGAAGAAACTGGGTTAATCATAGAACTCGGGAGTCAGGTTCTTGATATGGCATGTGCACAAGCAAAGAAGTGGAGCGACTTGGGAAATCCGATTCGGGTTTCAGTTAATCTATCGGCGAAGCAGTTCCAGACGGAAGAGTTAATCACAACTGTGAAAAAAACGATTGAACGCTATCACCTCGATCCTTCTCTAATCGAACTTGAAGTCACAGAAAGCATGACGATGGAGAACTCATCCCGTTCGTCATGGATGATTACTTCATTAAGAGAGTTGGGGGTTAGCATTTCAATCGATGATTTTGGTACCGGTTATAGCTCACTCAGCTATCTAAAAGACTTTTCCATTAATCAGATTAAGATTGATAAGTCCTTTATCGATGAACTAACCCACAATGTAAAGTCAGATCAAATTACGAGTGCGATCATTGCGATGAGTAAGCAGTTAAAGCTTCACGTGATAGCGGAGGGTGTAGAGACGATTGAGCAGGCGCAATTTTTAAGTGATAAGGGTTGTGATAGTATTCAGGGTTATTTCTTTAGTAAGCCTGTCACGTCTGAACAAATTGAATCAACATACTTAGCAGTGGGACAATCACTAGCGTAGTGATGCTAAAAAACTCTTTTCTATAAGAGTGGTTAATTTCCGCTCCAGGATGCTCGCTTTCCGTGGGGCGGGCGATGAGCCTCCTCGGCGCACAAAANGTCTTTTAGAAAGACTCTCATCGTAGACATTATGCTATAAGAGTGGTTAATTTCCGCTCCAGGATGCTCGCTTTCCGCGGGGCGGGCGATGAGCCTCCTCGGCGCACAAAATCATTGCGCGTGCGGGATCTCATCTGTCCCGCTAGTCCCACAGGAGTCGAGCATCCTTCCGCTTCAATTAGCCAAATGTGGTTCTTTATACAAAACCAACAGTCTTTTAGAAAGACTATCTTCGTAGACATTATGCTATAAGAGTGGTTAATTCTCGCTCCAGGATGCTCGCTTTCCGTGGGGCGGGCGATGAGCCTCCTCGTCGCACAAAATCATTGCGCCTGGGGTCTCACCTGTCCCGCTAGTCCCGCAGGAGTCGAGCATCCTTCCGCTTCAATTAGCTATGTGTAGTGTTTTATATAGAAGAGACGTTTGTAAAGGTGTGAATGAACAATAAAAGGACTGCCCTCAGGGGCAGTCCTTTATTCTTTCACTAATTTGTATCCGATCCAATTTAATGCTTGTTTAAGGTTAGATTGTACGACAATTTCATCAAAATCAGTATGCGATTGAACAGCTTTTAGAGCAAGGTCCGGACGTATACCAGTTACAATCATTTGCACTCCGATTAACTTTAAAGATTGACCAATTTTCAAGAGATTCATGGCACTGTTCGCATGAATGTTAATAAGGCCTGATAAATCAAATATAAGGTAGTCCAGGCTTTTATTCGCACTTTCAGATAATGCGATTTCCATTATACGTTCTGTACGCACTTCATTTACATCTCCGACAATTGGAAGTATAGCTACCTCATCCGAAATGGGTACGATCGGAACTGATAACGTTTCGATCTCTCTGTTGGCTCTTTCTAATTCAAGGACATTTCCAAGTAAATTTGCCATTGCTTTGAAAAGATCAATGTGATCTTCAGTATAGCGATAAGGATTAAGATCTAGACCACAAAGAGTACCATAATTTTCGCCATTTCGATAAAAGATGGGGACTCCGATTAAAGAACCTCCACCAAGATTCTTAGTAACTTCCATGTCTTTAGTCGCTTCGTGTGAAGCTAGGTTATCTATGATAAGGGGTTCACGACCGCCTTTTACAATAAATTGTCAGTAAGAATCACGATAAAGCGTTTCAAAATCAGTATCTAGAATGACCTCATCTCGGTTATAAGATGAGATGATATCAACGTTGGTTTTATCATTTTTGGCAACGAAAAACGTATTGACGCCAACGAATTTACTGATCACTTCGAGAACATCACTTGAAGCTTCTTCTATTGTTGCATAAGTAGGAAGATTTGAAATATTCATATGGATCACCTCTTTTATACTTTAGTTCGATTTTTTATTCTATTCTCATCGTAACGTATTACAGTCAGAATGAAAATGTATTTAATTTTTAAAACCATTTGTCTACTAGAATTGAAGGAATTCGTTTGCAATTTATGTATATTATTTCCTGCAATCCAAAAATATTTTCATAAATTATGTCATTGATGCATTATTGTATCTGGTTAAGGGTAACAGTAGAAAAGGAAAATGCAGACATGTGATTGTAAATAGCTTAAAAGGGTAAATTAAGCCATTTCATTACTTGGAAAAGCACTTAAGCATTGCAAGTTAATCCTGTCTGTCCTTCAAAGAAATGACAACATAGAGGTGAGTTAATGAGAAATGCAACAGCGGTTTTTTGGTATAGTATCGTTATTTGTGCTCTTATTGTTTCATGTGGAGCAGTAGCACCTGAACACTTGCAGCAAGTAACGGCTAACGTGACTACATTTATATCCAGCCGCTTCGGATGGTATTATTTATTAATTGTCATGATTATTCTAGTTTTCTGTGTATATCTTATTTTTTCTAGATTTAAAGATATTAAGCTTGGCAAGAAGAATGATCAGCCTGAGTTTAATCTTCCCACGTGGTTTGCGATGCTGTTTAGCGCTGGAATGGGCATGGGACTTGTGTTCTGGACAACAGCAGAACCGATCTCACACGCATTCAAAAGTAGTCCTAGTGGAGAGCTAGGAACACCTCGTGCTATAGAAGAGTCTCTTCAATACTCATTTTTCCATTGGGGGGTACATGCGTGGGCTGTTTATGCACTCGTAGGTTTAGTACTTGCGTATTTTAAGTTCCATAAGGGGTATCCTGGATTAATTAGTGCAACACTCATTCCATTATTAGGTGAGAAACGGATGCAGGGTCCCTTAGGGTATTTAATTGATACGCTTGCAGTTGTTGCGACTGTTATCGGAGTAGCGGCAACGCTTGGTTTCGGCTCAGCGCAAATCAATGAAGGCCTATCCTTTTTGTTTAATACGCCAACAAACTTTACTGTTCAACTTATTATTCTTGCAATCTCTACTATATTATTCATTATGTCAGCATGGTCAGGTCTTAATAAAGGTATAAAATATTTAAGCAATAGCAACATGATTCTAGGCTTTGTACTGATGATTATGCTTTTAATCGTAGGCCCAACCTTATATATAATGAACATGTTCACTGGAACACTAGGGGGGTATATTGCGAATTTCTTCGATATGAGTTTTCATATTGAGCCAATGGATGCAGATAGTCGCTCTTGGGTTAATGGATGGACAATCTTCTATTGGGCGTGGTGGATTTCCTGGTCACCATTTGTTGGAATCTTTATTGCGAGAATTTCAAAAGGACGAACAATTAAAGAATTCATGCTGGGTGTTTTGTTTGTGCCAGCAATCGTATGCTTTATTTTCTTTGCAGTCTTCGGGGTTTCTGCACTTGATCTTCAACAGAGTGGAATTGCAGTCATATCTGACTATTCAATAGAGACGGCTACATTTGCGGTTTTACAAGAATATCCTCTCGGAACGCTTATGTCGTTTATCACCATTATTGTTATTGCAATCTTCTTTATCACATCAGCTGATTCAGCGACCTTTGTATTAGGAATGCTTACAACATCAGGGTCTTTAAATCCGTCAGCACCTATTAAAATAGTGTGGGGATTATCGTTGTCTGCAATGGCTGCCATTATCGTTTATTTTGGTGGAACGCAAGGTTTGCAGAACATGCTAATTATCGCAGCATTCCCGTTTTCAATTGTTGTACTGATGATGGGGTATTCTTTCTATCGATCTGCAAGTAAAGAAGTGTTATCAAAAAGAAAAAGAGAAGCTGAACACAAAAAAGCAATGTAGAAAAAGGGGCTATTCCAAATGGAATAGCCCCTTTTTGTCATGAAAGTGTGATTAAGAGTCAATCATCCCGAGTTCTTGAAGAGCATCTGAAAGATTCTGTTTAATGGTTAACGCGTTTAAATCAAGTCCAAGTGAGACGACACCGATCGCTACTTCAGAGCTGACACCAGTTACAATAATCTCAACACCCATCAGTTCAAGTGAATCAACAATCTTGAAAAGATGCTGAGTCATCATTGTGTCGAGTGTTTCAATACCTGATAGATCGAGGATGAGGGTGCGGATTTTCTTTGCTCTAGACTCTGTTAGCGTTCGCTCTAAGATTAAATTGCCGCGTCTCTCATCGATATCTCCAATAATTGGACAAATGGCTACTTGATTAGAAATCTTAATGATTGGCACCGATAGCTCATCAGATTGATAATATTCTGATTGAAGACTTTGGGTGGTTTGCATTAAGTGATTCTCTGTATAGTAATGAAGATAGTCATTAATAAGTGGGTCAATTAATTTAGTAATTGAGATAATTTCAGATACCGATAAATCAGAGTCTTTACTGTAATCATCAATATAATCAAAAAGCGCTTGCTTAATGGAAGATATACTCATTAGAATTGACTCAAGAAGACCAGTCATTCTGTGTGATTCCTTAAAGGAAGGTAAGTCGTCATGTGAATAAGACACTTCACCTGCTTCGATCGTCTCTCCAAGCGAAGAAACAATACGATCATAGAATGTGGTCGGGACGACGTTTGGTAGGTTTTGTTCGTTACTAGCCGTTTCGCTTGAATATCGGGCGTTTACTGTAATTTGGTCCTTATGCGCTAAAATAGACTGCCCGAGTAGATGGACAGGTGTGGAAAAATGGGTGGACATAGAAACTCCCTTCTAACTCAACGATCAACTTATGATAGAATTAACTTATTATAAACATATCTTACTATATCTCACGCGTTTGTGAAGAAGTATATTGTTATATACCTGGAGGTGCAGAGACAATTTGAACAGCTCTGTAGATAATATGAAAACAACTCTCGATATTGTTTGTGGAAAGTGGAAAGCGGCTATATTACTTGAATTAGTAGAACAGCCTCTTCGTTTTAGCGAGATTAAAAGAGTCATTCCACGTATTCCTCACCAGACGTTGATCAAGCATTTGAAAGAGCTTGAGGAAGATGGATTACTAAACAAAGAAGTATCTGATCACATACCACCTAAAGTAAACTATTCATTGACAGAATATGGTATGTCTCTAGAAACTCTCCTTCATGAAATGGAAGAGTGGGGGAGGAATCACGAATTGAGAAGTCAACAGATGCTATCGAAACAAAACGAACGTGTACTCTAGAGTACACGTTCGTTTTGTTATTATTATATTATATTATATTATCTTGATTCTCTTAATGGAATATCAGGGTTCTTATCTTTGAACCATCTCAGCGCAAAGTCGTTTTGGAATAGAAGAACAGGTCGCTTAAGCTGATCATAAACGAGCATGTTTCGGATGCTGTCGACCTTATCTTCAGGATTATCTGTTTCAATCCATCGCGCATGCTGGTGAGGCATTGTGTCAAATTGAATATCGACATTGTACTCGCCTTTCATGCGGTATTCAAAGATCTCAAATTGAAGGCGTCCTACAACACCGATGACAATTTCATCCCAGTGAGCAGTACGATAAACTTGAATTGCACCTTCTTCTGAAAGCTGCTGCACACCTTTGTAGAAATGCTTCTGCTTCATTGCTTTTTGAGCACGAACCTTCGCGAAATGCTCAGGTGGGAACGTAGGTAAGGCGCCGAATGAATAAACATTCTTTGAACCAACGAGTGTGTCTCCTATTTGATACGTTCCTGAATCATAAAGGCCTACGATATCACCAGGATATGCTTTTTCCACATTACCTCGAGAGGAAGCGAAGAAAAGTTGACCTTGAGAAAGTTTCAAGCTTTTACCCGTACGTTCAAGCCATGCCTCCATTCCTTTTTCGAATGTACCTGACACAATACGTAGAAACGCAACGCGGTCACGGTGAGCCGGGTTCATGTTTGCTTGTATCTTAAAGATAAAACCTGAGAACGTTTCTTCATCTGGTTTAACTTCACCTTCAGAGCTTTCGCGAGGTGCTGGGGAAGGAGCTAGATCAAGAAAATGGTTTAAGAATGTAGGTACACCAAAGCTTGAAATCGCACTTCCAAAGAAGACAGGGGTTTGCTTACCGGATTGTAGATCTTCTTCACTATAAGTTGCGCCAGCTTCATCAAGTAGCAGTACATCTTCTTGTAGCTGATTTACAAGATCTTCCCCAGCTTTTTCTTTTAGCACAGGGTCTTCAAGGTCTGAAATCTGCATCGCTTGCTTGTTGTCGCCTTCTGTATCATAGAATTCAACTGCTTTCTGATGGCGATCATAAACACCCTGGAACGATTGCCCGATACCGATAGGCCAGTTCATTGGGTATGATTCAATACCTAGTACATCTTCAATTTCTTCAAGAAGCTCGAGTGGCTCGCGGCCCTGGCGATCCATTTTATTAATGAAAGTGAAAATGGGAATGCCGTGCTCACTAACAACTTTAAATAGTTTCTTGGTTTGTGACTCGACACCTTTAGCTGCGTCAATAATCATTACAACACTGTCGACAGCAAGAAGTGTACGGTACGTATCTTCACTGAAATCTTCGTGTCCTGGCGTATCAAGAATATTAATCGTATGTCCTTTGTAATTAAAGTTCATAACACTGGACGTAACGGAAATTCCACGCTGTTTCTCGATCTCCATCCAGTCAGATGTTGCATACTTGGCTGACTTTCTTGATTTAACGGTTCCTGTTGAACGAATCTGTCCACCTAGGAACAAAAGCTTTTCAGTCAAAGTCGTTTTACCAGCATCGGGGTGAGAGATAATCGCAAATGTCCGTCTCTTCTTTATTTCTTCTTGTAATTCTTTATGGTTAGTCATTATGTCATTTAGTCCTTTCAATATCACTTCCTATGTAATATAACATATTCTAACGGTTGTTCCTATTGCATGTAGGGAAGGGGAAAAGTGAAAGGATTGCGAGAAATCTTATAGAAAATAGTAAGGGAAAGGAGATCGATTAAAATGAGTGGATTTCAAGAATTTTTAGATGGTTTTCTAACGAGCTGGAGAAAATCATCCATTGATGAACTGAAGGGTTACATAAGTGAGAGTTATCAGGCTAGAGAAGTGACAAGTCAATCAGAAATTTATGATTTTGGTTATGAAGAATCAATTCAAGGTTGGGAACGGGCATTCAATGCCTTTTAAAAAGATGGCACAGTCTGGGTTCTTGAACAGGTTGCCGTTACGCCAATTCGTCGAAATGAAATGCTTGCGATCATTTATGCTTCAATTAAAGAGGACGGAGAACAAAGTGAGACTGGGAATGTGTTTTTTGATACATTTCGAAAAGGTGTACAAGGAAATTGGAAGCTTGTAAGAAGCTATATAGAAGCTGGTGTCCCTATTAAAAATATGTCTTCGCTTCATTCGAAAGAAGGAAATAACTAGTGTAAAAGCTGCAATCAATAAATAGTTATAGGAGCGTTGACACTTAGCTATATATGGAGTCAGATTTTAAGTATGAATGAGTTTTAGATATCTATGTAAGATGAAATTGAAGTTAGAGTAAATTCTAATTAGAACAAATTGAAATGGCACCGTAATTATCCGGTGCCATTTCAATTTGTTCATTATTCTTTATCTTTTTTCTTTCCAAACACCTTCTTAGAAGCTCCTTTGATTACGTTTGATGCGGTATCAACTGATTTGCCTACCACTTTATTTCCTGTTTTACTTACATTTTTTATGAAGTCAGTCGAAGCATCAGCTGCTTTGCCAACAAGACCTCCTTCTCCACTAACAGATTTTACAATATCATTCGCTGTGTCAGCGGATTTATTCACAAGATCACTTGCCTGCTTCGATGTCTTCTTGACAATGTTATCTTCTTTCGTTGAATTTTTTTCAGACATCAAAATCCCCTCCTGTGCGAATTAGATACATCACTATGCTTATGAGCTTATTGCTCGATATATGAATTTAGCATGTACTAATAAATGGTAGGGGAGTTGAGTATTGTGTGTTAGATCGAAATAAATGATAAAAGGATGTGCAGAGTGCACATCCTTAATTAATAGTCGATTCTTTCTAATTGTTGTTTCCATTTCTCGAATGGTTCGAATTTGCTTTTCAGTTCGAGGTGGTGAAAAGGGATCCTTCTTTGTTCAGGTTCTTTCTCGATTTCTTGATAGATCACGGCATCATCAAAACCAGCGGCAGCAGCTTCGTGTCGGGTAGCAGCAAAATAGACCTTTTCAAGTCGTGACCAGTATATTGCTCCAAGGCACATTGGGCAGGGTTCACAGCTTGTATAAATTACACAACCATCAAGTTGGTGCGAGTCAAGTTTTTTACAAGCATTACGAATCGCGACAACTTCAGCGTGAGCAGTAGGATCGTGCTTTGTAGTGACTTGATTCGTTCCTTCACCAATGACTTTGCCATCTTTCATAATAATGGCGCCAAATGGTCCGCCTTTTTTCTTCACGCTTTTTGAAGCCAATTGAATCGCTGCATTAAGCCAATCTTTTTCATTCATCTTCACCACTCTCCAATCTTATAAGTAATTAGACATACCTGTAAGTATTCCCTTTTAGGAGGAACAAGTTTCAAGAATGGTGATGCGAATAAGACTTGAGATAAGCACATGTGCAGTCGTCCTGTTATTGGTATTGGAGAATAAGCTAATTTAGTCTAAATGAGATGAAACTATAGAAGTGATAAACGTATTTTCTAATATAAGCTAAAGCGAAGTGGATCAATGAACATAACAAACAAGTTCAATCCTTTGCGTTATAACGAATAGAGGATTATAATTCAAAACGTAATGTTTACGATTTATGAGAATCAATGTTTAACTTCTGCTGTGGATAAGTACCTAATAGATGTACGAATGTAAGTCTACCGGCATAAAATAGTGATGGATGAAAGGAATGAATTAGTTTGGCTAAGAAATCGAAAGTAGTTAAAGAACAAAAGCGTCAAGAACTAGTAATGAAATATGCTGAGCTTCGAAATGATCTAAAAGCGAAAGGTGATTATGAAGCGCTGCGTAAGCTTCCTCGTGATTCATCTCCAACCCGTTTGAACAACCGTTGTGAAGTGTCAGGCCGACCTAAGGGATACTTAAGGAAATTTAAGATGTCTAGAATTGCGTTTCGGGAATATGCTCATAAGGGGCAAATTCCTGGAGTGAAGAAGTCAAGCTGGTAAAAGGGTAGGGGAAGAAGATGGAGTGCAATGTACATTTATTGAAGATGCTCATTCGTGATATCGTGGCAAAACTTCCAGAAAAGGAGAAGGCTCTTTATCATTTCATAGATGAACTGGAGTTAAGGTTAATTGAATCTGCTGCAACACCAGATCAATACCTTCACCTTCTAAAGAAGTATTCACCTTATCATGAAGCGGCAAATCATTTTGGTATCTCACCTTATAAAGCGAGAACCATGATGCATCGGATTGAATGGAAGGTTGCAGCGAAATTGGAAGAAAAGCTTCAGTGTATGAAGTGGCTGGAGCAGCCTTCGAACAGTAAAAGAGTTAAAAAAGGTTATCTTACTTTCTAAACAAAGAGAGGAGGCTCGTATTGAGCCTCCTCTCTTTTCGTTTAGGTCTTTTCTAAAAGTCCTTTTCTAGAAGATTGTTGCTTTAGAGGATTTTTGTATAGAAAACCAAACTTCGCTAATTGGAGCGGAAGGATGCTCAGCGCCCTCCCCGCGGAAAGCGAGCATCCTGAAGGGGAAATTACCCCACCGTTTAGAAACAATTATTATGACAGTGACTTAAAGTAGGTACAAACTGTTTCAATCCCTTTTGAGAAATTCTCAATGTGAAAATGTTCATTCGGTGCATGTAAATTTTCAGATGGTAAGCCAAAGCCCATGAGAACGACTGGAGCTTGAAGGACGCGGGCGAATACTTCCACAATTGGAATGGAGCCCCCTTCTTTAGGGAAAAGAGCACGCACACCATAAACTTCTTCATATGCGTCAGCTGCCTTTTGAATCATTGGATCGTTTGAATCAAGCGAGACAGGGCGTGCCTGAATAAATTGATTCACTGTCATCGTTGTACCTGCTGGTAGATTTTCGTTAAGATGTTTTTCAATTTGTTCATAAACGCGCTGTGGATCCTGCTCACCTACGAGGCGACAGCTAATTTTGCCAGTTGCTTCTGATGGAACGATCGTCTTAATTCCATCACCCTGGTAACCACCTGAAATGCCGTTCAACTCAAGTGTTGGGCGAATACCCGTTTGTTCTTTAAACGAGAAACCTTCTTCTCCAAATAAAGCTGTTAAACCAAGGTCATTCTTCATTTCTTCCTCATCCGAAGGAATCTGAGCAATTTCTTCTCTTAGCTCATTCGTTACTTCCGGCACACCTTCATAAAAACCCTCAACAGCAATTGTGCCATCTTGATTGTGAAGGCTATCAAGAAGGTAGACTAGAGAGTGAACCGCGTTTGGCACACCTCCACCATAGACGCCTGAATGTAGGTCTGTATTCGCCGTTTTTACGTTAACTTCCATTGCAAGTGCACCTCGAAGAGATGTGCAGATAGCGGGTAGTCCCTCTTTAATAAATGAAGTATCAGAAATCACAACAGCATCAGCAGCAAGCTTTTCTGTATGATCTGTGATAAATGGACCAAGATTAGGGCTGGCAATTTCTTCTTCGCCTTCAATACAGAATTTTACGTTCACGGGTAGTTTACCGTTCTCTTTCATCAGTAATTCCACTGCTTTCATATGGATGAACAACTGCCCTTTGTCATCCGTTGCGCCACGTGCAAATAGTTTGTTGTCACGGATAACGGGATCGAAAGGCGGTGTTTCCCAAAGATCAAGAGGATCAGCAGGTTGCACGTCATAGTGTCCGTAGATGAGAATGGTTGGTTGCCCATCTGCATGAAGCCAGTCAGCATAGACGATCGGATGGCCATCCGTTTCAATTACCTCAATATTCTCCATACCCGTTTTCTCTAAAGCAGTTGCAACCCATTTAGCGCCCTTTTCAACATCAGATTTGTGATCTGATACGGCTGAAATGCTAGGGATTTTCAAGAATTCTTGAAGCTCTTCTAGAAATGTTTCCTTATGTAATTCGATGCTCTTCTTCATTGATTTGGCCCTCCTTGTTTCGTGTTGTCCTTATTATACGGGAGTAAGAGCGCTTTGCCCATTCATGCATGAAATCGAAATGGTTTATGGGTTAATTGAATATCTTCGAATTTCGGGATATATCCGCAAAAATATATTTTTATTTGCAAAAAAGTTGGCATACCTATGTTTATCTCATCTTATCTGCGATTTCCTTCATACTCTATAATAAATAGGTAATTAGAAGCGGTTTCTTTTCCTGGTATTGGGGTACAAATAGCTATCTTGAAAATATTGGGGGATGTATGGAAATGGAAAGATCATTTTCAAATTCAGAACAGCAAAAGTTTGCGAGTACTCTTCAGTCATTTAAGGAAAATCGTCAAAATCCAGTTGTGTTAGAAGAACTTTTATCAGACGCTGCCGTTCTCATAGATCAAAATAAATTAGAAGATCTTTACCAGTTGGCAGCGGAGTATGATCAAGCAGGGATTTTTGAAGGTGGACCTTGGGAGAACCCGCGTAAGTTACAGGGACCGCTTGTTGGTGGTTCGTTCAAAGTTGAAGGCAACTATTCAATATTAGAAGTATTAAGTGAGCTTCGAGTACTTGCGATTGCTAAAGGTGATTACCAACACTCGAATCTAACTGCAGATGAAGCTCGCACCTTTCTAAATAAAATTATGGCGCTTAATCTTGATATGATTTTTCCCCCTGAAACAGAGGAAGCACGAATTAATCAAACTCAAGAGCAAAAGAGGGGGATTTTTCTTTTCCAATACCTAGCGGAGCAATTGTCCCTTGGAGCTTTATCATCAACTTTAGTAAATGAAATTGATCGTTTGACAGCACAGCGTCCTATTATGGTGAAGCGAATTAAAGAAATGATTGGATTTGCTGAAAATCTTCTCACGTCAGATGATCTTGATCCACTGGGGCGAGAAAATATCCAGCTTTACCTTGATAGCGTTAGTGCACCAACGGAATTAAGCAAAGCATACCCGGACTTTGCACAATTTAGAAATGAATTTAATGCCTTGTCAGATATGGAGAGGGAGTTAGAAGCGGAGAAATTTGCTGATGTTATGCGAGACACAGGACTTGTATCGCCAGTACACGCGAACTTAGTCCGTTTCTTAGCGGAAGAAGATGCAAGTCATTTACTTGTCCTTTCACTTGGACTAACTGAGAAGGGTGAAGCGAACTTAAATGAGCATTTTACATTAGTGAAAGAGCTCATATTATTGGCTATTTATCCTGCAACTTCTCAATCACTCTATGGTCTTGCTAGAATGCTTGAGAGAGGTGTACTATCATCACCACCTGTTATTCCAGGACTTGAGAGAATTATCGAAATCGATATGCTTCCTGAAGTAGAGAAAGACTTGATGGATTCTCGTAATAATCCTGATGATTTGACGCCTGTTGGAATCCTGCTTTCAGGCATACTGAGCGTTCTAGGACAGCCGCTCGGAATCGGGCAGGGGATGAATCCGACGTGCCAATCTGCGAGGGGTATTAGCCTGTGGTCTCAGCATGATCCTGGATTCCTTTTAGAATTAGTTGCGAGAGCATGTCGTGATGGTGAAGTGGATATTTCGTTTGAAGGCGCAGAAATTAATTCTTCTCTTATTGCTGGGGGGCTTGCGCCAGATCTGCATAAAGAACTTGATGCGGTATCACTTATTCTCGTACCTCACCTTGATCGCGTATATGATGAAATGATGAAACGAAGTACGTTCCGTGGCGAGGATGGACATAAATTTGTTAATCCTGAATTCTATGGTCAGTGGATTATGAAGGAATTTTCGTCAGTCATTAACCCGGTCACAGGCGGCGTTTCTGATTACGAGAATTTCGCCCGATTGTTTTATGCAACGCATCATCCTGAATTCAATGAAGGTCACCAGCTGATCTATCCGAATCCGGTTGGCATATTTGTTACAACAGCTAACGCTGATCTACTTGGCTTGCATGCGATATCCATTCAGCGAATAGCACAAGATGAGTCAGGAAATGTTAGAGTTTATTTCTATAATCCAAATAATGATAGTGGTCAGGACTGGGGACAGGGCATTAAATCGACCGTTAGAAATAACGGAGAGGAAGAAGGGGAAGCATCCCTTCCATTTGACCAATTCCTATCTCGCGTATATGCGTATCATTACAATCCGAATGAAATGGGAGATTTAGCAGCTGTGCCAGCTGATGTTATTGAACGAGTGACAACACTTTCGAAAGAGAGCTGGGGACAGAAATACCAGTGGACTGATTTGGCTAATCCGTTTCTAATTTAATGTTAGAAAGTACACTTCCTTTGTGAAGTGTACTTTTTTAGGTTGGTAGAGAATATCGGGTACCTGCAGGGGGAACGACTCAGCTTCTCGAATCTAGTTTAAGTGTGATTATGACATAAGAGATTATGAAAGGGGATACATATGATTCTCCGAGATATAATGACTCCAATTTCTGAAACACTCATAACAGGTGATACGTTAGGTAGAGCTGTCATTCTAATGAAGCAGTTCAAAATAAATGTTGTCCCTGTCGTTACAAAACAAGATGAGCTTTATGGTGTTTTTACCAGAACTTCGCTATCAGATATGATTATTTCTGGAGGGCAATCGAATGATTCGATTGATCCGTACGTTGTTAGGGATGTTGTTACACTTAATGATACTACTCCTTACCGTGAAGTAGAAAGCTTGGTGAAACAAAGCCATGTCGGTACAGGGATTGTCATTGATCAACATTTAAAACCGATTGGATTGTTTACAAAAACAGATATGATTAGTGCGCTATTTGAGCAGACGAAATCGTTATCTCACATGCTTGAACAGATTCTAGATTCCTCTCACCTAGGTGCGATCATGACCGATGAACATTCTACGATCATCTATAGTAATGAACAAGCAAAGCAGTTTTTAAATAAAGAAGAGCTTGATGGACTTTGTAGTCTTGAGTTCTTTCCAGAAGTAGAGAATGGAATGGTAAAACAAGTTCAGATGGAAGGCAACCATTTCATTGTTCGTGCATCAAATTTTGATAGAGAATTAAATGAAAAGGGATATATCCTATTCATGCAGGATGTTTCAGAAGTGGAGGAAATGGCTTCTGAATTGAAAACAGTGCAGGGATTAAAAGGTTTATTAGATAAAGCAATGGAGCATGCGTATGACGGTATTGTTATGGTGAACAAAAAGGGGAATATCCAGATGGTGAGTCCGCCTTTGTGTGAGCTTTTTTCAATTGATAGAAACAAGGCAATGAGGAAGCACGTTAATGAGGTATTCCCACAGTTAAATCTTCTATCCGTGTTTCAATCACAACATGCAGAAGTAAGTGATTTCTTAGAAATAAAAGGCATTAAATACATTGTTAATCGTATTCCAATCGTCCAGGATAATGAAGTCATTGGCGCAATAGGAAAGGTTACATACCGACAGATTGATGATGTTAAGAAAGTATTTAAGAAATTAGAGCTGATGGAGAATCAAGTCGACTATTATAAAGAGCAATTAAAGCAGAAGGACTCGAGTCGATTCCGTTGGGAACAGATCATAACTAGAGATGAAAATATGAAGAAGCTCGTTCGTACCGCAACGAAAGCAGCGAAGGGATTATCCACCATCTTAATTCGTGGTGAAAGTGGTACGGGCAAAGAGCTTTTCGCTCATTCGATTCATTCCTCAAGCGGACGGCAACTGAAACCGTTAGTCACTGTAAACTGCGCGGCGATTCCAGAACAACTGCTTGAATCAGAATTCTTTGGTTATGAAGACGGTGCATTTACTGGTGCTGCGCATAAAGGGAAGATTGGTAAGTTTGATTTAGCTAACGGTGGAACTCTTTTTCTAGATGAGATTGGTGATATGTCGCTTTCTCTGCAAGCTAAAATGCTTCGTGTTCTTCAGGAAAAAGAATTCTACCGTGTTGGTGGAACAAGCCGTGTTAACGTTGACGTGCGGATTGTCGCAGCAACTAATCAGCCGCTTGAAGATCTTGTGGCTGAAGGGAAGTTTAGAGAAGATTTGTATTATCGATTAAATGTCATCTCCCTTCAAATTCCGCCTCTTAGGGATAGACCAAATGATATTGAGCGTTTAATCGAGCACTTTATGGAATCTTTTAATTCAATCATAGGAACGAGTGTGACAGCGGTAAAAAATGATGCCTTAACTTATATGAAATCGTACCACTGGCCAGGCAATGTGAGGGAATTAAGTAATGTGATGGAACGAGCGATGACGTTTGCTGAAAGTGGACAAATACAAAAAGAAGATCTACCTGAGTATATGCTTCGGTCGATAGAGGAAAGTCGCTATGCACAGAAAGAAACTCGAATGGATTATGAATGGGAAGCGATTGAAAAGGCGCTAGCGAAAAGCAGCGGAAATAAATCGAAAGCAGCCGAGATTCTCGGAATCAGTCGATCTTCTCTTTATGAAAAACTTAAAAAGTATTCATAGTTGTTTAGGAAAGTGTCCAGAATATGGACACTTTTTTTCTATTTGTCCGGGATGTGTACACTGCTTCTACTAGTAGCTCCTCGAGAATGCTTTTCTGTAGGGGATTCGGTTGAGGAAGGAGATTGGCACAGTTCTTGCATTTAACTGAAGTAAGGCTGAAAGGAGACGTAGATCATGGATTTTTCTACATTTTATGATGGACAGTCTTTCACGACTGAGTCTGTGAGGGTTACAAAAGATGATATTTTCGACTTCGCAACACGTTATGATCCGCAATATTTCCATGTAAATGAAGGGAAAGCGATGAATAGCCCTTATAACGGAATTATTGCGTCAGGATTTCACACAATCTCTGTTGTTTGGACCAAGTTTATCGGTATGGATGTGCTTGGGACGGATTGTTTAGGAGGCGTGGGGGCGGAGAGTATTATCTGGAAAGAACCAGTTCGACCTGAAGATGAATTAACTGGTCACTTTACAGTCAAGGACAAACAGCCGCTTTCAAACAACAGAGGTCTTTTGACGATTATGATCTCGATCCTGAATGGATCTGATCGTGAGGTTTGTCATGCTACAGTCAAAGTTGTATTAAAAAATCAGAAAGAAGAATAGGGGGAGTTAACGCATGAATATCGGAAGCACAATGGCAATGAATGCAAGGAGACATCCAGATAAAGAAGCGATCATCTATGGTGATAAGAGGTATACGTATCAAGAGTTCAACGAAAGAGTAAACCAGCTTGCAAATGGATTACTTTCCCTGAATGTTCAAAAGGGCGACAAAGTGGCCCTGATGATGAAGAACTCCGATCAATATGCCATTTGTTTCTATGCTGCAGCAAAGATCGGTGCTGTGTTGGTCCCGATCAATTTTAGGCTAGTTAGCAGGGAAGTGAGGTACATTCTTGAGCAGTCAGATGCGACGTTTGTATTCTGTGACGATGAATTCGCGGAGAACATTGAGGAAAGTAGAAGCGCTGTTATTCAACACGTGATCTGTACATCAAATTCACCTTTTCCGGATCATTATACTATCAATGAGATTCTCTCTGAAGATAGAGGTGAACCACAGGTGACGGTTGAGGAACACGACGATGTGGAAATTTTGTACACATCAGGTACAACAGGTCGCCCAAAAGGGGTTTTGCTCGATCACAAGCGGGTGATGAATGTTGGAATTATTATGCTAGCGGGGCTTGGATTAAATCCCAAAGATCGTTTTCTACATATCGCGCCGCTCTTCCATTCTGCTCAGCTTAATTTATTTATGGTTACCGGTTTCTTTCTTGGGGCGACACACGTTATTCACCGCGATTTTCATCCTGTTTCTACATTGGAAACGATTGAGAAAGAACAAATTACCTTTTTCTTTGGGGTTCCAGCGATGTACACTCACCTTCTGCAAGTACCAAATAAAGAGAATTATGATCTTTCTTCCATTACGCGATGTGCTTATGGTGCAGCACCTATGGCACCAGAAATCGTCAAGCAAAGCATTGAATTGTTTAAAATGGATCAATTTTATAATTTATGCGGATTAACTGAAGGGGGTCCTGGTGGCATTATTCTAATGCCAGAAGATCATGCAACTAAGCTTGGAAGCGGTGGGAAAGCTTTCTTCTTTACAGAAGCAAGGGTTGTAGATGAAAGTATGCAGGATGTTCAGGTCGGACGAGTAGGTGAACTAGTACTTCGCGGCGAAACCATTATGAAAGAATACTATAAAAAGCCGGAAGAAACAAAGAAAGCATTTGAAGGAGGTTGGCTTCATACCGGTGATTTAGCACAGATCGATGAAGAAGGATTTATTACGATTGTTGACCGAAAGAAAGATATGATGATCTCTGGTGGTGAGAATGTCTATTCGATTGAAGTGGAAGAAGTGATGTATGAGCATCCACAGGTGCTTGAAGCAGCAACAATCGGAATTCCAGATAAAGTTTGGGGAGAAATGGTTGCAGCCGTTATCGTACCAAAGCCTAGTGAGGCCATTGATGAAGATGAATTTCAGAAGTTCTGCCGTCAATCGCTCGCAGGGTATAAAGTTCCGAGAAAGCTATTTATTGTAGAGCAATTGCCGCGAAACGCATCTGGAAAGATCCTTAAGTTCCAACTGCGTGAAACATTCAAAGAGCAAACGCAAAAGTAAAGGAGGATGAAAATGAAAGGAATTCTCGCATATCAGGTGTATCTGCCGCACCATCGTCTCGCTAAAGAGGAAGTTGCTAGCTTCCACGGCAGTTATGGTGGTAAAGGAACAAAAGCCGTCGCACATTATGATGAAGACAGTTTGACGATGGCTGTTAATGCTTCATTACCATTTAGAAAACGAAATCCGAAAGCCATTTATTTTGCATCTACCACATCCCCTTATCAGGAAAAGTTAAGTAGTGTAACGATTTCCAAAGCGCTTCAATTGCCTGCTTCAACAAGAACGATTGACTATGGAAACGGGTTACGAGCAGCAACAAATGCATTCCTTTCAGGGCTTGATGCGGTTGAAGAAGGACCGGTTCTCCTTAGCATGTCAGACCGTCGTTTCACAAAGCCAAAGAGCTCTCTCGAAGATGAAATGGGTGCAGGAGCTGTGTCTTTTATGCTAGGAGAAGGTACTGGGGTAATTGCAGAATTGATAGCAAGTGCTCACATCTCAAGTGACACAGTGAGCCAATGGCGAACGTCTACAGATGTCTTTATACGGCAATGGGAAGATCGTTTTGTCGCTCATGCTGCTGCTGAAGCAGTAATAGCGTGCGCAAACGAAGTACTATCCACAGCGGAAATTGCCCTAGATGAAGTCGATCATGTCGTTATTTCAGGGCCAAGTCAAAAGTTGTCTATTAATCTAACGAAAGCATTACGAGTAGATAGCAAGCAAATTAGTGCTATGAAAGATAATACTATCGGACATCTTGGTACCGCTAACGGTCCTTTAATGGTGTCAAAGGTGCTTTCAGAAAGCAAACCAGATCAAAAGATTCTTTGGCTTCAAGTAGGAGATGGCTGTGATGGTCTAGTCTTAAAAACGACAGAAGAGCTAACATCTTATCAGTCCGATCATCCGCTATCTTATTCTGAAAGCACAGCAAATGAAAGCGTATCGTATAGTGAATATGCTAGATGGTACGAATTGTTCGAGGTAGATGAAGGAAGGCGCCCTGGGGCTCCTACTCCTTCTGCACCTGCACTTAAACGAAATCAAGAACAAAACATAGGCCTCGTTGGATCGAAGTGTGAGAGCTGTGGCCAAAATTATTTTCCGAAGCAACGCGTCTGTGTAAAGTGTCATCAAAGAGACGAAATGACACCGTTCTCATTACAAGGAAAGAAAGCGACTGTTGCTACGTATACAGTTGACTATTTAGCAAGCTGTGTTTCACCTCCGAGCATATTCGCCGTTGTCGATTTTGAAGGTGGAAGTCGTATGCTGGCTCAGGTAACGGACTGCAAGCCTGAAGACATTTCAATCGGTATTGAGGTTGAGTTTAGCTTCCGAAAGCTTTATGAAGCTGGTGGCATTCATAATTATTTCTGGAAGGTGGTTCCAAAGAGAGGAGATCATCATGAGTCGTAAAGGAATACACGATCAGGTCACAGTCGTTGGCATGGGATGTACTAAATTCACTGAACATTGGGACAAAAGTGCGGATGATTTAATGATTGAAGCTGCATATGAAGCGTTGCAAGATGCTGGAATTGAGTTAAAGGATGTAGAAGCAGCGTGGATTGGCACTATGGATTCGGGTTATGCAGGAACAACGCTCTCTAGTGCATTGAAGAGTGATTATATACCGATTACCCGTGTTGAAAATATGTGTGCAACTGGATCCGAAGCATTTCGAAATGCGAGTTATGCTGTTGCATCAGGTGCGTATGATGTAGCACTTGTCGTAGGCGTTGAGAAGTTAAAAGACTCTGGATACAGCGGTCTTGTTATGAATGCTTCTCCGGGAGATGGAACAGCGCCGAATATTACAGCACCTGCTTCTTTTTCCCTTCTAGCACCTGCTTACTTTCATCGCTATGGGTTAGACACAAAACAAGGAAAAGAAGTGCTTTCGAGAATTGCATGGAAAAACCATGCGAATGGTGCGCTTAACCCTAAAGCACAGTATCAGAAGGAAATGTCGATGGAAACTATCATGAATTCACCGCTCATTGCAGCTCCGCTTGGTGTACTAGATTGCTCTGGCGTTGCCGATGGTGCTGCTGCTGCTGTCATTGTTCGAACAGAAGATAGTAAGAAGTATCGTGAGGATCCGATGTATGTGAAAGCGTTAAGTATCGCTGCAGGACCTGGTGAAGGCATGCTCACACAGGAATTTGATTTTACGAGTATACGAGAGAATGTAAAAGCTGCAGAAGAGGCTTATAAACAAGCTGGAATCAAAAATCCAAGAAAAGAAATCGATATGGCTGAGGTGCATGATTGTTTCACACCAACAGAGCTTGTTATTTACGAAGATCTTGGCTTTAGCGAACGAGGAGAAGGATGGAAGGATGTTCAAAATGGTCGCTTTGACTTAACTGGGGACTTACCTGTGAACCCTGACGGCGGATTGAAATCTTTTGGTCATCCGATTGGTGCAAGCGGTCTCCGAATGCTTTATGAGATGTATTTGCAATTCCAGGGGAAAGCGGAGAAGAGGCAGCTTGGTGATCCGAAAATTGGACTAACTCATAATTTGGGCGGATATCCATGGCAGTGCGTATCATTTATTTCGATCGTTGGTAAGGAACTATCTTAACGAAGGAGCTACTAAATTATGAAACATTCGTATTTAACGAAAGATCATGAAGCGTTTCGAAAATCGCTTCGAAAATTCCTAGCTAAAGAAGCTGAGCCATTTTTTGAACAGTGGGAAGAAGATCGTATGATACCAAGGGAATTCTGGGATAAATTAGCTGCACAGGGGTATCTCTGTCCCACACTACCAGAAGCCTATGGTGGCCTTGATGCGGATTGGGGATACGCGGTTATTATAAATGAAGAATTAGAGCGGGTTGGATCAGGCCTAGTCGGTGTTGGGCTGCATAATGATATTGTTGTTCCTTATCTTGAGTCGTTTGGAACTGAAGAGCAAAAGCAGCGTTGGCTTCCTAAATGCGTATCCGGAGAAACGATCACAGCCATTGCGATGACTGAACCAGGAACAGGATCTGATCTCGCTAATATTAAGACAACAGCTATCCTAGAAAGCGACCACTACGTTCTAAATGGTTCGAAAACGTTTATTACGAATGGTATTCACTCAGATCTTGTTCTCGTTGCGTGTAAAACGGATCCGAAAGCGGTTCCTGCACATAAAGGGGTTAGTTTACTTGTAGTTGAACGTGATACACCTGGTTTTTCAAGAGGACGTAAGCTGAACAAAGTGGGACTTCATAGTCAGGATACGGCTGAGTTATTCTTTGAAGATTGTCGTGTACCAAAGGAGAATCTACTTGGAGAAGAAGGCAAAGGGTTTCTTTATTTGATGGATAAGCTTCAACAGGAGCGTCTCCTAGTGGCAATCGCAGCACAGGTAGCAGCTGAAGATATGGTTGAGATGACGATGAAGTATATCCAGGAAAGGAAAGCATTCGGTCAGAGTATCTCGAAATTTCAGCATATCCAGTTCGAGATGGTGGAGATGCAAACGCAGGTTGAAATTGGCCGCACATTCCTTGATTCTCTAGTAGCTGATCATATCGAAGGAGAAGATATTGTAACGAAAGTATCGATGGCAAAATATTGGTTAACGGATATGGCAAAAGATATCTCACAACGCTGCCTTCAGTTACATGGCGGTTATGGCTATATGGAAGAATACAAGATTGCGAGGCGGTTTCGAGATATCCCAGTGTCTGCGATCTATGCAGGTACAAATGAAATTATGAAAACCATTATTGCAAAAAATATGGGGTTATAGAGGGGGGACGAATAATGAGTACTGTACAGAACAAAGTAGGCACGGAAACGAAGCCGTTTACATTCACAGTTGAAAGAGGGAAAATTAGTGAATTTGTGAGTGCGATAGGTGATTCTAATCCTCTTTATACAGATTCAGAGTTTGCGAAAGAGAAGGGGTATCGGGATGTTCCGATCCCGCCCACATTTCCAACTGTGATTGATATGTGGGGAGGAGCAGACTTTGAGACGTTAATCGCATTACTTGAAGTAAATCCGTTAAAAGTCCTTCATGGTGAACAAAGCTATGATTACAAGAAAACAATATGTGCGGGGGATGTTATTTCAGCTGTAATGAAAGTTGTCGATCAGAAAGAAAAAAGGGGAATGAAATTATTTACACTTGAGACGATCTATAAAGATGATGCAAGTGAAACGGTGTTGCTGGCTACGTCAGTTGTCATCGAACGATAGGAGGATACGACTATGGCTCAATTACAACCACTTATAAAAGCGCCAATTACCCACAGTCAAATTGTAAGGTATGCAGGAGCATCAGGTGATTTCAACCCGATTCATACGGTCGTACCTGTTGCGAAAGAAGCAGGCTTACCAGATGTTATTGCGCATGGGATGTTAATTATGGGGATGGCTGGTCAAGCAATAACGACTTGGTTCAATCATGATCAGATTAAGAATTTCAGTGTTCGCTTTCAGAAAATGACTTTCCCAGGTGAAGAACTAACAGTAAAAGGATTCATTAAAGAAGAACGGGATGACCTCCTAATCTGCGAGGTTGAGGTAATGAACGAGAATAAAGAAAGAAAATTAGCTGGTACGTTTCATGTATCTAAGGAGGAAAAGAATGCTTAAAAATAAGGTAGCTATTATAACAGGATCAGGAAGAGGAGTTGGACGAGCGGTCGCCCTGAAATTAGCAGAGTCGGGTGCACGAGTAGTTGTATCGGACAAAGATGAAGAACCTGCTGCAGAAGTTGTAAAAGAGATTCACGAGTTAGGTGGAAACGCGATTGCTTTTCCAGGTGATGTAACAGATGGTGATTTTTCAACTTCTATTATGGAGACAGCTGCAAAAGAATTTGGCAGTGTAGATATTCTCGTAAATAATGCTGGTTACACATGGGATAACTTGATTCATAAAATGACAGACGAGCAATTTCAAGCGATGCTAGACATCCATCTTATTGCTCCATTTAAACTTACTCGTGCCGCAGCACCTTATATGAGAGACGCAGCGAAAAAGGAGATTGCGAACGGAGAAGCTACCTATCGAAAAATTGTTAATGTGTCATCGGTTGCAGGGGTGATGGGAAACGTTGGTCAGGCAAATTATTCATCTGCTAAAGCGGGGATGATTGGCTTAACGAAAACAGTCGCTAAAGAGTGGGGACCGTTTAATATCAATTGTAATGCTGTAGCATTTGGATTAATCGATACGAGACTCACACAATCGAAAGAAAAAGGTGAGACTGTGAATGGTGTAGCCGTTGGCATTCCTGAAAAGGTGAAAAAGATGTTCGAACAGTCGATTCCACAGCAGCGTGCCGGAACGGCAGAAGAAGCAGCTGCAGGGATTTTCTACCTCGCTTCTCCGTTATCCAATTATACGAACGGACAAGTTCTTCACATTAATGGAGGTTGGTATACGTGATGTTAGAAGGGATTCGGGTTCTTGATTTTACGCAAAACCTGCCCGGTCCATACGCTACGCTGAGATTAGCTGATATGGGGGCAGAAGTCATAAAAGTAGAGCCGCCAACCGGAGATCCAGCTCGTCACTTAGCAGGTGGTCTTGTATACGAAACGAATAATCGTAACAAAAAGAGTATCATGGTTGACCTCAAGAAGGATGAGAACGTTCAAGCTCTTTATAAGCTAATCAAATCGATAGACGTAATTATCGAAAGCTTTCGACCAGGTGTAATGAAACGAATTGGTCTTGACTATGAAACCTTGAAAGAAATAAAAGAAGACATGGTGTACTGTTCCTTATCCGGATTTGGCCAAAGCGGAGAGTATGCTCATCTCGGTAGTCATGACTTAAATTACCAGGCGCTATCAGGGCTACTATCTCAATATGTGGATGATCATAATGATCCTGTTCATCCAACCTTTACTACAGCAGATTACACGGGAGGACTCGTTGCTGTAGAACGAATTAGTTCTGCACTATTTCACAGAGAACGAACAGGTAAAGGAAGCTACTTAGACGTGGCTTTAAACGATACATTTCAAGCGATGCTCACGTCACACGCTGGCTATCAAATGGAAAGTAACAAAAAAGATGGCCCACCTTTTCTAGAAGGAAGCGTTGTTTGTTATCATCTGTATCGGACAAAAGATGACCGGTTTATGTCGCTTGCTGCGCTTGAACCGCAGTTCTGGATGAACTTCTGTAAGGGAGTTAATAAAGAAAATTGGGAAGCGCTCGCTTTTGAAACGATCGACAGCACTGTTTACAGAAAGATGAAAGCGCTTTTCCGTGAGGGGACGATGAAAGACTGGGAGGTATTTGGTCAGAAACACGATTGTTGCCTGTTCCCGGTATTGACGATCGAAGAGGTTCTCGGTCATTCATATGGAGAAACTAGAGGTCTTTTTTCGAAAGGTGAAGAGAAGCTAATTGTTTCCACATATCCAAATGCTCCAGCCTACCAAGCAATCGTGCACGAACAGTTTCAACAACTAATAAAGGAGTGTGATAAAACATGATGAATACCCCATTAACATTAACAGGCCTACTAAACAGAGCAGAGCGCTATTTCCCTAAAAAGGAGATCGTATCGAGGACGCTAAGCGGTGTACAGAGATTTACATATGGCGAGTACGGGAAGCGGACGAGACGATTAGCAGATGCCTTGTCCAAGCTATCGATGGGAAAAGGCGATAAGGTAGCAACTTTTGCTTGGAACACTCACCGTCATTTGGAAGCGTATTTCGCTGTACCGTGCACAGGTGCGGTTCTTCATATGGTAAACATCCGTTTATCACCTGAGCATGTAGCCTACGTGATCAACCATGCCGAAGATAAAATCCTTTTAGTAGATGAAGATCTCGTACCGTTGATTGAAAAGGTTCAGTCAGAACTCAAAACTGTTGAGAAATATATTATTATGTCTGATAAAGATACGCTGCCAGAAACGACATTATCACCTATTTACTCATATGAAGAGTTATTAAAAGAGGCGGATGAGGAATTCGTATTTCCAGAAGATCTTGATGAAAACACTCCTGCTGGGATGTGCTATACGTCAGCTACAACAGGGAATCCAAAAGGAGTTGTTTATACCCATAGAGGGATCGTGCTTCATAGTATGGCAACTGGTCTAGCTGATTCACTAGCGCTGTCAGAACGTGATGTGTGCATGCCGATCGTACCGATGTTTCATGCGAATGCTTGGGGCTTACCTTTCGCATCCGTTTGGTTTGGAACAAAGCTAGTACTACCCGGACCGAATATGACGCCTCAGGCGATTGCGTCTCTTATCGAAGAAGAGAAGGTTACTCTAACGGCAGGAGTCCCGACGATCTGGTTAGCATTTATTAATCTCCTTGAAAAAGAGAATTATGATATTAGTAGTTTACGAGCGGTTGTATGTGGTGGTTCAGCTGCACCAAAGAATATTATTCGAGCATTTGAAGAGAAGCATAATGTGCCGTTTATTCAAGGGTATGGCATGACTGAAACAAGTCCGCTCGTATCCCTTTCAACGCTGACGAGTGAGATGGACAACATTTCACTAGAAGATAAAGTGGACACCCGTGCTTCCCAGGGTCTTGTTATTCCCGGGCTAGACGTTCGCGTCATTAATGAAAACGGCGATGTTCCATGGGATGGAAAGACGATGGGCGAATTGATTGTACGTGGACCATGGGTAGCACATGAATATTATAAAGACGAACGCACAAAGGATACGTTTAGAAATGGGTGGCTTTATACAGGAGATATTGCAAAATTGAATGAGAGTGGGTACATCCAAATTACAGACCGCACAAAAGATTTGATTAAAAGCGGTGGCGAGTGGATTTCATCTGTGGACCTTGAGAACGCCCTCATGACACACGATGCCGTATATGAAGCAGCCGTGATTGCAGTTCCACATGAAAAGTGGCAAGAGCGACCGGTTGCTTGTGTGGTCTTACAAGAAGGATACGATGAAAGTATAAAAGATGAATTAGTTAGCGTATCCTCTCAATTCGCAAAATGGTGGATCCCGGACGAGTTGATATTTATGGTCGAAATCCCCAAAACATCTGTAGGGAAATTTCTGAAACGTGCGCTTCGAGAAAAATTAAGTCAAGAAATGACGGTAGAATAAAGACGATAAGTAATGAGTCTAACAGGCTTCTTGTTAAAGCCTGTTTTTCTTATTGGTAAACGTGAAGGTTGTTTATGTGAAATTAAATTACATTGAAAGAAGTATCAATGATAAGGTAATTACAATGAAAGAGGGTATAGAGTATAGAGAAGTATTTACTAGCTAAGGAGGAATTAGATTGGAAGCGACACTAGTGATTGATGCACGCGCAATACTTGGGGAAGGGCCATCATGGGACGATCAGAAGCAGCTACTATATTGGGTTGATATTGAAGGTAAGAAGGTTCATGCCTATAACCCAATGACCGCTGGGAATATCGAGATGAAGCAGGAGCAAATGGTAGGCACGATTGCTCCACGAGAGTCCGGCGGTCTTGTCATGGCGATGGCTGGCGGTTTTTATGCTATGAACCTTTCCACGGAGAATGTAGATGCCATCACTGATCCCGAGAGTCATTTACCTCATAACCGTTTTAATGATGGGAAATGTGATCCTGCTGGCCGATTTTGGGCTGGAACGACGCATCTAGAAGGTTTAAAAGGAGAAGGCGCACTCTATTGCCTTGATGAAAACCTCGAAGTGACGAAAAAAATCGACCATGTGAGTACGTCGAATGGTCTTGCCTGGTCACCGGATACTCGCTACATGTATTTTATAGATACGCCAACGAAAAAGGTCGTTCGCTATGACTATGATCTCACCACTGGGGATATCCGCAATCCTGTTGAAGTGATTACGATTCCTGATGGGGAAGGCATGCCTGATGGAATGACGAGCGATGTAGAGGGAAATCTATGGATTGCTCATTGGGGAGGTTCTAAAGTAACAAGATGGAACCCAGATACAGGTGAAAGACTGCTAGAAGTTAACGTACCGGCGCTCAACGTAACGTCATGCGTATTTGGTGGAAAAGAACGAAACGAACTCTATATTACAACGGCACGAACCAATATGAGTGAAGAAGAACTAAAGCAGTTTCCGTATGCTGGCGGAGTGTTTCGAGTCAAAACAAAAACAAAAGGAAGTCGCACATACGTGTTTAAAGGATAATCCTTTTCCCTTCCTTCCTATCTTAAAGTCTTCTATAATAGTAGGAAAATAATAGAAAATGAGAGGGAGGATGAGTGTGAAACTAAAATCACTTATCGCGATGGGGCTATTTTTGTTGCTTCTAGCAGGATGTTCGGATCAACCATCAGCGGTTGATGCGTTCGATACATACGTGAAGGATTGGAATAAACAAGAGTTTAGTAGCATGTACGACCAATTATCTCCAGCTGCGAAAAAGGAGCTTTCTAAAGAAGATTTTGTTGAACGATATAAGTCTATTTACGGAGATGTGGAAGTTAAAGAGTTGAAAGTAAGCTTTCAAAAACCTGAAGAAGAACCTGAGCCTAATGAAGAGGGTGAAGTGACGTTCCCCTTTTCAGTGTCGATGGAAACACTAGCTGGCGAAGTTGCATTTGATCATGAAGCAACGCTTGTTCTGACAGAAGGAGAAGACAGCGACTCTTTTGGCGTGAACTGGGATCCTTCGTTTATTTTTAAGGAATTAGAAGAAGGCGATGAGGTAGCGATTCGTTCTGCTGTTCCAGTACGCGGTGAAATTACCGATCGAAACGGTGAAGGATTAGCAGTCAACGGTACGGTAAAACAAATTGGTGTTGTACCACAAACGATTGAATCAGAGCAAGATAAGATTGTGAATGAGCTAAGTGAGACTTTGAAGATTAGCGTAGAGGATATTGAGAAAGAGCTTAATCAGGGTTGGGTGCAGTCTGATCCAACACAGTTCGTTCCGTTAAAAAGCGTCATGGAAAATGAGGAAGAGCTTATTACTGATGCTCAAGAAATTACGGGAGTGCAGATTAACGATACGACTGAGAGGATCTATCCTTTTGGTGAAAGTGCTGCTCATTTAACAGGTTATATCCGCCAGATGCAGAAAGAAGATCTTGAGGAGTATGGAGGAAAAGGCTACTCAAGCTATGAGAGCATTGGAAAAGCTGGCCTTGAACAAGTATATGAAGACGAGCTTCATGGTGTAACAGGATGGTCCATTGAAGTGAAGGGAGCAGATCCCAAGAAAGTGATCGCCAGTAAGGAAAGAGTTGATGGCGAGAACGTTCAAGTAACGATTGATGGAACTGTCCAACAGAAGTTATTTGAGGAGATTGGAAAAGATTCTGGAACCGCGGTTGCGCTTCATCCAACAACAGGTGAGACGCTTGCTTTAACAAGCTCACCTTCCTATAACCCAAATGATTTTACACTTGGATTCGATGAAGGCGAGTATGCAAAGTTAGCTGATAATAAAGATCTCCCATTTTCAGCGAAATTTAACAAGACGTATTCACCTGGCTCAACGATCAAGCCGCTGACTGCTTCGATCGCACTTCGCGATGGCGATCTTGATCCGAATGCGGTAGAGGAAATTGATGGTTTGAAGTGGGGAGCTGACTCAAGCTGGGGCGGATATAAAGTGACACGCGTGAAGCCTGCTGATCCAGAAGTAGACCTTGAAGAAGCGCTCATGCATTCAGATAATATCTACTTTGCACGCAAAGCGCTTGATCTTGGAGCTGAGAAATTCCAAAAAGGTCTTGAGTCATTTCTCATCGGTCAAAAAGTAGACTTCCCGTTCCCTACTGAGAACTCTTCTGTTTCAACGAAAGCATTAAGCGAGAGTGATATCTTATTAGCAGACTCCGGCTATGGACAAGGGCAGCTGCAGATCTCGCCATACCACCTGGCAATGACATATACAACGTTTGCGAATGAAGGGCAAATGATTAAGCCTATTCTCAAAAAAGATGAAGATTCTCCCGAGATAGTAGAGGTCGTTTCGCCTGAGGTTGCATCAGTAGTGAATGATGCTCTTTCAAAAGTTGTATCGAGTCCTGAAGGAACGGCTCATGAACCTGTAGTAGAAAGCATCTCGATTGCAGGGAAAACAGGTACTGCTGAATTAAAAGGAGCGGGTGAAGAAACCGGTCAGGAAAACGGTTTGTTCGTCGCTTATAACACAGATCGCAAAGACTTACTTATTGCGATGATGGTTGAGGATGCATCAAGTCACGATATTACTGGTAAAGTGAAGAAGGTTTTTGCTGAGATGCAGCCTTAAGCATTTCGTTTTGATGAGGAACAAAGGTTTATTGTCCAAAACGCGGATTTAATAGCCGAATTCGAAAGATATGAGCCAAAATTCGATTATATTGTCCAAAAGCTCATTTTATTGTCTAAACCCAACTAAATACAAGCAAGGTTCCTACTCAAATTGACAACTTTCAACGGGTAGGAACCTTTTTTCGTGAAAGTAAGGAATAGAAGAGGAATTCATGAGTCGAAAAAAGAAAGTAGTTAAGGATGGATAAAAAAGGATAAGAAAGGCGGATGTTTCATGAAGAATGACCATAGCCTTTGTTTAATAGGTGAAAAAGAAGGATTCACACCTGAAATTGGCAGGCTAATTTCAATGATGGACTATGTGCGACATACAACAGAGGAAGAGATTAAAGGATTAACGATCGAGCAGCTAGATTTCAAGCTTGACGAAAAAGGGAATTCGATCGGGATGCTCCTTCAGCATATGGCAGCAACTGAAAAAGCTTTTCAAATCATGACGTTCGAGGAACGTGAAATGAATGATGCCGAATGGAATGAGCTTAGCGTAGGACTTAATCTCGATGAGAGAGCGAAGCGGGAGGTACATGGACATGACCTTGATTACTATTGGAGTGAACTTAGTTTCGTGCGTGCGCAAACACGTGATGAATTTCGCAAAAAGGACGATGACTGGCTCGAGGGTGTTACCCCGTTTGGATGGGATGAACGAGCAAATCACTATTTCAAATGGTTTCATGTCATGGAAGATGAGATTAGTCATCGAGGTCAAATTCGATTAATTAAGAGAAGGTTAACTACATAAGAATTCATTCAGTCATCAAAGGAAGAGAGAGGAAAAGACACATGTTTAAATACCAGGTTAATGAAGATCTCTATTTAAGAATGTACACAATAGACGATGCTGCACCACTCTATCATTTAATTAATGAATCACGTGATCACTTGAAAGAGTGGCTAGCGTGGGTGGATTTCAACACGGACGTTGAAGCGTCGAAAGAGTGGATTAAGGGCACATTAAATGGCGTGATTGAAACAGGTGGTTACCCGAAAACGCTAGCGATTATTTATCAAGAGGAGCTTGTTGGAACGGTTGGATTTAACGAAGTGAATCGGACACATCGGTATGCATCAATCGGCTACTGGCTTAGTGAAAAAAATCAAAAAAAGGGGATCATAACTGACGCTTGTCGGGCAATTGTTACCTATGGTTTTCAAGATATCGGACTCAATCGAATTGAAATTCGCGCTGCATCAGGAAACAAGAAAAGCCGTTCGATCCCTGAACGTCTAGGTTTTCAAGAGGAGGGCATCCTCCGCCAGATCGAACTAGTAAACGATGAATTCTATGATCATATTGTCTACAGCATGCTTGCGAAAGACTGGCCAAAGAACGATGGTTGATGGCGAATTTGAGTATTATGTTGAGCGCATAGGAAAGGGAGAGTCGCTTGTTTTTCTACCTGCCGGAGGGTTTCCGGGCAATGAGGGAATGAATATCGCACACCAGTTACAAGAACACTATGAAACTCACATGCTTGATCTGCCTGGAATGGGAAGAGGATCTGGATTCGAAGAGCGAGTGTCCTCGATTGATATGGCAGATTGGATAAAGAATTATCTTGATGCTAGAGAGATAAAGCAAGCTGTAGTTGTAGGCCATTCACTTGGTGGCGCGATGGCCCTTAGCTTTGCAGTGCATTACCCTGAACGAGTAGATAAATTAGTTCTTCTTGACCAAGGGCATAAGCCATTTCCTAGAGTTCCAGTATCTGAATTCGGACCATTTGCAATCGCTTTTCCGCTAATGAATGTAATGGTTAGGACCATTGGCAAGCCTTTTACTGAGAGAATGGCGAGCTTTTTTAGTTCAGGTGACAGAGAGCTTGAAGATCAAGTTGATGCATTTTGTAAAGCCGTATCTATTGAGGAATCGGAGTATGTTCGGTTGGCCATTAAAGACCAGGTGAGCATGTCTGGTGATTCTCTTAATCTAATGTTTGGGTTCTATCATTTGAATCAAAAAAGGTTATGGAAACAGTTGCATGTTCCTACCTATCTTGCGTAGGCAACATTTAAAGGAATGGATCAAAAGGAAGCGCGAAGAACCCGAAAGCATATTCAAAAGTTAAAGAAAACGAATCTTCCTATCACGTATCGTTCAGTGGAAGGTGGCCATTACGTGCATTGGAGCGACGCACTCCTTTTACGAGATATCCAAACTTTTATCCAACAATAAAAAAGCCTGCAGAGGAGTTCCCTTTCTCTGCAGGTATTATTTCATATCAACTTGCCCCATTAGTGCTTGTAATTCTTCGATTGTGCATTCGTATAATTGTTTATCTTTTAATCTATAAACGCCACGGTCCAATAGTCGTTGAATGAAAGACTGTTTTTGTTGGTTTGATTTTCTGTCAGTTGTTCTAAGATCAGTCACTGTTAAATTCCTCCTGTTAGTTATATCCAGGTAATATGTTCCACTGAAACAGGTAAGTTAAACATCGTAATGTTCACTGGATTAAATAGGAATGTGTTATTTTATAGCGAATGATCTGTTATCATGTAGCAACGCTTGATTATGATAAAGAAGAAATTGATGAGAGATGTAAAACGTTCATCAAGAAATTAATTGGTTAACTGAGAGAGGGAGAAAAGCATGGAAATTAGACGTCTAACTGCCGACGATGCAGAAGCTTATTATGAGTTAAGGTTAGAAGCTTTAAAGAAAAATCCAGAAGCCTATGCCGCAAGCTATGAAGAAGCGATTCAAAAGGACGATCCTATTGAACAAACGGCTAGAAACATGAAATCTGGTTTCACGTTTGGCGCTTTTGAAGGAAAAAATCTTGTTGGAGTCGTTACGCTAGTTAGAGGTAGTGGAATGAAAGTTCGCCATAAAGCCGATCTCTTCGCTGTTTATGTGACACCAGAGCAACGAGGTAAAGGGGTAGGACGTGATTTACTGTCTCACGTGCTAGACTTTGCGAGGAATTTGGATGGTCTATAGAAGTTAAGTGTGTCTGTTGTAACGACGAATGAACGTGCAAAGACATTATACAAAAGCTTTGGATTCAAAACGATTCTAATTGAAGAGAAAGCATTATATGTGAAAGGCACCTTTCTAGATGAAGAACATATGGTGCAATTTCTTTAGTAAAGCAGACGTTATGAAGTCTGCTTTACTGTGAATTCTTCATTATAGAGAGCAACCTGATAAGGAAATAGCTCAGCGGTCATGATCCCGTTACGAACGGCGGGGTCATTTCTCATGAGCTTTTCTGCTTCATCTTCTGAAGACGCTTGAATAACTACGATTCCAAAAGAGGATGGATCGTTATTGGTTGTCCTACCCGCCATGATTAGCGTATTATTCTTTAACAGTTGCTGAAGCGAATGGAAATGCTCTGCTACGATGCTGTTTTCTTTCTCAGTCCAATTGCTTTCTTCCAATAGAGCTGGTATTAATGAGAGTTTATAAAGAAACTGTTTCATGTTGAACCTCCAGAATAATAGGGATACTACCTTTTTCTTGTTAACATTTTGAATTCCTGCATTTAGTCGCTATTCCGCTATTGGAAAGCGGCTTTTTTTGTGTTTATTTTTAAGAAATAGCAAAAAAGTGCAATAATTCCTGGTTTTTTTACCGTTGAAACGCTTACAAGTAGAGGTATAAAATGATACACAGACAATAAAACGCATACATAATTTTGTGCGAAACTTTGATTCCGCTTACAGAAGGAGAGGCAGCGATGAATATATTTACAATAGGTTCATTTCTATTCTTTACAGGTATGGTGGCATTAATTTCTTACCTGTTTACGAGAAAAGAAAACTTGGAAACACAGGACGGCTATTTTCTAGGAGGGAGAAGTCTAGGGGCATGGGTTATTGCTGGCTCGCTAATGCTGACAAATCTATCAACAGAGCAGTTAGTAGGTTTAAATGCACAAGGCTATTCCGATACGATCGCTGTGATGGGCTGGGAAGTAGGATCGGCGATTTCGTTAGTGATTGTCGCTTTCTTCTTACTTCCACGTTATCTTAAGGGTGGAATTACTACAATTCCTGATTTTCTAGAAGAGCGATATGACTTTGGAACAAAGCAAATTGTTACCATTCTATTTCTTTTTGGATACGTTTTCAACTTGCTTCCTCCCATTTTGTATTCTGGTGCGGTTGCGCTTAATGGATTGTTCGAAATCCCTGAGATACTAGGCTTAGGTCGAATTGCTAGTCTGTATGTTACCGTGTTTGCAATCGGTATTATTGGGGCTATATACGCGATTTTCGGTGGTCTTAAAGCGGTTGCCGTATCGGATACAATCAATGGCATTGGCTTGCTTATTGGTGGGTTGATGATTCCGATTATCGGCTTGTATGTTCTTGGTGATGGATCCATTTTCAGCGGGTTCAACACGATCGTAGAAAATTCTCCTGAGAAGTTAAATTCGGTTGGAGATGAGAACAGTCCTGTACCTTTTGGTACGATGTTCACAGGAATGCTTCTTGTTAACCTATTCTACTGGGGTACAGCGCAGCATATTATGCAGCGTGCGATTGCGGCAAAGAACTTAAAGGAAGGACAGAAGGGCGTACTGATTGCAGCGTTCTTGAAATTGCTAGGTCCAGTCTTCCTTATCTTGCCTGGAATTATCGCTTATAATATGTTCGGGCCAGGTCTTGAACCAACAGATGCTTATCCGCGACTTGTGACAGAAGTATTGCCAAAGCCGCTTGTAGGATTTTTCGCTGCAGTTCTGTTCGGTGCAATTCTTTCATCCTTTAACTCAGCGCTTAACTCATCTGTTACATTGATTGCACTAAATATCTATAAACCTTACTTTAATCCAAAAGCACCTGATCGGGTAGTTGTTCGAAAAGGGAAGTTTGTAGGAATTATACTGGCGCTATTTGCAATGTGCATCGCGCCACTAATTGATAAAGTGCCTCAGGGATTCTTTCAATACTTACAGATTGTGAATGGATTCTATAACGTTCCTATTTTTACCATTCTAATAGTAGGTTATTTAACTAAACGAGTTCCTTCGATTGCAGCGAAAATAGCGCTGTTTGTATTTATCTCAACATACGCTATGACGCAGCTTGTTTGGGACACGGGGATCCACTTCTTACACATCCTTGGCATCTTGTTTGTAGCATGTACCACTCTAATGTTAGTCATTGGTAAAATTGCACCACGTGATAAAGATTTCGAACTTGAAGAAAATGCGAAGGTAGATATGTCACCGTGGAAGCTTCTTTATCCAGTAGGGATAGCAGCTTCAGTAGCAATGATTGTAATTTATATTCTACTTTCACCAATTGGAATCATTTCGTAATGTTCCCTTCTACTTCCATTTGATATAATAGGTGCAATGTCAAATGAAATGAAGGAATGATGTGTGATGAGTAAGGCGAGTGAGCCAATCGAATCGCTATATCATAGCGTATACGAATCATTAGAAAAGTTACAATCACAAGTTCACGATCTAGACGAAAAGCTTGATCTTAAAGATCCAGCTGATATAGAGAAGCTTGAACGAACGCAGTTTGCACTTCAGCTTTCAAAAGACGTATTAGAGAACTTTGTAGCATCTGGGAAAAGCATGACCATTAATTATGACAAACGTTCGGTTACAATTGAAGTCTCCTAATGAAACAGGACCGCCAATGCGGTCCTGTTTTGTCTTTATTCCAAGGTTAGAGTGATAAATTTGTACTTGATCGATACTTTCCAGGCGACGTACCGGTTACCTTTTTGAACACTTTGTTGAAATAATTCGCATTCTTATATCCAATCAGTACGGCGATATCTTCTGAAGAATATTTCGTATTTAGCAGGAGTTCCTTCGCTTTCTTGATGCGAATATCGGTTAAATATTGAATGGGCGTCTGATTTGTATATTGCTTAAATTGCCTCGTGAAATGGTAGCGAGACATACCGGATGAAGCTGCCATTTCATCTGGTCCGATTTCTTCTCCGTAATGATTCATCGCATACATCGATGCTTCTACAATCGCTTCTGGCCACTGAGAAAGTCTCTTCTCAAGATTTGAACAATAGGTAAAGAGTTTCATTGTAAATTGATACGCATATCCTGAGGCCTGGTGAGCATTCGCTATTTGTTGTGATGCTGCCATTTCAAACAAATTTAATAAGTAAAGAACAGGCTCAGAATCGGGTTGGAAGTGTATGATATGTCCAATTTCCTTCTGAATATCGTTCCAATATCTCTCCACCACATCACCGTATAGTGTGAGGTAGATGAACTCCCAGCGCTCGCTATCGTCTGGTAGATAGTAGCGATAATCCCCAGGGATATTAACGATAAAGCCCTGGCCAGGTGTGAGTTCATGCGTAAGCCCATCGATTTCAATACACCCTTTTCCGGAGATGGTGTATTGAAAAATATACTTCCCAGTGTCCCTGCGATTTGTTCCATCCCAATCATAAAGAGAAGAAGTTTGCTCATCCCAACCGAGCGACCAAATTTGAGCAAGGCCTTGAAGCATTGGATCTGAAAAACGATACCCGTAGGATCCATATAATGTTGGCTTTTCTTCCATAGTAATTCTCCTTCATAAGCAAAATAGTGCAATTAATTTAAATAGATACAGGATGTCTATTACTTTCTATTAACTAGCTTAGCTTAAGAGTGAGGCTATGTCTAAGCAAGAAAAGGCAATAATTCTAATTTTATTTACCATTGAAGGTAAGGGTCCAATTTTCTAAACTAAAGGTGGATAAGAAATCACTTAAATGGAAACGTTTTCGAAAAACGTTCGGAGGTTACGACTATGCCAGTAATGATGAATAAAGATCTTTTGCAGTTCCATCTACAAGGTCAAAATGTAAGCTATATTTTTCATGTGATGGAAAATGGCCAGATCGGACAGCTATACTATGGAAAAAAGCTACGCGATCGAGCAGACTTTAGTCACTTATCGAAGAGAGAGACACGGGTTGCATCTTCTTACATAGAAGAGGATCCCTCGTTTTCCCTCGATTTGATTAAGCAGGAATACCCAGGCTACGGAACGTCAGATTATCGAGAGCCTGCTTTTCAAATTCAGCAGCCAGATGGTAGTAGAATATCGAACTTCACTTATCGTTCATTTGAACTCGTGAAAGGAAAGCCAGAACTTCCTTCGCTCCCTGCAACTTACGTAGAGAAAGAAGATGAGGCGGAGACGTTATTGATCTATTTAGAAGATGCCTATACGAATTTAGCGTTAACACTTATGTATACGGTTTACCATGATCGCGATGTGATTGTTCGATCCTCTTCCTTTAAGAATAATGGGGATTTAACTCATGAGATTAAGCGAGCGCATTCTGCTTCGGTTGACTTCCCTGATGCAGATTATGAAATGCTTCAGCTTTCAGGTTCGTGGTCACGTGAAAGGCATATTCATGAAAGACGCCTTATGCCTGGGGTGCAAAGTATTCAGAGCACGAGAGGAACGAGTAGTAGTCAGCACAATCCGTTTCTGGCTCTGAAGCGTCCGATGACAACGGAACATAATGGGGAAGTTTACGGATTTAGTCTTGTATATAGTGGAAACTTCTCAGCACAAGTAGAAGTGGACCACTATCATACGTCACGAGTAACGATGGGTATTAACCCATTTGATTTCTCTTGGAAGTTAAATGGTGGAGAACATTTCCAAACGCCTGAAGTTGTAATGGCGTATTCACCTAATGGAGTAAATGAATTAAGCAGAACCTATCACGAACTGTATCGAAGTCGCCTAGCACGTGGGGTATGGCGAGATGCTGAACGTCCGGTTCTCCTAAATAACTGGGAAGCTACGTATTTCGATTTTGACGAAGATAAATTACTGAATATAGCTAGAAAAGCGAAAGAGACAGGTGTAGAGCTGTTTGTTCTTGATGATGGCTGGTTCGGTAAGCGAAATGATGATAAAACTTCCCTAGGGGATTGGTTCGTTGACTCTGCAAAGCTACCAAACGGTTTGCCAACTCTTGTGAGTCAGGTTAATGATCTTGGGATGATGTTTGGGCTTTGGTTCGAACCAGAGATGATTTCAAAAGAAAGTGAGTTATATCGAAAGCATCCGGAATGGGTTATACAAGTGCCGGGACGTAGCCATTCGATTGGGCGACATCAGCTTATCCTGGATTTCACTAATTCTGAAGTTGTGGATTATATATATGAACGAATGGCAGGACTCCTAACGGAATCGAACATTGAATATGTGAAATGGGATATGAACCGCTACATGACAGAAGTTGGTTCGCTACAGTTGCACTCCGATCAGCAGGCTGAAGTGCCACACCGCTATATTCTTGGTGTTTATGATCTATATGAACGTCTGATAGCGGCGTTTCCACATGTGCTATTTGAATCGTGTGCAAGTGGAGGGGCTCGATTTGATCCAGGAATGCTTTACTATGCCCCCCAAGGGTGGACAAGTGATGATACAGATGCCATTGAGCGGCTAAGCATTCAATACGGAACGTCGATGGTGTATCCATTAAGCAGTATGGGTGCTCATGTGTCCGCTGTTCCAAATCATCAAGTAAAACGTATTACAACACTTGATACGCGAGCAAATGTAGCTTATTTCGGTGCATTTGGGTATGAGCTAGACGTAACAAAAATGAGCGATGATGAACTCAACCAAATGGAACATCAAATTGACTGGTACAAAGAAAACCGCACACTGCTTCAGTATGGAACATTCTTCAGATTGCTCAGTCCATTTCAAAATGGAGGAAATGAGACAAGCTGGATGGTCGTATCCCAGGATCAAAAGAAAGCGATTGTCGGGTATTATCAGGTTCTAGCTGAACCAAATCCAGGGTTTAAGCGACTGCTTTTACATGGACTGGACAAAGAGCAGGAGTATTGTGTGAGCGGGTATAAAGAAACTTTCTTCGGAGATGAGCTCATGAGTGCTGGACTTCAGCTGTCAAGCGGTTACGATGGGTCACAAACTGGTGGACTAGAGGAGTCAGGAGACTATTCGTCACACGTATTTGTGCTTACAGGAATAGATCAAGGTAGAGGTGATAAGTCATGAGAGAGCTAGAACATGTATTTAACGAAAAATTCGGCACAAAAGGGGAGGCCGCATTTTTCGCACCAGGACGCGTTAATTTAATTGGAGAACACACAGATTATAACGGAGGTCATGTGTTTCCGTGCGCATTAAGTGTTGGTACTTACGCTGTTGCGAGAAAGAGGAATGATGATGTTGTGCGGTTATACTCAATGAACTTTAAAAATCTGGGTATCATTGAGTCTTCCCTATCTAACTTAGCGTATGTGGATCAACATGATTGGGCGAATTATCCGAAAGGTGTAATCGCCATGTTTAATCAAGTTGGTTACACCATTCCAACTGGCGTAGATATTGCATTTTATGGAAATATCCCGAACGGGGCAGGACTGTCCTCTTCCGCTTCAATCGAGCTTGTGACATCTGTTGTGTTAAAGGACCTCTTTCAACTATCCATCGAAATGGTTGAAATGGTTCAGCTGTCACAAAGAGCAGAGAATGAATTCGTTGGAGTGAATTGTGGAATCATGGATCAGTTCGCGATTGGAATGGGGAAGCGAGATCATGCACTTCTTCTTAATTGTGACACCTTAGAATACAAGGAAACGCCGATTACGTTATCTCATCAGTCATTGATTATTGCTAATACAAATAAGCGACGCGGACTTGCGGATTCGAAATACAATGAGCGTAGAAATCAATGTGAAGAAGCGTTAATCGCATTACAGAAGAAGCTCGCTATTGCATCACTTGGCGATTTGACGGAAGAAGAATTTGAAGCGAATAAACATCTTATTCAAGATCCACTTGCACAAAAGCGCGCTCGGCACGCTGTTTATGAGAATCGGCGAACGATGAAAGCCGTTAACTACTTAAACGATGGAGATATGGAATCATTCGGACGATTGATGAACGAATCACACGTTTCCTTACGGGATGACTATGAAGTTACTGGACAAGAATTAGATGCAATGGTGGAAGCGGCATGGGAAGAAGGAGCCATCGGATCACGGATGACAGGAGCTGGTTTTGGTGGTTGTACGATCAGTATTGTAGATAATGAGAAGGTAGATCAGTTTATTGCAAATGTTGGTGAATTATATAAGAAGCAAACGAATCTTGAGGCAGCGTTTTATGTGGTAGAGATCGGTGATGGCGCAAGAAAAATGGAGAATTTACAATGATTGAACTTCAAATCGAACGACTCATTCAATTTGGTTTACAGAAAAATATGATAGCAAGATGGGATGTTGATTATGTTCGAAACGCGCTGTATCACCTTTTCGAGTTAGATGGTGAAACTAAACTTCCCATCCCGCAAGAAGAGCGGTTAGAGACGCCTGTTCCAATCATTGAAAAGATGTTGAATTATGCAATTGATAAAGAACTGATCGAAGAAGATACCGTGACGGAACGAGACTTATTTGACCCGAAGATAATGAACACACTTGTTCCTCGACCGTCAGAAGTGATCGGTACATTTTATGAGTTATACAATACGGAAGGTCCGATCACTGCAACAGATTATTTCTATCAGCTTTCAAAGGATTCGAATTACATTCGTACAAATCGCATAGCAAAGAACGTTCACTGGTTCAGTGAAACGGATTATGGTGATTTAGAAATTACGATCAATTTATCAAAACCTGAGAAAGATCCGAAAGCCATAGCAGCTGCAAAATCGAATACAGCGTCAACTTATCCTAAGTGCTTGCTTTGTAAAGAAAATGAAGGGTATGCAGGAAGACTTGATCATCCTGCACGGGATCAGCACCGCATTATTCCAGTTGAGTTAGAAGGGGAGAGCTGGTATGTCCAGTATTCCCCTTATGTCTATTACAATGAGCACGCCATTATTTTATCCGAACAACATCGTCCAATGACGATTTCAAAAGACGGTTTTGATCGACTTCTTCACTTTATAGAACAATTTCCACACTACTTTGTCGGATCGAATGCAGATCTTCCAATTGTAGGCGGATCGATTTTAAACCACGACCATTTTCAGGGCGGTCATCATGATTTCCCAATGGCAAAAGCAACGATTCAAGAAGAAATTCAAGTGGAAGGCTTTAGCGATGTGACGGTGGGGATCGTCAATTGGCCTATGTCGGTTATTCGCTTAAGAGGCGAAGATCGAAAGCGGCTCACTGAGTTAGGCGAAACCATTCTTTCTTCATGGCGAACGTATTCAGATGACGCGGTTGATATTCTCTCTTATTCTGATGGAGAAAATCATAATACGATTACACCGATTGCGAGAATGAGAGATGACTATTATGAGCTCGACCTCGTTCTGCGAAACAACCGAACAAATGAGGAGCACCCAATGGGTATTTTTCATCCTCATGAAGAAGTCCATCATATGAAGAAAGAGAACATCGGGTTAATTGAAGTGATGGGGCTTGCGGTTCTGCCTGGGCGTCTTGTTGAAGAAATGGAGCTTCTAGCTCGTTATATCAAGAATAACGAACTGGATCAAGCTGCTGAAGATGCGATTGTTTCGAAGCATGTACCTTGGGCGAAAAGGGTTGTAGCGAAATATAAGAATATAGATGACAAGCTAGTAGATCTATTGAAACAAGAAATGGGTCTTGTTTTTTCTAAGGTGCTAGAACACGCTGGGGTGTTTAAGCGTGATGAAGCTGGACAAAAAGCTTTTAAACGATTTCTCCATCAGTTAACTTAACGAACTTACGAGAAGGCCGCTATACAAACGTGTAGCGGTCTATTTGGGATTGTTGGTCTGCTTTTGTATTGAAAAAATCCCATTATATTTAGGCACGAAGCTCTACGAAAATACCCCTCTAAGCGAATGCATTTATCAAGCGTTGACTTAGATTCCTCTGACCATACTTGGTTCACGTCTATTTTTTTGTATATAATGAAATCTGAACGAATGAAGAGGTGAAAGGGGGACGAATATGGATGAATTGCTTTATTTAGGGGTTTTCCTACTTTATACAATTGTCATCTTAATTCTCGGGAAACACGGATTTGATAAAACAGATGAGTTAAAAGGATACTTTCTTGCTGGGCGAAATCTATCGTTATTTCCTAGTATTGCCTCTTTTTGCGCCACGTGGTTTAGTGCTGCATCGCTTCTCGGTTTACCAGGGTTAATCTACGAAGGAGGTGTGTCTGTCCTTTGGACAACCGCTATTGCGTGGTTACTGGGAATTGTTGGCTTATTCTTTCTATCCTCCAAACTTTATACATATAACGTCGTTACTGTACCAGAGTTTTTCCTCATTCGTTATCAATCGAAGCTGCTTCAAGTGTGGATTGGTATCGTTCTTAGCATTAGCTATCTTTTGTATGTAGTAATCCAAATTCGAGGCTTTGGAATTGTCGTAAGCGAAATGCTAGAAGTGCCCTATATGGTTAGCGTGTTTTTAATTTATATCTTTGTTTTATACACAACGTTTGGTGGACTTCACTCTGTTGCTCGAACAGATATTTTTCATTTCTGTTTAATAGTTTTTGGAACAATTCTTGGTGCTATATTGGTTGTTAATGAAATCGGTGGGGTTTCGAGAGTTGTCACAGGTTTTGCTTCGTTTGGAGATAGAGGAGCTGATGCTTATCTTGCCCTATTCCCTGAGGGCGGTTTGCCATTTTGGACGTTATTAAGTGCCTTCTTTTCATTAGGACTTGGTGTAGCTGCGAATCCTCAGTATGCTGTACGCATTCTATCCTCTCGTTCAAAGCATGTAGCTTTGAAGATGATTTTTCTTAGTACGTTTTTCCTCGTCTTAATCTATTTCTCGATCTTTGTTATTGGTATCGGATCAAGAATACTAGATCCAGACCTTCAATTTACGAATACCGATGAAATTTATCCGTACATTATTACATACTTGCTTCAAACACCATGGAAAGGCATTTTGTTAATCAGCGTTGTAGCGGCAGCGATATCAACGGCTAACTCTCAGCTATTAATTATGGCGAGTAGCTTCGTTTATGACATTACACTTCCAATTCGTAAGCAGAAATCGCATGATAGCAAAATCATTTCCTGGACGCGATGGGTTATTTTCGTTTTTGCTACTCTTGCACTCCTTATCGCTTTTACACCTCCGAAAGGGATCGTCCAGTTTAGTGGACACGTGTGGGGAATCATTGCTGTTTCTTTGTTTTTCCCTTTATATGGAGGTTTATATACAAAAGCGTCTAGAAAAAACGCTCTCCTTTCGACATTCGGTGGATGTTTGGCTTACGTACTAGCGTTTCTCCTTATTCCTAAGGAAATACAGCCTGCCTATCATCCAGTATTACCATCAATCGTGGTAGCTGGATTCCTCTTCTTTCTGAAAGGAGGCCGTTTTAATGCGTCATTCTATAGAACGTAAAATTCTAGTCCCGTTTCTTATTATTGTTCTCCTACCAAGCTTTATCATTGGAGCCGTATCAATGTGGTCAAGTTATCAATCAGATAAACAGTTCAAACAGGCAACGGCTAGTGAACATCTTAAAAGCTTGGATCGGTATGCTGAGAATTTAGCTAACAGAGTGCAGAACGGTACGATGAGTGAAGGAGATGCAAAAGCACTTATCAAGATGATGATTTATGAAACGAATGGTTTGTATGTAGAAGATGAGAAGGGTGAACTTACGTCTGATGGAGAAGTCACTAATTCTGCTGAGCTCGATTGGTATAACGGTGAAGCAGAAAGTAGTTGGTTTGTTGAGCGTAAAGTATTAATAGAACAGCTGGAGGATTGGAATTGGACGCTCTATTCTCCTATTGAGTTCTCTTTTTATTCAGGGTCTCTTCCAGATATTCAAAAATACACGCTATTGATTAGTATTTTTACTGGTATCATTGCTGTACAGTTCACGATTATACTTTCTTATAATCTTTCAAAGCCTATCAAAAATTTGGCTGATTTCTGTAAGCAAATAGCATTGGGAGGACAGGTTAAAGATCTTGATATAAAAGAAACGCGTAAAGATGAAATTGGTGTCCTATCAACGTCTTTAAAGGAAATGGTTCAAACACTTGATGAGCGGAATATCCAAATTGATAAAATCAAACAGCTCAATGAAACGATTCTAAATAGCGTGCACGTTGGTATGGTTCTTATTACAAAGGGGTCCGAATCGGTTTATAATAAAGCGGCTCACAAGATGATGAATAACGATGCTATTCTTGAGAGACGTGTTAAACAATTCACAATTCATGAAACAAGTAAGAGAGAAGAAGAGATATGGGACCATAAGGTAAACGAAGAGAAAGTCTATTATGCGGTAAACTATATGGTAATAGGAGGATCTGGCAAGAGATCCATAATGACGTTCGAAGATATTACGCACCGCAGGAAATTAGAGCTGCGTGTTGAGCGGATGTCTCGGTTAGCTTCATTAGGCGAGATGGCATCTGGAATAGCTCATGAAATACGCAATCCACTCGCAGGGATTAAAGCGACAACTGAACTACTCATTCGAAGGTTGGAGTTAAGTGATGACCAGTTAACGTTAACAGAAAACATGCTGCTTGATATCGATCGATTAAATAAGATTATAACAAACACGCTTCAATTCTCTAGTCCAATGAATGCCGCTCCAACAGTTGTTAGAGTGGATGACGTTGTTCGATCGCTTTTTGTAGTGATGGAAAGAATCGCGAACGAGAAAAATGTTCGATTGCATCAGGTTGAAAGTAATGCTGAACTAATGGTTGATCGAGATCATCTTCGTCAAATTCTCTTGAATTTAATGATTAATGGGATGAGCGCGATGCCTGAAGGTGGAGATCTTACGATTGATTGTCATGGATCGGAGAATGATCGAACGATTACGATAACAGACACTGGGATTGGTATGAGTGATGATGTGATCGAGAAAATATTCGATCCATTTTATACAACACGTGCTGAAGGAACGGGTCTAGGACTATCTATTGTTCACCAGCTTGTTGTCCAGAATAATGGAGAAATTGATGTGAGAAGCACACCTGGAAAAGGGACAACGTTCTATCTAACATTTCCATCAAGAGAGGAGGAGATTTAATTGGCTGTAAGAGTAGGAATAGTTGATGATGAAACAACTCTACGTCTAACCCTACAAATGTTCTTAGAAGATGAAGGCTATGATGTACGAACGGGCGCTACACTTGAAGAAGGATATAGGTTAATTGATGAATTCAGTCCACAGGTGCTGTTGTTAGATATTCGATTGCCTGACGGAAACGGTCTTGATTCTCTTCATGATATGAAAGAACGCTATCCAGAAATGACAGTTATGATGTTGACGGCATTCGGTGATGCCAAAACGGCTGTGCGAGCGATTAAAGAAGGTGCTTTTGATTACTTAACAAAGCCGTTTGAGCTAGAAGAACTGAAAATCACGCTTGAAAAGTGGATTAAGCAGCATCATCTTGAGAAAGAAGTTGAACGGTACAGAGAAGAAGAACGTCGAACAAAGCTTGTTCGTATGATTGGTGAAAGTGAACAAATGAATGAATTGAAAGCGAAAATTTCACTTATAGCGGAAAGCAATGATACGACGGTTCTTGTCAGAGGCGAAACAGGAACAGGGAAAGAGCTCGTAGCAAGAAGCGTTCATCAGCAAAGTAAACGAGCTGAAGGACCGTTTGTTGCAGTGAACTGTGCAAGTATACCATCAGACTTAATTGAGATTGAATTGTTTGGTCGAGAGAAAAATAGTGTATCCGATCATTCTCAGCCAAAAGTTGGCTTAATGGAATGGGCAGATGGTGGAACTCTTTTCCTAGATGAAATTGGCGATCTCTCCCTTGAGATTCAAGTAAAGCTTCTGCGCTTTTTGGAAGACAAGAAAATCAAGCGAATCGGTAGCGTTCATGATATTGAAATGGATGTACGTGTGATCGCTGCTACAAATCGTTCACTTGAAGAAATGATTGAGGAGAAAGAGTTTCGGTCGGATCTGTATTATCGATTGAATGTTGTCCCGATTAAATTAACTCCTTTGCGTAATAGAGATCGCGATATCTTGATGTTAACCGAGCATTTTCTAGATGAATTCTGTCAGCAAATGCGAAAAGAGACTCCAATTCTTAGAGCAGATGCAAAGAAGCGGTTATTACATTACGACTGGCCCGGAAACGTGAGGGAGCTCAAGAATACAATCGAACGAATAGCTATTTTACATCAAGAAAGAGAGCTAGCTGCTCATCACTTTGATTTTCTTAATCCTGTTGAAGGGAATGTCGAAGGCTCAAAGCCCGTTGATGATGTTGTTTTTGATGAGTTGTTTTCATTAGAAGATCATATCGAATCAATTGAAAAGAAATATATCGAGAAAGCAATACAGGAATCAAAGTGGAATATCACACAAGCTGGGAAGCTACTGGGTATTAGTCGATATGCATTACAGCGTAGAATCGAGAAATATAATATAACGTGAGCGAAATCGCCCAATTCGGGCGGTTTTTTTGTGCGGAATATGATAAATTTATCTGAAAATTACGTGATATTGTAGAGGGAAGAGATCATTTGTATCGTTTCAGCTAAAAGTTGAATGATACTCATAAGGGGGTATTTGATGGGAATGGAAAATAATAAACCAATTGAACCACTAGAGAACGGTCCAACTAAAAGCAAATGGGGTGTTATTCTTGGCGCTGCATTCTTAATGGGTTCATCCGCAATTGGACCGGGATTTCTAACACAAACAGCTGTCTTTACTGAGCAGTTACTCGCAAGCTTTGGATTCGTAATTTTAATGTCCATTATCTTAGACATCGGAGTACAGGCGAATATTTGGCGGATTATTGCTGTATCGAAAAAAAGAGGACAAGATATCGCAAATATGGTCGTACCTGGACTCGGGTACTTTCTAGCATTTGCAGTAGCGCTCGGTGGACTTGCCTTTAATATAGGGAACGTTGGTGGCGCTGGACTTGGAATGAATGTATTGTTTGGGATTGACCCACGAATTGGAGCAGCAATTACTGGCGTCATAACAATTGGAATCTTCCTGTCTAAAGAAGCAGGAGTAGCGATGGATAAAATTGCACGTATTCTTGGTGGATTAATGATTCTACTTACACTTTATGTAGCATTTCAAAGTAACCCACCGGTTGGAGACGCAATCGTTCACACATTTGCACCAGATCGAATTGAAGTTTTTGCCATTATTACATTAGTAGGTGGAACGGTCGGCGGCTACATTACATTTGCTGGAGGGCATCGCTTGCTGGACGCGGGTATTTCAGGAAAAGAAAACCTTCATCAAGTAACGAAAAGCTCGGTTTCTGGAATTTTAATTGCTTCAATTATGCGTGTCTTTCTGTTTCTAGCGGTATTAGGTGTTGTAGCGACAGGTTTCAAATTAGATCCGTCTAATCCACCTGCATCTGTTTTCCAACAGGCTGCAGGCGCAATTGGCTATAAAATGTTCGGGATTGTATTATGGGCAGCTGGGATTACATCCGTAGTTGGAGCAGCTTATACGTCCGTCTCTTTTCTACGAACGTTATCGAAAAAGGTGGATCGTCATCATTCAGGCGTCACGATCGGATTTATCGTTGTATCGACAATCATTTTTACATTTATCGGTAAGCCGGTCCTATTGCTGATTCTTGCAGGTGCTTTTAACGGGTTAATTCTGCCAGTTGCTTTGGGAACACTGTTAATTGCTGCATACAAGAAGTCAATTGTAGGTGACTACAAGCATCCGATGTGGTTGACGATTTTCGGTGGTTTTGTCTTTGCCATCACAGCTTATTTAGCCATTGTGACATTAATAGATAAAGTACCACAGCTGTTTTCTTAAACCGTCCGCCCTGGAAAGCGGGTAGGAGTGTAAATCAACTACTCCTCTTAAAGCAATAAAGGATACTAAAAGAACTTTTCTTATATGTTAGGAGGAACATGTGTGAATCTTGATTATCATCCACTCGGTGATACAGGAATCCAACTTGTATTCGGTACCGAGATTTCAGAAGAAACGAATCAGAAGATAAGAATGTTTGCGGAAGAACTATCGGATCATCCGATTGACGGTGTAGTGGAATGGGTTCCGGCTTACACAACGTTAACGATTTATTATGTTCCAAACAAAATTTCGTACCGACTACTACAAGAAAAGCTTGAAGCGATAAATGACCAACAGCATGGAAGAGAAGCAGCGTCTGCTTCTCTTGTTTATATCATCCCAACTTATTATGGTGATGAAGACTCAGATCTTTCGTTTGTGGCAGAATCAAACGGTATGAGTGAGGAAGAAGTGGTTAACGTTCATGCTAACAAGGATTACCTTATCTACATGATGGGCTTTGTACCTGGCTTCCCTTATTTAGGAGGAATGCCAGAGGAGATTGCAACGCCAAGACGCGTTGATCCACGTGCGGAGATTCTTCCTGGATCAGTTGGTATTGCCGGCTCTCAAACAGGAATATACCCACTCGAATCTCCAGGCGGCTGGCAAATCATTGGTCGAACACCAGTTAAACTATATGATCCTTCAAGCGAAGAACCAATTCTACTAGAATCAGGACACTATTTACGATTTGTGTCGATTAGTAAAGAGGAATATACAGAAATCGATTCTGCGATTAAACGTGGAGAGTACGTTGTACAAACAGAGGAGAAAAAGGTGGGATAGAGATGAAGTCAGTTGATTTAAATAGTGACCTTGGTGAAAGTTTTGGTGCCTACACAATTGGAAACGATGAGAACGTACTTGAGTTTATTTCATCTGCTAATATCGCTTGTGGGTATCATGCTGGTGACCATAATGTCATGATGAAAACAGTGAAATTAGCTCATTCACTTGGAGTTGGAATTGGTGCACATCCAGGATTTCCTGATTTAGGAGGCTTCGGCCGTCGTGATATGAACCTTTCTCCTGATGAGGTATTTAACCTAGTTGCTTATCAAGTTGGAGCTATTCAGGGTATCGCGAATGTGCACCAAGCACGTGTGCAGCACGTAAAGCCACATGGTGCTCTTTATAATCGAGCTGCGAAAGATTATCCAATTGCCAAAGCGATTGCAAGCGCTATCTATTCTGTGAATCCAGATCTTGTTTTATATGGATTAGCTGGAAGTGAACTTGTTCGTGCGGGTAAAGAAGTTGGTTTAACTGTTGCAGAGGAAGTATTTGCAGATCGTACGTATCAACCAGATGGGACGTTAACGCCAAGGTCAGAACCGAACGCCATGATTCACGATGCTGATACTGCAGTTAAACGCGTCATTCGAATGGTGACCGAGCAAAAAGTAACGGCTGTAGATGGACAGGATATCTCAATCAATGCTGATACGATATGCGTTCATGGGGACGAGCCTGAGGCACTGCGTTTTGTACAGCAATTAAGACGCCGCTTAGAAGAAGAAGGGATTCATATTGAATCTGCTGGAGTGAAAGGCAATGAGTAATGCGATTTTCAAAGTTACAAAACCAGGTCTTTTAACGACGATACAAGATTGTGGACGAGTAGGGTATCAGCAATATGGCATCGTTGTTTCAGGTGCAATGGATTCGTTCTCTATGAACATCGCTAATTTTCTAGTAGGAAATCCGAGGAATGAAGCGGTTATTGAAGTAACAGTGATGGGACCCAAACTAGCGATTATGAAAGACGTCATTATCGCGATTTGTGGAGGTAACCTCTCGCCAAAGGTGAATGGTGAGAAAGCACCAATGTGGAAAAGTTTAGAAGTAAAAGAGGGAGATACACTTGAATTCGGCCAGCCTCTTGAAGGCGCTCGCTCCTACATCAGTGTAGCCGGAGGATTCGATCTTCCTTTTGTGATGGAAAGTAAATCCACATATCTAAAAGCAGGCATAGGTGGTCTAGAAGGACGCGCCCTTGAAAAAGGGGATGTGCTTTATGGAGCTCGCGAAGAAAACGGGAAAAGTGGACGTGCGTTGCATCGAGACAAGGTTCCAACGTATTCAAACGAAATGGAGATTCGCGTTGTGTTAGGTCCTCATCATCGTGCGTTTTCAGATGAAGCCGTTCATACGTTTCTATCATCAACGTATGAAGTAACCCCACAGTCAGATCGAATGGGCTTTCGGTTAAAGGGACCTACATTAGAACACACAACCTCTGCTGACATCATATCAGAAGCGATTCCGCTTGGTGGGATTCAAGTTCCGGCAAATGGGCAGCCGATTATTCTGATGGCTGATCGTCAGACCACGGGAGGATATACGAGAATCGCGACGGTTATTTCAGGTGATATTCCTTACCTCGCGCAGGCGATGCCAGGTTGCAAAATTCACTTCCGAGAAGTATCTGTAGAAGAATCTCAAGACATATACGAAAACAATGATCGATTGATTCGCACGTTAGAAAAGGTTTCTAGTCTACGTTAGTGAAGGGGAGTTGTAGCAATCAACTACCTAAAAATTCATGAATTAGTAAGGCTCTTTTCTAAAAGATTGTTGCTTTTGAAAGAATTTCTTATATAAAAAGCCACACTTCGCTAATTGGAGCGGAAGGAGGCTCACCGCCCGCCCCGCGGAAAGCGAGCGTCCTGGAGCGGAAAGTAACCCTCGCTTATAGCAAAAATGTCTACGAAAAGAGGAATTAGTAAAGAGGAGAGATGATGATGCATCCTAAAGAACAGCGCCTTAAATATAGGGAGAATGTTGAGAACGGAACTACTTCAGGAATATGCGATGGTTATCTTCAAGCAAATATGATTTCGCTACCAGCTAAATACGCGTTTGAGTTTCTATTATTCTGCCACCGTAATTCGAAGCCATGTCCAGTTGTTGATGTACTTGAAGCGGGACAAGTGATTCCAAGGATTGCTGATGCAGATATTCGAACAGATCTTCCTAAATACCGTATATACAAAAACGGAGTTCTAGAGAGAGAAACATTTGATTTAACAGACGTGTGGGAGGATGAGTTTGTAACGTTCCTGTTAGGGTGCAGTTTCACATTTGAGAAAGCCTTGAATGAAGCCGGAATCAGTTTACTTCATCAAGAAATGAAGAAGGTTGTTCCAATGTATCAAACATCTATTTCATGTGAGGAAGCGGGTAGCTTTAAAGGAGATATGGTCGTGAGTATGCGTGCGATCAAGAAAGAGGAATTGGAAGAAACCATTCGAATTACCTCAATGTTTCCACATGCGCATGGAGCACCCGTTCACATCGGAGATCCTGCCGAAATTGGCATTCACACATTTGAACACCCCGACTACGGAGAATTCACACCTTTTAATGAAGAGGAACGAATTCCTGTATTTTGGGCCTGTGGTGTAACTCCACAGTACGTAGGATTGAATGCAAAACCTGAAATCATGATCACTCATGCACCAGGCCATATGTTGATTACTGATCAAAAAGAATAGAACCAGTGCAGAGCAATATACAAAAAGCCTACATTCAATAGTGAATGTAGGCTTTTTAATCGTTTTTTTGAAACAGGTTCTTCAAGAAAGTCTTGTAGATAAGTTTACTATTTAGAACTGTGTCATTCCAATCAGCTATTGATTTTGAAAGAGGTTTTGTTTAAATAACCACACTTCGCAGATTGGAGCGGAAGGTGCTCGACTCCTGCGGGATTAGCGGGACAGGTGAGACCCCACTGGAGCGGAAATCAACAACTTTCAAAAGTCTGCGTTATTACGTTATTACATTAACTATTGTTTACTTTCTTCTCAGCAATCAAATCTTCAAGACGCTCTTTTTGTAGAATTAAATCCTCTACTGTAAGCTCTTGCTTTTGTGGAAAAGCCTGTTGTAGAGATTGCATGCCGTTTGAAACCGGATTTTGAATTAATTGAGACAGCTGACCTTGATTTTGTTCATAAATACGATAACCAACAGCACCTACAACAGTACCCGATACGAAGCCCATTACAAAATCTTTATTCATAACCATATTAATTCCTCCTAGAAGTTTTTATTTATTATAAAAGCGCTTTGCTTTTATTCATATCATTTAGTAATTCGATAATGTTCACGGCCCACGTTAATGTAGCTACGTGGAGAATGTTACCTGTTCCTAAGGAAAGCATGCTGACAATCCCAGTGATAACATCAGGATGCCGAAGCTTATTCTGTCCGTGAGAAAGTACGGTATAGGCAGTGGAGATGACGACAGCATAATCGAGAAATCCAGGTGTAGCAACGGACGACTTCCTTAAATAGGCAAGAAGCAATAGAAAGCCTGTTACGAGCGATCGTAGAAAGTTCTTTCTAAGAGCTGGGGTAATCGTCACCATAAAATCATCTAACGGATCAAACATCGTTTGCTTAAAGAACAGGCTAATAAAACGTAGAATCATTTTCTTGTTCATGATACTTGTGTTGTAAGATATAACCATCGATTGTATTAAAGGTTCGATTCGTACCTCTTCAATTCCTTTGATAGAAGAAAATAACTGACTAATTTGCTCATGTTCCTTCTTATCAATTAAGGCAGGAATAATCAGGCGGATTCGACCAGGGATGTCGTGGGCAATTGCGAAGGTTGCTTCCATTGCACTCGCTCCTCCTTCAACAATAATTTCGTGCTATTCAAAAGAACACCTATTGTAGCTGCATTATGAATAGCTGCACCAACAATAGGAGCAATTGCTCCAAATGCGCCTAGCATTATCGCAATACTATTAACGGCAATTGTAATTGTGAAATTCTGTTGAATCGTGCTCATCGTCCTTTTAGAAAGCTGCACCATTTCACCCAACAGCAACGGGTTGTCAGAAGTGATAACCACGTCGCTTGCTTCGACTGCAATATCTGTTCGTTTACCACCCATCGTGACGCCAACGTCAGCATAAGCAAGTGCAGGAGCATCGTTGATGCCGTCTCCTACCATCATGACGGTATTACCAGCATTCTTATAATCTCTTACATATCTAGCTTTTTCATGGGGCATTACTTCTGCATAGAAACGATCAAGTTGAAGCTCTTGATGGACCTCCTGTGCAACTTGATGTTTATCACCGGTAATCATGACCACTTCATCTACGCCTTCACGCCTGAGTTGATTGATGGTTCTTTTCATTCCATCGCGGATAGCATCTTCAATTACGATAATCCCAGCTACATGCCCATCAATGGCCACATATACTGCATTGCTTCTATTTTCTAATTTACTAATGAACGTTAATCCAGCAGGTTCAACCTTTTCTTTTAGTAGAAGACGTCGGTTTCCAACTAGAACTTCTTTCTCTCCGATGACTGCTTTGACGCCATGGCCGACAATTTGTTCAATTTGCTCATGATTATGTTCAGGTAGATTCAGATTCCATTCTCTTGCTAAATTAACCATTGCTTCTGCAATTGGGTGAGATGAGTGTTCTTCTGCAGAAGCCACATAGCGAAGGATTTCACGTTCTGAGAACCCTGTGTATGGAATGATTTGTTTCACAACGGGCTTTCCTTTTGTAATCGTCCCCGTTTTATCTAGAATAATAGTATCTAACTGAGCTAATTTCTCAACGTATTCGCCACCCTTAATTAAGGCGCCAGTTCTTGCTGCTTTACCAATTGAGGCTGAAATCGCAGTTGCTGTTGATAATTTAATTCCGCAAACAAAGTCAATTACCAACATATTTAAAACACGATCCCAGCTTCTTGTAGTAAGGAAAATTGCACCTGCAAGTAAAAAGGATAGAGGGACCAGCCGTTCTGATAATTGATCTGCGTAAGATTGAATAGGAGCTTTTTTCTGCTGAGCATCTTCAATCAACTTAACGATGCGAGATACGGCCGTTTCATTACCTACTTGCTCCACAAGAATATGAAGGTTACCAGATGTGACGATTGTACCTGCATAAACCTCATGTTGCTGATGGACATCTTTTGGAATGTACTCTCCTGTTATTGACGATTCATCAACGCTTGCAGATCCTTTCGTGATCGTACCGTCCGCACAAATCTTCTCTCCCTCAAATACTACAATTTCATCACCAGGTTTGATTTCTTGCATCGAAACTTTCTTTTCAACTCCATTACGATCAACTTTCCAAACGGTTGATATATCGAGGTTCATCATATCTCTAACGTAGTTTTTCGTCTTATTCGCAGTTAGCTCTGTAATCATTTCACTTAGTGTGGACATAAAAAGAATGACAAGGGCCGAACGCGGATTACCTTTCAAGAGAGAAGCGATAATAGCTGCAGAGCTTAATGTATCAGCGTTTGGTTTTTTGTCATGCAGAAGGGTACCAGCACCATTACGAAGGATGTTTCTAGAAGCATAAACACTAAGAATGGCTCCTGGTCGTAGAAGCTGTTTATACCCGAGTAAGCTTCTCGCGGGAATGAGAAGGTCAACGATTAGAGCTGATACACCAAAAAGTAATTCCCGTTTATAGCTGAAATTGTTTTCTTTTGGGGGATGAAAATGGTGAATATATTGTACGAGTTGCCTAGCGTGAATGAAGTACTCATGATGAATGAGGATTGATTTCGTTTCAGTGTTGTAGGTGGCAGAGAATACCCCTGGATAGGACCGAACAATGGATTCGATTGTACCTGGATTCCATTCATTTTGAAGAGAGAGCCTGGTTCGACCAGGCAACTGGTGCCTTATCCTGATTAAGGTATTCACGATCTGCCATCCTCCCTTGTCAGTAGCGTATATGCCCAATACAATAAACTACCTGCAAATGCTGGATTAGTCGTAAACCCCGTCGCGCCTTTAAACACCAGTCCAAGTACTAATAAGGATTCAATATCGGCATTTCCGCCTGTTTGCTTCTTTATCATCGTATCAACGGAATGTACGCTTTTTTTCATCGACTTCTTCATCTTAGAATCTATGTAGCGATAGCATTCTGTAGAAGTAGTAACCGCTAGCTGAACGATTTCATCGAATTGTTCGGGTGTAAGGTGGTCGCTAGTAAATTCTAATAGTAAGCTTCCTGTTATTCCGGATGCGCTTACATTTTTTACGAGTGGAATTGTTGAGAATTCGCTCTCAAGTGCACGTGCAATTTGTTCGTTTTTCCAGTGATCACTTTGCAATCGAACGCGACCTGGCATCGCATGAACAACTTGAACTTTCTGGTCTTTTAATTTCTTCATTAGGGTCGGAGCGATTAGTGACGCGCCTAAACCGATAAGTGATTGCATCATAAGTGAGTCACTTCTTTAGTGATTACGTTGTTATGAACTTTCTGAACAAGTTCGAACCACGCTTCAATTTGGGCTGATTGAACATCTGGAGTCGCGTCGTATTCCACTAAAAGCGTTCCGGTTTCAGGTGTATGTCGAACTGAGAGGATTTTATCTTCCATTTTAAGAATAGGCATTAACGTTTCAATGATCTTTGAGTTTCCTGTCCAGTAGGGTGATGAAATCCGAATCCGACCGGGAATATAATGCATCACATTGATTTGATAGTTTGAGAGCATTTTTTCTAAACGTCTCATAAATATGGCCTGTTTCACTTTTGACAGCATAGAAGGCTCCTTTACAGAAAAAGTATAATAACTTAATAGTAAAACAATTCAGAATGAAATAACAAGTATATATTTTCCTGTTTTTGTTAAGGAACGTCGTTTTGATAAAAAAGTTCTTTTCTTATACCCTGTTGGTATAAGTGTGGGTGAATTTCCGCTCCAGGATGCTCGCTTTCCGCGGGGCGGGCGGTAAGCCTCCTCGTCGCTAACGCTCCTGCGGGGTCTCACCTGTCCCGCTCATCCCGCAGGAGTCGAGCATCCTTCCGCTTCAATTAGCGAAGTGTGGTGGTTTATACTAAAATCTTTTCAAAAGCAACGATCTTTTAGAAAGGTTCCTTTCGTATACATTGTTGCTGTAAGAGTGGGTGAATTTCCGCTCCAGGATGCTCGCTTTCCGGGGGGCGGGACACTTGAGCCTCCTCGTCGCTAACGCTCCTGCGGGGTCTCACCTGTCCCGCTCATCCCGCAGGAGTCGAGCATCCTCCCGCTTCAATTAGCGAAGTGTGGTGGTTTATACTAAAATCTTTTCAAAAGCAACGATCTTTTAGAAAGGTTCCTTTCGTATACATTGTTGCTGTAAGAGTGGGTGAATTTCCGCTCCGCTCGCTTTCNGTGTGGTGGTTTATACTAAAATCTTTTCAAAAGCAACGATCTTTTAGAAAGGTTCCTTTCGTATACATTGTTGCTGTAAGAGTGGGTGAATTTCCGCTCCAGGATGCTCGCTTTCCGGGGGGCGGGACACTTGAGCCTCCTCGTCGCTAACGCTCCTGCGGTGACTCACCTGTCCCGCTAATCCCGCAGGAGTCGAGCATCCTTCCGCTTCAATTAGCTAAGTGTGGTTTTTTATTACACATACTTTTCAAAACAACAATCTTTTAGAAAAGAGCCTATAAAAAAAGCAGTGCTACTATAGCAACTGCTTTTCTTGTTATATAATTCTAGTAAACTTTATCGCCGTTAAAGATGGAGTTCTTTACAACAACATAATCGACTGTGCGAATGGCTTCTAATTTGTCTCCGCCAGAGTAGGAGATCGCTGATTGAAGGTCTTGCTCCATTTCGATCAATGTGTCCTTTAGTGAACCTTTGTGCTCAACAAACATTTTCTTGCCTTCCACATTCTTCTTTTCCCCTTTTTGGAATTCAGAAGCGGATCCGAAGTACTCTTTGAAAAGCTTACCGTCTTTTTCAAACGTCTCACCTGGAGATTCTTCATGTCCTGCGAACAAGGAACCAATCATAACCATGGATGCTCCAAAGCGAACAGATTTGGCAATATCTCCATGTGTGCGAATACCACCATCTGCAATGATCGGCTTCGTTGCTGCTTTTGCACACCAACGAAGTGCAGCTAGCTGCCAGCCTCCTGTGCCAAAACCGGTCTTAATCTTCGTAATGCAAACCTTACCTGGTCCTATGCCTACTTTCGTAGCATCTGCTCCAGCATGTTCTAATTCTCTCACTGCTTCAGGAGTTCCAACATTTCCTGCAATTACAAAGCTCTCTGGTAAGTGCTCCTTGATGTGTCCAATCATATCAATAACTGCATTCGAGTGCCCGTGAGCGATGTCAATTGTAATGTAGTCAGGTGTAAGGTTCTGCTCGGATAATTGTTCGATAAAGGCATATTCTTCCGACTTCACACCAACACTTATCGAAGTGATTAAGTTTCGAGCGTTCATATCTTTCATAAAATTAATTCGTTTCTCAGGTTCAAAACGATGCATCACATAGAAATATCCGTTTTCAGCTAACGAAACGGCTACTGTTTCATCGATGATGGTCTGCATATTCGCAGGAACAACTGGTAGATTAAATGTATGTTTGCCAAGCGTTACAGAAGTATCGCATTCCGCTCGACTATTAACGACGCATTTCGCGGGAATTAATTGAATATCTTCATAATCAAATACGTTTTCCATGAAAATCACTCCTAAAAACGAATAATACGTTTTTTATTGGTGTAAATGTTCGTCCATTTGATAATTTACAGTAAATCTCTTAAGATGTCAAAACTTTTTCTGAAAACTTCTGTTTATTGCAATTTCAGAAGGATTTCTTTTGAATATGGTGAACAGTACAAAGTGGAATGACAGTGAGGGGAGATGGAGAGGTGGGCACTGTATTAAGTACAATCTATGTAGGAAGGAGAAATGTACATGTTCCGAGTTGGTAGTATTTTTATCCCTGTAACGAAATTAGAGGAAGCAAGCTTGTGGTATGAAAAGAATCTAGGTGTGAAGAAAATTCAGGAGTGGGGAGAAGGATCTGAAAAAGGAATTGGCTATTATTTCTCGGATGGTTTGACGCAGTTGGGGCTAGTACAAGTTGAAAAAGCAGCTTCTTCTGAGTTTCAAGTTAACGAAAAGGTAAGAAATGCGTACTTTAATTTCTTAGTAGAAGACATCGAAAGTGTATATAACCAATTAAGAAATAATGGTGTAAGAACAACACAGCTTAGTGATTTTGGCGGGATGACGTGCTTTGATTTCTATGACCTTGATGGAAATTCATTCAGCGTGGTGAATGAGGTGAAAGATTCTCCGTTTCATACAGATCACGTAAAGAAGCTTCAGCAGCGTGAGGCATAAGAAACTCGATTAGGTAACTTCACAGAAGTTACCTTTTTCAATGAACGTGAAACTTTAAAGTTCCTCCCCTCGTAATACGAGATATACATATGAAATAAAAGAATCAAATTTTTGGAGGGATCAAGATGCCAATATGCCAGAACTGTGGCTACCAATGGCGATGGAGTGAATCGCTGAAATTAACGTTTAACTATAAATCTACTTGTCCAAATTGCAATAAGAAACAATACTTAACGCCTAAAGCGAGGAAGCGTTCAAGTCTAACATCGATGCTTGTTCTTATTCCTCTTGCCTGTTCCGTTGTTATCAATATGTCGCTCTCATTTTATCTTATATTTAGCTTAGCGATTTTCAGCATGACAATCCTTTTATCTCCTTTTTATATTCAACTAAGCAATGAAGATGAGCCACTCTGGTAATTGAATGGTCAAACCTACAATGATATGATCTTACGAAGCGAATGCTTGTTTGTTGGATTTTATGAAGAATAGTAGACCGCTAGACAATAACACTCTGAGCGGTCTATTAGCATCATTTTTCTGCAAAGATGGTGACAGTTTGGTACTGCTGTGAATTTACTTCTCCCTTAATGCATTTAATATTTTGAAACCCTGTTCGAAGCATGTTTGGCACAAGGTTATGAGTGATCAGTTTCTGAATTTCGCTTTTCGACTCACCGTTACGTCCATTACAAAGCGTAATGAGTAGCGTTCCCTTTGGCTTTAACACTCGATACACTTCTTCTATCGTTTTCTGGTAATCACCCCAAAAATACACCGAATGAATGCTATAAACCTTAGTGAAGTAGTCATTTTCAAACGGAAGATTTTTAACGTCACCTTGTTCTAATCTCACCCTTCCTTTCGTTCTTCCTTTCCAATTCCTGATCGCAGCAGATTTTAAAATAGATTCTGAGATGTCTATCCCTACAGCTTCTTTAACTTCAGCATGCTCCAGTAAACGTTTCAGTGCATATCCTGAACCACAACCTAGCTCTAATAAGCGCTCGTTATTGGATAACTTCAATAAACCTAATGTCCATAATGTGTCGGGTCGATGTTCACGAATCATCCGTTCTCCGACATATAAACCTAGCAAGCCAACTGGTTTCTGGTATTGTGTGCCAATCGATCTCCTTATGCGTTTCAACATACCATCACACCCTTTGTTCAGTCATTTCGAAACTCTAAAATCTTTAAGTATTTTATTAGCGAAAGTCGTAATAAATGAATGTGAAATAGAAATTATGTATTTCAGTTTCAGGTGAAAGGGAGGTGATAGTGAGAAGGATCTATTAGGTATGCGATGCAAAGGTTTAGAAAGAAAAGCATTTAGGTTTAAAGAAAAAAGGATGCCCTTATAAGGGCATCCTCTTAAACTACTTCTTAGACTTAGTACTGAACAGCGTTCGCTGCGTTCACACGTCCGTTTTGGAAAAGTGCTCCCGTTCCAGTAATGTAATCTGCCGTTTCTTCAAGAGCTGTGCGAATCTCAGAAGCGCTACGTCCTTGTGCAGCTAGAAGTCCTGCAACACCTGCAACAACTGGTGATGCCATAGAAGTACCGGACAAGTTGTCATAGCTATTCCCGGGCATAGTGGAATAGACGCTAGATCCTGGCGCAGCAATATCAACCCACGTTCCGTAATTCGAATAGTATGCGATTGTGTCGTTCTGATCTGTTGCTGCTACAGCAATTGCATTAGAGTAGTAAGCAGGGTAGCTTGGCTTTGGTGAGCTTTCGTTACCAGCAGCTGCGACTACGACCGATCCTTTATTCCAAGCGTAGTTAACAGCATCTTTCAATGTTTGAGAACCAAGAATGCCTCCAAGGCTTAAGTTAATAACTTGAGCACCTTGATCTGCTGCATAACGAATGCCTTGTGCAACGTCATCAAGTGAACCGCTACCACTTTCATCGAGAACACGGACTGCTAGAATGGAAGCGTTCGGTGATAGACCTGCGATTCCAATTCCGTTATTCGTGTTAGCTGCTGCAATTCCGGATACGTGTGTACCATGGTAATGCTCATCCATTGGGTCATTGTCATTATCCGCGAAATCATAGCCTTTAACGACCTTGCCAGCAAGATCTGGGTGATTGTAATCAACACCTGTATCAATAACAGCAATCTTAATAGAGGAATTGCTCTGAGTTACATCCCAGGCTTGCTCAGCTTTTACTTTTTGAGGAGCGTACTGTTTTGTTTTGTAGAAAGGGTCGTTAGGAACATGGTTCGCGTGAAACATAGAGTTCGGTTCTGCATACTCAACAGAGCTATTTTCTTCCAACACTTTAATAGCTTCAGTAACAGAACCATTCACTTTTACAACCATGAATTCATCTGTTGTTTCTATTACTTTTCCGCCATGCTTAGAAACAAGTTCTTTCGCGTATGTAGATTTGGTCGAGTCGTTAAAATGCACAATAAGTTCTTGTGGAGCAAGTTGTTGCTCGTTTGCATAGCTAGGTGCTTCTTTTCCTTCTAAATTTGTAGCTGAAGCTGGTAAAGCCACTGACATGAGTAGAGTTGCGGATGTAGCAAATGCTGCGAGACGCTTAAACATTCTTCAATCACTCCTCAAGTGTAATCCCGACGATGTTTTCTCTTCGGGTTAAGGAGAGGATTCAACAGCTTTCTACATTGTCCTTTACCATTTCCGACAAATAATCGAAATGAACTACTAAATTCGCTAGTGTAATTAAAAGTTTGTAGTTCAAAGTAACTGTTTGTAGTTCAAATGATCTAGCTTTTTTATAGTCACTATTCAAAGGTGATAGGAGGGGAAATCAACCACTTTATAGCATCGAAACATAAGGCATTCTTTGGAAGAGAAAATCAGTGATTTCAGAAAAGTGTTTACATTTATTACGTCGTTCTGGTAATCTATAACAAATTAAACGCAATGAAGAGAAGAGTAGATTACATGATTCTATACAGAGAGCTCTGTTAGCTGAAAAGGAGCAAGAATAGTGTAATCGAAACAAGCCTCCGAGCTGTACATTGGAGCCGAATGTGGTGATGGTGTAACGGGTGCTCCCGTTATAGAGCTTAGGGTATAAGCAGTTCATGCCGTACCCGATAAGAGTGATGTGGCGACACATGACTAAACTGGGGTGGCACCGCGATAAGTAATCTCGCCCCCAGGACTATACGTCCTGGGGGTGAGATTTTTTTAGTTGGTTAGACCATACTTATCGCGATTGGAGTGAGCTAGTTATGAAAAAGGTAACGAGAAATCTATTCATTCTTTTATGTGGGATCGGAATTTCGAATGTTGGGAGCTGGATTTACCACATTGCCCTTAATTTAATTATACTTGATCGAACAGGGTCAGCGCTTGCGGTGATAGGGCTGTATTTACTTAAACCTCTCGCGATTCTTTTTACGAATGGATGGTCAGGATCGTTAATTGATCGTATGAACAAAAGAAGATTAATGATAGGGCTCACGATCTTTGAAGCGGGTGTCATTACCTGTCTTCCTTTTATAGGATCGCTCTGGATCCTATATGGTTTCGTTCTCGTTATTAATATGGCAAGCTCGGTGTTTCATCCCACTTCAATGACGTATATCACGAAGTTGATTTCTAGAAACGAGCGTAAACGATTTAATGCAGTACGAAGTTTAGTCGATTCTGGAGCTTTTGTTATTGGACCAGCAATTGCGGGGTTATTGTTTATGATCGGAACGCCTATCGACGCTATTTTCATCAATGCAGCTGCTGTTCTAGTAGCAGGAGGACTCTTTTACTTATTACCAGATGTAGAGAGAGGTAAAATGACAACAAGAGCTTCTGGCAATTTTTCACTAGCAACACTACAAGAAGATTGGCGTGCTGTTTATCACTTTAGCCGCAGATCAAGCTATGTTATGATCATCTATTCTTTTTTCAGCGCAGTTACCGTGATGACTTGGGGAGTAGATTCGCTTGAAGCGGCATTTGCTAAAGAAGTCTTGTTGTTAACGAATACAGAATACGGCTTTCTCGTAAGTGTAGCGGGAGCGGGTATCCTACTCGGCGCCATCATCAATACGTTGGTCGCAAGAGTGCTATCCGATTCCTGGCTAATGGGAATGGGAGCTATGGTTCTAGCATGCGGGTACCTAGTGTTTACGTTATCTTCTAGTTTTACACTAGCTTCGATTGGATGCTTCGTTTTATCTTTTTCGCTTGCATTTATGAATACAGGTTTTTACACGTTCTATCAAAACAATGTACCCGTTGACGTTATGGGGAGAATTGGGAGTTTATATAGCTTTGTTGAAGCACTTTTCACCATACTTGTTATGCTAGCCTGCGGGGTACTTGCTGAGTTGATTTCCATCAGGTTTAGTGTTGTCACTGGATCGGTGGTCATGCTTTGTTTTGCTATTGGGTTGCTCATATATGAAAGTCTACCTTCAAAAAGAAAGACTTCTCAAAGCGATAGCGTGCTAGATTCACTGGATGTGTAACAAAAAACGCTCAGCGCAAGTTGGCTGAGCGTTACTTCGGTAGGTTACATATTCACTGTTTTAGCAGTTTCTTCTTCCTCGACTTGCGGTATTTCTTTCGAAACATCTTCTTCACTAGGACCATTCTTTTTAATGAAAAACGTCAGAATTAATCCAACAAAAGTTAGAGCAAGAATCACTAGGAAAGCAACATTTACACCATAAATATCTGGATTGGATATAGAAGATTCCTGTGCCGTTTGTGTTGTTGTTGTCATCACAGTAACTAGAATCGCCGTACCCACAGATGCCGCAACTTGGCGCATCGTATTATTCATCGCTGCCCCGTGCGGGATAAGGTGCCGAGGCATTTGGTTTAATCCAGCAGTTGTTACAGGCATCATCACCATCGACAAGCCAAACATTCGAATGGCATACATAATAGTTAAGAACGTAATGGTTGTTGCTGTACCAAGGAATGAGAAACCAAGCGTCGCTGCTGTTACAATCGTTAACCCAACGATCGCAAGCATGCGTGCACCGAATTTATCAAATATGCGTCCAGTAAGAGGAGACATGAAAGCAACTATGACTGCACCCGGTAATAGAACTAATCCTGATTCAAAAGCAGTGAAATCTCTCATGTTCTGCATATAAAGTGGAATCAGCGTCTCTGCACCAATTAATCCAAGAAACATAATCATACCGATAATGGTCGTAATCGTAAAAATCTTGTCTTTGAATACTCTAAATTCAAGCATAGGATGCGACATTTTAAGCTGTCTTAAGATAAAGGTGGTGAGTGCAATTATTCCGATGAGAAGTACAACGATCGTTCTTGCACTGTCCCATCCATAGTTCCCAGCACTTGTAAATGCATAAAGTAAACCGCCGAACCCAATTGATGAAAGAATGATCGAGATTGGATCGACTTTCGGATACGTAAGTTCTGTTACGTTTCTCATAACAAAGCGAGCAATGATGAGAATGAGTAGTGCTAGCGGTAGAATAGCCCAGAAAAGCAAACGCCAAGAATAGTTCGCTGTAATCCAACCAGACAATGCAGGTCCAATGGCTGGCGCGAAAGAGATTACTAGACCAATGTAGCCCATCGCTGTACCGCGTTTGTTAACTGGGAATATCATCAGAAACACGGTTTGCATTAGTGGGAGCATAACTCCAGCTCCAGCAGATTGAATGACTCTACCCATAAGCAAGACGCCAAAGTTAGGAGCAAGCCCACCAACAATCGTTCCAACTGCAAAGATTCCCATCGCCGACATGAATAACTGTCGAGATGTAAATCGTTCAAGTAAGAACGCACTAATTGGAATCATAATTCCGTTTACGAGCATAAATACGGTTGTCAGCCACTGAGCCGTGTTAGCTGTAATGTTCATTTCCTCCATAATAGGCGGGATCGCTGTAATCATAAGGGTTTGATTCAAAATCGTAATAAAGGACCCAGCCAGCAATAACGCGGCTATGAGAACTTTATTATAAGGTTGAGTTGCCAACTTCAACCCTCCTCTCATTTTTTTGATTTTTATAGAAAGCTAATGTGCTAAAGTTCAATTTCAACAATCAATTATCAAATTATACTCCTAAACGACTCAGCTTACAAACCTATTGTTTCAGGGCTAAATCCCCGGAATGAGGTGAGAAAATGTTGCTTTGTCAGTGATTAGACTTATTCTAGTTAGCTAATAAAAGAAGAAATTGGCTAATATATTTCGAATTTGGACAATACATTTCCGTTTTGGCTAATAAAACAAAAAAGTGGACAATAAACCATACTAGAGAGGTGCAGGACTGCCAGATATAGAAGTTTATCCGGAGGGAACAAGTTGATGAAGGTAGGTGAGGTGAAAGAAATGAGAAAAGTCGAGGTTCACGAGTATAAAGAAGTATGGTTAGAAATGTTTCAGCTAGAAGCACAGAAATTGGAGCGTGTTTTTGGAGATAATGTGATTGAGATTCATCATATCGGCAGTACATCAATTAGTGGAATGAAGGCAAAGCCAATCATTGATCTCATGCCTGTTGTGAAGAATTTAGCTCTTATTGATTCGAAAAATGAGCAGATGAAAGAAATAGGATATGAAGGAAAAGGTGAAAACGGGATCAAAGAACGGCGCTACTTCCAAAAAGGTGGGGATAACCGCTCGCATCACGTTCATGTATTCGAAAGCGGAAGTCAAGACATCGATCGTCATCTAGCGTTTCGAGACTATTTAAGCGAGCATCGGATAGATCATCAACGCTATAGTGAGAAGAAAGAGGAGCTAGCGAGTAAGTATCCTTTTGATATGGAGTCTTATATTAATGGCAAAGATTCCTTAGTTAAAGAGATTGAAGCGAAAGCGTTGGAATGGTATCAGAACAGAGGATAAGGCAACAGAAATCCAGGCCTGATGAGCCTGGATTTCTGTTTTTATTTATGGCTTATACATTTTTCCATTTTGATCGACGTAGATCGTATAAAGAATGGTTCGCTCGAACTGTTCGCCTTTTTTTGTATCTCCTTTTACATCAAGCATAATGTGATAAACGCCTTCACCTGCATCTTTGATTGGAAATGATTCGAGAGAGTTGAATTTCTTTTGGGAGATCTTCTTTTGTTTTGTTTTCCCATTCTTGCTATATTGGATAACAATATCGCCGCTAATGGACTTACGATCAACTTTTGTTGGATTAACTTGAAGCTTTACCTCTTTTTTAGAGCTTGCTTCAATGGTGAGATCGGCATTTAGTTCACTTTCATATACTACTTGCATCAGGTAACTTTCTTTCTTAGGCTGTTTCACCTTTACTTTCCAAGTTCCAGCAGCGGGTGATGTGACGCTCATTTGATGGTGAATTGCGCCTTGAAACATGCCGGTATCGTATGTTTTTGTCATATTTGTATACGTTTGATGGTTAGGTCCTTCAAGCGTAATGACCGAATCGCTATTCTGACTCATCCAATCGAATGCAATACTTTTCGTGTTTTCTTCAACCTCGAACGTTTCAACTTTCTTACCAGTAAATTTTCCGCCCCGAACAACGACATTTGCTTCTTGGTCGTCCTCTGCAATGATAGAAGGTTGAAGTGATGTGAATGCAGCGACATTCTTTGTTAAATAAGGCTGGAATAAATTGAAGGTGGTGCTTCCGTTTTTAATCGTAAAGTGATCCCATTTTCCGATGCGAACCTCATTTCCATAAGGAAGCCTTGAGCTCGTGACAGTTACAGCGCCATCGTTCGAACCGTATTGTCTAAGATACAGCCCACCCCAATATAATGAGCCACCGAAGTTACCCCAACTCGTTCCACCAAACGTATAGTACGGTGTAAGTAAGGAATTTGGGTTGGAATCAGTAATTGAGCGAAAATAACTCATGTAACCGGTTTGAAGGGAGTATGTTGCATCATTTCGATTGCCGATAATTGCAGCAAGCCACCCCGCCCAATTGCTATAAGCTAGATCCGCTAGCTGTGAACCGTGGTGTGGAGTAGAAAGGGTAATGACTTTCTCAACATACTTCCCGGCATTGGAATGAACGAGAGCAGCTTGAGCATCCACGCCGCCCTTGCTATGGGTTACCAGAATCATTTTCTTACCAAAATACGTATACATTTCAGAAAGCTTACTAGCAAGGAGCTGGCCGTTGTCCCACATGTTTTTCGTAGGATAGAGGTTAATGAATGCTGTTTGGTAGTTCTCGTTGTAGGTGATTTCATCCATGTCGTTCTGATCAATCCAGATATTTGAGGAACTGTTTAATCCATGAACAAATACAATTGGCAATGAACCAGGTTTAACAGTTGCAGGCTGGTCACCTATATACCATTCACCTGGGGTGCCTGTAGCATCCCCTTTGCCTAGGATTCCTGCATGAACTTCATTGGCGAGTAACGGCGTACATAAGAGAACCAAAACGAGCATAAACATCAACCATTTTTTCATAGAACCCTCCCGTAGTTTTGATACATGTCTTGTCACCATAACTATAAGAAGGTTCTGAATGTTAAACAAGGAACTATTTAGCTATATTTCCCAATTAGTGAATAGGTACAAAGCAACGATCTAACTGTCGTTTCGACAGAATATCATGCTAGTAAAGGATAGTGGAAATAGATACATGAGCAAAAGGGTCTGGTATGAATGATATGAAATGGTAAGAAGGAATAGGTTTTAAAAACGAAAGAAGGCTGGGTTTATATGCTAACGTGTTTAAAAGGCTATATGAAACATGGTGTTAATTTAAGAGCATCAATAATAAAATAGTCCTGAATTCCATAAAAAACGCATTGAACCTACTATAGGTCAATGCGTTTTTCTTTCATTCCTCTAATGCATTTTTCTCAATGATACGATCAGATAATTGAAGCTGATCTGAAATTTCTTCTACGTGTTTTTCGCATTCTTCAATAGGAACTTCTTTTTCTGTGGAAACAGAATAGCACGTTCCTTCATCTATATCCTTCGTTAAATCAGGCTTATAATAAAGGTCTTGATAGCGGAAGGATCCGTCGCGAAAGCCTGTCAAATTCGGTTTTTCATTAAGCAATGAATCACCCATCATGTATGGTGGTTCTGTTCCTAGAATATCAAGAATCGTTGGGGCAATATCAATTTGACCGCCACTCTCGTTGATCACTTCTCCTTGTTCTGAGTTAGGACGCTTAATAAAGAGTGGAACTTGCCGATCTAGTTCAAAATAGTCTACTGGACTTTCAGCATTCACTTTGTTTGCCATTTCTCCGCCAGGTTTCGTGAGACCACTATCATGATCTCCATAGAAAATAACGAGAGAATCGTCCCACATGTTTTTCTGTTTCAATTCCTTAATCATCAGCCCTACGGCCTGATCGACATAATGTGCCGTTTGGTAATAGCTTTTTAAAAGGGAGTTATCATAGCCGGTTAAATCTAGTTGGGCTTGATCTTTAGGTATTTCGTAAGGCGTGTGACTTGTAAGAGCAACCATGAATGCAAAGAAAGGTTCATCCAGTTCTTCCATATGTTTAATGGATTCAGTGAAAAAGCGCTTATCATTTAATGCCATTCCGATTTTCTCTCCATTTGGATAATCTTGATCGCTGAAAAAGTGATCGTAACCTAAATTTTCATAGCTTCGATCCCTGTTCCAAAAACCTTTTTCAAAAGCATGCATCGCTGCTGTTTCATACCCAGCATTTTGAAGAAGCTCTGGTAACGCGGCAAATTCATTCGTAGGGTAGCGTGTATATACAGAACCTGACTTCAAAGGATAGAGAGACGTATTCGTAATGAATTCGGCATCAGACGTTCTGCCTTCATGTGTTTGATGATAAAACGATGGGAAATAGAGCGACTCTTCCTTTAGTCCGTTCAGGTTTGGTGTTAGTACCTGGTCGTTTATTTCCTTATCGATCAATGAATCCTGAAACGATTCGAGTTGAACAAGGATAATATTTGGTGCGTTTGCAATCTCAAGATTCTTATTCATAGGTTGATTGTTTTTGACAGTTACGTTTACGTCAGTATCTTCATTTATCTGCTGCTTAACAAAAGTTAAAAGATCGGCTCCATGATAACCCCAGAAACCTAGATGATAATATTCGCGCATATCTGAAATGGATGAATTGACCAACCACTCCTCCTTGTCTACATAACTAGTGTAAAGAGGGGTAACAAATAGGACTATACCGGTAAAAAGAGTCACTCCTGCAAACAGCAATCTTCTCTTTTTGGTTGCTTTTTGTCCCTTCTTACGCAAGAAGTAGAAAACGAAGCTAAAGATAACAAGGTCTAAGAAGAAGACAAAGTCTTTCAATTGTATTAGCGTCATAAAACCGCCACCCACATCGCTCATCTGAAGCATTTGAGAAAGTAGGGAAACCGAGAGTAAGTCACTGAAATAGCGGTAGTACCACATATCCGATAATAGCAAGGTGCTATGTAAAAAGAGCAATGTAAACAAAACCCATCGCCTTTTTTTCATGGTAAGTAATAAAGTCCAACTAGAAAGAATTAAGATTCCAGCAAGGTTTACTAAGAAAATACTAAAATCAAAAGCTGTAGTTGTATAGAAGCTAAATAAGAATATCTTCAAAATGGAAAGTAATACATAAATCAAGTAATCGAGAATAACCACAATACACCTCCGGAATCATAAGCGTCATATGTCTGCCTTTTTCCTATCTTTCCTCTATCACATCAGGTGAAAACCTACAGATGTGCGATTACTAGAGAATGATCAAGAAAGTTTTATTTGTTTAGGTGATTGATCCCCCAGGGAATACTCCCTGAAAAGGAGGGGTCTACATGGCTTTTGATTATGATCTTGATTTTGATAACATTAATTTCCGTGAGCAACCAGAGAAATATCGTGTAGGACGAGGCGAGCAAGGTGTACTAATGGTCGAGCCGTATAAAAGTGAGATCTTACCTCATTGGCGTTTTAAAACACCTGAGATTGCAAAAGAATCGTCAGAGAAGATCTTTGAGATGTTCAAAGAGTATCAAGATAACGATGACTTTGTCGGAATGGATATGGCGAGAAAATTTATTCAAATGGGCTACACAAGAGCAAGAAGGTATGCAAACTATAAAGGTGGAAAAAAGTATGATAGTGACGGTGATGTAAACGAACGAGAGATCGATGATGAGAAAGCTGAATCTGCAAGAATTTTTGAAGAGAAGTGGAAAATTGTTCGAACAGATGAAGCGTATTTAGAGAAGAAGAAAGAGCATCAAAAGAAATACGGATAAAAAGGCGTAGCTACGTCTTTTTTTAATTTTCTAGACTCTCCTCTTAAGGATTGTTTTTTAAAAGCTAAGATTTTATATAAAAAGCTACACTTCGCTAATTGGAGCGTAAGGATGCTCGACTCCTGCGGGACTAGCGGGACAGGTGAGACCCCACAGGAGCGTTAGCGACGAGGAGGCTCACCGCCCGCCCCGCGGAAAGCGAGCATCCTGGAGCGGAAATTTATCCACTCTTAGAGAAAATGCCCACGAAAAGAGCCTTCCTCTTCAATCAACTCCCCCTCCCAAATTAACAAAGTCTATGAAATGAGTCATTTTCAAAAAAACACTGACATTCATTTTCTGGAAATTTTATAATGGAGATAAACAGAAAGGATGATGAGTGTGAAAAAAAGACCTGAAGTTGTGCTAAATGTTTTCTCATCAATTGATGGAAGGATTACTACTGCGCCGAACCACAATGTGATGGAATGGACAGAACATGACGTAGATGGAGATGCGAATGATCTGACACACAGACTTTATGATGAATTGAATTGCGATAGCCTCCTATCTGGTAGTGAAAGTCTCCTCGTATGGAGTGGAGATTGGATAGAGTTAAAGCAGCCAATTACTGTACCAAAAAAGTCAAAGGGGTATATTGTGTTTGATGGAAGAGGGCGAATGGATTGGGGTCAAACGGAAGGTCTTGTTGTTGTAACAAGAGAGAATGTAGAGCCTTCCTATATTGAGCAGTTGGAAAGTAAAAACATTACATATGTACAGTCGGGTAGTGGGGATCACATTGACCTTAGTAAAGCACTTGAAATGCTCTATGATCGTGGATTTAGACGTCTTGGTCTTAGTGGTGGAGGTTCAATCAATGGTGCGTTTTTGCGTGAAGGACTTATTGATGAAGTGAGTATTGTTCTAGCTCCACTAGCGATTGGAGGGAGGAAGACGCCAACAATTTTTGATTGTGACGATTTATCTTCCATTCTAGAAGCTACTAAGCTCGAGTTACTAGAATCAAAAACGCTAGGTGATAAAGGAGCTGTGTGGCTTTATTACCGTATAATAGCATAAGGCTCTTTTCTAATAGAATATTGCTTTTGAATCAATTTATGAAAAAAAAAACCGCACTTAGCTAATTGGAGCGGAAGGATGCTCGACTCCTGCGGGACTAGCGGGACAGGTGAGACCCCGCAGGCGAAGCCGAGGAGGCTCACCGCCCGCCCCGCGGAAAGCGAGCATCCTGGAGCGGAAATTAACCACTTATATAAAAGCAACAATGTATACGAAAAGAACCTAACATAAAGAAGAGGGCGCAACTTTTGCGCCCTCTCTTTTTATCTTCGTAATTTCTGTAAAAGATGAAGAATCTCGATATAAAGCCAAACAAGAGTGACCATCAATCCGAATGCGCCGTACCATTCCAGGTGTTTTGGGGCCCCTCGGTTCGCACCGTTTTCAATAAAGTCGAAATCGAGCACAAGGTTAAGTGCAGCGATCGCAACAATAAAGAGGCTAATTCCAATACCTATTAATCCATTCGAATGAAGGTACGGTACGTTTGCGTTAAGAAAAAGATTAAGACCAAGATCAATGATATAAACAACGAAAATTGCAAGCGTTGCAGATACAATCATGAGTCTGAAATTCTTCGTTACTTTAATAATTCGTGCCGCATATAGAAAGAGCAGGACGCCCATCACAGAGAAGGTTAGTGCAGCCGCTTGAATGACAATCCCGGGATAACGCGATTCAAGAATCGCGGATAAACCACCAATTGCAAATCCCTCTAGCGTTGCATAGATGGGTCCAGTTATCGGTGCAGCTCGATGGAAGAAAGCAGTAATTAAAGCGAAAATCAATGCTCCAATTGCCCCTACGACCATCATCGTATAAATATCTTCACCTTGAGAATAACGGTACCATGTGTAAATCGACGATCCTAGCAGAAAGAGGAACAGGAAGAACGTTTTGGCCACAGTTCCGCCAATTGTCATTGCCTCGCCTTGATCGCGTGTTCGATTGAACGTGTTATTTTTTAAAACGGGATTTCCGCTTCGCATCATTCGTCTTCATCCTTTTCCTGAGTTAGAGTTTACTTATAGGGTGTTCCCAATATTCATGCTCACCTAACTTACGAATGATGTGAGGATTTAGTTTCAGGTAGTTTCTTCCACATAAGCACGTGTGGTATACCATCTTCCATAAAAACGTCAGAGTCTGTTTGATACCCAAGCTTTTGATAGAATCTTTCTGCTTGCACTTGACCATGAAGCTTTACCCGATCAATGCCTTTCGTAGCTGCGAGTTCTTCCAGTTTGTTAACAATCTTGTTACCAATCCCTAGCTTTCGATGAGACTTTAGAATGCAGATTCGCTCTAATTTACCTATGCCGTCAACAACACGCCATCTAGCTGTTCCGACTGCTTTGTTCTTGTCTAGAATAAGAATATGCTCGGCTGTGTGCAAAGAGTCATATTGGTCATATTCATCTTCCTCAGGTGTACCTTGTTCTTCAATAAACACTTTTTTGCGAATATAAAATGCTTGTTTCAGTTCTTCTTCTGTTTGAATCGTTACTGCTTTCATGCTAATAGCCCCCCTGCACGTCAAGTGATATAGACTTTAGTATAATGATAGATCTATCTTCTGTAAATAAATGAAGAGGAGATAAAAATGTGAATATTCATATTAATTATTTATTAAATATGGATATTTATATTGGAAGAAGAGAGGAATAATGATAGGTTAAATAATAAGGGAGAGATGCTCCTCTCTTCTCATACCTAGGAGAGGAAGTGGCCGACGTTCTATGAGTCATCAGCTATTAAGTAAGTATACAAAGGTTTTGTATCAGGTCATGGTAGCCGTTCAATTCATAAAGAAGTACCAGTCTAGAACGTGTGACATTAGGCAAATTTCAATACTCACAGGATTTTCCGAAGAAGCTATTTTGGAGGCGATTGAATTTGGCGAGTTTCGTCAGCAAGATCGGCATGAAAATACGCAACAGTAAACAATCGGAATGATGAAGAGATTGAGCGTCCCCCTTTTCACGACATGAATGTTTTATAAATAATGGTATATGATAAATAGTATGGAAGCTAACGTCAGCATTGGATGTTAGCTTTTTCTCATGCTCTAAATTGTATAAGGCGGGCTAAGATGACAAGAAGAGTAATAACAACAGATCGTCTACTAATACGTGAAATGGAAGAAAAAGATTGTGAGTGTCTTTTTGAAGTCTTTAGTGACAAGGAAGCAATGAAATATTACCCAATGCTTAAGGATCGAAAAGAAACAATGAATTGGATTCAATGGACAAGAGATCATTATAAGAAATATGGATTTGGGCTTTGGATTGTGGAACACAAAGATCAAGGGGTATTTCTCGGGCAATGTGGACTTGTTCTGGAGAAGATTAGAGGATCAGTCGAAGTAGAAATAGGTTACCTTTTCGCACGGAAGCATTGGGGAATGGGGTATGCGACAGAGGCGGCTAGCGCATGCAAGGCATACGGTTTTGAACAGTTGAAACTCCCGAAGTTACTATCGCTAATCGATCCGTTGAATCAAGCGTCCATCAATGTAGCGGAACGTATTGGAATGAAGCGTGAAAAGTACGTAGTGAAAAGTGGGAGGAAATTAGATATATATACCTGTTATAATGGTTAAATATGGGATTGTGAGGGAAAAAACTTTGTTTTTCGAGAAAAAGAGGCATGATCGGTAGTAAATCGGTCATGTTCTCTTTTTTCATTTGATGTAAAATAGAGGAGTAGAACAGACAATAAAGAAGTTATTGTATACATAAAAAAATCGAGGGGTGAAAATGAGTGCTTCTCACAGCTAAGACCTTCCTATTGAATCTATTACTAGTATTTGCCCCTTTAGGTATTATGCAAATCCTCTATCTTTTGAAATATACGAATTTTCTTAAGAAATCATCTGGATGGTTACTAGCACTATTTCCGTTACTATCTGTTCTCCTCTGTATGATGTATCCAATTGTTATTAATGATAACTTCATCCTTGATTTCAGGAGAATCCCATTTATTTTAGGTGCGTTATATGGTGGGAAATGGGTTGGATTAATTTACCTGGTTGTTATGTTAAGCTATCGTTTCTCACTCGGTGGTACTGGATTTTATCCAACTCTATTTTCGTTTTCTCTTGTCACGATCGCAACCTCTCTCATTTCTGGTCATTTTCTTAACCTTGATTTAAAGAAAAAATTGCTTGTTGCTGCAGCAATGGATGGTCTGGTAGGGATGGTTTCAACATTCATCTCTCTTACTTTTTTCAATTCCCAAATCGAACTGTCCATGTGGATATTGTTTAGCTGTATTAGTGTCATAGGTGTGGTTCTAGCCACTCTTATTTATGAAGTATTTATCAACCAATTTAAGCTGCTTCATTCAGTGATGGAAGGACAGAAATTAAAGGTTGTTAGCCATCTTGCAGCTAGTATTTCACATGAGGTAAGGAATCCTTTAACAGTTAGCAGGGGTTTTCTTCAATTAATCGATGGTGACCTTGAGGATAAAGAAAAGAAAGAGTACATGAAGCTTGCTATTACTGAACTCGATCGTGCCACGGAAATTATTAATGACTACTTAACCTTTGCAAAACCTTATCCTGAAAGTGTTGAACGAATCGACGTTATTAGTGAAGTCAACCATAGCATTAGTGTGATTCAGCCACTTGCTTCTATGATGAACGTCTCCATTAACGCTAAAATAGATCTTCCTTCAGCGTACATGCATTCCGAAAAACGTAAATTTCAGCAATGCCTATTAAACTTCTCTAAAAACGCGATAGAGGCTATGCCAAATGGAGGCACGTTAACGATTGAAACTACTAGGCAACATAATGAATTAAAAATCAGTATTCAAGACACAGGAATCGGAATGACTGAAGAACAGCTTTGTCGCATCGGAGAGCCCTTTTTCACTACGAAAGAAAAAGGAACGGGACTAGGCATGATGGTTTCGCATAGTATTGTGAAAGGTATGGGGGGAGAATTGCTTTACAAAAGTGAACCCGGTATGGGAACGACAGTACATCTCGTTTTTCAAGTGGAAGATGTGGACTAATATGAAACTTATAAATGTTTGTAACGTAAGATTAAGAGGAAACAATAGAAGTAGAGGTAAAAAAGAAATGGAGGCTAATGATGAAAAAATTCTATAAATCGACAACTAACAAAATGTTTGCAGGCGTAATTGGTGGTTTAAGTGAGACTTTTAATATTAACGCTAGCTTGTTAAGGTTCATTTATTCTCTTTTGACTGTATTTACATCAGGTGTATTTCTACTAGTTTATGTTGCGGCAGCTTTCCTTCTACCAAAAGATAGTGAAGTTAAAGCAAATAACTAATATGAAGCCAAACGGTTTCTATAGTGTAGTATCGATAGTTAGTTCTTTCTTTTTATTCTGCATAGGCCTGATTTCCTTTTTCGGATGGATTCAGTTATTCTCTAGCATGCTGTCTCTTATTCTAGCTGCGACAGGTTTTGTAGGCGTGATCCTAAATAGCTTGCAGTTAAAGAAGACTATGTAGAATAATTCTTAAGGCTATAAGAGTAGTGGTTGATTTCCGCTCCAGGTACTCGTTTTCCTCGGGAGTCGAGTACCTTCCGCTGCAACCAACTTAAATGTGTAGTATACAACTCTTCTTTCAACACAATATTCTTTTAACAAAACCGTCCATATTCTTGATTATGGGCGGTTTTCTGATTGAAAAACTCTAGTGGTTTATAAATGACTAGCTACATACAACTGATCATTTTTTAGTGTAGTAATTGTATTTAAATACCAAAAGACGAACAATTTTATTGTTTTATTGTTTAATATTCGTTTTTAGGTTGATTCTGTGAAATGTGTTTGATATAGTTGCACAGTACTAATCGTAAATAAAATTTCTCGTATATCCTCGGTAATATGGTCCGAGTGTCTCTACCTAGTTCCCACGATAAGAACTGGACTACGAGTTGAAGTATTTGGTTGTTTGCTGCAACTTATCTCTGATTGAGCAAAGTCCTCTTTTGTTTGTTCATGAATACTTTAACTTTTGTAGGTCTAGAAGGTAGAAGTCATACCTAATCTAGCCCTTTTTTTATTGTGGAAATGTAGAACAGTAAAAAGCGAGAGAGTAGTAGTCAATTTCATTCTAAGGAGAGATGCTTTATGAGAAGAAAAGAATTTGTGAAATATGGTTCGATGGTGATGGGGGTTCTATTGCTACTTGTTCTAGGTGCATGTCAATCATCAAATTCAGAATCGTCTGCCGAGACTGAGGCTGCTCAAAAACCTGTTATCGTTCAAGGTCCAATGCCGATAGAAGCTGAAGAATTTGCCCAAAAGCTAGATGATGTGAAAGAAGAAACCTCAGGTTCGTTCGTATTCTATAAAGGTACGCTTGATGGTTATCCTGTAATTGTTACGAAAACAGGGAAAGGAATGGAAAATACTGCAGCTGCAACAGCTATTGCAATTGAGAAGTATGAGCCACTAGCGATTATTAATCAAGGTACTTCAGGTGGACATGATGCGGACTTAAATGTGTTTGATATTGTTCTAGGTAAACGAACAGTTAACATTGGCTCATTAAAAACGGCTAATAAAGAAGAAGGCGAAGGTATTGATCCAACGATATGGAAACCGATGGATTTGATGGCTTCTGAAGGAAGCGCAGGAGAAGACCCTGATGCTGAAAACATTCGTTATTACGATGGTAATCAAGAGTTACTCTCAAGCGCTAATGCCGTTAAAGATACTTATACTAAAGGAAAAGTAGTTGAGGGTACGATAGGATCTGCGGATGTGTGGAACAATGAAGTTGATCGAATTAACTGGTTCCATGAGAAATATGGTACATCTGTAGAAGAAATGGAAGGAGCCGCAGCAGCACAAATTGCTTCTGCCTACGATGTACCATTCCTTGGTATTCGTGTATTATCTAATAATAAAGTAAATGATGGCCAATATAATCCAGATACCGCTGCAGCTAATCAAGAATACGTGTATGAAGTCGTAAAGCACTACATTTCTAACAGTTCTAATGAATAAATAAGATATAAACCGAATTAAGAGTTAGAACGCTTTAGTAACCTAAGGCGTTCTTTTTTGTAAATAATAATTGAGTTGTTTGTTGCTTTTTGAAATAATTGGTAGTGTGATAGAAAGGTCGAAATAACGGAGTGAGGTGTGAAGAAAACTATGACGATTATTAATCCATCAAACATTGGCGAAACACCATTTCAAAAGCTGCTAGGGCATAATCCAAAAGTGATGGAAGCATGGTCAACTTTAGGGAATGTGTTAGAAGTAGATGATCTCCTATCAGCTGATTTAAAAGAACAAGTGAGGAGAACATTAGCAGAGAACAATGGGTGTGAATATTGTAAAGCGAAAGGGAAACCTGATCCTGATGCATTTGATGAGAAAATCTCTGTTGCGGTAGGGTTTGCAGAAGTATTTAGTAAACAAAACGGAGAAATATCTCCATCTATTATGGAAGTTGTAAAGCAAAGCTTTTCCGAAGCAGAAATTAGTGAACTACTTGCATTTATTTGTTTCACGACAGCACAACAGCATTTCGGCGCTCTTATGAAATTAGAACCTGTTGAAATTGGCTAAATAGGATCCGATATTCAGCTCTTCTCGAGAGATACAGTTTCACTCAATAAAGAAAAAAGGAGTTTTTGGATAATGGGCTTAATCCTAGCAGTCTTAACGATCTTATCATCTGCTGGTTTTCTCTATTATATGGGGAAATCAGGATACAAGTGGGATTCAGATGAAAAAGGTAATAAAGAAGAGTCATAATTTGAAGATAAAGGAAAGGGAACGTCTAGATGACGTTCCCTTTATGTTTACTTTGCAGCGGGGATTGGAATAGTGGATGAACAGTTTTTGCGAATAAATGCGATGGAAGCAGCGTTGAAATTTCGTGGCTTTTCAACGTTACATACATGACCACAATTCTCTATGATAAGATGTTGTGCCTTCTCATCAGTAGCCGTGTCTTTCAGTAATGGATTTACAAACAGGTGATCTTCTTGCCCTGTTATATAAAGTTTCGCAACATCGATGCTGTTCTTTTGGACGTTTTTATAAGTTGTTCTAACCTCATGCGCTAATTTATACCACGCAAGAAAGTTACTTCTTTTCATTTTAGCTGCTTCTCGAATAAAGATTCTTCTTGAGCTAGTATGATTGGATTTAGGCATCATAATATGAGCGAACAACTTATATAGCCACATGTGTGGTACAAACCCCTTCATTACGCTCCCAGTATGAAGCAAGAATAACGAGAATGGCGTAAATCTGGTAATGCAGCCTCCAAGCACAGCACTCTTCACACGCTCTGGTGCACGTTGTAACATGTGATGAAGCACGACGGAACCAAGAGAAATTCCTACAATATGGGCTTTTTCAATATTTAGTTTGTTCATAGTCTTTAGGATTTCATTGACTACTAGATTAAAGCTAAACGGCGTTTGGTAACTTGAGGTATCTGGTGATTTACCGTGACCAGGCAAGTTGATTGCTAGTACATGGAAGTCCTTTTTGTAAGCAGCGATCTGCTTATTAAAGATACCGTAGTTGCCACCAAGCCCGTGTAATAGAATGATGGGTTCTTTGGAGTTCCCATTGCTTTTGTAATAATGATAATCTAACATCTATTACTTCCTCTCAATAAAAAAACATAAGTCCATTATACGTCCTTTCCTCATGAATGAAAGCCATTTCGCGGTATTTCTTCTATTTGTCGTTTTGTTGTAACAAATAATTTAGTACAGCAGAACGAAAAGAGCATGAGACTCCAGGCTCTTGAATACTTTTTTTCATGTTCTAACGTTCTTTTAACCTGCAGCTTTTTCCTCTTCTTCCTCTTCATCATCCCATGCTTCAGTATCTTTAATGCCAAGTTTAGAAGGATTGAAAACCGGATCTTTCCCTTCTTTACGTTGCTTTTCGTAGTCTCCTAGAACACTCAAAGCGATTTTACCTAATAACCCAATTGCTATTAAGTTAATGACAGTCATTAGTGCCATAAATAAATCTGCCATTTTCCATACAAGACTTAAGCTTGAAATCGAACCAATTAATACAAATGCCATTGTGGCGATTCGGAAGATAAACAATGCTGTTTTGCTTTCTTTAATAAACTCAATGTTCGTTTCACCATAGTAGTAAGATCCAATAATGGAGCTAAACGAAAATAAGAAAATCGCGATTGAGATAAAGATACCAGCCCATCCACCAATATGAGCGTCAAGTGAGTTCTGAAGTAGTTCAATACCTGATACTTCGCCTGTTTGGAATACAGGAGCAAGCAAGATGATAAACGCTGTAGCTGAACAAACTAAGATTGTGTCCACGAATTCACCTAGTGATTGAATAAGACCCTGTTTTGCCGGGTGTGAAGTTGTAGAAGTAGCTGCAGCGTTCGGAGCACTACCCATACCAGCTTCATTAGAGAATAATCCTCGTTTCACACCGTTCATAATCGCAGCACCTATTGCACCGCCAAATGCTTGTTCAAATCCGAAAGCATGTTCAACAATTAATGCAATAACAGAAGGTAATTCGGTGATGTTCATGATTAATACACCAATCGCAATCAAAAGATATAGTGTCGCCATGACTGGTACAATAACGCTTGATAAGTTCGCAATACGTTGTACTCCACCGAAAATAACTAAACCAGTGATGGCTGTAATAATTAGTCCCATTACAAGTCGGTTCATTCCAAATGCGTTTTCGAATGCTAATGCAATTGTATTACTTTGAACAGAATTAAAGATTAATCCGAATGTGACAGCGATTAACACGGCAAAAATAATACCTAACCATCTAGCTTTAAGACCTTTCTGAATATAATAAGCAGGTCCACCTCGGAATGAAGTAGTTCCCTTAATTTTGTAGACCTGTGCTAATGTACTTTCAATAAATGCAGTTGCTCCACCAAGAAGGGCGACAATCCACATCCAAAACACCGCACCCGGACCACCTAACGTGATCGCTACTGCAACACCAGCTAAGTTACCAGTACCAATACGTGTTGCAGCACCAACGCAAAAGGATTTAAAAGGTGAAATATTCTTCGTTCCATCTTTGAACTCTGGTTTCTCTGATAGGACACGAATCATTTCTCCGATAAATCGAAATTGTACAAATCATGAAACGATGGTGAAGTAGATTCCAATCCCTAGTAATCCAGCAATTAAGACATATCCCCATAGTATGCCGTTCCAGGCGTCAGAATTGGAGCGAAACTTGGCGGAAGGTAACTGTACTAGAGTAATAAAAGAGAGGTATTATGCCCTTACCACAACAAAATCCCCTCCAATATCGAGAGGGGATTTGTTAAATGGAACTCTATTAATCTATACTTCTACTTATTAGTTTCTTCTACTTCATGACTCTCACCATTATAGCTGTTAAACTGCTTAATCCCCAATTTTTCATATACGTATTTAATCCATTCAGGTACGTTGTTTTTTTCTACTTTAGTAACGACAGAAGCTGTTTCTTCTCTAACAGTACCTGCGAGTTTCTTTTCGACAGATAAGTTTTCAACCTCGTAAGCAGCAACCGTACCACTCACTTCATGAGCAGCAAGAAGCATCGCCTTCCCCCTTGGACTATCTTCTGCTGCTATGAATTTGAGTCCTTCAGGAGCACTATCTCCTTTCACAGACCCATCTTCAGAGGAAAAGTCACGACTCGTAAAATACGTGACGAACTGAGGCTTTTCAGGGTTATCAATATCATATACCATGATCCCGCCCTGACGTTCTAGTCCTATAAAGGCATACTGCTTTCCATTAATTTCGCCAACTTCAGCGGTCTCTGGCTCGGGTCCTTTGTCATCACTACGGTCTTTAAACACATTATTATCATTACTTGAATTAAAGTTACTCGGCAATGCCTGAGACGTAATTCTCTCAAACTCATCACCGCTATCATAGAGCTGTTCGAATTCCTCTGTTTCATAGACCGAAAAGGAGCGACCTCCGTAGCTATAAAGAGCTTCATATTCTCCATTTTTATTTAATCCATTGGCTGTTGTTACTTTTAATCTTCCAAGCTGTTCCTCATTCCATAAGCCGTCCTTCAACAGTTGATCGAGCTGTTTCTGAGTAAAGCCTTTATAATGATCTGCATCTAATTTAATGGAGTGGCCTGTGTCTCTCTCCAGATCAGCCACTCGAGTTTCCTCAGAATAGCCAGTGTAATCTCTTGAATCGCCTTCGTTTGGCGTGATGATGTAATTTTCTCCTTCTACTGTGTAAAGCACAATTCCATCGGGTTGATACATGCCAAGAACAGGCAATGGTTTACTATCAACCTCATCCGATTTATTAGATGCATCTAGTCCATTCCCTTCAATGGAATGATCCTTGAAGCCGAGGCTATTCACACTTGTGAATGTTTGTGTTTCTAAGTCAAGCTCTGCAATCGCATTATTTTCTTGCAGAGAAATATAGGCTTTTTGATTGTCGGGGGTTACCTGAATGTATTCAGGTTCAAAATCTTGAGCAGGTGTAGCATCAGGACTGAACACACGAACATTCTCATCGATCTTTTTCTCATCGAGAGAGCTAAATTCAACTGTGTTTACACTCGCGTTCTCAGCTCCTTTGCTTACGTCGACGATGGAAACACTCCCTTCAGGATCAACGGAGTAGTCATCCTTCGGTTCTCCTTCATTTGCAACAATAAGCTGTTTTCCATTAGGTGAAAATGTCACCATATCTGGTAATGAGTCTACTTCATAAGCTTTGATGAATTCCCCATTTGTTTGAAATAGAGCGACCATTCCTTTAGCTGTTTTCTCCTCAGCGGGGATCGCTACAGCAACGTATTCTGAAGTCGGATGGACAGCAACACTGGTTAAATCACCAGGGACAAATGACCCTAGGTCAATGTCTTTCAAAAAGACTTTCTTATAAAGTGGGATTTTACTATTTTCAGTAGTAGAGGATAGATCAAGAATATCTAAAGATTGATCAGCTCCGTTTACAACAAAAGTACGCTGATGCTTTTTATCGTAATCAACTATTTCTGCTCCACCTTCATCAAGTGCTGCTTCGCTTTTATATCTTCCAACGAGTGAAATGGACATTTCCTCTTGGTCTGAATAGATAGTAAGCTGTTCCTTCTCAGCAGATGAAGATGATGGATAACCTGAAATGAGTGATAGAGATACAATTGTGGCGAGTGCGAGTGGTGTTTTTTTCAATGTTTTTCCTCCCTGTTGTTACGTATATTCCATACACTGAAGGAAGATTGTTTAGAGAGTAATAGATTTTTCTTAACAAACTGTAAAATTCTATACAAAACTAATGGTATTAGTTATAATGAGATGAAACTAATACCATTAGTTTAGGGGGAGAATGAATGAGAATAACACATAAACAAACGGTCTATCAGTTATCTTTCATGGCAAAGTGGTTTCCTGTTAATTGTTATTTCGTAGAAGAAGAAAATAGTTTAACACTCATTGATACTGCACTACCTTTTAGTAAAAGAGCTATTCTAGAAACGGCTAAACAAATTGGAAAGCCCATTAAACGAGTTGTCTTAACGCATGTTCATAGTGATCATATTGGTTCTCTCGATGGTTTGAAAGCTGATTTGCCTGAAGTGGAAATCTTCTTACCCGAACGCGAGTTGAAGCTGTTACATGGTGATATGACACTTGAACCTGGTGAAGGGAATTTACCTGTTAAAGGTGGAGTTCCAAGAAATAGTAAGACTCAGCCCGATACGCTTCTGAAGGAAGGTGATCGTATTGGATCACTTGTTGCGATTGCAGCACCTGGACATACCCCTGGGATGATGGCGTTCCTAGATGTAAGAAACAACATCTTACTTGCTGGTGATGCAATGCAAACGAGAGGAGGGATCGCGGTCGCGGGCGATCTTCGTTTTCGATTTCCTTTTCCTGCACTTGCGACGTGGGATAAAGAACGTGCTATAGCTTCTGTTGAAAAACTTCTTACTTATCGTCCAACTATTATAGGTGTGGGGCATGGTGATTTTCTATATGAGCCAGAAAGTAAGGTGAAGCATGCGATTGTAAAGGCCAAAAAAGCTATTGGAGTGAGAATGAAGTGACGGCAAGAGGATTATCCAAAGATCTTATAATTAAAGAAGCGATGGGAATTGCAGAGAAAGATGGAGCAACTGCCGTTACAATGGCAACGCTCGCTAGAAGGTTAGCGATTAAACCGCCTTCCCTTTATAACCATTTCAAAAGTCTTGATGAAATTAAAAAAGCGGTAGCCATTGCTGCGCTTAATGAGTTTCTTCATTGGTTGGAGGAAAGTATGGTGAGCAACGTAAGTGGAAAAGAAGCCATTCATGCTCTTTCAAAAGCGTACGTTTCGTTTGCACAAGAGCATCCTGGCAAGTACGATTGTTCATTTCTCGCACCAAATCCGCTTGATCAAGAAGTCCAAACAGCAGGGGAGGGTATCGTTCAATTAACAATGAAAACATTGAGCGATTTTGCTCTTGATGAAGTTGAAAAAGTGCACATGGTAAGAGGACTTAGAAGTTTGCTTCATGGTCTTGTTGATCTTGAACGGAGAAGTGGATTTCAGCTTTCGGTCAATTTGGAAGAGTCACGGAAAGTGGTTGTTGAGACGTATGTAAGTGGGCTAGAGAAGTTCGATTAATAAAAATATCCGCTCTTTCTTCATTGAAGAGCGGATATTAACTTCATATTGAGTTGTTAATTCGTTCCCATCGAAATGGCTCCTGCGAGGTTTGAGGTAATATTAATTCCGCCAAAGTCGATACCTAATTGAACGGCAGTTTGTGCAATTTCTGGGCGTAGCCCTGACAGTGTTGTCGTTACACCAATTAATTTCAGTCCGTTAATGAGTTGAAAGATTTGTTGAGCGACAAGGGTATCAACAAGATAAACACCAGATAGGTCGATGAACAGATGATCAACTTTTTTGGTTGTGCATCCTTCTAGTGTATTTTCTAGAATAGCGCTTGCTCGATCAGAATCAATATCTCCTACCAACGGTAACAACGCTTTACCTTCTGGAAGATCGATAAGAGGTGAGCTCAAGTCATTAATCGTTTGCTGTTGCTCCTCGATACGCTCGTTAAGGTGATTGGTTTTCTCCTCTACAACGCGCGTCATCACAACATCAATGGCTTCAATTACGGCATACTTCCAAACATCAATTAATTCTTGGGAGGGAGGAGCACTTAGTGAATCAACATATTCTTTAATAAACCCCATGTATTGTTCACGTACACGTAGAAATTCTCTCATAATGAGGTGTGTGGGTGTATTTAAATGTTCTGGATCTCTTCCAATCTCAATAACCCACTCATCGAATTCTTTGAAAAATGCTTCTTTTTCCATAACGAATATTTTGCATAAGTGCTGATGAAATTCAAAATTTTGAGCTTTCAAATTACGAATAACGTTAGGATCAGTTGAAGCGTATACTCCTGATCCGGTTTTATCTAATGATTCATACCATTCTTCGGTAAGTTGCTCTGCTCTATTTAATAAAAATTCATGAAGTTGTTTGTTTCGTTGCATTAAAGGATATCCTCCTATTCAAGACTAATGGCTGACAATTTGATATGAATAAGTATACCATTATTTATTAAGGGAGGTGACGAATAGAGAACATTGGAGGGGAACAAATAGTTAACTTTATTAATAGAAGGAAGAGATTAATCTTGAGGAAACTGCTATAGGAAAGGAACTAGCAAGTGTTCGAAGGGTCATTTTTTTCACCTAACGCTGATTACATATGATTTTGTAAGATCAAGGCAGAGTTTTGTGATGGAAATGGAGATGTGTTTCTCTTTGTTGAGGATCTCAGGAGATGACCAAATCGCACGAAAAAGTTGAGTAATAATCTTCTCATGATCGACCGGATCGATGTCACTTTTGGCTATCATTCGCTGGATGTGATGGATGTAGTTATCGTAAAGTTCATTCATGCAATCTCTGTCTTTGTCCATTAGTCGCTGAATGACACCATTTTTATTTTGCATGTAGTAATCTCCTCGTAGTAGAAGTAATATTACTGTAATTCCACGGTAAACCTTATTTCAAACTCATACTTCTCGGATTCGAAGTATTTAGTAGACGATAGCGTGTTTTTAATAAGGTTTCTCAAAAAAATAGATTGCTTATAGTTGTAAGCGCTTGCTATAGTTAACAAAGGAGATATGTGGAAAGGAGATCGTGAGTATGTGTGGATAAATCCTGTAATGGTGAATGAATTGAATCGTCCTATTTCTGCAAAGGGATAGGTCTGTCATTTTACTACCAGTACAGGGAATGCCGCGTTCATGATTGATAAACGACGAGGGCAGGCGCCTAATAGGGGTCTGTCTTTTTCAGTATCATCTCCTTTCATTGTGGTCACCGTATTCCTTCATAAGGAGGAAGAATAAGTGAGTAAACGAATAAAGAATCAACTAGCGATCGTAACAGGTGCTAGCCGTCCTAAAGGGATAGGTGCTGCCATTTGTCGTGAGTTAGCTAGCAACGGGTTTGACATCTTTTTCACACATTTAACTAGATACGATCAAAACACTGGGTATGAAGATGCTAATCATAACTTTGCAGAGAACTTTAAACATGAATTACGTAACTATGGTGTAAAAGCTGAATCGATGGAGCTCGATTTAAGTGATCGTGATGCACCAAAGCGACTTCTAGATGAAGTGGAAAAGATGCCTAGTCAGCTATCGATTCTAGTAAATAACGCAACATTTTGTGTAGAGGTTAGTCATGAAGAAGTAACAATGGAACTGTTTGATCATCATTGTGCAGTTAACGTAACAGGAACATGCATGTTAACAGTAGAGTTTGCAAAGCAGCTCAAGAAAGAACAACACAGTGGTAGAATTGTGAATTTTGTATCCGGTCAAGATAAGAGTCCACAACCTGGAAACATTGCATACATTACGACAAAAGGAGCCCTTTCTGCTTTTACAACATCCCTTGCAACTGAACTTGCCTCGTCACATATTACGGTTAATGCGATTGATCCAGGCCCGACTGACTCAGGGTGTATGGATAAGCAAACCCAAGATTTCTTAAAACAGAAATTCCCCACCGGTCGTATTGGGACTCCTGAAGATGCTGCACGTCTTGTAAGCTTTCTTGTGAGCGATGCTGCTAGATGGGTAACAGGACAGATTATCCATTCAGACGGTGGATTCTGGGATTGACTAAAGTAATAGGAAATAAAGAAGAAGCGTGCTGGCTACCAGCACGCTTCTTTCTAGAACAAAATATATGAAGCAACAATGTACAACAAAGCCATCACGAGGGAAGGGGCAGCATAGCGCCATTGATTCCGAATGACGGATGGTCTTAACAACAAGTACACAATAACAAGTGTCATCACAACTCCTAGAATGGCGGTATAGATGTGTGAAGAACCGACAGCAGAAAGAATAGGGGCATCTCTATAGAGCACGTCTGTAAGAACTAACAATTGAATATTAAATAGATTACTACCAAGAATGGAGCCGATCGCCATGTTATAGTTTGCTAGTTTAAAAGCTGCAAGTACTGTAACAAGCTCTGGTAGAGATGTAGACGCTGCAATTAGAAAACTCCCGACAAAACTTGCATTCATACCTGTTGCTTCTGCAAGGCGATCACCGGAAATGGATAGGATACTACCTGATACAAAGACAATTAGTGCAGCGACGATAAATCCGATGACAGCCGTACGAAGAGAATAATCTTTCGTCGGAACCTCTTCTTGCTCACCGTCGTCACTTGAAATGTATTTCATGGATAGCACATACAAGAGAACAATCACAATCATCTCGATGCCTACACCAAAAAGAGAGATTGTCCCTGGAATTAGAAGCGACACAATTAAAATGATGAGAAATAGAAGACCAATAAGTGCTGATGGTACATTCGCTTTTGTATTGATTTTCTGAAATAATCTTCGTTTTCGATAAAGTAAATCGACGACAGCTAGAATTAAGAGATTAAACACGTTACTACCAAGCATGTTTCCAACTGCAATATCAGGATTATCAATATAGACAGCTGTTAGGCTTGTTGTTAATTCAGGTAGTGAAGTAGCACCTGCAATAAGGAAGGTACCAACAACAGCACCGCTTAAAGATGATTTCTTGCTGATGACATCACCGAACTGATTAAGGTAAATAGCCGCACCTACAACAACGGCTGCTGCAAGTAGAAAAATTAGAATGATCATATATTGCTCCTCTCCGCCAGCGCATACAAAAAGACCCTGGCACAATGAAATTGTACCAAGGTCTTGCGTACTAAAAACTTAGCCCAATGAACCAGGTATCGAAATACCGTATTGATGACTCATTGGCCGTTACCGGTCGCTACTCCCCTTGTTACGTTAACTATATATCGGTCCTAATAGGTTGTCAAAGAAAAGGAGGTAGATAAGGTGATTCTCATGAATAACCGTGTTTAATATGGGTCTGACGGATGACTCCGTTGCTCTGCTTCCTGTACAGCATCTTCCATTTTCTCCTCGGTTGTTGCTTTTCGTGTTGCCAATCCTTCGGAAACACGTTTACCATAGTCTTCGTCGCATTCTGTTAACATCGATATCATACGATCTTGAATCTCTTTTCGACAATCACCTAGTGCAATGACGAGGTTATCGATCAAGTCTTCTCGCTCCCAATCCTTCATTCTACGGTACGTTTCACCAGCTTGACCGAAGTTGTTTTCACGAGAGATTTTCTCTCTCTGAAGCTTACCTTCAACATAGGGTTCATACTCTTTCCCTGGATTCTCCGCTTCTTCTAAACCGCCAATAAGCGAAGGCTCATAGTTAACATGAGGGTTCTGATGATCAGCGTAGTCTTGTCTGTAATCCATTTGGCCTGCACTTTGGTTTGTTGCAACATGCTTCGTTGGCTTATTAATTGGTAATTGCAAATAGTTCGATCCTACTCTGTAACGCTGCGTATCGGAATAGGAATACGTTCGTCCTTGTAGAAGCTTATCGTCAGAGAAATCAAGACCATCGACAAGCACGCCAGTTCCGAATGCAACTTGTTCGACTTCTGAGAAATAGTTCTCTGGATTCTGATTCAGTACCATTTTCCCAACTTTGTGCCATGGAACCTCTTCCTTGTACCAGAGTTTCGTTGGATCTAATGGGTCAAAGTCGAGCTCTGGGTGTTCACCATCTTCCATAATCTGAACGTACAGTTCCCACTCTGGATAATCTTCGTTTTCAATCGCCTCATATAAATCCTGCGTTGCATGGTTAAAATTCGTTGCTTGTATATGATCGGCTTCTTTCTGCGTAAGGTTCTTAATACCTTGCACTGGCTCCCAGTGGTATTTAACGAGTACGGCTTTGCCTTCTTTATTCACCCATTTATACGCGTGAACACCTGATCCTTGCATGTGACGGAAATTCGCTGGAATTCCCCAGGGTGAGAAGAGGAATGTAACCATGTGCATAGATTCTGGAGTTTGGCATAGAAAATCAAACATTCGCTCCATATCTTGAATATTTGTAACAGGGTCTGGCTTAAAGGAGTGGACCATATCAGGAAATTTTAAAGGATCACGAATGAAAAACACTTTTAAATTATTCCCAACTAAATCCCAGTTCCCGTCCTCCGTATAGAACTTCACAGCAAAACCTCTAGGATCTCGTAACGTTTCTGGAGAATGGTTGCCGTGGACGACTGTTGAGAATCTCACGAAGACGGGTGTTTGTTTACCTACCTCAGTAAATACCTTTGCGCGTGTGTAATTCGATATAGGCTCATTTCCTATTTTTCCATACGACTCGAAATACCCGTGAGCACCAGCACCCCTTGCATGAACAACACGTTCAGGCGTTCTTTCACGATCAAAATGACTGATTTTCTCAAGAAAGTCATAATTCTCAAGTGTTGTTGGACCACGATTGCCTACCGTTCTCACATTTTGATTGTCAGTGACTGGGTGTCCCTGTCGATTGGTTAAAGTCTCATCTGATTCATGTTCTTCATTTAACTGTTCATCTTTCATGATTGACCTCCTTTGCATACTCGCTACAAGTTATTCCCAATATAAATTGGCGTATTCAGATAGATGAGTTAAAATTTGGGAAGAAGGAATACGATGATTAGATGGAAGGGCGCATGGATTTTGGAGGAGGTTTCTACATGCACAATAAAAAGAGTAAATTGATTATTATGATGAGTTTGCTTGTTAGCTTAACGGCAGTCAGCGTGACAGTGATTTATTACATTGCTAGTGGAGGTGGGGTGCTTTATAGCGATGTTGCGATATCAATGGGTGTTGGGGCGGCATTTGTAATCTTCTATTCTCTGAAATTAAAAGGAAGACAGTCTAATAAGAGTTAGTGCTGTTTCATCACAAAAAAAGGCGCCCGGCATTTTGCTGGACGCTTTTTCTTCAGTTTTCCAATAAAGAGAGAAATTGCTTCAATGGTGGTGAAATCCATTTTTTCTGCTGATACACAACCTGAGTATAGACTTTAATGGTATTTTGATGAAATGGGAGCGCCACAACATTGCCGTTACGAACGTCTCGTTCAACGGCAATTCTAGGTAGCAGTGCGATGCCAAGGTCATCTGCGACACATTGTTTAATCGCTTCTAAGCTACTGAACGAAATCACGGATTTGGCTTGTACCTCTTCTTCTTGCAATAGTTGTTCAAGGAGGACACGATAAGAGCAGCCTTCTTCCGTTAGAATGAGTGTTTCCGTTTCGAGTCTTTTTAACGTTACTTCATCTAGTTTCGTTAGTGGATGGTCGGGAGGCGCAATTAGCACCATTTCTTCCTGTCGAATCGGAATCGTTGTTAATTCAGGGTGATTTTGAAGACGATCCAGGAGAAGGGCAATATCGTAAGTACCATCCATTGTACCTTCTATTAAATTTGGACAAAGACCTGATTCTAACAAGATTCTCAATTCAGGATGCTGTTGCTTCAATGATTTAATGAAAGGAGTAATAAAATACGCTGCAAGAGATTCAACTGTACCGATTCGAACAGTTCCTTTTAAATTCGAATCACTCCTCATCTGTTCTTCAGCTTCGTCTGCTAGTTTAGTAATGCCTTTCACATAGTCATAAAGCTGTTCTCCTGATTGAGTTAATCTCATCTTTCTTCCAACACGTTCAAAAAGCTTAACCTGGTAGTGCTCTTCAAGCTTTTTAATTTGTGTCGTTACGCTTGATTGGGCATAGCCAAGCTCTTCAGCCGTCTGGGTGTAGCTCCCCCATCTCACAACTTCTTTAAACGTATAGAAATAATTTAAGTCCATTATGCTCCTCCATCAATATTATTGATTATATGTATCGATAATTATAGATAACTTCAATGGTGTGTGCGGTGGTATACTGTATTTCAGAAGCACCGAAAAGAAATGGTTAAGTAATCGTTGCTGATAGCGCTATCCACAAAATAGTTCCTTATTCAGTAAAGCGCTTCTTAATACAGGGCTAGTGTCATTAGTATTATTGCGCTTTTTATTTCAATCACAAGCATTCATGCATATAGTAATGTAGGATTGCGATTTAGATGACATATAACCACGTTGTGGCAAAGTTATTTGCACGAGTGAAAACAAAACCGTCTGAGAAGAGATACTATTATTGGAGCAATCTATGGAATGATCTTAACACGACTACAGGAATAGAAACGAACTAACAGTTAAATCACATGCGGGTTTGTAAAGGAGAGGTCATACTTGAAAATCTTAGCTCTATTAGGAAGCACCCGACAAAATGGAAATTCACAATACCTGACTGAAAGAATTCTAGAAGGAACGGATCACACGATTGTGTCGCTTTCCGATAAACAAATTAATCCAATTATTGATAAAAGACATTCCGAAGGTGGTTTTTCACCAGTAGATGATGATTATGAAGAATTACTTCACTTGCTGTTAACCCATGATACGCTTATTTTTACCACACCTCTTTACTGGTACGGAATGACTGGACCGATGAAGAACTTCTTTGATCGGTGGTCCCAGTACTTACGAGATGAGAATCTTAATTTGAAAGAAGAACTAACGAAGAAACAAGCGTATGTGGTTGTAACTGGTGGCAGTAGTGCAAAAGTGAAAGGCCTACCACTCATTCAACAGTTTAACTACATTTTTGAATTCGTGAATATGGAGTTTGTCGACTACATTATTGGTAGTGGAGTAAAGCCTGGTGAAGTAAAAGAAGATATCATGGCACTTGAGAAAGCAGAACAGTGGAGACGAAACTTCGAATCCTTACAAAGATAATTTATAATCAAAAAAACGAGAGAACTAAGTGAGACTTAGTTCTCTCGTTTCTTTATACTTACTAACAGATAACATACACATCTGAGAATTGATCAACCCATAGACCTACAACGACGACAGGCAAGCACCAAGATCGGACTGTTTGGACGGATGCTTGAATATCTTTAAAATGTTGCTCGTCACTCACTGGATTTGCAGCACAATCATAATGTCCTACAACTACGATCACCTTTGAATGGTGAGCTTCTATCGAAATCACTGCATTCTTTCGTATCCTATCCAACTCAATATACGTCGCCTGAGATAACACTCGATCCATTCCAGGCTCTGTTATTAAATCTACATAATCTACACCAAAATGTCTTTTTAACCACTTTGTGACCGGTATTTGCGTTCTCCCATCAATGCAGTTTAAAGCAGTTCCGAATGTTTTTGTCATTGTGCACCTTCAGTTGTTTTCTATTAAATTATGAAGGTGCATAGAGATGAGTGAAAAGATTAAAAGTACATTATTCCATATGAGTTCAATGGATCTATGCTTTATAAATAAATGAAATAAAGGATGAAAAGAAAGCCTAGCGAATACATAATTGGATGAACTTGTTTCCAATCTTTTTTCGCAATCATTGCAAATGGGTAAAGAATGAAACCAAGTGCAATTCCTGTTGCCACGCTGAATGTAAGTGGCATCATGATGATCGTCACAAATGCTGGGATGACAATTTCTAAGCGATTCCAGTTAATGTGTTTTACCTCTGTAGCCATAAGAGCACCAACGATGATCAGTGCGGGTGCTGTGACTTCTGGTGTAATAACACCAAGAATTGGCGAGAAGAAGAGGGCGATAAAGAAACAAATTGAAATCACAACAGACGTAAATCCTGTTCGTCCACCCACTGCAACACCAGCTGACGATTCAACGAAAGAAGCAGTTGTGGATGTACCAAAGATCGCTCCGATGACGCCGGAAGTTGAGTCAGCAAGTAAAGCACGACCCGCGTTCGGAATTCGATTGTTCTTCATTAGACCAGCTTGACTCGCTACTGCAATCAGAGCACCAGCTGTGTCGAAGAAAGCAACGAATAAGAATGTGAAAATAACTGCAAGAATCTCCGGTGTAAAGATGTCACCAAGGTGCTGAAACACAACTCCAAATGTTGGCTCAAGGCTCGGAACCTGACCTACGATAGAAGTAGGAACCTGCACAAGTCCAATAATCATTCCAATGATCGTTGAGATGACAATACCATAGAAAATTCCTCCACGTATGCCTCTGATGAGCATCATTAATGTAATAATAAACCCGAAAGCAGAAAGGGCAGTGGTAGGTGTTGTAAGCTGTCCAATAGAGATGAAGGTAGCTTCATTACTTACGACAATCCCAGCATTCTTCAATCCAATGAAGGCAATGAAAAAGCCGATTCCACCTGCGATCGCATGTTTCAGGTCTTGCGGTATAACATTAATGATTTTCTCGCGAATTTTGAGTAAACTAAGAATCATAAAAATAATTCCTGCGATAAACACACCTGTTAGCGCAATTTCCCAATCAATCCCCATTCCAATTACGACTGAAAAGGTAAAGAATGAATTGAGTCCCATGCTCGGTGCAATACCGACTGGAAAATTAGCAAGTAGTCCGATTAGAAGTGAACCAACGATGGCTGACAAAGCGGTAGCTGTAAAGAGTGCCCCCTTATCAATTCCTGCTTCACTTAGGATAATCGGGTTAACGACAAGTATATAAGCCATAGATAGAAACGTCGTAATACCTGCGAGCGTCTCTTTTCTATAAGTCGTTTCTCTTTCCGTGAACTGGAAGAAATTTCTCATGATGTACCCTCCTGTTTTTCAACAAAAAAAGACTCCCGCTACAAGCCGGAGTCAAATCACAAGGAATATGAAGTATTCATCATTCCTTGTAGACAAGCCATTCTCGGTAGCTAGTAGAAACGTTCAGGCCATATTCCTGAACTTATACAAGGTGGAGCTTTTAGGTTAAATTTATAACGAGAATCATAACAGTCAACAAAAGGGTGGTCAATCTTTTCAAGTAATGTTCAAGTATTCAATGTTTTCAAATTTTCATTGGGAATGGATTGTATCTTTTAAAAGGCTCTATTCTAAAGACTATGTTAATGAACAGTGTTGATTTTTGGCTCATTTACGCCCTGTTGTGCCCAATCGTTTCGAGCAAATTCATTTGCTCAGACGATTGGGCACAACAGGGCGACCTTTCAGCTATGCTGAAAGGCGAGTGAAACTGAAGTTTCACTCGAATGAGCCAAAAATCGAGAAATCAACAATATGAGCTAACATTGCCATCTTTTTAAAAGAATTTTTTCTAAAAGATTGATGGATTTTAACGAATTCTTGTATTTAAAACCATACTCAGCTAATTGGAGCGGAAGGAGGCTCACCGCCCGCCCCGCGGAAAGCGAGCATCCTGTAGCGCACATCAACCACAATTTTAATTGCAACAATACCCACGAAAAAACCTTTTGAATGTAAAAAACTATGTAAAATGTAAAAAAATGAAATTAATACTGGGGTTTTGTGTTACTCTAAAAAAAAGACATACAAAAAGGGAGAGCGCTATGTTATTGCAGCGTCTTGAACATGAAATTAATAATTTGCGAATGGTGCTTTATGATCTTGGAAAAGAAGTAGATGATTATTCAAGTGGTAAAATCCTTCTTCTAAGTAAACGATTAGATGAGAAAATCATTCTTTACCAGAAGCTTAAAGACTGCAAACGAAAGCATGGATCACCAATATAGAACAAATAGAAGAGCTGCCTCATTCTGAGGCAGCTCTTCTATTTGTATTATTTATTCATATAGCGATCGATTTCCCACTGACTTACATTCAGAGAGTACTCAATCCATTCTTTTTCTTTTTCTTCAATGTAAACTTTTGAAGTGTGATCACCTAGTGCTTCCATAACAACTTTGTCTTCTTGAAGAGCTTTAATTGCTTCTTTCAAGTTCGTTGGAAGTGTTGGAACGTCTTCCGTTGATACTTCATATAAGTTACGTGTTTCTGGTGCTCCAGCATCAAGCTCATGACGAATTCCTTCAAGTCCTGCGTGAATAACAGCAGCAAGAGTTAGGTAAGGGTTAGCTGTTGGATCCGGGTTACGGATTTCGAAACGAGTACCCATTCCACGAGTTGTCGGAACGCGAATCATACAGCTACGGTTAGAGTGAGACCAAGCAACACTTACAGGTGCTTCATAGCCAGGAACGAGACGCTTATAAGAGTTAACGTTCGGGTTGGTAATCGCTGCAAGTCCATTTGCATGAGAAAGGATACCAGCCATAAATTGTTTCATTGTTGTTGAAATGCCTTCGGGATCGTTCTCATCGAAAAATGCACTTTCGCCATTTGTGAAAAGGGAAAGGTGGCAATGCATACCAGATCCGTTTTCGCCTGCGATTGGCTTCGGCATAAATGTTGCATGATAGTCATGGCCAGTTGCAACATCTTTTACAACGTTTTTAAACGTCTGGATGTTATCAGCTGCTTTAATAACACTATCAAAACGGAAGTTAATTTCATGCTGTCCCTGTGCTACTTCGTGGTGGGAAGCTTCCATTTGGAATCCAAATTTCTTAAGCGTACGTACGATATCACGACGAACTTGATCACCTTTATCTTTAGGTGATGCATCGAAGTAACCAGCACGGTCATTCATTTTACGAATTGGGTAACCTTCTTTATCTAATTTAAATAGGAAGAATTCAGGCTCTGGACCAACGTTAACGGTATAACCCATGTCTTCCGCTTCTTTCATAGCTCTTTTTAGGATGTAGCGTGGGTCGCCTTCGAATGGCTCGCCATCTGGTGTATGAATGTCACAAACAAAGCGAGCGATACAATCCTGATCAACAGCGTCTGGAAGAACTTTAAATGTTTCAAGATCAGGGAAAAGGTACATATCACTTTCCTGAATATCAGAGAAGCCTGCAATGGAAGAGCTGTCAAACATAGCTTCGTTATTCATAACGCTTTCCAATTCTTCAATTGGTAGTTCTACGTTTTTCGTTTCGCCAAGCATGTCAGTAAATTCAAGGCGAATAAATTCGACTTTCTTTTCTTTTGCTTCCTTCATGATGTCTTGTTGAATACTATTCTTCGTTAGAGTCATGGATTAAATAACCTCACCTTTAATTTTTTTTGTTAGTGTTCATTCTAATGATATTCACAGATAATTGTGTTTTTATGTAAGGATACCTAACATAAAACTTTATAACAAAAATCGTTAAATGATTATGTGAGTATTAATAACCTTACAACCTTCAGGATAAACCACTTTTTGATTTGAAAATATTTCTATCTTATAAAGAAAACGCTACCACAACCCGCTCTTATAGTATTCCTTAAATTTTATTTTTTAGAAAGAATATAGACAACTAGTAGAGATAATGCTAAGCTTCTAAATGATAATGAATCTCAATATCACTTAGGGGGTATATACATTGAAAAAAAATAGAATGAAAACACAACTCATTCTATTGTTCATGTTCGTTCTTATTTTAGGAGCATGTGCAAATGAAGAATCGAACGGAGAAAGTAAATCCGGTCAAAATGATTCAGGGAGTGATATGAAGACATTTACATTGCCGGATGGTCAGGAATTCGAAATTCCTACTAATCCTGAACGTATTGTAGCAACGGATTACGTTGGTTATTTCCTAGCGCTTGGGATTACGCCAGTAGGAGCTCCAGATCAATTTGTTCTTGATAATCCTTATCTTGCTGAAGAACAAATTAAAGACATAGAAGATATAGGGACGCCACCATCCGTTGAGAAAGTAACGTCGCTAAATCCAGATTTGATTGTCGTTACAGATCAGGAACAATATGATCTTCTTTCCAAAATTGCGCCGACTGTTCTTATGCCATTTGGAGCATATGACTCACTTGACGAAGAAGTAACGGCAATGGGAGAAATTGTTGGTAAGGAAGCCGAAGCAAAAGGGTGGATCGAACAATTTGACGAAAAGGCTGCAGCCGCTCGTGAAGAACTAGACGGTGTGATTAGTGAAGATGAGACGGTTGGTATTTATGAAGTACAAACGAAGGATTTCTACGTTTTCGGTGATAACTTCGGCCGTGGTGGTCAAGTAATTTATGATGCGCTTCAGTTAAAAGCACCTGAAAAGATTCAAAAGGAAGTAATCGAAGGTGACAACTGGAAACAGATTTCACTAGAAGTATTACCTGAATATGCAGCAGATCACATGTTTTATACCGAGTATGCCGCTGAGGATAATCAAGATGTGTTGAAAGAGACAAAGGAAAGTGCTCTATGGCAGAATCTTGAGGCTGTGAAGAATGATCAACTTTATGAAATGAAGTTCGAGGACATGTATTACTATGATCCAATTGCAGTCGAAGGACAGCTTGATTTAATCGTAGATAAATTAAAAGGAAAATAAGAAGTCCTGGCGCTTTGCGCCGGGGTTTCTTTTAAAATGACTCTTTTCGTAAACATTGTTGCTATAGCGGGTTAATTTCCGCTCTAATCACTAAGTGTGGTCTTATTCAATATTTGTCGAGCAAATTCATTTGCTCAGACGATTGGTCACCACAGGGCGACCTTTCACTCGAATGAGCCAAAAATCGAGAAATCAACAATATGAGCTAACATAGCCTTTGAAAAGAGCCTTTACAATACATAAACTAAGGGGTAGTCACATGTTAAAGAAAGTTGAGCCGATGGCAAATAAAATAGAAGATCAGCTAGCTGTTCAATCAAGACCTATCACGGCTGTGCTCATTCTAGTTGCAGGAAGTGCGGCTCTCATTCTAAGTCTTGGACTATCAATCGCGTTAGGTGCTGCGGATATTCAGTTGATGACGGTCTGGCAGGCGGTTTTTCAATTTGATCCAACGTCAACAGAACATTCGATTATTCGAGAATTTAGGATGCCCCGTTCTGTTGCTGACATATTAATTGGTGCAAGTTTTGCTGTAGCCGGTGCCATCATGCAAGGGGTCACTCGTAATCCACTTGCTGACTCTGGGTTACTTGGATTGAATGCAGGTGCAACGTTAATGATTGCCCTCAGTTTTGCTTTCTTTCCAGGTCTCTCTTATACCAATCTTATGTTTTTTTCATTCATAGGAGCTGGGATTGGTGCCACACTGGTTTTTGGTATCAGCTCATTATCAAGAAATGGTCTTTCTCCAGTCCGGCTCGTGCTTGCTGGTGCTGCTGTTAGTGCTCTTTTCACAGCGGTTAGTGAAGGGATTGCGATTCATTTTCAACTTTCGCAAGATCTTGCCTTCTGGTTTGCTGGAGGAACGGCAGGTCTGAAATGGCCCCAAATTCAAATTCTACTTCCTTGGATCATCATAGCACTTGTTGTTGCGCTGTTTCTTTCCAAATCGATTTCATTGTTAAGTCTTGGAGAAGATGTCGCAGTGGGGCTAGGACAGCGTACGAAAGTAATCAAGGCTCTATCCGCTATTGTTGTACTTGTGCTTGCTGGTGCTGCTGTATCCGCCGTTGGTCCGATTGGATTTGTAGGGCTCGTGATTCCTCATATTGCGAGGTTTCTTGTTGGTGTTGACTACCGTTGGATTGTTCCATGTTCAGCTGTTCTCGGAGGATTGTTCATGATCATCGCTGACATGGGAGCGAGATTGGTAAACGCACCTTATGAAACGCCAATTGGTGCTATATTTGCACTTGTTGGTGTCCCGTTCTTTCTCTTTGTGGCGAGGCGTGAAGGGAGGGAACTATAATGAATCTTGATTCTTTATTTGATGTTCAGCGGAAAAGAAACCGTCATCGTTATCTTATTATAGGAATCTTCTTCTTTCTAATCGTCGTCACCTTCTTTATTAGTCTTAACACTGGACTAACCAAATTAAGTCCTTTAGAGGTATTGAAGACGTTAGTAGGAAGTGGAACAGAGCAGCAATCGTTGATTCTATTTGAGTTTCGTTTGCCTCGAATTGTGATCGCCGTTCTCGTCGGTGCTGGGCTTGCTCTATCAGGCTGCATTTTGCAGGGCATTTCTCGTAATGCTCTCGCTGATCCTGGGATACTCGGTATTAATAGTGGCGCGGCATTAATGGTTGTTGTGTTTATCTCTTTCTTTCCGAAAACCACGGATGCGCCTATTCTCTTAATGCCATTCCTTGCATTAATTGGTGGTTGTGCAACGGCGATTGTCATCTATGCACTTTCTTATAGTAAAAGAGAAGGGTTAATGCCTCAGCGTTTGATTCTAAATGGAATCGCGGTCGCAGCGGGTATTAGTGCACTCATTACAATTCTAACGCTTCGAATGGACCCTTTTGATTATCAGTTCATAGCCGTTTGGCTTGCAGGTAAAATATGGGGAACAACTTGGATTCATGTGCTCACGTTAGTGCCATGGGTGATCGTGTTGTTTACGTTCATTTTCTACAAAGCTAGAATGCTTGATGGATTGAATTTCGGTGAAAAGCTTGCGATTGGAATGGGTGTGAAAGTAGAGAAAGAGCGATTCTTGCTGCTTGGTGCATCGGTTGCGCTTGCGTCAGCCTGCGTATCGGTAAGTGGTGGAATCGGGTTTGTTGGACTTGTTGGTCCTCATCTTGCACGCCAATTTGTTGGAAATGATCATCGTTTCCTTCTACCATTATCAGCTCTCGCTGGTGGCCTTATCCTTTTAGTCGCTGATACGATTGGCAGAACTATCCTCGCACCATCTGAAATTCACGCTGGTATTATGGTGGCAATTATAGGCGCACCTTACTTTTTATATTTACTTGCTAGAGCAAAAGCTTAGGAGGGTAATGATATGGAGAAGAACGAAATGTATGACGTGACGATTATCGGAGGAGGTCCTATCGGTTTATTTACCGCATTTTATAGTGGTATGCGGGAACTGAAGACGAAAGTCATTGAATACCTTCCGCAAGTTGGTGGAAAAGTGACCTACTTCTATCCAGAGAAAGTTCTAAGAGATATTGGGGCGCTTCCTGCTATCTCTGGGAGCGACTTAATTAAGCAACTTAAAGAACAGGCTAGTACGTTTAGTCCCGAAATGGTGTTCGGTGAACGAGTAGACGATCTTGAGCGAGCCGAGGACGGAACGTATGTCTTAACGAGTCACAATGGACAACGCCATTTTACAAAAACGGTGATTCTAGCAATAGGTCACGGCACCCTTGGTGTGAAGAAGTTGCCTATAGTTGGTGCTAATCATTTTGAAGGGAAGAATCTCCACTATGCAGTTGATCGAGTGGAGAACTTCAGAGGCAAGCACGTTCTTATTTCTGGAGGAGGCGATTCAGCGATTGATTGGGCGAATCGTCTCGAACCGATTGCAGAAAAAGTGACGATTGTTCACAGACGCGAAGCGTTTAGTGGACATGAGAGTAGTATCACAGAGATGAACAATTCAGAAACACATGTTAAATGTTCATGCTATGTATCGGACCTGATTGGTAAAGATCATATAGAGAAAGTCGTTTTGACTCATGTAGATACCGGAGAAAAAGAAGAAGTTGAAATAGATGCGCTACTTGTGAACCATGGCTTTGACCTTGATTTAGGCGGAATTCAGAATTGGGGTATGACAACGAGCGATGGAAAGGTTGTGACCGATGCGAAAATGGAAACGAGTATTCCTGGCATTTTTGCAGCCGGAGATATCGTGACCTATCCACATCGATTAACGCTAATTGCCGGAGGTCTTGCGGAAGGACCAAAAGCACTTAATAGTGCAAAAGCCTTTCTCGATCCTGATGCAGAAGCTATGGCGATGTATTCGACGCATCATAAAGAATTTGTAGAAGCATAAGCGAAAGGAATGAGCGCGGTGATTCAAACAGAGGACCTTAGGATTGGATATCAAGAGAATATCATTGTTGATCAGTTAAATCTGACGATACCAGAAGGAGAAATAACCGCTCTTGTTGGAGCAAATGGATCAGGAAAATCAACGATTCTTAAAACGCTCTCCAGATTAATGAAGCCTAAAAGCGGAACGGTGTACCTTGATGGACGTGCCATTCATGAGCAGAAAACACGCGATCTAGCAAAGGAGTTAGCTATTCTACCTCAGAATCCTACGGCTCCAGAAGGGCTAACAGTGCTTGAGCTTGTCACATACGGTCGCTTTCCACATCAGAAAGGATTAAAGGCCTTAACGATAGAAGATAAAGAGAAGATTGCCTGGGCAATTGAGAAAACTGGAATTGGAGAGTTTGCCAACCGTCCGATTGATCAACTTTCTGGTGGTCAACGTCAGCGCGCATGGATTGCGATGGCGCTTGCGCAGGATACGAAAATTCTTTTTCTAGATGAGCCGACAACTTTTCTAGATATGGCGCATCAGCTTGAAGTGCTCGAGCTCCTCCAAAGGCTAAACCTTCAGGAGAAACGAACGATTGTAATGGTGGTTCATGATCTAAATCATGCTAGTCGATATGCTGATCATATGGTGGCGATCAAAAAAGGGAAAGTGAAGAAAAAGGGAACTCCATTGGAAGTAATGAAATCAGACGTTCTTGAAGACGTTTTTGGCGTACGAAGTGATATCATTTATGATCCGCGCTCAGGTCAGCCCCTATGCTTGCCATATGGATTATGTAATGAATTAGATTATGCTGTGACAACTTGACTGGTCTGTTCCACTAGATGGAACAGACTTTTCTTTTTTGGACTCTTTTCTAATAGATTGTTGCCTTTGCATCAATAATTGAATAAAAAACAACATTTAGCTGATTGGAGCGGAAGGATGCTCGACTCCTGCGGGACTAGCGGGACAGGTGAGACCCCGCAGGAGCGTTAGCGACGAGAAGGCTCACTGCCCGCCCCGCGGAAAGCGAGCATCCTGGAGCGGAAATCACCGCACTAATATAACAACAATCTCTACGAAAGGAGCATTTTTTTAGAGGATCATTTTCGTAACTAGCGAATGAATAGATAGAATGTAGCGAGTTTAAATGAAGAGGAGAGGTGGCGTACATATGATTAAAGAAATGATTTCCGGAGAAGAGTTGGCTGAGGCTTTTCAGGTTATGAAAGAACTCAGAACGCATCTAGACACGAACGAATTCCTAGCGCTCGTTGAAGAAGCTCGTGAAAAAGATATGTACCGCATCTATGCTCTTTACGAAGAGGAACGAATCGTAGCTGTAACGGGTTTTAAACCAATGATTACGCTCTACAATGGAAGATCTGTTTGGGTGTGCGATCTTGTCACAAGTCACGAGCATCGTTCGAAGGGATACGGTAAGAAACTTCTTTCTTTCATAGAAGAGTGGGCTAAAGAACGAGGGTATGAATCAGTAGGACTTTCTTCTGGGCTTCAACGAAAAGATGCGCATCGTTTTTACGAAGAGAAGATGTCATATAAACGGGTTAGTTATTCCTTTAAAAAAGAGCTAAAGCGCAGTGTTGATAAATAGAAGGTAGCCTTTCTCAAGTGCTATACTTGATCCAAGACAAACTAAAGGATGTGCACGACTGTGAGAAAACTTGGTCAAACGGACTATAAGATATCACCTATTGGACTTGGAACGTGGCAATTTAGTCAAGGAAGTGGACTAATTGGAAGCTATTTCTCTACAATATCCGAAAAAGACATGGACGCTATCGTGAAAATGAGCCTTGATGGTGGCATTAATTGGTTTGATACAGCCGAAGCCTATGGCAAAGGGAAGTCAGAAGAAGCCCTTGCTGGCGCATTGAATCGCCTTGATATCCCTGAGGACAAGGCGCTAATCGCAACCAAATGGTGGCCACTCCTAAGGACGGCTTCTTCTATTACAGGAACGATTGAAACTAGAAAAAAGGCATTAAAAGGTAGACGTATTGACCTTCATCAAATACATCAGCCTTTCTCTTTTTCTTCTCCTGAGAAAGAAATGAAAGAGATGGCGTCCCTTTTCAATCAGGGAGAAATTGGTGCAATTGGTGTTAGTAATTTCAACCGAAATAAAATGGATCGTGCCATTCAAGAACTAAACAAACACGGTGCAAGTCTTGCTTCGAACCAGATGAAATATAGCTTGTTGGATCGTCGCATAGAAACGAACGGCGTAATGGATCTTGCGAAGCAACATAGCGTTACCATTATTGCGTACTCTCCACTTGAGCAAGGCATTCTAACAGGGAAGTTTCACCAAAACCCTGACCTTATTGCGAATCTTTCTGGACCAAGAAAGCACATGTCTCAATTCAAGCCTCAAGGATTAGCCAAAACGTTGCCGTTAATCAATTTACTTAAGGAAATTGGTGCTTCGTATGGAGTTGGCGCAGGCCAGGTTGCCCTAAACTGGCTCATTCATTTTCACGGAGATACAGTCGTTGCGATTCCAGGTGCATCGAAGTTAAAACATGCAGAGGACAATGTGAAAGTTCTCGGATTTGAGTTAACACAAGAAGAATTGAAGAGAATTGATGAAGCATCACGCAAAGTAGCGAAGATGTGAGGAGAAACCGTACCTGATCAGGTGCGGTTTTTTCTATTTAGGCATGAAACATTTCGACATAGTGGACGTATATATACTATCTAAAGGGAGTGAGAGGTATGGCGAATAGGCCTAAGGTAATAATTGAAAAGACCATATTTCAGAAGATTTTTGATGTAGCTAGTCTTCTTTTTCTACTAGCTAGTTTTGGGTATGTCTTGGTATATTGGTCTATACTACCTGAACAAGTACCGATCCATTTCAATGCAGTGGGCGATCCTAATAATTGGGGTCCTAGTAGTATGCTTATTGTTCTCCCTTTTATCGGTACGGTACTGTGGATTGGATTGTCCATTTTGGAGCGCTATCCACATGTGTATAATTATATTGTGAAAATCACAGAAGCAAATGCTGCGTTTCAGTATCGGAGTGCAGTTGCACTGATCCATTTCTTGAAGAATACAATTGCCATTCTGTTTGCCTTTCTTACAAGAGAATGCTTCTTAATTGGTAGTGGAGAGCAGGAAGCTCTATCAACTGGTTTAATGCCACTGTTCTTAATTCTACTTTTTGGAGCTGTAGTATTGTATATCATTCAATCCATTCGGTGGAAATAAGTGAACCAGTTAATCGATTGAATAACTAAAGCGCATACAAGCATAGGTATTGTGTTTTTTGTAATGATTTAGTTGAAATTCAGGTGAAAATCAGCAAGAATTGACCGTTTGTGTATGGTATAGTGGAGAGGAAGTTGAAACTAAATACATACGTATGATAATCATACGCAATCGATAAACGAACGATAAAGGAGCTACGCTATGCTACGCCATGAAGAAGATGTGAAAGTGTTCGCTTTGAACTCAAATCCAGAGTTGGCTCAAGAAATTGTTGAGGCACTTGGAATTAAAGCTGGGAATTGTTCCGTTAAGCGCTTCAGTGACGGGGAAATTCACATGAATGTTGAGGAAAGCATCCGTGGTTGCGATACCTATCTTGTTCAGTCTATTGCTGGATCAGGAAACGACTACCTCATGGAACTCTTAATCATGATTGATGCGTTGAAACGAGCATCTGCTAAAACCGTTAATGTTGTATTACCTTACTACGGTTATGCAAGACAAGATAGAAAAACAGGGCCGAGACAACCAATTACTGCTAAGCTTATTGCTAATATGCTTGAGCGTGCTGGTGCAACTCGCGTTCTAACGGTTGATTTACATGCGAATCAAATTGAAGGCTTTTTCAATATTCCAGTTGATCAAGTATCAGGAATCCCAATTCTTGCAGAATACTTTGAGAACAAGAATCTTGATGACATTATTGTTGTTGCACCTGACAACAGTAGTGCATTACGTGCTCGTAAGCTCGGTTCCCTTCTCGATGTACCAATTGCACTCATTGACCGACGCTCATACGATACAGGTGAACCATCCACTGTTAATGTCATAGGCGACGTCGAAGGCAAAACTGCCATTATTATTGATGACATGATCGACACAGGGCGAAACGTAGCGTTTACTTCTCGAATTCTTGAGGAGCATGGTGTGAAAGAAGTGTACGCAACATTCACACATGCTGTTCTTTCTGGGAATGCAACAGAAGAAATCGCTGAATCAAACATTAAGGAAGTTGTTGTTACAAATACAATTGCTTTACCAGAGTCAGATGATATGGATAAAATTACAGTGTTATCTATGGCACCATTGCTCGCTAAAGCTATTCAGGTTGTACAAGAGAAGCTTTCAATTAGTACTATTCGATAAGCTTGTCTGAAGAGCTCCCTACTAGGGGGCTTTTTTCGTGAGATAACTGATCCATTTATTTATTTTCTTCGTTAGCTAAGTAGAGATAGAGAACGGAGGAGAGGAATACAATGAGAAATGTTTCAATGATGATTGGATTGGTTTTTCTATTAGCCCTAGCTGCTTGTTCAGGAGCAGCAGAGAATTCATCAAGTAATAATCAAATGACGAATGAGGCAAGTAATGAACAGGTGAGCGATAGTAAGAACTCGACTGAGGCAGGTGATGCGATGGAAAGTTCTGATGAAGAAGGCGAGAAAGAAGACAAAATGTCTGAGCCTGCATTAGAAATCGCTATTACAGAAGAAAGCTCAGATGAAGAGGGGGATCACGGCGATCACCACGCAGCAGACCTAGACATTATGTTAGATGCTGATGAGATGGATTCAACGCTTCTTACGACTTCAGTGAAAGAAGAGATGCAAGCTCTTACAGAAGCTAATGTACGTTTTGAATACTGGAAAGAAGGAGAAGATCAGCATACTTACACGGACGCGGAAGAGAACGATGAAGGTATGTATGATGGAAAAGTAGAGATCTCTGAACCAGGAACGTATATGCTTAAAGTTCACGTAGAGAAGGATGAAGATCTTCATACTCATCAGGCATTTGTCTTGGATGTGAAAGAAAAATAACAGAGAAGACTTGAGTTGGGGGCAACGATCGGTATAGAAAGAGCTCACTAACAAGAAAAAAGGCGGCGCAGTGGATAATTTCATGGCGCCGCCTTTCGACAATTATTGAGCTTATTCGGGTGGTGACAGGCACTATCTCTACTTTTTCAATACCCTGTCAATTGCGTGTGCTACGCCGTGTTCAGTATAGTCCTTTGTAATCCAGTCCGCTGCTTCTTTCACGCGATCTTGTGCGTTACCCATCGCAACCCCGAAGCCAGCTTCGCGAATCATCGCGATATCGTTCATGCTATCGCCGACAGCCATGACGTTGTCCATTGAAAGATCAAGCCACTTACAAACCTTCATTAGCGCAGCTGCTTTGTTGACGCCAGCCGGATTAATTTCTAGATTCGTTGGACTAGAATTCGTTACCTCTAGCGCCTCGTTTGCCATTACTTCATCTGTAATAACTTTGCGGATGGCATCATCTTGAATATCAAAACCAAACTTCAACCAGCTATAGTCATCAATTTCTTTCTCGAACGGTTTCTTCGTATTGAAAACACCTTCTGTTGTAGACGACCAGAAATACACATCGTGCTTCATTTTCAGTTCCCAAAGTCGTTTTACAAGGTCATTCGTAAGGTGCGTACTATCTACAAGATTTAACTCCTTGTCAAACACCTGTCCACCATTCACGGTAACTAAATAAGCGGAATGCCCAAGTTGTTCTGCAATGTCACGGCAGAACGGCAGGGAACGACCTGTACTTAAAACAACATGGATCCCTTGATCCTTCGCACGCTTCACTGCATCTTCATTTTCTTTCGAAACATCTCCATCATGATTGACGAGTGTTCCGTCCATATCTAAAGCAATTAGTTTAATATCTTTATCCATCTCTACCACTCCTATTTTTCGCTCCCTCTATTCTAATACAAAGTGAAGGAAATCTGTAGTCGTAGAGTTTTATTAATGCTGGATCATTTAGGAAAAGAAGGTAAGGACCAGTGTAATACCTAGAAAAAAACCTTTATATTGAAGTTGACTTCGATTCCTAGTCAAATCCAACATAAAGGATCTTAAATTCGCATATTGACTTTAGTATTTGCTCATTTCAATTGTTCCCGCTTGAAAATTTCGTTCCAAGATAATGGACTTGTTCTTTTTAACTGAGAATACAGCGGACTCTTTGACAGGTTGTAAAACGATGTTATCAATCACTGCGGTTTCTCCGTTTGCCTTTAGCGTTAACGTATGTTTTCCTTCTTCAAGATGGGAAGTTTCTCCAACCTTAATGAGGGTAAGGTAACTATCATCAGTGGAATTTGAGACGAGAATGCGCCCAACATTCTCTCCATCAAGGTGTACGTTAAGAAAGTTTTCGTGTTTTAGAGAATGTTTCTTTTCAATTGCTGCATATACAAGGTATTTACCCTTTTCGAGACTAATTTCTTTCTTGATTGCTTCTTCGTCCTCTAATAATACAAGATCACCACTATAAAGGGCATCACCAGTCCATGGACTTTCAGGTTTAATAATCTCAGGAGACCCGTTTGCAGCTGTAAAGGTTTCTGCTTCAATAATTGACTTCGTAAATCGAGTGAGAGTACGAGCATTTAGGTATTTATTAGCTTTATTATTACTTGTTATAGCTTGCATCGCAAACAAAGCTTCAATAGTAGATTCGGCACCAGAGTTATAATTCACTTTCCCAGTGTCTCCATTAATGCCGTCGTAACCTCTACCTGTTTCAGGATCGTACATGGCAAAATTAGCATCGTTATTCCCGGTAAACCAGGAAGCTGCAAGGCCTGCATAACGAGCGTATTTCGTTTCGTTTGTTGCCTTATACGTTTCCATGAAACCTTGAACAATCATATTAACTCCGTAAGCAATTTGTTCATCTTTTGTTGGTGTAGGAGCCATTTCTTTAATCATACCTGTGACAAGGAGATGTGTGAAAAGATTGTCGGCTTCATCCTTTGCAGATTGAACCCATTCTGGCTTATTTAATACCTTACCAGCTTTCGCAAGTGCAAAGGATTGACTACTTCCCCATGCGTGCCATAGGGTAGGAGAACCATCCCAGCCTAGATGCGCGCTAAATGGGTATGTATCAAAATCACCATATTGATAGTGAGATAACCCAGTCCCTAGTTTAAGCATAGAGTCTTTTACACTTTCTTTTGGTTTAATCGAATAATATTCAGATAAACCGAGTAAAGCATTAGACATAGCATCAAAGCCAGTAATCCATCTAGGCACTTGTACACCATGGACCCAATCGTATTCTCCATAAGTATCGTTTATCTCATTTTGGAGTGCCTCGTTTCCCAATAAGAAGTGATCTTCTAATTGCAGTGCATAGTCGGAGTCTACCTTTTCAAATACTTTGTATCCATAACCAAGAGCCCACATGCCTCTTGCTGCCCACCAGTCAAACGATTTTTTACTTGTAGGACCATCTGTGTTTATTGATAAATCTTCATATATAAAGTTATAAAATTCACCATCTTCAGCTTGCATGTACATGACAAAATTAAGTAATTTCCTTGCTTTCTCTAGGGATGCTTGGTTTTTATTGTTTTCATAGTCAGTTAAATACACAATTGCTGCACGCGCAACATCATCTACAGCGGCAATTCCTTCACCTGAAGCATCTACCCAGTCATAATCAGGATATTCTGAATAAATGTGTGTAATCAGCATTTCTGTTCCATCAATAGTAACCTCTTCGTTCAACGAATCAAGATGAGATAGATTGATAATCGATTCTTTTCCATTTGCTTGTTTAGCAAGTGTTGGAGCACCGTAACTGATCAAAAGTACAAACGTTACTAATAAACTAATTACCTGTTTCATTTAATCATTCCCTTCATTATTTTGAATACGCTTTCAATTTTAACATTACAGTATAGAGTTAAAAAGAATTACTTACATTACAAAAAAGTATATTGATATATTTACACAAAAAAACCATGCCGCTTTTGAGTGAGACATGGTTTTCTTTATTAACAAAGTTATTCTATTCGTCATAATAATCACTTAGGTGATTCGCTCTTACGCTTGATTTCTGGCGCTATGTTCGTTGACTCACCTTCTACAAGCTTAGCGGGCAATAGTGTTTCCTGAAATGGCTCATTACAGTTTTCTGCTCTCCAAAATAATTTTTCGACAGCTTTTCTTCCAAACAATTTCAAATCGATATCCATTGATGTAATTCTTGGCGATGAAAGTTTTGACAGCTGGCCGTTATCAAAGCTACAGATAGAGGCTTCTGTAGGAACGTTTACCCCATATAACTTTAATCCCGAGTTCACTAAATACCCAAGACCATCATTCACACAAAACCATGCAGTAGGTTGGACGGGAACTTGTCTAATAAAGTTGTTAATTACTTCATCTTCTTCGAGTGCATTTGTAAAAAGATATTCTTCTTTTGGTTCTACTCCGTAATCTTTCAATGCTAGCAAGTAACCTTCAAGGCGTTCTTGGTAACTTGGGGAAAAGTTTATATTTCCTACATATGCGATATTCTTATGGCCCAATTCTAATAGATGTTGAACAGCAGTATAAGCACCGAATCTATTATTCGTTAGAATAGAATCTGCTTGAATAGCTGGATGATGGTGGTCAATTAAAACAGTCGGAATACCTGTGGCAAGGACTTTATTAATGTAGTCATTGTTTAAGTGAGAGAGGATCAGAATGCCCTCAACCGAATGGTCTTCTATAAAAGAAGGTAAAGTTAGATTCTCATTAGCATGCTTGTTAACAGATTGAAGCAATAAACTTTTATTTCGTTTTTGAACTTCTTCTTCTACAGAAAGAAATATTTCTCCAAAGAAACTCTTCATAGAAAAAGCGAAATCTGATGCAATTAAGGCTATATTCCCTGTTTTTGTATCAGGTTGTCTCGAATGGGTTTTAGGTGTATAGCTATAACCTAACTCATCTGCAACTTTATAAACTTCTTTCCTTGTATGTTCACTAACGCCAGGTTTACCAGTTAGCGCTTGAGAGACCGAGTTCTTAGTAATGTTTAAGCGATCAGCTATGTCTTGCATAGTGACTCTTTTGCCCATAAACAGTTCAACCTTTCATGTGTATATTCCAATTAGTAATTAAGTAACGTTACATATAAATATACGTTAATCCTTAGTATTTAGCAATATTTATAAGGGTTCTTACGGTTAATAGTAATTAATAATCAGTGTTGACATTACAAAATGCGAATGTATAATTAGTTGTAACGTTAATTACAAATTCTGATTATAATGAATTTTACAAGATTACTAAGATCAGTTTTTTGCAAAACCTCGATTCAAATACGTCGAGGATTATTTATTTTCAATTATGTAAAGGTTTTCATTTTGGTTGGTAAGCTAGAGTAGCAAGGAATGGTAAGGAACTAATCAAAAATAATGACTCGGGGGAGACAACAAACAAATGAATGTAAAACGTTTTGAAGAAAATCCACTCATTACACCAGAAGATGTGAAACCATTTCACGATAACCATGAGGTCATAGGGGTGTTTAATGCTGGTGTAGCAGAGTATGACGGTGAAACACTATTACTCCTTAGGGTTGCTGAAAGACCGATAAGTGAGGATCCAAAGAGGGTGAAAGCCCCTGTAATTGAATTCACAAACGGAGAGGGTAAACTGCGATTGGTAGAGTTACATATAGAAGATTCTCAGTATGACTTCTCAGATCCTAGATCAGTACTTTACAGTTCAGACAATCGTGCAGCTTATCTGACATCCCTATCTTATATCCGTATCGCTCGAAGCAAAAATGGTCGTCAATTCACAATTGATGATGAACCATTCATCTATCCGGAAACTGAAAGGGAAGCATGGGGTGTTGAAGATCCGAGAGTGACGCAGATTCAAGATACTTACTATATACAATATAGTGCTGTTTCGCCTGAGGGCATAGGCGTGGGACTCATTTCAACCAAGGACTTTTCAACCTATGAACGTCATGGATTAATGCTCCATCCTGAGAACAAAGATGTTTCCATTTTTCCTGAGAAAATCAACGGTAAGTATTATACCCTTCATCGCCCAGTACCAAAAGGGATTGGTCAACCTGAAATATGGCTCGCAGAATCTGACAATCTCTTATATTGGGGCAATCACCAATATCTTTTGGGGTTGAGTCAAGATGGATGGGACAACGGACGGATTGGTGGTGGAGCCATTCCTTTTAGAACGGATAAAGGATGGCTAGAAATTTATCATGCAGCAGATAAAAACAATCGCTATTGTTTAGGAGCTGTTCTCTTAGATAGTGATAATCCTGCTAAAGTTTTAGCAAAGACGGAAGAGCCAATTCTATCACCAGAAGCTAAATATGAAGTGGATGGATTTTTTGGGAACGTAGTCTTTACTTGTGGAGTAACTGTACAGGGGGATAATGTAAGAATCTATTATGGCGCATCAGATACTTCAATGGCTGCCGCAGATCTTAGTCTTAAGGAAATTCTCTCAAATCTAACTTACGTATAACTTGTTCGAGAAAGGAGGGATTCACCGTGTTTACTGTTCAATCACTACTAGATGATTATCAAAAAAGAACGACATTAGAAGGAGCAGAGAAATTAATCTTTACTGGCATCGGTGACAGAGATGTTTATAATATTACGGCTCCTTTTGAAAATGAAGGTGAATGGATCATTGCAGGACGTGTGGAAGCAAGGGATACAGAGCATTCAGAAGTTGTGTTTTTTGTAGAAAAGAACAATGTCTGGACTCCAAAAGAAGACTTGAGAACATACCAGCTACAAGATCCATTTCTCTGCTTTATCCATGGACAACTGGTGTTTGGCGGAGTAGAAATTTTTCCACATCCAGAAAATCATAACGCTCTCTCATGGAGGACTGTCTTTTACAAAGGGGATAACCTGAGTAAGATGGAACGGTTTACTACAGGTCCTGATGGGATGAAGGATATTCGGTTAATTGAATTAACTAATGGAACGATCGGGGTGTTTACGCGTCCTCAGGGTGAAAAAGGCGGGCGTGGAAAAATTGGTTTCACAGCTATTGATAACCTAGACGAACTACAAAGTGAAACGATAGCAAATGCTTCACTAATCCAAGAACATTTTGTCGAGGATGAGTGGGGAGGAGCAAACGAAGTTCACCTCCTTGCCAATGGAGAAATCGGGATACTTGGTCATATTGCCCGTTTTGATCACGAAGGCAGTCGTCACTACTATCCAATTACATGTCATTATGATCCTACATTAAATAGGATCACTAACATGGAGATTATTGCAACGCGTGACGATTTTCCGGAAGGCCCCGCTAAAAGGACTGATTTACAGGACGTCCTCTTCAGCGGAGGGTTAATTCGTAAAGAGAATGGTCAAGCAGTCCTTTATGTAGGCGTTAGTGATGCTGAAGCCCATAGAGTGACACTTACTGATCCTTTTGCAAAATATGAAAAAGATAGCATGATCAATTAAAAGGGGGAAAAGGAAATGAAGAAGTTCTCGATGCGTTTTATTATGCTGATGGTAATTGTTTCTATTGTTGCTTCAGGGTGTCAATCAAGTAATAGTGGTGGAGGTAGTGGAACTGAAGATGGAATTGTAACCATCAATTTCTGGGCTGCTACAAACCCTTCACAACAAGCTTTCTGGACTGATATGGCTGACAAGTATATGAAAGAAAACGATGAAGTGAAAATTGAAGTGTCACCAATGCCTGAGAGTCCTTCTTCAGAAGCAGGAATTCAGTCAGCCATTGCAGCTGGAAATGCTCCTACAATTTCAGAAAATATTTCACGTGGGTTTGCAGCTCAATTAGCGGCGAGTAGCGCAATTGTCCCATTAAGTGAGTTCGAAGGATACGAAGATTTAATCAAAAGTCGCGAAATGACAGAGACGGTCTCAACCTGGAAGTTCTCTGATGATAATCAATATGTTTTGCCGATCTACTCCAATGCGATGTTATTTGGATGGAGAATCGATATTTTGAACGAACTAGGGTTTGATGCACCACCAGAGACTTATAGTGAAGTACTTGAAGTTGGTAAGAAGATGAAAGAACAAGATCCTGAGAAATTCTTGTGGGCAAGAGCAGACTTAGTAAAACCAACATGGTGGGCAAGGTGGTTTGATTTCTTCATGGTGTATAATGCTGCATCTGAAGGAAACAAATTTGTAGAAGGTAGTGAATTTACGGCAGGCGATAAGGCTGGAATTGAAACGCTGGAATTCTTTAAGAACCTTAACGAAAATGAATTGTTGCTAACTCGAGATGCGACGGACCCATTTGAAACGGGACAGGCTATCATGAGGGATATTGGTCCGTGGACATTTCCTTATTGGGCAGACAAATTTCCAGAAATGAAAATGGGTGAAAACTTCGAGCTTTCAATGCCACCAGTACCGGACGATGTTGATCCTGCAAATTCAAAAACGTTCGCTGATTCAAAAGGGCTCTCCATCTATGCTTCTGCATCTAAAGAACAACAACAGGCTGCATTTGATTTTATTACATGGGTTTATAGTGATGCGGAAAACGATATGAAATGGTTTGAAGAAACGAATCTGCCTCCTGCACGTGATGATTTATCAACAAACGATACTTTTAAAGCGTACTTTGATAAGAACCCACAGTTAGTTATTTATGCAGAAAACATTCCGAATGCTGTACCTCCAATCGACAATGAGAAAACAGTTGAAGTTCAAGAGTTGATTGGTAAAGAAGCTTTGATCCCTGTACTAAATGGAGAGAAAGAACCTAAAGCTGCATGGAACGATATGAAAGAGGCTATTAATGGAGAGTTGAAGTAGTATGAATAAAAGTAATGCAAGGTTAGGCTGGCTTTTTGCCAGCCCCTACCTTATCTATTCACTGATCTTCTTCCTGTTTCCTTTATTGTGGGCGACATATCTAGCATTCACTAACTGGAATTTAATTGCTCCTGATTACGAGTTTGTCGGAATCCAAAACTTTATACAGGCATTCTTTACAGACACGGTTAGAGCTGCTTTCTTTGTAACGTATAAATTCCTTGCGATGTTTGTTCCAATTGTTGTAGCAGGAGCTCTTTTTCTTGCAGTTCTTATTCATTCACTTCCTAAATTTAAAGGGTTGTTTTCCGTTGCCTTCTTTCTTCCGTATCTTGCATCAGGAGTAGCGTCGGCAATTGTTGTCAACGGGATTCTTTCTTATAACAGTCCATTTAATATCTGGTTAAGAGGAACGTTCGGGCTTGATATTGACTGGTTAGGATCTGCCATTCTTGCACCGCTAATTATTGCACTAATGATGGCATGGAAATTTGCAGGTTATTATGCCCTTCTATTTGTAGCTGGTCTTGAGAGTATTCCGAAAGAGATCTATGAAGCTTCTGCAATCGACGGAGCAGTAGGCTGGAAGCGATTCTGGCATATAACGCTTCCAATGTTATATCCTTCATTTTATACAGTTACAATACTTGCAGTAGGCTTAATGTTCGGGATCTTCACTGAGCCCTATGTCCTGACCGGCGGTGGTCCAGATCTTGCGACACATACATGGCAACTTGAAATTTATAGTCAGGCATTCGAGCGGTTGAATGCAGGATTTGGTACAGCGATTGCTGTCATTAACTCAGTTGTAACGTTTGGATCAATCTTAGTGTTTCGAAAGATTCTAGAGAAATGGGGTGCCAAACATGGTTGGGAATAAACCACTGAAAACAACATTGCTCTATATCTTAGCTTTTAGTGTTCTGATTGTCATGGTATCTCCCTATCTCTTTATGGTACTTGGATCACTTTCTCCTTGGGATGAAGTAGATCGTAGAATTATACCTACTGAGCTCACGTTAAGGTCTTATGAATGGTTGTTTTTTGGAGGGGAGGGTGTTCTTGCAAGACCCTGGCTTCGAGCCCTTTTTAACAGTCTTTTCGTAACGCTATCCTCAACGGTTCTAATGATGGCAACCGCAATTCTTGTTGGTTACTCACTTGCAAAATTGAAATTTAGAGGAAACCGACTAATTAATAACGTGATCTTGTTCCAAATGTTCTATCCAGCCGTTATTCTTTTAATTCCTCTTTTTCTAATCATTCGTTACCTTGGTTTGTACGACACGTACTGGGCAATGATTCTACCAAAAGCTGTAAACTTATGGGCGATCTTCATGTACACGAATTTCTTCCGTAGCTTACCGGATGAACTGCTGGAAGCAGCGAAAATGGACGGAGCAAGCCAACTGAAAATTGTTTGGAAAGTTGTCTTGCCAATGTCCAAATCGATCACTACGATCATCTTCTTATTCCTCTTCATGGAGCGATGGGTGGAGTTACTATGGGATATGCTCGTAGTGAATAGTGAGAACATGTTAACGCTTAACGTTTTATTGGCTCAAATGTTCGGCCCGTATGGAGGATATCCTGGACCGATGTATGCTGCATCTGTATTGCTGACAATGCCAATTCTTGTGTTATTTATCATTTTCAGTAAGAACTTTAAAAATGGAATGCAGTTTGTATTGAAATGAGATTTAAGAAGGGGGGTCAGACAAGTGTCTGACCCCCTTCTAGTTTCCAATAAATTATCTGAATTTCTCTAAATAAGTTTTACCACAATTCATTCGTGGAACGTTCAGTATGGACTGTTCATATCACCCCGTTTGGTGAGGCAGTTGCCTCAATATGAGGAAAACATATGATCCAAAGAGGTGAGAGTAAATGAATCCGGAACAGATAGGGTTCGCGTTATTGTATTTAGGAGTGTTTCTACTTATAGGTAAGATCATTCGATTGAAAGTAAAGGTTCTACAAAATTTATTTCTGCCATCATCTATTATTGGCGGTTTCGTCGCATTGTTAGTAGGACCACAGGTACTAGGTAAAATCATGACGCAATTTGTGGGTGAAGATCATTTTCTAGCAAGTGGAATCATGACAGGCACAATCATTGAAGTGTGGTCAGCATTACCAGGTTTAATGATTAACGTCGTATTTGCTTCATTATTCTTAGGAGCAACGATGCCGAAGCTTCGCGATATATGGGAGTTCGGTGGCCCTCAGCTCTCCTTAGGTTGGGCAATTGGCTGGGGCCAATACGTGATTGGCTTACTTGTTGCAATCTTTATTCTGACGCCATTCTTTGATATTCCTGCAATGGCAGGGGCGCTGATCGAAGTCGCGTTTGAAGGGGGACATGGTACTGCTGCAGGTATGGCTAGCACATTCGAAGAGCTTGGTTTCGAAGAAGCTTTTGACCTAGCTATTGGTCTCGCAACGGTAGGTGTTCTTTCTGGTGTCGTATTTGGTATTATCCTAATCAACTGGGGTGTTCGTAGAGGGAAAACGAAGATCATTAAAGATGTTAATGGCTTTTCCGAGCTTCGTAAGCAAGGGATTATGGAATACCAGAATCGAGAACCGGCTGGTAAAATGACAACACGTCCTGAATCGATTGAGCCACTTTCGTTTCATCTAGCGATTGTTATGCTTGCGATCTTAATCGGTTGGTTAATCCTTCAAGGACTTATCGGACTTGAAGCCATCACGATCACAAATTGGACAGGATCAAGCTTCATGAAATACATTCCGCTATTCCCTATCGCTATGTTTGGCGGTATTATACTACAAGTATTCTTTAGCAAAAAGGATAAATACAACCTGGTTGATCGTAGAATGATTAACCGTATTCAAGGACTTGCGCTTGATGTTTTAATCATTACGGCGATTGCGACTGTGTCACTAGATGTAATCGGTGAATACCTCGTTCCATTCTTAATTCTTGCGGTTGCAGGAATATCATGGAACTTGTTTGGCTTTCTCACGCTCGCTCCGAAAATCATTCCAGACTACTGGTTTGAGCGAGGAATTGGTGATTTTGGTCAATCAATGGGTGTAACGGCTACAGGATTGCTACTGATGCGTATTGTAGATCCTAACAACGAATCACCAGCATTTGAAGCGTTCGGCTATAAGCAGCTTGTTTATGAACCATTCTTAGGTGGTGGATTAGTCACAGCACTTTCTGTGCCGTTCATCGTACAATTTGGGGCTGTCCCTAGTTTAATCTTCGCTATAATTATGGTGATTATCGGTATATTGTCTGGTCTGTTTTACTTTGGTAAAGGGAAGCACATGAAATCATAGGTACGGAAAACGAGTATACCATCGATGGTATACTCGTTTTTTTATATGGAAAAGGTTATTTTCTACTAGTCGGAAAGAGGACTATATTAGGATTTCAAGTCACCTGAGGAAGGATAGACTTAAGGTATTAAATTAAAGCAAAAAGGGGTGACTTTATGAAGAGCTTTCTGCTCCTTATTGGAATCTGCTTGACCATTTCAAGTTCATCACTCATAGCCAGTCATGCAAGTGCAACATCCTCTCCTTCAATGGAAAAAGATCACCATAAGGTGGATGTCTCATCCTACTTCAGAGATCATGAAGGAACGTTTATTTTACGCGATCTGAAGAAAGGTAAAACCTACATCTATAACGAAGAACAAGCAAACAAGAGACAGACTCCAGAATCGACATTCAAAGTGGTCAATGCTTTAATTGGTCTTCAACTAGGAGCCGTTCGTGACGAGTATGACGTCAAGCGATGGGATGGTGTTGAGAGGGCATTCGACATTTGGAATCAAGATCATACGCTAGGCTCTGGAATGCGCTACTCAGTCATCTGGTACTATCAGGATATGGCGCGTGATATTGGAGCCACCCATATGGATGAGTGGCTAAAGAAACTATCATATGGGAATAAAGATAGCAGCGGTGGAATTGATAACTTCTGGCTAGATAGCTCGCTCGAAATCAGTCCCTTGGAACAGGTGGATTTCATCGAGAAATTAGTGAAGGAGGAGCTTCCATTTGATCAAACGATTATGAAAACCGTAAAACGAATGATGATTCAAGAGGAGACAAACGGATATACACTCTTTGGAAAAACAGGTACCCGCTTATCGGATAGTGGTCTTGGGTGGTTCGTTGGGTATATTGAAACAGGTGATCGTTCGTATGTGTTTGCGACAAAGGTAGACGGTTCAGGGACGGAAGCCAAAACGATCACAATGGACATATTGAAAGAATATGGGTTTATGACAGAGTAAACCTGATTGAGAAACAGGGGTCCTTGATGGATCCCTGTTTCTTCATTTATAGCTTTTTTCCTGAAACCGAAACGGTTTGATACTGTCGAGATAGAGGCCCTGTTACCAATTTAACTTCTTGAAAGTTAGCCTCCTCCATCAATGGAATTAGTTTGTAGTGAATCATTGTATTTATACCTTCCCACATTTCTCCTTTTTTTCCGTTGCAAAGTGTAATCACAACTGATCCATCTGGTGTTAGCACTCTATGAATCTCTGCAACAGCTAGGGCTAAGTCATCCCAGAAATAAATGGAATGAATGCTAACTACTTTAGAGAACTTGTTATCTTTAAAAGGTAAGTTGTGCACATTACCAAAGACTACTTGAGCCCGCTCATTATTGATCTCTTTCTTATTACGTATCGTAGCTGATTGAATGAGCGTTTTTGAGAGATCTAATCCTATAACTTTATCAACGTTAAGTGTGCTTAAAAGAAGCTTCATAGCGTATCCTGCACCGCATCCGATTTCCAGTACGTTTTCATCTTTCTGAAGATGTAATTGTTTAATCGTCCAAACCGTTTCAATACGATGCTGTCTTACCATCTTCTCTCCAATAAACGACCCTAGCCATCCCTTAGGATTTCCGTATTGCCCATCAATGATGCTTCTTGCCCTCGTTATAAGTCTCATCCTGAACCTTCTTTCATCGATAAATATTAAGCGCTAGTAGAAGTGTAATGAGATCCCAATAATTAAACAATATAATAAAGGATATAGTTACTATTAGTTATTTTAATAGATGAGGTGTTTATGTGGAGATTAATCAACTGAAAGCATTTGACTATGTTGTTCGATTGGGATCATTCAGTAAAGCCGCAAGATATCTAGACGTTTCACAGCCTACAGTAAGTTTACGAGTCAAAGAGCTTGAAAAAAGCATAGGGGGTTCATTATTTGAACGAGTCGGGAAAAGGATGGAGCTTACAGAACTTGGCGAGGGATTTCTTCCATACGCTCGCCAAGCTTTAGATGTTCTTGTCATAGGAGCAGAGAGGGCTCAATCCATTAAAAAAGGGACGAGGGGGCAAATCACAATAGGTACTTTACCAACTTTTACAACAGGTTTGTTCTCATCTACACTATCCAGGATGTACGATTCATATCCAGAGATTGACCTTTTCATACATACTGGACATAATCAACAGATCATCGAGATGTTGTATGACGGATTTATTAAAATGGGTCTAATTACGTACCCTTTTTTCAATAGTGATTTAAAACTGCTTCACTTGATTAAGGAACGTCTATTATTAGTGGCTCATAAGGATCATCCGATTAGCAAGGTAGAGGAAAGAAGCTACACTGTAAAAGAAGTTTTTGAAAACAGTAAGCCTTATATTCTAACGGATTGGAGTGAAGGAAGTAAGCATTGGCAGAAAACGCATCTTTCCTATGGAATGGAAACGGTTGAACTACCACCAGCAACTGCATTAGATTTTGTTCGAAGAGGAAAGGGTGTTGCTCTCTTAACCCAATCACTAGTTCAAGATTTAATAGATAGCGGAACAATAGTGAAATTAGAGCCTTCTCATTTTCAGGAGATCAATCGATCGGTGGCGCTGGTTAGTCTAGAGTGTGAAACTTCATTACCGCCTTCAGCGAAACGTTTTCTGGAAATGATCCGTACATCTGCTCTTATGGAGTGAGAAACGCTAGATTAAAGGTTTATTAGGCGTTCAAGGTATTTACAATACAGAGATCCGTGACTAAAGTCCTGAATTAACCGACTATGACCGTATTTGTCATGGAATGTGTACATAGACCTTAATCCCTAGATCTAATGATTTAACTTAGCAAAAGAAGCGATTGTAAAAAAAAAAGTCCCTTTATTCAGGATTTATTAAGAAATAAAGTCCTTTTTCCCTAGACATAATTCGACTAATTTCTACCTTTTGGCCCCCGTAATTCTAGTATTCCTATGCTAGATTAAGAGATGTGCTAAAAACAACTTAGGGGGAAAAGGAATGAAAATTAAAGGGTTTGCATCATTAACTCTTGCAGTGTCACTTTTAATCGCTCCAGGATTAAGTGAAGCAAGTGGAACAACTACTTTAGATTCACAGGGGAATCAGGTTACAATTGACGGAATTCCAAAAGCAAAAACAGAGAGCAAAGAAAAGTTTGATAAGCCTGCTAAAGTGGAGCGTTCAACAGTAGTAGACGTATTGGATGAAAAAGGTAAGAAGCTTAGCGAAAAGAAAATAAATAAGAATGAAGTTAAGGCAGAAAAGAAAGCCGATAAAGCAGAGAAGAAAGCAGCAAAAGAAGATAAAAAGAACGGTAAAGCAACAGAAGGCGAACTTTGCATCCTATTCTGCGGTGGGGGAACAGACCCGGATCCAGATGATGGTGGCGGTTCAACTGACACCGCTAAAGTCGTAACAGTCTTGATCGCTGCTGATGAAGAATATCGTGCAGCGCATAGTGATTGGCAAACTTTGACTCAAAACATTGTTGAGAATGCAGATAACGCGTTCACTCGCGACCATAACATTGATTTCGAAATCAAAGCTCTTGGTCAGTGGAGCTCTCAAGGTGCAAACGCTTCTGAAATTCTTCAAGACATGGATCGCGATTGGAATGGCAACGGGTATGACTTTGTTGTAGGTTTCACGAAAGATCCTAACTTCAACTCAGGTGGTATTGCTTATGTATATCCTAGCTCACCTAATGGAAGTGCAGTTTCAGTTAACCTTGATCAAGGTGCAACAAACACTTGGCACGCTGCTCAACACGAATTCTCTCACAACTACGGTCTTGGGCATGATGCACAAGGTAGTGGCATTAAGTGCATTATGAACTACGACTATTCTTATAGCGTAGACTATTGGGATCAAGATCATGATAATGAGATCGAAGCTCACAAAAGCTGGTATGGTAATTAATAGTTGAAATGAATGTAGAAGGGTATCTCCGAAGGTTTCGGTGATACCCTTTTTTATATAACCAAAAAACATCTTGTGAAATATGTGTAAGGTAATAAAATGGCTTTTAAAAAGCCAAATAACTGGCTCAAATCTAGTAAAATAGTACAAAATTCGACCTTATTTATTAGAATCTTCTAAACTATTGTTTAAACTTTCTAAAAATCGGATAGAATAGAACTAACAGCATAGCAAACGTAGCAACGTTTCTATCAATTTGAATGGAGGAGTGCGAGATGGAGAATCGAAAAGTGTACCAGAATCAGATTTCGGAAAAGAGACAGGAAATGGTTGAACAGCTTATCGAACACATCAATGCTTCCACTATAGAACAAAGACAAGATCAACTTAAAAAAGAAATTGACGCATCCCTTGACCAACGTAACCGAGAGTTATTTATGGAACTAACTGACCGTCTTAACTCAATTCGATAAATAATAGGCATATATTCAAGACCGCTTGCTTATAATCTAGTAATCAAACACTCAGGAGGAGAAGTTGATGCTAGATTTAGCAGCGGTTTTTCATTTGGCGTTGGATTGGATGGTTGAGAATAAAGGCTATAGACTTCAGTCGGCTTTTTTATTCGGTTGTCTCAGTCTATCATTTGTTACCTATTTCTTCTGGTATGTAACAAAAGGGTTCAAGACTGCTTCTGAATGAGTTGCTATCATAGTGGATATCCGCGATATTCGAGATATATCCGCGGAAACTGAATTATATCCGCGAACTTAACAAAAAGACCCCCAAATGGGAGTCTTTAAAATGGAATAGTAATTGACTTGGCTTCTGTTAATGATTCTTTGTTCTCATCGAACACATCGCTTGTGTTTACTATTATTGATTTTAGCTTCTCAACGTCGGTCTCGTTAAGAACAAAGCCAAGCTGGCCGGCTTTCTCTTCACCTGGTCCTAAATTTCCGTATAAGTTCTCAAGATAAAAATCATCTTCAAATCCTTTTTTCTCACTACCTGTTTCAAGAAGAGAAACTGGGGCGAAGTTAACTGTTTGATCTGAAGTGTTTTTCACGTTAACGCGTAACTTCACATAATTAAACTGAGTTTCGTTATCTGAATAGCCGTGGAAGAAATCAACCAAATCGGGAGAAGGGGCGTAATCCATCACCTTCACATCTGAAATGGTTAACTCGACATCTCCAATTGAAATGGTTTCATCATATTTTGAGATCGCTTTTAACGTAATCATTCCGTCTTGGTCTTCTACTGTTTTACCAACTTCGGTTAGTGAGCTATCATCTGGAGCTTGTGGACTATCCATGATGCTTTTATCGGATTCGTTTATTGATGAATCTTTGTTCTGATTATCATTAGCTTCTGCGGTATTTGTTGAAGGCTCGTTTTGAGAAACTTTGCTTTGCCCTTCATTGTTTGCTGCGCAGCCGCCAAGCAAAAGAGAAGCCGATAAGAGAGTAACTACTACATATTTCAATGAAATGACCTCCATCATTGTGAAGAGAAATTCCCGCTGCCTTTCTAAAGCAGCGGGAGTATTTTTTATTTTGTGCTATTTACACGAGTCTTAGTCTTGATCCTCATCTTCATCTTCATCGTCGTGATCCTCGTGATCATCGTCGCCATGATCTTGCTCTTGCTTTGCATTCACTAGATCCATGATCATCTGACCAGTTTCAGTATTATCGTGAAGTCCGATAAAGTCTTCGGATTCTGGACCGTAAGCATAAACACTTACGTCAACGCCTGTGTGTCCACCTGTTGTCCAGCCAGTTCCAGAGCGTATGTCAAAGATTTTCTCAATTGCGTTGTCGATTTCAACTGTCTTCTTCGTCTTTGCTGCTTCTTTTACAGATGCAATTTCATCAGAAGTTAGTTCTAGGTCAATGTGTTTGTTTAAAGTTTCTTCTACATCAGCACCTTTAGCGATCTCGGCTGCCATGAAGTCAGGTGTCTTTTTCGCTGCTTTTAGTGGAGCTGGGTTCCATTGGTACTCACCGTCACGTCCCATAGCGAATCCGCCTGTAGAATGGTCTGCTGTCGCAACAACAAGTGTATTCTTGTCTTTCTTCGCAAATTCAATTGCTTTCTGGTAAGCCTTCTCGAAGTCTTCCATTTCACTCATCGCTGCAACCGCATCGTTATCATGACCTGCCCAGTCGATCTGGCTACCTTCAACCATTAGGAAGAAGCCATCATCGTCTTTTTTCAGGCGCTCAAGTGCAGCTTCTGTCATATCAGCAAGGGATGGCGTTTCATCAGTACGGTCAATCGCTTTGTCCAACCCTTTTGGCGCGAAAAGACCTAGAATTTGTTCGTTCTTATCTTTAGCTAGCTCTTCTTTCGAAGTTACGTAGCTATATCCGTCTTTTTGGAATTCTTCTGTTAGGTTACGATCCGAACGCTCGAAGTAAGAGGTACCTCCGCCAAGAAGAACATCTACTTTATGTTCGCCATCAATCAAATCATCATAGTAATCATCTGCAATATCATTGTAGTTATTACGAGATTCATCATGTGCACCAAATGATGCTGGAGTTGCATGGTTAATTTGAGATGTGGAAACAAGTCCAGTTGCTTTCTCGTTTTCCTTCGCTTCTTCAAGAACTGTTTTTACTTCTTTTTTGTCTATATCAACAGAAATAGCACCATTGTATGTTTTTACGCCTGCTGCCATTGCTGTTCCAGCTGCTGCAGAGTCTGTTACGGTTTCTTCATGATCCCATGAATATGTTTGTTGAGCACCAACTAGATGCTGATCAAAAGCTGTTTCTTCCATATACGGTGTAGATTTATCATCTTGATAAGAACGATAAGCTGTCGTATAAGCTGGTCCCATACCATCACCAATCAAGAAAATAACGTTCTCGATTTTGTTGTTATCTTTTTTTTCTTTATCAGATTTAGCTTCAATACCAGGGGCATTTCCAGCAAATCCTGCAACCGCTAGTGACGATATCACTGCGAAAGGAATCAGTTTTTTCTTAGCTTTTTTAACAAACATATATAAATCCTCCCGAATCGTTTTTGTTAAACTTACAAAACTCAGTGTAACGCGTAATCATTAATGCAATATTAATAGATTGTAACAGTAGTTTTAAAAAAAACGTGACGATGGTATTAGTCGTAACATAGCGAAGAATGGCGAATAATGGTACTTTTGTGCGATTCTATATGGGGTCATGAGAGGAAATACCTAGATGGATATGAATGAAACCTTGTATACGCTGGATTTATTAGAAGAACTACTAAATATGTGCACTAAAAAAAGAGTGGGTCTTAATACGTACTTTAGTCCTGTTTTTGAAGAGAGATTCTATGAAGCTCTTAATTATTATGCGAAACAGGGAATTATTGATAGAATTGTCATAATAGTAGAAATTGTATTCTAGGGAGGAAGAGAAAAATGGAATTGCTTTCGAATGAATCGGTGATTTATGATTTTAATAAAAACCACCGGCCAGTTAAAGTTGTGCCTGCTGGTGCTACGATTGAGATTGTTACTTATGATTGCTTTGAAAATCAGCTGCAATCAGAGGATACAAAAATCGACGGAATTGATTGGAATCGTGTTAATCCTGCGACTGGTCCTATTTATGTGAAAGATGCTTTACCTGGTGACGTATTAAAGGTAACGATAGAAAAGCTTGAAATAGGTGATCAAGGTGTAATGGTTGTAGGACCTGACCTTGGTGTAATGGGGCATCGCTTGAAAGAGATGGAATCAAAAATCATACCGATTAAAGATGGAAAAGCGCTATTCAATGACATTGAAATTCCGCTAAATCCGATGATCGGAGTAATTGGGGTAGCACCAGAGGGAGAGGGAATCTCTTGTGGAACACCAGGTGCTCATGGAGGAAATATGGATAACAAGATGATTACTGAAGGTGCGACGCTGTACTTCCCAGTATTTGCAGAAGGTGCTCTATTCGGCCTTGGTGATTTCCATGCGGCGATGGGAGATGGTGAAGTGAGCGTCTCAGGAATCGAGGTGCCTGGGAGAGCAACCGTGAAACTTGAGGTGATTAAGGGAGAACCTATGTCCCAACCTATGCTTGAGAATGACGGTGTCGTTACTCAGATTGCATCAGCAGAAACGCTCGATGAAGCAGTTCAACTAGCAACAGAGCTGATGATAGATCGAATTTGCGAGAGAACTGGTATGCCAATTGGTGAAGTTACAATGCTCATGAGTGCAATCGGACAGGTAGAAGTTTGCCAGGTCGTTGATCCGCTTATGACAGCAAGGTTCGTCGTTCCAAAATGGCTGGAAGAAAAACTAGGCGTGCGCCTCGTATAAATGTTCGACATCGTTTGACATAAAGCGGGTGGTGCCTGTCACTCGCGAATTTGGGAGGACGTTAATGCGGAGCAAACGGAGTGGTATAACTCTTTCGTTAGGAGGAATAGGATTAATTGTTCTTCTGTACGTCAGTATGAGCTGGATCTATCCATACGCAAGATATAGCCTGAATAAATCGATCACATATGATGCGGATTCTTATTTAGTAGAGGATTATGTGCAACAATTGAATGATCTTACTAACAATTATGAGACTCTTTCGAGTATTGATCCTACGCATGATCAGCTTCAATATCTTCTTCCAATGTACAATCAAGAATGGTTAATAAGCGAAGAGCCTATCAAAATGAACGAAGAGAATATTGATCAGATGGCATTCGAGGTGAAAGAGGCACGCAACTTATTGCTTAGTCTAGCATTTGAAGAAATCTATTTACCAAATGCAAAAGCGCAATTAAAGAGTTCGATTGAAGATAGCCTCGCAATTGAAGAGAGTATATACGAGTTAAGAGACTCCGAATCTCATTCAAGAGAAACATTACAAACTCAGTATCATAACCTTCATGGGATGTTTGAGAACAGCTTAAGAATGTTAGTAACATTCTATGAGCGGTATGATGAAGAGAAAGCTATGAACGAATAGTGTAATAAAGTTGCAAGGATAAAAGCGATGTCTCAATAGAGGCATCGCTTTTAACCATTTGTTAATCAGCCTTTATCGCCTGAAGGATTTCTCCCATCAAGCCTTCGAGTTGGTGAACGCCTAGATCGGTATTCATCATCATAACGATTCCTGTGCCCTCATATGGATTTGCGAGTAAAAGGGATTGGTAGCCTATTCCCCAACCAAGAGAAGAGATTTGAAGATTATCAGATTGTTCTAAGAAAACACCTAATCCTGTCCAAGGTGCGCAACCTTGTGGTGATAGCATTTCAATCAGTAATGTCATTGGAAGACCGAGCTTTCCCTCGTTATGTAGTGAGTTCATTCCTTCTATTAAGAGTGTGGCAAGATCGATTGGGGTTGACCATAGCCCGCTTGCAGCCGCGTACGGATAGATTGTGTAGAGATCATTAACTAGTTCACCTTTTTTATGGTGTCCACATGCTAGATTCGTTTGACGGTTATCGATTAATCTAGATATATACAGACTATTTTTCATTTGCAACGGTTCAAATATAAACTCTTCCATAAGCTGCGTAAATGGTTTCCCGCCCAGATCTTCAAGGATTTGCTCAATACAACAAAATCCTGCATCTGAATAATGAAAAGCGCTGAACGGTTTGGAAGTTACTTTAATTGGTTCATTACAATAGGATGTTTGCCCAGTTAATACCTCAAGTATAGTAGGTGTGGGACCTTGCTCTGCGCTCAAATTTTCGAAACTGCCTTCGGGATCAGTCATTCCTGATTGGTGGCAAAGGAGTGAGCGAAGCGTTACTTTTTCGTGCCTGTTATATTGATTGGTAGGGAGTTGCCACGTTTTCAAATAGTCATTTACATCTCGATCAAGAGAAACCATTCCTTGATCCACAAATTTTAACACCAGCATAGCTGTTGTGAATTTGCTTATTGAACAGGCATTGAAGATTGAATTTGGTAAAACATCTCGATCTGTACCGTATTCAAGAACTCCATATGTTTCTGTAGAGTGGATAACACGATTTCGCACAAATGCCATGCTAAGACCAGCCACTTTATGATGGCTCATTCGTTCAGGGATATTAATGGCTTTCAGATTCATAATACGTAAACTCCTTTTTGCATCCAAGTTAGATCAAGTGTAGAACCCATAAGTACTTTTTCGATTAAGACGACAAATATACCTCTATTCAAGAGCTCTCTATTGAATCATCAACACGAGAGGACTAAACTAGACCAGAGAACAAAAAGTGACAAAAACCGGGTGGTGCCTGTGAGGATAGGACTTTATTCCTGTGGTGCCAGGCACTTGTCGAATTATAGGAGGAATTGTGATGATACGTTTTGGTGTGATTGGAACGAATAAGATTACAGAGATGTTTCTTGAGGGAGCTAATGAGCTAGGTGAGTTTACACTTGCTGCAGTTTATTCTAGAACAGAGGAGAAGGCGAAGGAGTTTGCTTTGAAACACGGGGCAGAAGCAACGTTTACAAGTCTTGAGGAAATGGCAGCTAGTGATGTGATTGACGCTGTTTATATCGCCAGTCCAAATTCACTTCATGCAGAGCAATCGATTATTTTCATGAACGCAGGGAAGCATGTTCTTTGTGAGAAGCCAATGGCGTCAAACAAAGCAGAAGTAACTACAATGATTGAAGCGGCAAAGAAAAACGGAGTGCTTCTCATGGAAGCGATGAAATCAACTGTGATGCCGAATATGCAGATGGTGCATGAAAACCTACATAAGATCGGGAAGATTCGTCGATTCGTTGCAAATTATGGGCAATATTCGTCTCGGTACGATGCGTATAAAGAAGGAACGGTACTGAATGCCTTTAATCCTGAATTCTCGAACGGCTCTCTTATGGATATCGGGGTATACGGTGTTTACCCCGTTGTTTCAATGCTCGGTAAGCCAAACTCGATTAAAGCAGAAGGCGTGATGCTCGATTCTGGCGTAGATGGGGAAGGAAGTATTTTACTTGGATACGATGATAAAGAAGCCGTTATCATGTTTTCCAAAATCACAGACTCCCACATGCCATCTGAAATTCAAGGGGAGAACGGTAGCATTCTCATTGATAAGATTGGATCTCCGATGAACGTAACGATTCAGTATCGTGATGGTTCGGTAGAAGATTTAAGTCAGCCTCAACAGCACACGATGTTGTATGAAGCAAAAGAGTTTATCCGATTAATTCAATCTGGTAAGAAAGAATCGTACATTAACTCACATGAGAATTCACTTCATTCTATTGAAGTAATGGACGAGGCGCGAAAGCAAATCGGAGTCGTTTTTCCTGCAGATTATAGATAAATAGTCGTAAGCCTTTTCATCCATCCCGTTTGAATGAAGTTCAAACGGGTACGATATTAATAGATGACAACTATTGGAGGGATGAAATTGGCTAGTAAATATGGAGAAGTCGTACAAGAATCATTAAATGCACTACTAGAAGACGAATCTTTTTTACCTAATTTTAAAGAAGAAGAAAGAAAGAAAGCGTTCACTTCGCTCGAATCTATTCTTTCTACTCCGAATCAAATTCAGAAATCATTTCTCCGTGTTCCGCTTGAAAACGGTAAAGTTCTCAGGATTCCAGCATTCCGTGTTCAGCATAACAACGCTGTTGGGCCTTATAAGGGAGGAATTCGATTTCATGAGACAGTTAGAGAAGATGAAGTTATTAATCTTGCAACACTCATGACTTTGAAGAACACGCTTCATGATGTTCCATTTGGTGGTGGAAAAGGTGGCGTAGTGATTAATCCTCGTGAATTTACCGAAAAAGAATTACATACAATTTCAAAGAAGTACGTTCATAATTTCAGTGACATTCTTGGTCCTGATAAAGATATTCCAGCTCCTGATGTAGGAACAGGGGAAAGAGAAATGGATTGGATGATGGGAGAGTACAAAAGCATTCATCCCGGGCGTCCATACCGAGGAAGTTTTACAGGGAAAAGTCAGGTGAATGGCGGATCGTTAGGCAGAAGAGAAGCGACTGGTAAAGGTGTTTACTATACGCTACGTTACATGCTACATAATTTTGTGAACGAGAACGAAGAATGGTTTAAGAAGAATGAGAACCGATTTGCGAAAACAGCCTTAAACCATACGAATCGTCAGTTAACCGTTGGAATCCAGGGATTTGGTAACGTTGGTTCAGTAGCGGCTCTTGAATCGTATACGTGTAATTATCTTGATACGAAAGTGGTGGCTGTTAGTGATCGAAACGTTACGCTTTATAATGAAGAAGGCTTGGACATCAAAGCATTAATTGAATTTACGTCTCAACATGAAGGTGACCTGCCAACAACAGATGAAGCGCTCAGTCAGAGTAACATTAAAGCAGAAATTCAAGATCGAGAAGACGTGCTTTATCTTGACACAGATGTATTAATTCTTGCTGCACTTGAAGAGCAGATTCGTGAAGATAACGTCGACAAAGTCAAAGCACGTATGATTGTTGAAGGTGCAAATGGACCAGTTACGCTCGAAGCCGATCGGAAGTTAAGTGACGATGGCGTCCTAATTATTCCTGATATCCTTGCGAATGCTGGTGGTGTTATTGTTAGTTATTTCGAATGGTTGCAGGGCAGGGAGACGCAATTCTACAGTGAAGAAGAAGTGTTCACAATGCTGTTTAAGAAAATGAAGGAAACAATGGATAATATCTATCCACAATTCTTCAGCGACCCATTCCCATTAAGACAGAACTGCTATATTCACTCTGTCATGAAGTTATCAAATATCCTTTATCGTCATGGAAAATTGTATTAACATATTGAAAGCCATCCGCCTGATTCATGTAATCAGGCGGATGGCTTTTTAGTTTCTTCTTATTCAGAGGCGGTGATCTTCTCTTTAAATTTGTTCATTTTCTCCATCGTTTCATCAAGTAACTGATTCATCTTATCTGCATCAGGCTCATCTTTTTTCGATTCATCAATAAGCGGGTAAAGACTTTCTTCTATTGTCTTGTAATCGTCAGCATAATTTTCTTCGATTTGTGATTCTATTTCTTCCCAACTTGCATCGAGAGACATTCCCTGTTCATTGATTTTACCAAAGTCATCGCTTGTATTTTCAAGCGTGCTCTTCAGTTCTTCAAGATGTGTGAGAACAGTATCAATCCCTTCGTTCAAATTAGCGGACCCATCCTCTTCCATTCCACCATCGGTACTTGTGTCACCTGCACCTTCCTCACCAGCAGAATCCTCGGTCACGCTATTGTTATCCATCCCTGCATTACTAGCGTTATTCTCCGTTTGGTTACTGTTTTCCTCAGCACCATTCGTACCACAGCCAGCAAGTAGCGTCCCAGCCATTAAGCAACTTGCTAAAAGAATAGGTAATTTCTTTTCCAACATCATCCACTCCTTTCAAATTCAATTATTGGTTCACCTCGTTCGTTTTATTCAATTAAGCATGAAAATCAGCACAAAGATGAGGTGAAATGTGACAAATAGTTACATTTTTCGGGTGGTGACAGGCACCCGCGACCCGCGAATTCGAGATCCGCGAAGTTACTACTCACCTGCGGTTAACATAGTCCGGGTAATCGGTGATGATGCCGTCTACGCCAGCTTGAATAAGGGGTTCTACTGATGCTTCGTCTCTGACAGTCCACGTTTGGGCTAGCATACCGTTATCGTGAATGCGATTTACATAATCGGAAGTAATAAGCCATTTACCAGGATTAACATAGTCAGCAAAGCGAGAAACGTCACGTAGATTGTTATCGGACATGGTATAGCTTACAAGTACACCTGTTGGCACTGATGGGAGAATAGAGTGGAACGTCTCTACTGATTCATGATCAAACGATTGTAAGATGATTTTGTTGTTGTTTGGTTTGTCCATATTCCTCTTAGTAAGTTCAGCTGCAACGTTTTCTTCGATTCCAGGATAAAGAGATGGCGATTTAAGCTCAATCAAGATACCAGATTTTCCTCGATACGCATCAAGAACTTCACCAAGCGTAGGAAGCTTTTCTCCTGCAAATTCTTCTCCAAACCAACTACCTGCATCTAGCTGCTTAAGCTCTTCAAGTGTGAGATCTTTCACCATGCCAGAACCATCGGTTGTGCGTTCAACAGATGTATCATGAATCACAATGAGTTCTCCGTCTTTTGTCTGTTGAACATCGATCTCAATATAATCGGACTTCATTTTAACTGCTTTTTCAAATGCCGCCATCGTATTTTCTGGTGCATAACCTGAAGCACCTCGATGGGCAACGGTTTGGACGTACTGATCATTCTTATTTGCGGAAACCTCACCATCCGCTACGAAAAACAAGCTCATGATTAAAGTGACGATCAAGCTTAAAGGTAGTACCTTCTTCAAATGAATCTCTCCCTTCCTGTTGTCTCTACCACTCTATCGCGTCAATATTAAGTGCGAGTGAAGGTGAAGTAACCGATTATAAATTCTTCATGACAGAAAGTGAGTTCATATACCCTAAGTGCTTTACATTGTGTTCTACGCTGGCCAAAAGCACCATGAGAATAGTACTTAGTTAACTAGCTGAAAGAATTGTTTCAATATCCACACTCAGCTAATCGGAGCGGAAATTAACCACTATTCTTATAGCAAAAATGGCTACGCAAAGAGTTTTCAAAAAAAGGAATTCCGCCTTTTTTCTCGAATAAGTATGGTACTAAAAAGAGGTGATAGAGTGAAGAGAAGGGGTTTCTTCAAACATGTCTTGCTGTTGTCTCTATTCACTGTTTTCTGCTATTCGTATTGGGAGATGTCGTGGAAAGCGAGTCTTCTGCCGTCCCTTACTGACTGGAAGAGTCATCTTGTTTTCACACCGCGTTCAATCATAGCTTCCAAAGATATCTATGAGGTCGACATGTTTCTTTACGCTTTCAAAGTGGCGCCGCTTATCACAAGCCTTTGCTTTTTATCGCTTTTTGCTATTATTCTTATACTCATTCAATTTGTGAAAAAGCAGCTTGTCCACGTTAGTGAAAGCAAAGTCACAAGCTCATAGCAATCCGCAAGTGGGGCATTTGCCCCGCTTTTTTCATGTATTGTCATTCAATTTAATAAAATAATATACTTAAAATAAATGTTGACCTTGTGGTGTACCCCACAGTTTAAGATAGGGGTGGGAGTGAAAAGATGTACAAGATTAGTGATTTTTCTGAGATGACAGGATTAAGCAAAGAAACATTACGCTACTATGCAGAAGTTAAATTACTTGAACCAGCGTATATTGATCCAACGAACAACTATCGCTATTACGATGATGGAAGTTACTTCTTGGCAGTCCTATTAGTAAAGTTAAGAAGGTTAGGTTTTACGATACAAGAAATGGTCGGTGTAATGGAGGACGAGTCCTTTGCTAATTTAGAAAATCTATTGATACAAAAAAGAAAAAAGATACAAATGCAAATAGAAGATCTTCATCTTCAGGTTGAAGAGATTGATGATTTTCTTGCATCAGGGAAGGAGGAGGTTGAGTGATTAAGTGGAAGGAAGAAATCATTATTGAAGCGAACATTGAGAAAGTGTGGTCTTTGTTTTCAGATGAAAACATTAAAAGAATTATGCCGAAAGTGGAAGAACATCACTTAATTGAAAAAAGAGAAGATGAGGTTGGCGCAAAACATAAGCAAACCTATCGTGAAGGAAAGCGGTTGGAAACCTACATTGTAGAAACATTAGCATATGAAGATCTTGTGGATAAAAAGCTCAAAAAGATAAGTTTTGTTTTAGGAAAAGCCTTTGAAGTCACACTCACTTTTACATTGCTTAAAATAGATGATACCCACACGAAATTCATTTATGAAGGACAAAACAAAGGTGTTAATTTTGTTGGAAGAGCCATGTTGAAGCTAGGTAGTGAGAAGAGTAACTTAAAAGTGGTAAATGAGTTTATGGAAAGAGTTAATAAAGAAGCATTAGAAATTTAAGCTGTACACTTTCCTTCAGTTATGAAGGTGGAATGTTGAGAACGTATATAAAGATTAGAGCATGTCCCAGCGGGGATCTGCTCTTTTTTTTAGAAATAAAATGGTGATTATACACACCTATTTACACACAAAACATCTTCCTAATTGCTATCACAACAAGGGTCATAAGCATAGATGGAAAGTTTAGATTTATTCGACAAATAGTTACATAACTCGGGTGGTGACAGGCACTGGTTTCAAAATATATTCAACGGGGTATAATCATTCGGGTGCATTCGAGTTAATTCGGGTGGTGACAGGCACGCGCAGGGTGCGCAGATCGATTATTGTCGATTTAGATTTGCCTAGATTGGACATAGTAAAACAGACATAAGAATTTGAGGAGGCAAATCAGCTATGATTAGTATTATTGTTGGATTAGCACTCTTGATGCTGCTTGCATACATGGGCTGGTCAATTATATGGATCGCTCCACTAGTGTCGGGTATTGTGGCATTATTGAGCGGTATGGATATTCTACCTACATATACCGATACGTATATGGCAGGCTTTGTAGACTTCGCCAAAGCTTATTTTCCGATTTTCTTATTCGGGGCGATTTTTGGTAAGTTAATGGAGGACACAGGGGCGGCACAATCGGTTGCTTACAAAATTTCAAATCTAATAGGTGAGAAACGCGCCATTCTGGGTATGCTTCTATCAGCAGCCATTCTAACTTACGGCGGAGTTAGTCTATTCGTTGTCGTATTCGCTGTTTATCCATTAGCAGTTGCGATGTTCCGTCAAGCTAACGTATCTCGTAAACTTATCCCGTCTACATTTGTGCTCGGGGCTTTTACATTTACAATGACTGCTTTACCAGGTACACCACAAATACAAAACATAATCCCAATAAACACGTTTAAAACGTCTACGATGGCAGCTCCCATCCTAGGAATAGTTGCTGGATTAATCATGGCGGTTGGTGGCTATTTCTATCTGAAGTTCCGTGAGAAACAGCTAAACAAAAATGATGAGAAATTTACAGAGCCAAAAGGATCTAACGAAGTTAAAAGCATCAATGAGGAAGAGCTTCCTAACTGGATTCTTTCGGTTATTCCGCTTATTGCTGTCGTTATAACGCTAAACGCATTCGAAAACCTAAGCATTCTTATCGCACTTCTAATCGGTATTGTGCTCATCATGTTATTTAACTTTAAGAACTACAAACAGTTTATTAAAGCGATTAATGGCGGTGCTTCAGGATCTGTAATGGCAACGATCAATACGAGTGCTGCTGTTGGTTTTGGTTCTGTTGTAACAGCTTCACCGGGATTTGAAGCGGTAAAAGACCTTATCTTTGCGATACCACTTAGTCCTTATTTCTCAGAAGCATTCGCAGTTCAACTGCTCGCTATGATTACAGGTTCCGCATCAGGTGGTATGGGTATTGCTCTTGAAGCTCTTGGGCAAGAGTATTACAACATTGCAGTTAACAATAACATGAGTCTTGAAGCATTCCACCGAATCACGGCCGTTGCTTCAGGCGCTTCGATTCTGCCACATAACGGCGCCTTGCTAACACTATTCACCGTAACAGGATTAACGCATAAAGATTCGTATAAAGATGTTTTCGTCGTCGGTCTAATTATTCCGATGATAGCTACCATCGCAATTATTTTCCTTGCAATGATGGGAATTAATTAATTGAATTGGAATTGAAAAGAAAAAATCCCGTTTGATCTCGATATGAGATCGGCGGGGATTTTCTCATTTGTATAAGCTTACTGAGCTGTATAACCACCATCGATTACTGCAGCCTGTCCTGTAATGCTCTTTGCCTTTTCGCTAACGAGGAAGATTGAATAATCTGCTACTTCCTGTACCTGAATCAAACGTTTCTGTGGTACGAGAGGGTAAATAACTTGTTCTAACGCTTTCTCTTTCTCAATGTTACGGGTTTTGGCTAGATCCTCAAGCTGATTCTGTACTAGGGGAGTATCTACATATCCAGGACATATGGCATTCACTGTAATTCCGTGATCTGCTCCTTCAAGGGCCGTTACCTTAGTCAAACCGATAATGCCGTGTTTTGCACTGTTATAGCCAGCTTTACCTGCAAACCCAATAAGACCATTAATGGAAGCCATGTTAAGAATTCGACCATAGCCCTGTTCTTTCATAATTGGAAAAGCATGTTTAATTGCATAGAAAGGACCTTTTAGCATGATGTCTAGAATAAGACTAAACTTTTCGCTTGGAAACTCTTCAATTGGTGCAACGTGCTGAATACCAGCATTGTTCACGAGAATATCAATACGACCAAATTTCTTAACGGTTTCATCGATTGCATTCTTCACATCGTCTTCTTTTGCAACGTTAGCAATTACGCCTTCCGCGGTAAATCCCTGTGATGTTAGGCTTTCAACCGATTCCTTTAACGTATCTTCGTTGATGTCATTTAACATCACCTTCGCGCCAGCCTTTGCAAATTCTGTTGCTATTTCTAATCCTATTCCCTGACCAGAGCCAGTAATTAATGCACACTTACCTTCAAGCATTGCTGCATCCTCCTTAGATATCCATTATCAATTGTTAGGATACCCAAAACACTCCCAAGATATTTCGCCATTTGTCGACTTAAACCGGGTGGTGACAGGCACCCGCGAACCACAAACCGCACAACACACCAAAAAAAGCGCACCCTAAAGGGTGCGCCTCCATAGCTTATTTCTTGATGTTCTGATCCTTCGCCAATTCTCTTGCAACTTTTGGCGCTAGCCAAATCATTGGAAGGAGGAGAAGGGATACTGGAACTGCAGTTACGACGATAAAGTTCTGCAGCTGTGTAATACCGCTGTCGCCTGTAATCAATAGGATTACAGCAACACTACCCATCAGAATTGCCCAGAACACGCGAAGCCATCTCTTCGGATCGCCTTCACCTGTAACGGCCATTGCGATCGTGTAGGACATTGAATCACTTGTCGTTACAACGAATAGAATCGTTAGAAGTAAGAACAATGGTGAAATAATGTTTGCAAGCGGGAACTGCTCAGTAATTGCAAACATTGCTGCTGGGTTACCTGCTGCATTCAATGCTTCAGAAATAGATCCAGCGTTCGTTAGTTCAAAGAATATTCCAGATCCACCAAGAACGGTAAACCAGAACGTTGAAATGACTGGTGCGAAAATCGATACTGCAATGATAATGTCTCGAATAGTGCGTCCTCTTGAAATACGACTTACGAGAATTGCCATCATAGGACCATATCCAATGAACCAGCCCCAGAAGAAGACTGTCCAGAATGAAAGCCAACCAGTATCTGCACGGAACGTACTCATCGTTACAAATTCAGTAATGTAAACACCAAATCCTGAGATAAAGTGGTCTAGAATAAAACCACCAGGACCGAAGATCACGATAAAGACCATCAAACCAATTGCAAGACGGACATTAAAACTACTTAAGTACTGAATTCCTTTATAAAGACCTGTTATAGCTGAAATCGTTGATACTACAACAACCGCTAGAATGATTGAAAATTGTGTACTGAACTGATTCGGTATTCCGAAGATTTCCTGCAAACCATAGCTTGCCTGTAATCCTAAGAATCCAATCGGTCCAATTGTACCCGCTGCAACAGCGATAACAGAAAACGCATCAACGAGTGTTCCGAACCAGCTATTGCGAATTTTCTCACCGAAAATTGGGTATAGAAGCGTACGCGGTTTCATTGGCATGCCTCTATGGTAATGACCGTACATCATAACAACAGCACTAATTGTTCCAAGAATTGCCCACGCTAGGAAACCCCAGTGCATGAAACTTTGTGCAAGTGCTGTATCAACTGCACCTTGTGTACCTGCTTCGATCCCTTTCCCATCTTGAGAAGGAGGGACTGTTAAGAAGTGATACATCGGCTCAGCAGCTGCCCAGAACACACCGCCACCTGCAAGAAGTGTCGCCATAATAATGGACAACCACTTGTATAGGCTTAGTTCAGGCTTATCAATGCCACCTAGCTTGATTTTTCCATATTTCGAGAAAGCTAATCCAATTCCTACGAAGAAGGTTGCGAGCATCAATACTTGCCAGAAAGCTCCGAAATATTTCGCAGACCATGCAAAGCTTGAGCTTACGAGGTTTTCAACTAAAGATATATCGAAAAGTGCAAGAAATACGAAGAGCACAAGAACCCCACCGCTAATTCCAAAGACGGGCCAATCAATTCGCCCAGTTTCTTTATTTTTCATATTCGACTCCTTTGATCTCTTTTTAAACACAATTACTTACTCTACCACTACCATTAGTATGGTGTAAAGTGTTGGGGTTTAATCTGATAACTCACTTAATTCGGTGTGCTACCTACACACCTATCAGTATTTTCCATCATCTCCTTTTTATGTAGAATAAACACGAAATGCGTCGAAAAAGGGGTACGTAAATGAATACCCACTATTATGAAAAGAAAACAGGGAAGAAGCAATTCGCTGCTTCTTCCCTGTTTTCACGTATCTAAAATCCAACAAAAAATGGCTGGTTTTTAGCGTTTAAACAGCACTCAATTCGCTCTCTGAAGTTATTCCAAGTAACCATTTCTAGCGCAACATTTATTGGATAAAATCCTACTTCAAGACTTTCTGGTGAAGTGGCTAATTCTCCTCCGACCGCTTTTGCTAAAAACAAGTTATTGGAGATTGAAGCGGCAACATTCTGAAATACGCCACAGAACTTCACGATTTCAATGTCAACACCTGACTCTTCCTTTGCCTCTCTCTTAGCAGCCTCGATTATTGACTCCCCTTCTTCTACTTGCCCGCCTGGAATTTCCCAACCTCTACGTGGTCCCTTAATTAATAACATGTTATTTGCATCATCTAGAATCACGGAAGCAGCAGAAACAATGTGCTTAGGTGGATGATAAGAATGTGGTTCAGCAGTAGTGGTTAGAAAATCCTGCTTACTCTCATAATAGAGCTTTCCCAATTGCTTTTGTTGTTCTTGGGCTTTGAGATACAAGCTACTCGTTCTAATTTGCTTTTCAATGGTTTCATAATGACTGAAGCTATCGTATGCCCATATTGCTGTAATTTCATTGCGAGCTTCATTCGCCCATCTTCCAATTAGTTTTGCTCCATGTTTTAGTTGGTTTGGATAAAGGTAGGTATGGAAAAAATCATTGAATTCGTCCATTGTATTCGGATTAATTTTGTAAGTTTTCCGTCGATAAATCATTGGTTTATCCCTCGTTTCAGATCGTTAGTCTATAAACTTAATTATTACAATTACTCTATTTTTTTCACGTTAGTACAATGTGAGCGTGCATGTGAGGTAATCTAACTTGAAAGGGGGATTCTACAGAAGAGATGAAAAAATTCATTGTGAGATTATTTAACTTAGTTACAGATTTCTTCCAATTAGTGTATTAGTCTTACTAGTAATTAAATTAGTTGGAGGGAAAAAATGTTATCATCTAGCGTTGGTTACCTTTTGTTGTTCGTCTTTGGAATTTTCTTTGTGTCTATTACCCTTTTCATGCAGCGCAGAAAGAAGCAATCAATGACAGCAGAACAATATAGTACAGCTGGAAGAAGTATGGGGGTAGGTTTAACGAGTGCGTCGATTATTGCAGCATGGACATGGGCTGCTACGCTCATGATGTCATCTGCGACGGGATATCAATATGGAATTAGTGGACCTTATTGGTATGCAGCAGGAGCTTGTATTCAAGTATTATTATTTGCGATTGTTGCGATTACGTTAAAGCGAAGGGCACCGAATGCACATACTTTTCTTGAATTCATTGGGCAGCGTTTTGATCAAAAGAACCATCGTTTAATTATGATCTTTGCACTAATGACCAATATTCTTGTAACGGCTATGGTTATTCTCGGGGGTGCTATTGCCTTGAATTCGTTAACTGGAATGAACTTGTTTATAGCGGCCTTCTTAATTCCTTTAACCTTCACGATCTATACAATGATTGGTGGCTTAAAAGCATCATTCATCGCAGATTATTTTAACACCGTCATGATCTTTGTCATTCTAACGATCTTTGCGGTTGTCGTTTATACGAAATTTGGTATTACTCCTATATATGAAGGATTGCGTGATTTACCACCTTCATCTTCAATGCTAACGATGGCATCTGTATCAGGCCTTTTCTTCGGCATGATTAACATTATCGGAAACTTCGGTGCTGTTTTTGTTGACCAGGCTTACTGGCAGCGAGCGATTGCTAGTAAAGATAGTGCTACATCCAAAGCCTACATATTCGGTGGTCTAGCGTGGTTTTCGATTCCTTTTGCGATCGCAACATTTCTCGGTGTAAGTGCAGCAGGATTAGGTATAAATGTTGGTTCTCCAGATTCTGTAGCACCGGAAATGGCAGCTCATTTGTTAGGTAGTGTGGGATCCATCTTATTTCTTGCAATGTTGTTTATGGCTGTGATGTCGACAGGTGCTGCAGAGCTAACGGCAATCACCAATATCATTGTCACCGACATCTATCGTCATTCAATTAATCCAAAAGCGAGTAGCCAGAAACTCTTAAACGTCTCTCGAAAAGTAACGCTCAGTTTTGGCTTAATGATGGGTCTCATTTCTATTTTATTATTTTACGTAGGCATTAGCTTAAGTTTTGTTTACATGGCGATGGGCATTTTTGTAAGTGGTGCCGTTATTCCAGTCACGCTTGGACTTATGTGGAAAAAAGCGACGAATACGGGTACATTTTATGGAGCATTATTCGGATTCATCTTCGGTGTGACAGCCTGGATGACATCTGCTCAGTTGATTGTTGGAGAAATTACGGTGAATTCTCTAGGTCAGCTTCAGCCAATGTTTTTCGGTAATATCACGGTCTTTCTCGTTAGCGGCTTGATTTCAGTTGGGCATGGGTTAATCGCAAATGAGGAATTTGATTTTGATACGTTAAAAGATAAATTTAGAAGCTTTGATGATGAGGTTGAGGTTGAAGAACTTGAAGAAGAGGAGGAATTTGATTATGCAGGAAGAGCAGCTAAGTAATGACGCTAAGGTATGTATACGCTGGGCGCTCGGGCTAACGCTAGTCTTTATCATCATCTTTCCAGGGATTATGTTTGCAACAGGTTATGACTATAGCTTATCTTTCTTTAAAGGTTGGACATATGTGTCATTTGGCTGGCTGATTGTTGCAGGTCTTTTTATAGCCATCCGTCCAATTGTGGAGTTCTACCAACAAAAAGAGTAGAGGGGTTTTCAGATCGATTAACTTTTTAACACGCTTTTTTCCAAAAGGTTGTTGCTATATGAGTGATCTTTTAGAAAGGCTCTTTTCGTAGACATTGTTGCTATATGAGTGGGATAATTTCCGCTCCAGGATGCTCGCTTTCCGCGGGGCGGGCGGTGAGCCTCCTCGTCGCTAACGCTCCTGTGGGGGTCTCACCTGTCCCGCTAGTCCCGCAGGAGTCGAGCATCCTTCCGCTCCAATAAGAAGTGTGGTTAATTCAATAATTATTTCAGAAGCAACAATCTTTTAGAAAAGAGCCTTTAGAAAAGACCCTTTTAAACAGACGGCATTCAATTGAATGTCGTCTTTTCAGTTTCAACTCTTAAATATTGATTATATTATTACTATAATAAAGTGATTGTACGAAAAGTGATGAAGGAGAGAGCGTATGCCAAATTTGAAAAATCAGGTGATTCTAGTTACGGGAGGTAACCGTGGCCAAGGAATAGCGATCGCTGAACACCTAGCAGCATTAGGTGCGCGAGTGGTTATTGGGGCGCGTACATTTGAAAATGCTAAAGAAGCAGCCGAATCGATCGGAGTTGATCGTGCCTATCCAGTTGAGCTTGATGTGACAAAGGAATCAAATTGGAGAGCAGCGATGAACGAGATAGAAGATCAACTTGGTCGTCTTGATGGACTTATTAACAATGCGGGAATTTTGAAACGGAAAGCTTTTACGGAGTTGACGATAGAAGAGTATCAAGAATTAATCAATGTGAATCAACTAGGGGTTTTTCTAGGAATGCAGACGGTTATTCCCGTAATGGAAAAGCAAAAGAAAGGATCTATTGTGAACAATGTTTCCATCTCCGCATTTGCTCCGATTGGCTACTCAAGTGCATATGCAGCGACGAAAGCAGCGGTTGTTGCGATGTCGAAATCAGCCGCCATTGAACTAGGGCCAAAAGGTATTAGGGTTAACATGATTCATCCCGGTGGAGTTGAAACGAAGATGGCAACGCAGGGTGAAGGCGTTCCAGAATTCTATCATTCCATCCCATTAGGGCGTATTGGACAACCTGTTGAAATTGCAAGAGCGGCTGCTTTTCTTGTTTCAGACGAAAGTTCGTATTGCACTGGCACAGAAATGGTGGTAGATGGCGGAATGACGTTGGGTTCTGCAAACGTTTAATAGCACGCTAGATACCTTGAACTAGTTGGTATGTAAACTGAACTAACAAAGAGGAAAATTTGTACTGTTGATTTGTGCTACAAGGTTACGTTACAGTAGGTTACTGGGACTGAAATAGAATGTTCGGTCTTAAAAAGAAAAGCGATTAATGCGATAAGATCATAAAGGTACGTTAGATAGCAATTTTAAATACAAGTTGTTTCAAAACGAAATAAGTCTGTTTATAAAATAGGTAGAGACAATACTAAAACTATAAATTAGGTAGCAATGATCCGGACAACTAGTGTCGGACATAAGCCGAAAAGGAGAACGATTCCTTTTCGGCTTTTTTTTTGGTTAAAAAAGGGGGTGAGGTGAATAGAGAGGTACTTCAGGTGAAGAGTAGTAATAACTTTTAATACGCAAATCTCGATTGCATTTATATAAATCTGAATTGATTAACTGAACTAAATCGAAAAATAACGGAGGTTATCTATGTTTACATTTAGCGATATTCCAATGTTCTTTGTGAACTTCTTTATCATCTTACCGATCGTGACCTTTGTCCATGAAGCTGGACATGTGTTGGTTGCAAGGTTATTCGGTGGAAGAATTAAATTTAGTATCGGAACAGGGAAGAAAATTATTGATATCGGACCACTTGAAATTCGGAAAAGATACTTTATGGAAGGGTGGTGTCAGTACGACAAGTTATCGTACAACAAAACATGGGCACATGTCTTAATTTATTTTGCAGGTAGCGGATTTAACTTAATCCTAATGTTAATCATAAATTACCTTATTCTGACCGATGTTCTTCCTGAATCTTTAATATTTAGACAGTTTGTTTATTTCTCGTTCTATTTCGTTTTCTTTTCGTTAATGCCGTATAAGAATGATGACGGGAAACCTAGCGATGGCATGGCGATCTATGATGTTATTCGATATGGTAAAGCGGAAGACCCGATTGATTAACCTCTTCAAATCTTGTTCGACAATATCCAACAGAAAGCGGGTGGTGCCTGGCACCACCCGCTTTTTCTGTATGAACGGTGCTCTAGGCTAGAGCATATGGTGTAGGATGATGAAAGCATATAGAGGATTGATCTTGCTTATTGCTCTGAAGCGTAAGAGAGGGGAATTCCACTCAACTAAATAGACACTTTTCTCCAACTTCAGAGCCGTCACCTAAGGAGGTATTCCAGCAATGGCGAAAGGGAAAAAGCCAAACTTTCTCATTCTAATGGTCGATCAAGAACGTTATCCATCTGTATATGATAATAAAGAATTGAGAGAGTGGAGAAGAAAGAATTTAATTACACAAGAATTGTTAAAAGAAAATGGCTTCGAATTCAAGAAGCATTACGCTGGCAGTACAGCCTGTTCACCTAGCAGGACAACACTTTACACTGGTCAATATCCATCTCTTCACGGTGTGACACAAACAAGTGGGGCAGCGAAAACGCCCTTTGACCCAGATGTTTTCTGGCTAGATCGTAATACCGTTCCAACGATGGGGGATTACTTACGAACGGCAGGATACCGTACGTACTGGAAGGGGAAATGGCATGCATCTGAAGAAGATATTCTCATTCCTGGAACGAACAATGCGTTAGCAAGTTACACGTCTACAGGTGTACCGGATGAAGCGAATGTAGAACAGTATCTTAATGCTAGCCGGCTAGATGAATTTGGATTCAACGGTTGGGTGGGACCAGAGCCACATGGAACAAACCCTCGAAATTCAGCTTCATCTGCGGCGGTTGGGATCAGCGGGCGAGACGTTATTTATGCAGCAGAAGTTGTTGAATTAATTCAGTCTCTTGAAAAAGAAGAGTCTGATGCACCATGGATGATTATGAGTTCATTCATAAACCCTCATGACATTGCCCTATATGGCGTTTTTGCGGCGCAAAGCGGGTTATTCGATTTCAAGGTTGACCCAACTGTTCCATACATTCCGCCTGCACCTACTACTGGAGAATCGTTACGAACGAAGCCGACTGCTCAAAGAAGCTATCGCACCACGTACCCGAAAGCATTGCAACCGCTGATAAATGACGTGTTCTATCGGCAATTGTATTATTCTCTACAAAAGCAAGCAGATGACGAAATGCATAAAGTTTATAAAGCGCTACAAGCATCAACTTTCTACGAAAACACTGTTGTGATTTTTCTTTCGGATCACGGTGAACTATTAGGCGCGCACGGTCAGTTATATCAAAAATGGTACAACGCATACGAGGAGTCTATCCACGTTCCGCTGATTATCCATAGTCCTAAGCTTTTTAAAGGAAGACAAAGCACAACGATGTTAACGAGTCACGTTGATGTTGTGCCAACGATGTTAGGCCTCGCAGGAATCGATCCAAAAAAAGCACAAGAAAAACTAAGCGTTGATCATACAGAAGTCCATCCTCTGGTTGGGAGGGATCTTACGCCTCTCCTTAAAGGGAAAAGAAGATTTGATCGCGCGAATGAACCGCTTTATTTTATGACGGACGACGATGTAACGAGAGGATTAAACCAGGTAACTGTAACTGGCCAGCCATATGAATCGGTCGTTCAACCCAATCACATTGAAGCCGTGATCACGACGCTTCCTACTGGTAAAGACAAAAAGCATGAACTCTGGAAATTTTCTCGCTACTACGATAACCCTCAATTCTGGAGTAATCCCGGTGTACAGGATGTTGTTCTTCATGAAGACACCCCAGTGCCTCCTAATTCAGATGTCCAGTATTCTCATTGCGTGACAACAACCAAAACAACGCCATTACCTGATGAATTTGAATTATATAACTTATCCACTGACCCATTGGAAGAACGTAACTTAGCTGATCCCGCCTACCAAACACCAGAAACGATGAAAATACAAGAACGCTTAAGCGTATTACTTCAGGAGCAATGCAGTAAGAAAAGGTTGTCCCCAAGTAGTGGCAACGTTCCTGGAATGCCGTCTTGTGATTTCTAACTGGAAAAGCGTCCTCTCTTTGACGAGATAGGACGCTTTTTTTGCGTTCGGAAAATATTTTTTACATACATGCCCCTTTTTCCATTTTCAAAACGATATATAGGGTGAAAGGAGGTGATCAACATGGCATCATCATCACTCATGAACACGCAGCTTCGTATGGTTCTAGAAACTGGCGTTGATGTGAATGGTAAGTCGCTTTTCCGCAGCAAGAACTTTAACAACATGAAACCGTCCGCAACACCTGATGCGCTTTTCGCAGTAGCTCTTGCGCTAGCACCACTCCAGCAGCACAGCCTATTCGCAGTTGAGCGTAACGATTCATCTGATCTACAAGCGTAAAATCACTCAATCAATAAGAAAGGAGGTTAACCACTATGGCCAAAACTCTTGAACTTCAATTCGATACGCGTGACAACAAACCATTCTCGATCACCCTAAGCGATCCAGTTGAACCTGTTAATCCAGCCGCTATTGCAGCTGCAATGGAAGCGATCATCGCTCAGAACTGCTTCACAACAAGCGGTGGAGATGTGACAGCAAAGAAAGGCGCACGAATTGTTGAACGTAACGAAAATGAGATCGTCATTAGCTAATTGTAACGGGGAGGGGCGATTGTCCTTCCTTTTTCCTGCCGACATAAATAACCAAGGAGGGAAAAACGATGGAATCCTGGATGTCACTCATTAGCGACGTTGGCTTTCCGATTGTGGTGATGCTTTATCTACTTCACCGCATAGAAGAAAAGCTTGATACGTTGAATGACACAATTCTTCTACTACCGAAGCACCTTTCTTCACAGCGTGTAAACAAGAACATCATCTAGTTTCACAGTAGCTGAGGTTCAACAAATGGGTTGCCCCTTAGCTAACTATCTTTTCCTACATAATTCAAAATCGAATTTAATAGTGAACAACGGCTTCCAATCTACTATTTAAAAGAGACGATTGTGAGGTTTCTTAAGGTGTGCCGTTGATCAAAACGTGGAATGCCTACCACACGTTTCAAAATTAAACTTGTCAGGTGAGCTGAAGCCGATGCAGAAAATTCAGCGTTCTCAAATATTCATAGTTCCCGGTTTCTGTGTTGAGAAGCTATGGCGAGAACGGCCCTAACGGTTCGGTAAGGTAACCAGGCGTACTACGGTACGGGTAGCGGTAAGCAGATTAAGCACATTGGACTGGTTTGATGTGTAGAAAGCGCACTGTTGAAGAAATTCAAGCGTTCAAATCGGGTGATACGGTGGAAACCTAAGATGGTCTCAGTATACTTCAGTCTCATGGAACGGCTGCTTTTACAGCGCTGATGCTTTCTTGTCAGCGCTGTAAAGGAAGTCATTCTCTGTCCAATGTTTCCTATCCGATCTAGTACCTTCAGTGGTTAATGCGCATTAAAAGAAAAAACTGCATAACAAGCTCAAAGAGATTGATCTTGTAGATAGTAATACCAAAACAATAACAGTAGATAAATAAACAGGATAAGAAAGAAGCGATAGCGTTCTGGTGTAAGAGGAGGAGAGAGCGGATCAGATTTGGAGGTTTGCGAATCGACATAACATGACACAAATCGGGTGGTGACAGGCACTCGCGAACTAATAACCCAGAGCAAATTCATGACATAACGTTAGCAACGCTACATGACGAATTTGCGACAATTCTTACAACAGTGGAGTTAATAATAAAGTTTAACCACTAGAAAAGTTTTAGTGAGAACGTAACAAGGAATACATAACGAAGGGTTTACTAATGTACAGGAGGAAAAACAATGAATGTACTTAAAGAACAATATGATTGGATTATGCACACGAGGAAATTACTTTTTCATTTCTGTGAGAACGTGAATCAAGAAGATTATGTGAAAGAAATCGATGCGCTTGGTGGTAATTCAATGCGCGCTCTTCACCAGCATGCAGCAGAATGCTATTTCTACTGGTTAGGGAAAGTTGGCTTGAAGGATCCTGATTTCTCAGAACGCCCTGAACAAGCGAAAGACGTTAATGACATGAGGGAATTGTTTGATACAGTAGATCAGCTCGTTATTCGATTCCTAGATCGGTTTGAAGGACAAGAAGATGAGAAAATTAGTCGAACAGAAAACGTGGATAATGAAGAAAATGAGTTCTCTGTTTTATGGCTCTATACGCATACATCAACTCATGAATTCCATCATAAAGGCCAGATTGTTTGGCTAGCCCGTCATCTCGGATATGAACCGCCAGATACAGATCTTATTACAGCCGCCGATATCAATCGATTTTCAGCTTATCCTGAACAGCGATAGTCCATAACCACCCTATTTCATTAAATGGGGTGGTTATTTAGTTAATTTCTTCAAGCAGATCTTTTTTCTTTTACGTATAGTTTTGGAATAATGGTAACCAGTAAGAACAGAGGAGGATTTCTCATGGCATCTACAAAAGCATTATTTCAAACATTTAATTGTGAGAATTTAACACTACCCAATCGTACGGTGATGGCGCCAATGACGCGCGGCTTTTCACCAGATAATATACCTGGAGAAGATGTGGCAGCTTATTACCGCCGCAGAGCTGAAAATGAAGTAGGCTTAATCGTAACCGAAGGAACAGGAATTAATCATCCTGCATCCGTTTCAGGCGCAAGCATTCCTGTATTTCATGGGGAAGCAGCATTAAAAGGCTGGGAAAATGTTGTGAAGGAAGTTCACAGCGTTGGCGGTAAAATTGTTCCACAGCTCTGGCACGTTGGGATGACGCGTAGCAAAGGTGATCTTCCGAATGAAGAAGCATTGCCTGTTGGTCCATCAGGACTAAGCCTAGACGGCGAAAAAGTAACTGAACCGTTATCAGAAGAAGAAGTTGGTCAATTAGTAGAAGCGTATGCGCAAGCAGCGGCTGATGCCAAACGCATTGGTTTCGATGGAATTGAACTTCACGGAGCTCACGGTTATTTAATTGATCAATTCTTCTGGGAGCAAACGAATAAGCGTACCGATCGCTACGGTGGTGATCTTGTTGGTCGAACTCGCTTTGCAGTGGAAATTATTGAAGCATGTCGACGTGAAGTAGGACCTGACTTCCCGATCATCTTCCGCTTCTCTCAATGGAAAATGAATGACTTTAAAGCAAAACTTGCGACAACTCCAGATGAGTTAGAGCGTTTCTTACAACCTCTAGTTGAAGCTGGCGTGGATATTTTCCACTGTTCAACACGTCGTTTCTGGGAGCCTGAATTTGAAGGATCTGACTTGAACTTAGCTGGTTGGACGAAGAAACTAACAGGAAAACCTGTTATCTCTGTTGGATCCGTTGGACTTGATGGAGAATTCACTAGCTTTGCAGGTGCTGAAACAACAAGCCTTGATGGTCTTATCGAAAAAGTCGAGAACGAAGAGTTTGATCTCGTTGCCATCGGACGCTCACTGTTAATGGATCCAGAATGGGTGAAGAAGGTGCATGACGGTAGAGAAAATGATCTACTAGCGTTTGATAAAGAGTCACTCAAGAAATTAACGTAAGCTAGATGATGAATAGTGCATGAAGTAGGCTGGAGTTTAGGATATATTAGCCGAAATCTCGATATATTAGCGGGAATTCTATTTTATTGGCTAGATTTCAAATATATTGTCCAAATCCTACTTTTATTGTCCAAACCACCAAAGGGAGCTGCTATTCTGGCAGCTCTCTTTTTTAGTTAACTGTTGTCTTGCCCCTGCCTGTTTGCTAAAATCAATAGGGTTATTTAGCTAAAGCAAAGAAAGGTGTTACCATTAATGATACAAAATCCAACAGGGAAAGAACGCTTAGGACTCGCATTCCTGCTTGGTATGCTTGGAATATTAGGTCCGCTTAATATTGATATGTATTTACCGAGTTTTCCAGGAATTGCAAGTGACTTAGGGGCGAGTGCATCCCTTGTTCAACTTAGTTTAACCTCTTGTTTAATCGGCCTTGCCATCGGTCAAATTGTGGTGGGGCCGTATAGTGATGGGCAAGGTAGACGAAAGCCATTATTACTCTTTATTTTCTTATTCGCAGTGTCATCCATTCTATGTGCCATAGCACCAAACATTACCACGCTTGTCATTGCGCGCTTTCTTCAAGGATTTACCGCTTCAGCAGGCGTAGTTCTTTCTCGTGCCGTTGTACGAGACGTATTCAGCGGGAGAGAGCTTACGAAATTCTTCGCACTGCTTATGGTGATTAATGCAACAGCGCCGATGATTGCTCCAATGACAGGGGGAGCCATTCTGCTGCTTCCTTTTGCGACGTGGCATACGATTTTCTACTTTCTTGGATTTCTTGGCCTCGTTATTGTAGCAGTCATTAAGTTTAAATTACCGGAAACGCTGCCGCCTGAGAAACGAATGCCGGGTACAATTAGTCAATCCGTACGTACAATCGGAAGTCTTATGAAAGATCGTTCCTTTATCGGATATGCATTGACGATTGGTTTTGTACATGGTGGAAGCTTTGCTTATGTTTCAGGTACGCCCTTCGTTTACCAGGGCATATACAACGTTTCTCCGCAGGTATTTAGTATCCTATTTGGAATCAACGGCCTCGCCATCATTTCAGGAAGTTATCTGATTGGACGACTGAGTGCCTTTTTCCAGGAGCGTAGCCTACTTAGAACAGCTGTTGTTACTGCAGTGAGTGCGACGCTGTTCCTACTTGTGATGACTATTATTGAGGGACCTCTTGCGACGCTTGTTGTGCCAATCTTTATCTACATGACCGCAATGGGAATGGTCCTAACAAGCACATTCACTCTTGCCATGGAGAAACAAGGCCATCGGGCTGGTAGTGCAAGTGCAGTATTAGGAATGCTTCCCTTATTATTCGGTGCAATGGTTTCACCACTTGTTGGAATTGATGAAACCACGGCAGTACCGATGGGAACCATATTATTTACTACTTCCTTAATCGGTTCGATTATGTTCTTTACATTAACAAGTAAAAATTAAGTAAGAAGCGACTTCTGATAATGGGAGTCGTTTTTTGTTTTTTTGGAAACTTTTCTTGCTTTCACTCGTCTTTACTAGTATAGGAAAAATAAGTAAGGAGTGTAAGTGAATGAAAGGTATTGTAAGGTTCTTTAGTATCCTGTTAAGCATCGTTTTAATCGTGAGTATCGCAGGTTTGTTTCAGAACGGTATCAGCTTTAGCTTCCCTCTATTGCTTGATGAATTTGTAGCGAACGTCAAAGCAATCACCGATTTATCAACGATTACCTATGAATCATCAGAAGGGAGTGGGATTGAGCGCTCTGTTTTTCCAATTATTTTTGAGTATTATAGCTATTCTCTATCGATACTTCTACTTGGATTTGTTCTCGCTTTAGTATCAGCGCTGTTGTTAACAATCATCACTTTGTTCCTTCCGCACAGGTTACAAGAAATTCTAAAGAAAACGGTAGGGTTTCTAGAAGCCGTCCCTGATCTATTCATAATTGTGATGGTCCAGCTTGCTTTTGTTGCTCTCTACAAACAAACTGGTATTCTTCTTTTTGAAGTTGTAGGAGGGTTCGATCGGCCACTCGTTCTTCCGCTTGTGACCTTTTCTATATTGCCATCACTTTTTCTCTACCGAATTATGCTACTCATATTTGAAGATGAATTAACGAGGCCATACGTTGAGCTTGCGAGAGGGAAAGGCATTTCGAGATGGAAGATCTTGCTCAAACACATTACGAGGAATTCGCTAGTTAGCGTCGTTAATCATTCGAAATCGATTATTTTACTTATGCTAACGAACCTCGTCATGCTGGAAATTATTTTTAATCTGTACGGTATCACCTGGTTTATCATTTCGAATGTTAGCGCGCAAATTGTGATGTTAAGCATCATAATGATCTATATCCCGATCTACATAATCGAATTCGTTGCGAAACGCCTTATCACCCATTTCACAGGTGAGGAGGTGCCAAGTTAAATGCTACCAATATTGATACGAAATAAACGTTTTATGATTGGAAGTAGTTTTATCTTCATTCTGATTCTATCAAGTGTGCTGTATAGTGTTATTGCAGACAATTCCATTCCTACAGCGGAAATTATAACAAATGAGAATGGAGACATTGTCGCTCGACCACCATATTCACCATGGGACTATCCTCCCTTTGGTACGGATCAGATTTCTCAAGATTTGTTTTTTGTCATCCTAATTGGAGCCAAATATACAATTGGAATCGCGCTAGTTATCGCCTTAAGTCGCTTCTTGTTCTCTAGTATCTTAGGAATCTTCATGCAACTGTACTGTCGTTCCTTCCTTCAAAAAGTAAAACCGGTTTTTGAGGGATTGTATTACTTTCCGGCATCCTTACTTGCTTATTTATGTTTAAGCTGGGTACTGATGAAAGACGGATTCCTAGACGGGTTCTCAACGACATTTACTGAAAGAGTTCTGTTTGAGATGGTCGTTCTTATTCTAATTGGCGTCCCAATTGTTTTGATTAATGTTTCAAAGGAAGTAAGCATTATTCAAAAGAAGGAATTCATTGATAGTGTGAAGGTATTGGGAGGAAGCAGGTTCCATTTACTTCGTGTGCATCTTATGCCCTATTTACGCCCACAGCTGTTTCTACTCTTTGTTCGAGAGGTAATTCAGGTGTTGCTGCTATTAGCCCATTTAGGAATATTGAACATTCTGTTTGGAGGTGCGCTTCTAACAACAGACATGTTTGATAAAGCTGTTTATGTATCGTTTTCAAGTGAATGGTCTGGCCTAATTGGCAGTAATTTTCGCTTTCTGTTTACAGATTATTATTGGATCCCGTTAGTCCCAATTTTTTGTTTTACAATAGCGATTCTAGCGTTCAAGTTAATGATTGAAGGATTTGAAGCCACACTTTATACCAAAGCGTGTCAGTCCGCAGCAAGTGCGAAGGTAGATAGTAAGAAAGATATAAAAGATGTTCGTACTGGCGTAAGAATAACAAACAATTCTTTTGATTATTTGTAAGATAAAGACTGAAACACACCATTTGCTAACTAAAAGGAGAAGGTGGAGATGAAGGATGAATCTATTAACTTTACTATCTTTAGTGAAAACTGGTCGCTACAAAATATTCAGTGAAATGGATGACTATCAATTGAAACTAGTAAAAGTGGAAGGGGATTTTGTAGGTGAATTAACTGCCGATTATGATTTGTGAATATAAGAAAATGTGGTCAGTTCTCAGAAAGAGGATGACCACATTTTCTATTAAAAGAATAACCATTCCAACCAGAAATACAATAGTGTCCATGTGACTATAATCGTTGGTGGAATGACGATAAGAGTGACTTTGATATATTGCCACCATGTTACAACAATGCCTTTTTTCTTAAGAATGTGCATCCAGATTAATGTTGCTAATGTTCCCATCGGAAGGATCAGAGAACCAATATCACTACCAACGATGCTTGCCAGGTACATGCTTTCCATAACATTGTGATCAATAGTCATTGCCGTTAAAGATAAAGTACCAATCATTAAGGCAGGGTGGTTATTGAATAAGTTAGAAAAGAAAGTTACCGCTAGTCCATTCATAACACTTGCTTGATAAAGCGAGGCCTCAGCGAAAGGTTCTAAGTATCGGACAACAAGGTCGGTTAATCCAATGTTTGATAGACCGAAGACTAGTACATACATGCTAAATGCGAATAAGAAAATAGACCAAGGTGTTTTCTTTATCATATCGAGTGGACTGACTCGTAAGTAGTACCATCTCCAACCTAATAGAGCTAGTGAGCCAACTACTGCAACAATGGATACTGGGAAGTTAACGTAAGATGCAATGTACAACCCAATACGAACTGTGAAGACAAATAGCAATACTTTTTTCATGAATCTAGCTACTTTCTTAGGATTAAGATCCTCAGCATGATTGCCAAAAATCTTAGCGTGAATCTGGTCTTTTATTTCAAACTTTTTTGTTTCAAAGGTAACTGGTAATTGCTTTCGGAATACGAGGTACAATAAGAGGACCATGAAGAATAGACCAACAGAAGCTGGAACGAGCATCATAGCGGTGTGTCGATATAAGGAGATGTCAATAATATCAAGTGAAATGAGGTTCACAATGTTACTTACCCCAATAGGCGCACTTGATGCAGTGGCAACAAGGGCACCACTTAGTAAATAAGGAATCTTTTCTTTTGTTGTAAACGATAGGTGATTTAAGAGTAAGACTAGTATCGGCGTAGTAATTAGAATACTCCCATCGTTATTAAAGAAAAGCGTCATGAGGAAGCACAGTAGGTTTGTATAGAAAAAGAGTCGGATTCCTGAACCTCTGGAACGATCTACTAGTTGAGATGCACACCAATGAAAGAACCCGAAGCTTTCAAGCACAATTGCCATCACGACTGTGGCGACAATTGTAATACCAGCCCCACTAACCTTTGACGAAATAGTCAGTAGGTCACTATTGGAAACAACGCCTAGAGCAATAATGAACACAGCCCCAAGGGTTGCTGGAATTGCAATGTTTAATCCCCATGGTCGAATGAAGATGAAGAAAAGGGTGGCAATAAACGTAGCAATCGTTATTGTTTCAATCATCTTGTATTTTTCCTTCCTTTCTTAACCCACACATGTAGGCTAATGAATGTATGAGACATTCGTTCACCACTCATTTGTGGAGTGTTACGTTATACTACGTCAATGGACAATCATTGACCTGAGCAAATGCCATGCTAGGTAACAAAAATGGCTCTTGTCCATCAGAGATAGTTACCTAAATAATTTATTTACTAGAGAGAGAAGCTCATATTCTAAACAAAAGTATAGGAGAATGGCTTTATTTATGGGAAAATAATGTCATTAATGTCTGGAGGAAAATATAGACTCACTGTTTTGGTTTATATCACAAGTAGGCGCATGTACTGTTGGGACAACTTATAAAATTTGGGATAGTGTCTTAATTGATAAAACCTAAGTAGTTATTTCTCGTTTTTAAAAAAATTGGTGTATGTTAGGGCATTGAATGAGCCTAGTCATACTAAAGGTTTATAAAAAAATTACACAATTGTTGAATATCCCTTTAGCACATCGAATTAAGATCTTGGGTTTGAGACTTTTGTACTTGGGAATATATCTCATATCAGCAAATATCTGAACGGAACAATAATAAAAGATTTTGTGTGAAGAGAAATAAGAACTTAAGCCTTCCCTATGTAGCAGGTGACTATGAAGAGACTTGGTTTTCTGCTCGTGAAGGATATGCACATATGTTTACACCAGCAAAGCTATTTAGCTCAGCGATCGTAACGCAGTTTCCTGACAAATTTGCAGGTATGCCAGAAATGCCTGAAACAGGAATGGGTGGGATGAGTGACTCAGCTAGCCTAAACTGGTTAATCTGGACTGCACCACTGTTTATTCTTGCTGGCGCTTATGCAGTGAGAAGAAAAGTTTCTGCAGAGTGATAATTAGTGAAGGAGGGGTATTCCCTCCTTTTTTTACATAATAGGGAGGAAGAAAGATGAAAGGGTTACGTACAGTTGCATTTTTGTATATGATTTTTCTTCTAACCACAATTAGTGGTAATACTGTTGTAAAGCCACCAACGCTTGCTTCGGCTAAGGAGAATAGTTTGAAGGTAGAGCAGAATACGGGGAGTCAGGAAGAATCAGCAGAAGAAGCTGATCCTTCTATAGTAGTCCCAGATTATAAACCAGATCAGTCTCCTGTTAAAGGTACTGAAGCACTCACACCTGTTACTATTGAAATTCCATCCATTCATTTGAATGCTCCAATTCAAAATGTTGGTAGAACCAAAGATGGCTCAATGGGCGTTCCAGATGAAATCAATACCGTTGGTTGGTATGGACCCGGATACAAACCTGGAGAAACAGGTAATGCCGTTCTTGCAGGTCATGTTGATGGCAATTCTAAGCCAGGTGCTTTCTACTTTCTGAAAGAGATGAAAAAGGGAGACGTTGTTATCGTTAAGGGAGAAGATGGAGAGAAGCTCGAATTTCAAGTGACAGGGATAGAATCATACACGCCTGAAGATTCTCCACTTCAACGCATATTTGGCTATAGTAGCCAAACGAACTTGAATTTGATTACATGTACAGGAACATTTAACAGAAAGTCAGGTCATTACGAAGAACGGCTTGTGGTTTATACAGAGCTAGTTGAATAGATGGTGTGTGGTATAGGAAAATGAGAGGTCTCCATCATGGAGAACCTCTTTTTTCGTTTTTTACTAGTATCCATTTCGACAACCTTCGAGCTAATTCGGGTGGTGCCTGTCACTCGCACCCCACAACCCGCTCTAACTAACGAATTCATATTCGTTAGTCTTTTTAATGAGTGCATTTTGTTGCTATGTAGTAGACTAAAGAAATGAGAAAATGTCCAGGTGTTGAACTTGCTCATCCAGTAGTTGCACTTTATATGAAGCTATTGCCCGATTTTAAGGATAAGGTTTGACAGTGATAATCGTTTTCAATTAGTATGAATTGAATAGTACTTGATAACCATTTTCAATTACCGTGCGGATAGAAGAGGAGGGTTTCGATTGAAAGCTAACACCAAAGATGAAAACCGTATATACGACTACGCTTCAGAAGTTGTTCCTTACTTACAAGAAGATTTTCCTCATTTTATAGACCCATACAGAAATAATGTGAAGATAGCTGAAAAGGTTGTTCTTCATCAACTTGTTCAGGCGATTATAAGAGAAGAATTAATGGAAATTGAGTGGTTAAATACGAAAGAATCACTTTCGATCGCTACCATTAAACTGAACGAAGAGAATGAACTGATTGAAATCCCAGTTTTAAAGGTATATATATTAAGTCATATCGATATCAACGGTGATATCGTGCATGTGAATAAATCAGGTCACAGAAAAGTGATGTCTAACCCGAGTCAGTTTCTTTCGTTACTAACAGACAATGGTTTCGCTAAGACGTTTGATCATATCGACCAGTTCCATAACGAAATTACCAACAGCACGCATAACTATGCGCTCGCTTTAACAATAGCAGAAGATAGAAAAACGAACGTACAGAAAGAAGCAAAGCAGCTTGAAGTGAATAAGACGATGAATTACGTTCTTGAGAAAAGACGTCAAAACCCATCGTTTAGTCCACTCATTTTCTTTGAGCAATGGGTTATTCAAGGGCATACAATTCATCCATGCTCAAGAACTCGACTTGGACTTTCACCAAGGGATGTAGCGAAGTATGCTCCAGAATGGTCTGGAAATCCGAAAGTTATTCCTGTGGCCGTTCATAAGAAATACTGTCAGATGACGACAGTAGGAAATCGATCGACTACCAACATCATAGTAGAAGAGTATCCAGATGTTTCGAGTCAACTAGAAACGATGATGGCAAGTAAAAAATTGAATCTAAGCGACTATGAACTGATTCCTGTACATCCATGGCAATTTGAAAATACAATCAAGCTACACTATAGGGATGATCTCAACAATAAATGGATTGTTCCTCTTGAAGAGAGCACAATAGAAACAGCGGCACTCGTATCATTCCGATCACTCGCACCGCTCGGAGATCAGACAAAGCATCATATCAAAACGGCTATGAACGTCCAAATGACGAGTGCAATTAGAACAGTATCAGCTGCTTCAACTCGTAATGGGCCTAGAGTATCTTCTGTTCTTAAAAACATCACAGACCATGATTCACTTATCAAAAGTTCGCTAAGTTTTATGAATGAAGAAGCTGGAGTGCATTATGAACCAGTTTCATCAGTGAGTGCAGATGATCGTTATTTTCTTCAGAAGAACTTAGCATCGATTATTCGAGAGAATCCAGAGTCGACTCTAACAAATGAAGAAGTCGCATTGCCTGCGGCTGCTCTTATTAATGCGTCTCCAGTAACCGATCAACTTTTAATAGAAGAATTAATTATAAATTATGCTGTGATTAATCAGTTTGGTTCAATATCAGAAGCAGCTGGCGACTATATCGAGAAATACGCAAATGTGTTATTTCCTGGGGTATTAACGTTAATCACGAAGTATGGAATTAGCATGGAAGTGCACTTGCAAAATTGTGTTTGTGTGTTTCGAGACGGCTTGCCTGAGCGCATGATTGTCAGAGATAATGGTGGGATTCGGATTATGAATGAACGACTGAGTCATTTTGTGAACGTAGGAGAGCTTGATGGGAGCACTAATTTAATGACAGATAATAGCAAAGAGCTACTTGATGTCTTTTTCCATGCGCTCATTCATAATCATATGGGAGAAATTATCGTAGCATTGGCGCGAAAGTTACAGATCAACGAAGCTGAGCTTTGGAAATCCGTCAGAAAAACGGTTGAAAACTTATACGCTTCTTTAACTCATGATCGTTCAATCCCAAGGGACAATCTAAAGGATAAACAACTCATAATGTCACCGAAATCAAGTATGAAGGCGTTAGTTAAAATGAGACTCACAGACAAATTTACAGAGAATGCTTATGTGGATATTGCGAATCCTTTAAGTTTAACGAACGAGGTGTAGCAAAATGGTGATTCAATTCAGAAAAAGTCAATTGAATAATAGAAGTGACAATGATGTTATGTTGGAAGAAGAAGGGATCTGTATGCGTTTTTTGATGAAGCAGCAGGCTTCTGAAGTAAATCGATACATGGCAAATCTCGATAAAGGGCGGAAAGGCATTCTTCATAAATTAGCTTCCTCTATTCTAAGGGAGAACATTAACAACTTTTATGCTAACGCGTTTACTCTTAAGAAAATGGGTTCAGTTTATATTGTGAATCAAGAGAAAGACACTAAAAAGTGGAAAGCATTTTTCAAACACATTCAGGAGTATCCCATACGTGAGGATCTTACATATAAAGTAGTTGAACTCTCTGAAACGTTCATTGTTTTTCCAATTCAGCATGAATTTGCGTTTCAGCGAATTGAGACGACCGATGACATTTTATCTATCAACAGCAGTGGGATTACCTGCATTAAGTTAGCATCAGAGTTATGTGAGCTATTGTTTGGAAAGACCCAAGTAAATTTAGATCATTTTATGGATGAGCTTAACAACGGAACAGCTAATCTAGCACTAGCCTATATGTATGAGGAATTATGGAAAAAAGAGATTCAGAAAGAAGCTAATCATCTTGGTGCTGATTCAACCGGTGACTATCTTCTGAAGAAAAAGAAAGCAGATCCAGGCTTTTCCCAAAGTTTATTCTTAGAACAGCTTGTCCTTGATGGTCATCACCTTCATCCTGGTGCGAAGACAAAAATGGGGTTGAATCCAGAAGATGTTTTTCGGTATTCTCCTGAATTTCATCAGCCATTCAGCGTTCGTTTCGTTGCAGTGAATCGTAAATATGTTTTAACAACTTCCATTGAAACACAACACTTTCTTGAGCCTTACTTTCCAGACCAGTTGGAAGAGTGCATTATGGCGTTACGAAACATAGGAGTAACTCCAGATGCGTATGAAATTATTCCTGTACACGAGTGGCAGTATGTACACGCCATTCCTAGCGTTTATGAGAAAGAGCTCGATGAAGGAACGATAATCATGATCGAAGGTGTTAAATTAGAAGCTGAGGCGACCTCTTCATTTCGAACCGTTCATCCGAAAAATAGCTCATCACCGTCATTAAAGCTTGCGGTTAACAGTCAGATGACTTCCACAATACGTTCGATTTCAACGCAAACGGCTATGAACTCGACTTTGTTTACATCGATGATCAAGACAATTATGGATAGAGAACCTTTGTTAAAGAACTTTATTCCGTTAAACGAAATTGCAGGAGCTGCGTTCAACTCAAACGAGACATTAAAAAGTAGAAATTTAACGATGTTATTGCGTGAAAATATAGAGCAAGAGCTGAAAGAAGATGAATTAGCTGTAGCAGGGCCTGCATTGTATGCACAATCCCCATTAAGTGAGCAAACCATTCTTGCTGAACTTGTTACGACTTATGCGAAAGCGAACAACTTAGCTAAGAACAGCGGTGTTTTTCCCTTTTTCGAAGACTACATTACAACTGTCATTCCAGGCTATCTTACATTGATGGTAAAGTATGGAGTTGCACTAGAAGGCCATCTTCAAAACAGTATTCCAGTGTTTAAAGAGGGAAGGCTTTCCCGCTTCTTTTTCAGAGATTGGGGTGGCGCACGGATTTATCAAGAGCGACTCGATCAGCAAGGCATTGAAGTGACGTTTACCGATGGATCCGTTTCTGTTACTGACCAACAAGCGGATATGCACAATAAACTGTATTATACGGTTTTCCAAAATCACCTTGGTGAGATTGTTCGTCAGCTCGTCCAGTACTCAGGTGTTGAGGAAGATGCGCTTTGGAAGCGAGTTAAACACGTTTGTAACGACACACTACACTCCTTAGCGAATCAAGGAATAGAAGAGAACATCGCAAGTGATCGAGAATTCTTATTCCAGCCGAAGGTGATGCATAAATCACTTACCAAAATGCGATTAACAGATGCAAAAGACTATTGTTATACAGAGGTAGCGAATCCCCTCCATCATATGGATAAGGAATGTGAGTAATTCTAGCATACAATTCGCAGTATTTTGTTTGAACGACAGAGTAGTTGGATTTTACGTTACTTGGAACGATGTTTTAGATAAAGTGGAGGCAACGTCATGGAAACAGTTGAAAAGAAAAGTGCAGTCGAAACATACATTGAACAAAGGAAAAGTAGCGACTCAGAGCCAATCTGTGCCTATGTTTATGATCTTGAACTACTCAAGGAGCATGCAACATCCATTAAAGAAAGCTTGCCATCTTTTTGTCGCTTCTACTATGCCGTTAAAGCAAATCCAGCGCGTGAACTACTTCAAACGCTCGAGCCAATCGTCGATGGCTTCGAGGTAGCTTCCATTGGTGAAATCGGTAAAGTAAGCAACGTAACAAGGAAACCGATGCTCTTTGGAGGACCTGGTAAAAAGGATAGTGAAATTGAAAACGCCATGGACCACAACGTCGAATACTTTAACGTTGAGAGCTTCCATGAGTTGAATAGAATGAATCATATAGCTATCCAAAATAAAGTGACCTTACCTGTTCTTCTACGAGTCAATTTAAGCGAGAATGTTTCAGAAAGCAATATTCGGATGTCTGGTGTTCCAAGTCAGTTCGGAGTAGATGAACGTGATGTGCAAGACCTGATCGAAAAGGCAATGGAGCTCCAGAATATTGATGTAAGAGGCTTTCATTATCACGCCATGTCCAACAATTTAGATGCACATGCCCATGTTCGATTTGTAGAAATGTGTATAGAGAAATCATTAGCTTGGCGAGATGAGTATGAGTTGAATAACCCCATAATCGATATTGGTGGTGGCGTTGGGATTAACTATTGGAATCCTGCTCAACCATTTGACTGGGATACACTTGCCACAGGATTGTCCCAATGCGAGACAGATTATAAGGATGAGGACCTCACACTATTTCTTGAGATTGGTCGCTACGTAACGGCTGAATGTGGGTCGTATGTTGCGGAAGTGTTGGATGTGAAAACGAATCATAGTGAACATTATGCTGTTATCCGAGGTGGATCCCACCACCTTCGTTTCCCAGCAGCATGGAAGATTAGCCAGCCGTTTAGCATTCATCCGATTGACGAGTGGCGCTACCCGTTTGAACGACCAGAAATCACTGATGCAAAAGTTACCGTTGCTGGTGAACTCTGTACCCCGAATGATGTTCTTGTCCGAAAAGAGTACATGAACCGTCTAAGAGCTGGCGATGTTCTCGTTTTTGAATACGCAGGAGCCTATGGATGGACGATTTCCCACCATGATTTTCTTAGCCATCCACATCCTGAACACGTTTATATCTAATCGTATACGTAGCACTTCCTTGATAGAGGTAAGTGTTTTTTTTATAGGCTCTTTTCTCAAAGGTTGTTGCTTTTGAACAAATCTGTATAAAGAACCAAACTTAGCTGATTGGAGCGGAAGTTGCTCGACTCCTGCGGGACTAGCGTGACAGGTGAGACTCCACAGGCGCAATGTTTTTGTGCGCCGAGGAGGCTCACCGCTCGCCCCGCGGAAAGCGAGCATCCTGAAGCGGAAATCACCCCCACTCTTATAGCAACAATGTTTACGAAAACAGCCTTTCTATAAGTTTTCGAAGGTAGCTGAAAGTATACTTGCTTGATCTTCAAATACTTCTATCCAAAAAAATGTGATACGATCATATGGAATAGAAAATTCTTTACCAAATCGATCGATTATGACTATTTTGCTCTAAAATTTTTAATGGACTTTGAAAGGGGTTACATCAGTTTGAATACTAAGTACTTAGATTTACTAGCCCAAAAATATGATAGTGAAGAAAAAGTAGTCACTGAAATAATAAATCTTAAAGCCATTCTTAATCTCCCAAAAGGAACAGAGCATTTTGTGAGCGATTTGCATGGGGAATATCAAGCTTTTCAACATGTGCTAAGGAATGGGTCGGGGAAAGTGAAAGAGAAAATAACAGATCTTTTTGGAGAAGTTTTATCTGAAGAAGAGATAAATGAATTTGCCACATTGGTTTATTATCCTGAAGAAAAAATAACGTTGCTCAAAAATGCTTTTGACAATGAGACAGATTTAAACCATTGGTACACAGAAACAATTGAGCGGATGCTGAAACTCACTTCCTATGCATCTTCCAAATATACGCGCTCGAAATTACGTAAAGCATTGCCTACTCAGTTTGTTTATGTGATCGAAGAGCTACTATACAAAACCGATAATGATCTTAACAATAAAGAACATTATTATAAAAAAATTCTCCAGCAAATTATCTCTCTCGGTCAGGCTGATAAGCTCATCGCAGGTCTTGCTTATACAACACAGAGGTTAGTCGTTGACCATCTTCATGTAGTAGGCGACATCTATGATCGAGGTCCAGAACCAGATAAAATTATGGAGACACTCATCAATTATCACTCTGTTGATATTCAGTGGGGTAATCATGATGTACTATGGATTGGTGCTTTTGCGGGGTCAAAGGTTTGTCTCGCTAACATTATTCGGATCTGTGCGAGATACAACAACTTAGAGATTATAGAAGACGTATACGGAATCAATCTAAGGCCGCTTCTTAATCTTGCGGAGAAATACTATGATGACAATCCGGCTTTTAGACCGAAAGTACAATCAGACGAGAAACAATCGAGTCATGAAGTGTTACAAAGCACCAAAATACATCAAGCCATTGCCATGATTCAATTCAAACTTGAAAGCCCAATTATTAAGAGGCGTTCGTATTTTAATATGTCAGAAAGACTCTTGCTTGAGAAGTTGGATTACGATCGTAACGAAATAACGATTCATGGTAAAACGTATCCACTAGAAAACACCTGCTTTAGTACGATTAATCCTGAACAACCTGATCAGCTCTTAGAGGAAGAAGAAGAAGTGATGGACAAACTGTTATTTTCTGTTCAACATTCTGAGAAACTTGCCCGACATATGAATTTCCTAATGAAAAAAGGCAGTCTTTATTTGAAATACAACGGAAACTTATTAATTCATGGGTGTATTCCTTTAGATGAAAACGGAAAAATGGAAGCAATGACGATTGAAAATAAGTCCTATGCAGGTCGAGAATTACTTGATGTATTTGAGCATTATTTACGTCATGCATTTGCACATCCAGAAGAGACTGACGATCTTGCGACAGATATGGTTTGGTATTTATGGACAGGAGAATATTCATCTCTATTCGGAAAAAGAGAGATGACAACATTTGAAAGATATTTTATTAACGATAAAGAGAGCCACAAAGAGAAGAAAAATCCATATTACCACTTACGTGAATACGAGAATATTTGTCGTAATATTTTAGCTGATTTCGATCTTAATCCGGATCATGGTCATATCATTAATGGCCATACGCCCGTTAAAGAAATTTCCGGAGAAAACCCGATAAAAGCAAGTGGAAAGATGATTGTCATTGATGGAGGGTTCTCTAAGGCGTATCAATCCACCACAGGGATTGCGGGGTACACGCTATTGTTTAACTCCTATGGCATGCAACTAGTTGCTCATAAACAGTTCAACTCCAAAGAAGAAGTTCTGCTAAATGGGGCAGATGTTTTATCTGTCAAAAGATTAGTGGATAAAGAACTAGAGAGAAAGAAAGTACAAGAAACAAATGTTGGGGAGGAATTATTGCGAGAAGTTCATATCCTTAATCGTTTAATGGAGTATCGCTATCTCAATTAATTCTTAATGGGACTAATAGTAACAATTTCCTTTTTTCTAAATAAAATAGCATTGTTAATGGAAGAGTAAAGAGAAAAGGGGTTCACTTGATGGCTAATTTTCTTAGACTCACTCAACTTATTCTTCCTTGGATTTCAATTGTTTTCTATCCTAAACGTTCTTTCACAAGATACTTGCCAGTGGCTATTTTGGCATCGATTCTTGTTGGTGGAATGAGTGCCTTAGCGGTTCCTTATAAATGGTGGAGGGTAGATGGCGGTTTGAAGACGAAGGTATTTAATGATATTACCTTTATCATGGGGCCGTTTTTTATAGGAACATTATGGATATTTCACTTTGCTTTTGGTCATTTAAAACGTTTTATTATAATGAATTTAGTAATCGATGGATTTTTTGCTTTTGTTTTCAGTTATGTATTAGAAAAGGCAAACATTTTTAAGTTAATTAATTTTAAACGTATCCATATCTTTTTAGCATATTTTAGTTTTTCTTTTATCATTTATGGGTTTGAACTACTGATTAACAGAAGGAGGTAAATCATTCTAAGTAGCTCAGTTTTCGGTACGGTAACAATTTAATATATAAACAAAGGGATCTTATCCAAAGGTGGATAAGATCCCTTCTCTTGTTTAACTACATTGAATTACTTTTTATTCACAGAAGCATCGTGAATGCTTTCTACAGCATTCTTCAGAGCTTCGTTGAACTCTTCATCAGATTGATTGGCATTTAGGTCTGCAGAAAGTGCTCTTGAGAAGCTTGCAATGAGGCCATGATTTTCTTTCAATTTCTCATTTGCTTCGTCACGAGAGTAACCGCCAGATAGTGCAACAACGCGTAGAACGCGAGGGTGCTCAATCAATTCTTTATACGCATTCGCTTTCGTTGGAATAGAGAGCTTCAGCATAACATTTTCGTTTTCTGGTAGATCATTCAAGTGCTTCATGATTTCATCACGCAGAATTTCTTCGGACTTTTCTTTTTTCACACTGTAAATGTTCACTTCAGGTTCGATGATTGGCATTAAATCAGAATTCACAATGCGCTTTGCGACTTCGAACTGCTGATCTACTACAGCTTTGATTCCGCTTGTATTTGGCTCATGAATGACAGAGCGCATCTTAGTACCAAAGATCTTTCGCTCGTTTGCACGGCGTAGCGTCTCATCTAAATCAGAGATTGGCTTCATAAGCTGAACACCGTTTTCTTGCTCAGCTAGTCCTTTATCAACTTTCAAGAAAGGAACAATGCCTTTGTCAGCAAGGTAATCGGCTGTGTATTTGCCTTCGATTTCACGATCCATTGTTTGCTCGAATAGGATTGCGCCGAGAATCTGTTCTGCATTAAATGCAGGAGATGTTACGATTCTAGTTCGCATTTGGTGTACACGATCAAACATTTCATCTTCAGTAGAATAAGCATCTTCAGGCACGCCATACTCAGCTAGCGCTTTAGGTGTACTACCACCGCTTTGGTCTAATGCCGCAATGAAACCTTTTCCGTTCTTGATTTTGTCGAATTGACTATTGTTCATGTGATCCACTCCTTTTCGATTCTACTCTTCAAACTAACGTCCACCTATACTGTTCCCAATATTTCTTCATAACTAACATCCGATTAGATAGAACTTATTTTTAGCAAGTAAATAACCCTCTATTTTAATATCGTGAATTCATTAAGAATAGAAGGCGGTACTGTATAGTAATGTTTCTTGCTTTATAACAGGCTCCTTTCGTAGGCATTGTTGCTATTAAAGTAGTGGTTAATTTCCGCTCCAATTAGTTAAGTGTATGTAGTCAAAAAGTCTTTCAAGAGCAACAATTTATAAGTGAAAAGCCTTATAATAAAAGTAATTAACTTATAGAGGAGGAGAGGCAATTGCAAACGACTAAGTATGAAAATTCATCTAAATTCTTAGAATTCTTCGAAGAAAACAGTCAGACCTTTACAGAAACACTATTAAAAGAAGCCGTTAATGTAAAAGATAAAATTGATGAAATACTAAGAGTAGGCAATATCGATCTTGTTACTAATGCTCATACACTCGTAGTTTATATTATCGAAGAGAATGATCGGGATCTTCGCGCTTTTGCAGAACAAGAAGGAATTGCCTGGGCAACACATTCCCTTGCTGTTTCTTTTAAATTAGAGTGGGTACAAGCTATACGTAGAACGCTGTGGGTGTTTTTTCAGAAATATACCGAATTGGAAAGTAATGATACGAATCTTAATTTCTTTGAAATGGAGAAACAAATTAACAACCGAGTAGACAACTTTTTGAATTCCTTCTTCATAAGTTATACGAAATATAAAGATTCTCTTATAAAGGCTCAAAAAGAGCTAGTTGAAAATCTTTCCGTTCCAATTATTCCAATTAATAACTCGGTAAGCATCTTACCTTTAATCGGTACAATTGATGCTCAAAGAACCGAAATCCTTGAGGATAAGGTATTAACCGTAATAAGTGAAATGCGTATCCAAACATTAATAATGGACTTATCAGGTATTGCAGATATAAATCGTGATGATGTTTACCGATTGATTCAAATCATCGATGGCGCCTCACTGATGGGTTGCACAACTGTCATAACCGGGTTAAGAAAGTTAGTTGTAATGAAGGTAACGGAGCTTGGTATTAAGTTAGATAAAGAGATCAGAACTTTAGGTACGTTACAGCAGGCTTTAAGAGAATATTTTATTACTTAACAATGATTTCCTTTGTTTATAGATACTTGGGGTAATAAATAAAGGCGTATCCTAAAATTAGGATACGCCTTTTATGCGATCTAAAAAGAGTTGGTTTATTACGGAGCAGCTAAAGCGTTTATACTGAACTGAAATCATTCCTCTTATAAATACTGAATCCATTTTTTTAGAACATACTACTAGGGACTATTAATGACAGAGGCGATTGTTCATGATTTCAATTATTGTTACGATATTATTCATTTTGGCAGCCTGGCGATATGGAGACTGGAGAAATTGGGAGAAGTACTATCCCACAATGCTTTATATGATCGTAAATGCGGTTCTCTTTAATGTAATTACATATGAATATCCAACATGGGAATGGGAAGATTTCAGCGGTGTTTTCTCCAACCATACGCTTTTAGATATGTGGATTATCTTCACACAGTTTCCTGCAGTAGTTCTACTGTACTTGTCCAACTACCCGAAAACAGTAGGGGGGAAAATAATAAGGCTGTTAGTATGGGTGGGTATTTTTTCTGGATTAGAAGTAAGCGTTCTACTTGTCCATTATATTCATTATCATAACGAATGGTCGTTACTGTGGTCGATCCTATTTAACTTTGTTACGTTTACAATGATTGGATTACATCATCGAAACCCTTTGTTAACATGGGTTCTGTCATTTGCTTTTATTCTGTTTCTCTGTATAATTTTTCAAGTCCCATTGACCAAAATGAGATAGAGTTGTGAGAGTTATAACAATACAAAACCTGCTTATGGTTAATCCATAAGCAGGTTTTGTATTGTCTATCAACTTGATTGATATTGATCGGAATGAATGAAGTTCTCATCCATAAGGACGTATGGGTGGGTTTCCATTAAGATTTTCACCAGATAGTCGGGCATTCTTTCTCCATCGTAAGCGCAAATTAATGGGAATGAGTATTGATTAACAGCTCCGTCTACAATCTTCTCGAAATCTTCTATTAGATGAAGCGGTTCCTCCATACTAGCCCATTCGACATGTGCCCAGGACCGGAAAGAGATGTTTTTCTCGATGTATGGTTGAACCATTTGATTAAAGTAAGCTTCTATTGCAGGTGGGTGATAACTTCCACTTGAGAAATAGAAATCAAAGCTATTTACGCGGTGAACAAACTTCATTTGCTCTTCCGTTAATATACCGTTCAGTTCTTTTTCAATCATACGATAAAGTCGGTCATTTTCAATTAGAATGACATAATCTCCAGCAAGCACGCCTTCTTTTATATAGCTCAATACTTGTTCCATGTACTTTTGCATCCCACGATAGGCATACAACACATGAACGCTCTTCTGATCTACAAACAATTGATTCATTTGGCTGTGCAAGTCATCACCCTTTCTATTTAAATGATACTGTTTATTACACTGACGAAAATGAAGTTAATAATTTCATTCTATACAAATAAGACATTTCCTGCAAAGGGTAGGGCGGGATGTGTGTTCCTTTGTTGGAATTTATGAGTTATCTTCCTTCTATATAAGTGACTTGTTTTCTGTAAGACATAAAGACATTGCAAGAAAAGTATATATAAATAGAAGTAAGGTGATGTATTGGATCTAAAAGAGGGGGATAAAAATGGAGAAGACAATGTCTTTAGGTAGGGTAACACTTGCCCGACTGATGAGCGCTATTGTTATTCTGTTTATGTTTCTTGATAGCCTTTCTAAATTCTATAAGCCTACTGCGGTTGTAGAAGGGACTTTAGAGCTCGGCTATGCTGAACATCATCTATTGGTGATTGGTATCCTTGGCTTGCTTTCTGTCATTCTTTATGCTTTTCCTAAATCATCCATTCTAGGAGCAGTCCTATTAACTGGCTACTTTGGAGGTGCAATCGCAACGCACATTCGTTTAGATAACCCCCTGTTTACTCATACACTATTTCCACTCTACTTAGCGATTTTGGCTTGGGGAGGAATTTGGCTGAGAGATGAAAAGCTCCGTTCCATTTTTCCTTGTAAAGAGTAGAGGATGTCGCAGTTTGGCACCTGTCTTAAACAAATGCATATAATTCCTAACAAAAAAGCGGCCAGATGTGGTCGCTTTTTTATAGTTCTATTTAATTGTTATATTCTCTTCCGCTGTTGAGCAGCATTCCTCACTTTCCGTTACTGCTTCACTGTCTTGTTTTGTGAAGAAAAACTCCCATTCGTTTCCATCGGGATCTGTCACCCAGAACTTATCTTGAAGCGCATAGCAACAATTCGTATTCATTTCTTCTCGTGCAAAGAAGCCAAGCTTTTCAAGTCTCTCTTTATGAGTTAATACTTCTTCAAGAGTATCAACTTGGATTCCGAAGTGTCCAACCTGATTTCCGTTGACTTGATCATGGAGATTCAAAGTAAAGTTTAACGCTACGTCATTAGGTAAGAACTTCGCATAGTCTTCTTTGACTTTAACAGGTGACCCATCAAAAATTTTCGTATAAAAATCAATCGAATTTGTTAGATCTGTTACATTTAGTCCAATGTGAATGCGTTGCATAAGAACACTCCTTAAATCAATTTAATTTGATCTATAAGATAAAAATTAAGACCCGTCATTTGTACGGAATAGACAACAGAGTTCTTCTGATAGAATATGATTGACTTCTTTGGTATTTAACTTGTAATAACTCCATGTTCCTCGCGTTTCCTTAGTAATTAAATTTGCATCCATTAGTATTTTGAGATGATAGGACAGCTTAGATTGAGGCAAGTGAAGCTTATCGGTTAGATCACAAACGCACAATTCATTCGCTTGAGTGATTTCATACATAATGTGCAAGCGTTTATGATCGGAAAGTGCTTTAAACCGTTTTTCATACGTCTTAAATGTTTGCTCAAGTTTCTGATCGACAACAGGTATAGTCATGAGGAACACCTCTATTCATCAAATTTATTTGATTAATTAAAGGATACAAAAGTTATCAGTAAATTGCAACCATTTACATCATTTTTTTTTGATTGGCTAGGTTTCACTCGAATGAGCCAAAATCGATAAATCAACAATCTGAGCTAACATAGCCTATTGATTAATTGATAATACAGTAGGTAAGTTTCTTATTTATGAAATAAATCATTGAGTTAGAGGAAGTGGTTTGAAATAATTGGAAGAGGGAGGGGTTTCGGGTATGAGAGTTAGTTGAAGGAAAGTGTCGAGGGCAGGCTTCAGTGAATTGTTGCTCTATTATCCCTAGGGAAGTAGTTCAAGAATTTATAAATCACGAAACAATCACCAAATTCGTTTAGAAAGAGGTTCGCTATGGAAGGTATCATTCTGCCAATTGTTCTATACATTGTAGGAATTTTCATCCTCTATGTTGTCATTGAAACAGCAGTAAGAAGAGGGATTAATAGTTCGATTGTGGGGCAATCCCTGGAAAAGCAAGACGGAATGGATGTTAACAAGAAATCTTTTCTTGATCATGATTTAGACAATGAAGATTAGAGAAAGAAAAGGTAAAAAGTCGTCTCTCATTTTGAATGTCGTTATTTTGGTTGGTGTGTTCGTCCTCGTCTCAAGCTTGTTGAGATGGGCACCTATTTCACAGTTATCTTCTAAAATGATGCTGCACGTTTTTCATTATAATTATTCTTCTTCAACGATAGGGAATGTAGAGTTAAGGTTTGATGAATCGCAAAAAGATGTTGCGTTCTCTTTAGCCGATCAAATTCCAGATTTCGATCAATTAAGTAAAGAATGGTTTGGTGATTTATCAATTCCTGAGTTAGAAGTATTCGTCATTAAACAAGGGAAATTACCCTACCCTATCGTAAGAAATGCAAACGGACTCTTTTTTCCGTTCACTAACATAATAGCGATAAATAGTAGTTTACCAGAGGAAGAAAGAGTCCATGCATTGGCACATGAATTCGCTCATTTTTATTTGCAATCATACTTAGAGCAACAGAATGTAAAAGAAACGGATCTTCCAGACTGGTTTCATGAAGGAGTAGCAGAAGCTTTTGCACATCGTTTTGCTCCATTGCCTTTCTATGAAGCTATTCATATGTGGAAAGTTGTTCCATATTCTGAAATGGATATGAATAATCAAGCTTTTGGAACGAGTGAGAGGTATATCATGGCTCATTTTACAGTTGAGCAGCTTCTTGCTAACCATGGGACTGGAGTGTTGAGAGATCTTATAAATGGGACAAAAGTGAGAGACTCTTTCAGCAAGAGTTTTACAGTCGTCACAGATGAGAAACTTTCAAGTTACCATACGTTTCTAGAGCGAAATGAAGAGTTTATGAACAACATGTCTGAGAAGTTAGTAAGTGGAGGAAAAGATAACGAAGTAAAACAAAAGTTGCTGAAATACGATAACGAGCAAGGGCCTTATTATTACGAAGCTCCTAGCGTATATAGGTTATTACAAAGCATTTATAAACAGGAACAAAATTGGGATGGCGCCATCTCGCTTTTTTTGAAGGAAAGACAGTATTTACGAGCTACCCCATTTGAATGGAAAGAGGCTTCTGAATTTGCGTTGCAATTGGAAGATTATGATCGAGCAAAAAAGTATGCCAGGAAAGCAGTCGTATTAGCAGATGGTAGCGACGGAAAGGAATTTGAAGAGTGGCTGGTGGAAGTGGAGAGCAGGAGTGAAGATAAGAAATAGTGAATTTAGCTGGTACTAGATAGAGACTTTTTTTAGTATATAAAAAAGGAGTGATTTAGAACAGGGAGTGGTGTTTTGAGAAAAACTTTTTTGTTCTTAGTTGGGGTCTTTCTGTTGATAAGTCAATTAGCTAGCTGTTCTTCTAACCAACCTAATAGTGACCATGAAACAATTAGTGATGGAGTAGCTAAAGAGAAACAGATACTCTCAGAAGATGACGCTGAGGTTTTGGTATATAATGAGCTAACCGATGAAGAGCAAGAACGGTTTACCGTTGACTATATGAAAGAGGAAGGAACTACATACCTCATTCGAATTCATGAAGCTGTTAATGGGGAAATTAAAGTTCGAGCTTACTATACTGTAGATTTTCAAACGGAAAAAGTTGAGATGATTAAGTCCATTGAATGATGAGGTGTAGTATTGATGATGCAAAATCAGTTTAAGACCATCGAAAGCTCGCGGGTGCGTTTGAGAGCTTTTCAATCTTATGATTTGGACAACTTTGTCCACTATAGAGCAAATCCAGACGTCGCAAGGTATCAATCTTGGGAAAACTTCACAAGAGAACAAGGAGTAAAGTTCATAGAAGAGATGACAAAAGCCTCTTTCAATAGTCCTGGAGTATATTATCAGATTGCGATTGAATCAAAGGAAACAAACGAATTAATTGGAGACTGCGTGATGCATCCCTTAAAGGATGATCCAACGCAGGTAGAGATCGGTTTTACATTAGATCCTCAGTTCCAAGGAAAAGGGTACGCATATGAAGCGGTTAAACGTCTTGTGCATTCTTTATTTACTGATCTCTCGAAACACCGCATCACTGCGATTACAGATGTGAAAAATGAACCTTCCATCAAATTGTTAGAAAGGCTTGGAATGAGACGAGAAGGGCACTTTCATCAAAATATATGGTTCAAAGGAGAATGGGGAAGCGAATATCTCTATGCGATATTGGCCGAGGAATGGACTAGGGAGTAACGAGCCTTGGAATAGAGTGAAAACCGGGCGGAATGAGTATTTATTGTCCGAATTTGAATTATATTAGCCAAATTGAGAATATATTGGCCAAAGACAGATGAGGGGGAAAATAGAGTGAGTTTGAAGCTGAAGGTGGAAACAAATCTTCAGCTTTTCTTTTTCTTGAATTACAAATACTTCATCCAAAAGTCGTAGAAAAGTTCAGTAAAACGCATCATTACAATGACAATGGTAATTGTTACGATTTTAATAGATTCTAAGTAACTCCAATGTATCTTATTCTCGAATAGGAGGTAGACAGTATGATTAAAGGTTTATATGAAGCACATCTTCCGATAAGTGATTTAGCGGTATCGATTGATTTTTATAGTAGGTTGGGATTAGAGGTAGCTCATCATGGTGATGCTGTAACCTTTTTTTGGATTGAGAAAGGGAAGAGTTGGCTTGGGTTATGGGTGACAGATAAGGTTGATACGCCTTATCATCCATCTTTAAGACATATTGCCTTTCATGTAGAGCTAGATGATCTGCTTGAAGCGAGGGCTTGGTTATTTGAACGAAATATAGACGTGAGAACAGCTTTTAACTTTAAACCAGAACAGCAGCCTATTGTACTACCAAATCATCCACAATCTCATGCTGCAATTTATTTCAATGATCCTGATGGGAATTCGTTGGAATTAATTACACCAATGCAGGTAGAGGAGGATATTAATTTTAAGATGATGGAATTAAAGGATTGGAAAATGTAAAGGAGGGGCTTACTTGTTTATTAACAAAGTGACTCTTTTTAGTCATCTTGTAGACGAATTGAAAAAATTTTACATTGAAAATTTGGGGTTTAGGTTAGTAGAAAGCAATTCTGGTGGTTTTGAAATTAAGGTAGGAGAAAGTTTATTAGAATTTAAACAGACTCAGTCCACCACTAAACCACTTTATCATTTTGCCTTTATGATCCCTGTTAATAAATTTGAAGAAGCAAAGAAGTGGGCAAAACAAAAAGTCTTATTAAGTGAAGAGGATAATGAAGATGAGATTTCCTTTGCGTATTCAAATGCTCAGTCCTTTTATTTTATAGACCCGTCAGGAAATATAGTAGAATTTATTTGTAGGAAATTGATTTCACCATCTAGTGAGCGTCTAGGTTTTTCGGTAGAGGATCTCGTGAAAATTAGCGAAATTAATCTAACAACGAACGAGGTTATTTCAGTGGGACGAAAAATAAGGGAGTTCGGCATTCCAGTTCGAAATAATGAGAGCCTACTGGAAGATTCACTGAATTTCCTAGGGGAAAAAGAGGGAGGATGTTTTATTCTGCTAGGACCTCCAAAGCGTCGCTGGATATTTTCGAGTCAGGACTCGGAGATTCATCCTCTAATAATTGAAATTGATAAATTGAAGCGAATTAAATTAGATGATAAAGGGATTATTCGCTTGAGTTATGAATAAGCAGGCAGTTAACTCAGTGCTTTAAAGGCTGAGAGAACTGCCTCTTTTTAGTAGTTTCTAACCAATCCAACCATTCCTTTAGACCTATTTCCAAAAAAACAACCTAGTTCATAGGAATTATTTTCCATGGTAAGTATTTAAAATAAAAGTATTCATGATACTATTTGAATTATAAAACTATTTAGACAATGGAGGTTTGTGTATTGGATAGTAGGTACATAGTAAAGACGGCGTTGACTGGTGTTCTAGCTTTTTCAATGATTCTACCTGTACAGGCGCTAGCTCATGATGAGATTGGTGATGTGAACATTGAGAAAGGCGAGCGTGCAAATTATGAAGATGTTGTAGCTCCTGTTATGGAAGGAAGTAAGAATCTGAAGTTCTTAAAAGAAGTGGCAGCACCGGAAATGGAAATTGTGCGCGAAGACGGTAAGCAAAATTCATTCGCTGATGTATATGCACATAAAGGATACGCCTATGTAGGCACACATGTCCAGAACAATGGTAATGGTGGAGTACGTGTATTCGATTTGAAAGATCCTGCGAATCCTGAAGAGATTGCAGTGTTCGCGAATGACGATATTCCTGGCACATGGCAGGAGAAAGTTATTGTGAAATCAATTAGCACGCCAGAATTTAAAGGTGATTTGGCAGTTGTGTCTGTACAGCAACTAGACAAAACCAATCCGGATTCAAAAGGTGGCTTCCTTCTTTATGACGTAACAAATCCTGAAACTCCAAAGAAACTAGGTTTCTGGGAAGTATCGAAGAAAACGAGAGGCACACATGAATTGTATTTAACGACACAGGGGAATAGAGCAGTGGTTGTAGCTGCAAACCCTTATGCTGATTATTTCAGTCATGGTGAAGAGAAAGACTTTCAAATTGTAGATGTGACAGATCCAACAAATCCTGAAACACTCTGGCAGTTTGATCCTAGAATGCTTCCTGAAGTATCCGATGATTTCAATGGTTATCACTGGGAATCACCAGATGGGAAAACAAGGCCACTTTTCAACCATAGTACAATGGTTGATGAAACAGGAAAGTATGCGTACGTATCCATGTGGGATCTTGGAACGGTTATGTTCGATATTTCTAATCCAGAGAAGCCTGAGTATCTTGGTAGGACAGACTTTGCCTCTGATCAGCAGGGATCGGCTCATTCTGCAACGCTTGCAAAAGGTGGAACGATTCTAATTGAAACGCGTGAAGTTTATAATCCTGTGAGAGAAGGATATGAAGAAGCTTATGGGTATACACGTATTTTCGATATTAAAGATAAAAGCAATCCGAAGCTTTTGAGCGAGTTTAAAACAGAATTAACATACGATATTCCTGAAGAAAACAATGTAACTTTCGCAAAAACAGTTCACGATCCAAAAGTACGTGGAAATACACTTTATCTATCTCACTATGCAGGAGGAGTTGTAGCTGTAGATATTACGAACCCTTCTGATCCGACTGAAATTGCGCGATATACACCTGAAGAATCTGATGTTTGGGGTGTTTTCGTTGACCGAAATTACATCTTAGCATCAGACATCGGAAGCGGATTAAAAGTGCTACAGTCGAACGGAAACAAACAGAAAGATCAATCGGTTCCGCAGTCGTAAAGCGAATACAATCTAAAGGGGTAGATAAATGTAGTACTATGCTACTTTATCTATTCCTTTTTTATCTTATTACTTAGAAAAAAGGCCGTTAGAACTTATGATACAATACAGTTGAGTTACACCAGTTTCCTTAGTAGAATTTGTGTTAGAAAAGGTACAAAAGGGTTGATGATGAAAATAGGAAGAGGTGTGTGTACGAATGGAAAACAAGGTTTTGAAACAATTTGAAATGACTCGAACGTTCCTTTTAATGGGATCAGAGAGAATTAAAGAAGAGCGAGCAGATGTTATCCCTGCAGGGTTTCCAAACTCGTTACGCTGGCAGCTTGGTCACGTCTATGTTTCTGTTGAACAACTTCTTTTTCTCCAAACTGGTAGAGAAGCAAACTTACCAGAAGGGTATAGCGAAATGTTCTCACGTGGAACAAGCCCGAAAGACTGGACAACTGAGCCCCCGACAGTAGATGAACTGAATGCTCACTTGTCTGCACAATTAGGTCGTGTGAAAGAAACGTTTCAAGGTCAATTAGAAGAAGAGATCGCACAACCATTCAAGGTTGGTCCATTTGAATTAACAACGATTGGTGAAGTTGTTCTGTTTGCTATTTACCATGAAAGTGAACATAACGGGTGCATAAAGGGGTTAAAGAACAGCATCAAAGGTGTTAACTAAAGAGGAAAAGAGGCTAACCACTGTGGTTAGCCTCTTTTTATAGCCTATTAATTGTTAAGATAGTTTCTTAAACGAGACCAGTAATGCTCTTCCCATCCGTCTCTTAAATCTTCTTCATATTCCTCAGGGAAGCCAATGTGATTAAATACAAGCAATGTTTGATCGCCATCAGCTTTTAGAACAAACCTTACAATCGAATACTCTCCAGCATTCCAGTTGTTTGCCCGCCATGCTTGAACAATTCGTTTATTAGGAACAAGCTCAACAGTCATGCCTTCGATCTCACCACCGAAAAGGGAAAAGGCTCCACCTGCACAAGCATCAATCTTGGCGTGTGCACCCGTAGCATCTTTGAACTTATCTGAATTCATTAAAGTGGTATACAGGCGTTCTGGGGTTGTTTTATATGTGAGCTCGGAATGAATCGTGTTACCCATGATTTTCACCTCCAATAAGTATAGTCGTTAAGTAGAAAGTATTCATATAGTATGTCCAATAGCGTTTTTTTACTTACTTTAATCAATAGGTTCGTTCCATCATTTGTAAATGAGGGTTAGGACTTTCGTTATAGGGTATTTATATACAGTAAACTAGTAAAAACCTACTAGATATTCCATTAGGTCATTGTTTATCACGATGTTGGTAATGAGAAGGACTATGTTACCATTAAGGTTGATGCATTTTTAGGAAATGAAAGGAAAAGGAGGTGTCAAATTGGATAAATGGATGAAATTTCTTGAAATCAATTCGTCACGAATTTTTGATTTGACGATTGAACATGCCATTCTAGTGGGATTAGCAATACTTGTTGCTCTCTTAATAGGGGTTCCCCTTGGCATTTACTTAACGACAAATGATTATTTAGCCGAGACGGTACTTCAAATCGCATCAGTTATGTTAACGATTCCAAGTATCGCATTATTTGGTGTTATGATCCCAGTTTTCTCTATCGTCAACTTAGGGATTGGATTTGTCCCGGCTTTCGTAGCGTTAGTTCTGTATGCACAACTCCCCATAATACGGAATACATATACCGCGATTCGTAACGTCAATCCGCAGATGAGGGATGCTGCAATGGGATTAGGGATGAAGCCCCTTCAACGTCTCTTTCGTGTCGAGATTCCAAATGCTTTTCCGGTAATTATGGCTGGAATTCGAACTGCTGTGGTGATTAATATCGGCATTGGTGTCATCGCTGCATACATTGGGGCAGGTGGTCTTGGCGTGTTAATCACACAAGGCATCTCAAGGGGAGATAATTATTTAATCATTACTGGATCGGTTGCTGTTGCAATTCTAGCAATGATTGCAGATGGCTTTTTGCTATGGATTCAAAAAAGGTATACTCCCAAAAGCATTGCCAATTAAAGAGTGAGGTGTAGGAATGATTACATTTGATCAGACAACAAAGACTTATGCTGGCGGCGTCACGGCAGTTAAAGGTGTGGATTTCACAGTTGAACAAGGAGAAATTGTCGTTCTGTTAGGGCCATCAGGATGTGGAAAAACTACATTACTCAGAATGGTTAACCGTCTTGAGACAATTTCAGATGGGAAAATTATGATTGATGGTGAAGATTCAATGGCATTGGATCAAATAGCGTTACGGAGAAAAATTGGATATGTTATCCAAAGTAACGGACTATTCCCTAATATGACTATTGAAGAGAATGTAATGATTGTTCCTGACTTATTAGGATGGAGCAAAAAGGAGAAAAAGGCTCGATTTAATAAACTAATGGAAATGATTGGTTTAAGTGGAGACAAGTTTGGAAAGCGCTACCCGCATGAATTATCTGGTGGACAGCAACAGCGAATTGGGGTTATTCGCGCTTTAGCGGCAGATCCACCCGTAATGCTAATGGACGAACCGTTTGGAGCACTTGATCCTATTATTCGTGAAAAGATTCAAGGCGAATTTCTTCAAATTCAAAAAGAAGTAAAGAAAACGATCCTGTTTGTAAGTCACGACATTGACGAAGCGATTAAAATGGCGGATAAAATTGTTCTCCTACGTGGAGGAGAATTGATGCAATATGATACGCCTTCCGAAATGCTTGTGCGTCCTAAGAATGAATTTGTTCGAGAGTTCTTTGGGAAAGATCGTGCCATTAAAAGCTTAAGTTTACATACGATTCAGAACCTGCGAGAAATTATTGGTCTTGCAGAGTTTGATGAAGCAATCACTGACACGAAAACCATCAATGTTCATCATGATCTTCGTAATAGTCTATCGATGCTGTTAAACCAGGAAGCAGAACAGGTTATTGTGAGTGATGATAATGGAAATAAGCTTGGCGCTATCACCATCGACCTTGTCCAAAAGTACCTCCATTTCGAAATCAAAGCAAAACCTGCCCTGGTACAGAAGGGATGATGAGATGAATAAGAAGAAAGTTGTTAGTCTTATTGTTCGTTATTCGGTTTATGGACTGGTCGCTTTGTTCTTTTTCTGGGCGATTAGTAACCATTACTTTGACTATATTTTCAGTGAATCAACAACATTTCTGCTCCTAGTGAAGCAGCATTTACAGCTAGTGCTTGTTTCATCATTGCTAGCGCTAATTATTGCGATTCCAGGTGGGATTCTGGTAACACGTAAAAGCTTTCGAAGAGCAGAGTGGGTCGTATCGAATACTGTAAACCTTGGTCAAACTATTCCAAGCCTTGCTGTACTTGCTTTGATGATCAGTATTCTCGGTATCGGATTTAATACAGCTGTTTTTGCACTCTTTATCTATTCGCTTCTGCCGATGTATCGAAATACAGTAGCAGGAATTGATTCCATAGATGAGAATCTAATTGATGCTGCTAAAGGAATGGGAATGAAGCCGATTCAAATTCTCTTAAGAATTGAATTACCCAACGCTGCCTATTCGATTCTAGCAGGAGTCCGTACAGCAATCGTGTTAAATATCGGAACCGCAGCTCTTGCTTACGTCGTTGGAGGTGGAGGTCTAGGGGTTTGGATTTTCACAGGGATACAATTGTTTGATAATGGTTATTTAATCTCAGGGGCAATCCCTGTCACGTTACTAGCCATTTTTGTAGATTATTTGCTTCGACTACTTGAGCGTCTTATTGTGCCTGAAGGGTCAAAGCCGCCCCAAGAATTGTAATGGAACGTCAGGAGGTGTTTACGTGAGAAGGAAATTACTTAGTGGATTCATAATCGTTGTTATACTATCCTTGCTAACATCTTGCTCAACTGTAGGAATTGGAGGAAAGCAGATATCTGTTGGAGGCAAGAACTATACAGAACAATATTTGCTTTCTGAAATGACCTCCTTTCTTCTAGAAGAGGAGGGCTTTGATGTGAAACAAATGAATAATCTTAGCAGTACCGTTGTTCGTAAAGCGCTTGAGAATAAACAGGTAGATGTGATGTGGGAATACACTGGGACTGCACTCATTACATACATGGGGCAGGATACGATTGCTGATCCTGTAAAAGCGTTCGAGAAAGTGAAAGAGATTGATCGAAAAAATGATATCCATTGGATGAATATGTCTAATGTGAATAACACCTATGCTCTTGCAATGAAAAAGGAACAAGCGAAGGAATTAGGTATTCAATCGATCAGTGATTTAGCTGGATACATTAATGAAAATCCTGGAGAGTTGACAATAGCGTCTGACGCAGAATTTGCCAACCGTCCTGATGGGATCCCTGGTGTAGAGAAAACATATGGATTTGAATTTCAAACAGGTCAAATCAAACAAATGGATATAGGTTTAACGCAAAGAGCACTAAATAACGGGCAAGTTGACATATCCGTTGCGTTTGAAACCGATCCTACAATCGTTGAGTATGATTTGGTTACATTAGAAGATGATAAGAACTTCTTTCCTCCTTACAGGGCAGCAGTCACGATAAATGAGGATGTTTATGAGAAGTACCCTGAAGTAAAAGAGATTACAGCGCCACTTGCTGAAAAACTAACTAGTGACATTATGCGTAAGTTGAATTATAAAGTTGATATTGAGGGAAACCCAGTATCGATCGTTGCTCATGATTGGCTTGTGGAAAACGGATTGTTGAAGAAATAGAATTCAAGAGGGACAGACTCCGGTCTGTCCCTTTTTTTTAAGGTCCCGACGGCCTTCAGAATTCACTATTATACTAAATGCCGATATAGAATTACCTGGACACGTACTTATTCCCAGTAACCCAGAATCGATAAGGATAGTCACGAGCTTCACCGGAATTATCAATGCCTATGCGTTTCCCTTCAGAAGTTTGTTTTGGGGTATAGCCATGATGAATATAGAGAGGTTCTCGTAACAGGGCATGACCGTAATCACTCTTGTTGATTCCAAGGGCTTTCGTTAACTTGCCAGGTCCATTAGTCCAGTCCTTTTGCTTACGGCCAGCTCTACGTTTTTCCATGAGATGTAGTCCTCTTACAGGTTCCACGGCACGTATTAAAATAGCTTCAGGTGTTCCAATTTGAGCACTCACAACATTGAATAAACAGTGTGTGTGCATAACATACGTATAAGCATTCCCAGCAGGACCAAACATTACTTCAGTTCGCTTTGTTCGTTTGTTGTTAAAGCTGTGAGCTGCTCGATCTCCTGCTCCTAAATAAGCTTCGGTTTCAACAATGTAACCGGAAGCTAGTCCTTCTTCAGTTTCTTTGACCAATTCACATCCGAGCAATGCTTTTGCAAGATCTAAAGTGGGTTTCTGATAGAATTCTCGTGATAAAAGTGTCATAAGTAGCTCCTTTCTATTTTTTTGGTATGTGACAGCAAGTGTGAATTGCTCGAACATAGCATTTATCCGCGATATTTTGTATATATCCGCGAAAAACAAATTTTATCCGCGATTTTTAAAATATATCCGTTAAAACGAGATTATATCCGCGAATCCATTTTTTTAACAGAATCTGACTAGCCCTAACGCGAAAAACGAAACCTTTTCGAATAGCATTCGTATGAATACTATCAAAGGAGGCATCACTTTGAAGAAGATTATACTTAAATCAATCGTTACAGCAATCATAATCAGTTTAATTGTTTTGACTGCGAGTCTCATCGTTCCCTTCTCTTATAGCAATTGGAGCTTTTTTATCGGACTAGGAATTTCTATTATTCTTTATCTATCCAATAGCAGTGGGGGGATCTTATCTTCATATGCAGACGCTAACCTGAGTGAGGCGACATGGAAAATTGAGAACAACAACGAGCAGAAAGTAAATGTTGGAATAGTGTTTTATGGATCCGTACTATACACTGTTATTAGTTTTATTTCGATGCTAATTATGTACTACTAGTAGCACATATCCCCAAATTTTATAAAATCGAATCTCTATACTAATTGAAAAGTGATTTATCCTAAATAGGGTAAATCACTTTTTTTTGTAGTGCTCTTTTAGTAGCCATTGTTGCTATAAGAGTAAATTTCCGCTCCTACCCGCTTTCCGCGGGGCGGGCGGTGAGCCTCCTTCCGTTCCAATTTACCGAGTGTGGTTTGATACAATGTACTTCAAAAACAACGATCTTTCAGAATAGATTATTTTGCAAATATTGCTTGCTGTAACTAGTTGCTTTTGGAATAATTGGAAAAGTGAAAAACTAATATTCAATAAATCGAATTAAGAAGGAGAGAGTAGAAATGGAACAAAAATTACGTGAATTACTCAATAATCTCTATCCAGTAGATATTATAAAAGTCGAATCAGTAACGAATGAAATGTATCTTTGTAAGACCGAACAAGGCGATTATTACGCAAGGGTAACAAATTATAAAAGCGAGGAAGAGCAGGTAGAAGAAGTTCAGTACACAAATTTCTTATACGAAGAAGGCTTCGGTGTAACGCCATCAATCTCTTCATTTGATGGAAAAGCAGTAGAAAAGATAACGCTAGACGATTATCATGTATCAACTGTTCTTTATCAATCGGCTCCTGGTGTTCACTTATCGAAAAATGAATGGAACGCTAATGTATTAAAAGAACTAGGTCGCCAAATAGGAAGATTGCATCGTTTATCTAAGAAATTTGAAGAGGTGCATCCGGTAAAATACATAAAGGATTGGCATGAAAATGAAGAATATGCTTTTCTAAACTATATTCCTAAAGAGGAAACGGCTATCCGATCGATTGCTCAAGAGATTTTATCAGCAATTAGAAAGTTACCAAAAAATCATTCGACTTATGGATTGTTACACGGTGATTTATGCTTAGAAAATGCATTGTTTGATGGTGAGTCGAATGTAACAATGATTGATTTTCAAGATTGTGAGAAACATTACTATATTTATGACTTAGCTGTTCCAATCTATAGCGCATTAGAGTATTCGTTTGTAGGAGGAGGTAACATCGTTGAATATGGCCGCGATATTACAAAAGCAATCCTTGATGGGTACCAAGAGGAAAATGACCTTTCAGAAGAAATGGTAGATCAACTTCCCCTCTTTCTTAAACTAAAGGAAGTCTTTGAATATAGCTTAATGCACATGTACTGGGATAAAGAAATGCTAACGGAAGACCAAATAAGGCTAATGAATAACTTTAGGATGAGGATTGAGCGCAATCATTCTCTTCTTAATGCCGACTGTTAGTAGATGAATAGAGTTCTTTTTGAGCATGGTAGATCGATTAATATGTAAAGGCATAATACATAGGAAAACATGTAAACGGTTCAAAACCTATCCAATGCTATCTAAATGTTTACCTTAGTATAAGTAGGGGAACTAAGGCAGAAAAGAATTGCTTTATTTTGATAAAGCGTTATTTAGTTAAAAAGGATGGTTAAATGAACAGTCAATTGCAGTATATATAGAGATGTCCATCCTGCTTCTCACCGTATACAAATGGTCGGCAGGAGAATCATACACAACTGATTATTGGGAATGAACGCGTGCCATATTCTGAACTTGATGTTATTCATGACTACTTCGAGAACGGTTCATTGTGCGAGCAGTTAAAGGAACCTTGCTAAAATTAAGTTTATATAAAAAGCATGCGCCGAAGCGCATGCTTTTTACTTATGATCCATTTCAGTTGCCTCTTTGTTTTCCTTTGATACGAGAAAAGGAACAAGAGCTGGGATAATTAGAATGAGAACAAGTAAGCGAATTACTTGCATCGCAGCAACAACGCTCGCATCAAGCTGGAGCGAGGCGGCAACAGAAGCCATCTGGGGTGCTCCGGCAGGAACAATGGCAAGGAGACTTGTGGTGAAATCAAGTGGTGTCATCAGATAGAAGACAAATGTTACAACAAACGTTAAGAAGAAGAACGCAAGCAGAATAGCAACGCTTGTCCAACCAATTTGCTTAATATCAGCTAATGACTTGCGATCAAATCGAACTCCGATGATAACACCAAGCATGGCCATCCCTAATCCAACTCCTAGATTCGGCATAGGAGGGAGAGGTTGGATCAACACATGAAAGAGAAAGGCAAGCAAGATCGAATAGAGAAATGGAGCAATAGGAATGCGCCACTTTTTAGCAACAACGAGTGTAAGAACAATTAGGAACAAATAACTGAACACGGCGAGCCACATAGGCAAAGCGTTATCTGCCACTTGTCCTAAGGAGCTTGATTCCACTTCCTTGGTCGAGAGGAAGGAGGACATTAATCCAGCTACGATTGGAATTGTTGCGACGAGCATCATAATCCGCACCGTTTGAAACGCTGCAACAATTCCTAGATTCGCTTTATACTCCTTACTTAGCGCCATCATGACAGAAGCGCCTGCAGGTAAGCAGCAGAATAAAGCTGTCTTGGCATCTAAATTCGAATAGCGGTTTAGAATTTTTCCGAGGATCCAACTCGCCACTAAAAGGATCATCATCGATACAGCAAGTGGGAGCAAATAGTTCGCGACCTCTTTAAACATCGAGACTTTTATGCTAATACCAATGCTCACACCAATCACGGCAAGAGAGAGATCGAATAGTAGATTAGGATACGCTATATCATTGATCATGAGGCGGTAGTAAACACCGACAAGCATAGCCCCTAACAACCAGCCAGCAGGGATGTTTAGTAAATCAAATAGAAATCCTACCCCAAATGCGACTAGTATTAATAATATTTTTGACATATGAACAGCACCTTCATTTTGTTTAACAGATTAATAAGCGTTTATTGCATCTTTCCGGATTCCTGCTAGCTAGTAGCAGACGATTTACGTTAGTTTAGCACAATTGACTAGCATAAATCACAGGAAGCAACTCGGGTGCAGTGAGTATAACTGTCTGTGTTTGAATCGTCTTGCACTTCCTTTTAACTAGTGTGCTTCTGGCCCTATAAGTCTAAAGACTCGATTTACTTATAGAATACTAGGAAAATGGATAGAATTCCCTTTAGAAGAGTTTAAGCTATTGGCTTATGGGATACCATGTATATGAAAAAAGGAAGTGAGAGGGGATCTGATTATGAAACGTTTGACGATTCTATTTGCAATCTTTTCGGTATTACTATTGTTGACTGCTTGCGGTGGCACGGGGGATGAGGAAGGTACATCTGGATCAGAAAATAACGGAACAATGAATAACGGAGAGGAAGAGCAACAGCAAGGTGATGAAGCGGCTGAAACGATCTCGGTTAAAATGATGAACCAGGATGGAGAAGAAATCGGTACAGCTGAACTGATGCAACAGGATAGTGGCACGATGATTCAACTAGATGCTTCTAATCTACCAGAAGGAACGCACGGCTTTCATATTCATGAAACCGGATCATGTGAAGCACCTGATTTCAAGTCAGCAGGCGGACATTTTAACCCAGCAGATGCGAGCCATGGAACGATGTCAGAAGATGGTCCACACGCTGGAGACTTGGAGAATCTTGAAGTAAGCGCAGACGGAACGGTTCAAAAAGAAATCATGAATGAGAAAGTGACACTAGAAAAAGGGAAAGACAACTCGTTACTAAAAGAATCCGGAACAGCACTTGTGATTCATGCTAGTGAAGATGATAATACCTCACAACCATCTGGAGATGCAGGAGATCGGATTGCGTGCGGAGTGATTGCCGAATAGTTTTCATTTTATTTAAAGTAGTTCAATTTTGGCGTACAAGACTCAAAGTGTACCCTCAATTGAACTGCTTTTTTTATTTGGGATGATAATCATGAAGAATTAATGATAGTTCTCCACTAATTCAATTTCCTAATAATTGAAACTAACTCTTCCCAACAATCGTATGTAAATAAAAGATGGGAGTGAATCGAATGCAACTATTCGAAATAAATGTCACTAAAAAAAATAATAGCCTTATTATTAAATGGCAGTTAAGTAAGATTGAAATACTTTTGTCTGATATAACCGAGGTTCATTATGATAACACGTATGGTGGGAAAGATAAGTCGGCTATTAGAATTGGTAACCCTTATGCAAGTACTGATACTGTTGTGATTAATACCAAAAAAGGAAACTACGTTCTATTTACGAATATAGGTGGAATGAAAGAAAAAATAGAATCGTACGTGGCTTAGCAAGATTATCAAACAGGAGCGTGGTAATTTGAACGGCTTGAACAAAGACGTAAACAGTCAGATTGAAATACTAGAAAACATTTTGAACTTGAATGAGAACATTGAAAAAGTGTTAAAAGTATCTCAATTAGAATTTGATCACTACTATGTTGGAGCGGGTAGTTTAGTTCAGACGGTATGGAACTACTTATCAGGTTACCCAATAAGTTATGGCATTAGTGATATTGATATCATTTATTTCGATGATAAGGACTTAACGAAAGAGAAAGAAGAAATGATAGAACTGAAACTCGCAAGCTCTCTTAGCGATCTTCCTCTCGAAATAGATGTTAAAAATGAGGCTCGAGTTCATCTTTGGTATAAAAAGAAATTCGGAAAAGACATCAACCCCTATCAATCACTAGAAGATGCGATCAATAGTTGGCCAACAACCGCTACTGCGCTAGGGGTTAGAAGAGAAACTAATGGAGAATTCAAGGTGTATGCCCCATATGGCTTAAATGATCTTTTTAGTATGACAGTAAGAGCTAATAAACAGCTAATATCACGTGACATATATGAAGAAAAAGCTACTAAATGGCTTAATCTTTGGCCAAAACTCACTGTGATTCCGTGGGAGAATGAATAGGCTACTATTTACGCAGGTAATGATGGGGATGGAATAATTCTAGAAGGTGAAGACATCCAAATGATAGGTGATATTGTTAAGATTAACGGATAGCCTCGTTATTTTACTACGTAATTTCTAAGCAGAGGTGTAAAGGATGGAGAGTGAAGATAAGAAAAATAAGATGAGTAGAAAAGGTATTACAATAGGATGCAATTTATTATGTGGATTAATGATTTTGGGAGCTTTTCAAATGATTTTTGATAAAAACCATAGTAATGATTATGTGGGTGGTTTCTTTTTATTGGTATTTTGGATGTTTCTAAGTCTGAAGCGAATGGTCAATGATTTGTGGGATGGTAAAAAGCAGAGTGCGATTATTAATCTTCTATTTACTATAGTTATAATGGGCCTCGTTATTTTCGGAAGTGTTCAGTACATTTTTTCTTCATAAAAGATGAGCGTTTAACGTGGGTTTCGGGTAGTTCTGAATGACTGAATATTAATTTTTCTTGGAGGAGTGAGAAATTTATGTTTGTAAAAGTTTATGAATATCATATTCAAAAAGAAAAAATAGAAGAGTATTTGCTTATTCAACAGAAAGCTCGAGAAGTCTATGGAAGGTACATAGATGCTGAAACAACTTACTTACATAGCAAAGTAGATCCTACAAAATGGCTGGAAATGACGTACTATAAAAGTGAAGATGATTACCGAACTAGTATGGAACTTATTAATAAGGAAAAAGAGATTCAAGAGCTTTTTACATCCTTTAAAGCTCTTCTTGTTACTGAAAAAAGTGAGATTAAAGAAGAAGATTACTTAGGAATAATAGAGAAATAGCTTTTGACACCTTATCGTGGGAGGTGAACTACCTATGAAAACGTATCTCGTTTTGTTCATAATCGTAGCTATCATGCACACAATGACACTTATAAATATCGCAATATTTAATGGTGAATGGAACGGAATTGTCATGTTCCTTTCAACTGCATTATTTATCATTGCAGTGTTCTATTTTTCAACGGAGTATAGAGCTAATAAATATAGAGGATCTAGGTCTAATACATAGAAATGATTATGAAATAATATTTGCAGATAAACTTGTTGGAGGTCTAGATGAATTTATTACAAAAATCAATCGAGATGTCAGCACATTATAAGGAAAACCCAAAGGTAGATGCCGTTCTTCTTGCTGGATCAGTATCTAAAAACTTACAAGATGAACATTCGGATATTGAATTACATATTTTATGGTCAAGCTCTCCTACTGACGAGGATCGACAGAATCCGATTCAAAAAATTGATGGCACTATTCTTTCATATCATCCTTATGAAGATGAAGAGTGGTCTGAATCTTACTTGGATCAAAATGGAATTAAGTTTGAGATTAGTAACTTTTTGTGTGAAACAGTAGAACGGTTTATTTCAGATGTTGTGGATAGATACGAAACGGACTACGATAAACAGTGTATTATAGCTTCCATAAATGATGGTGTCAGCCTTTTTGGAGAAGAAAAAATCAATGACCTAAAAAACAGAATTGCCACTTACCCGTTAGAGCTTTCAAAACGTATGATTTCGGAAAACCTCTGGTTGAGTAATCGATGGAATAACCGAAAAGCACTTTTGAAACGCCAAGATTGGTTAATGCTTTCTGATGTTATTTGTGGCGTGCAAAGGAATCTACTAGGAGTTTTATTTGGACTTAATCACATATATGTACACCACCCTGTATTTAAGTGGATGGGGATCTATATTGAACAAATGGAAATTAGACCGGAAAGTCTTCATGATCGAATGACGAATATTCTAATTGGACATCCACAAAACGGTATAGAAAAATTAGAGAAGTTAATTGAAGATGTTATTGAATTGGTAGAGAGATATCATCCTGAACTGGACATCACCGACCAGAAGAAACATATTGGATATGCTAAATAAGGATCCTGTAAATGCATCATTGAATAATTAATTAAACCTACATTAGGAGGTATCATAATTGATTTTTGAGATGACTACTCAAGTTCGTGTTTCTAATATTGAAGAGGGGCATAAATGGTATGAAACTCTAATAAATAAACATCCCGATTTTATTCCCCATAAGGGATTTGTTGAATGGGAACTCATTCCTGGCTGTTGGTTACAGGTGGCTGAAGGAGAGTTAACGGAGGGCAATGGTCCTTTGCGATTAGGGGTTACAGATATTGAAGGTGAACGTGAAAGACTTATAAAGGAATTAACGATTGAAAGGTTCGAAATACACTCAAGACCCGAAGTTCCAGTCAAGTGGGGAACCTTCCGAGATCCATGGGGAAATCGTATTGGTTTTTTTGAGTACCTGGATAAGAAAGAAGAAGAAACACAAATTAAATCAATCTTAGGAACTGACTCTTCTCGAGTCTAATCTATACGACCGGTTGTTCTACATAATAATAGTCTAGGTTCAAGGGAACTTCATCAATGATGTAGTTCCCTTTTCATTTTAATAGGCTCTTTCTGTAAGGTCGTTGCATTTGAAAAAATTTAAATATAAAACACCACACTTCGCTAATTGGAGCGGAAGGATGCTCGACTCCTGCGGGACTAGCGGGGCAGGTGAGACCCCACAGGAGCGTTAGCGACGAGGAGGCTCACCGCCCGCCCCGCGGAAAGCGAGCATCCTGGAGCGGAAATTAACTCCTCTTATAACTACAATGTCTACGAAAAGACCTTAAACATTTTTTATTAAAGGCTTTCGACCAGAAAAAGTTAGTCTTGTTGAAGGTATATAAACTTAAGCAAGGAAGATATAGAGAGTATTAACCCAATTCCATGCAAAACCGAACAACGGGAGGAATGGAGTGACGTTCAGCGGAATAAGATAGGTACGTAAAATGTCTCTTCTTTAACGCTAGTTGGTGTAAAAGCTTTTGCTAGAAAACGAATGTTCTTTGAGGGAGCTGGGACAATGTATTGGATTCTGTATGTTATGATCCTGCTGGCGTTATTTTTGTTCATTCCAGTTGAATTTGTTTTCATCTTCATGATTGGTGGGTTTTTTGTATTCAGGAGTCTGTCACGTCGATCTAAAGTAAAAGCTGTTACGAGTAAAGTTGCAGCCACTCATGCTTCATCTAATGTGAGAACCCATAAGTGGGATGTTGATTTTGATGACGATGACGACTATGAAGAGAGATATGATGAAACAGGAGAATTCAATGACGAAGATGAGGAACAACGAGATCGTGAGGAAGAGCAAGAAGAGCAAGAAGAGCGGGAACGCTGGACATACGAAGAAGATGGAAATGACAATAGCAGCCGAGATGATGATTAGGACAGTTCATGCTGTGCACATCAATTTTGCGCTGAACTACAATAAAACTGCCACCCTTATGATAAAAGGATGGCAGTTTTTCTTGATTAGTTCGCTACTTGTTGCTCTGTTACAATTTCCTGCTTTCGCTGGCGTTTTGACTTTCTAAAGTAAAGCAATTCATAAAAGACGGGCACAATGACGAGCGTGAGAACAGTCGCTCCAGAAAGTCCGCCAATTACAACGACGGCTAGCGACTTTGATACAAGGCTACCGGCTTCAGAATGTCCGAAGAGAAGTGGAAGCATTGCACATATTGTAGCAATTGCGGTCATCACAACGGGACGAAGGCGGATTGCACATGCTTCGAGAATAGCATCTCGGATAATCATGGTTTCTTCATTTTGCTTCACACGATCAATGAGCACGATCGCGTTTGTGACGACAACTCCAATCAGCATTAATGCTCCGATCAGCGCTGTCGCATCAGCTGGCACGCCAGAGATTAATAGACCAAGAACGGCTCCGATGGATGCAAGCGGAAGGGTCATTAGAATCGCGAGCGGTGCACGTAACGTCTTGAATGTTAGCACCATAATGAGATACACAATTAAGATTGACGCTAGCATCGTGATACCAAGATCTTTAAAGTCATTTGCTTGTTGTTCGGAAGCTCCGCCTGTATCAAGCGTAATTCCTTCTGGGAGATCAAGTTTGTTCACTTTCTCAGTGATTTTCCCAGCAATGACTGAGAGCTCTTCTGGTGTAACTTCTGCGGTAATACGCGCATACAAATCACCATCTTTATGAAGAACCGTACTCGGCTTCTCTTCCTGCGTAATCGAAGCCACTTGAGACAGTGGGACTGCTCCGGCATTCGTCGCAAGTGTTAAATCATTTAAGTCAGATAGTGAATCAGGGTTAATGTTTGCATTAAGAAAGACTGGCAATTTCTGATCATCCAGCGTCATTGCGCCGATTGGTTGTGGGTTAAGTAGACTACTAATTTGCATAGCCGTTTGTTGGGCATTCGCTTTCTTCGTATTAACTTTTACTGTATACACTGGCGATGTTTTATCCTGATTGCTCGATACTTTTTGTACACCGTCAACATCTTTCATTTCATCAATCAATTTACCTGATGCAATTAAGATATCGTTCGTATTGTTTCCGATCACATCATACGTAATGGAAGAGTTCGAGGAGCCCCCGAACATTGAAGCAGGATTTGCTTCAATCGTAACGTTCTTCTCATCTTGTTTTGCTTGATCGACTTCTTCAATGAATTTCTCCGCATCCGCATCTTCTTTCATAATGACCGTGTAGAGTACTGTATTCGGATCACTTACCTGTCCGTACTGTGCTTCCTCTTCACTTGAACCATATTGCGTAATCATATACTCATATCCATCGAAATCAGCTAGCGTATTCTCAAACTCCATCATACGCTTCTTTTTTGTATCTTCAGGTGTGCCGCTCGGGAATTCCATACTCACAGATACCATTGATGCATCATTTGCGCCAGTCGCTGCTTTTGGCATTGTTACATAAAGAGCAATTGAACCACCAAAAACGACAATCGCCAGGAGAATTGGTACGAATTTATGATTGAGAGACCATCTAAGAACTTTGATATACCCTTCAGGTGGCGAATGAGATGGTAGCGTTGTGTTTTTTAACATTGCGCGACTCAGAAGTGGAACAACGGTCAAAGCGACGAGTAGGGAAGCTAGCAATGAGTAAGTGACGGTTAATCCAAACGGGAGGAGGAACGCCTTTAATGATCCGTTCACAAGACCCATTGGTAGAAACACGGCAACTGTAATGAGCGTTGATGATGTGATGGCACGTGATACTTCCTTTGTTGCTTCTAACACGGTTGCCTTTGATAGCTTTTCGTTCTGACTGCGCCTGAAGATGTTCTCGACGACAACGATACTGTCATCAACTAGACGACCGACCGCTACAGCCACACCTCCAAGCGTTAGAATATTTAGTGTTACGCCAGAAACCCAGAGAAGTAAGAGCGTAATGGCGAGTGATAGAGGAATCGAAATGGCTGTAATAATGGTCGGTTTTAATTTCCTCAGAAATAACAGAATAACTAGCGTCGCAAAGAGCGCACCAAGTCCAACCTCGCGCATCATACTTGTGACAGAGTTCTTTACCAAGTCTCCAGTTGTGAAGAGAGTCTTTGCTTCAACACCATTGTACTCGTTGTTAATTTTCTGCACCGTTTCCTCGACTTCATTACCAGCAGTAACCGCACTCGCATCACTTTCCTTAAAAAGGACAACGGCAAGAGCTTCTTTCCCATTCACCCTTGTAACAAGATCATCGGACTTCACCTGTTCGACCGACGCGACATCTTTTAAATAAACTGGCTCCGAGTTCGGAATCTGGAGAGGAATAGGTAAGTTCTCAAGCGCATCGATTGATGTCAGGTTATCGGTTACGTTAATCGTGCTTTTCTCTCCATCAATGGTTGTGTTTCCAGCTGATGCGGAAACATTCTGCCCTTGAAGGACTCCCATAATCGCATTAACTGGAATTTGAAGCTGCTCTAACTTATCTCGATCCAAATTGATCTGAATGCGTGATCCGCTCTCACCAACAATGCTAGCTTGTGATAAGCCTTCCTGGTTCTCGAATAGTGGTTTAAACCTGTCATTTACTTGCTCAAGGTTGCTTTTGGTCATCCCGTCATCAAACGTAATCGACACCTGCCCAACCGGGATCATGGTTGTGTTGAGTTGCGATATCTGGGGTTTTCCAACACCTTCTGGTAGCGAAAGTGGGTTGATGGCATCTTCTACGTTATTCTTCGCTTCCTTCATGTCCGTTTTCGAATCAAAGTTAATCGTAATTTGTGAATATCCTTCACCTGTTGTTGAGAGAACCGATGTTTTTCCACTCACGGAAGCTACGGCTTGTTCAATTGGTTCGGTGACATTTGTAGTCATAGAACCCGCATCATTACCTGGACCAAGCGTAACGACGGTTACCTGTGGGTTATCAGCTTCAGGCAGAAATTCCATAGGCAGTAGAAAATAACTAACAGTTCCCACCAAAAGCGTAATAACGATAAATAGTCCCATTGCTGTTTTGTTTCGAAAAGCCCAATTCGTTAATAATTGCATACATTCTCCCCCGATTCCTTTTTCGATTAGTCTTGCTAAGCACTTTTTTCCTCTCTTTAAAATTACTGCAAGCAAACCAATAATACAGCGGTCTACAGTCCAAATTCCCTCTAGGTCTCGAGACGTAGTAGGCGAATTCCGTTGGTACAACTGTCATTTTACGAGTGAGAACAACGATGTATTCTTAGGAGTTTGTTTAAGGTTAGAGAGCTCTTAGTAGATATGGGTTTGTCATTAGCTGTTAAGTAAGTTATCTGAGGAGTCAGTCACGATATGGTAATATATAGAAGAGTGATCGTTTCGTGATTTTAAGAAAGTTATTGAGTGTTATTCTTTTGGAAAGAGTGGTGAAGTTATGAAAGAATACATTCATTATGTTTCAGGATACTGTGGCTATTTTCTTTTAGCATTCGTATCTGTGAGATTAATAATGAATAATGATTTGACTGGAAATATAATGACCTGGATTGGACTTATATTGTTAATCATTTATGTAGAATTTATGGAGAAGAAAAGTGGAAAGCCAAAACATAGCAGGTTAATCAAATTTGTATTGAGTGTTGTGTTTCTTCTTGTTTCATTGGATTATGCATACGGTTTGTTCTAAGCTATAAGATTCTCTCTTAGTGTAATAGATTCCTTCAGATGGGACTGAATTGAAGAGAGGTTTTGGTTAGGTAAAACAAAAAGGGAAAGAAGTAAGCTGCTTTCATTTGTTTTAGTCTTTGCGCTTATATCAGTCGGAGTAGGGACTATACAATTATTAGTTAATTAATGAATCTAGTTTAGATGTGAGGAGGATGTCATACTCTTTTCGTAGACATTGTTGCTTTTAGATAAGTGGTTAATTTCCGCTCCAGGATGCTCGCTTTCCGCGGGGCGGGCGCGGTGAGCCTCCTCGTCGCTAACGCTTCTGTGGGGTCTCACCTGTCCCGCTAGTCCCGCAGGAGTCGAGCATCCTTACACTCCAATTAGCAAAGTGTGGTTTTTATCCAATAATTGATTCAAAAGCAGAATCTATTAGAGATGAGCCATTTATTATCAACATATCGATCTAATGGTTCGCTTCAATCTAATCTCTCTATTGAAATCGCTTTTCTATTTCTAGGAATAGCATTGATTCTCCTATCAGTTGTCTACAAAAAATAAATCTTCGGTTGATGCCTTTATGATAGGGTAGAACACAGATAGAGGTGGGCATTTGAAAGAGTTCATAGCCATTGTCGTTACGGTTATAGCGACTAATCGGATTACTGAGCAAGTATATGAAAAGATGAACTTCCATTACAATTGGTTTGAAGATCGATTTAGCTTAAAGTCGTTGTTAATGGATTTAGGAATATACTTTATCATCGGCGTTCCTATTTATTTAATAGTAGAAATGTTAATTGATAGAGGACGATCATTGTTTAACAATAAAAGAATAGAATAGGGTACAGAAGTAATGAACAACTAAAGGTGTGGTTTGTTGGGTTTACTGAAAAAAGTAAATACTGCTCTTTCGATCGGAGCAGTGATGATGGGTTTCTATCATTTTTTTGTGGAAGATCTTTCTATAAATGCATGGATTCCGTATTTATTTATCATGTACTTATTATTCGGCATCGAAATTAGTAAGCGTGAAGATAAAGATAGTAAATTAGGGTATGTTTATTTTGCTGCATCAGTCCTTTTTCTAGCAATTATGATTACATAAGCAAGCGTTGAAAAAATGCTGAAGATCCACAAAGGATCTTCAGCATTTTTTGTGTTAATTTATGGATCTTTTCGTAGACAGTGTTGCTCTAAGAATGGGGGGATTTTCGCTCCAGGATGCTCGCTTTCCGCGGGGCGGGCGGTGAGCCTCCTCATCGCTTACGCTCTTGCGCGGTCTCACCTGTCCCGCTAGTCCCGCAGGAGTCGAGCATCCTTTCGCTCCAATTAGAAGTTGATTTTTTTATTCAATTATTCATTCAAAAGCAATAATCTTTTAGAAAAGAACTTAATTTATTCAAATACAGATAAATCCACTGTCTCAGCCATCTTCTTATATCCTTTGTCATTCGGATGGAGATGATCACCCGAATCGTAGGTTGAGAGAAATTTCTCTGGATCATCTGGATCTCTAAGTGCTTGATCAAAATCAATAACAGCATCGAATGCTCCGCTCGTTCTGATCCATTCATTTACTTCTTGGCGCGTTTGCTCGCCCTTTTCTGTATACATGCCGGACTCTTTAAACGGTGTTAATGTGCCGCCGTATATTGAAAGTCCTTCTTCATGTGTTGCTTTAATGATTTGTTTCATTCGGTTAATGATTTGTTCTGAATCATACTCTGGGTAGTGTCTGATATCGTTAATTCCCTCATGAAGAATAACAGCTTGTACGCCTTTTTGACTTAACACATCTCGCTCTAACCGTGCTAAGGCATTCTCACCTTTTCCAAGCTCACTATTAATTAAATGATTGGCAGAAACGCCAGCATTTAGAACAGACATGTTGACTTTAGAATCTTCTTCGTTCATTCGATTGGCAAGATAATCTGGCCATCGGCGGTTTGCATTTAGTGTAGAAGCATTTCCATTAGCAATAGAGCTTCCCATTACAACGACAGCACCGCTAACCGAATCATCTGGAATGACTTCCATCCGGTCGAGCCAGAACCAGGCTTCCTCTTTCGATTTGTAGGCTGAACCTTCAGCATCTGAAGCATGGTTACCAGGTTCAGACATATAGACCGTTTGAGTTGAGCGCTGATGCCATGTTGTTGGCCCAGTTTCCTTATCAACGTATAAGCTTACGCTGAGGTTTTGATCAGCATCTACGGGAAATTCAACAGGATCGCTATACTGTTTCTCCCCAGCAGGAATCGTAAATGATTTCTCACCATTGAACGTGATGACCTGATCGGTCTCACCATCTACGCTCGCTCCTTCTTTAGAAACAGCTACTCGAACTTCTTTCATCGATAAAGGTAGTGAACCAAATTCATTCGATAAGCGGATGCGCATTTTATCACCGTCGCTATGTGGACGAAGGATTAAGCGAATCGTTTGATCTTTAAACCCTTCATGAGAATTTCCATCTTTAGCAGGCGCCTGCATGCTTGCTGTCCAGGTACCTACCCACTTGCTTTTTTTCGCATCTTCGTTAGTTGAAGAAGCCCATTCCCGTGCTCCTCCCAAACTAATTAAACTAATGAGTAATATTGCTAGAAGTCCTATTAGAATTCGTGTCATTCGTTATCGCCTCTCATGTTGTTTTTCAATTTCGTTTCAGTATCCACTTGGATCTATTTTTCATTATAAAGAATACCCCTATACTCTTAGATCCAAGCCAAGTTTGTCTAAACGTAATGAACCTGCAAACGAATTGACATAGTTATCATATTTTTCTTTAGTTGTCTTAAACCCTTCGTGTCATTGCATACGTTTAATAAGGTGGAATTTATGATTAATAATGTTCGATTCTCCCTATTAGTGAACAGGAGCTATCAGTAATTATTCCAGTGGAAAAGATTATGATTAATCGTTCTATGCATTGATCTACAGTCAACAAAGATAAAAGGGCTTTACAAATAGAAAAATAACGGAAGGGTGATAGCGATTTGAAATGGATCATGGTTGTACTTATAGGTGTCATCATCATTGGAATTATTGGGTTCAGTAGTATCTTCTCTTTTCAAACAGAAGAGCATGAACAGCCAGGAGAGGGAGAGACGATAGGGATTGAAGAACAGGAGAAGAAAGAGATAGAAGGTGAGGAGCAAGAAAATGCAGGTGAAACTAGTAACATCCAGTTAGACGGAGAATGGACGCGCAATCTCTTAAACTATACGGGGAGCTTGATCATCACAAACGCAACCGAAAAAGATTTTTCGTTCAAGCTTGGTGTCGTTGCTGGTGGGAATGTAGGGTCAATTGAAGGCAAAGCGGATCGATCTTTGGAGACAGCTACATGGGCTGATGCTGAGTCAGGATGTGAGTTAAGTTTCGAGCTGACAGAAAATAAGATTACGATCGAACAAAACAACGCCTGCGAGTACTGGGGAGGAGCGGGAACGTTCTTCTACGGTGAGTATGATAAAGGCGGTGTCTCAATCGAAACCGATTTGGTCAAGCAGGGGGTTTTAAATGAATCAGAAGATGCCCTGTTTCGAGGCATTGTAGGAGATGATTATGATCTCTATCTAGAGAATATAAGCTCATACTTCGATTTAGAAGACAGAGATAAACTAGGAACGCGCGTTGTAGCTGGCTTTATTAGAGGGATCGCTCCTAGTAACGGTGGAATCATCATGGTGAATGAGAAGCATGTATATGCTGCCGTGACAGATTCCGAGAATAGTGTAATCCGTTATCATACAAACGATCCTACTTATCAAGATAAGCTACCCTATACGATTACGGAGTGGCGAGAGGGGATTATGTTTGAAGAAGTGGTGTTTGAGTAATTCTCGGATTTTACTAACTTTAACATCCATATAAAAAATCTAGAGAATAACAATTCTAATAAAAGCTTTCTATTAAGCATACTAACTCGACAGAACTATGAGCTAGTATGCTTTAAATTTAGGAATTCAAGAATGTATTAAGAATAAAGCATAGTTCCTTTTGCTACTATTCATTCCTTTCCTTTTTTAACTTATATTCATGTTCTTTCAATTCTTCTATAAACACATCTACACTCTTAATAAATAAATCCACCATTTCTTTTCTTTCATCACTATTCATCTGATCAAATTCAACACAACTTACTAATGCCTTTTCTAGCTCTTTTTTATTGGTAATATCATACTTTTTCGTACCAGAGTATAATTGATTTAGCTCTAAATGCATTTTATTTATATACCAAGTATGATGATTTTTCGCAACAACCGTATTAAACGAAAAGCTGCTAATAATATCTCTTTGTTCACAAGTTAGTTCTCCATCTACCGCAAAATCAATGAATAAGAACTCCATTTCTACATTAATCTCTTTGAACATCCCCGAATTGTCAAAGCTAAGTTCATGTAACTCCGATTCCTTTACTGGTAACATGTTGCTTTACCTCCAAACAGTTTTAAAATTATAGCTATTTTCAATTTAAATTCAAATCATAACCGTACAACAGTAAGTTAAAACTTTGTTGAGGTTTGTGAAATGGAGATATTATATATTTCAGTTTGTATCTTGGATATGTTGAAATATTATAGGATTCCACATGAGTAGGTTGCTCAAGATTGATTTGTTAATTCTCTATTGAATGAAACTTTCTTCATTATTAGACGTATACCAAATAAAGGTATAATTAACTGATGTAACCAAAGGTGGTGGGTAATGAAGTTCTTTGAACTGTTCTATAAGTACATATTAGGAGTAGTTGGGATCGTATTCATCAGTTGTATCCCAGCATTTTTTACTGACGGCTTTCAACTGAATGTGAATCTTTACTTTCAAAATGTATGGGGCGTCATTCAATCAATCTTTACTCCTTCTGATTGGTACTTTCACCAATTTGTTGGCTATGAGCTGTTAGAGAAGCCTTTGTTCTCCTATGTTTTGGACAATTATCTTTATTCCATGACGATTCTTTTTGCTGCATTAGTCATTGCCATTGTTTTTGGGATGGTATTTGCTCTATCTACTTTCGGTTTGCCTCACAAGATGAAGCGTGCCATCCATACGATGTTAAATGGTTTAGAAGCATTACCTGACATTCTCTTCATTTTTATACTGCAAATGGTAGTCGTCTGGTTTTTTAAGACCTATGATATTTTGCTGTTTGAGTTTGCTTATATAGGTGAGAGGATCTATTTGTCTCCCATTTTATCACTATGTATCTTACCAACCGTCTTATTCTATCGATCATTTCTTCTTCTGTTAGAGGAAGAATGGAAGGAAGATTATGTTCAATTAGTAAGAAGTAAAGGGTTTAGTAAGATGCATGTGTTGATATGGCACTGCTTAAGGAATAATAAAATAAGTCTGGTGATCCAATCGAGGCCAATCGTGTGGGTCACACTATCCAGCTTGTTGGTTATCGAGTATTTACATAACTTCTATGGCATCGTTCGATTACTCTTTTTCGATTCTCGACCGTTTGTCATTGCGATGGCTCTCATACTAATTTTCACACCATTTTATATCATCTATAGTGTTCTAGAATGGAGTTTCAAAGTGAAACAAACGGAGGAGTTTAGTGATTCAAGAGTTTCTATGAGAGGTATGAAACTAATCTCCATGGAATCTATGAGACTAGCAAATCCTGGTATGCATTTCTTTTCAGCGATAAAAAAAATGAGTCGTTTTTTTGTTTCACTATGTAAAAAGCCAACGTTTGTAATGGCGCTAATCTATCTACTAGGGCTCACAATCTTAAGCTTTATGTATAGCTATATTGCAGAAGTTCCGGTGAATACGATTAAAATATTTCAAGGTGAGCAAGGCACTTATCATGCCCCACCTCATCCGCCAGGCGACGGAGGGTTATTGTTAGGATCAGATACACATGGTCATCCTATTTTAAGTATGTTAATTGTTGGTGCTAAGTACACAATCCTACTGACGGGGTTGATTGCGTTTTTAAGAATACTCATTGGGTATGTGCTCTCAATACCTTATCTATTTTGGTTAGGAAATCGATCGAAGCGAATGATTACGAACATAGCTGATGGGATGCAATTCCTCCCGCTTTCTCTCATTGCGTATATTTTGTTAGTGAATGTATTGATTTTTAATGAAGGCCAAAGGATTGTAGCTGAATCTTTAAGGACGTCTAATATCATTTTGGAAATTAGCATTCTCATTTTGTTTGCTATCCCAGTTGTATTAAATACAATTGGTCGTGAAGCTGATGAAATTCTGAGAAAAGACTTTGCACAAGCAGTCATATTATTAGGTGGAAGTAAGAGCAGACTCTTTTTCCGACATATTACCGTTCATCTCTTTCCGAAGCTAGTTCACCTTTTTGGACAACAAATGATTCAAGCTCTTCAAGTTCTAATGCATTTAGGAGTGTTTGGTATCCTGTTAGGTGGAGGGCTGAGAAGTGCAGGTGCGGCTTCACAATCATTAACTTACGAATGGACTGGAATGTTCCAAGCCTTGCGTATGGGGATTATGACTGAGCGTTATTGGCTTATTGTGCCAGTTCTTTTTCTATACGTTCTTCTCATTTTTTCGATACAAGCCGTTGTAAAAAGTATCATAAGCATTCAACAGCAGAAAATTGGGATTTATTCGGATAAAGAGGATACAAAAATAGTAGATAATGAAGATGGGAGATCTTCTACTAGAATGAGAGAGTTAAACAAAAAGTCATTTGTTTTTATCGAGCGTTCATTTTAGATAAAAGTGAGCTAATGGGAGAGATGAAGATGGAATTTCCAGGAGAGTTAAACCAATTAGATAGGCATATACAGCACTTCTTTCTATGAAACAAAATAGTAGCTGCCGAATTTGATCGACAGCTACATATTAATTTGTAATGAAATACTTTTTCGTTTCTATTCACCTAGTCGATGTTAAAATAGCAAATCCAGCAGGATTGTTTAGATTGCCTGAATTAAACACTCCTGTATTGACTGGTGAAGTAGGGTTTGATATGTCGTAGATTTTCACGTTATTGGCATTGAAGTTTGCTACATAAAGCGTATTTCCAGTGATGATTAGCTCTGAAGGTCTATTTAAATTCGAACTATTAAACTCACCTACTCTAATTGGAGCAATAGGATTAGCAATATTGTAGATTTCAACTGTATTATTACTGAAGCTCGCAACATATAATATGTTTCCAATAGCAGCTAATCCTGTAGGGTCATTTAGGTTTGCGCCGTTAAATTCGTTTACTCGTATAGGAACTAATGGGTTTGAGATATTATAAATTTCTACAGTGTTATTTCCAAAATTACTCACGTAAAGGAGATTCCTCCTAATCAACATTAAATAAGGTCTACTTAAATTACTACCATTAAATTCGCTGATCCTAGTAGGAGATGACGGATTAGAAATATTATAAATTTCAACTGTGTTATTTCGAAAGTTGGCAACATATAGAAAGGCTCCTTTAATAGCGAGACCAGTAGGCCCGTCTAAATTTTGCCCGTTAAATTCATCTAGTCTTATTGGAGTTGAAGGGTTATTGATATCGTATATTTCAATATTATTAGCCGATGAATTTTGATTCGAAACATAAAGATATTTATTTATACGAATTGGATTAGTGACCGCTACCACATTATTACAATTAAAAACATAAACTTGTTGGTTCAATAGTGCTTTCACACAACCGGATAGCTTGTTGTAAAGCATAAATGTAATCGTAACTGGATCAGATGAACCTTTAAAATAGATACTTACTCTTTTACCAAGTTCTAGTCTTTCAAACAAAGAACAAATACAAGACGATTTAGGATAGATATGGTCTTTCATGATAGATACATCCTTTTTACAATGACTTGTACTATTATATGTAGGATATAGGGATCTGATAATGAAAATGGATTAAATACTAAAGTTAAATAGATATGGTATATTTTACTGATTTATTTATTGAACAGCATAAAAAATGGAAACATCCTTACCAAAATAAATATATTGAGTTGAAAATATAGCTTGGTGAGAAGCTCCTTAATCAGAGTGTCTTTTTTATATTTTCTGAATCTTTTCGAAAGGTTTAACGTATTAGAAGAGGAGTACAAACATATTGATCATTTGGACGATTACAGAAAAGTGAATATGAAAAGGGGGAGTTTGATGGAGGATGTTATTATCGTTGATCAGCTATCCAAATCATACGGTTCAACTCAGGCTGTGAATAGCATTTCTTTTTCCGTACGAAAAGGGGAGATCTTCGGCATTATTGGGCCGAATGGAGCCGGTAAAACAACGACGATCGAAATGCTTGAAGGAATCCGTAAGCCAGACGGTGGTGCCATTTCTGTGCTCGGTCTTACACCACACAAACAGCTGAGGGAGTTGAACAAGAGAATCGGCGTCCAGTTTCAAGCCACTGCGATTCAGAAGAAGATGAAGGTGAAAGAAGCGCTCGATTTATTTTCTTCGTTTTACAAAACAAATCAGAAAGATCATCTCATAGCATTATTAGGGTTACACGAAAAATTAAATGCCAATTTTGAAGATCTATCAGGAGGATGGAAACAGCGTCTCACTCTCGCTCTGGCAACACTCCACAAACCTGAAATTTTGTTCCTCGACGAGCCGAGTATGGGCCTTGACCCGCATGCAAGAAGGGAAATGTGGAAATTGATCCACGTTCTGAAGGAGGAGGGATGCACGATCGTCCTGACTACTCATTATATGGAAGAAGCGGAAAAGCTCTGCGATCGAGTAGCGATGATTTACGGTGGACGATTGAAGGCGTTAGATACGCCGGAGAACTTGTTGAATGAAATTCCTGTTCATTATTTATCGTTTGAATCAAAAGAGCTCGAGTATGATTTCTTGATTTCACTCCCGAGTGTCGTGAATGTAGACGTTGAAAATCACACGTTCAAACTCCTGAGCGATGATCAACAAGAGACGGCGTATTACATTTTTAAGTATTGTCATGAGAACAACATTCTTTTGCGAAACTTCCGATTTGAAAAAGGTTCGCTCGACGATCTTTTCGTTCATTTCTTAGAAAAGGAGCAAACGGCATGACGGTGATGATGAAGCTCGCAAGCTTAGAAACAAAAATGTTCTTTAGAGATCGCATTTCAGTCTTCTGGACGTTTCTTTTTCCTGTCCTCATGATCTGGCTATTCGGTTCGATGTTTGGCGACAGTGATCTGAATGGTCTATCGTTCGCGGAAATGTTCGTTCCTTCCTGGATCGGAGTGAACATTGTGACAACGTCTTTTTTCACTCTTGGTACTGTTCTTACAGGGTATAGAGAAACTGGCGTCTTGAGAAGGTACCAATCGACCCCGGTTCAGTCCTGGATGATTCTTGCTGCACACACATTTCAAGGAGCGGTCATCTTCGCGATCTCAGCGCTTTTACTCATGATCTTTGGGATGATGATGTATGACCTGACGCTTCCTGCTTACATTGGTAGCACATTAATCGCGCTCGTTGTTAGCATGCTCGCATTCTTTCCCTTTGCTTTGTTTCTGACGTCTCTTGCGAAAAATACACAGTCAGCTGCTGCAATCAGCTCTCTGTGCCTAAATGTGATGCTATTTTTATCTGGAGCTGCCTTCCCATTGCAATTTATGCCAGACATCATTCAGACCGTCGCAAAAGCGCTACCGCTTTACTATGTGGTCGAACTGCTTCGGGGCACATGGAACACAGCACCTATTACCGAGTACGGTTTGGAGGTAGGCGTACTACTTGGAATAGCAGTTCTTTCTACAGTATTAGCTTCACGCTTTTTCAGGTGGAGTGATCAATAACGGAAATGAATTACTTTTAAAAGATTACAAAAGACTGGCAAGTTCTTATACGAACTGTCTGTCTTTTTTGTTTAACTGTATGGTTTACCACATCAAAGATCAATCCCCTTAAGTAATAATAATGTCTTTCAAAGGAATACTAAGTTGAAAAATTATAGGGAGGCATTGGGGATGCTAACAAACCATCATATTGATTTAACTGCTGCAGAAGTTGCGAGCCTTTGGTCGAATTATATGAGTGACACTTCAGCAATTTGTATGTTTGATTTCTTTTTGATCCATGTCGAGGATACGGAAATACGTTCCCTCTTAGAATTTGCAATGGAGCTTTCTCAAGCGCATGTTAAGAAATTACAATCAATTTTCACGGAGGAGCAACATCCTATTCCAGAAGGATTCTCAATCAGTGTAGATGTTAATCGAGAATCTCCACGTCTATTCACGGATGATTTCCATCTATTCTTCATTCAAAATTTAGGGAAGATGGGTATGGAGTTTTATGCCACAGCTTTATCGAATTGCGCTCGTTTAGATATATGTGAATACTTTACAGAATGTTTAAATGAATCATCGAAACTCTTCAACAAAGCAACAGAAATAATGTTATCTAAAGGAAGTTTCATTCGAGCTCCGTTTATACCAGCTTCTAAAAAAGTAGAATATGTTGAGAAACAAAGTTATTTGGCAGGGTGGTTTGGTCATAAACGTCCATTAAATGCAGTTGAAATGTCTCAAATCTATTTCAATATGATACAAAATCAGTTAGGTCGTACGTTTCTTATGGGGTTTAGTCAGGTAGCTAAGTTAAAGGAAGTCCGGGAGTATATGAAAAAGGGAAGAGATATTTCAGATAAGCATGTTGAGATATTTGGTTCACTTCTAAGTCAAGAATTTCTTCCTTCTGCTAGCGCTTGGGATACAATGCCAACTGATTCAACAGTGCCCCCATTCTCTGATAAATTAATGATGTTCCATACTTCCGTGTTGAACTCTGTAGGAATCGCACATTATGGAAGATCTCTAGGTGTAAGTCCTAGACGTGATTTAGGATCCAACTACGTTCGACTAACAGGAGAAGTTCTACAATATGCGGAAGACGGAATGAACATTATGATCGAGAACAAATGGTTAGAACAACCGCCTCAAGCAACCAACAGAGATAAATTAGCGAATGGATAAAATCATAGGTCGATCAAAATGAAAACAATGTAAGAAGTTATGTATTTACATACTTCCTATCTTCAGTATTTCGCAAGCAGGAGCTTTTCTAAGGAGGAAAAGCTTCTTTTTTGTGGAATGATAGACTGGAGTTATCGAATATACAGTTCAAATATCATAACTGGAAGAGGAATGTAGATGTAGATGTAGATGAGAGTTACTTTCGTTGTGATGACTAGACTTCACCTGGCATAGAAAAGTTAAAAGTGCTTCGTGACGAAGAAGTACCAGAAGAGATCGGGAGCTATTTTCTTAAATTAAATTAGTTTACCGGAGCTTATCTGTATAAGGATAAGCTCTTTTACATGTGTAGAAGGATGTGTTCGGAATTGAAATAAAAGGAATTTGTTGAAACCATTCCCTTCTTGCGCTCGTAGATAAAGATGAAGAAGATCAATAACGGGGGAGGACATTATGGAACAACCACTGCTATCTGTCGAAAATCTTGGTAAATCCTTTAAGGATAAACAAGTTGTGAAGGATGTATCTTTTGGAGTTAAGAGAGGGAAGATTACAGCTATTCTTGGGCCAAATGGTGCTGGAAAATCGACGACTATTCGAAGTGTTATGGGAATTATGCGACCGGATAAAGGAATGGTTCAGTATCAAAACTATCCTAAACAAGGAGTTCCTCATCAGGTAGTAGGCTATTTACCAGAGGAAAGAGGATTGTACAAAAACGTTAAAATAATGGACATCATTCTATATTTTGCAGATTTGAAGGATTATCCCACAAAGAAGGCCAGAAGCCGCGCACTAGAGTATTTGAAGAAATTTGGCTTAGAGGGGAAGGACAAAGTAAAGGTTGAGGAATTATCAAAAGGGATGGCGCAAAAGACACAGTTCATTGCTTCGATCATTCATGAACCTGAGCTATTGATTCTGGATGAACCGTTCTCAGGACTTGATCCTGTAAGTCAGGATGTATTTAAACAGGAGATCAGGGAACTTGCTAAGAATGGAACGGCTATCTTACTTTCCTCTCATCAAATGAATCTCATCGAAGAGCTAGCAGATGATTTGCTTCTTATACATAATGGAAAAACAGTTATTCAAGGAAGTATGGAAGAGGTTAAAGAGCAGTATTCAAATTATAAGTGTGTCATCATAGGAGACAATGCAGCATCAATCTTTACCAACGTTCCATCAGTACAGAATGTGAAGCAAGATGGAAAGAAAACGGTGCTGTATTTGGAGAGAGGTATTCATATTCCTACTTGGCTTTCCCACATGCCTAAGGAAGTCATAATTCAAGAAATGACAATTGATCGAATTTCTTTGCACGAGATATTTGTTGGAATCGCTACAGAACAAAATCTAATGCAGACTGTGGGTGAAGTGCATGCGTAATACATGGAAAGTCGCGAAATGGGAATATAAACGAAACGTTAAGAATAAATCGTTCATCATTTCCACCTTCTTGACCCCTGTGATTATCCTGATGTTTACCTTTCTCCCAGTTTTGTTCTCTGGTTCGGATGATTCAGGTAATGAAGAAACGATGAAAGTATACATTCAAGACGAAGTAGGTGTAGCTCCTACAGTTGAAACTTTAGTCAATAGCCAGGATTCATTGGCTTGGGATCTTGAATTTACACAAGAAGATCAGAAATCCATACTATCTTCAATAGAGGAAAATGAGAATCAAGCCTTTCTATCGATAACGGAAGATTCCATTGAAAGTGGCGTAGTTGAAGTGTACACGAGCGAGGAAGTAACAGATTCGTTCTTTAACCAGCTGCAGTTATTGAGTCAACCAATCCAAGCTTATCAATTCGAGCAGTTAGGTCTTACAGACTCTCAAATTCAACAAGTAGCAGCTGGTGTTTCGTTCGAAACATTAGATGCAACGGAAACTTCTTCTGAAAATAGAGTCGTAGAGAAGTCAGGTTTAGGTGAGTCAGGACATATGGTTCCAGGTATAGTTTCCTTGATTGTTCTTTTTGCCATCGTTCTTACAGGAATGATGATTTTTCAAAGTGCATCACAGGAAAAGAAAGAGAAGGTTTCTGAAATTGTATTGTCCTCTCTTACACCGAGTGATTTAATGCAAGGAAAAATCATCGGCTATTTCGGTGTTGGATTAAGTCAGGTGTTCATCTGGTTAGGATTTGGAATTCCATTAGCGGCCTGGAGAATAGAGGATGTTGCCATTGTAGACAACTTACTTGTACCGGAGCTTCTTATTATGATGCTAATCGCAATATTAGGATACCTTCTGTTTGCTGCGCTGTTCGTTGGCTTTGGTTCAACAGTCGAAGATATCAACTCATCAAGTAATTTTCAAGGCTTACTGATGATGCTTCCGTTTCTACCATTGGTATTTATTCAACCAATCTTAATAAGTCCTAACGGATTGGCAGCTACAATCGGCTCTTTTATACCATTCGCATCTCCTGCTGTATTAATTCTAAGGATGGCTATGCTTGAGGAGTGGCCTTGGATGGAGTTTGGCTTAGCTTTTGTTGTCCTTACGTTGAGTGTGTGGGGCATGATCAAACTGTCTGGCAAGATATTTGAAGTCGGCATACTTCTTTATGGCAAGAATGCAACTCCTAAAGAAATTTGGAAATGGATTAAAGCATAAGATCGGTTGGAGTAAATTTGAATGCAGCATATTTAGATTGGTGAAATCTATGAATGTAAGGCATCTATCTCATACTAATCTAGTAACGATTAGTAATAAAAAAGGGAACCTACGGGGGTTCCCTTTTTTACCGTGAATATCATTAATAAGCTATAACAAACCTTTTATTGTTGATTCATTTCATCATCTTCATACATATAAACAACTTCCCATAAATGGCCATCAACATCCTGAAATCCCCATATATACATAAATCCATGATCTAGAGGGTCATTATAAGGTTTACCACCATTAGTTAAAGCTTTCTTCACTAGCTTATCCACTTGATCACGACTTTCAGCTGATAAGCAGAAAATAGCTTCTGCAGAAGTAGTCGTATTGACAATTTCCTTCTTACTAAACCCTTTAAAGCTTTCTTCAATCATTATCATAGCATAAATATGATCACTGATAATCATACAAGATGTTGTCTCATCGGAGAACTGGGGGTTAATTTCAAATCCTAGTTCCTTGAAAAAGTTGGTGGATTTCTCCAAGTCTACTACCGGTAAATTGATAAAGATATTTTTAGACGTGAATGCCAATTTAACTCCTCCTTAAAACTGCATTTCTAAAATGCTCCTACCTTATCAATGAACTGATTTATTAATGATTTTCCTGAATTTTTTTCAAAATAGTAGTATCGATTTTTTTCATTTGTAGCATTTCCTTCAACACTTTTTCGGATATTGCAGGATCTGGGTGGCTAAGTAACTCTGAAAGACAATCAGGGACGATTTGCCAGGATACTCCGAATTTATCTTTTAACCACCCACATTGTTGTTTCGATTCGTCTCCGCCTTCAGACAGCTTTCCCCAGAAATAATCCACTTCTTCCTGATTAGCGCAGTGCACGATGAAAGAAACCGCCTCATTAAACTTAAATTGGGGGCCGCCGTTTAATGCCACAAACTTTTGTCCTTCCAATTTGAACTCTACAGTCATCACTGCGCCCTCTTCCTTACCATGTATTTCTTGGCCTGTTTTCAGGTAGTGAGTGACTTTTTCGACTTTGGAATCCTTAAATATAGAGGTATAGAACTCTACCGCTTCTTCCGCTTCGCTATCGAACCAAAAATTTGGAGTGATCTTTTGAATGTTACCCATAATCGATCTCCTTTCCAAATAATTCATAAACTGCCTTAGTTCATCTACATTTCACACAGTCAGCCTTTGCTGAAATCTCTATCCTAATTGCCCCTCCTTTTGTACAAGGTAATTCATGTCGCTTTTATACTAACATGGGAGATATTTAATGATTTCTTCTCAATTGCTATGATGTTTGATTCGATTTAAGAAATTGTTCATCAACAGTGGTAGGGAAATAAGAATCGGTGAATCTTCTATATGTGGGGGACGGAGAGTTACTTTTTGATGGGGAACCTCAGATTCAGGTTCAACAATGATTGGCTTTTTCGAACGTGATCGTAAAGTCTTATGTGGAAGCATAAAATCTTGAGCAGCCATTTCCCATGAGACGGAGGTTGCAAATAAATAATAAACGCCTGGCTCGACGCCTTTAATCGAGAATTTTCCCAATGAAGATACAAGAGTTCCATTGAGCGGGTATCCTTCAGGGATGGGCTTGGGAAACAGACCAATCAAAATCACACCCTCAAATTGCTCGGTCGCATTAATAGTCCCATTTATGTTAGGGATGCTATTCGAAAAATTTCCTAAATCGGTCCAATCGCGAAGATGTTGCAATGAACGAAGGTGTTGGCTGGCCTTGGTAACCGTATTTCGGAATTGTGCAGGAGTCATTCCCACCTTCTCTGTAAACCTCGTAGTAAAAGTTCCTAAACTTTGTTGTCCGATTTCCATACCGATATCCCGCACGCGCAAATTCGTATTTAATAGTAAATCTTTGGCCATTTGAAGGCGTAGCGCTGATATGTAATATAAAGGAGGAAGACCAATAGTTTCCTTGAAAATACGATTGAAATGATAGCGGCTATAGCCAGCCTGATTAGCTAAGTCAGAAAGAGTCACTGAATCGCATAAATGCGCTTTTATATATTTAAGGACCTGTTCGATTTCCGGATAAGCTTTCGTCATAATACACCATACTCCCTTCTAAAATATAAACTTAGAATCCTTGATGAGAGTATCTGTCATATTAAATGATTTCCATAATTTAAAGCTAAGTCCTGCAAAAAGTCTTTTTAGTATTCGTTTACGAATGGCCATTTTCATATTGGTTTCCTAATAGTCCAGACTTTTTTCCTATTAAACCACTACTTTTGATATACTACCTGTAATTTGGTACTTAATGAAGTAGGTGAAAAGCATGAATCGACGGCAGCAAAAACTATTGCTGATGTTACTAGAAAGTAAAGAGACGCAGCTTGTTAGTAAACTCGCTTCTCGTCTTTCTTGTTCAGAGAAGACCGTTCGAAACGATCTTGGGACAATAAAAGAATATATAGAAAGTGAAACGAATGGTGAGCTAATCAAGAAACCAGGACTTGGTGTCTATATTGAGGTTGAGGAATATGAACGAAATCGACTCTTCCAAACCTATTCATTTATAGATACAAAGAAAGAAGATGTGATTGAACGTCAGCGAAAAGTTGAAATCGCATACGAGTTGTTGATAACAAAAGCTCCTATTTCGATTCAAACTCTTTCAGAGCGTTATTATGTGAATCGGCCTATTATTCGAAAAGAACTGGAGGACATTCGGATTTGGCTAAAGGCGTATGAGTTAGATGTTCATTTGAAACAAAAAATTGGTCTTCGTATTGAAGGGGATGAGATGGCGAGAAGGAAGGCTATTTCTAATTTAAGTGAGGTTGTAAATGATGAACCCCTTGTTCACTCATTTCTTAAAAAGCAATTTTCTTCTTATGAAATTAGCCTGGTTGAGAACGAATTAAGAACTTTACAGGATAAGCATGGGATTTCTTATACAGACGAAGCATATGAAAATCTCCTTCTGCATACCCTTTTTACGGTCAAGCGAGTAAAGCAAAGACAGATCATCACGCTTCGTGACAAAGATTTCGACAGAGTTACGTCAACGGCCGAATATACTTGGGCGAAGGAGATGTTAAAGAAGCTTGAAATCGTATTTGTCGCTCATTTTCCTCAGGAAGAAATTGCTTATCTAGCGCTTCATTTTATTGGCGGAAAACGTCGTGACTTAAGGGAAGCCGAGTTAGAAATCGATCCGATCGCAAAAGAACTTGTTGAGAGGATGACAGAGCTGACATCTCTGTCATTTCATGAAGACGACGCTTTAATGGAAGGGCTTCGAGTTCATCTGTATGCTGCGTTAAACCGGATTACATATGGACTTTCGTTTACAAATCCGATGCTGCAGGATATTAAGCATATGTATCCTTATTTATTCGATCTTCTTATTGGTATTGCTTCAGAGTTTAGTGAGAAACATGCCATCAACATTCCAGAAGATGAGGTGGCCTATTTAACGCTGCATTTTGAGGCTGCAGTTGAACGCCTTCATTCTAATAGAGGAAAAAGAAAAAGAGCGGTTATTGTATGTCATTTAGGAGTCGGAATGTCGCAACTCCTTCGGTCGAAGCTTGAGCGCAAGTTCGCTTCGCTTACCATTCTTGATTGTATTTCTAGGGGAGATTTGTCTTCTTTCTTGAAGAAAGAGGAGTTAGATTTGGTCATCTCAACCGTTACCCTTGATACATTGCAGTCAATTCCGTCAATCGTTATCTCTCCCTTACTAAATATCGAGGAAGAAAGTAGGCTCGAGGCATTCATTGAGAGTATCGATCGTACAAAGCGTGGCTCGATGATTACAACGTATGTAAAGCCTGAATTTGTGTTTGTCTATCATGAACCTGTTCATCGATTTAAGGTCATTGAAGAACTGGCGAACGCACTCTACCACAGTGGCTATGTGAAGAGGGAGTATGCCGCACGTGCGCTTGAAAGAGAACGAACATCTTCTACAAACATTGGGTCAGGTATTTCGATCCCTCATGGTGATCCCACGTTGATTCAGGACTCTGCGATTGCGGTTGCTGTTATGAAAGAACCCATCGAATGGGAGAGAGAAAACGTGAGCCTAGTCTTTTTGCTAGCGGTGAAAAATGATAAAAGTGAGGAAACGAGAGCCCTTTTTCGAGAAATTTCAACTCTTAGTGAAAACCCACTAGTATTAAAGGAGGTTGTGAGTCAGACGAACCCTCAAGCCGTTATTGATAGCCTTAGAGGAACCAATCCTTCGAAATAGTTCAAATTTCCGGAAGTTCCGGTAAACATTCTTTCTTTATTCCCTCCATTAATAAGATAGGATATGTGTAAGCGATATCATGAAAAAGGGGGATGAACATGAAGTTGTTAGCGATTACATCTTGTCCGAACGGGATTGCCCATACGTACATGGCAGCGGAGAATTTACAAAAGGCTGCTGAAAAACTGGGTGTCGAGATGAAAGTAGAAACGCAAGGGTCGATTGGCGTTGAAAATGAATTTACGGAAAAGGACATTCAAGAAGCTGATGGGATTATCATTGCAGCTGATAAGACGGTTGTGAAGGACCGGTTCAACGGCAAAAAATTACTTAGCGTTGGTGTTCAGGAAGGAATTCGAAATCCTGAAGGGTTGATCAAGAAACATCAGAACGGCGACGTGCCAGAATATCATAGTAGTGGAACTGAAGCTGCAAAAAGCGAGAAGAAAGGGAAAGAAAATCCGATCTACCGTCATCTTATGAACGGTGTTTCATATATGATCCCGTTTATTGTGGTCGGGGGACTGTTGATTGCTATCGCACTTACAATTGGAGGGAAACCAACCGAGAATGGACTTGTGATCCCTGAAGGTTCTTTCTGGAAAACGATTGAACAGCTTGGCGGCGCGTCATTTACGTTCATGATTCCGATTCTTGCCGGATTTATTGCCTACAGTATCGCCGATCGACCTGGTCTCGCACCGGGTATAATTGGGGGATACATTGCGGCGAATGGGAGCTTTTATGGAAGTGAAGCTGGAGCAGGATTCATCGGAGGTATCATCGCTGGTTTCCTCGCAGGTTACGTTGCGCTGGCGATTAAGAAGGTTAAGGTTCCGAAATCTGTCCAGCCGATCATGCCGATCATCATCATTCCGGTTTTTGCATCACTCATTGTTGGGCTAGCTTTTGTATTTCTCATTGGTGCTCCGGTAGCGCAAGTATTTGTAACACTAACGGACTGGCTTGCAGGCATGCAGGGAACAAGCTCGATTCTTCTAGCAGTTATCCTTGGCGCGATGATTTCATTCGACATGGGTGGTCCTGTTAACAAGGTTGCCTTCCTATTCGGAGCAGCTATGATCGGAGAAGGAAACTACGAAATTATGGGTCCGATCGCAGCAGCGATCTGTATCCCTCCTATTGGGATGGGCCTTGCAACATTTCTTAAGAAACGAAAGTATCAGGAAGCAGAAATCGAAACAGGTAAAGCATCGTTTACAATGGGGCTATTTGGAATTACGGAAGGCGCGATTCCGTTCGCTGCCCAAGATCCGCTCCGCGTTATTCCAAGCATTATGGCAGGCTCGATCACAGGTTCAGTGATCGCCATGATGGGGAATGTTGGCGACAGAGTTGCTCACGGTGGTCCGATTGTAGCGGTACTAGGTGCGGTTGATAACGTGGTCATGTTCTTTGTAGCTGTCATTGCAGGTGCATTCGTCACAGCATTACTGGTTAATACGCTGAAAAAAGACGTTACTAAGATGGAGCTTGCCGGCGAAGGGGTACAAGTAGAGGCTGCAACAGCTCATGAGGAGACACCTCCTGTTTCAAAAGTAACAGAGGTTACGAAACTAACAGATATCATGAACGAAAACTTGATTAACATCAATATAAAAGGTTCAAAAAGAGACGACGTAATCGATGAAATGATCGGTATGCTTGAAATGGAAAACGTACTTGAGTCGACAGAAGACTTTAGGGACGCAATTCTTGCAAGAGAAAATGAAAGCTCGACAGGAATCGGTATGAACATTGCCATTCCTCATGGAAAATCACCAGCTGTTTCAGAACCTCGCGTAGTGTTTGGCATCAAGCGCGAAGGAATCGATTGGAACAGTCTCGATGGAACAGAAGCACGACTGATCTTTATAATTGCCGTTCCGAAAGAGAGCGAAGGAGATGCACACTTAAAAATTCTACAGATGCTTTCAAGAAAACTAATGGACGATGATTTTCGAGAGCAGTTGTTAGAAGTGAAGTCGGATGAAGAAGCGTATGAACTATTGAAACAGGTGCAGTGAAAGTAGGAATCTAAGGAAATGAAGTGGAGTTGGTCATTCAAATGATCAACTCTATTTTTTCGGTCTATACTAATAGAAGAAAAGCGAATGATTTGGAAATTGCCAGTATATCACTCCAAACCCATAACTCATTCCCTTGCACTTTTCGTTAAATCATTTTAAAGTATATAATGGTTGAGATATAACGTAACTGACATGGATAAAACAATCATCATTTATAAATATGGGATCATGTGTCTCTTAAGGAAAGGGTTCAGATAGATTATGAAAGAAAATTTTTGGCATGAGCTACCACGACCATTCTTTGTTTTGGCTCCAATGGAAGCCGTGACAGATGTCGTATTTCGTCATGTTGTAAGCGAGGCAGCGAGACCAGACGTATTCTTTACAGAGTTTACGAACACCGAAAGCTTCTGCCATCCAAACGGAAAAGAAAGTGTAAAGGGGCGTCTGACGTTCACGGAAGATGAACAGCCGATCGTCGCTCATATTTGGGGAGACAAGCCGGAATACTTTAGGGAAATGAGTATCGGAATGGCCGAAATGGGCTATCGCGGTGTAGATATTAACATGGGCTGTCCTGTGCATAACGTTGCAGCGAAAGGGAAAGGATGCGGGTTAATCCGTCGTCCGGATGTTGCTGCAGAAATCATTCAGGCTGCCAAAGCTGGAGGATTGCCAGTAAGTGTGAAAACACGCCTTGGTTATACAGAAGTTGACGAATGGCGCCACTGGCTAAAGCACCTTCTTGAACAGGATATTGTAAATCTTTCTATCCACCTTCGTACGAAGAAGGAAATGAGTGAAGTTGATGCTCACTGGGAGCTTATTCCTGAGATCAAGAAACTTCGTGATGAAATTGCCCCTAATACGCTTCTGACGATTAATGGGGATATTCCAGATCGTCAGAAGGGACTTGAACTTGTAGAAAAGTATGGCGTCGATGGCGTTATGATTGGACGGGGAATTTTCCATAATCCATTCGCTTTCGAAACAGAGAAGAAAGAGCATACAAGTGAAGAACTGCTTGATCTCCTTCGACTGCATCTTGATCTTCATGATAAGTATTCGACAGAACTGGAGCCTCGTTCATTCAAACCGCTTCGCCGCTTCTTCAAGATCTATGTGCGCGAATTTAGAGGTGCAGGTGAGTTGAGAAATCTGTTGATGAGTACAGAATCCACTGATGATGTACGTGCTCTGCTTGATGAGTATACTGGTGGGAATCTCGGAGAGAGTTCTCGTGATTCAGTAGAAAGTATGAGCGGTGTCGAAAGCTAGTTTCAACATACAATAGGACGTTAAATAAAATCAGTTAGGCATATTTATGTCTAACTGATTTTTATATCAAGAGCAATTAATAAGCTAGCTCAAATACTGCTCCATTGGTAATCTTTTATGAGTCAGATACGATTGATCTTAAAGAAATGAAGTTATGTTCCTCTGGTTATCACTTTATTTAGCAAATGTAGTTGTGTAGAATCGCCATTAGAAAGAAGTTAAACGTATCGCAGGGGGCATTCATGATTTCAGAAGTAAAAGGAAATGCATTACATATTTTAAAAGGTAATTGGATGAAAGTAGTGAGCTTAGTTTTCATTACTTATCTACTGATCTCTCTAGCTGGAGCAGATTATTCTACTTTGTCATTTAATAGAGGAGGATTAAATTTTAGTCCACTTACCTTTACAAGTTCGCTAAATATCGTCGGTATCATTCTTGGGTCACTTATAGGGAGTATCCTTTTCTTTGCTTTAGTGGATCTGATTCATAGTATTAAACACCATAAAGACAAGAAGTATCTTACATCCTTTTTATATGGATTTAGACATAGAACGCTTATTATTAAAGGTTTTATCATCTTAGTCGTAAATCGGGTTTTACAACTGGTTGTCGCTATATGTACAGGTGGCGCACTCTTTAACTTACTGTTGGTGAACACCCCTTTAAGGGCAGGGGTATTATTATTAATCGCCTTGATGGCTGGTTGGTTGTACTTAGGGATATCCCAATGTATGTATATCTTTTATGACGATCCCAAAGAAAATTTGATAAAGTGCATTTCTTCTAGCATTAGATTGATGAAGGGGAGGAAGCTCCAACTATTAGGTTTGTACATCAGTTTCATCGGATGGTTTTTACTAGGTTTACTAGCATTTATCGTAGGAATTTTGTGGAGCATTGCTTATTTTAAAGTTTCTAGGTTTGAATTCTATGAATCAATAAAAGAATAATTTTTTTAACAAGGGAGCGTTGATCTCAAAAGGATGAACGGCTCCCTTTTTTATTTGATAGAATACATTGAGTTATTCATAACGATTTGGAATAATTGGTATCATAAGGATTGGAAAAATCAAGAATAAGTGGTCTTACATTTTATACTAATTTGGGAGGTCGCGCATATGAAAAAAATATTGGTTTTTGTTACAGATGGTTTTGCTGATTGGGAAGCAAGTTATGTAACTGCTGAATTAAATAAACCAGGAACGGGTTATCACGTTCAGACGATTGCGATTGATAAGGAAGCTAAAACCTCAATGGGTGGTTTAACAGTCCTGCCGGATTATAGCTTACAAGACTTCTCTCCTCAAATGGATTTAGCAATGTTAATCATTCCGGGTGGAACAGGATGGAGAGAAGAAAAAAATCATCAGGTTAAGAGTCTCGTGGATTATTGTTTTGAAAGAAGTATTCCAGTAGCAGCCATTTGTGATGCAACGACTTTTCTTGGAGAATACGGATATCTTGATCATCATAACCATACAGGTAACTCATTGGCTTACCTAAAAGAAGGCGCACCAAATTACCGAGGTGACGAAAAATACATAGACGAACAATCTACTAGTGATGGTAATTTAATTACGGCTAATGGAAGTGCAGCATTGGAATTTTCGAGAGATATTCTAAGTAAATTGAATGTCTTACAAGGTGAAAATCTAAAAGAGTGGTACGATTTATTTAAAAATGGTTTTATTAAAAGATAATATGTAAGCGTTCTAAAGTAGGCGGATTTGAACTAACTTGAACGAAAGGAGATGAACGAAATGAAGAAGACGCTGGAAATGCAGAATTAACGTGGTGGTTACATTAGACTGACCATCATTAATTTAATAACAAGGTAGGTGGTTAGTTTGGCAGAAACAAAGTTGATTATCGTTGAAGGTATGTGGGGTTCAGGTAAAAGCACGACGGCTAAGTTAATTTATGATCATTTAACTAAGGCCGGCATCGACACAAGGGCTTATCTTGAGGGTGATCTAAACAACCCAGCAGATTACGATAAAGTAGCTTGTTTTACACAGGAAGAGTATAACGAGCTAGTAGAGAAGCACATAGATTCTCTCAAATTGATTGAGGAAATTACGCAATGCAAGGGAAATTACTATTTCATAGAATATGGAAAGCTTCAACAGGAATTAACACATGAGTTACCAAATGAATTGTTTGCTGATGTGATGCACAAAGATATTTATGATGGAAACCTTCCATTAGAACGTTACTGTGAAGTGCATTTGAATCGGTGGAATGAGTTTGTACAGGCGCACAAGAAAGAAGAGTCTGTCATAGTTTTTGAGTGTTGCTTCCTTCAGAATCCTCTTTCAGCTATGCTTGGTCGATATGACGCTTCTGAAGAAATGATTAGCAATTATGTATTGAAGTTGGCCGATCTGATCAAGCCGTTAAATCCATCACTTCTCTATTTCCATCCTGGTGATGTTCGTTCTATTTTAAACAGAGCATTCCATGAGCGATCTTCCGAATGGCGAGATGGTGTAACGCAATATTACACTCAACAAGGATATGGACGAAGTCATGGTTTAAAAGGCTTTAACGGCCTCGTTGAATTTTTAAAAGTTCGAACTGAAATCGAGTTAAACATCATAGATGACCTTTTAGTGAAGAAGACCGTAATAAGAAATGATGATTTCAATTGGGAGCGGGTTCAACAGGAAGTAATTCAATTTGTTGAGGATTCGTTTGAGGGATAAGTGGAATGGCGGGTTTTTTCACCCGCCATTTAATTATTTATTCAAGACAGATTGTTAAAACTATTTAAATATGAGAATAATTGCGGTAGTACCCATAACGATTAGTAAGAGAAGGCTAACAAAAAAGGTTACGATAGAAGCAACTACATATTTCCTCTTTCTAGAGTAATAAATCGCGCTGACTAAACTTACAAGTAAAAATAGGGGACTAAGCATAAAAGCGCCAGAAAATAGAACTAGTAAAGCTATAAGCAGAAATAAGAAAGGCATAAATTTAATTCGCTCCGTTTTTATAGGATTTACATTGATATTCTTTCTAGAGAGGAGTAATCCCTAGATTAGGGTATGTTTAGGTAATTCTCATATGGATAACATTCATCAGTCTTTAAAGTTATAGTTTATCATACTGAAATATATTGTTATTAATGGATAATAATTGAAACTTTAATCCGTAATTAACGTACATACTAGTATAAAACTACTTAACTATTTTAGTTTGATAAGAAAGGAAGGGTTTGATGAAACTTATTATCGGAGGATTACTTATACTGTGGGGCTTAATCATTCTTTACTTTTCTTTATTTAAGATGAAACAAGAAGATTATCGAGATAGAAGTTCGGTGGGAATAAGTGGATTTTTAGAATGGGAGCTCTTAATGAAAGTTATTAATAGGGTTCCATATGGTTTTGCAAAGAGTTTTGTATTAATCATTGGCGCTTCATTTATTGTTACAGGTGCTTTCGTTATTTAATTATGTTCAGACTCTCTAATCAGATTCAAAAGGTTCTTTTCTAAAAGATTGTTGCTTTTGAAACAATGATTGAAAAAACCACACTTAGGATTGGAGCGGAAGGATGGTCGACTCCTGCGGGACTAGCGGGACAGGTGAGACCCCGCAAGAGCGTAAGCGATGAGGAGGCTCACCGCCCGCCCCGCGGAAAGCGAGCATCCTGGAGCGGAAATTAACCCACTCATATAAGGTGAGCTAGTCATTATTATTTTAATTGATTATTGGAAAAACTTACTATACACTTACTAGTAGAGATGTAAATGGAAGGGGAATTTAACTTAACATGTGGATTACCTTGTAATGATGAACGAATTGAATAGAATACGAACCTCTAAGTAACGGGGGAGTATGTCTATTTATCACTCATTAACAAGGGACGCTTGGTGTGTTAATTCCTAAGAACACAAGTGGATACCTTTGTATCTGCTTTTTTTGTGTAAAAAAACTTACATCTCTATTAGACACATCTTAGTATCCCAAGATTTTCTACTAATGGAAGGGGATTTATAGATGTCAAACAACGATAAAGAAGAATTGCTAACAGGTGGGAATGTCTCGAATGTATACCGTTCAGGAAATACGGTTCGACGAGAACTGAAGCCAGAAAGTATCAAAATACATGAGTTATTAAAGCATTTGGAGCACAAAGGGTACGATCATGCACCTAGGTTTTTAGGTATAGATGAAAAAGGTAGAGAGGTTCTATCATACATTGACGGAGAAGCTGGTAATTATCCGTTAAAAGAATACATGTGGTCTACTGATGGCTTAAAGGAAATCGCAAGAATGCTGCGTCTTTATCATGATGCTGTGAGCGACTTTCCGATGGATAACATTGAGCCACTTGATCATACACCAGAACCTTATGAAGTGATGTGCCATAATGATTTTGCGGTGTATAACATTATTTATGATCATCAAAAACCAGTCGGGATTATTGATTTTGATGTTGCTGCTCCTGGGCCAAGACTTTGGGATATTGCCTATACGCTTTATACATGCGTACCGTTAAGTAGACTTTACCATACTGAAACAGGTGAAGCCGTTTATTATGAGTCATCGCGGGATGCCGACCGTATTAGACAAAGAGTGAAGTTGTTCTTTGAATCGTACGGTGTTGAAGGAATGGAAGAAGGTTATGTTGAGATGGTATTGCTACGGTTAGAAGGATTGTGTAAATACATGGTAAGAAAAGCCGGGGAAGGCGACGGTGCTTTCCAAAAAATGATTGATGAAGGGCATTATGAGCATTATCAAAACGAGATTCGATTTATTCGTAAGCATGGAGAAGAGTGGTTGTAAGGGAACGTTTATGTATGGCTAGTTAGGCACATCTTAATCCAAATGGATTAAGGTGTGCCTTACTTTTAGATGGATGTACTGATATCCTAATAAGGTTAAGAAGAAAGTTTTAGAGTTATCGTCAATGATGGTAGGAAAGAGGTACCTTCATCAAGAAGGAAGATAATGGGGGAACTTTGCCTTTGTTTCATAGACTCCAAGAATCGCACACGTTATGTTTTATACTGCTTTACTCAAGCATGGCATTTCAAAAGGAGAGATCGAATGAAACATTTTGCGGTTTTTCGTACACCTCAAACGATTCTCTATGGTAGAGAGTCGTTTAGACAAATTGGTGAAGAAGCAGCTCTTCGCGGTCAGAAAGCCCTTATTGTTAGTGATCAGGTGATGACGAGTCTTGGATATGTGAAAGAGTGCCAGGAGTTTCTAGAGCAAAAAGGAGTAGTAAGTGAGGTTTACACCGGTGTTGAATCAGAACCAAAGGATGACTATGTGTCGGAAGGCCTTGTTCTTTTTCAAAACACGAACTGTGACATTGTGATTTCACTTGGTGGAGGAAGCTGTATTGATACGGCGAAAGCGATAGCGGTTCTTGCGACGAATGGGGGTTACATAGGGGACTACCGAGGTAATAGAACAATTGCTGAGAAGGATCCGATTCCGCATCTCGCCATTCCAACAACAGCTGGAACCGGCTCAGAAGCAACGGACGTTACGGTTATTACAAATACAACGACTGATGTGAAAATGATGATCAAGCAGCCGGCCTTCATGCCAGTGGTTGCGATCGTTGACCCGCTATTATCCATTTCATCTCCAAAGCAAGTTACGGCAGCGACAGGGATTGATGCACTGAGTCACGCAGTTGAAGCTTATTTATCAAAACGAGCTCATCCGATGACAGATGCGATGGCACTGTCTGCAATGAAGCTTATTATCAATAATATTAGAAGCGCTTACAGCGATGGAGAGAATCTCGATGCAAGAGAAAGTATGAGTTTGGGAGCCCTCCAGGCGGGAATGGCATTTACAAATGCTTCCGTTTGTCTTGTGCACGGGATGTCGCGGCCGATCGGTGCGCTCTTTCATGTGCCACACGGGTTTTCAAACGCGATGCTGCTTCCGGCTGTTCTCGAATACAGCATGGAATCCTGTACGGGTCGTCTTGCTGAAGTTGGCCGACTGTTCCAGCCTGAAACAGATGCTTTATTATCAAATGAAGAAGCCGCAGAACTGGCAGTAGCTTCCGTAAAGAATCTCTGCGCATCACTAGAGATTCCCAATTTGAAAGAATGGGGCATTACCGAGCAGGTTTACCAAAGCGCTATTAGTAAAATGGCAGCAGATGCTTTAGACAGCGGGAGCCCAGCAAATAACCCACGCTTACCAACGCAAGCGGAGTTAGAAGAACTGTATCAGATTTGTTATGACTATCAGTTTACGAGTCCAGAAAGAGTTCAATCTTACGCGCAACAGGAAGGGGAAATTTAACATGACAACGACTGCAACGAACGTGCTACAGAATTATATCAATGGCAAATGGGTAGATGCCAAAACCGAGCAGTTCCAATCTGTCCCGAACCCAGCAACAGGAGAAGAGCTTGCGCAGGTTCCGATTTCAACGCGAGAAGATCTTGATGAAGCGGTGAAAGTAGCTAAGGCTACGTTCAAAACATGGAGTAAAACACCTGTCCCGAAACGCGCACGTATTCTTTTTAAATACCAGCAGCTACTCGTAGACAACTGGGACGAGCTTGCGAAACTGTTAACGCAGGAGAATGGGAAAAGCTTTAAAGAAGCGCAGGGAGAAGTACAGCGCGGCATTGAGTGCGTGGAGTTCGCTGCTGGTGCACCGTCGTTAATGATGGGCAAACAGCTCCCGGATATTGCGACGAATCTTGAATCTGGCATGTACCGCTATCCAGTCGGCGTCGTTGGAGGGATTACACCATTTAACTTCCCAATGATGGTACCTTGCTGGATGTTCCCACTTGCCATCGCAATGGGGAATACGTTCGTGTTAAAACCGTCTGAACGAACGCCGTTACTCGCGAACCGATTAGCTGAGCTTTTTAAAGAGGCGGGACTCCCTGATGGCGTACTGAACATCATTCATGGTGCGCATGATGTGGTGAACGGTCTATTAGAACATAAAGATGTACCTGCGATCTCGTTTGTTGGCTCACAACCTGTTGCAGAATACGTCTACAAAACAGGTGCAGCGAATGGCAAACGCGTCCAAGCGCTAGCCGGAGCGAAGAACCATTCGATCGTCATGGCGGATGCTGACCTTGATGCTGCTGTTAAAGAAATTATTGCAGCTTCCTACGGATCTGCAGGCGAACGGTGTATGGCTTGTTCCGTAGTAGTAGCGGTAGATGATGTTGTTGAACCACTTCTTCAAAAGCTAAACGAAAAAGCCGATGAAATCAAAATTGGAAACGGGCTTGATGAAGATGTGTTCTTAGGACCTGTTATCCGTAAAGAACACAAAGAACGAACGGAGAACTATATTCGTAAAGGGCAGGAAGAAGGCGCGACGCTCGTTCGTGATGGGCGTAATGATGAAGCTTACAACGATGAAGGCTACTTTATTGGACCAACCATTTTTGATCACGTGAATTCTTCCATGCAAATCTGGAAAGACGAGATCTTCGCACCAGTTCTTTCGATTGTACGAGTGAAGAACCTAGAAGAAGCAATCGAGCTAACAAATGAATCTGACTTTGGTAATGGCGCATGCCTTTTCACTCAAAGTGGAAGCAACGTTCGTTACTTTAGAGAAAACATTGAAGTTGGCATGCTTGGTGTGAATATTGGTGTACCCGCACCAATGGCGTTCTTCCCGTTCTCAGGTTGGAAGAATTCGTTCTACGGTGATCTTCATGCGAATGGATCAGATGGCGTAGAATTCTATACGAGAAGGAAGATGTTGACGGCAAGATGGTAAATCAGTAAAAAAAAGATAATTGATGGAAAGGTGTAGAGGGGGAGCGACTTCTCTACCCTTTTTATGTGAAAAACGATCGCTTTACCAAAAGGCTCTTTTCTAAAAGATGTTTGCTTTTGAAACAATTATTGAATAAAGCTCAACATTTCGCTGATTGGAGCGGAAGGATGTTCTTCTCCCGCGGAAAGCGAGCATCCTGGAGCGGAAATCAAACTATTTACAGTAAAAGCAACAATGTCTTCGAAAAGAGCCTGCCCAAAAAAGAGGAGGTCTACTGTTGAATTTTAACTTGAACGAGGCAATTGAAGTGCTAGAACGGACACCACAAACATTGGAAGGGTTCTTAATCGGTTTATCCGATGGATGGATAGAAACGAATGAAGGGGAAGGAACCTGGAATGTGTCTGAAGTAGTTGATCATCTGATTGAGGGGGAGAAAACGAATTGGATCCCAAGAATAGAAGTGATTTTAAACGAAGGTGAAAATAGGTCTTTCCCACCCTTTGATCGGTATTCTCACTTAACGAAAGAAGCTGAAAGCTCAATCGATCAAAAATTGGCAGAATTTAAAAAGGTTCGAGCAGAGAGTCTAGCGAGAATAAAGGAGCTCATTGGATCGGAAGAACAATTTGAGTTAACAGGCATACACCCTGCTTTTGGTGAAGTAAAGCTAAGGGAATTGCTTTCAACTTGGGTTGTGCATGATCTGACACATCTTTCACAGATTGTTCGAGTGATGTCAGAAAGATATAGGTCGGATGTTGGACCTTGGCAAGAGTATCTTGGAGTATTAAAACGGTAAGCTGATGAGGGCGGGTTCTAATGTGGTATTAGGTACATTCCCATACCAACGTGAATAACATACCTTTAGAAACTTTGAAGGGGTTGGAAACAGATGCACGAAGAACCTTATAGTTACCAAAATCCATATCAAGGCTCAGAAGTAGAGGGAGGAAACCGATCAAATTATCATCGTCCTCCTAATGGGATTGGAAGGGTTCCTGTTAAGGATTACGGACAAAAACCATTTGTATTTGATATTAATGAAGCGACAATTCAAAACAAGACGTACCGAACCGCGATATGGACTGGTGAACATCTACAAGTAACATTGATGAGTATTGGTGTTGGTGAAGATATTGGTCTAGAAATGCATCCTAATCTCGATCAATTTTTACGAGTTGAACAGGGTCAGGGGCTTGTTCGAATGGGCGAGAAGAAAAATGATCTAAGCTTTGAAGCGAATGTTTATGATGATTTCGCCATTTTGATTCCTGCTGGTGCTTGGCATAATGTTATTAATACAGGGAATGTACCGCTTAAACTTTATTCAATCTACGGTCCACCGAATCATCCTTTTGGTACTGTTCATCGAACGAAAGCCGATGCAGAGGCTGCAGAAGAAGGGTACAGTCAGAACAGCGGCTCTCAAATTGCGTACCGTCTGAAGCCAGATGAATGGGTGCAGTTTTGAACACAGAGATGTTAAGGGTTCTACCATAAATGGTGAACCCTTTTCTAATTAAAAATAGGAGGAGTTTTCTACTTAGGTGTGTCCACGATTTTCCTTAACAAAAAGACTTCTAATCGCAACGATGAGTAAGGGTACAAATGCTAAGGAAAAGGCGAGAATCGTTTCCATGATTAGTCCACTTTCTCCAAGCTCTATTTCGTTTTGATACATCGTGAGTGAGAGAAGGTAGACAAGTAGGGTGTTAGGAAAGACCATTGTTCGTTTGTCTTGTACGTCAAAAACCTGTGTCACGACTTCATTTATGATAAAGAGCATCATGGTGAGTTTCATAAACGAAGCAACAACCAAGGCCATGCCAAACACTGATTCAACCCGCTGGATAATCTCTCCGATTTCAATCATCCTCGCAAGTTGAAAGATGGGAAACTTCTCAACCATTGCCATCGGACCTAGAATCATAATGCAAGCAACGATCGTGGTAGCTAAAATGAAACCGTTAATTAGCAATCCTACATACATCCAGCGTTTGAAGGGCTTGTCACAATTATGCTGTAAATAGGGAAGAATCATTGCGAAATACATAACATCCATATAAGGAAACCCAAAGCCTACATAAGCACCGTGCAAGATCGGCTTCCATCCCATTGGGAGAACAGGTAATACATATTCAGGATGAAAATGAGTCAAATTTAGAAGAATGATGAAGGAAATAATGAAAAGAATCACATATAGTAGTCCATGAAACATTCGCGCCATTACTTCTATACCTGATTTAACCGTGAGTGCTGCAACGAATAAAATGAGAAAGTGAAAAACATAAAGAGGTGTATGTTTCATCATAGAAGTTGAGAAGAATTGGCCCATACCGTGTGTAATATTGGCTGTGATTTGAAAGAGTAAAAGGACAAGAGCGATTCCAAATAAATAGGCTCCTCCTTTTCCAAGCAACCGTTTTGTATATTGGATATAAGATAGATCTGGGTATTTCCCATTCAACCAGAGCACAATGGCAAGTATAATAAACCCTAAAGCATTCGCTAGTAAAAGGGAGATCCATGCTCCGTTCTGAGCTAGGCTAATGAAAGGTCCTTGTATATTAATAATAGAGGAGCCTGTTATAAACGCTTGAAACAAAACAATCATTTGCCATGTACTAATCGTTTCTTTGTTCTTCATTGATAGAACCCCCTTTGTTTAAGGAGAAGTGAAATACGCGAGAACTGCTCGTGCAGGTTGTCCAAAAAGCAATTCGAAGAGATCATCTAAATTGAATGCATTCGCATTCATAATGAATATGTAGCTTAAATAAAACGAGATCAGGATTAAGGTAGAATAAACAATATTCTCTTTACGCCGCCTGTTATGTTGAAGGAGTCTAGAATACCCAATTAAAAGATAAACCACGAACATAATAAGAATCTTTTCAAACATCACGGTCCTCCTTATTCAAAGAAAGGCTTACCAATATCAGAGCCTGTATTGTTTATATCCACTTTGACATCAACGGTGAAAGGGACCTCACTAAATGTGTTTGGCCAGTCTTTCTTAAGCTCTTTCCATTCTTTCGGATGTTTTCGATAGATGGCGTTACCTAAACCAATCACATCGACTTGCTCTTTCTGAAGATACTGTAGCGTCTCTTCAATATTGGTTTTCACAACCTTTGCTACTTTTTCATTAAATTCTTGAAGGTTTTCGCTTTTATCAAGAACTGTACACTTTAATTCCCCAACATCACCTTCCATCTCCACTTTCACCTTTGCGGATACGCTCCCACCCGATAAATTCGCTTTCATATCAGTTTCTACATTACTAACCTCAATCGATTCTTTAACCATGACATCCTCGCCTCCGCAAGGTACCTCAATAATCCCGAATCGATACTCACCTAGAATAGTAAGCAGTGCTTCAGTTTGAAGAGAAGAGATCTGCCCTGAAAACTTACCTTTATTAATAATGGCGAGGCCTCCAATAACCGCTTCGCCTGATTCTTTTATATGATAATAAGGAATTTTGGCAGTCTGAGTCTCGCTTTTCAATTCTCTGCCAAACGTTAGAAGGTTTACTTCCATTGTTTTTGAGGTGAAATTGTGGGACGCTGCTTCTATTTCTTTCAATTGTTGACTAATCGTGTTCTCAATAAACGGCTCTTGATTTAAATAATCCTTTGCTTTCCCTTCCGTCATCCCAAGTGTGATGAGTAATCTCGGCTCATGGTCTCGATAGAAAAACTCTAATATCTCTCCAATATTTCTACTTTGTACAATTTCATCACTTATTAAAATGATTCTCGTATGACTCCACTGTGCTTTTCGTCCTAAATGGGTTGTAATATCGCGCACCGCTTCAAATATCGAATCCCCAGATGTCTCAATATTAACGTACGCTTCACCATCTCCCCCTCCAGCACTGCCGATTTTTGGAGAGGGCTTAATGAATTGAGTTGTTAAATCTATTACTCCTTCTTCTTCCTCAGACAGATCGATCGCAACAGCTTGAACAAATCCGTAAGCTGGTAATTCATCATGATCCCAACATCCTGTTAACAATAGAGTAGAGTTGATCAACAAAATGGATAAGCATATGTGCTTTACATTCATATCAGTATCACCTTATTTCCTGTTGGGATTAAAGTTAGGTTGTTTATGCCTTTTCAGCTGGGAAGGTAACGGCGAACGAAAGATAAATTCATACAGTATACCTGATCGAATTGGGGCGAGTGGCGCAAAGTAAGGCTGCCCTAACGATCGTAAACTAGTGAGATGCAGGTAGATAAGGAGAAAGCCAATCATTAAACCAAAGCCACCTAATACAGCAGATGCAATCATTAATGGCAATCTAAGTATTCGTGACGATGTTCCAAAATCATATTGCGGAATAGAAAACGATGCAATTCCAGTTAGGGCGACAACAACCACCATCATAGGCGATGCGATTCCAGCATTAATGGATGCTTCCCCAATGACTAACGCACCGACGATACTAACGGCAGAACCGATTGGTCTTGGGAGGCGTAAGCTTGCTTCTTGAAGCAGCTCAAAGAAAAAGATCATGATTAGCGCTTCAACTAGAGCGGGAAACGGCATACCTTCGCGCGTATCTAATATGGCCAGAAGTAAAACGGTGGGGATCAATTCTGTATGAAAGGTGGAGAGAGCTATATAGATACTTGGTAATGACAAGCTAATTACATATCCTATAATGCGGATCACGCGAATTAAAGATGAAAACAACGTCCTTTGATAGTAATCAGATGGCGATTGGAAGAACTCAATAAACAACCCAGGACAAACAAGGATCGTTGGTGTTCCATCAACTAATGCAATGATCTTTCCGCTAAGAAGGGCAGATACCGCAACATCGGGTCTCTCGGTAGACCGAAATTGAGGAAATGGAGAGTAGGTAGAGTCTTCTAGTAGCTCAGCAAAGTAAGAAGTTTCAAGGATTTCTTCTTCTTTAATTTGATTAAAACGTTCCTCAAATTCGTTTAATGTATCTTCAGGTACAGTTCCTTTTAAATAAGCATAAGCCACTTTCGATTTTGTATTGTTTCCCATTTGTTTGATGATGAACTTCAATTTATCTGATTTTAATCGTGATCGAATGAGGCCGATGTTCTTCGTGAGGTTTTCAATGGTTCCTTCACGTGGACCAATAACAGATACCTCATTTTGCGGCTCTCCAACAGAACGTTTCTCAACAGAGAAGGCATCATACGTTATTGCTTTATTCCAATTCTGGAATAGAAGGACAATATGGCCTTCAAGTACGTTTGTCGTAACATCCTCTAGTGTTTCAACTAAATTAACCGCTCTTGACGTAACTCCATGCTTTGTGAAGAAGTGCTTCACTTCCATCATGTTCACTTCTTGAGAATCCCCAACTTCATGTGAAACAAGATCCTGCATAACTTCCTTTAGTAAATTAGCATTTTCATTCTGAATAATGGTTTCGCAGAACAGGACAAGCGCCTTTTCCTTATACCCTTCACTAAATTGATAAGTGTGATAAACAATATCCTGACAATCAGAGAAAAGCTCTCTGAGTTGAGACTCATTTACTTCTAAACTAAGTGAGAGCTCAGTAGATTGAGGTTCCATATCTTTCATATGCTGTCGCTGTTTCCTACGCTTCATGGACAAAAAACCCCTTAGAACAGTCTTTTGCCATTAGTGTCTCACGAAGGAAAATCATTATGCGCTACTCATTCGACATAGTTCGAGCAAAACCGGGTGGTGACAGGCACTCGCACTTAATTCGTCGACATGTGAATAAAGATATCGGTTATCAGTTTCGCTGCGTAAACGACGAACAAATAAGAAAGGAGTAGCACAAAATAGTTCGTATACAGCTCAAAAACATTAATCCAAATGAGCAGTGGTTTAATGATAAATGTAAATCCAAATGAAGAGAGTGTACCGTATAACCAATAGTTCTTCTTCTTGTTTAAACACCATTGATACAAAAGAATGAAATAGACCGGAATAACGGACGCATCAATACCAAGACTTCCTGGTAGTTGAGGAAAGATGACATAGGGATAGTCCCACCAACTTTTTCTAATACCTAAAGCATCCGTGTAAGCAGCTAATACGTGAATCGAATAACCCAAAAAGCCTAATAGAAAGATTTTGCTTCGATCGATTTTAAAATACAAAACAACGAGAGGAAGGACGAACATGGCTAGTACAATCCAGAATTACCATGAGTCAAGGTTCGAGGACTGCTGCCAGTAATCAAGATAAGAGGCTTCAAGTTCTGTTCTTATTTTGTGAAGATGCTCAAAATGTTCCTGTTGATTCATAAAGATCGCACCACCTTTTAGTAGGTAGTATTGATTAGTAATTAGTCTTTTATTTATGGGTAATTAAACAAGGATAGGATCGAAAGTGATGTAGAAAAATCCACCAATAAATTCAATGTTAAAATACAATAGCAACATGAGAAGGATTAGAGCGTGATAATAACACTTATATGGTTTTTGGTGCCAACTTCTATGGGCGTAACCTTTCTTTATTGGGGACTAAGAGAAGTGTGGAGGGAAAGGAAAAGTGAGAAGAGGATTGGTGACTATCTGGACAATTTCTTGGAGTTTTCTGTGATGCCAACCCCCTCTGAAGGAATACATATTCTGGTTGGTGTTATTCTGATTTTGATAGGGGTTATCTCTTTATTCATTACTAGTTGAAATAACGAACGTATAAAGGAACAGGGGGGCAGGCACGTGCCTGACCCCTTGTTCCTTATTCGACATCATTCGAGCAAAACCGGGTGGTGACAGGCACCCGCGAACCCGCAACTAACGCTAAGCTAACCGAAAACCAACCCATAAGAAGTAAAGTGTAATGGCTACGTTAAACAAGGTGAGGAGGAGGGCAATGCTTGCTAATCCTTTTTTCTCTTCACTCGTTCTAAAAACGACGAATGCTAAGAGGACGGAGAGAGCACATCCAGCAATAATAAAGATCATAATGAAGATGCCAACAGACTCGCCAGCATTTGTAGAAATCGGGTCTATCAAAAACATTGCAAGTGTCGTTAGAAGGCTTAGTATGAGGAAGAGATACGTTCGCCAGGTCGTCATTTTCGTATGATAATACATCCTGGTCTCCTTTCTGATCCGTACGTTACATAGTCTGTCCATCATTATAGAGGAGATCGAGAGAGATAACAATTTTTTCAGGTAATTACTGGAACAAGAGGTAAGGAAAGGGGAATAACCTAAGCTATAAAAAAGGAAAGTTATCACAAAAATTCAGTTAAAACCCACGAATAAACATGATTGATTTCTACCCTAAAGTCAAAGCGAAAAAATGTTCTAGTAGCGCATAAACAGTAGTTTTATAGTACATGATACCTGTTGTGAAGCACTCGTTTGTTACAGTCATTCTATTGATAATCCTGATTTTAGCGATGTTCTAGTTGTAACAAAACACAAAGAAACCGGTTTCTAAATAAATTAATAAATTTAAGAAAATTTACACATCAACTGTTGAAATCGGATACATTCTGTGGTTAAATCGTATCTAACGAACCATTTCAGCTATTTTTTTTGCTGATTTACGAAACCGGTTTCCTAAACTCATTGGGCAGGTTAGTGTGGTGTCTATCATTTAATTGGAGGGGATTTAGATGAAGGTTAAAAAGAATTTTCTTGCTGTGTTGTCACTTAGTACAGCATTAGTGCTTGCTGCTTGTGGCGGTGGCGGAGAAGAGTCATCTGAAGATGGCAAAGTAACATTGGACTTTTGGACGTTTGGTGCAACAAACTATGAGTCTCTAGCAGAAGAGTATATGAAAGATAATCCGGATGTAGAGATTAATGTGAAAACTTCTGAATTAGGAGATCACCATAACAGTTTATTTACTTCCATTTCAGCGGGTACTGGAGCTCCGGACCTTGCGATGATCGAAGTGGATCAGCTTGATCGTTATCGAGAAGCGCAAGAACGCTTTGTGAATCTGTACGACCTTGGCGCAGAAGACGTTCAAGGAGATTATCTTGACTGGAAATGGAATATGGCTGAGAGCACAGACGACGATTTCTTATTCGGCCTTCCAACAGATATCGGTCCTAAAGCGATGTATTACAACGTGAATGTTTTTGAAGAAGCTAACTTACCAACTGAACCAGAGAAAGTAAATGAAATGATTTCTACGCCTGACCAATTTGCAGACGCTGCGAAAACAGTTTCTGATGAAACAGGTAAGCCAATGGTCGATAGCATGGAAATGGCTTATCGCGCCAATATGGATGCTTTAGAACAAAGTTACTTCAATGAGAAAGACGAACTGATCATAGATCAGGAAGGCAACGAAGTTAAAGACGCTTACGATTATGCTGTTTCTCTTTATGAGGAAGGGTATGTAGGAAGCTACGAAATGTGGACACCGGAATGGGCGACTGCACTGAACAAAGGTGATTTCGCAGTAGAGATGGCTCCAGCATGGTTGAAAGGATACATGACTGAGAATGCTCCAGAAGGTAAAGGCAACTGGCGCGTAGCAACACTTCCAAGCGAATTCGCTGGTAACTGGGGTGGATCTTACGTAACAATCCCAGCCGAAACAGAGCATAGCGAAGAAGCTTATGAGTTTGCGAAATGGCTTGTTTCTCCTGAAAATCAGTTGAAATCATTTGAAGAGAGTGGTCTTTTCCCTTCAACTCCATCCGTTTATGAAATGGATGAATTCGTAAACAACTCTGATGAGTATTTCGGTGGTCAAAACACAGCAGCTACTTTCGCTGAAGCTGCGAAAGAAATTCCGGCTGTATACAAAGGACCTAAATACGTAACAGTAAATAACGAAGTGTTAACAGCACTACGAAACGTACAAGAAGGCGGAGATCCAGAGAAAGAATGGAAAGATGCTGTTAAGCGTATCGAAGGGTTAGTTGCACGATAAACAAGAAGCTGCTTAAAGGCTGGCGGGGGATAACTCTTCCGGCCTTTAACTTTGGAGGAGGGTAAGGCTTTGGAGGATGTGCAAAAGCAATCAAAAGCTCGTAAAACAATCAAAGCTAGTAAACTGTCTGAAAAGAAAAAAGATATGATTTCAGGCTATCTATATGTTGCACCATTCTTTATTGTATTTGGGATTATTGGGTTATATCCCGCTCTGTTCAGTATTGTTCTTGCTTTTAATGAATGGAACGGACTTGGTGATATGCAGTTTGTCGGTCTTAGCAATTTTACAGTCGTTCTACAAGATCCCTTATTTTGGAAGTCGTTATATAATACCGTTATCATCGGTTTAATGGGCACAGCTCCGCAATTAATTGTCGGAATTGTACTCGCTTACTTCCTCAATCTCGCCGTTATTCGCTTCACTAATTTCTTCAGGGTAACGATCTTCATGCCATATATTACGTCAATGGTAGCAGTTGCCCTTGTGTTTGGAGTGTTCTTTAGTAGTAACGAAACAGCACTTGCGAACTACGTTATTGGCTTGTTCGGAGTTGATCCAGTGAGCTGGAAGACTTCTGAATGGGGAGCGAAAATTGCAATTGCTTTGATGGTATTCTGGCGCTGGGTCGGCTATAACACGATTATCTATCTAGCTGGTTTGCAAAGTATCTCAAAGGACTTATATGAAGCGGCTACCATTGATGGAGCGAACAAACTCGAGCAGTTCATCTACATTACGATTCCATTATTGAAGCCATTCATTATTCTAACTGTGTTTATGTCAACGGTTGGTGCACTTCAATTGTTCGCAGAACCAACGGTGTTCCTAGGTTCTTCTGCATTCAGTCGTGATGAAGCGATGACAGTTGTTATGTACTTGTATCGTGATGCCTTTAACCTTGGTTCATTCGGAACAGCATCCGCTACGGCAGTGTTGCTACTCATTATCATCATTGGTGCTGCAGCAATCAATACATGGTTAACATCAGGAATTGGCAGTAAGAAGAAGAGAGGAGTGTAAGGGATGAAACAAAAAAGAAAAAATCAATCAAAAGCAGGCACGTTGCCGATCTATCTTATATTAATTTTTACTTCCCTTTTTTCTCTCTTTCCATTTTACTGGATGTTCGTTATGGCTACGCAGCCGAGTGCTGCCTATAACTCGATTCCTCCGACATTGTTGCCGGGTGGAAAGCTCGTCGAGAACTTCCAAAAAGTGCTCGATACCATTCCGTTTTTCCAGGCGATGTGGAACACAGTTTTGCTATGTACGGTTGTAACAGCAGCTGTACTGTTGATCAGTTCCTTAGCAGGATTTGCATTTGCTAAATTCCAGTTCCCTGGTAAAAACTTTTTGTTCATCTTGATTCTGTTAACGATGGTTATCCCGCCTCAACTGGGATTGATTCCACAGTATTATCTTGTTTCTCAACTAGGTTGGCTTGATACATTGATGGGTGCGGGAATCTTATTCTTACTCAACCCACTTGGTATTTTCCTAATGCGTCAATATATCAGTGAATCTGTACCTGACGAATTAATGGAAGCCGCGAAGCTTGATGGCTGTTCGAACTTCAGAATTTATTGGAGTATCGTCCTTCCGATTATCAAGCCTGCATTTGCAACACTTGGGATCATTGTTTTCACGTTAGTATGGGGAGAATTCCTATGGCAGTTCACTGTTCTACGTGATCCATCTTCCTACACGCTACAGGTTGCTCTTGCTTCTCTAAACAATGCGTTCAGAGTTGACTTCGGAATGCTACTATCTGGCGTGTTCTGGGCGACGGTTCCATTGATCATCATCTTCCTTATTTTCAACAAGTGGTTTATTTCGAGTATTACGGAAGGATCGGTTAAATAATCGCGTGTCTCCACACCGTGTTTGTTACAATAAATAGGTACACGAAAGCGGTTTTGCTAAGGAGATGACAGGTATGAATTTAACGATTAAAGATATTGCGAAAATGGCAGGAGTATCTCCAGCTACTGTATCAAAAATTATGAACAATTACGGTGGAATCAGTGAGGCCACTCGTCAAAAAGTATATAAAATTATTGAAGACACGAAATACCAGCCAACATTTTCAGCCAAGTCACTGGCAACAAAGAAATCGAACTTAATCGGATTGATTTATGCAGGTAAAATCAACGTTGATTTTAAGCACCCTTTCTTTAATGAAGTGGTGAACTCGTTTAAGAAAGCAGTAGGAGCTCTCGGTTATGATCTCCTGCTCTTCTCAAACGAGAAGTTCTACCAAGGTGAAAGCAAATACTTGGAACGATGCAAGCATTTCCATGTCGATGGATGCTTGATCGTTGCCGGTGATGAAATTGAAGAGGCTGTTTGTGAGATTGCAGAGAGTGAGATTCCTTGTATTGGAATCGATTTAAAGCTGGAAGGACCAAACTCCAGTTATATTATGACCGATAATGCCAAGATCGGCATGAAGGTCGTTGAGAATTTATATTTAAACAAAGTGAAAAAGGTCGCATACATTGGTGGAAAACAAGATTCGCTTATTTCTAGCATTCGAAACGAAGGGTTTATCGATGCGATGAAGCAGTTCGGTCTTCCTTTAAATGAGGAATGGATTCACTACGGAGATTTCTTTGAAGAAAGCGGTTACTACGCAATGAAGAAAATTCTTCAAGGTGATGGATGGCCAGAAGCCGTGTTTGCCGCTTCTGACATGATGGCGCTTGGTGCATTGAAAGCGATGAAAGAACATGGTGTCAGAGTTCCAGAAGACATTCAGTTAATCGGCTGTGACGATATCGAGTCATGTCGCTATAGCGATCCACCTCTTTCGACCGTTAAACAGGACAAACATAAGTTAGGAAAGCTCGCTGCCTACATGTTAGATGATTTAATACGAGGAAATGTTGAGATCCATCCAGTGAAAGTGGATCCTGAACTCGTTATTCGATCATCTAGTATTGAGAGGTAAGAGTCTTCTGAATACAGGAGGATACCAACCATGACAACGATTGATTTTCCAAAAACACTCAAATGGGGAGCAGCAACAGCTTCGTACCAAATCGAAGGGGCGGCGAATGAAGACGGCAGATCACCTTCCATTTGGGATACATTTTCTCATGCTCCAGGAAACGTAAAAAATGGGGACCATGGAGATGAGGCATGTAATAGCTATCACTTATATAAAGAAGACGTGCAGCACCTTAAGAAACTAGGTGTAGATCTGTATCGCTTCTCCATCTCCTGGCCACGTGTGATGCCAGAGGGAAGAGGAGAACTCAATCCAAAGGGTGTCGCGTACTATCAAAACCTAATCGATGAGCTAATCGAGAATGGCATTGAACCGATGATCACCCTTTACCATTGGGATCTACCTCAAGTCCTCCAGGATGAGGGCGGCTGGGAGAACCGTGATACGATCGATGCTTTCAACGAATACGCTATTGCCATGTTTAAAGAATTCGGTGACCAGGTGAAGCAGTGGATTACGATCAATGAACCTTGGTGTGCTTCGTTCTTATCGAACTACTTAGGCATTCACGCACCAGGCAAAAAGGATTTACAAGCTGGTGTGGATGTTGCTCACCATCTTATGGTTGCTCACGGAAAAGCAGTGCAATCGTTCCGTGAACTATTGCCAAATGGTGAAATCGGATATGCACCAAATTCCGGTTGGCTCGAGCCGTTTAGCTCAGAACAAGAAGATATCGACGCGTGCAAGCGAGGGATGATGTGGCAGAAAGAATGGTTCATGGATCCTGTCTTCAAAGGATCATATCCTGAGGAATTGATTTCTATTTTCGAAGATCATAACGCGAAGCTAAAGCTTGAAGACGGCGATCTTGAACTGATTTCACAGCCGATCGATTTCATGGGAATCAACTATTACACAGGAGGCCTTGGACGTTACAAAGAAGGCGAAGGTCTTTTTGAAGTAGAAGAGGTTCCTCTAGATTATCGTAAAACAGATATCGGCTGGCCCATTTACTCCGACGGGTTCTACAACATTCTAACCGATCTACACGAAACTTACGGCGATGTGCCGATTTATATTACGGAAAACGGTGCCTGCTACAACCATGAAGTAGAAGATGGAAGAGTTCATGACAAAGAGCGCATCGATTACTTAAAGCAACATCTAACAGCACTACACCGCGCCATCAAATCTGGTGTACCGATCAAAGGATATATTGTATGGTCATTGCTCGATAACTTCGAGTGGGCATTTGGATACGAAAAGCGCTTCGGTATCATTCATGTTAATTATCGCACGTTTGAGCGCACACCAAAGGACAGCTACTATTGGTATAGACAAACGATTACGAACGGATGGTTTGAGGTTTGAAATTGAATCGATAACTTTGAAAGACTGGGCAGCCATGCATTTATGTGTGGTTTGTCTGGTCTTTTTTTTGGGGTGGTAAGAGGAGTGTTAGAGGATAGAGCTATCGAGTGATGAATTACGCATGACGACTTAATCTGTTAAACTATGGTAGAAAACTAAAGGTGTGTACGTTGGGATAATACCCTAAAAATAATAGATTATAAATATTTTTACAAAGGATGACCATATGATGTTACAGCATTCTCTTACGTTAGTAGGTCCTAAACAATTAGAGTGGAAATCTAAAGTGTTGCCTCCGATTGAGGAGGATGAAGTTTTAATCAGAACGATTGCCGGGGCAATTAGCATCGGTGCTGAGTTGCCACAGTATAGTGAGACGGATGTAACAGATCCAAACCCTAGCTATCCTCGTGAAACGGGATATGAGAGTTATGGAAAAGTCGTTGAAATAGGAAGAGAGGTTTGGGGCTTAAAGGTTGGGGATCATGTCATAGCAACTTATGGGCACAAAGATTATAGTATTGAAAAAGGGCATAACGTTGTAAAAGTCCCAGAGTCAATCAATTATACATATGCGTTACTGAACACGCTGTCCTGTGATGCTGGTAAAGGTGTTCTGAAGCTTAATCCAGAGCCAAAAGATCGCGTACTCGTAGCAGGAGCTGGCACAATGGGACTTCTGACTATTCACTTTCTAAAGAACTATGTAGGTGTTGAGCAAGTGGACGTTATAGATCCTATCCTACGTCGAGGAGAAGTGGCTGAAGTTTTAGGTGCGAAATATATATTGAAGGAGTCTAGCACTGTTTATGACTTTGGTATTGAATGTTCTTCTAGTAAAGCCGGATTCGATGCGCTCTTGAGAGCAATGAAACGTAACGGAGATATTTGTGTCTTATCTGACGGAAATAAGGATCTACTCTATTTAAATGAGGACTTCTATGAAAAAGAACTCCGGATCGTTGGTTCGAGTGATGGTTGGGATTATCATAAGCATGCAAGGTGGTTCTTCGATTGTTATAAGAAAACTCCGCAGTTGCAGGACATCTTTCAACATGAAATTAAATCGAATGAACTCATTGATTGTTTTGAAGAGCTTAGTCAACACACTATCAATCCGTTAAAGGTACTAGTGAGGTATGAAGAGTAACTTATCCACATTTTGAGGTGAAACAATGGCTATAAAAGGATTAAATCATTTATTGTTTTCGGTTTCTAATTTAGAACAGTCGATTAAATTTTATAAGAATGTATTTGGTGCGAAACTTCTTGTTAAGGGAGCAAACACAGCATATTTCGATTTAAATGGGATGTGGCTTGCTCTTAATGTTGAGGAAAACATTCCTCGAGACGAAATTAGCGAATCCTACACCCATATCGCTTTCACTATTGATGAAAAAGACTTTTTAGAGATGTACAATAAGTTGAATGAATTGAATGTGACCCTCCTAACAGGACGACCAAGAAATGAGCGAGATAAAAAATCAATTTATTTCACTGACCCTGATGGTCATAAGTTCGAATTTCATACCGGTACACTGAAAGAAAGGCTAGATTATTATAAGGAAGAAAAACCACATATGACCTTTTACGATTGAATTAAAAATTAGAACACTATTCGAAAAGAGTGAAACCAGTGACAGAAAAAATAAAAGTAGAATTTGAAGTGAAAGCTTTTGGACAGGATCATGTAGCGGATTCTGAGGATTCATTTAAGGGTCTCGAAATTGGGCGTGTGAAAGTCTTATCTAAGGATACGACGCTAGGAGAACTTGAGGAATACATAAAAAGGTACTATGAAGAAGTGAAAGAGCAATATGGAACACAGCCTGAACAACTAGCTGCTAAAGTTACGATTAGAGCAACTGAGAAGGAAGATCGAGTGCTTTATTTAGGTTAAATGTTGCTCGAACCACCTTGTTAATTAGAAGTGAGAAAGAGTAGTATGGAGAAATGAAAACTGGAGTGTTAGCTTTCAAGCTTACACTCCAGTTTTATTCTAGTTTTCTATTTCAGTATAAACGAGGAAAGTCACACCAAATTTATCCGTTACATCGCCAAAACCTGGGCTGAAAGGTTGTTCACCAAACGGCATATTCACTGTGCCGTCTTGTTGCAACGCTTCAAAAATTCGTTTGGATTTTTCCACATCATTTGTTGTAATACCAATTGTTATTTGTTTACTCGCTTCCACATTTGTAGCATCAGGGACATCTGAGATCATGAGTGCCGATTCACCAATTTGTAGCTTTGCCGTTGCCACAAGATCTTTCAGGTCATCTGAATATGTATCAGACATCCCTGACATATCTCCGTAAGTCATCATCGAAAGAACTTCTGCACCAAGTGCTTTTTCATAAAACTCGATTGCTTCCTTTGCATTTCTTTTCAAGTTTAAGAAAGGGGTTAGACTCAATGTCATTATGATCAACTCCTTTGATTTTGTGCTTTCATTATAGCATTGAAATGATGAGCCTTTATACATACCTAGGGAACATAACCTTCTGTAAATCCATTCGACATGATTCGAGCTAAATCGGGTGGTGACAGGCACCGGTATTACTTCTGCCAATTCACACATACTAACAAGAACTGTGAAGGGAGGGGTCTGTTTGTCTCAATCGACTTATCGAGAGTCGTGGTTTGGCAATATGAAAGGTGATCTTTTATCTGGATTGGTCGTGGCACTTGCCTTAATTCCTGAAGCAATTGCTTTCTCCATTATCGCAGGGGTAGATCCAATGGTTGGGTTATATGCTTCTTTTACGATTGCGGTAACGATCTCATTTGTTGGTGGTAGACCGGGTATGATTTCCGCAGCAACAGGAGCCATGGCGCTAGTGTTCATTGATCTTGTAGCCAATCACGGCCTTCAGTATTTATTAGCTGCTTCGATTCTTACAGGTATCATTCAAGTCATCTTCGGGCTGCTTAAACTAGCTCGCTATATGAAGTTCATTCCAAGGTCAGTGATGGTAGGCTTTGTGAATGCTCTGGCTATCTTAATCTTCACATCGCAGCTTGAGCATTTCGTTGATGAGACGTGGGTGATGTATGTTTTAGTTGTCGTCACGTTAGCCTGCATTTATTTGTTTCCATATGTAACGAAAGCTGTGCCTTCCACACTCGTTGCGATTGTGTTGGTAACGGTCGTTACGATCATGATGGATTTTGACATTCGGGCCGTTGGAGACATGGGAACCATCTCACAAACTCTCCCGATCTTTCTGATTCCGAAGATCCCTCTTACCCTTGAGACGTTGATGATTATTTTCCCCTATGCCCTTGCACTAGCAATCGTTGGATTACTGGAGTCACTCTTAACCGCTTCGATTGTAGATGATTCGACCGAAACGAGTAGTGATAAAAATAGGGAAAGCAGAGGACAGGGAATCGCCAATATCATCACCGGTTTCTTCGGAGGGATGGCAGGCTGTGCGATGATTGGTCAGTCGATTATTAATATCAAATCGGGCGGTCGCGGAAGGCTTTCGTCGCTTGTCGCTGGGGTTTTCCTCATGTTTCTGATCGTAGTGTTAGGTGATATCGTCATTCAAATTCCGATGGCAGCATTAGCAGGGGTCATGATTATGGTGGCTGTTAGCACATTCGATTGGAACTCCATCCGCACGATTCACCTTGTTCCTAGAACGGATGCTGCCGTTATGGTTATTACCGTTCTAACTGTTGTGCTAACACACAATTTAGCGATAGGAGTTTTTGCTGGTATTATTTTAAGTTCTATTTTCTTCGTTTCCAAAATCTCTCGCGTTCGTGTTGAAGAAGAAAGAAAAGAAGGTAGAATTCGCTATTCGATTTACGGAGAGCTCTTCTTTGCTTCCGTCACAGAGCTGCTTGATCAATTTCAATATGATGTGGATGTTGAAGAAGTTGAAATCAATTTAAGCGGTTCGCATATATGGGATGATTCTGCAGTTGCTGCAGTGGATAAAATCGTTTCTAACTATAAATCAAACGGAAAAAAAGTGAACGTAACAGGGTTAAACGAGGATAGTACCGAATTAGTAGGGAAGTTAGCGAATAAGCTTGGATCACATTGATAGGGGGCAACGACTATGTACCAAAAGATCCTACTAGCAACAGATGGGTCACAACATTCAAAGCGAGCGGCGGAAAATGCCGTTAATATCGCGAAGTGTTCGGAAGGCTCAATGCTTGAGGTTGTGTATGTTGTAGATGTTGAACGTGCGAAAAGTGATGTTCTTACCCATTGGCATGCTGTCGATGTAAATGATTCACGTAAAGATCAGGTGAGTGAAGTCGAGCGAATTGCGAAAGATGCTGGTGTGAATTACGAAGTTAAAGTACTGCGTGGAGAACCAGGACCAGTCATCGTGAAGTATGCAAACGAAAACCAGTTTGATATCGTGATCATTGGAAGTCGTGGACTAAATGGATTACAGGAGTTTGTTCTTGGTAGTGTTAGTCATAAGGTTGCGAAACGAGCCAATTGTCCTGTGTTGATTGTGAAATAATGAGGCGAACCAAAAAACCTTAGGTCACTCAACCGTTCCTAAGGTTTTCTACTATTATCTTGGGGATGGGATTCATTGGTATGTTAGATCCAACTTCTCCTTTTTTGTGAAAGAGGAGGCGGTGGTCCAATGACGACGGCGCCTTGTCCTTTAAGTGGCTTTAATGCTTCTTTCATTTTCTTCGGGTCAATGTTATAAGATTGCTCGTACACTTCAAGGGGCGTTTCCGTCAGCATAGTCGAGCCATCTTGTGTTTGAAAGCGATCGTTATTGAAGAAGAGGAGCAGTTGGGTGTTGTCGGATTCTGCAGAAATGTAGTGCCAGTAGCCCATTGGAATGAAGACTGTTTCCCCCGCTTTTTTAAGTTTGTATTTCAGTAGCTTATCATCGTTCGGGTTAAGGATGCCTACCGTTGCTGAGCCTGATACAAGGTATACCAATTCCCATGCGTTTGTATGCCAATGAGGTTCGCGAATCGATCCTTTCGACATCCGTAAATCGCCAAGCGATCCACCGATCATCGCTGGCATTTGTTGTGAAGATAAAAGATAGATGAGGTTCTCAGGATCTCTTTCAAACAGTAGATTGTCTTCAATATTATAGAAGAAATTAGGCTTGCCACCCTCTACTAAGTTTCGATTATCAGTAATATAGCCTGATACTGGACTTGTCATGTCACTTCCTCTTTTCTATTTAGGTTCTCTATCATCCTATGAAACGAAATAGAATTGGGATAGGTACTTGTCCGATTTATCTAGAATAGGGGTAAAATGATAGAAAAATAGCGTAATACATAGATACATAGATTTGCCTCATGAAAGGAGTACAACATGACGATTGCTTTCATTCAATTAACGAAACCTACTTCTCTCTTTGTAGAAGTGATGAGCCGCTGGGAAAATGATTCGGCATTGATTCCATTGATTCGACCGAATCAAAATCAAGAAGAATTAGAGAAGCGTCAAACCATTACGCTAGAAGGAATCAAGGAACGCCTTGATTACCTGCAGATTTACCAGATTTTCATGAATAACAAGCTCATTGGGGAAATGAATTACATGATCGATCCACCTCATCTCTTCAAAAAAGAAAATGGAACAGCATGGATCGGAATTACGATAGGAGAACCAGAAGCAAGGGGCAAAGGAATCGGAAGTCAGGCGCTTCGGTACTTAGAGAAAGAAATCAAGAAACAGGGCTTTCATCGTATTGAACTCGGCGTATTTGAATTTAACACAGTGGCGCATGAACTCTATCAGAAATTAGGATACAAAGAAATAGCGAGAATAGAAGATTTCACTTACTGGCAGGGGAGAATGTGGTCTGATATTCGAATGGAGAAGTACATATGAAGAAGAGTAAGGGTAACAGCAAACGAACGATCATTCAGTGGATTGCATTTGTGATTGTCATGCTCACTATGGTTACAAGACTAGTGTTATTGTTATCAGGAATAGCTCGGGATATAGAATATAGTACAATTAATGCTATCACTTGGACTGGGTTTTCGATGGGTATTACTGTATTATTGGTTTCTTACTTATTTCCTAAAGAGACTTAAAACTCCCGCTATGCTTTGGTGTCAGTCTATTTTTATTACATTATGTTAGTTGTTTTACCATTGGTATTGGAAATCTAAAGAATCTAGTAAGAAGGAAAGCTAAAATGATCTTGCTCTTTATAAATATTAGTATTCAATAATAATCTTTTACTGGAGGACTTACTTTGAGTTTATTTAAATCTAGAACGAATAGACAAATGATAAATTGGAGAAAGGGAGCAGTAGCTGGCTTTTACACCTATTTGATCGTGTTATTTCTTAACTACACTCATAATCTAATTTTCACAGGTGATTTTTTTTCATCAGCTATCATTTTTTGGTCGGGTTTAATAGTCGCATTTGGTTATGAGCTTGTTTTAAATGTTAATGATAAAAGAAGAATAAGAAAGAATTTAGAATAATCATTGATGATGTATAGACTAACTTGGGTGGAGCTTAAATGCGTTCTTCTAGAATAATGTTATGTTCTAGGCATTGGTTACAATAGGATAAAGAGCTTAGGGAGTTCATTACAATGAATGAAAAAGAGATAGTAGAATTAATCAAACAAATGTCAGGTGCTGAGACCATTAGTAAGGATGGTATTTATACCAATGAAGGTTCTCCTTCCTGGAGGGCTTATCGAAATGCAGAAAGACTAACAGATGTGAGTGCTATACCTAGTCTTAACAGTTTGTTAGAGAAGAGTAAGGATAGGGGTACAAGGGAACATATTTTTTTCATCCTCGGTAAAATTGGTGAAAATACAGGCGACAAACGTGTAGTTACTGTTCTTTTGCAATCGCTTGAAGAAGAAACGAACAAGTATTTAAAAGGAAGAATTCTTGACCAACTCGCAGGACAAAAAAACGTAGAAGATTGTTCTCTCATTATTACATTCATAACCGATAAGCGTGCAGCAATCAGACAGTCAGCAATTCAAGCATTAAGAAGTTGCAAAAGTTCAGACGCAGAGGGAGCTCTCATTGAGGTGATAACTCGCTCAAATGATGAGTATGACCTTACCTATGCTAATGAAGTATTATCTGAGGTTGGCACAGAAAAGTCTATACCCTATCTCGTTAATTTACTAAATCATCCGAATGGGGACGTTAAATGTTCTGCTTTATGGACACTAACAGAGCTGGGGAATACTTCATTACTTCCTGTTTTTCTAGAGGCTTTAAACCAACGATCTGTTAACGTTAAAAGCCATGCATTGTTAGCAATCAAAAAACACGGTAATGAAATGGCTATCGGCCCTGTAATTGCTCGTATAAAAACGATTCTAAGTAGAGAAAGAACTGTTGAAAGTGACGACTTGATAACTGGACTAGAATTTCTTATTTCGTATAAGGAAAATTCCGAGGAAATTCAGAAGTTGTTTGAATGGATTAGAACTAAAAAATGGCGTTATCTTTTCGAGGAGGAAAGAGTTTTCATCACTGCAAATAGTTGATGAAATTAGATTGAATCTATTTAAGTAAAGGGAAGTTATCTGAAATTAAGATATGCTTCCATTTTTTGTGAAATAAAGATTGAGTTAGTTCTTGAAATTTGAAATAATTGGTATTAGGTCCATGGACAGGAATATGTAAGAAGAAAGAGGAAAGATAGTAGGTCAGTGTAAAGGGCATTGCCTTTGCTTGATTATACGTAACTAGTAAGAAAATCAATAAACTATTAGATTGAAGAGAGGACTTGAGACTATGTTTTTATCGTATCTATTAGTATTTGTCTTGGCAGCGGTACCCTTATTTGAACTTGTTACTGTGATCCCTTTAGCAGTCATCGGAGGGCTCTCTCCAGTATGGACAGCGGTACTTGCTTTTTTAGGTAATGCACTCACAGTCATTTTGTTAATCGTCTTTGTGGATAACGTGAAGAAATGGATGCAAAGGCGTAAACAAAAACGGAAGCAAGGTGATGCAGAAGAGGAAGTGGCGACGACAGAAGATGATGTCGATGGAATGGAAGAGTCGAAGAAAGGTAAACGCGCAAGAGTGCTTTTTAATAAGTATGGATTACCTGGATTAACGATTATCGGTCCTTTTTTCGTGGGATCTCATATATCAGCGTTTATGGGGATGGGTTTCGCTTCAAATAGAAAAAAGGTAACTGCCTGGATGATGACCAGTTTGGTTTTTTGGACAATGACTATGGCAATTGCGACAAGTTATGGCGTTACATTTTTTATGCCTACTGTCGAAGAAGATGGATTTTTAGTTCGTCTGTTTAAAAACTAGTATTCAAACTTTAGTCTTACTTTTTCAGTAGCAGCAAAAGTGGAAAGGCGAGCGCTAAAGCCATTGTTGTTTTGATGGGATAATATCAGTACTACATATCCAAAAGACTTTGTTACGTGAGAGGTAGATGAATTTGAGGAATCCACTTTCTTTATTTTGTTTATTGTTGTTGGTATTAGGAGGATGTAGCCAGAGCGATGTTCAACGTTATAAAGACTTAGAGAATTCCATTCAATCTATGGTAGAAGATAAAAGTCAGAGTGAGATTAGAGTTAACACACTTACAAATTTCGCTTGGGAAAAAGCGTATAGTTTCACGCCTTATACAACGCAAGGGAACATAGAAGAAAAATTGGGTTTGAATTTTAAAGATCCTAGCAATCTCGAAATGAGAGACGATATTTACCTTTTGGTTTTTGTAAACGGAGATAAAGTTGTTCAATATGCGGAAATAGATCGTCAGAAGTCTGATTTGTCATTTGGAGAGAAGGGTCTGCTTACTCCTGAAGATGATGTGATAAGTATTGAGAGGCATTGATGAATTTAAATTTAGCATGATAACGGTAATCAGCAATCGAGGGGCAAAACTTTAACTATAAGAGATGAGGGCATATGGTTGAATATAAAATATTTCTGGGTTTGGATAAGCATGATTGCCGTATTGTCATTTATCACGGAAGAAATAGTTACCTTTATGATGTTATTTTTAATACTGCTCACTCTAAATGAAATTAGAACAATTTTAAGCAATTTTTATGAAGACTGGAAGAAAAAGAGCTAACAAAGGAAGTATGTTCTTACGACTAAGTGGATAGTTAAGGCATACATGGATTTTTCTCTATTTGAAAAGGAAAGAGTCCAAGACAAATAATTTAAGAGGATTTAAATTTTTGGACAGAGATAGGGGTTCTACATGAGAATATTGCACAAGCAGTGGTTAAGAAGCTTACTATTAATATTTGTTCTAGCTTTTCTGTTGATATGGGATCAGACATTATTATTTATAATTGGGTTATTGATATTGAGCCTAATAGAGATATCTGTATATAGAGATAAAAAGAACTCAAACTAAATATGATCCTATTTTTTAATTTCTGGTGTAGGTCAATGTACTCGTATACATTACAACAGATAATTTAGCTTGGAGTGATGATTAGATTTTTCGCTATGGCATCTGTTTTTATGGTTAATTTTTATTCCAATTATCATTCCTCTTTTAGTCATCATTTCTATTATCACATTTAATATAAAATATAATAAATGGAATCACGCTCAAAAAAACATTCAAAAAGAGAGGTATGACTATTTCGAGAGTATATCTAAGAAAAAGGAAGAATAAATACGCAAGTAACATAGGTAGAACAACTGAAAAAGCCACCCAAATCACTATGTCATTTGGGTGGCTTTTTCTAATGTGATTAAGTACTACTTTAATGAATCATGATCTAGATACACCAAACTCCAACTGAATGTCTCGTGTTTCTCGAAGGTAAATAGATTCGTTGATTTCTTTAGCCAAAACGCACCCCATCTCAGAATAGAAGCGCTGCGTTTCAACGGCAGGGTGAGAACCGATGTACAATTTATCCGCACCTAACTCTCTGGCAACGTTACTTGTTTTTTCGAAAAGCTTCCTACCAATTCCTTTGCCACGATGTTCTAAGGTGACATGGATGTAAGATAATTCGCGGTAACGGAATGTTTGTCCAAATTCTTCTGGCTCGATTACTGCAAATCCCGCAATTCTTAACTCCAACGTAGCGACAATTACAGCTCCACCTAGATTTAGTACATGGCGGAAATGCTTTATGATTTCTCGTTTTTGCTGGAATGTCCACTCATCTTTAAAGCTATCTTCCTTCTGGAGTAAATGTCCTGATTCATGAACGAGAACGTTTTGTGTGACTTGTGAACGATTAAAGGTGTCGAGCATGCTGTCTTCTATGTCGGTAGAGTGTAGTGATTTGATCATGAGCATGTGGCTTCTCCTTCGCTAATTGGTTTCTTAAGATTAGTATAGAACTGGAATTAGCGGATGTCATTAGAAGAAGGTATGTTTCTGGGCTTGTGAGAAAATCAAGCGTGCTCTCGACAATATTCGAGCAAAAACGGGTGGTGACAGGCACCGCTCGACTGCTTGAATAGTCTTTAAGGATATAGCAGATAGTAGATAGTGATGCTAAGAAATCCATCCATTGTGGACGGTTCACGATAGAAGGGTGTTTTACGATGAGTATGTCAGAATTATTACTTCGATTAGCGGTTACATTCACTGTGCTATTTGTGCTCGCGAGAATAGCAGGAAGAAAAGAAATAAGTCAAATGACGTTATTCAATTGGGTATCATCCGTAGCGATTGGATCTCTAGCTGCGAATCTAGTGGTCAATCAGGATTTACGGATATTCCAAGGAGTAATCGTGCTTGTGGCATGGCTTGCTATCCCAATACTGATTGGGTTTATTGATATTAAATTCAAAGGAGCACGTAAGGTGACGACGGGGGAGCCAATCATCGTCATTAGAGAAGGCAAGATCATGGAACATTCTCTTCGTCGAACCCGTTTGGATATCGATACGTTACGAACGCTGTTAAGAGAAAAAAATGTCTTTCAATTATCAGAGGTTGATCTAGCGATATTTGAGACGAATGGGAAGCTGTCTGTTTTGAAAACCGATCCACATCAGTTCGTTACGAGAAACGATATGAATGTTTTGAGTAAGCCAAAACATTTTCCAATCGCAATGGAAGTCATATCAGATGGTGTCGTTAACATTAAGAACCTGGTGATGTTGAATCGGGATGAGAAATGGTTAGTCGAACAAATGGAACGAGCGGGTGCTACTTCCCCTTCAGAAGTGTTCTATGCGGAGGTAAAGACAGACGGAACAATCCATGTGGATATGAAGGGTGAATCCGTTGTTCGTTAAACACATAAGGGCGTTCAAGAACAGTGAAGATTACACAAAAAGCTAACTTCCGAGAGACTAGAGTTAGCTTTTTTGTGTATAGCAGCTGATCAGCATGCTGACGTCACTACTTTCAAAATTCATGAAATGGAGTTCGGAAACTTTATTGGAGAAGCGACTAAACTTTTAGTTGAACAATTATTCCTAAATCAAAGAGTCCTCGTAATTCAAAAACTAAGTGACATCATTCGATATAATTCGAGCAAAACCGGGTGGTGACAGGCACCATTGTTTACTTGATAACGATAGAAGGTGTCTAGCATGTTGGTGCTTATGTTAGTAGGGTGTAATTGAAAGATATTGAGCATTTTTTCTCTCCTAACTGTTATAGATTTCTGGATGTTTAATAATTTTCTAAGCTTATGTAAAAAATATGAGCATCATTGAATTCATAAGGATGGATATTTTTGGATAATTATAGTAATGATAATACGGCCAGAAGGTATAAAGCCTATGTTAGTATTCTTGGAACAACTCACATTCATTTAAGAAATCCTTATGTAATCGCATGGTGGTCGGTAGCTTTCCCTGGGTTTGGTCACTTGTTGTTGTCTAAGTACATTAGAGGATTTCTCCTTCTTGCATGGGAAGTAGTTATAAATTTAAGGGCGCATGTCAATCAAGCAATGATTTATTCGTTTCAGGGAAACATTCCCATGGCAAAAGAAGTATTAGATACGCGTTGGCTGCTTATTTATATACCCGTCTATATTTTCGCCATATGGGATAGTTACCGTACTACGGTTGATTTAAATAACGTTTATATCCTATCCGAACGAGAAGATCATGAAATTAACTCGTTCAGTATCGGCGCTTTAGAAATCAATTACCTGGATAAAAGAAACCCTTTCTTAGCTGCTTTATGGTCATTGTTTATGCCGGGATTAGGACAATTATACATTCATAGAATTATTTCTGCCTTTGTTGTTATTATTTGGAGTGTTGTTTTCTTTTATTACTCACACATGTTAGAAGGAGTATCCCTGCTTTTCTTAGGAGAGATCGATAAAGCGACAAATGTTCTGAAACCTGAATGGTTTCTTATGTTTCCTTCTGTATATGGTTTCGCTATCTTCGACGCCTATATGAATACAGTAGAGAACAATAAGCTTTATGAAAAAGAACAAAGACGTTTCCTTAAGAAACATTATCAAGCAAGAACATTTCGCATACTGAAAGGAAAAAAGATGATATGAGTATGCAAATCTTTTCAACCTTTGAGAATCATATCTTTCTAGAGATCGCCATTTCCAATCTAGAGAAAATCGGTATAAAAAGCGAAGACATATACGCAGTGCCACTTGATAATCGTGAAGAAAGCAGGAAGATCTTTGATACTTTGCATCGTTCAGACGGAATATCTCTGATTGATATCGCAATGCCGTTAGCAACAGTATTTGCTGTAGTCACTGCTAGCATTGGATTTAAACTAGCGTGGGGGCCAATCTATTGGGGGCTAATTGGTGCTGTAGGTGGATTTATGATCGGGTTTCTAATTCGTTTGATTATAGTCTTAAAGACCACAAAGAAAAAGCATAGACTAAAGGGGAGACAATCGGAAGTTATTCTCATTGTTGATTGTGATGAAACAAAGGGCGAGGCTGTCGAGAAAATACTGTGGGAGCATTTTGCATTAGGGTTAGCTAAGGTGATTAAATAAAGTGAAATAGATAGTAGAGCTTAGAAGCGTAGATGTCCCTCTAAGCTCTACTTTGATTTGGAGTACCTATGTCAACCACCTCCAAATCGATTCGACATAATTCGAGCAAAATCGGGTGGTGACAGGCACTCGCGAACTCAATCACTTGATTACCTTCAAGGATCACGGTAACGATCCTGAGATGATTCAGTCCAGCTTCTTAATAAGTAACAGAAGACCAGGTGGACCGTCCTATAGCCGTCTGGTCTTTTGTGAAGCATGAAATACATATGGATTTACCGGGAGAGTTTTGAAATAATCGATATGGGAATGAAAAGGAGGGTTTCATTGAAGATATTACGAATGGTTTTATCGATTACAACTTTTTCAATAAGTGTTTATGTACTGATTACAAAACATGTTGATCTTTTGCCTCTTATGATGTTTTTCTTAAGTATACTGATGCTGGTCATGGGAATAGAAGAATTTCAAAAAGAACGAAAAACGATGGGGTTGTTATTAGTTGGTGCTTTCCTATTTATATTGTTTGTATCAATGGAAGGGGTATTATTAAATTAGCGCATGGTAAAAGAGGGGTCAGGTACGTACCTGACTCCTTTGTGGTAGAGCCTTATTTAATATGCTGAAGGTCTTCGTTCATTTTTTTCGATTCATGTTTGAAGTACAAATAAAATGCAAACCAGATCACGGTGTAGGTCATCAGTGCTATAGCGCCAATCGACTCCAAAAGCGATTACGAGGTACGCGATCATCACTTTGCAAAAGTGTAAGGCCGTAAACCGGGTGGTGACAGGCACCATTATACAGCCTTCGTTGAAGTAGGGAAGGCCTGCGACAACAAAGTCAAAATAGCCTGTTCTCCAACATGTTGGGGAACAGGCATTATTATTTTTCTTTCAGAAAAGGAACCTTTTGGGAAATCAGAACGTAACGAATAAAGAGAATTGTTATCATGGCTAGTGGGTGCTGTGAATGAACGATTCAAAATCATGCTTATAAAGGAGGGGAACATGTATCAACTAATTCCATTGTTAGGATTACTACTAATCTTGGTTGCGCTTATCACGCTATTTCTTAAATCAGACGAATTAGAACCATACTTATTAGTAAAACTAATCGGCTACACCATTCTTGGTGGGTTTACGTTTGAATGGAATGATTGGAAGCTTCCGCTTGGATTTCTAATTTTCTTATTGTTTTCTAGAAACATTCGAATCAACGCGAACGTGAAGAAACGAGCGGCATATATAGGACTGCTTGTTTATCTTCTATCGACCCTTATTCCATTTGTGGAAACAACCATTTTTGAATGGCCTCGAGAGATCGAGTTACAGAATACGAATTTCTACAATGGGAGCTTGGTGGAAGAATGGGAGAATGTACATAACGAGTTTAGCGACTTAGAACATGGTGTGAAAATCAAACACTTCAAACTGATGATGAACGATGAAGGAGACCTGCAAGATATACAAATGGATATGGAGGAAAATGGTCATCCTCAGAATATTCATTATCGGATCAGACTTTCAGAAAATGACAAAAAGCTTATCGTGAAAAGGCAAAAGGTAGAAAGAGTGCAGTACTACCAAAACGGTGAACCACCTTACATGCAAGCGAGCTTTTTCCTTGCGCAGCTTGATCTTATCAAGAAACCGATGCTTAATCATAAAGGGATTAATTCTTATACCTTACGCTCAGATGGGCAACGCATAGGGTTCGGGATAACAGATGGGGTAAATTATCGTATTGATACGGCAGGAAAACACAAACTGGAGAAAAGTGAGCTGCCGGTAAATGCCATTATTGTTGATGTTTGTGGTTCGAACTGTAGCGTATATGAGCATTTTCTATTCGATGTTAGGAGTAGCAATGGTGTTTCTAAGTCAGCCGTTCTCGATGTAGCGAGTAAGGATTCTCCGGAAGTTCGTCAGTGGTTCAAAGAGCATACTGGTGACGCCATTGGCTATGAAGAAAATGGGGAGCACGTTCTAATAACGGATGGTAAGAAGAAGAAGGTAACGGATGAAGAATATAACCGTGCTTTGAAGGAAACGCCACTAATCGATTACCAACAGAATGAGAACATGTGGCAAGTAACAGTTAAGAATCCGTATGGAGAAGCGCCTCATGTGATGAGGTTTACGTTAGAAGATCAGGAGCGAGAGGTTATGGAAGTACTTTTCGAATGATTGTTTGATTGATTGGAGCACTAAATAGGGTTCTGGGGTTATATATCATTGAAACTATCCTTTTTTGCTATAATTCATAACACCTATGCAGTGGTAGATTTATTCGCAGGTAAGAAAAGGATAGCTAAATGATTTTTAATGAATTTCTGTACATCTTCATTGGTGGTGGATTTCTGCGAATTCAACGATTGGATCGACGCGAAAACAATACGGCTTCACCTCTTTAAACGAACACATTACTCGATCAGATGATTCATCAAAAAATACGATTGCATAATCATCATCATCTTCTGACCAGACGCGCTGACCAAATGGTAGCGAATCTTCGTGTTGAAGAGTTACGTTTTCAATATCGAATGTTGAATGAATCCACTCTAATACACGCTCATGAGCTTCCATGATTTAACCTCCTGTACTTATGACTACAAATACTGTTACCCGTATTGAAAAGAGGTTAAGCTTGTTTTTATTTTGATCTGGAAGCAGAGAGAGGTTTGATTGCGTTTAAGTAGGCTGAAAAAGATGGGGATCGAAAATGATCATGATATGGGATAAAGCTTTTAGTCAAGGTGCTTGAGCAAGCATTTTCTAATTCTAAATCTCATTGAAAATGACAAGTATTTAAACCACTCAATCATTTTTTTAGACTTGAAAAGAGTACGATGGGCTTAGTGAATTCACGAAGTTCATCTGGTTATTTATGGTAAAAATTGCAGGGGATCGCAAAGAGTCATTCCCTCATTGGGCAGTTCAAATAGGTTATTACATAATATTAGTAAAGAAGGATGAAGCGGTATCGACTCTAAAAAATTCATGCATATACTAGGTTACACAATGTTAGGATCATGGCTGTTGCACTTTATTGTTTATGCCATCATTGATGAAGATCCAGTCGTTTATGTAACAAAAGAAATAGTCCAAGGAATCCTTTTTATACTAGTCGTCACTCCGATCTATTTCGTTATTGTTAATCTTTTCTATAAGGGTAAAAGATAGATTGTATTGATAATCTTGACCTCACTTGGAGTCCTATCAATCGCTATCATTTTCATAGATTACTTTTTAGGTTCTTCTCACTAAAGTGTTTGTGTAGTTGTAAAGAGTAATGAAATGATAAGAGCTTGGAATGGCATTGCGCCTCCAAGCTCTTTTTTATATCTGGTTGGTTTGTGAATTTCTATTTCAGGGGGTCAGACACGTGCCTGACCCCCCTTCTTATCCTTTACCCACAACAACGTAAGGACGCATCATTTCGTAATCTTCATGTTCGAGAATATGACAGTGCCACGCGAATAATCCAGGGTAAGGTTCAAACTTCATGATGATCCGGGTGATTTCCTTAGGATTTGCTCTTACTGTATCCTTCCATCCCTGCTCATTCAGTGCGGGTTTCACCCGTTTTCCTGATGGAACGATTCTTCCTTCGTTCTCATAGATCTCGGCATCAAAGGGCTGCCGATCCAGAATTTGAAACTTAACGAGATGAAGGTGAATAGGGTGTGTTGCATTTGAAACATTCACTAGACTCCAGATCTCCACATCGCCTAAGCGAGGCTTTTCAGTAATCGGATCAGTCCACAGCTCATTGTTTAATAGGTGGATGGAGCGTCCGTATTCATCTGGTCGCATGCTGAGGAGAAGGTTTCTCTCATTGTTGGATTGTACTGGATTCATCTCATGATAGTTTGATAAGTAGTGTGGGACATTACTATGATCAGGAGAAGAGAGGTGTTTCTTTACACGAAACTGCATAACAACACCGGTTGTTTTCGGGTTCGGTAATTTCCCTTGAGGAAAAGGAGAAGCAGTGTCATTTCTCATAACGATCTCCTCACCTGCAGAAGAACTGAAATCAATGACCACATCCGCACGCTCTGCCGGCGCAAGTAACAAGTTCGTTACAGGCACAGGATGTTCCAACAACCCTTGATCCGTTCCAACTTGAAGAAAAGGTAGATCGTTCGAAAGCGATAATCCATAAAACCGCGCGTTCGCACCATTCAAAATCCGAAATCGGTACTTCCGAGGCTCAACCTCAAGATAAGGCCATACCTTCCCATTAACAAGATTCGTCTTCCCGAAAAAGTCAGGTAAAACAGAAGGATCAACACCTTCAACAGGCGGAGTACGTTCCGCTGGATAATACAGTGATCCATCCGCACGAAAAGACCGATCCTGTAAGACGAGCGGGATATCAAACTCACCATCCGGTAACCCGAGTGACATCTCTTCTTCATCATGAACAATATACATTCCAGCAAGCCCCGCATAGATGTTCAACCGGGTAATACCCATCGCATGATCATGATACCAGAGGTTCGTCGCAGCCTGATCGTTCGGATACTCGTAAACAGCATTTGTAAAGTAACGCCCTACCTGTTGAAACCTAGGAGTAAACCACGCCTCAGGATACCCATCACTCGTATCAGGCGTCACCCCACCATGAAGGTGAACGACTGTCCGCACTTCAGGAGCCCCATGAACCGTCGTATCAATCGGAAGGAAATGCTTCTCCAAGCGCACTTCTCCACAGAACGCGAATCGGCTGCCTTCGAAACACATGAAACGTAGGCCCTGGAAACAGACCGTTGTACCCCCATATTCGCGTCGGAGGTAGATCTCGATGGAGTTTCTGCATGCTTTCTCTCATTGTTACTTCATAATAAGGAACCTTGTTCTTGATCATAAGAGGCTGAATCACTGCAATGACGGGGAGACGATCCACAAATTTTTGGAGCATGTGTGCATCTCCTTTCAAAGCGGTGCTTTGGTTTATCATATGTTTTTGAGGTGAGATCTTTCTTGGTTGAGGGGAATCATGGAGACGATTCCCATGATTTTTTTGGTGTGGGGTGTTTAGAATGATTCTAGTTAGCTAATAAAATGTGAATTTGGCAAATATATTTCGATTTTGGACAATAAAAGAATCATAGAGACAGTTCTCATGATTCTTTCAATCCACCTATACGAGCATAAGAAAGACCAGTCGGCTATATACGTTAGTATTTAGCTAGGCTGTTATTAAATAGAAGAGCAATTAACAGAACTGTCCACCATGATTCATAGCATCAAGGTTCGATAATGAGTAGGAAAGTCGTTTCAGGATGACATCCCTCATGTGATGACGTTTACGTTGAATGGTGATGAGCGGGAGGTCGTAGAGATTCATTTTAAATAGTGGGAAGTCGAATCTTCTATAGATTTGATATTTCCAAATCATTCCACTTCGACCAGGCACACCTCTGCCACTCTTCGTAATAGAGTAAAGGGAAAGGGGCAGATACTTGTGAGCGATCAATATCTAGGTATTATCCTTCCCAAAACGACTTATGAAGCGATGCCTGGATTACAGGGTGGCACGTTAGGGATGTTTATGATTTGGGAAAAGGCAGCGAGAGAAGTTGGTCTCATTCCGTGTTACTTCCGTTTCTTTGAAGTTCAACCGGGAGTGTCTACCTTAAAAGCATACGTGTTCGAACATCAGGCGTTTGTTCTGAAAGAAGTTCCTGCGCCAAAAGTGATTTATACTAGGGTTCTCGATGTTCTGCCTGTTTATCGTTCGCGTATTAAATCGCTAATGAGCAAGGGACACATCGTTTATAATGTGCCGAACTATGACGTGGAGAAATACAAAGTCCACCAAATTCTTCTTAAGCATCCTGGGATTAAAAATCATTTGCCTCAAACTGAGTTGTTTACCGTCGAGAACTTAAATAAGATGGCTTCTACTCATAAGCAACTTATACTGAAGAAAAGCTACGGAGAATTTGGTATGGGGGCGATGAAACTAGAGCGTGTGAAAAGTGGATGGTGTCTTTCTTATAAAACAGATGGCGATAAAGAAGTGAAACAAGTGGTTTTCAAACAAGTGATACCTTCTTTACTAATCAAGCGGCTTCGTTCACATACGTATATGATTCAAGAGATGATTCCACTTGCAGACTACAAAGGCAATCCTTTTGATTTAAGAGTTGCAGTGCAAAAGAATGGGAGAGGGGAATTCCAGGTATCTGGCATCATGTGTAAAGTCGCTCGCGGAAAAGATTTTCTTACGAATGGAGCACAGGGTGGCACAACGTATACGTTTGAAGAAGTGGCAAGACACTCACATCCTACGATTCCATATCAAACCCTCGTTAATAGTATTTCTCAGTTTTCCCTTCAAACAGCGAAAGCCCTTGATCACCACTTTCCTCTTCTCGCTGATTTAGGCTTCGATATTGGTCTAAACAAACAAGGAAAGCCCTACTTTATCGAGTGTAATTTTATATCAGATTATGTGAGCGGCTTGTTTATCGATGGGCAATTAATTCACCAACCGTGGGAAGCTGTCTTTCGTACCCCAATCGAATACGGCAAGTATTTAACTGATCGTGCAAGCAACTCATAAGAAAAAAGGTTGATCAAATGCAGATAAAGGGTTTCGTTTTAAGATGCATAACTTATAACTGATATTAACAATGTCCTGTGAATTGACACAGGGCATTTTGCTTTAATATCAACGTTCCCCAGGCTTCAAAGGAGCAAATGGTAAAGGGTTAATATTGAATGTCGTTATTCTGTTTAAGGAAAAGAATGTTGAAGACTCAGTCAAAAGCAATCATAGCTCAAATATATATTTATAAAATACTTTCGTGAGAATTAGTAAAGTGATGTGGGAAGCAATATGAAGGTTAACAACACTTAGGTTTTGGCTGCTCATATAGGGGAAGAGTATAAAAAAAATGGTCCTAATATGTTGGTTATCTAAAAATTAGTAGATTGATTAATCGTTAAAATTGAAGATAGGGGAGAAAGCATTGAAGTCAAAAAGAAAATTAACATTGTACATCGCTTTGGCAAGTTTAGTGATATTTTTAACATGGGGAATGGTGGAGCCTTACACCATTGATGTGGAAAAGGAAGAAGCTATAATTCCTAATCTTCCTAAAAGCTGGGAAGGGAAAAAGATCATTGCTTTAGCTGATTTTCAAGTAGGTATGTGGCTAGATAATGCAAGAAATATGGAAGGTATAGTGGATAGGGTGATAGAAAGGAAACCGGATGCAGTGGTCCTGCTTGGGGATTATGTCTACCATTCCGTAAACGACCATCAAAGTGAGATGGAGAAGGTACAATCTTATTTGAAACCTCTCACAGATGAAGACATTCCTGTTTATGCAGTTCTGGGCAATCATGACTATAATATGAGTGCTCGTAAGGTGAAGCCCAACATGGATACAGCAGAACGGGTGAAGGAAAAGCTAAGGGAAATCGACATCGAAATTTTGCACAATCGTTCGGTATCTCTGGAAACAGAAAATTCCGAGGAAGCACTTTATATTACAGGTATCGGTGCTCGGTGGCCCGAAAAAGATAATTTCTTCCTTGCATTTGAAGACCTAGCTGATGAAGAAGCGCGTTTTGTGATCATGCATAATCCTGAAACGTTTGATGATATTCCACAGAGAGACGCGCCAACCGCGGTCGCTGGTCATACTCATGGCGGTCAAATTCGTATTCCTTTTACACCTCATTGGTCATGGAAGAATCTTATTACCAAAGGCGAAGCACATGTAGATGGTTGGACAAAAGAAGGGTATGGAAATGAAGAGAACAACCTTTATGTCAATCGGGGCGTGGGAGTGAGCATTATTCCGATAAGGTTCAACAATCCTCCAGAAATTACAGAGTTCCATTTATCGGGAAAGGATTAAAATTCACTCTAATATATCTCTAAATCAAATCTTCTAGAAAAGGGAGCGCTTGCTCAATAATGGAAAGACATGATCTAAAGAACGATCAGTTCCAATCCAAGGCAAAAGACTCGTCAATTGGCGAGTCTTTATCTTTTTTAGGAAGGTCTCGCAAAGTCAAATGGATTTTACACTTCAAAACGGAACCCCTTAAAATGCTAATCAGTCTTTCTTTGCGTTTGCCACTAACGCTTGTAACGTGTTAGTAAACGATCTTCGCATCGATGTTTTTAAGAGAATCGACGTGTTAGGCGATGCGACTTGATTCAATAGTGCGAGCAACTCCGATTGTGTGGTAATCATGTGGATGGCTGAAGGGTTCATCCCTAGCTTGGCCGCTTCACTACAAATCGGAAGGGCGTTTTTCCCAACAGCGATGAGAAGATCCACTTTCTTTTTGGCGACAAGCGAGCCGACTTTTCGGTGCTCTTGTTCCGCGTAAGAACCAAGCTCTTCTATTTCGCCTATCACCGCAACGGTCTTTCTTCCTTGTGCAGTTTCGACGAGAACTTCTAACGCCGCTTCGATGGAAGTTGGGTTTGTGTTCCAGGTGTCATCAATGAGTAAGCTACCTTTTCTTCCTTCATGGAATTGCAAATGACTTTTGATATGATGAAATGACTTAAGACGACGTATCGCATCTTGTATCCTTACACCTGTAAGAGACGAAGCAATAATCGCTGCTAGTGCATTCGAAACATTGTGCGTCCCAAAGCCCGGCACAAAACAAGCGTATTCTCCATCTCGACAAAGGAATTTGAAGTCCATCCCTTGTTTTTCAAGGTTAAAGGTGATGGAATGTGCACGAAAATGCGCAGACGAATCCTTGCCATAATAAATAACCTTACCGCTGAACGAACGTAAATCAAGGTTTCGAATCGTTTCATCATCTCGATTCAAAATAATCGTTCCGTTCTTCCCGACGGCTTCCAGCATATATGCTTTTTCCTTAATATAAGCATCTTGGCTTCTAAATCCTTCGATATGGTCTGTCCCAATGGCGGTGATGATTCCGATTTGAGGACGGAAATAATGAGCCGAATACAGTAATTGGTTCGGACCCGATACCCCCATTTCAAAGACAGCTCTGTCTGTTGTATCATCAATCTCCAATAAATAATCGAGGTTTCTTGCTAAGCCATTATGACTTAATTTTGTACTTACAACGCTGTGTCTTTGCTTCAAAATCCACGTAATCATTTCTTTTGTGGTTGTTTTTCCACATGTTCCTGTTACGCCGATGACCGGAATTTGAAATAAGCTTCGATAATAGGAGACAAATCGGTAATAAGCCTTTTTCACGTTTTCCACATAAATTACCGTAACATCTTTTCTCACATTTTTAAGTGCTTTCGGGTTTGAGGTAACAACGGTTATATTGTTTACGCCTGATGGTAAAGGTAAGGCGGATTTTCTCTTAAGAATAAACACTAGCGAATGATCCGTAATGAGGTGCTCTCCATATTTCGCAGCGTTTTTAATTGTTTTCGTTGTACTTCCAGAAATAACTCTTCCTTCTAGTAGAGGAATAATCTGATGTAATGGAAGGTTTTTCATCATTAACCTACTCTCTTAATTGACTTCTATGTATCCTATTCGGACTACTAGAATTCTGTAAGGGCAAATCCATTTTCTTTTCCTTCCCAACGTTAGGTAGCACATTCCTATTTAATACCAAAAGCATATACTACTTCAGTAGCTAAACAGATACGGTCTGTGAATTGCACATTGGAGCGGGGGAGTAGGATGTATGTTATTAAACCATATCTTAAAACAGACAATAAGCTGATTGTAGCGAAGTCAGCCATGCTGGGTCGGTCAGGTCAATCGAAAGAGAACGTGCAAATCCAATTTGGGATAATGTCTTTGTACGTAACTCTGTATGATTCTGATCTTGTAGAAGAAAATGAAGTCTATCTATCAAGCAACGTTATTAAACAGCTTGGCATCCAAATATCTTGTCCCTATGATCTAGTAGTGTATGAAAACAAGATCATGGTTGGACCTTTTATTGGAATTTTAAGCGAATTAACGAACAAAAAAGTAGCAGAAATGCTACCAACTTATAACAGCTTTGTGAAAGGATACCGCTATATTGGAGGAGCGATAGCTGTCTTTTCAATTGAAGGGATTAATAAAGAAAAAGGTACGATCCAAGGCTTTCTCTATCACCCTAAGAAAAAGATATGGCAATGGAAAACCTTTCCTTTTCCAGGCGTTGTCATGTCCATTACAGAACCGAGCTTAACGTCATCATGGAAAGCCTTCCATGAACAAATGAGGAATATCGAATTATTGCTAGGCGGAAAAGTCTTCAACTATCCCCATTTCTCAAAATGGGAAATGTATCAAATGCTTCTCCCACAGTTTAAGCATCAACTCCCAGAAACAACGCTCTACAAGGATGTCCATAACATCCACGAAATGCTTCAGAAGCATGGGAGCGTCTATATCAAACCATTAAACGGACGATTAGGAAAACGGATTTACAATATAGTAAAAGATGGACCGCATATTAGGATTAAATTCGATGTGAATCACAAAAGCCATGAGGAAGTTTTCACGAATGAAATGGAAAGCTCTCGCTTCTTTGAAAAGCATCTAGTACGGAATGCGTTCCTCATTCAACAAACGATTCCACTTAAAACCTATGAACAAAGCGTCATCGACTTTCGCGTTATGGGTGCAAAGAACCAAAAAGGACAGTGGCAAAACTTGGGAATCTATTCACGTTACGGAGCACGAGGTCAAATTGTAAGCAACATCACCGCTGGCGGCCATACAGAATTGGCAGGAAAAACGTTGAAAGAGGTATGGCATTTAAGAGAAAAAGAGGTTCAGAGACTAGAAAAAGAGATGGAGCACGTTGTCTTAGCAGCCATTCAGACAATAGAAGGGAATGGCTATCATCTAGGCAACATCGGCGTCGACATTGGACTCGACGATCAGTGCAACATCTCCATCATCGAAATTAATCACCAAAACCCTGATCCGTATATCGCGCTTATGGCGGAAGATCGCAAGGCTTTTTATAACTGTCGGTTTCAGAATATGAGGTATGCAAGGTACTTGGGGGGATTCTAGAAAAGGGGGTCTTTGGTATGGAGAAGCGCCGATCCCCATTTACTAGAGTATAAAAGGTCCAATCGGTGGCAATGATGAAGCTACTTAATCCGATTGAGGTGAATCCTATGTATTTACTATTCGTGATGGTCGTTTGGATCTTTTTTGCTTATAAATTTATAGACTGGTCACAGTGGAGAAAGCAGTATCCTACGATTCTCTTTTTCATAGCGGCCAATCTTACATATAATTTCCTCTATTTCAATCACACACTGTGGGCGTTTAGAGGCGTTACGGCAGAATGGATCAATCATTCTATCATTAACATGGCCTTCACATTCTTTATCTGTCCCGTTGGTCTGATCATCTACCTGCAGCGCTTTCCGAAAAAAAGGATCAATCAATTCACTTACATCGCCATATGGGCAGGATTCTACACACTGCTTGAGACGCTCTTCGCCTATAGAGGATTGTACGTCTATGATAACGGCTGGAACGGTTGGTTAAACATTCCCTTGAATACGATCTTGTTCGTGATGATTTATATCCATTATCGAAGTCCGGTTAAAGCACTAGTCATCTCCATTCCCATCGCCATCCTATTCTATCTATTATTTCCCGTTCCATTGGACAGTCTAAAATAATAAAGGAGTGGAGCAGTTATGGAGATTCGTGATGTTCTATCTGTACCCATCTTTTTGATATTAGCGATGGTAACCTATAGTGTTATGTGGATTTATTTGGTTAGGAAGAAAGTTGATAAGGATGAAGAATGAAGAGGATAGTAGACTTTTGCAGAATAAGAAGAGGGATCAGACACGTGCCTGACCCCTCTTCTTATCCTTTACCCACAACTACGTAAGGGCGCATCATTTCGTAATCTTCGTGTTCGAGAATATGACAGTGCCAGACGAACAATCCGGCATACGGTTCAAACTTCATGATAATCCGTGTGATTTCCTTAGGATTTGCTCTTACTGTATCCTTCCAACCCTGCTCATTCAGATCTGGTTTCATCCGTTGTCCTGTAGGTACGATTCTTCCTTCGTTCTCATACACCTCAGCATCAAAGGGCTGCCGATCCAGAATTTGAAACTTAACAAGGTGGAGGTGAATAGGGTGTGTGGCATTTGAAACATTGACTAGACTCCAGATCTACACATCGCCTAAGCGAGGCTTTTCAGTAATCGGATCCGTCCACAGCTCATTGTTTAATAGATGGATGGAGCGTCCGTATTCATCTGGTCGCATGCTGAGGAGAAGGTTTCTCTCATTGTTGGATTGTACTGGATTCATCCCATGATAAGTAGATAAGTTTTGTGGGACGTTACTATGATCAAGAGAAGAGAGGTGTTTCTTAACGCGAAACTGCATAACAACACCGGTCGTTTTCGGAGTCGGTAACTTTCCTTGAGGAAAAGGAGAAGCAGCGCCATTTCTCATCACGATCTCCACACCTGCAGAAGAACTGAAATCAATGACCACATCCGCACGCTCCGCCGGCGCAAGCAACAAGTTCGTGACAGGGACAGGATGCTCTAACAATCCTTGATCCGTTCCAATTTGAAGAAAAGGTAGATCGTTCGAAAGCTATAACCCATAAAACCTCGCATTCGCTCCATTCAAAATCCGAAATCTGTACTTGCGAGGTTCAACCTCGATAAAAGGCCATACCTTCCCATTAACAAGATTCATCTTCCCGAAAAAGTCAGGTAAGACAGAAGGATCAACACCTTCAACAGGCGGACTGGGTTCCGCTGGATAGTACAGTGATCCATCCGCACGAAAGGACCGATCTTGTAAGACGAGCGGGATATCAAACTCACCATCCGGTAACCCGAGTGACAGCTCCTCTTCGTCATGCAAAATATACATACCAGCAAGCCCCGCATAGATGTTCAACCGGGTAATCCCCATCGCATGATCATGATACCAGAGGTTCGTCGCAGCCTGATCGTTCGGATACTCATAAACAGCATTCGTAAAATAACGCCCAACCTGTTGAAACCCAGGAGTAAACCACGCCTCTGGATACCCATCGCTCGTATCAGGCGTCACCCCACCATGAAGGTGAACAACTGTCCGAACTTCAGGAGCACCATGATCAGCTCCATGAACCGTCGTATCAATCGGAAGAAAATGCTTCTCAGGAAGCGCACTTCGCCAAAGAACCCGAATCGGCTGCCCTCGAAACACGTGAAACGTAGGCCCAGGAAAGAGACCGTTATACCCCCATATTCGGGTTGAAGGTAGATCTCGATGGAGCTTCTGCATGCTTTATTTCATTGTTACATCATAATAGGGAATCTGATTTTTCATCATAAGAGGCTGAATCACTGGCATGATGGGGAGGCGATCCACAAACTTTTCGAGCATGTGTGCCACTCCTTTCAAAGCGGTGCTTTTGTTTATCATATGTTTTGGGGGTGAGATCTTTCGTGGTTGAGGGGAATCATGGGGGACGATTCTCATGATTTTTTTGCGGTGTGGGTTGTTGGGGGTAATTAAAATGATTCTAGTTAGCTAATAAAATATGAATTTGGCCAATATATTTCGATTTTGGACAATAAAAAAGCAAAATGGCCAATATAATCGAATTTTAGCCAATAAAGGGGACCTCACTCGTAATAGGAGGGGAAACTGAGAGAAAAGACGTCCATGTTCACTTAGTAATCACATGTTTTTTCGATACATTCCTGCTTACGTTCAGGGAATTCCTCACCTTTTCCAATGCTACCGACCGAAAAGTCGTTTTCGACTTCGACATCGATCGAAAAGGTTGCTTTTTCATTCCCATTTACTATCCCAGAGATCATCATTCCGCCCATCGGACTAGTTGTGTCCTTATCAAACTCGATCTGATCAATATCCTTATAATTGTGAATTAAGTAGCTTTCAACTGTATCTCTTGCTTTTGAGATCGTTTCATCATCAGTTGCGTTCTCATTACAGCCTGATAGGAGGACTAATAATGAGATAAGACAGATGTAGACGCTTTTCAATAAAATCATATCCTCACATGTTGAATTTGCTGAAGGTTCGGTCACTCACAAATCCGTTCTTTACAAGCTTCTTTCATCTCGGGAAAGTCTTCACCTAATCCTAAACTTCCGACAGAGAAATCATTCTCTATTCCAGCCGAGAACCTGGCTGCACCTCCATTAACCGTTCCATCTACATTTAGGCCACCCATCTCGCTCTGATAAACTCTAGTCATTTCAACGGAGTCGATCTCTTCATAGTTACTCGTGATGAATTCTTCAACGGAAGCTTTTGCTTTTTCTTTTGTTTCGTTGTCATAATCGTCGCTATGCGTATTCACATTACAAGCTGCTAATAGGAGAAGAACGACGATAAGTAATAAAAATCGCATTTTAGAAATTGGATTTCCTCCTTATGCATTGAATCTAATATCTAGAAAGCCTAATTTTTGTGGGAAAGAGTTAATAGTCACATATCCTCTCCACGCATTCTTCTTTCTTTTCAGGAAATTTTTCACTTTGTATCGCAACCCCAGCCACCATAAGATCAGTGTCCAGGCTTACAGAAAAAGCTTCACCGTTTGCTTGTGCTTCTTTAACTGTTTCTCCGCTGTATTTTTCAGTACTGGAGTTCACGGAGCATCCAGCTACTATAATTAGAATTGAGATGGTTAAAACTTCAATTGTCTTCATATACAACACCTCGGGTTGATGAATAGGGATGATTTTGTGTATAAATACCAATTAGTTATTACTACATTATGTGTTTCGCTAAATTATAACTCTAATAGCGCAGTAATTCATTCCAAAAAGAAAGCCTGCTTTCACAGAAGTAATCTGAGGCAACAGGCTGAGAGAGCATTAAATTTATTATTTACTTACTTCATAATCACAGGAGTGGTCTCTACATTCTTCCTTAGGCTCTGGAAAGCCTTCACCCATTCCAACACTTCCAACTGTGAAATCATCATTCACACCGATGTTAAATGTAGCTTTTTGATTAACGGTACCTTCAAGGACAAGTCTACCCATCGGTGCCGAAGGAGAATCTTTAAACTCTACGCTTTCGACATTTTGATAATTATTAATAATGTAACTTTCTACGCTTGCTTTAGCTTTATCGATCGTTTCTTCACTATAGTCTTCACTGTTAGAGTTCACACTGCAGCCTCCTAATAGTATAATAATGGAAAGGACTAAGATGAGTCGAGAATACAAATAATCACCTCATTTAATATTTGGAGTGAAGTTAATGAAGAAAATTAGAGATACTGAAGCTGCTGAGATTTCTGAACAAACTTATTTCGACGACGTTAAGAAAATACAAACAGAAATAAAAAATTATGGAAAGGATATATGGCATCCCATTGATACGATAAAGGATGATTATACAGGCCTCTTTGGTTATGTATTAAAAAGTGAAAAGACTGGACAAATCGTCATCAGTTTTCGCGGTACAGAAATGCCAGAATCAGTAACTACTAAAGTTGAAACTAAATATGTTGGTTCTCCTTCCCAAGACGCGATGTTAGCGACCGGTGAAGCAAGTATTGAAAATGGAAATCTCGTATATGAAAAAAATGCGATCAGTAAAGGAGAACTTGCTGAATCGAATAAAGATGTCAAAGAAGACCTCGAAGGCATCGTTTTAGGCAATTCCAATTATACCAAAAAGAGGTATGGGACAACAGACTATTTAGGAACTCCTTCCCAGGATGCAAGTCTAGCAAGTGGTCGAGCTGAACTTGATTCAAAAGCTGGCACCATATCGTATGTTCACAAAAATCAGTTTACCGAAGCGAAAGAAAAAGTAGATCATTATGTGGAGAAATTTGGCGCAAAAAACATTACGTTTGTCGGTCATTCACTTGGTGGTGGATTAGCGCAGTATTTTGCTGTAACCAACGATTCCAATGCCATAACGTTTGCATCTGCAGACATATATTCACTTTTAACGCCCGAGCAACAGCATAATGCTATTAATGGTGAGTACAAGGATAACGTAATCACCTATACATACCCAGATGATGTGGTAGGTACTTATTATGAGAAATCTGTTGGTTCCGTTTATTATATGAATGATCCTAGTCAAGCCGAAATGGTCGGGGTTTCCATGCACGGGATTAAAAATTACTTAGATTCAAGTTTATATGACGATGAAGGTTACTTTGTGCCACAAGTGCTTTTTGACGAAAAACTCCAAAGTCAACTATCCCTATCCCCACTTGCCCTTAAAAACAGTGGTGTCTCTGACTTCCATATCCAAATCCAAGAAAGCTTAATGGAAATGTATGTGCAAGAAATGAAGCAGAGCGAGGAGCAAATTGAAGCAACGAAACAGGCGTTGCTAGATTTCCTTAATGTGTACATGAACTCAATGCGCGATATGAAAAGCAAATACATGAATGCAGTAGGAAGCGGGCAATTCGATAAATTAAATGCGTCAGACGTAGAGGGTTACTTTCACGAGTTTACGAAAGCACCAGTAGACGGTGTGCCGATGTTATTTGATATCCAGATGTTCGATAGCTTAATGGCATCACTTGGTGATACGCATCAAGACACAGCGGATATTGCTTACAATATGGAGCGAATGAGTACTGACTTGATGCAAGCTGATCAATTTCTTGCGCAATGGCTACGGTACGGATCTTAAAGATAAGAAGGTGAAGAAATGGACTTTGATTTTGACTGGTGGAACGATTACTGGGAAAGGCAGCGACAAAAGGATGCCTTAAGGGCCCAGATCAAAAGTGATCTTGAATCGGAAGCAAATCTCTTAACCTACCATCTCGAACATTGTTACGCGGTCGGTTTGCTTAGTGAACGCCATAAAGCGATCCTTAACCAGATTGAGCATAACTTTGATGGTCAGGCGAATAAGGCGCTGGTGCAGCGGTTCAAAGAAAATGAATTGAAGTTAATTAAGATGAAGATGATGTATGAAATGTTGCATGACAGTATTAAGGTAAGGTGAGGGACGTCTCTGTGTAGGGGATGTCTTTTTATTTTTGTGTTTAATAGGGTGTATGTTAATTAGGCGAAAGTTTTTTCTAGATGAAAATGAGTCGACTTAGTTCGACTTAAACCGGGTGGTGACAGGCACTCATAACTATAACTTCTACTCAAATGAAGTAAAGCGATAGAAGGTGAAGTAATTAGGAGGAGTGAGATGCTTTATTATGAGACCATTTATAAAGTAAGGTTTTCCTCTTCGATAAATGAAACAATAGTACAATGAAAACAAGATCATACAATAAATGGAAGCGGTGATTTGATGAATCAAAATGTGTTAACCATCCCTGCAAGTGGAACCATTAAGATCATAATAGAAATAGTACATTTAGATATATTGGAGGGATTATAGTGGCCATCGTTACCTATTAAAAATTTACTAGTTTTAAAGAATCAATTCATTCCCTAACAAATCCTGTTGATCAGGAAGAGCTAATGAACAAAACTTTCTTACTTGAACGAGACGAGAAAAAGAACTTGGAAATGTATTATGCTCCGTTCGAACATGTGAATGAACATGCGAAAATCGTAATTGTCGGAATTACTCCTGGACTTCATCAGATGAAGAAATCATTTGAAATAGTTTGGAATAATGGCGATGAAGTAATTGGAGATGAAGAGGTTTTAGAAAAGGTAAAGAATCATTCCGGTTTCGAAGGTCCGATGAGGAAAACTTGATTACGATGTTAGATGAATTGAATCTACATACATTCTTAAACCTGCCGTCTACTAGTGAACTGTTTGGTCCCGCCAGTCATCTCGTCCAAACCACTTCTGGTGCCTTAAGGTGTCAATGTAACGAAAGTGCTGATGCATTTAGCTGAAAATAACTTGATTTCAGCTAACTCCATCGTAAACGGATTTCCACATCCTTCAGGCGAAAATGGTCATCGTCAATTTGAGGTAAATAAAGAAAGAATGAAAGAAACAATCGAACGGTACTTTAGCTAAAGATAGGGTTCTTTTTATGATTGGCAGTTTTAGCACAAATACCAGTGCATGAAACGGTGGTTACTTCTAGTGAAAAAGGAATGTACGCACCGTAACAGGATTTCTTACAGAGTAAGTCGTTAGAAATCGGTATAGTGAACTTAACATTTAAGAAGATATAAAGCATACTCGGTTTTCTATTACCGAAGTCAGCATCTACCCACTCAGCTTCGGGCAAAGTGTTCCTTAGACTTTATAAAAAGTAGTCTATTTTGAAAATGTAAATCTGTTAAACTATGGATGGAGAAAGAGTAATTAACATCTAATTTGTTTAGAAATCAATAATTTTGCACTCGTTATCATATTACTAAAATCAAAATATAGATTTGAAATTTGCTCTAAGGAAGGTAACTATGACCGAGAAACCAGGTACATATGAAGAACTCAAACAAACCAACAAACACTACCCAACCAACCAGAAACAATCCATATTACTACCAACCGAATATAGAGAGGCTTTAATCCATAAGAGTGCATTTGCAATCGGTCAGAAATACAAGGGATTGCTAGAGGAGGGAAACGTAGATGAGGCGATAGCCTTTACTCACAAAGTTCTTCAGCTTGTTGGGCAAGAAAATAAAAATCTTTTCTTACCTTTATCAAACGTACTCTATCGTTACGATGATCAAGAAATCCCTGAGCTAGAAAACCAACACTTATCTTCAATAGAACTGATCTCAAACGAAAAGCTGAAGATGAAAAACCTGTTTAAATCATTGAAATTTGAGATGCTATCAGCGGATTCGGTCTCCTTTATGGTGAGTTTCATTCGAATGTCTGGCTTACAGCTACTGATTCGGCCATTAACTGAATTGCATCAACGTGGGATAAAGGTGAGGATTTTAACCTCATTTTATATGAACGTGACGGAAGCAAAGGCACTACAAAAGCTGCTCGAGTTTTCAAATGTGGAAGTGCGTATATTCGATTCTGGAAGAGAGTCGTTTCATACGAAGGGTTACCTGTTTGAACGTGCGTCTGGATTGCATACAGGGATAATCGGTTCATCGAATTTGTCACATGCTGCCTTGATCAACGGGCATGAATGGAATGTGAAAGTTCCGGATTCTAGTTATCTACCAATCTACAAACAGGCTATGGAAAAGTTTCAGAAGGCTTGGAATGATGAACAATCACATGTTTTAACAGAGGAGTTGCTTAATCGATATCAACGCCATTTAAATGGTAAGGAAACGAAGCCTGTCATCCGCCCTTCTTTCCAAATTTCACAAGTGGCAGAAAGTAAAGTTTCATACTCACGGCACCCTGACATTGAACCTAATGATATGCAGAAGAAAGCCTTACAAGCACTGAAGCATATGCGTGAGAATGGCAATTGTAAAGGAGTAGTGATTGCAGCAACAGGAACGGGAAAAACCTATTTGTCAGCCTTTGATGTATTTAAAGTGAAGCCTAAGCGCATGCTTTTTCTCGCACATCGGGAGGAATTGCTGGACAACGCAAAGGGAACTTTTGAAAAGGTGTTTAACAACAGTCATTTATGTGGGAAGTTAACTGGAAAAGAAAAAGACATCCATCAACCGTTTTTATTTAGTACCGTTCAGTCGCTACACTCTGATCAGGCGCTTCATCAGTTTCATTCGAATGAATTTGATTACATTATTGTAGATGAATTTCATCATGCGGAGGCTCCTTCGTATACGAAGATCTTAAACTATTTTGAACCAACTTTTTTGCTAGGGTTAACGGCAACTCCTGAACGAATGGATGGACGTGATGTGCTTGCACTATGTGATTACAATGTAGTGTATGAGATACGACTACGTGATGCACTTGAAACGGAATTAATAGCGCCTTTTCATTACTTTGGATTAGCGGATGATACAGTTGATTACAATGAAATTGGTTTACGAAATGGCTTATTAAATGAACGTCAACTTGTAAAAGCGTTGAAGACAAATGAACGTGTTGACTATGTGCATCAAATGATTAATCGTTATGGATTTGATGGAGAGCAGCTTATTGGATTAGGTTTTTGTGCAACGATTGAGCATGCAACATTCATGAGCGAATCATTTAACCGTTTAGGGTATGTGACGACGGTGCTCACAGGAAATGATTCTCCTGAATATAGAAGACAGGTCATTCAGCAGCTTGAAGATAACGAAGATTCACTACAGATGATTTTCTCGGTTAATATTTTTAACGAGGGGATAGATATTCCTCGACTCAATCTTATCTTATTTCTAAGACCAACAGAATCTTCAACGGTATTCATCCAGCAGCTAGGACGAGGTTTACGAAAGGTCGAAGGGAAAGAGTTTGTTACCATTCTTGACTTTATCGGGAACTATCAAAAGTCGTTTATCGTGCCATTGGCACTTGCTGGAGAGACCAATTCACGTGCTTTTGATAAGGATACGCTTCGTATTGCTGTTCAGCATGAGTTTGCCGATCTACCAGGCGCTTCTTATGTTGATCTTGATCAAGTCTCTCAAAAGCGTATTTTAGAAAAGATCGATAGCATCCGTATGGATTTGCTTGCGATGCTAACAAGTCTCTATGCGCAGTTTAAGCGAGAGCTTGGAAGATCGCCAGAGGTGATTGACTTTCTTTATTCTGAAAGTGCCCCAAATCTGCATTTCTTTGTTAATCGCTTAGGGTCTTGGGTGAAAACGAAGAAAAAAATGAAGGATCTTTCTATTGTAGATGAAGTTATTTTAGAGAATGAACAGGTAAATGAGCTGTTTGAGCGAATGGAGAATATGTATCCGTTAAAGTGGCCATATGAGTTCGCTATTTTGGAAGCAGCTACAGAAGTTTCTGTAGTTCAACTTTCACATGTGCTTCAAGTTATTCAGCGTCGGTTTGGTATCCCGCCGGATGATGTAAAACATGGAAGCTTAATTCATGATGCGATGGTCAAATTAACTAAGGGGTATAAAAAGCACAAGCATGTTATCGGCACTATTGAAGAGAATGGATTCATGATAGATAGAAGCTTACATGAAGCTTTATCAAGTGAAAATATTCGTGAAAGATTCATGGAACGGATCGAGTATGGAATTGTGGAGTTTCGTCGAACCTTTAAAGCAGATCGTTTTCTAGGGGAAGGCGAGCGTGTAATTCGCTATCAAAACTATTCGCGTAATGATCTGATCTTCTTATTTCAAGCGGGTGTCCAGGAGGGGACTTGGCGTGAAGGTGTAAGTCGAGCCCGGAACCACTATCTTCTATTCATAAACTTAAATAAAGACGCAGCGGTCTCGGACCATCTTCACTATAAAGATTATTTTATAGATCAGCGTCATTTCCATTGGCAAAGTCAGAACCAAACGTCTCACAATTCATCTGTTGGACAAGCTTATGTTCATCATAAGGAAAATAACATTCACATTCATTTATTTGTTCGTAAGTTTGATAGTATGCACGGAATGACGCTTCCATTTACGTACTTAGGAGAAGTCGATTATGTTTCAAGTCATGGAGACAAACCGATGAACATTAAATGGAAAATTCATCATCCCGTGCCAGAGGATTTGTTTATTGATTTAATTCGATAAAAGCTTATCAATTGTTGGAATATCAGCAGGAGCCCATTCAAGTGAACGTAGGTCACGCTTCGGAACCCATTGTAACTTAGCATGTTCTTTTGCTTTCGGTTCTCCGCTAATAATAGTTGATTCATATGTAAGAAGATTAACAATAACATTCGGGTATTCATGAACGACTTCTTCAACCTTTTCATAAACCTGAATTTCACAGTCTAGCTCTTCTTCAATTTCGCGAACTAACGTTTGTTCAGGTGTTTCGCCTTCCTCAATCTTCCCGCCTGGAAACTCCCATAAGTTTGGTAGAGACATGGTCGGAGAGCGAAGGGCACAAAGGAATTCATCTTGTTCGTTACGGATGATGGCACCGACTACTTTTACTTTTTTCATGATTAATTTGCAACTCCTTTTCCAATTCAGCTAGTCTTATATTATCATTTAAATAACCTACAAGCGAAGGAGAGAAGGGAAATGCCTACCTACAATAAGCTAGTTAGAGACCGCATTCCAGAAATCATTCGTACAAACGGAAACAAGTTCAATACTAGGATTCTCGATGAATCTGAGTACAAAGAAGAGCTGCAGCTGAAGCTAAAAGAAGAACTTCAAGAGTACCTTGAGGCAAAGGAAGATAGTCATGCCGTTGAAGAGTTGGCAGATATGCTGGAGCTGATCTATTCATTAGTTGAGGTTCATCATTCTTCTTTTGATGAGTTGGAAGAAGTACGTAGGGATAAAAGGCAAGCACGCGGTGGATTTGATGATCGGGTTTATTTAATAGATGTGAAGGACTGAAATTGTAGATAGTCTCCTGTTTAAAAGAAAATTGAATTTAGAAAAATACAGCTACTAAGTGCACAAGTACAAGGAGCACGAATCAATGAAGGAAACCACTTTGAAAGAAAACATTAACTCACTAAGTATCTGGAAAAAAGGCAATCAGCGTGCCCCTCATAAACCACTTCTCCTCCTTTATACACTTGCCAGATTGCAAAGTGATCAGTCACAGTTCATTCCATATAAAGAAGTGAAAGAAAAATTAACCAGTCTATTAATCGAGTTTGGTCCTAAGCGAAAGTCCTATCATCCAGAAGAGCCGTTTGTAAGGTTAAAGCATGATGGGATATGGGAGTTAAGGTCAAGATTAGAGCTAGACACTCGTAATCCAAACAATCGATTACTATTAGATCATCATGTAAGTGGGGGATTTACTGATGAAGTCTACCATTTGCTAAAAGATAACCATCAGCTCTTATGCGAAGTGGCAGATATTCTACTCAGGAATCACTTTCCAGAAACGTTGCACGAGGATATTTTGGCTCATGTTGGACTGGATCTAGAATATAAAGGTAAGCGTTCAAGAAATCCTTACTTCCGAGAAAGAATACTAAAAGCCTATGAATATAGCTGTGAGGTTTGTGGGTTTAATGTTCGACTTGGAGACAAGCTTGTTGGCGTGGAAGCAGCACATATTAAATGGCATCAGGCTGGTGGACCTGATATTGAAAACAATGGGATTGCACTTTGTTCCATGCATCATAAACTGTTTGATCGAGGAGTCTTTACGTTGTCAGAGGAAAATACGTTTCTCGTAGCTGAGCAGGCACACGGGACGAGCGGTTTTCAGGAGTGGCTACTGCAATTTCATGGAAGGGATATTCGACGTCCGATTCATCCGGATTACTTGCCTGAGGATCGCTTTTTGAACTGGCATGTGAGAGAAGTGTTTAAGGGGCCAGAACGGTACTATACAATTTAATGTGTACTACTCCATGCAGGAATTATTGTTAATGCAGTTCTAGGAACCGGAGTGTTAGCGTTCTTTAGTCTTATTCAGCTATCGTTTAGTTGTTCTAATTAATTATTAGATTTGAAAAAGGGTAACTTCAAAGATTGAGGTTACCCTTTACAATAGTCATAGTTAAAACAAATTAGATGCTTATCTTTTCAAGTATCTCCAACACCCTTTGATTTCCCTCCTGATTATATAGATACTCCATCACCGTTAACACTTCATCAACGTTCTCCCAATCTTGCACAACCCTTGCCTTTGAAAACACTCTAGTGTATTTTGCAGTTGGTAACTTTGATCTTGGATGTATTGTCATTCCGTTCGCTTCAAGTTCTTCAATAACTGCTAATCGTAAATCAGGCTGGATCGGACCCAATTCCAAAACTAACTTTAAGCGGTCATCTTTTAAGCGTTCAAACCAAAAAATGAATACACTGTTTAACCACCAATTTTCCACTGGTAATCCGTAGGTTTTTTCCAACTCGCGGATTGTTTGGGTTACAAATGAACTATTCCGGTGTGTGAAACGATAATTTTCTGAATGGAGTTTGTGTATAGCTACAAACTGTTCAAATGCTTGTTCTGGAATGGAGACTGAGTTATTTCTTTGGGATACCTCTTTAACATCATTTGCTTTTATTTCTTGAGATTGAATGGCTTCAACTGCTAATGCAATCTTTTTAAAGGTATTCATTGTTTCGTTTGTTTGATAGAGGTATTCAATTCCATCTAGAACATCTTCTTTATTTGCCCAATCGGTTATATCTACTTTTTGTGTATGTATTCTTGTGAACTTACTACCTTCAATTTTGGCTTTTGGATTTATTCGTATTTCCTGTGCTTCAAGCGCATGTATGAAAGAAAGTCTTTTCTCAAAAGGAAGTGGACCAACTTCAATCGTGAGCTTTAACCGTTCATCCCACGTTCTTTCATACCACACAACTAATCCATGACCGAGCCAATAAGAGAAGGTGGGCTCTCCTATGATTTCTTTAAATTCAACCCAATCAGGAAGAATAAAGGAAGGGAGTCGTGAATCTGCTTGATAGGCTTCTTCAGGAAAGTCTTCATTTTTGGCAAAGGTTAAGAATGCCTGACGGAGGACATTGCTACCAATGCGGTATACATAATCGATTGTTTGTTTTTGCTTTACGTATATACGTTTCAGCGTAGTACGAGTCTCGTCTTCAATTGAGTCTATTTGTCTAAATAACTCATTGTATCTATGGTGCTTCCTTAATTCGTCATGATGTGTAGCATAAAGGAGGTCAATCGCGTGCTGATTCGTCTTGTAGACATCAAGAGCTAACCGGACGGCTTCACTATCTTCCACTAATTCTTCCTTTAATATCGATACATAATAAGTTAAGAAATCATAGACTCTGTCTGCGATAGACTCACGGTTAAGAGTAAGTTGAACTTGAATGATATCGAGTAGATCGCTGTAATCGAGCACCCAGTATTTTGCATGGGAGGGTGCTACATTATTTAGAGTTAGGAAGATCGGGATGATAGTGTATCCTTTTTCCTCGTAAAGCGTAGAAATATAGCTTAAGTAATCATCTAATTGGCCCTCTGATTCTCCAGCATGGAATTTGTTTTCAATAATAAAAACGGTTTTCTGATCATCTGATTTTGCGACAAGATCAATATAACGACCTGTTGTCGTGCGAACTTCACGAAACACTTCAAGATCGGAGTAAGAAGCGAAATGGTAATTAACATAGTCAATGGATTCATCTAGAATTCGTTCTTCATTCTCAGCACGAGTGAAAATGCGAGAAAGAACTTTTTTAACAAAAAAGTCACCAAGGTTATGATTTTCTGATGGATCTAATAACCAGGCGAGTACATTCGAATGTCTGATTTCAAACTGTTCAATACGTAGAACTTTTAGCGGATTAAAGCTATTAAACTTGCTGTTTAATTGGGCAAAGGCTTTAGAATGATCAAGGTGTGCGATTGAGTCTAAAGAATAGGTCATAGTTATCTCCTAAGCGATTATTAATACTTCATATTCTAGTATAGTTTATGTTTTGAGAGATAAATACAAGAAATCCCATATTAACAATTAATGATAATTAATAGTACACAGTAAACACCCCTTAACTTTCCTCCTATTCAAACCGATAGTAATATATGTAAATGATCAATCGGTGAGATAGGAGCAAGCATCATGGTATCATTATTTTCTCTTTAGTAATGGGTGGTTTTGCATATCTTTTCATCAAGTTACTCCTTAAGGAGAATTGGAATATCAGTACGTCTAAGGGGCAAGTTGGGGAAGAAATTGTTCGAAGGTCTATTGAGAAGTTGGCTCAGTACGAAGGGTATCAGATTTCTGCTCTACATGATTTGTACATACCGAAAAGTGATGGATCAAGGAGTCAGATTGATCATGTGATGGTTACGAATAAAGGGATCTTTGTGATTGAAACGAAAAATTATGGTGGATGGATCTATGGTAGTGAGAAAGCGCCGTACTGGACGCAAACTTTTCAGAACCATAAACAGAAATTCAAAAACCCCCTTCATCAAAATTATGGCCATATCGAATCGCTTAAATCGTTTCTTGGAGAGAAGTTCGCTGATATTCCTTATTATTCAGTCGTTGTTTTCACAAATCGTTCTGAGCTTAAATTTCGAGAACCATTTCGGAATAGTGATGTGATTCATCCAGAGGATTTGAAGCGGGTTGTCGATCAGTATCAGAGTGATGTTCTCCCGTTATTTTCACAACAGGAAATTCGCGTGAGGCTGAAGGTTCTCGAAAGACGTGATCAAGAGAACATAAAGGAAGTGCAGCAGGCTCACATTTGAGGGGATCCGGAGACAGAAAGAGATCAATCAGATGAACGTGAATGCGAATGTTTGCCCGAAGTGTGGCGAGCGCCTTGTGAAGCGAACGGGGAAAAGAGGAGAATTCAGGGGGTGCTCTAGTTTTCCGAAGTGCCGGTTTGTAGCGTGAGTTATGAAGCAATATTCACGAAACGCCATCCAAGAGAGGAGATAGCTGTTACGTAAAGGATGCGAAATACAATGAGAGAACAACAGAATCTAACGAAATTCTATCAAAACCTGGAGAATGACAGAAGGAAATCCAAACCATACCAATGGGTCATTCTAGGAATCTACTTTGCTTTAATGATGTTTAATAGTTACTTTTGGTGCTATGTTCTTTGGTGGGCAATGACGCTTGTTGGACTCGTGCTAGTAGGCATTGCAGCGATCTTTAAGAAGAAATTATATGTGAAGGATCCCTTTTACTATCTTAAGGCTTTTTTACTTAGGGTGTGTTTAATAGGCGTTTCTGTTGGGGGAATTGTATTATTTATGAATGTTGGTGTCCTTCATTATTTTCTTGATATCCCGAATTATTATAAGGAGAATCATGAAGTGGTTAAAGGCAGAGCAGGAATACATACGTCTGTTAATAGAGGTTACATTTCTCAGTACCTCACAATCCAAGGTGAGAGGTTAGAGAATAGACAAATTCTTGATGAAGATGAATATGAGGGGAAGGTACTTGAGGTTCACTATTTACCTCATTCGAAATATGTGATTGAAATTTGGTATTGGGATTAGTTTTGGGGGGTCTTATAAAGTGGTTTTTCAAAAAGAGATTCGTAAAACCTGCTGTATCCATCGCGTGTTCTTCTAACACTTAATGGATATAGCTTTTTTGGTTTTATTTTAATGAACGCAATAAGTTTTCTAAATATTATAAAAATAACTTGCTTCACTGAAGAAAGAAAGTTACAATGAACCTAGAATAAGACAAGGAGTTAGATAAATGACGAAACTTCGGATAGGAAATAAAGCGTTGATTAAGGATATGAATCGTTCCGTTGTCATTAATACCATCAGGAAAGTTGGCCCGCTTAGTCGAACTGATATTTCAACTCAGACTGGACTTGGTTTATCTACGATTACCAAAATCGTTGAGGAACTAAAGAATAGTAGACTCGTTTTTGAAACTGGCGCTGCGAATTCGACAGGGGGAAGGAGACCGATCTTATTAGAATTTAACAAGCAATACGCTTATGCTGTTGGCGTCAAAATTATGAAAGACCACCTCGTGTTAGCACTTACAGATTTAGATGCAACTATTATTCACTCACTAGAAGTTCCCTTTCATCCTACAGATTCTCCCACCGAGATTATACAACTCATCATTCACACCATTGAGCAATTACTTTCGAAACAACAAGTAAAGATCGATCAAGTTGAAGGAATAGGCGTCGCTGTGTCAGGTCTTGTTGATAGCAAGAAAGGTCTCGTTGTTCGTTCACCTTTATTAGGCTGGGAAGACGTTGCGTTATCTAAACCAATACAAGATGTGTTCCAAAAACCTGTTTTTATTGATAATGATGTAAACGCTTACACGTATGCAGAAGTCGAAAAAGGACATGGACTCCATCAAAACAATTTCATCTGTGTCTCTATTGGGGACGGAATTGGGATGAGCATCGTGATTGACCGAAAGCTTTACTCTGGTGAATTTGGCGGTGCTGGTGAGTTTGGTCATACGATTATTCAAGTAGATGGTAGATCTTGTCACTGTGGGCAGGAAGGTTGTCTTGAGATGTACGCTTCAACGATCGCTCTTGAACAGGAATCTACCGTGTTATTTCGTTCCTATCCAAATTCAATACTGCTTAACAAGAAATTGACCTTCGACAGTGTTTATGATGCTGCGTTAGCAGGCGATGAGATGGCTATCGTGTTGTTTGATAAGCTTGGTTATTATTTAGGAATTGGATTAATCAACGCGATTAATAGCTTTAATCCTGGAACAATCGTCCTTATTGGAGAAGGGATGATCGCTCAGGAGTATTTTTTGCCAACGGCTATTACGAAGGCGAAGAAGAATTTCTTCTATCATGACCGCTATGAAACGAAGGTTTTGATTTCTAGGCTAGGTAATGATGCATGGGTGAAGGGTGCAGCGATTCTCGCTATTAATCAACTTTTTCAACCACCTATCTATGAATCAACACCATCATTATTAAGTTAATCTGCAAAGGAGGGATATTGTGGTTGGTGATAAAGGTGTTAAAAAATTTCTAGTGATCTGTTTATTTCTACTTCCAAACTTTGCAGGATTCATCTTTTTCATTGGGATCCCGATCTTTGCCTCATTTGGTCTAAGCTTCACCGAATGGGATTTAATTTCAGATCCTTCATGGATCGGTTTGGAGAACTATAAAGCGCTGCTGCATGATGAGGAGTTTAAGTCGGCGCTCGTTCACACGCTGTATTTCATAGTTGGTTACTTGCCGTTAGTGATGACGGGAGCACTCGCGATCGCGTTAATTCTAAACAAGAAAATCAAAGGACGAGTCTTTTTCAGAGCAGCTTATTTCGTACCGGTGATTACGTCATGGGTAGCAGTTTCACTCATTTGGAAATGGTTGTTTAATCCTACATACGGACTTATCAATTACGGATTGTCTTTAATTGGAGTAGCAGGACCTGCTTGGCTACAGGATCCAACATGGGCAATGCCTGCTATTATTCTAACAAGCGTTTGGAAAGATCTTGGTTTTGTAATGGTTATTTACTTAGCAGGGTTACAAGGCATATCCCCTACATTCTACGAGGCAGCTGATATGGACGGAGCCTCACCTACACAGAAATTCCGTCACATCACACTTCCACTCCTTAGTTCAACTACATTCTTTGTTTTAATTATTTCACTCATTAATTCATTTCAAGTATTCGATCAGGTCATGATCATGACAGGTGGAGGACCTGCTGGCTCTACATCTGTTCTTGTTGAGAGGATCTACAAGCATGCGTTTGAATACTACGAGATGGGCTATGCATCTGCCGTTTCCTGGGTTCTTTTCTTCATTATCTTTATCGTGACCGTTGTTCAAATGAAATTCCAGAAAAGGTGGGTGGATTATGGAAATTAGTACAAAACAACAGCAAGTCAAGACCGCGCAATCTACTAAACGATCCTTTGGCACGATCCTCAAAAAGGGATTATTCTATCTCATTCTTATTTTAGGTGCGCTTGTGATGATCGTTCCATTTGTGTGGATGATCTCAACCTCTCTTAAAACACAGGGTGCGACGATGGTACTGCCACCTGAGATTATTCCAAGTGACATTAATTGGGGCAACTACATGAAAGTGACGCAGGCCTTTCCTGTTCTACGATTTTTAGGAAATAGTTTATTAGTAGCCTCTGTGTCAACAGTTGGTCAGCTTATTCTCTGTTCGATGGCTGCTTATGCATTTGCGCGATTGAAATTCAGAGGACGAGATTTTCTCTTCTTATTGTATTTGGCAACGCTGATGGTACCCGCACAGGTGACGATGACGCCACAGTTTATTCTCATGAAATATCTAGGCTGGATTAATACGTATGAAGGACTGATTCTACCAGGAATGTTTAACGCATTTGGAACTTTTCTACTCCGACAATTTTTCATAAGCATTCCACGGGAGCTAGAGGAAGCGGCATTCATCGATGGGGCGAGTCACTTTCGAGTGTACTGGCAGATTATCCTTCCACTTGCGAAGCCTGCCCTCGCTACGCTAACCGTGTTTGCTTTTATGCAGTCATGGAACAACTTCTTATGGCCGCTCATTATTGTAAGTGATTCTGATATGATGACCCTTCCACTTGGGCTATCGATGTTACAAGGTAGGTGGGAAACGGATTGGAACTTAATGATGGCGGGTGTTGTGATTAGTGTTCTACCTGTATTAGCCGTGTATTTATTCGCACAAAATTACTTCATTCAGGGATTAACAATGGGTGGTTTAAAGGAGTAGGCCTTCGTTTCTTTTAACAAAATTGAGAACGCATTCAAGGTGGTGGTGCAAAGAACTATTTCTTAAATGAGTTCAGTAACAGGGGAGTCTATTAAAGAAAAAGGGGAGCTTACACATGAAAAAGTTGTTTTCAAAAATAACAATTCTAACATTGCTATTACTAGCTGTAGCTGGATGTTCTGCTGAATCAGATGCGACACAGGATTCAGGAACAGAAGACGGTCAGATTACACTCGATTATTTCACTTTCACGCCAGGGGAAGCACATGAGGAAGATTTAAAGAAGATGATTGAAGAATTCGAAAGCCAAAATCCGACGATTAAGATCAATTACGAGATGGCAGCATTTGATGATTACTTTACAAAGCTTCAAACGCGTCTAGCAGGTGGGGACGCGCCTGATACGTTTGAGCTTAACTATGAGAATTTCGTTAACTACGCTTCTAAAGGCGCTTTGAAAGAATTGGATTCACTGATCAAAGAAGATAGCGACTTCAGTCCTGACCAGTTGAATCAGCAGGCTTATGAAGCATTTCAGCACGATGGTAAGCAATACGGTATGGTAGAGAGCTTTTCGAATGTAGTGATGTTCTACAACAAAGATCTTTTCGATGAAGCAGGAGTTGACTACCCTGCAGCAGATTGGACATGGGATGAGGAACTTGCAGCAGCAGAAAAGCTAACAGATCAGAAGGAAGGTATCTGGGGCACGTATGCACCGTTTCAGTTCTGGGAGTTCTATAAGACGATCGCACAAAATGGTGGTGCTGTTTTAAATGAAGATAAGACGGAAGCGACTGTTAATAGCCCTGAGAATATTGAAGCCCTACAATGGATGGCAGATAAGGTGAACAAGTATGAAGTGACTCCTTCAGATGAATCTATGTCGGGTCAGTCAGATAGCGATCTTTTTCTAAATGGAAAAGTAGCTATGCTACGTACTGGTATCTGGATGATGGACTCGTTTAAAGAAGCGGACTTTAACTGGGATATCGCCCTCGAGCCAGGAAATACGCAAAAAGCGCATCACTTCTTCGCAAATGGACTCGCTGTATCGAAAGATAGTGAGCATCCTGAAGCAGCATGGAAATGGTTAAAGTTCATGAGTGCTAGTGAAGAAGCAGCACAAATACGCATTGATAGTTCATGGGAGCTTCCGGCTGTAAGCAATGATGCATTAGTGCAAGATTACATTGACCAGACACCTCCTGAAAGTAGAGAAGTCGTCTTTGAAGCACTCGACACATTGGTCGTCCCACCAGTTATTGAAGATTGGAATAAGCTAACTGACGCATTCACTCAGGAACTGGATCAGGTTAAGCTTGGTGACAAATCTCCAGAGGAAGCATTGAACGATTTGCAGCCAACGATTCAAAAGTTGATTTCTGAATAAATCCATTCGTGCGAACTGAAACAAGTAGTCACCTTCAGTTCGCACTCTATTAAAAGGAGGAACATGCCAAATGAAAAAAACTAGCTACCTGCCGACTGGGAACGAACAAGTGTCTATTCCAACTCTAGCTACTGACGGAAGTATTGAGAATATCAACGTCTTGAGTATGAAATATCGAGGGATACTGGAGCTTTGTGGCTCGAAAGAAAAACCGTTCTTAAAGCCAGTTGTAACGATCGATAATGGAACGATCGAGTGGGACTTCGAATGGGGGCGAGAAGATTACTGGATTCCAACTTTTAACGGAAGGTCGAATCAGCTTCTGTTTGAAGGAGAAATTGTAAGCCCGGTTGAAGAAAGAGGGTTTTATTATCATCTCTCTCTGACGAATGAAAGTGATGTAGTAAAAGTGGCCGAATGGGGAATGGAAGGAAATTGGTTAGAAACGTTACATACGATTAATGAAAGCAAGAAAGTGAACGCGACAAAGAGTGTGTATGAAAGTGATTGGAATGGATCTTTCTTATTTGAGCTCTCCAATGAAGCCCCTTTTCTTTCTTTTGCTCCGATGACGAGCACTCCTTTAGATATTGCTACGTATTCTCACGAAGATGACAATATCACGTTCAACTTAAAGCAAAACCTAACGTTAGCTCCAGGTGAGAAAAGAAAATTATGTTTCTACTGGGGAGTAGGTCTTGAGGAAGTTGGAGCAGCAACATCAGCAAAAGAGATGTTGAGAAGGGGAACAGATTATTTAAAGGTTAATATGAAGAACTGGCTTCAGAAAAGAGTTCAAACAACAGGCGATCAGGCGCTTGATGAGGTCATGAATCTCAATTTGTTTTTCAATTACTTCTTTGCAACTGGGAAAACCTTAGATACGGAAGAAGATGTTCTCGTTACATCAAGAAGCCCTCGTTATTATGTTAGCGCTGCTTATTGGGACCGGGATAGTTTGCTATGGAGTTTTCCATCCATTCTAATGACAGATCCGAAGCGCGCGAAGAGCATGCTTGATTATGTTTTCACCATACAGCGACGGAATATCGGTGTTCATAGTCGGTATATTGATGGAGTGGTTCTTGAGCCTGGATTCGAGTTGGATGAATTATGTGCCCCTCTTATTGCGCTCGATAGCTATATTCAGCATACGGGAGACTGGGCATACCTTAACCGTGAGTATGTCAGTGGAAGTATCATGGAGATTCTTGAAAAGATCCATGAGCATAAGCATGAAGCAATTGACTTATATGATACGTTCCTACAGCCAACGGATGACCCGATTGTGTATCCTTACCTAACTTACAATAATGTACTTGTTTGGAGAGTGATGCAGATTGTTGCTCGCTATGCTGACAAATCGATTGTGCATTTAGAATCAAGTAATCTTCTACGTCAGGCTGAATCGATAAAGCAAGCGATATATAAACATACCGTTATCGAGGAAGAGACTGGACCTAGTTTTGCGTGGTCAGTTGATTTGAATGGCAACTACAATGTTTACGATGAGCCACCTGGGAGTCTGCAGCTCCTCGTGTATTACGGATTCTGCAAATCTAATGATGCGATTTATCAAAACACCTTACGCCTTATTCGATCTGACCGCTTTTCATACGCGTTTGTTGGAAAACCGTTTGAAGAACTTGGATGTGCGCATGCTAACCACCCTTGGGTGTTAAGTATTGCAAACAGTTTCTTATCAGGTAGAGAAGAGAAAGCACGTGATCTGATCCTGCGCACAGAAATGGATGGTGGGATCGCGTGTGAGAGTATCGATGAATACACGGGTGAGCCACGTACTGGTCATCATTTCGCAACTTGTGCAGGTTTTCTAGCCTTTTCGATATACCATGCGTTTGGCAAAGGACCAAAGCTGGATTGGACTCAAGCAGTGGAGGCTGAACAACACGGTTGAATCTAGGTTTTGAACAGTATATAGAAGGAGGGGAGAATCATGACAACCAAAACATCACTGGCTTCTTTGTTTAAAATTCATTTGAAGCAACTTCAAGGTAAAGAAAAGGAAGCTGATCGAATACTTCAAGACTTTTCGCCTAATGAAGAATCATCTTATTGTGAAATGGTTTTGTGGTTATGGGCACTAACAGAGCAGGTTGGGCGATTTGAGGAGAAGTCGCTTTTAAAAACCTATGAAGCTACCATAAAACGAGGAATAACTAGAGTTGATTCTGAATGGAATAAGTCTCATAGTTCCCTGTGGGAAGAGGAGCGGCTGGGAATTCATACGTCTGTTGTTAGTTTATCTTATGCTGCTCTTATGGGACTCAAAAATCAAGGTTCACTAACGGAGCTTCAGCCTCTGTTAACAACGATTCGTGATTCTATTTTTGAGCATCATCTAGCAGGGGGCATGCTGCTGCGTTCCCGAGAAATAAAGGACGTGGCAATCGAACAGTTATTTGCAGTTATGCCGTTTGGTCTTTTTTCGCCAGAGGACCTTGTTATGGTGGAAGCGGTTAAAGAGATAGAAGAACGACTTGTTACTGATGAAGGTGTTTTTCCATACCGAGGTGCTCATAAGCCATCTGCTAGCAGTGCAATGCTATTATCATGGTATTTCTATGAAAAAGGTACGGTGCATAAGGCTCGTCATTACTATAAAGTAGCAAAGCTGACAGACAACCAAAACGATTCATTTTATAACGTGTTAGAAGCGATTGTTTCGGAGTATATGACAGAACAGCTACAGGAAGGTGAAGCAATCATCCATCATCAGCCTTACGGTCACGATAATCCGTACAAACAGATTGCAATAGAACGTGCACCAAGGGATCCTGAAGTCGGAGAAACGGTCACGGTACGGAGTCAACTTATTGGAATTGATCATAATGAAGTCATTGAACTGTTGTTGTTTAGTGATAATGGCACCGAAACAACTTCAGTTCCATGCGCATGGATTAAAGAAGAGAACGATATTATCTGGCAGGGATCTCTTACTAGCAATGCTAGCACTGTAACATATTGGTTTGAAGCTACTACAGAAAACAGTTGTGTAAAAAGTGAGCGCTATGTACTGAACTATTACCAGCGTGTTGCATTAAAAAGGTTTGAAAAAGTCGCAAAGGATGCTGACTTTCTATGGTTATGTGGAGCAACCGAAACGCGGAATGCTTACGTTTTTTTCGGTAAGTCTGGAGAATTTGGAATAACACATGAAGATCCAAATCTATCTTTTCAAGAAATAACTGGGGAGAAGCGCTATGAATTCGGAGAGACTCAAATTCAGGTCCAGCAAGATTCCTTTTCAATTAGTAGTGGATCGGAGGTTTTGTTAAGTAGTTACCCTGAATCCACATTTCCAATTGTCGAATGGCTAGAAAATGCTGATGGCTATATTCAACGAGTGGAGTGGAACTTCCATACGCCATTAGAAGAACGGTTCTTTGGAATGGGTGAGAGATACCATAAGCTTGAGTACCGTGGTGACGAGATTGATTGTTATGTGTATAACCAATATAGAGATCAAGGCAGTCGAACGTATTTCCCGGTTCCTTTTTTCATTAGTTCAAAGGGATACGGATTATATCTCTCAACGGACCACTATTCAGTCTTTGACTTTGCTCACCATTATAGTAATCGACTTAAGATTTGCTGTGATGTTCATAGCCAATTGTTACATTCATCGTTCAATCTCTTTACGGGTACACCAAAGGAAATTGTTTCACAGTTTACTTTCCATACAGGGAAACCACAATTACCACCTGTCTGGGCGTTTGGTCCCTGGATGTCTAGCAATAATTGGGACCGTGATGCTGTAGTCAGGGAGCAAGTGAGACAAACAAATAAGCACGAAATTCCATCGACCGTTCTTGTTATCGAGCAATGGAGTGATGAAGCGACATACTACATTTTTAATGATGCAGAATATGATCTGAAGCCAGGTGGGGAAGCTCATAATTATGAAGACTATCGTTATCCTGCCTCAGGTCGTTGGCCAGATCCTAAGGAATTGTTCGATGATCTTCATAACAATGGGTTAAAGGTTATTTTATGGCAAATTCCAATTCAGAAGTATTTAAACCGTCAAAAGCATCCACAAAAGGATCTTGACGAGAAGCACATGACTGAAGAGGGCTACTGTGTAAAGGATGGGCAAGGAGCACCTTACCGTATAAGAGAAGATTGGTTTAAAGAAAGTCTGCTGATGGATTTCACTCATCCAGAGGGAAAGAAGTGGTGGTTTCAAAAACGTAAATATCTTATGGATATTGGAGTAGATGGGTTTAAGACAGACGGTGGCGAATTTGTTTTTGGACGCGATTTGCAATTCCATGATGGTTCTTCAGGTAGCGAGATGAGGAATCGCTATCCAAATGATTATATTGAAGCTTATTATGATTTTGCGACAAAACACCATAATGGCGACGCACTTACGTTTAGTCGTGCGGGCTATACTGGAGCACAGAAGTTTCCTGCTCACTGGGCGGGGGATGAACGCTCGACATTTGATGCATTCCGCCACTCGCTTATAGCGGGGTTGTCCTCAGGTAGTTCCGGTATTCCGATTTGGGGCTGGGATCTAGCAGGGTTTAATGGCGACATCCCCACGGCAGAACTGTTTATTCGTTCCGCTCAAATGGCTGCCTTTAGTCCGATCATGCAATATCACGCAGAGAGTAAAGCGGAGTTTAATCAAGATCGAACTCCTTGGAATATCGCTGATCGAACTGGCGATCAACGAGCGATTTCTGGCTATCGAAAGTTTGCGAACTTGCGTATGAATTTATTGCCATACATTTATGACCAAGCAAAGGAAGCAACCGAAAAAGGCTATCCACTCATGAGGTCGATGGTGATGGAATATCCGAGTGATGAGAAGGTTTGCGATAATTACGATCAATATTTCTTCGGAAACTCGCTTATGGTCGCGCCAGTTATTGAGGAAGGTTCAGTCGAACGTGACGTTTACTTCCCAGAAGGAACCTGGATCGACTTTTTCACCGGCGAAGTTATAACCGGACCAATGGTGAAACGTGTTCAAGCCTCCCTTATGGAAATGCCAGTCTATGCTAAAGCAGGGAGTGCTGTTGTAACGAATAGTGACGATAACTACGCATTGTGTAGCTGGGTGGGAAATGAGGTTAATCATTATACGAATGTAGCCTTAAGGCTATATCCGATTGAAAAGATGAAGATATCGGTTGGAGATCATTTAGGCAATGAGTGGCTAGTGGAAGTTGAAGATTCAAAGGATAGGGAACTAGAGATTACGGTTAAAAGTAGTGTCGCGACAACCGTTTTGATTCCAGAGAAGTTACTGGAGGGACGTAGCGTTAGGGTGAATGGGAAACAGGCGCACAGTAGAATGAATGGTAGTCTTGTTTTTCATATATCTTAGTTGAATATCGTTTTATCATTATGAAATAGAAGAACTCCTGGAGAGAGGAGTTCTTTTTTCGCTTTTGATGCATCATTTAGAGAGAAACTGAAAAGAAGTGCTGATGAATTGAATCATCAGCACTTCTTTTTAGGTAATTAGTCCAGGTCATAACATTTTGCAATAGGGATAAAAATCTTAGAAAGCGTTACTAGATAAAGCATTTTATCGGTTTGAGTGCTCTTTACATAGTTGAAATGGATTCCGGCATCATAAAAGGGTCTATTGAATCATTTGTATGAAATGAAGCAAAAACTGATTTACAGAGCGAAAAGACTTACTTATACTTTACTTTATAAATCGAAATCATTTCGGTTTAAAACTGAGAAGTGAGGTGACTTTTTTGAAAGAAAAATATGAACTCCTTTGCTCGTTAAAAGTGATCGAAGTGGAGATTGCGGAACTCGCTCGATATGCGAAGGAATTCGATGGGTGCTACGATCTTTTGAAGAGCAAATTGGATGATTTATGTGCGTTCATCAATCATGAGGAGAACATTTTGAAATGGGACCAGTGGAGCGCGTTAGAGGAAGTTCAGGAACTTTCAGAGCAGCTTCGTGAAACATCCGTTAACGCTCTATGTGACGTAGAGAAATACCAGTCCATTCGAGCTCAGCAGGCAGGACTCCCAGTTGGACAATACGTGTCGGCTTTGGCGCAGTCTGTCAGAGATGAATACCACAATTTTGGCATACATAGTGAATCAAACGTTCTGTTTATAGGATCAGGAGCCTTTCCGACAACGGCCTTAACGATTGCGAAAGAGACAGGGGCGAATGTGATTTGCTTAGACATCGATCAGGAAGCCATTGAGTTGTCGAAGGTAGTGGCGCGTCAATCTGGTCTCGAAAATCAGATTGCGTTTCTGCATGGGGATATTAACGCTCAACATGATTTTCAAACGATTACTCATGTTTTTATTGCTTCTCTTGTGAAAGATAAACATGAAGTCATCGAGGTTCTTAAGGAGAAGGTGTGGGAAGGGACGAAGGTGATCGTTCGATTTGGAAACGGTTTGAAATCGATTTTTAATTATCCGTTCGATGACATCATCACAGGTAACTGGCTCAAGCGTTCTGTCCCTCATCTGAACAGTGACAGCATTTACGAAACACTCGTACTTGAGAAAGAGAGCAAGGTGTTGATATGAGGGTACAGCATACGTTGATTGTCGGGGCAGGTCCCGCTGCGATACAAACAGCCGTTGCTGTAGCGAAGAGCTGGCAGGGAGAAGTGTCGATTGTAAATCGTAATGGATCTCATTCGAGTGAAGTACAAAATCAGCTTAAGAAATCTGGAAATGTGATTACTGCGATCGCACCTAATCGGCCTTTTCTTTCTGGCGAGGTCAAGATTGCGCATTTTTATGATGAGTTAGCAAGCGTAGACGATCGATTTGACGCGATGGTCGTATGCGTTCCAAGCTACAGCTACCATGACGTTCTTCAGAGTCTTTGTATTGAAAAATTAACACAGCTTCAGACGATTATTTTATTATCACCCGTAGTTGGATCGAACGATCTGGTTAGTCAGTTGGTTCGCGAATCAGGTCGTAGCATTGAGGTGATTAGCTCTTCTACTTATTTTGCTGCTACTAAATTCTTACCTGACAGTGAAATCGTTTCGTTTACGAAGGCGGTGAAAAAGCGGATTTACCTTGCTACAAATAAAGAAAGGGGTCTTCATCTTCACCATGTTGAGAGGTTACTAGAAGAAGCTGGTATTGAGACGGTGGTAAAGGAAAATCCGATTGATGTGGAATGTCGGAACATTACGACGTACGTTCATCCTGCGTTTTTTATCAATCGATTCTCATTGAATGAAATCTTTTCTGAGACTAAATCTCTGAAATCCCTGTACAAACTCTATCCGGAAGGACCCATTACGCAAGATACCATTAGAATTATGGTGAAACTGTGGAAGGAGATTTCCGCTCTCGTCGTGGAGCTAGGGGGAAACCCAATTAATTTACTTCAATTTCTTAATGACGATAACTACCCTGTACACGATGAGTCGCTGTCACGGTCTGATCTAGAGGGGTTCAATGAATTCGAACCTGTTAAGCAAGAGTACTTATTATATATTCGCTATGCTTCCATCTTGATTGATCCCTTTTCAAAACCTGATTCGAATGGAGCATATTTTGATTTCTCAAAAGTACCTTATCCACAAATTTCGAGAACGGCGTCTGGGGAATGGAGCGTACCTAGGATCCCGTTTGAAGACTATATGAATCTAGTGCAGATGCACCGGATGGGCGTCGAAAGAGGGATCAGCATGCCAGAAATCTTCCGATTGATTCAATTGTTCGAGCAGAAAGTTCACGAATGGCAATGCTTGAAAGGTGAGCCGATCAGAGGGATGAGAAGTAAGGAAAGAGAGATATTATGAAAAATGGAGTTATCCTAGCTATTCTATCATCATTGATTTTCAGTATTATGAACGTGCTCGTCAAAAGCATAAGTGACACCGTGCCAACTTCAGAGATCGTGTTTTTTAGAAGTTTCATAGGAACGGTTCTCATCTATTTCTTCATGAAGCGAAGCAAGGTTCAATTCTCGAGGAAAGGGATTCCATTTTTGATGTTGCGCGGCCTGTTTGGAGCGCTGTATTTACTAGCGTACTTCTATACCATTTCAAAGATTCCACTCGCTGATGCAAGCATTCTCGCGCATTTGTCACCATTCTTTGCGGTGTTCTTTTCCTATCTGTTCTTAAAAGAACGGGTTTCTAAGCGAGTCATACTGATTTTGCCTCTTGTTCTTGTTGGAGTTGTGTTGTTAACGAAGCCTGGAGCGTACTCAGCATACTCCCTTTTTGCCCTCGTTGGTGTGGCAAGTGCTCTTTTTGCAGGAGCTGCCGCAACGAGCATTCGCTTTCTAAGTAAAGCGCATCATTCATTTGAGATCGTGTTTTATTTTTTGGCGACGGGTACTCTTGTTACCATTCCCTTGATGTGGAACAATTTTGTGCTTCCTTCGCCTACAGAGCTGTCTATTCTAGTCGGAATTGGCGTAGTATCCCTGCTCGGGCAGGTATTCTTAACGAAGGCCTTTACACATGAAAGTGTGGTAGTCGTTGAAATCGCTCGTTATATAGGGATCGTGTTTAACATCCTGTGGGGCTTTCTTTTCTGGGCAGAGGTGCCTAGTCTACTCACTGTAACGGGAGGAGTTCTCATCGTGACCTCATGTATCTTACTATCTCGCAAAAAACAGCCGGTAGGAAGAGCGAAAGTGTCATTTATACCAGTATGGAAAAAGTAGAGGATAATTAGTTATTGACGGGAGGACATCCTCTAAGTATAGTAGTTAATTGTAAATAGTAAAGGTTACGATTTGCAGGCGAGGCTTGTTCATTTAGCATTTCGGGACTTCTCTTGGTTTTAAATCGTAATGATTTTGTTTTAATCGGTTCACTGCATGGTGATGGGAGCTACATAACAATCTAATACTAAAGGAGAAAAGAGTAATGAAAAACAAAAAAACGATAGCGGGGCTGCTACTAGTTCTGCTATTGATCATCACAGGTTGCGCGAATGAGTCAGGGACAGAGGGAGAAGAGAAGGGTGAATCAACCTCAGAAGATAAGTCATTAACAATGTTATACAGCTTTGCCTCAGAAACGATCGATCCGCATCAAGATTTTATGGGCGTGCGTGCTGGAATAGCGGAAACGCTCGTAAAGATCGATGAGAATCTTGAGATTCAGCCATGGCTTGCTGAATCGTGGGAGCAGAAGGACGAAACAACATGGGTCTTTACATTAAGAGATGATGTGACGTTTCATGATGGCTCCACAATGGACGGAGAAGCGGTCAAAGCTTCGTTTGAGCGTGCCATTGAAGTGAATGAAGCTCTAGCTTCCGCTTTGAAGATTGACGAAATAAAAGTAGACGGACAGCAAGTCACCTTTAAGACAACAGAAGAGTACCCTGCTTTCTTATCAGAACTCGTTCACACGAATGCATCGATCATTAAAGCAGATGCTGAGAATATTGGTGAACAGCCGATTGCTACGGGTGCTTTCCAAGTCGAGAATTTCTCCTCTGAAGAAAAAATCCAACTAAAGAAATATCCCGAGTATTGGGATGGAGAGGCCAACTTGGATGATGTAACCATCACATTCAACTCCGATGGAAATGTTCGTGCCCTAGCGCTTCAATCGGGGGAAGCGGATATCGCGTATCACCTGCCTCCAGAATCATTGGAACCGATCGAGAGTAACAATGAACTGCGTGTTGAGTCGGTTGCTAGTTTACGAGTCCATTTCTTCCTCTATAATTCAGCCAAGCCTGAACTTCAGGATGTGAAAGTCCGACAAGCGCTGGATCTGTTAGTGAACAGGGAGGTTGGTGTTGAGGAAATCATGACTGGTCATGCTACAGCTGCGAGCGGACCATTTAATCCGGATTTCAAGTTTGCAAGCGAGGAAGAGCCTGTAGCCTATGATCCTGCGAAGGCGGAGATGCTCTTAAAAGAAGCAGGCTATGAGAAAAATGCGGATGGAAACCTGGAGAAAGACGGAAAGCAACTTGAATTGACTTTAGCAACGTATGAAGGTAGGCCAGAACTTCCAATGATGGCTCAATACTTTCAGTCGGAGGCTGCTAATCTAGGAATCAAGGTGAACGTTGTGACAGTTGAGAACATTGACAGTTACCTGTGGGAGAAGCAAGAAGAATGGGATCTTGTTACCTATTCCAATTTAACGGCACCTCGCGGAGATGGTGGCTATTTCTTTAATGTAGCTTATTTGCCTGACGGTTCTTTAAATCCAGGGCAGATCAACATCCCTGAAGTGAATAACCTAACTCAGGAGCTTAACAAAGAAGCTGATCTTGAAAAACGGAATGAATTGCAGAAACGAGCAGTTGAAATCATTCAAGAAGAGGTTTCGCAATCCTTCATTCTTCATCCTCATATTATTGTAGGGGTGAACCAACGAGTGAAGAATTGGAAGCCGGGATCAGAAGAGTATTATTTGATTACTAATGAAATGGATGTTGAATAGACGAAGAGTGAAAGTATCTTTTGATGCTTTCACTTTTCTCGTGGAACGATCATTTATAGGTTAGAAGGTGAACAATATGAAACAATTTCTACTCATTATCGGATCGAGAATGCTTCAATTGGTTATCATGGTTCTGGTTCTCTCTCTAATCACTTTTCTATTAATGAAGATTACTCCGGGAGATCCGATCAGAACCATGTTGAAGGTAGACGATATGGCTGCAACGAAAGCAGATGAGGAACAGTTAATGCAGGAATACAAATTTGACCGGCCCATTCTTGAACAGTATGGCGAGTGGGTCATTGGTGTTCTTCAACTGGATCTAGGTGAATCTTTGATTTCCAAAAGACCGGTTTTGGACCTGATTCTAGAAAAGCTGCCGGCGACTCTTTCTTTATCCATCGGCGGTTTGGTTGTGCTTTTTATCATAGCCGTGCCGATGGGGATGCTGGGAGCGATTTATGAAGGGCGATGGCCGGATTATCTAAGCAGGTGGACCGCTTTGACGGGGGCTTCGATCCCCAGTTTTTGGCTTGGTCTCATGTTGATTTATGTTTTCTCTTTGCAATTGAATCTTCTGCCTGTGATGGGAAAGGCGACACTCGCTCACTTTATTCTGCCTTCCGTCACACTTGGGGTCGCCATGGCTCCCCTTTATATTAGGCTATTGCGTGAGCGTTTAATCGCTACACTGCAAAGCTCGTACATCGAAGCCGCTAAAGCACGGGGATTAAGGAAGAATCGAATCATTTTCTCTCATGCTTTAAGGGGAAGTCTAATCCCGCTCGTTACGATGTTCGGATTAAGCATTGGTAGCCTTCTCGGCGGTGTAACCGTTATTGAGATCCTCTTCTCGTGGCCTGGAATGGGGGAGTTGATCGTGAACGCAGTGATGGAGCGTGATTACCCTGTGATCCAGGGCTATATTCTGATCATTGGCTTTCTTGTTGTTCTATCCAACCTAGTGGTGGATTTCATGTACATCATCATCAATCCTCAACTAAACAATGGAAAGGAGTCCATGTGATGAAAACAGCCGTTATCCGAACATCGTTGTCACTAGGAAACGTCAATCTAGTCCTCGGCCTTCTGCTCGCCGTCTTCATCATGGTTGTGACGCTGATTGGTGGGGCGCTTGTTCCTCATGATCCTTTTCTAGTCGATATGGGGAATAGACTGCAAGATTCCTCTGCAACCCATTGGCTGGGTACCGATCAGCTTGGTCGGGATATACTTGCTAGAATCGTATATGGCGCCAAACTCACCATTGGACTAGGTACCTTTGCGATCGTTGTCGCCATTCTGATTGGCGTGCCAGTTGGTCTCATCTCCGGGTATATTGGAGGTAAAGTGGATGCCATTCTCATGAGAATCGTAGATGGTATCTTATCGTTTCCTGATTTCATCCTGGCGATTGCGATTGCTGGTATCCTTGGACCAAATCTAACGAACCTACTTATTGCGATCGTTCTTGTTAGATGGATTGTGTACGCGCGCGTCGTCCGCGGACTTGTTCTCACGGAAAAACAGAAGGAATATGTTCTCGTCTCGCAAACAGCGAATTCAAGTTCTTTGAAGACGATTCGCATGCACATCTTGCCCCAAGTGATACCAGATATTATTGTTATGGCAGCCATTGATGTTGGAAAAGTGATTCTTCTCGTGTCTTCCTTTTCCTATATCGGTCTAGGCGCACAACCGCCGATCCCAGAATGGGGAGCTATGCTTAATGACGGCAGAAGTTACTTTCAGGTGAAACCTTTGTTAATGGTTTACCCTGGGATAGCGATCATGCTAACCGTGCTTTGTTTTAACCTTTTAGGAGATGGTCTGAAAAGTCAGTTTGATATTCGAAGAGGGAGGGGCCGGATTTGAGTAACAGTTTACTGACGGTTAACAACTTAACCATTGAAAGCAGGAGCGGCGAACTCTTACTTAAAGGCATCGATATGGAAATTGAGAAAGGGGAAATGGCTGCTTTGATCGGGGAAAGTGGAAGCGGAAAAAGTTTGACCGCGAGAGCGATCCTCGGAATTCTACCTGAAGAGATGACGGTGGAAGGGCAGATTTTGTATAAAGGGCAGGACTTAGTGAAGCTGAGTAGAAACGAGCATTATCAATTACTTGGTAAAGAAATCGGCATCATCTTTCAGGACTACCGTGGAAGCTTTACACCTTATATCAAGATTGGAAAACAACTAATCGAAACGATCCGTACTCATCAATCCATCTCCAAAAAGGCAGCGAAAGAAGCGGCTCTTCTTGCACTGGCAGAAACGGGTTTGGATCCCAAGCGGGTCTATCATAGCTATCCCTTTCAATTGAGCGGAGGCCAAGTGCAGCGTGCAGCCATCTCAATGACCCTAGCGCTAAAACCGAACATTCTCATTTGTGATGAAGTGACGACAGCATTAGATTTGATGAATGGTGAAAAGGTGCTGAAGTATATTGATAAAGCCCGTAAAGAAACGGACTGTGCCGTTTTGATGATTACGCATGATCTTGCACAAGCGTATAAGTGGTCTGACCGAATTCATGTGATGTATGAGGGAGTGATCGTGGAAGATGGGCCCACAGAGCAAATCCGATTCCACCATCAACACCCCTACACGAAAAAGCTTTGTTCCTCGTTATTGTCACTTCCCGAGGAACGACAAGCATCGACGACTGAAGGCGTGTATTCTCTATGAGCATTCTCGTAGTAGACAACCTATCAAAACAGTATTCGAAAAACGTGCACGCTTTGAAACAGTTATCTTTTTCGCTAGAACAAGGTGAGTCTCTTGGAATCGTTGGAGAGAGTGGGAGCGGAAAAAGTACATTAGCCAAAATCTTGATTGGTCTAGAAACCTATCAGGATGGAGGGATCACCTTTCAAGGAAGTCCGATTGCGCCTAAGAAACGTGCTCCCTTAAGAGCGTACCGTAAGAATGTCCAGATGATTTTCCAAGACGCCGCCAGTGCCTTAAACCCTAAGCTTCCCATTTGGAAAAGCCTGCTAGAACAACTTAAGAATTACAAAGAATTCACACCTTCTTTTATTGATGTGGAGGGACTTTCAGATAAAGATATTGCAAGAGAACTTCTAGGCCTAGTTGGTCTTGATAGTAGTCTAGCCGATCGTTACCCAGGCGAACTTAGCGGAGGTCAAAAGCAACGAGTAAGTATCGCAAGAGCAATCAGTCTTGAACCATCACTCCTCATTTGCGATGAACCAACTGCGAGTCTGGATGTGACGGTTCAAGTTCAAATTCTTACTCTCTTAAAAAAACTACAGCAACAATTAAACATAACGATCCTATTTATCTCGCATGACATGAGGGCGGTCACCTTTCTATGTGAGAGGATTATCGTCCTGAAGGAAGGGTCGATGGTTGACCAGTTTGAACTAGGTAAGCTTTATGAGCATGAAAGGAATCCTTATACAAAGGCTTTGCTAAACGCTGCATCTCTGGATTGACGTTGTGATTTTCTACTCGTTTGCCGTGAGTTGCTGAGTTTGAAGAATAGTGAAGGAGAATACTATGAAGATAGGATCACCATCGTTAGAAATAAAGAAAGCCTGCAGCCATAAAGAATACCTTCTATTAGCCCTCCCGCTCGTCATTTCAGGGATCTCAACTCCGCTGCTCGGCGCAGTTGACACGGCAGTTGTCGGACGTATGCCCGATCCGGTCTCCATTGGGGGAGTGGCGATTGGTGCAGTTATCTTTAACACGATGTACTGGCTGCTAGGATTCTTAAGGGTTAGCACTAGCGGCTTTACATCGCAGGCAGAAGGGCTTAAGGATCAGAAGGAGATGCTGTTAACTTTTTTCAGACCGATGATCGTTGCCTTTCTGTTCGGTTTGCTTTTTCTCGTTTTGCAGGCGCCAATCTTGCATCTCTCATTAATGATGATGGGAGGAAGTGAAGCCGTTTCAGAAATTGCTGCATCTTACTTTTCCATTCGGATTTATGGAGCACCCTTCATTCTGGCAAGCTATGTGATGATCGGCTGGCTCATCGGAATGGGGAAAGTCCGGCTGGCACTCGCCACCCAGGTGCTAATGAATGTTCTCAATATTATTCTGGACGTTGTCTTTGTGCTCGGATTTGGAATGGGCGTCACTGGTGTAGCTACCGCAACACTGATCTCTGAAGTAACCGCCGTCATGTTTGGCGCAATCGTCATCTATCGCTCAATCAAACCAGGACTTAAGGAAATTCGGTGGAGAATGCTGTCTGAGCTTGAACCGCTTCAAAAGATGTTCAAAGTGAACAGAGACTTGTTTCTCCGCACAATATGCCTCCTGACCATGACAATCATCTTCACTTCCAAAGGAGCGAGTTTGGGCGAAGTGATCCTCGCGGGCAATGCCATCCTTTTGCAAATTCATTATATAATGGCTTATTTGCTCGGAGGGTTTGCGAATGCTTCAAGTATCCTCGTCGGAAGGTCGATCGGAAGTAAGAATCGTCCACTCTACACCCGTGCGTTTCACTTATCAGCACTATGGGGAGTGGGATCTGCTGTCTTTCTCTCCCTCCTGATGGTGTTATGGGGCGAGGAAATCGTGAGTCTCTTTACGACAATCGGCGAAGTGCAGACGGCCGCATATGACCAGCTCATTTGGATCGTCATCTTCCCCATACTCGGTTTTTGGGGGCTACAGCTTGAAGGACTATTCTCAGGGGCCACCCAAGCGGCACCAGTTCGAGACTCAATTCTTCTTGCCCTGCTTCTGTTTCTGCCGACAATCTGGCTGACGGTTCCGATCTTAGGGAATAGGGGAATTTGGTTAAGCTTTGTTCTGTTCAGTTTCGGTCGGTCATTATTTTTATCGCTGTATATACCAAAGTTAGGGAGAATGAGTTTTGAGGACAAAGTAGAAGAATTCTCACCCCGGAAGCTATCATCCTGAATCGATCATGAGGTAGAAGGATTCAATCACAAAAAACCACCGTCCTGGTGGTTTTTTGTGTGTGGTGCTATTCCTTCACAATATTGCTCTTCACTTGTGAGAGCATTCTAGCAAGCTGCTTAGTTTCTGCTTCACTTAAATGTTCGGTTAGCTGCTTTTCTAATTCATCTCTTACGTTATAGAGCTGGGACTGTTTTTCTTTGCCGAGATCGGTAAGACAGATGATTTTAGAGCGAGCGTCTCCAGCTGGTGATTCTCGTGTGACTAATCCTTTTTGTATTAAAATATCAATCAGCTTAGAAAGAGAGGAAGCTTTAATGCCGAGGTTATTTTGAATGTGTGATTGATTGACTCGGTCTTCTTCATACAATACAAACATGACATTCATATGAGAGATGCTAAGATCTTCTTTTACTAATCGTTCATTTTGAAGCTGTTTTACTAAATGGGATATTTGCTGAACTTGAAATCCGATGTCGTCATTATGAGATTTATGCATAAGCGTACTACCTCCTGAACTAACTGTATTTTAGCATAAATAGAGAGTGTATTTTAATTAGTTTCCTAACTAATTATATTGTGATAAGATGTTTTTTGTAATGAAGGAGGTAAGAGAATGAATAACTTATCGAAAGTTGGTATCTTTTCTTTAATGCTTGCTGCAAGTTTAACGATCATGGTAGGGAGTGCTATTACACCGGCTCTCATAGAAATATCACAGCATTATGGAGTAGAAGATATGGCCACATGGCTGACAACACTACCAGCACTTGGCGTTGTTCTTTTCGCTCCACTTGCTGGTCGGCTCATTGACCGACTCGGATCATATGTTTCTTTATGCATAGGGTTAGTATTGTATGGGGCGCTAGGGGTCTCTGCTATTTGGTTGTCCGGAACGATACCCGTATTTGCTGATCGGATACTACTAGGTGGAGCAACAGCGATCGTCATGGCTTCTTCTACAGGACTTCTTGCTGAGTTCTTTGTTGGGGAAGAACGTTTGAAGATGATTGCTCTTCAAGGCATGTCGATTGAAGCAGGCGGAATTATCTTTCTAAGTATCGGAGGAGTACTAGGTGGAATAGGGTGGCAGTGGCCATTTATGATTTATTTAATCGCATGGATTGCTCTGTTGTTCATCTTGATTTTTGTGCCGTTCAAGAAATCAATGCATTTGGAAGAGAGCCAAGAAACGAAAGCGAGCACTTCGAAGACTATTTTTCCAGTGTTGCTATCAGCTTTATTAGCGATGACAATGTTTTTTATCGCATTTATCACACTACCATTCTATCTAGCTAATAACTTTGGATTAGGATCCGAAACAACAGGCTATTTCCTAGCGATGATTTCGCTAATAGCCGTCATATCAGCTAGCATTATGCCTAAAATGGTTAAAAGGTTTTCTGATTATCAAACGCTACTCACCGGATTTTCTCTGTTTACACTTGGTTTCATTCTATTAACCTTAGGTCAGAGTTTCTTGATCGTCGCTATAATTGCGGGAATTGTTATAGGATTTGGATTTGGTTTCACGATTCCGTTAGCCAATCATATGGTCGTCGAGAAAAGTAATGTTAGCAATCGAGGAAGGAATCTAGCGTATTTCTCTTCGTTTACGTTTCTAGGACAGTTTCTTTCGTCACTCGTTGAAGGAATTTCAACAAACGTTGTTATTATTTATATCATTGCCATTTCAATTGGGATTTTGATTATCTTATTCTATTCAATGTGGCTTAGAAAAGGTAACAAACGTCAAACAGTGCAGGCTCACTAAAAATTTTTGAGGGACAAAGGGACAGGTTTCTTGTCCACCTATAAAACAGAAATTAAGAAGCTGGCAGTTGAGTAACACCTACATGCCTCATTACTTTTAGAGCAAAAGAAATTACTATAATTCATTTTCCCTTGGGATATGAATTGATTTGTTCTCATCAGACTGTAAAGGAAGGAGGGGGGTCAGGTTCGGACCTGCCCCCCTATCTCTATGAGAGTTTATCATCAATGTGATAGGCTCTTTTTTATGTGGAAAAATGATTGAGTTGTTTTTAATAGTTTGAAATAATTGGAAACGGGGAAGGTGTTAGTACGATTCTATTGATCATCTTCCTTTGAAATCGTATGAAGGAGGGGAGGATCGGCTTTTGTATGGCATAGGTCCTGATTTTTGGCTAAAGCTAGTCTTATTAATTATCATCCTTATTGTTTTAAACTTTACTTTCAGTGCTGTTATGAGAAGATGGCTCAAGGTTGAGAAGAGGAAATTTTTCTCTTATAACCATTTAAATAAATTACATAGTAAGGTTGATTGGAGTATTAGAATTACGTTTATGGCATTTATTATTATTGGTGCGTTCTACAACGTAACGAGACTCCCGGCAGAATCACTTTGGTATTTGGAAGCATGGTTTGTACTGTTTATATTTCTGATCGATTCAGAAAGTGTTCAAGCTCTTTTTGAATGGAAATACGCGATAAATCGAAGGAATTACATTTATACGCTTAGTCAATTGAGCTTCTATGTAATTGTAGTAATTGCATTATTTTCTACTGGTTTTCTGTGGTTGGGGTGAAATTGATTATGGTAAGGTGAAAGCGAAATAGAGATGTTCAATGGGAAGGTGAGCTCCAATGGAGGAAGGAAATTGGGATTTACAAGAAGTTAAGCGATTAAAAAAGAAGCTTTTAATTCAAAATAATCTAGGGATGCTATTGGTATTCGCTTTGTTGTGGTTCTTTGTAGAAGTTACAGCAGTTTCAACTACAATCATTTTGGGTGTGTTGTGTGCCATCTTATGGCTCCTTGTAGCGAATATGTTGTTTACACTACTGACAGGAAAGGTCATAGGTACAAGAGCTATGCAGCGAGTGCAGACCTTCGAGATCGAGCGTCACGGGAAGAAGCAGTGGAAGATAAAAGCGAGTATAGGGTTACTCATCATTCTGGCTATAACGATTGGTTTGACAGTGATGGTAGTCGTATCAGATATAGGCTCTGTTCCCCTGAACTTTCCTAATGATAGTTTCGCATTTATTGGAGCATGGCTCGGCATGAATTTAGGACAAATTCACCGAATAAGAAAGCTTGGGAGAGAAATTTCACGAGAATCAAGTGAAAAACAAGAACGTGGTTCTAGTGAATCAGTTTGATGACATTACTAAAAGACCAAGTGATCTGTTGATCACCGTCTTTTAATTTGTGCACTATACGCATCGCGGGGACGGCACTCCCGATGGATAATAACGAAAGAAGAAGTGAAAAGGAGCACTAATTATTGTAAATTAGTGCTCCTTTTATTTATGAGATGGAATTACAGAATCGTTGCTGCGATTCTTATTCAGACGAACTTTTACGAACTTTACCAAGAATAAAACTCACAATTAACACTAGTATAATTGACCCTATAATAGCTGGGATAATCGCAAACCCACCAATATCTGGTCCCCAATCGCCTAATATAAGAGTCCCTAACCATGCTCCAATAAATCCTGCAATAATATTTCCGATAATTCCTCCTGGAACATCACGTCCCGTTATTACGCCAGCAAGCCAGCCAATGATACCGCCTATGATTAAACTCCAGATAAATCCCATAGAATAAAACCTCCATATACATTATTTATTCTTGCTATTTGTTGTTTTATCCAAATAGAAGTAATAATATTCATAACTTCACCTCAACTTCTATTCAGGAGATAGTTAAAGATTCTTAGGTATTCTAAGGGTATTAAACAAAACAAAGGGAGCTCTAAATGCTAGAGCTCCCTTCGTAGATTCTAAGTCAATCCTTCGTTTTAGTGATACTGATGTTCTTTCCGCCGATTGCTTTCCTCATAACGAATGGCAGCCTGAGCGGTTGCGAGTCTTGCAGAAGGAACGCGGAAAGGTGAGCAGCTTACGTAATCCAGTCCGAGTTGGAAGCAGAAAGAGATCGATTCTTTCTCACCGCCGTGCTCTCCACATATCCCTGTTTTCAAGGTAGGTTTTGTTTTCCTGCCTAGTTTGACGCCGCTTTCGACTAGTTTACCAACACCATCTTGATCCAATGAAACAAACGGATTTTTCGGTAGGATATCATTATCCACATAATGTTGGAGAAACTTGCCTTCAGCGTCATCTCGACTAAAACCATACGTTGTTTGCGTGAGATCGTTCGTTCCAAAAGAGAAGAAGTCTGCTTCTTCGGCAACTCCATCAGCTGTAAGTGCAGCGCGAGGAGTTTCGATCATCGTTCCAATCAAGTAGTCGAAATCTTGACCTGTTTCTTTTTGAAGCCTATTCCCTACGTTGAGTACCAGCTGACGCATCTCTTTCAGTTCGTTCACGTGACTGACTAGTGGAATCATGATCTCAGGCTTCACACTGATTCCTTTTTCCTTCACGTTAGACATCGCATTAAAGATAGCGATGATTTGCATTTCATAGATTTCAGGGTGAATCATTCCTAATCGACAACCGCGATGTCCTAACATAGGATTTGATTCCTCTAATACCTTTACTTTTCGTAGAAGATTTTGCTTCTCTTGTAATTCGGTTGAGTCTGGATCTGTCAGCTGAAGCTTTGTCACCGCAACAAGAAGTTCTTCTTTGTCTGGTAAAAACTCATGTAGTGGTGGATCTAGTAACCGTACGGTAATGGGATGACCCTGCATTGTTTCAAAAATCCCCTCGAAATCCTCTTGCTGCATAGGCAGGAGTTTCTCAAGAGCATCTTTTCGTTCTTCGGTCGTTTCAGACAGAATCATATTTCTTACTGTAGGAATGCGCGAGGCATCCATAAACATATGCTCTGTGCGACAAAGTCCAATGCCTTTTGCGCCGAAATCCAGTGCTTTCTTTGCATCGATTGGGTTATCCGCATTGGCTCGCACTTCCATCGTTGCTTCTTTGTCGGCCCAGCGAAGCAATAATAGGAAATCATCGGATAGCTCAGGTTCGATCATTGGAATTTCGCCGAGGAAGATGTGACCAGTTGAACCATCGATCGTAATGGTGTCCCCTTCATGAACAGTTGTTGACCCTACACTAAATTGTTTGGAATCCAAGTTAATTTTCAAAGAATCACACCCGCAAATACATGCTTTTCCCATCCCTCTAGCTACAACCGCTGCATGACTCGTCATGCCTCCGCGGCTCGTAACAGTCGCCTCTGAAGCTACGATGCCATGAATATCATCAGGTGTTGTTTCAGGACGAACAAGAATGACTTTTTCTTTATTCTTTGATCGTACTTCTGCTACATCCGCATCAAAGACGACAATCCCTGTGGCGGCACCTGGGGAAGCGGGCAAGCCAGTCGTTAACTGCTTACTCTTATGGTCAGGGTCGAGTCGGTGATGCAGTAGCTGACTGAGCTGATCAGGGTCGACACGTAGTAGAGCCGTTCGCTCGTCCATAATCTCTTCTTTTACCATCTCAACTGCGATTCGAATCGCTGCCTCGGCCGTTCGTTTTCCTGTGCGTGTTTGAAGGATAAACAGTTTCCCGCCTTCTACCGTAAACTCGATGTCCTGCATATCTTTGTAGTGATTTTCTAATAGCTTGCATGTTTCTACAAATTGTTGAAACACATCAGGCATTTCATCTTGAAGGGTGGAGATCGGTTGTGGCGTACGGATTCCTGCAACAACGTCCTCGCCTTGCGCGTTGATTAAGTATTCTCCATAAAGCTTTGATTCTCCGGTCGATGGATTGCGTGTGAAAGCGACTCCTGTACCCGAATCTTCTCCCATATTTCCAAATACCATGCTTTGAATATTAACAGCCGTGCCAAGATGACCAGGTATATCGTGAAGGCGACGATAGAGGATGGCGCGCTGATTGTTCCATGAATCAAACACGGCATCGATCGTTAGGAAAAGCTGTTCCTTTGGATCCTGTGGGAAGGGTTGTTTCGCTTGTTTACTCACGATGGATTTGTATTCTTCTATTATTGCTTTCCAATCTTCGGCTGATAGTTCGGTATCGGATTGGTAGCCCTTGCTTTCCCTGTAATCTTCTAGATGGTGTTCAAAGTGGTAATGGTCAACATCTAGCACAACACTGCTGAACATTTGAATAAATCGACGGTAGGAATCATATGCGAAACGAGGGTTATTCGTTAGCTCAGCCATGCCTTTAACGGTATCATCATTCATTCCAAGGTTAAGAACGGTGTCCATCATGCCTGGCATGGAATGAACGGCTCCTGAACGTACAGATACAAGAAGCGGGTTGATTGGGTTTCCAAATTGTTTGTCCGTTTTGTTTTCAAGTTTCGTTAGGGCTTCTACTACTTGAGATTTGACTTCAGTTGAGAGGGACTTTCCTGCATCGTAATACGCTTTACAAGCATCGGTCGTAATTGTAAAACCGTACGGAACGGGCAACCCAATGCGAGTCATTTCCGCTAAGTTCGCTCCTTTACCACCGAGTAGTTCCTTGCCGCTGTTTTTCGAATGATCAAATAGGAATACAAATTTGTTGTCCATTATAGTAAGCTCTCCCTTTTTTGAATGATGGATAAGATAATATCAGCTGTCTCTTCAATCGCTTTATTTGAAACATCGATGACAGGACATCCGATTCGTTTCATAATGTTTTCAGCGCTTGTCATTTCATCAAAAATTCGTTCAAGTGAGGCATAATTGGCTGAGTTTGTTAGTCCCAGACTTTTCAATCGTTCTTTTCGAATTTCATATAGTTTGTCAGGTGAAATCATCAATCCAATGCATTTTTTCCTTGGAACGTTAAAAAGTTCCGCGGGAGGAGGGACTTCTGGAATAAGCGGGATATTCGCTACCTTGTATTGCTTGTTGGCCAAGTACATCGAGAGAGGCGTCTTCGATGTCCGAGACACCCCAACGAGGACGATGTCTGCATTCTTTAGTCCCCAGACTTCCTGTCCGTCATCGTATTTCACCGCAAACTCAATCGCTTCTACCCGTTTAAAATAGTCTTCATCTAGCTTTCGCATTTGACCTGGTTGACGATGAGGCTGCCGATCAAATTTCTTAGTGAAGGCGTCCAACAGAGGCTGCATTAAATCAACAGCAATCACGTTTTCCGCGTGAGCTCTTTGATCTAGCTCGAGTTTTAATTCCTCTAAGACGATGGTGTAAGCAATGATAGAGTGATTGTACTTCGCCGCAGTAATCACATTGTTAATATCCTGTGAGCTCTTTACAAAAGAAAAGTGCTTAATATCGACTTCTTGTCCGAAAAATTGCGTTGCCACAGCCTTCACTAGTAGTTCAGCTGTTTCTCCGACCGAATCTGATACAACATAAACCGTTTCTTTTTTCGTCACGATCAAACTCCTTCTCTATTAAAATTAAGGGCCATGGGGTGATATGTAGTGACAAAATACCTTAAAATTCAACAATATAACACATTATTCGTTTTTTTGCTTAATATGATGCATTAATTACTTTATAGTATAACATTATTGACGGTTTTGTGTACCTAAAAAGTTGGGAGTTTTTGCGGTTAGCTATAGGAATCAAGGAATAGCGGGGAGGAAGAAAATTCGACAAGTGCCTGTCACTCGCGAACTTGCGATTTCTCCTAATGAGAAGAAGAAGCTAGTTAGCTAGCTTCTTCTCATTTCGTATTAAGGGGGAGGTGTAGGCTGGATAAGATTAGGCAAGAGTTAACTTGTTCTATTAGTTGCTGTTTAATGCTTTTGTTCCGCTAGCAAGTGACGTCTGCAATTAAGTCAGAGTACTTAAGGAGCTCGTTCGTTTGCAAGTTTCCTCCAACGTATTGCTCGTCGTAGGAAGTTAAATAAAAGGAAAGAGTGATATTATTCTTTAGGGTTACTTGTACCCATTGATTTAAACAACCCTGAGCTTGAGCTATTGATTTGATTTCACTTCCCCGACAAGTTAATGCGTTATACACCGTGTGCGGTACATATCCGCTTACTGATGTGAAGCCGATTGAAGTAGGATACACTTGAAATTTTTGTCCGTTTTTAAACGTAATCGTTATCCATTGATTAACGCAGTTCATGAATTGAAAAAGGCTTCGGTCGTTTCCATGATGAAAAGTGTGTATGGTCACTCACCATCCTTCTGGTTTTTCAATATTACTGTATTCCTACTTTTTCGTTTTGTGAGTTTGGGTTGGATTTCCTAAGATTAAGAACCTAAGGAATAACGAAAAAGAGCATCAAATTGAAAGACAATTTGATGCTCGATTCGTTAGGCATTCTCACGTTTTGTACTCCAAAACTGAACTCGTTAGGCTATCCTTTCTTCATCTTCCTAATCTGCCGCACAATCTCCTCGTAATCTTCATCGGTAAGCTCTGGATACTCGTCAATTTTGTTATGAACAAAGGTAAGTTCCGGTGGGAGGACCTTTTTCCGCTTCGTAATCATTGACGCTACAGTACCAGTCACGATACCAATCAATGATATCCCGACAAGCATATAGAAGATCGCTATGATTCGACCAATTCCAGTTACAGGGTACAGGTCACCGTAGCCAACAGTCGTCGTTGTAACGATCACCCACCAGAGCGCGTCGCCATAGTGCTCGAATTCTGGTTCTAACCAGACCATCGGCAAGGAGGCGATGAACATCGATGCGATAAGGAGGATAATGTATCTGTCTACGTTTAATCGACTAAACACTTCATTCAACGATGATTTTCGTTTCTTGATGATCGCTAGTAATCGGAGAACGCGAAAGAGCCGGATCAATCGTGCGGACTGGAAGATTTCCCCGAGTGGGATGATGGCGATTAATTCTAGTACATTGGTTTTAACGAATTCCACTTTATTGTCACTCACAGCAAAACGTGTAACATAATCGATCACTAAGATTCCCCAGATGAACCAGTCTAAGGAGTAGTTGGTGTCGACGATGATGGAATAGACCACTAGCGAAGCAAGTGTGACCTCATAGAGGATATGTAATCTTCCGGCAGTGTTTGAAGTGATGTAGCGTTTGAAATAATCAATCAGAGAGATCACCTCATAAGTCGCATAATATTTGATAGAGAAGTCTGCCCCGTCTACCATAACTAGTATTTAAGTATTTCTATGGATACTGTAGGAAAATCGATATTCTAGCATTAGTTTAACATGAAGTGGTGATCATCTACTTGATTATGAAAGATGATTTTACTTCGTGCGAACAACCGCAGCATCACGAGACTAGTCACATGCCCAAACGCTTGACTCTACAACCACATAGTCTATCGTGTAGGAATGAAAGAGGGGGGCTTTTGTTGTATAACGCATATGGAAGACCCGTGTATCATACCGGTCATGGTGGCTATTATCCTGGGGGTGGGTACCATCATGGGCATGGGACCTATATTCCAGGTTACGGCTATCACCATGGACACGGCACGTATGTACCAGGCTATGGCTACCACCACGGGCAAGGTGGATCTGCTCCTGGATACGGATATCATCACGGTCACAGTGGTTACTATCCGGGGTATGGTTACCATCACGGACACGGAACGGTTTATAGATAGGAATTCAGGAATCATGGGGGAGTACTCATGGTTCTTTTTTTTGTTGAGGGTTAATGAAGGAAGGGGGAATTAATACGCAGATGTATTGAAACTATCGCTGAGCAGGCGATGTTTGAAATAATTGGAAATGGAAAGTGGTAGAAAGCTAAATGAGCATTACTAGTGATTCGATTCAACAATAAGGGACTCCTATCTTTTTTTCTCTCATTTCAGTTTGTTTTGAACAAGGAATGAGCGGGAAGACATGTAACAGGTTATAACGAATGAATTGGAGGAATGACGATGAGTAAAACAATCTTTATGACAGGTGCAGGGAGTGGCCTCGCGCGGGGTGCTTCACTAGGTCTTGCGAAGAAGGGACATAAGATTATTGCAACGACTGAATTAACATCACAGAAAACGGACTTATTGCGTGAAGCACGTGAACAGGATCTTGATATCGAAGTATTCAAGCTGGATATTACAAACGAGCGGGACCGCAAGCAGATCGAGGAGTACGATTTTGATATCTTCGTAGCGAACGCAGCGATTAACGAAGGAGGTCCTCTCGGAGAGGTGCCGATGGATCGGTTCCGTGCTTTGTTTGAGGTGAACGTGTTCGCAACGCTTGAGTCAGCACAGATTGCTGCGCAAAAGTTTGTGAAAAAAGGTAGTGGAAAAATCGTGTTCATGAGCTCGATGGCTGGTATTTCAGCTACTCCGTTCGTAGGTCCATACACGGCTTCTAAGCACGCACTCGAAGGTATTGCTCAAACAATGCATAATGAATTGAAAGAGTTCGGTGTACAGGTCGCGACAATTAATCCAGGTGCGTACGATACAGGTTTCAACAAACGAAGCGCAGAAGAAATGTGGAAGTGGTACGATGAGGTTAAGAACTTTACACCAAGAGAAGAGATCGAGAAGCAGCAGGCTGCGTTAAATGATCTGTTCGATCCGAAAGATATGATCGACAAGATGATTGAAATCATTCCTGCAGACAACCATAAATTCCGCACGGTGTATCCTCAGGAAACAGAAGATCAGTTGAAGAAAACGGAAAAAGCGCGTTGGGAAATGGAGATTTAAGTACATCTTATATAATACAGAAAGACCAGGTAGCTTCGAGTCGAGCTTCTGGTCTTTTTTAGTGATGTGATTTAAATGAATCATATTAGAAAGGTACGTGACACATAGCTCTTTTTAGTTATTTTTCTCCAATTTACTTTCCCCGTATATCTGATCTAAGTGCTCTAAATGTGACAATCCCCAATTATGCATTGAATCCAAAAGTGGCGTTAAGCCTTTTCCATAATCAGTTATTGAATATTCAACCTTTGGTGGTACTTGGGCATAGACTTTACGGTTAATAATATCGTGATACTCTAATTCCCTTAATTGAGTTGTAAGCATTTTCTTTGTGATATCAGGAATTAAACGTTGTAGTTCACTAAAACGTAAAACTTCTTCTTGAAATATGTGAAAAAGGATAACTGGCTTCCACTTTCCAACGAGTATATCTAATGCTGTTTCCACTTTACATTCATGAGGCATTTCGTTTCCTCCTGTAGGTATCTTTTTGTATACTATGGCACATTATTGTGCCTACTTCCTTAAAATAGTCTTTGGTTCTATTATTACTATATAGTTAAATCAAAAACAATTCTAGGAGGTAGACGAAAAATGACAAAAGGAAAATTAAATATAGGTATTATTTTAGGTAGTACTCGTGTAGGGCGAGTTAGCCCTCAAGTAGGAGATTGGGTGAAACAAATTGCTGATAAACGGGCAGATGCCAATTATGAAGTTGTAGATATTGCTGATTACAACCTTCCTTTTTTAGGAACAACAGATGGAACTGATTCTGGAATTGTTGCATGGAATAAAAAAATTTCCCACCTGGACGGATTCGTATTCATCGTTCAAGAATACAATCACAGCATAACAGGTGCCTTGAAAAATGCACTCGATTTAGCTCGTGAACCTTGGAATAACAAAGCAGCCGGTATTGTAAGTTATGGTTCAACAGGAGGTGCTCGTGCAGCTGAACACCTTCGAGGAATATTAGGTGAATTACTTATTGCTGATGTTCGTGTACACCCTACATTATCTTTATTTACTGATTTTGAGAATTACACTACATTTAAACCAGCTGAATTACATTTTACTAACGTAGATGCAATGCTTGACCAAGTTATATCTTGGAGTAGTGCATTAAAAACCTTGAGATAAATTAATAAAGGAGAAGTGTAAGCCATTATGAATATTACATTATGGATTGTACAAATATTACTAGCATTATTATTTTTAATGGTGGGCAGCCAAAAAGTCATGCCTTCAAAGAAAGGAAATGAAGAGATAGATCGTACGGGAAATGCCTCCAATTTGTTTGCTTTTATTGGAATTGTTGAAATCTTAGGAGCAGTAGGTTTAATCTTACCTTGGTTACTTAATATTGTTCCTGTTTTAACACCGCTTGCTGCAGTCGGCTTTTCGATTATCATGGTATTAGCAGCTATTCATCATGCAAAACGAAAAGAAATGAAATCTGTTGTTACCAATATCATTATATTAGCACTAGCAATATTTGTAGTAATTGGACGATTAATTTAATTTAATCTAATCTAACCCCCTCTCGTGGCACTAGCGATGAGGGGATTTTCATGTACAAGTAAGCTTAATAAAAAGATGAAGAACAACCGAGACATTTACTGATACAATGTTCTTAAAGTTTAGGGAATAATGTTCTTCAATGCTTCTGCTGCAAGATCTGCGTTCATATCTTGATTGATTAAGGAAGAATAGGCAACAACTCGATTTCGAGTCTTTAACTAGTGGGAGATTTGATTGAACACACCTACATAGAAAAGAAAGGCTCAGAGACTACTGCCTCTGGCCGTTCTTTGTATGGTTTTCTTGTTACGTGCCCCGGTGGTTTTTTGAGTTATTTCAATTCCTCTCCCTTCGCAAACACCCAGGCACTCACCATTCCATAATTAATGCCCATCCCAAACAGTGTAGCGATCACCTTTCCAAATAAAAGTGGTAGGTTACCCTGCTGCAAACTTAGTTTTAAGACGAGAGTTGAAAGCAGCAGAGTTATGAGATTCACGGTTACAAAGCGGATAAATTCTTTCTTATTGATTCGATCTTTTTGCTCAAATGTCCACGTGCGGTTGAAGAAATAGCTATTCATAACGCCAGCACTATATGACATGATTTGGGCGATATAGTACGTCGCTCCTAGGCTTGAGAGGATAAAGAAGATGATGAAGTCGACCGCTGTATTCATCACACCTGTGACACCAAACTTGATGAACTTTGGTGGGTTACTTAGTGTTAATCGCAACATGGTTGTCACTTCTAATTTGTTCCTTTTTATCTAGCGTTTCGCGAACGATGTATACGGGGCGGTCTTTTGCTTCTTCATAAATACGTCCGATATATTCGCCCATCACTCCTAGGATCATGAGTACAAATCCGAAGAAGAGGAGTTGAATGACGATGAGGGACGCCCATCCTGTAACAGTAGAATCAGTGAATAGTTTCTGGAAGATCACGATCAGCATGTAGATGAATCCTGAAAGTGATAGGAGGACACCTGCATAGGTCGCGGCTTTTAGTGGCTTGTAGGAAAAGGATGTGATGCCGTCTAAAGAGAGCTTCAGCATCTTTTTTAACGGATATTTCGATTCACCATATAGGCGCTCGTCACGTTCGTACTCAACAGCCGTTTGCTTAAAGCCAACCCAGCTAACGAGTCCTCTCACAAAGCGGTTCTTCTCGTTAAGGAGATTCATTTGGTCGCATACTTTTCGATCGATTAGTCGGAAATCTCCTGTATCGAGTGGAATGTCTACGTCTGTTAATCGTCTTAATGTTCGATAGAAAAGTGATGCGGATACTCGCTTGAAAAGCGATTCACCTTTTCGTTTCGTTCGCTTCGCATAGACGACTTCAAAACCTTCTTTCCATTTTTCGATCATGTTGGGAATCAGTTCGGGTGGATCTTGTAAGTCTGCATCGATTACGATGACCGCGTCACCACTGGCATAATCCATGCCGGCGGTAATCGCAATCTGGTGACCAAAGTTTCGGGATAGGTCGATTACTTTAACGCGATTGTCCCAGTCACTATATTCTTTAACAATCTCAAGGCTGCGATCAGAGCTACCATCGTTCACGAATAGAAGCTCATACGGTTCAGCTACTTCATTCATCACTTTCTTCAGTCTTCGGTACGTTTCGACGATCACAGCTTCTTCGTTATACATTGGAATAATAATCGAGTACCTTATGTTTTTATAATTCATTCGAATTTCCTCCTTGTGATGGTGTTAGTTCATAAAGTGTTGCTGATCCACCGCGTTGGTTGAGCCCTTTTTGATCGTTTGATGATGTTGAAAGCCATTCCTCTTCAGGAACTTCCTCTCCGTTCGCAACAATCCATTCGGCGATCTCAGAGTTTCCGCCTCTCATACCTTGCTCGGAAAGTAAGAAGTAGCGAACGTCACCACTTGAGACTAATTCTTGAAATTCTTCCACTGAATACACAGGATCATTGCCAGAGAAGCCTCCCGTTGTAATGACTGACTCATTCTCATCGATCACGTAAGGTGCTGCAACTTGGTAGCTAGAAGTTGCGAATAAATACGTTTCGCCTGTATTTTGTTCTTTTAAGAAAGCTAGTGTTTTATCATCGATCTCGGTATCCACCTCACCAGGGGTTCCCCCGGTATTTTGAGCCTGTGTTGGGGCTCCGATTGACGTGCTCGTCATAGCAGCTACTCCGTCTCTCGTTGTTTGCACTGCAGGACCTGCTTCTGGGAGGGCGCTGTTTCCGCCGTATACAATCGGTGTTGTTGCCCAGTACATTGGTCCGATGAGTAAGGTTAGTAACATGACTACAGTCATGCTTGATGAAAGAAGTAAATTTCTCTGTTTAATAAGAACTAATAAGAGCACTGATGCCATTCCTAGTACAAGGACCGCGATTGACCATCCTGCTCCAATTACATCATCGTAAGGCGAGATAATGTACCACTGGAAAAGTGCGGTTAGTCCAATGGAGAGAGGGAGAAGCCATGATTTCCAGCTGCTTTCATCATTTCGAAAAAGCTCAAAGAGTTGTACTGCACCTGCTCCAAAGATTGCAGCGATTGGTGGTGCTAGCATGATGAGATAGTACTGGTGAAAGAAGCCTGCGATGCTAAAGAAGATTGCGACTGGAATGAGCCATGCTAGCCAGAACATCGTTTCCATCTGCTTCATTGTTAAGTTTCTCAACCTGGAGCCGATCAGTAACCCGATGCTCGAGATGATGACAAACGGTAGAAGCCAGCTTGCTTGCCCGGATAGTTCAGATTGAAAGAGTCGAAGTGGTCCTTCTTCACCTGTTCCGAATCGATTACCTTGAGCCTGCGCCAGATTTCCTTGCTGACCCTGACCTCCAGCTTGCGCTTGATCTCCAGGTGGTCCTTGACCGTTAGGCTGTCCTTGAGCTCCATCTGTGTCTGTTGGCGGAGCTACGCCAGTCCCGTCCTGTCCAGTCTGAGGCGGTCCTTGCTGGGCGGTTCCTTGATCAGGCGCATTTGTTAAGCCTTGTGTAGCGCCACCGCCACCGTTCTCTTCACCTGTTAGTCTCGAAAGACCGTTATAGCCAAATGCTAGTTCCATCACTGAGTTTGTGTCGCTACTGCCGACGTATGGTCTTTGATCTTCTGGAGTTAAATCAACCACCAGTGCCCAGGAAAGTGAGATGGCAAGGAGGACAGCTGTTGCACTTCCTAGGAAACCAATTTTCTTCTTCCAGTTCACATTAGAAGCTAGAAGATAGAAGAGATAGAAAGCCGGGAGAATCATATAGGCTTGAAGCATTTTCATGTTGAAGGCAACCCCAACGATCGCAAATGCACCAATTAAGCTCCAGACACTTTGCTTTTTAATGCTTCTGAATAAAAAATAGGTTGCTAGTAATAGTGTGAAAACAAGCATGCTATCGATGTTGTTCGTTCTACTAACAGCGACTGCGATCGGTGTTGTTGCCATCGCTAATGCGGATAATCGTGCTGCTGTTGTTCCGAAAGATGGTTTGATTAGAAAATAGAGTAGTAGAACCGATCCGACACCTGCGAGTGCCTGTGGTAGAATCACGCTCCACCCATGTAGTCCGAATAGTTCTGCGCTTAGTGTTTGAATCCAAAATGTGACGGGTGGTTTGTCTACGGTTACGGATCCTGCTGAATCTAGGGAAGCAAAAAAGAAATTATGAAAGCTCTGCATCATACTGCCAACGGTCATCGTGTAATACGTGTTCACATATTCATCTTTCCAAATATTAAAGGCATTCAGAAATGCTGATAATAGAACGATCAACATAAGGGGCAAGTCTAGTTTTAATTTTTTCATCATTTTTCACTCCAGTTCGTTTTGCTTAAGTTCGCTTATTTGTATTGTGCACGACCAAGCTGATGTGGACATTAAAACAAGCTGAAAGTTAGCTGAAAGCTGTATTTCTTTTTGTGAGAAATCTTTATAATGAGAAGCAACAACCGAGCGAAAGGTAGGAAGAGGAATGAGTACAACTGGAATGAGGATATTATTAGTCGATGATGAAAAGCATATCGTGCAATTTTTAGAAATGGGACTTGAGAATGAAGGGTATGAAGTAAAGACAGCACATGATGGAATGAGTGCGATTACGTTAGTGAAGGAATTCAAACCACATGTTACGATCCTCGATGTGATGATGCCTGGCATCGATGGATTCGAAGTGTGTCGGATGATTCGAAAGAGCGGGGTTCAAACATCAGTGATCATGCTAACGGCGAAAGATGAAGTGGATGATCGTGTGAAAGGGCTCAGTCTCGGCGCAGATGATTACGTTGTGAAGCCGTTTAGTTTCGAAGAATTGCTTGCAAGAATTGGTGCGCGACTTCGAAATCAGTTTCCGGATCTATTCGGGGAAGTGGTATATGGTTCGTTCAAAATCGATGATCGTCGGAAAGAATTTTCTTATGATGGGTCGCTACTAACGCTTTCTCCGACGGAATATGAACTTCTGAAATACCTGATCTTGAATCACGGAATGGTTCTAAGCAAAATGATGATCCTTGATAAAGTGTGGGGCTATACGTTTCAAGGCGAGGATAATATCGTCGAAGTGTACATTAGGTCTTTACGGGATAAGCTTCGGGATAAGGAACATACGCTGATCCGAACGATAAGAGGCTCAGGCTACAGATTGGATATCTCATGAATAGCGTGAAAAGAATCATTGCCCCCCAATCGTTACGTTACCAACTCTTAACGAGAATGCTGTTTATTCTGTCGTTTATTTTAATGGTTATCGGAATTCTTCAATATGTGATAATGAAGGATTTTCTTTATGAAAATGAAGCGGAGAGTTTGCGGTCGAAGCTAATGTCGATTCCGGTTGAAGCGTTTCTAACAGAAGAACTCCTTCAAGAGCCACCTAACGCATCCAATCCTGGTTTCCTTTCGAGAGAAGAATTCTCGTTAGCATTTATAGACGGTGAGTATACGAATTTGTTAGGTGAAGAAGGACTCTCGGTTCCAGAAATTTCAGAGCGCGAACGAGAAGAGATACAGGATGATTTATCTAATCGAATGCCTAGAACACTTCTCGTTGTGGAAGATCCTGACGGAGGCCGGCAGTTGCTTGTATTCAGGCCAATTCCGCCAACTGATGGAGAGCGGGGAATGCTTCAGATGGGTGTTAGTACTGAGAAGCTGCAACAAATTCTTTGGAGACAACTGTTTACTTTCGTTGTGTTATCGCTCATTGCGCTTTTAGGTGGACTTATTATCTATTTATCCGTTATTCGGAAAACGTTAAATCCTCTTTCAACCATCGTTGATCAAGTTAAAACGATCGGTGCATCGAACTTAACGGAGCGAGTTCCAGTTGATCACGGACAGGAAGAAATCGATCGCCTTAGCGAGTCCTTTAACGACATGCTAGAACGATTAGACATTTCGTTTGAACAAGAAAAAGAATTGAAGAATCAGATGAGGCGATTTATCGCGGACGCTTCTCATGAATTACGAACGCCGCTCACATCAATTTATGGATATATAGAAGTTCTTTTACGAGGAGCATCCCAGAAGCCTGAGCAATTAGCGATTATTCTATCAAGCATGCATGGCGAGACAAAACGAGTCATCGCGCTCGTTGAGGAGCTGTTATTATTAGCGAAGCTTGACCGAGCACCAGAAATCAAGGTGGAAGAAACAGATCTATCAACACTCGTTCGAAACATGATACCTAATCTGAACTTACTAGTAGATGAGCGAACGGTTCACTATGACTTGACGGAAGGCTTAATCGCGAGGGTGGATGCAGATAAAATGAAGCAGGTTATCCTAAACGTGTTTCATAACGCCGTACAACATACGGACCCGGTAGCAGGAACGATTAACGTTTCGCTAGTAGTGGAAAATGAAAGAGCCCTCTTAAGTGTGAGAGATAACGGATCAGGAATTAGTAAAGAAAAGGTGGCGCACGTGTTTGAACGCTTCTATCGAGCGGATGATTCGAGAACGCGTCAGCAAGGAGGGGCTGGACTAGGACTTGCGATCACGAAATCGATTGTTGATTCGCATGGCGGAACGATTGAAGTGGAAAGTGAAGTTGGGGTTGGGTCTACGTTTAGGGTCTATTTAAAGTTAGATCGGTAAGAATTAGGTGAGGTGGCACGCTGCATGCGGCTACCTTTTTTGTTGGAGAATGGTGATGGTGTAATTAATTTAATCAATTAAACTTATATATCTATCGTGGAATGGCTCTATGTCGCATTGGTTTGCATCATGGAGCCTTTTTGGTAGGAATTCATAGTAATAGGTAGGTACGTTACTCATGATGCATTATTTTGGGGGAAGTTAAAAGCAGTGCTAATGATTCGAGTGATTAGTACTTCTTTTATTTATTATATGGAATCACTAGAACTCCGACGATTTTCGGCGATTCGGAAACCTATTTTTTTAAACCATAAAATAAATATTCCTGAAATTTTATCTTACTTAGTTATTGCGAAATGGTAGGGAATAACAATCCTCGAATAAGGATTTGTGCTAGTTCTACAATTAGAAAACTGAAACGTAAAGCATAGGAATTCATAAGGATATAGGTGAAGATGTGATTGGATGTCCAACTAAGTAAAGGGAAATAAGAATTTTTTATGCGTAAAAATTATATTAATATAATTTTATTACGTTATCATATATCGATTATTGCAACTTTTTTCTTATATTACTACCGTGAGAAAACTACATTAAAAAAATAATGTAAATTTCTGTGCTATACTTGATCCGTGTGAAAGTTTTCTAATTTTGAAAAATTTTTACTTATAGGCTTTTTCTATATGGACAAGGTTTTTACTTGTCAAACTATGAGATCTCTTTTATGCGGATTTACTGCAGTGAAAATAGATTTAGGAGGAATTGCCTTATGAAAGAAACAGCAATCGTATATTGTGAAAATAAATTCGGAACAATGGACGGGAAGACAGCAAATGGGCTGGTTAGAAGCTCAAGGAAATTCGAGATCGTAGGCGTTATTGATAGTACAAAAGTTTATTTGGATGCCGGTGAATTTCTTTTTGGAGAGCACAATGACATTCCCATCTTTAAAAATCTTGATCATGCGTTAGAAACAGTACAGAGTGTACCTAACCAATTCATATATGGAATAGCTCCTTCTGAAGCTTTTTTAAAACAGGATGAACGGAATCTTCTTTTTAAAGCGATGGAACTGGGGATGAATATCGTTAACCCTCTTCATGAATTTTTCACAAATGATGAAGAATTTGTTCAGCATGCGAAAAAATGTGGTGTGACAATTCATGATGTGAGGAAGCCACCGGAGAAGAAAGACATGCACTTGTTCTCGGGTAGAATATTAAATATAGATACGCCCATCATCGCAGTACTAGGCACAGACAGTGCAATAGGAAAGCGAACAACATCTGTTTTGCTTGAAGATGCCTTACTGAAACAGGGATTAAATGTTGCATTTATTGCAACAGGACAGACGGGGTTAATTCAAGGAGCCAAATATGGTGTAGCGATTGATGCTATTCCATCGCAGTTTATGACAGGTGAAATTGAGAACCAGATCATGAAAGCGGTAGAAAATGAGAAACCCGATATTATTATTGTTGAAGGACAGGGAGCATTAAGCCATCCTGCGTATATTAGTTCGTGTGGAATCATTAGAGGATCAAGACCTGATGCGGTTATTGTGCAACATGCGCCTAAACGTGAACATTTGGGTGATTTCAGTTACATGAAGATGCCTACGATCCAAAGTGAGATTGATCTCATCGAAAACTTTGTGAAGTCTAAAGTTATTGCAGTGACGATTAATCATGAGAATATGTCTGATCACGAGCTTGAGCAAACAATTGCTCAGTATGAACATGATCTAGCTCTACCAACAACTGACGCGCTTAAATTTGGATGTGATAAATTGGTGGCAAGTATTTTTGAGGCTTATCCTAATTTGAAAAGAAAACAGAAACCAGTCATCATACATTGACCATTGCTTGTGCTCCTCGCATTGAAATCAACCTGGCGAAAATCGCCCATAACGCAGCAGCGTTAGTCGCGCTTTATGGGATTAAAAATATTGGGTTGATGGGAGTGACGAAAGCCGTTTGCGGAGCACCGGAAGTAGCAAAAGTATTGTTAGACGAAGGCTTTAGTATGCTTGCAGATTCCAAAGTAGTGAACCTGAAAAAGATGAAAGAAGCTGGATTAAAGGCGGATCTTGTATTGTTACGAGCACCAGCTTTAAGTGAAATCGATACTGTCATTAAATATGCTGATATTAGCCTTAATACAGAGCTGTCCGTTATTGAAAAATTATCTGAAGAAGCTTTGAAAAACCACCTTGTCCATAAGATTATCGTTATGATTGAGATGGGTGATTTAAGAGAAGGAATTATGCCAGCTACTCTTGAGACTTTTATTGAGAAAGTTGTGAAGCTTGAGGGTATCAAAATTGTGGGTATTGGTGTTAATTTCGCTTGTTTTGGAGGAGTTAAACCGAACAATGCAAAAATGAACGAGCTCTCTCTGTTAGCGACCATGATTCAGACAAAGTTTGCATTACCTCTTTCAATTGTATCTGGTGGAAATTCAGCCAATTACAATTGGTTTATAAATGCTACTGATGTTACCAAAGTAAACAACCTGCGTCTGGGAGAATCAATCTATTTAGGACGGGAAACATTGAATCGCCAGGTGATACCTGGACTGTATACGGATGCTTTTACGTTAATTACGGAAGTGATTGAAGCGAAAATAAAGCCTTCCATGCCATATGGAGAAATAGGACAGAATGCTTTCGGGGAAGTTCCAGAATTCCGTGATCGAGGCATTATGAACCGAATCATCCTGGGGATAGGGAAACAGGACGTCCTTGTGTCAGGATTGACACCCCTGTTGGATATTGAAATTCTTGGTTCGAGTAGCGATCATATGGTCCTTAATGCGAAAGAGAGCAAACTACAAGTAGGAGACGAAGTCACTTTCAACCTTAATTATGGGGCGCTTCTTTCGATCATGACGTCGCCGTATGTTTATAAAAAGTACAGCCATGCTTTATAAGTTGCTTATTAATGTTGAATCAGTGGGGACGGTTCTCATGATTCATCATCTAGATGATAGAAATAAAAGAGAGTGATTGTAATTGATTTGATTACTCTTCTTTTATTAATGAGATAGAATTAGCAGAACCGTCCCCGCGATTCCTTGGAAGTAGATGTGGGCTTAAGGGATAGGTGGAGTGAGGGTTATTGGCCAAAACGAAAAGCTGCCGGAAATCCAGCAGCTTTTTTTTAGTTTCATCTCACGCTTAAGCGAAATAAATCTGATGTCCGTGGTAGAGGGACAGTTGTTTGTAAGGGGGGTCAGGTACGTACCTGACCCCCCTTACTCCCTTTCTTACTTATCAATCGCGAGACCTGAGTCATTGTAAAGGGGAGGGAGGATTTTTTGCGATAGGCGAGGTATTTGCGTTCCCAGTTGTGAGCGTATTTTCCTTTGAACTTCCGTAGGCCCTGGAAGTGGTAGAAGATATGGCCATGAAGGAAGATTTGAGCCGCGATTCGTTCACTTAGGAAAGAATATTTTGATTGACCCACATTAGAAAGTGGAGCCATGCCAAGGTTAAAAGACTGATAGCCTTCTGCTTTGGCCCATTCAAATAATGAAAGAAACATAACGTCCATTGTGCCAGAGGGGGCGCTGTGTATGAAGCGCATTAAATCGACAGAAATGGTTTTGTTTCCATCGTAGACTGGCATAAGACTCGTAAAGGCGATAATCGTATCATTTTCTTTCATGATGGCGATCTCCGACTTATTCAAATAATCAACGTCAAAGAACCCTAACGAAAATCCCTTTTCATTCCTTCCTTGTAGCCATTCATCAGATACATTTTTCAGTTTATTCAATAGCGCTTCACTATGAGGAGGCGTTGCGATTTCAAACAGATAATTTTCACGTTCAAATTTGTTTTTAACTGCACGTAGCGCCTTCATTTTCTTACCTGATAAGGTGAATTGCTCTAAGTCAACGAATGCTTCTTCACCAAGTTTAAAAAAGCCAAACCCTTTTTCGTGTAAAAGTGGAAGCAAGTCATTGCTCACTTCATAGAAGACTGGCGTAAAGCCTTGAATATCTGCAAGCTGTTGAAACTCATCAATTGCATTTGAAAAGTCGTTTTCCTCACCGACCGGATCACCAAGTACGACAAGTTTATCGGACGATTGTTGAAAGCTTAGGAATACCGTACGCTTGTCATTCCAGAACAGCGATTTATCATGTAAGAATACTAAATGCGTTAATGTATTGCCGCCATAGTTTTTCAAGTGCTCTAGTATGTCAGGATCTTGCTTAGGCTCGGAATTCTGGATTGGATTTTTCGGTTTAATCACGGCGTTTCCAATAAGAAAGACGAGTAGCGCAATCAACAATCCGATTAAGGCACTGTAAAACAACGTGTGGTAATCCGTAATCAGATAGGGCAACACTTGCGACGGAATCGCGTTCGTTGAAGACGGCAAGCTCATGTACCCTATTAAGACATACATCGACGTAATGAAAAGAATAACGAGTCCATCAATAATCGTTTTGCTCCATGTTAACACATAGCTTTCACGATAAAACCGCGTTCTTGATAGATAAAGAATGAATGCAACAACTAATAGGAAAATGGCTTCTTCATAATCAATCCCTTTTGAAAATGTAAATGCAGCCGCGCAGAAAAGGACAACGATCGTCAAGTAATAGGCTCGTTTGACTTTGTATTCAATGCCTCTCGATAATCCAAGTAAAGCAAAACCGGCTCCGACAGAAAGCTGGTGTGAGAGGTTAATAAGAAACGGAATCGAGTGCATTTCTTCGAGAATTTTTAATCTGTCTATGATTCCGGGTAAAGCGGCAGATAAAAGTAGGATTAATCCCGAGGCAAAGACTAACAAAGTAATGAATCCGTGGCTCAGTCTTTGCACAAGTGCGATCGGGAGATTATCCCAGTTTGCATTCCACTTTTCCCAATAGTCTCTGACGAACAGAATCATCGCTAGTAAGAAAGGGAAGAAAAAGTAACCAACGCGAAATAAAATGAGCAGGAAAAGCACTTTTTCACTTTGTAAACCAATGAGCTGACTGCCCCAGATGAAAGTGAGATCAAATGAACCGAGACCTCCAGGAATCATACTAACAATGCCAACACATGCAGCGATCACAAAAAGTGGGAAAAGTTCATGAAATGAAATGCTTAAGTCAAGAATCGTTGCTAATAGCCAGATCGCAAGAAACGCAAAAGTCCACTCCAGGAATGATACGGCAATGAGCTGGAGCCTTGTTTTCGTGCCAAAAGAGCGCGCCCGGTAATTGTTCCACAAGAACGAAAAAATGAGAACGGGTAAATAAAGTCCAACGACAATCACAGCCAAATAAAGCCAAGGAATTTCCTTTAGTAAGGGACTATCTCTGTAAGTGATCAATGTGATCAGCGCAAGCAGAGATAGACCAGTTAAATAAAAGTAAGTCAAGTTACCAATGCTCTTTGATAGTTCACTGTGATCGTCCTGCTCCGTTTGATAAAAATAGTTTCGAAGCATGCTGCTAACGATACCACCTGATCCAATCGAATTTGAAACCGCGTTAACGATAAATGATTGCTTCAGAAGTTGTTTCATTGGAAATGTTTTTTGCAATGATTTCAAAATCAAAGAATCATATAAAAACATTGGGCTAACTGCTCCCATTGTTATGAGTAACACGAGGAAAAGTTTTCCTATACTAAATTGACTTACTTCATTTAATAAAAGGCTGACATGAACGTCTGATAGAAATGACGTAATTTGAATGGCAGAGAGCACAAAAAGAAAAGCTGGTAAGAGTAATTTTAAATAGTGAAATAAAATGGTGTGTAAAATTGGTTTCATAGTTCACTCCTTTATCCTACCCCTATTGTACAGTTAGAGAGGTGTCTGTAAACTCCCTTTTTTAGAGAAAAGAGAACCAATTAGAGATCTTTAGTCATTGGGTGGGGGGAATCAGTAGAACTGTCTACCGCTATTCTATTCAAAAGCACTTCTTTTATTTTAGGTTAGTTACAACAAAACCTTTCCTACCCCTTATTGATAAACGTCTGTAGAAGGTTTAAAAGCAACCCAAGAGAACCAGAAATGATTACCATGAACGATTGGTTCCAGCTGAGATCCTTCGAGCGGTCCTGACGTTGCTTTACCAAAGATATCCCAGGTGCTACCGGTCTCATTGTCTACAATGTCATTCCCATCTTGTTTGAAAGTTAATTTTTCTCCATCGACGGTCGGGTAAAAGACTCCAGAAGCACCAACGTCTTTTCCATCAGCGATAACCTTTGAATCGAGTGCTGAAGCTGTCCCTTTTTTGAAAAAAATAACAACGTTCTCTCCAGCAATTTGATCATGAATGACAGGATGGTCCAGCAAAACAGAATAAGGATAAGCCTTATCTTCATTGTCTAGTGAAACAGCAACAACTCTTTCCATCGCAGGTAATTGTCCGTGATCTTCTTCTTTACTAAATAACGTAGAGCTGCGGCTATCGTATCCCTGGTAAGGATTTTGGCCGTATTTACGGTCATGTCCTGTTTCTCTAGACATTACAATTCCATCTGGAAACGATGACATGAAATTCTCAAAGCTAACGAGACTAGATGGTAGCATTGTCAATTGATTCCCGACTATATCACCAACAATCGCTTCTCCGGTGAGTTGTTGCCATAACGTTTCTGTTGTCCGGTCGTACATGACGAGATCTGAGTTAACGAGTAATCCAGACGTTCCGAACTCGTAAGTTTCTCCGTTCACTTCCCGATCGAACACAATGGCTGAGTTACATAGAGGACAGAAACTGATTAAGACAGGTTTGTCCCCAACAACGTCATTCACAATCTCATGCCAAATCAGAATTTGGAGCGGATAGGCGCGAGCGTCCCCGTTAATGTTGACGACCATGACTGGTTCCTCAGGGGAGAGCCAGTCTTTTGCTTCACGTAAAGAAATGAATTCAGGGTTTTCAATAGAAGGAATGCCATCTCTTGGTGGACCACCTGACACGAATTCATCATAAGGAATCGTATGTTTCTCCCAATTCGTTTCCCAGTTTGCTGAAAGGGCTTCGAGCCTTGGCGGTAGCGGGTTGTTAAGTACTTCTACAGTGCTTGTCTTCGGTTGTTCTGGCGGATTGTTGTCAGGTGCTGATTGACCAGATGAACAGGCGGAGAGAAAGAGGCTGACACTGATACTAATGAGTGTAAGGTATCGTCTTCTCATCAAAAACCTCCTATCAAGTATGGTGTTTGTTTCTATTTTACGCTGTTAGGAGAGAAAGCAAAGTAGTCTAGCTTACACTTATAGTGCGAATGACGCAGATCTGTGGAATTGGTTATTGTCATTAGTACCAGTGATGAGATGGGGAAAGTCCATATATGCAAAAGAAAGAAGGATGATGTCTAAGGTGACATCATCCTTCTTTCGGTATTACGTATGTTGGGAAGCTTTTGATTTCGAATAATGTTTCTTCGCTTTGGTACGGTTGCCGCATACTTCCATTGAACACCATTTCCGCTTCCCTTTCTGGTTCACAAAGAAGGCGAGGCATTCTTCGTTTTCGCATGCTTTTACTTTACCTAATACACCGTTCGTTTCATGGAGGAGCATTTGAAAGGAAATGAGTGATAGGAGTCCTTTCGTTCCACCTTCTGAAGGGATTGGTATAAGATTGTTATCTTCTATTTTAAACGAGAGCGGTGTCGATTTGGTTGTGTTGGTGAGCACATCGATCAGATTCGCCTCTGAATCATTTGAAGCAAAATGCTCACGGCAATGATCACGAAAGTGCTGCACGTCGCTTAGGTGAGTTGAGTCATTTCCCAGTACTTCTACCTGTGTCGGCGTTAGTAAATTATTTTCTTCCATCAACGCAATCCACTGAACAACGTCAGCTTCTGTTGATAGAAGATCGATTGGGTTGTGATTATGCATTTTCAATGTGTTCATTAAATTAATAAATAGGTATTCCGAGAAATGTGGAAAGTTTGTTTTTTGAATCATTGTGAAACACACCTTTTTAGCTTTATCTTTGACATTTATTATAACATAATGTAGCATTCTAACCACTAAATAGATTTTTAGTGGTTATATAAATAATGAAAGAGGAGAGATAAAATGGCAGTACAAAACTTAACAGACCAAACTTTTGAACAAGAAACGAAAGAGGGGCTCGTTCTAGCAGATCTTGGAGCACCATGGTGCGGACCTTGTAAGATGATTGCGCCCGTTCTTGATGAACTTGATGAAGAAACAGGAGAAGAGCTGAAAATTGTTCAGCTTGATGTAGACTCGAATCCTGAAACAGCAAGAAAATATGATGTGATGAGTATCCCAACATTGCTTTTCTTCAAAGACGGTGAGCTTGTAGAAAATGCAGTTGGATTCCGTACAAAAGAAGAATTAGCAGGTATTGCGAAAAAACACGGTTAAGAAATTCGTAGTTCATCATATAGAGAAAAAGGAGTGTTACTTATTTAAATGAGTAACACTCCTTTTATTGCTCCCGTATACGCTGGTGTCATTAGTCACAGCATTGTCAGATTTATAAAGGGAATTACCTGTTATAATTAGAGTAGAAGTCATGAATCACAACTACTAGTTAATGGAAAGAAGGAACGTTATGAGTACTGAGTCTCAATCCAAAATTATTTTCTCATTGAGTGTCGTTCAGGTGATCCTTTCGATTTCAATTCTTTTCATGCCAATTATGTACCTCATGCATCCTGAGCAGGAAAGCCTCTTATTATACGGTTTGATTTCGTTTGGTATTGTGAATCTACTTGCAGGCCTTTCGAAAAGGATTAAGGGTGAGAACCGCTCTGGAATGTTCTACTCCATTGCAGGCGTTGTTTTGTTTGCAATCGGCATTAGTTTATCAATCTTCTAATCAATTGGGCTGATACTTTATTAATAGACAGACCTCTGAATATAGTAAATTAAAACAAATTAAATAAGGTTATCACGAGTGAACGAGAGCACGGGCTCATTGACTTCACAGCAACCTGCCAGCCGGTAAGGTGCTACAACCTGCAAAGCATGGCTTTGAATGATAACGAACGAAAAGCGTAGGCTCTTTGTTGCATTCATTTGCGATGAAGGGCCTTTTCTCGTTTTCCTTGCTGATACCTTGTTAGAAAGAAAAAGGAGTGATTGGGTTGAATAGCAATGGGTTTGCTAGGGGCTTATTGGCGAAGCACTATAATGGAGAGAAGTTTCTATTGCATGTAGCTGACGTCATTGAACGACAGTTGAAAGAGTGGAGCGTTGTGTATGAAGTGATGGTAATGAAGCTTTCTGACTATAAAATCGTCGTGAAAAAGGATAATCGTTATTACGAATTGGTGATTTCTGAAAAGGAACTTGATACGCTTCAAGCAACCGCGCCATTTGCGCTAGATCGATTTGTGTGGAAGGAGTTAGAGAAGCAGGGGATAGAGATTGTAAGAGGGTATGGGGATTATATTGAGAGAGTGATGTGAAAGCGCAGTGGGGTCAGGTACGTGTCTGACCCCAATTTATATCGAACAAGATTGAGCCTAGATAGGACACCTAATACAACACTTGTGAGTTTTGACAAGGTGGAAATCCGTTTATATCTTGAATCATAGAGTATTCATATTGTTTTAAAGCGAATTGTGTTTGATACAAATATTCCATGACAAGAAGCTTTCCTTCGGATGTACCGCATAAAATACCTGAAGTTCCCTGTCCGTTTGCTAATGATATTCCAACAGGCTGACCCATTAAATATCGAATTTTTTGATGCCAGGGCATTGTCATCACTCCTTTTTACCTATCATATTGAATTGGAATAGATAGGTGCCTATTGGAGAGCAATTTATTCTTAAGTGGATAAAAATCATCATTTTATAAGATTCGTTGAATTAGTTTTGTATTATAGGAATATTCCTTTCATTGATCTATATATTACTTGATAGATAATAATAGATAATACGCCTTGAACAAAGAGTGCAATTGCAAAGAAGATTTTTCTTAAAAACCAATTGTAATTTGCAACTTTTTTATAAATGTAATAACCAGATCCAATCGTCGATATCATAAATATATTAATAACTTTCTGTATTAAATTGCTTGGCTTTTCTTCAATAGTAACTGCGAAATAATTAATCATTATTCTTCCAAGTAAAAGGATAAGTACTCCATAACCAAACTGTATTCCAAGTATGTATCCAAGTATTAATCTGAATATCCCAAAAAATTCCCATATTGTAAATCCCAAGTTGTTCACCTTCTTGACTTTAGTGTATTAATTAAACGAAGTGGTCTGGTAGATGTTTAATTTTCTTATTTTCTGGAATTTTTAGCATAGTGATCTCTCATCTCGTCCTAACTAAAAATACTATCTAAAATCAGAAGAGATTAGATAGCCACACAACAAATCCCTCAATCTGCTTTATGAAACAGAAGAGGGACTATGAAAACATATAATTAAACTTCTTTCAATACTTCCTGGAATTTCTCCTCTTCATCATTTTTAAATCCCTCAAAAATAACTTGAGCAATGTTTTCGTGATTAAAAAGGTAAGTATGCTCTTGATCAATAAAACCTTCTGGATAGGGCACACCTATGTAGTCGTACATATCAAGGTCTTGCTCGTTCTCAACTTTTTCTTCATCTAGGTGAAGTTGTTTTCGACCGTAAATCATTAGTTTTTTGTTGCCACCGTCTAGTAAGACGATGGTGCCGTTTGGGAGTAGTTTTATCATTATTTGTATACAACACCTTTTCTTTCGTACTTTTTAAGTAAATTTTTATCAGAAGGTTTATCAAAGAAAACTAATCTCATATTTGTTTTCATAAAAAAGTATTTATGAATGTACTTTGCAGCGAAGTACGATAGGAATAGAGTGAAAATTACTGTTGCGATTAAAAACACACTATGCATACCTTTTTCACTATTTTTGGAAGATTGAAATATAATGTAGCCAATACCAGGGGCTGCAGTTAGAAGAGGAATAAACCTTGTATTGTTATACCATTTGTTGGATTCCTCTATTTTATAATTTATTTCAGAATATTTTTCGATTTGATATTGAATCAGAACGGCAATAAGTATTATATGTACTATTGAAAACACAACATAGAACCATAGGTTTGATATTTCGACAAATACATATGAAACTTTTATGCTAGTGATGAAATTACATATTGCTCCTATTATAGAAAAAACACCCATAAACAAAGTGGTTTCCATCTGTGTTGTGTAAGGGTTTTTGAATAACAATCGGATTAACCATAAATGTATAAAAATGATTAGTGGAATAGTTATCATGTAAATCAAGTCATTTTTTGGATAGAGCAAAGGAACAGCACTCATATCAAGCAATATGAGACAAAACATCGTGATTGTTACCTTTGCACTATCAGGTGATATCATAATGAGGTGTTCCTGCATATAATTTGGAAGGTTTCTAGTTTTTTTGTTTTCAGGAATTTTAAGCATAATAACCTCCTCTATACCTTTAAATTAATTAACAATACTCTCTGCAGTATCGTTGAACCAACCAGCTACTGATTGTACTCCATTTTTAAAATGATCGCCAATTGATTTATTATTTATCTTAAGACCATCTAATACATAGGAAACAGTTAGAGATGCTGCGACTGTGACTGCTGTTCCAAATAATACTGGTGCACCTGCGCTTACAGCTAATGCAGCAAATGCGCCTCCGACAGCTAGAGTAGCTGCACCGATCGCTACATCAATTACTGCATCTCCAACAATTTTGCTTGAGCTTTCATCGTTGTGAATATTTTTTCTTGCATTATCGACCGTAGTGATACCTACTCCTAGCCATCCAATTTTACTTTTTACAGCACTAATCGCTCCTGCTTTACCATTTAGAAATTTAGAAACATTTAAATTAAGAGAATTCCCTCTATTTACTTGGGATTTGATGTACTTTTGAGTAAAGGTCTTAAAATTTCGTCCATTTTTAGGAGCGGTTTTAAATTTATTGTACTTTGATTCGTAAACTAGATGTTTAACTTTATCTGATTTACCGACTTTCTCTATCCTAAAACCTCCTTTAACTTCTCGACCTGCTGAATAAAAGGCAAAACCATCAGTAGCTAGTCTATATGCTCCGCTTGGTCCTTTAAATGGTGCTATAGGATCAATACCAACATCAACAGATTTCTTCGCCTGAACAGCCTTCCCAACCGTACTCGTCCCAGATGAACCTGAAGACAAACCACTCATCACCGTCTTATAAGCTGGAATAGCACTCATCGTTCCTACCTGATAACCACTAATCGAAATATCCCCACTTTGAAATCTGGTTGATACTTCTCTTATGTAATTCATGAGTGTGTGGCATTCTTGAAGGACTGCTTCTAAGTGGTTTGCTTGGCTTTTGTCTAAAGCATGAAGATCTTCAAGAACTTGGGTTGTTTTCTCTTGTCCTCTGTGGACATTTGTATTAAATTCATCTTGCTGTAATTCTGGAATAAAGATAATGTCATTTACGCTTCGGATAATGGAATTGCTGTCGCTTGTTAGTTGATCAGTTATGTTTTGAGCTTTATGTAATCCATTCTCCACATCATTAGCAAGAAAATCTTCTCGAACGAATCCAGATTCTTGTGGTTCATATGATTGGATAGAGTTAATCAAATTGACTAGCTTCTCTTCAAAGTGAGTTATGACATTTTCCAAATAAGTCAGAAAGGGGAGATGACATTCCTGGTAGAATGACCGAACTGCTTTCCCGCCATGACCGTTAAAAGAAGCTTCCAATGTAGTAAATCTTTCAATAGATGAACGGAGCTCTGTCGTTTGCGTTCTCATAGTAGTGACGGCAGATCGGGTATGTTCAATACCTTGATGAAGCGATTGGACGTCTAGTGTTTTCATTGTAGCCTTCACCTCTTAACGTAATTGAATAGAGGAAGAGAGTTCTTTGTCTGCATTCTCTAATTGTTGTACAGATTCTCGTACGGTCTGGTTGTTTTCAGCTAGGATCTGTTTATAAGCGTTGCCGACTTCTGTCATCATGTGATTCAACTCATTCAAGCGATTCACAACATCAAGATTATTGCCTTCTCCTGTGTTCTTCGGAAGTTCTGCGTTAAAGGCACTTAAACTTTTTTCAATGCGACTAATGGACTGTTCAATTTCATTGAATTTGACAAGTAGCTCATGACTCAATTGGTATTTCTCCTTTCTCTTGCTTCTTCTTCGAGGCGATGTCTTTCTTGTGTAATGTTCATTTCAAGTGACTGAATTTCGTACCTGAGATACTGTGCTTTATTTTCCATCGTAATTATTGCTGTGTTTAGCTGATTCGCAGATAGATTTTGATAAGCTAGTTTCATATCTTCTCGAATGTTTTTGAATGAGTTCGCTAACTCACCTTCCCATGTAGCAGGGGAGAGTTCAGGAGTATCGATAAGCTGTTTATTTTGGAAGAATTCATTTTGTATACCTTCAAGTTTAGTTAAGCTTGATTGTAGGCGGATAAGCTGAACTTGTTTTTCAGCTATTTCTGATTGTAAATATGATAAATAGGACATTCGCTCTATCCCCTTTGTATAGTTGTGCAGAAAAATCATGCTCAAACAGTATTATAGGGTACCAATAGTCACTTGTGTGGTAAATGGGAAGAACCTCCTAAAAATGAGACTCACGTACGGGGTCTTAGTACCCAATAGTGAGGAGGAGTCAGGTGTGTAGGGATCGAAATTTACTTAATTGGGTAAAAATAACATTATATTATACAACTTTAATCAAGGAAATCAATAGGTGTTAATACTTTCAAAACTGGAAATAAAAAAGAAGAATAAAGTGAGGAAATCATACTAAAAAAGTATTCCTAAATTTCAAATAATTAACTATAATCAAAAGTAGGATGGGAATTACTAGTAGGATCTAACTGGTTTATGGGAGAAAGGGAAAAGGCCACTAGGTCATCCAGACTAGCAGAAAAGGAAGGAAATTGAACGATAGGGTGGTGAATCGTACTTGAACGGCATACCTAAAAACCCCAGAATGTCTAGTCTTGGCAGACACATTCTGGGGTCGTTGTTGGCGTGGAAACCAACGTATTCCTAGTATACCGTTTTACGTGTGAAAGGGAAACCTTATGCAATGATAATAAGTTACAAATCATCTAACAATGGAGCGGAAGGGATACTAAGGATGAACGAATATAATAGTGAAATAATGGATGACTATGAGATAAGCAAAACAACGCAAGCAATTGAGCTTGCGAAAGAGGTTGAGTATAGCTCTAGAATCTACGATCGAAACGGCATTTATTTATCAACTAAGACACCGGTTGAGCTGATTCGGCATGCGTGTCTTGAGGCTGGTATGACATATGAAGGTCGTAGAAAGGCTGTTATTTACCATTTAAGGTATGAGCAGCAAACGCCGATTATTGTCTCGCATTGGAACTCGATTTCGGTTTTTCCAACCGAATCACCTGAGAAAATGGATTGCTGTTGGATCTTCTACCAGCATGTGAAGGAGATGACGGCGCTCTCGAAAAGTTGTTCGAAGATCCTTTTTCTAGACGGATTTGAATTAATGGTCCCTGTTTCTGTTGGAAGGCTGCAGAAGCAAATGGAGCGGATGGGGCGTTGGATTAGTCACTATTCGAATAATCCTGTGTATTGTTGATGAGGATAGGGAAAGGGTCAGACATGTGTCTGACCCTTTGCTTATATTTGTTAAACTATGGGAGAGTGCTTTTCTAGGAGGAGAGGTTATGGAACTTAAAACGCAATTGAAGCAGATGAACTTTGAATATCCTGATCAAGTGAAACGCGTTGATATGGATCTTCTGTTGGAGAGCATGTTAAATGAGATTGGATCCACGGATCCAGAGCTCAGGGATGAATTCATTTTTGGAACGTTTGCTGAGCTTGTGATGAAGGACTATTTAACAGTGAAGCAGATGAATATTGTGATGACGACTTGTTTAGATGATCAGCACGTATTTTATAGGATAGGTGAAAAGGGGACGGATGCTGTTTTCACTCGTTCTTTTTCAATTCTAGTTCTTGCGCTTCTCTTAGAGAAGGATCGAGATGTACCTTTTCTAACGGACGAGGATGCAAATAGAGCCATTGATTGTTGTGTTCGGTATTTGCAGGAGGAGCAGGATACGAGAGGGTATGTAGAAGAAAAGGGCTGGGCGCATAGCATTGCACACGGTGCCGATGCACTAGCTGAAGCGATTAAGCACAGGAAATTCGGTGATGAGCGTGTTGCTCAGTGTCTTGAGACGATTCAGCTTTGTCTGTTTAAAGAAGGTGTGTATGTAGATGATGAGGATGAGCGATTATTGCTATCATTAGAAGCACTTCTTGAACGAGGTGTGGGTGATGCTGTTCTAGTATCGTGGATTGTTGGAATTGAAGACGAGCTCGAGTTACGGTTTACTAACGAAGGATATAGTGTGCCGTTCTTTCATACGAAAGGGAATGTGATGCAGTTCTGGAAGAGCTGTTATTTCAGGCTATTGTTTCTTGATTGCTGTGTGGAAACGAGAGTGACGATCGAGAATGTAGTGAAGAAGTGGACGAAGAAATTCTATGGATAAGGCATAGCTACGTGCTATGCCTATTTCTTATTGTTTCCGTTTAGGATTGGAATCGGGCAGTCGATCTTCCTGCTCCGTTTCTAACATTCCGTATTCGCCATTCATTGCTTGTTCGTCTTGATCAACGCCTAGGTCATATTCATTGACATACGATTTCTTCATCATCGTTGGCTGATTAGCGAATTTCTTCTTATTCAATTTCATTTGAATCACCCCTACTTGTTATGGTGGCTTAAAGCGGAATTATTATACGTAATTGATAAAGGAGGGGAGGTTCGACAAAAGGTTACATAAAGCGGGTGGTGACAGGCACTCGCAGCTCTCTCATCAAAAAAGCTCTTGAAAGACATAAGTCCTTCAAGAGCTTTATTTTTTGATCTTGCACTTAACTTAATACGCTAGTGCGAAAAGACCTTTGATATGAGAAAGATAACGAACGCTACTTGCTTCTTTCATAACAGAAGCTGGTAGTCCTCTAAGTGATGTTGCGTTCTCACCGATTGAGGCAACAGCGTCTTTACGACCAAGGCTTGCGAGTACTCCTGAGTTAACTGGAGTAAAGTCTCGATAGTCCTTGCCTTCAAGGTAAGCAAATAGGTTATACCCAACCAATTCACCCATCTGCCAAGCAATTTGAGCAGTTGGTGGTTGTGGACGCTCGTCACCAGGTTTGAAGTAAACGGCGCTATCACCTACTACAAATACATCTTCGTGAGAAGTGGATTGAAGGTAGTTATTTACTGTTGCGCGACCGCGGTTCACTGCAATGCCTGATTCAGCAACCAGTGGATTTCCTTGAACGCCGCCTGTCCATACGAAAGTATTCGTTACGATCTTCTGGCCGTCTTTAAGTTCAACAACGTTGCCATCCACGTTTGTAACAGGAAGGTCTGTTAAGAATGTTACGCCTCGCTTTTCAAGGCTTGTCATCGCACGCTGAATCAAGTCATCCGGAAGCATTGGAAGAATTTTCGGCATAGCTTCAACAAGCATTAGTTTGATCTTATCACGGTCAACGCCGTATTTACGTGTCATTTTTGGAAGTTCATCAGCTAGCTCTCCAACAAGCTCTGTACCAGTAAGACCGCCACCGCCAATTAGGATTGTAGCATCAGCTTCGTCACCTGTTTCAGCGAATCTCTTAATGCATTCTTCAACATGATTACGAATGTTGTTTGCATCTTCAGCTGATTTCAAGACCATGCTGTATTCTTCAAGGCCAGGGATGCCGAAGTAAGCTGTTTTACTACCTAATGCAACAACAAGTGCATCGTATGAAAGAGTAGAGCCGTCACTAAGCTTTACTTCTTTGTTGTCGACAGAGAATGAATCAACAGTTGCGATTTTAAGATCAACGTTTGCTCCTTTTAACAACTTCTCTAATGGAAGTGCAGCTGCTTGCTCTGAAATGTTACCTGCAGCAAGACGATGCAGCTCAGTGATGATTTGGTGTGTTGGTGTTTTGTTAATCAATGTAACAGTTGCTTCTGATTCACCTAAGTATTGACGTACGGATAAAGCAGCAAGAAGCCCACCATAACCTCCGCCTAGAATAACGATTTGTTTTGACATGATGTTTCCTCCATTCTTAGCTGCTCTTTATGATTTTTGGTTGTTGCGTTCGCCAGAAACTTTTAGGTAAGCATTCACAAATCTGAATAGCTTCTGTGCTTGTGGATCTTTGAGCATTTTAAGTAGACCGAAAACGCCGATTGTTTCTGAACTCTTCTCAGCCATGTCCTTAGCTTCAATTGCGTTCGCTGCAACATCTTTAGCAGTAGACTTCACAGGATGAATAAGTTCTGAAAGGAATTCCGTTGTATCACTCATTAATACGTCATCTGTTGCAATCGCATTAACGGTGTCGTATGTGGAAGAAAGCATATTGACTAGCTCTGTTACTTTCGGAAGCTCCTTAACAAGTGTGTTCAATGATTCCTGTACTTCTGGATCTAAAAGCTGATCGAGTAATTCGCGCTGCTCTTGTGTTGCTTGCGTTGTTTCTTTTGTTGTTGATTCTGACATAACCACTACTCCTTCTTTTAAGCTAGCTCGCTTATTTATCATTCGTAAGGAAAACCTATAGCATTGTAGTGTGAAGCTTGATTGGACAAGCCAATCAACTTATAAAAAGAGCCAAATCCATCTGTTTTGGTAACCTTTTTTAGTGTCTACTATTCAGTAATCTTCAATACCTACTAACTTAGGTTAAGTTAAACTTAACTGAATTTCAATGAATTGCTCGTTTGTTAATCGCTTACATGAAAAAAAAGTGTGAAGAGGGGGTCAGACACGTGTCTGACCCCCTATAAAATGACGACTCCTACAACGATCAAGGCGATCGAAAGAAATTTACGCTTGCTTGCTTTTTCGTTAAAAAGCAAAATACCAGCCAATGTTGTACCCGCGATGGATGCGCCCGACCAGATTGCATAGGCGATACCGATTTCTACCGTTTCAACGGCAATTGTAAGGTAGTAAATACACATTCCGAAGAAAATGAAGGAAGTAACCCCTGGGATGATTTTCTGAAAACCTGCGGACTGCTTCACGCTTATGCTTCCTACAATTGAGAATAGTAAGGATAGTAGTAAGAAACCCATCTTTACTCACCTCCAATTACACGTCTACTGCGGTGCCCATTTGAATTTAGTCCATAAATTCCAGCAATAATGAGGGATATGCCAATAAGCTTGGCTAGAGTTGTTTCTTCATTAAATAGGGTGATACCAATGACTGCAATAATAACCGTCCCTCCCCCGGACCAAAGAGCGTTAATGGTACCAAGTTCGTGCTTTTTCGTGAGAAGGATATAGAATGTAACAGCTAACGCATAACTAGCCATTACAATGCCACTTGCCCAAAGGTTACTGAATCCGTCTGCATATTTCATGAGAGTAGCACCAATTACTTCAAATACAATTGCAATTCCAAGTAGTAGATAGATTTTCACGATGATTCCTCCTATAGGATTTCTTGTTAAAAGGATAACGTCTTTCTTAGGTGGGATGGTAATAGTGAAAAATGATGAAAGTATAACTTCAGGTTATAGTTAGTTAAGATTAAAAGCATATAATCGCCATTTTAGCTAATATAAAGTGAGGAGAAGTTATAGTTGGGAGTGTTGCGAATCATGTTGTTACATAAATTAAAGTACTTTATTGAGATTGCTGAACAGAGAAGTTTTACGAGTGCTGCGAGTACGTTCTATGTTTCGCAGCCTGCGTTAAGTAAACAGGTGAAGTTGCTGGAGGAAGAGCTTGGATTTACACTATTCAACCGTTCTGTGAGAGGAGTGGAGCTCACGAAGAAAGGGAGGGCGCTATTTGAAGACTTAAAGCCATTATTCCATCAAATCGATAAAACTGTTGGGCTTTATAAGCAGTTTGATCACATTCGCTTTGGCTCTACGCCGATGTTAAGCTCCTATTTTCTTCCGGGTTATTATGAAAAATTGCAGTATACGAACCTTGACGTCACAGTCGTTCAAGAAGACAGTCAGGATTTAATTCCGTTATTAAATAAACAAGAAATTGATGCTGCCATTGTACAAGACATTCCTTCAGTAGAAGGGCTACATTCGAAGCTCCTATTTGAGGAGAACTTCGTAGCAGCTATTCCTATTTCTTATGCGCTCGCATCCAAGGACACGATAACGATTGAGGAGTGCTTCGACTATACACAAATCCTACCACCAGCGGGGAGTTTGTCTCTGAATGTTCGGAGAATGATGAAAGAGCAGAACGTGGAGCGAGATGTACTTGAGACCCATTACCTCGGAATGGTCGGTCTCGTTTCGCTAGGAATTGGAATTGCTTATCTACCTAGTATGATGGCAAAAGAAATTGAGCATCGAGGCGTCGTTTTCATACCGATTAAAGGTGCTCCATTAAATAGAAAGATGTATTTATATGCTGTTACATCGTCTGTATTGGAGGTTTTATCAGAGTCGTTGAAATGAAACAACAGTAGGAGGGGGTCAGACACGTGCCAGACCCCCTCCTACAAAAGACCTACCTCCAATCAGTATGAATGACACATACAAATTATGACACAGAAGGTATAAAATAGAAGTTAGACTATTTAGTGAATTAGAGGAGGAATGGGATGAAGAAGCAACTAATTGCTGGGCTTGTTACGCTCGGTCTCTTTGCCGCGCCGATGACAGGTTCTGCAGAGTCGAATTGGAAGAATGTGAATTGGAATGAAACGATGCAAGAGGAGAATGGTAGTCCTTTTAATAGTGAGAACTATGATTTCGTAAACTATTCAGAAGTAGATGATAAGCTACAAGAAATTGAGAAGAACAGCAATCGGATTACGGTCGAAACTCCTGCTCAATCGTCAGAAGGTCGCGACCTTTATGTAGTGACGATTTCAGATCCTGAAGCAAAAGGGAAGTATGGGTACCAAAAAGCATTGCGAAAGAAAATGTTTAAAAACCCTGAGAAAGCAGAGAAATTCATTGAAAAGCATCCTGATTTCAAAGTGCCAGTCATGATTAATGCTTCCATTCACGGAACGGAGTTTGTCGGTTCCGATGCAGCACTACAGTTAATCGAACGATTCGCTACAGCGAATGATGCGAAAACAAAGGAACTCCTGGAAAATCACATTCTGATTTTTAATGTGGTAGCGAATCCTGATGGTCGCATCGATGCAACTCGCTTTAACTCAAACGGTATTGATTTGAATCGTGATTTCATTACGCAATCTCAGGTAGAGACAAAGCATACCGTTAACTTAATTAAAGAATGGAATCCGATGGTGTTTCTTGATTTGCATGGTTATGTGAAAGCATTTGGTGGAGAAGATCACCCTGGATTAATTGAGCCTTGCACACCACCTCACAATCCGAACTATGAATATGATTTGTATTCAAAGTGGGCGATGGATCAAGCAGAATCGATGGAAGGTACTATTGTCGATAACAGAAGTGACTATGATAATACAAACACAGAAACATCGAACGTCAATTACCAAACGATGACAGGTACATATATACCTCAGCGTGATGACGAAGCAGGTTGGGATGACTATCCACCAATTTTCACGCCAATGTATGCGATGTACCACGGTGCATATGGTTACACGCTTGAAGCTCCAACGAATGATTGGGACGGTGTTAAGTGGCATTACGATGCGGTGATGGGTGCACTTGAATTCTCGAATGATAATAAAGAAGAGATGATCAAAGATCAGATCGAGGTGTTTAAGCGTGGTATCCAGTTCGATCACCCTTATCACACAGAAGGCTTTTTCCCGAAAGCGTACATTCTACCTGTTGATGAAAAGGACCCAACTGCTACAGAAAAAGCGGTTGAGCATTTGATGTTCAATGATATTGAAGTATCAGAAGCGAAAAAGGCTTTTGAATTCGATGGTAAAACGTATCCTAAAGGGTCGTACATTGTAGATATGAGTCAAGCGAAGGCAGGACTTGCGAATACGATGCTTTGGGACGGGGAGGATATCACGGATATTACCCCAGCTATGTATGACATTTCAGCATGGAATCTTCCTGAACTATGGGGTTTTGAAGCGATTGAAGTAGAATCCACACGTTCTCTTGATGTAAAAACATCTGATGTGAAAAAAATCAAAACAGATGGTGAGTTAGTTGGGACTGGTCCTTACGTTATCGAAAATTCATCTGTGAAAGCTGTAAATCTTGTGAACAAGCTGATCGAGAATGGGTTTGACGTGCAGTGGGGAGAAGACGGATCGTTCCATGTTGATGCAAGTGCAACTACTGACTTGAGAAAGCTTGTAAGAGATTCTGGGGTTACAGTGGTGACGGATCCTAAAGTCGAAGGAAAGAAGCTTACTTCACAGAAAGTAACGATTTTAAAAGATGGTGGGATTTACAAAGCACAATCGCATGCTGGGACACATCTAGCACTCGAGCGACTAGGTTTTGATGTTAAGGAAATCACACCACGTGAGCTTGCAGAGAATGGTCTTGGCGATACGGATGTCTTTTTCTATAGTGGTACATCTCGGTTGATTTCGTACAACAATAGTGAAGCAAACGCACCGTTTGGTTTAGAGAATGAAGACCAATATCAAGCGTTCAAGCAGGAGATGCAATCGTATGTTGAAAATGAAGGCAAGTATATTGCCGTAGGCGCTGGTGCATCTGATGCGACGAAGAAGCTTGGGTTAACGAGCGTTTCAGTAAATAAAGGTTACTCAAACAGCAACGGAATTGTAAAAGTGGATTATGGAAATCAGCTTTTAACCTCAGGGTTTGGAGCAAACGATTATGGTTTCGTTTATCAGCCTGTTTGGTATTCGAATGTAGAAGAAGTAGATGTGCACGCTTCCTTCGATACAGGCGATTTCTTTGTTGCAGGACACTGGGAAAATCGTGTTGGTGCAGAAGGGCAACCTGTTATTGTGAAAGAACAAAATCAAGATGTAACGTTAATTGGTATTGAAGCAGGGTTCCGTGATCATACGGATTACTTGTTCCGTCTTCTTTCGAATGCAGTGTTTAGTGAGTAAAGTAAGGTAATTCATATACAGACTTGCAAAATGCTAAATCATTTTGCAAGTCTGTTTTTTATTCAAGATTGATCGAGAGGCACTTTAACTACAAGTAATTCCACTAGTAATTTAGATTACTTCATATTTAAAAGTTTTCCCCTATACTCGAAGTGTACTTATTAAATAGATTGGAGTTGTTCAAGAGATGAATCAAAAAGCTGTAAGTTATGGATTACTTGTTGCGCGCGTGGTTCTTGGTATTATTATGCTTGCTCACGGTATTCAGAAATGGATGGGAATTGAGGGAGTCGTTGGCATGTTCGAGGACATGATTGGATTGCCTGGCTTCCTTGCTTATGTAACAGCTGCGGTTGAACTTGTTGGAGGTCTTGCGTTGATCATTGGATTTAAAGTTCGCATCGCATCCATTCTTATTGGAATCATAATGATCGGAGCAATGGTGACTGTGAAAATCCCTATGGTTGGTTTCTTCGGAAATGGTCAAATGGCTGGTTGGGAATATGATCTATCCCTTCTTGCACTAGCTGTCTTGCTTAGCCTAAGTGGAAGTCAGCTATTTTCAATTGATGGTAAAAGTTCATCAGAAACTCACGTATAAATATAGTAGAACCGAGCTTGGCGCTTCGCTAAGCTCGGTTTGTTTTTGTGTAAGGAAAGCGTCACTCCCCTTTCTTGAATTGTCTCGAGATTCTACGAATAGGTATAACTAGAAGGATTCTACCGGAAAGGGTTGATTCAAGTGAGGGCTAAAGTCGAATCAGAGATCAACCGGATTGTCCGAACGTTAAAGAACGATCAGTTACCGGGTGGGGACTGGGATTATACGTTTGAGACAGGTATTACAACGGATGCCTATATGATTATTTTACTAAGAGTGATGAAAAATCATAATGAAGAATTGATTCGTTCTCTCGTTGAGCGGATTTTAAGTAAACGTGAATCGGATGGACTGTGGAAGCTATTCCCTGATGAAGAAGAAGCGAATTTCAACGTGACGCTTGATGCTTACTACGCTCTTCTATCTTCAGGTTATAAGTCAGCAAATGATCCGGATATGAGGATTGTAAAAAGGTACCTTCTTTCAAAGGGAGGACTTGCGAACGCAGGAATGTTTTCGAAGATATTGCTTGCGATTACTGGACAGATTCCATGGCCGAACGACTATCCGTTTACACTTGAATTCATGGTGCAGCCTTTATCTACCCCACTCAACATTTTTGATATATCGGTGTTTGGTCGTTCAAATTTAATTCCGATTTTAATTCTAGCTGATAAGAAATTCAGTCTGAAAAATTCAGGTGGGCCGGATTTATCTGATCTTTTGGTTGAACGTTCTTACGTTGATTACAACTATGATGGATCAGAACACCCGAGGTATGATAAGGCTCTTGCGTTAAAAAAAGCTGAGCAATATATGCTTGATCGTATTGAACCTGATGGGACGTTCCTTAATTATTTTAGCGCAACGTTTTTAATGATATTTGCCCTTATGGCACTGGGGTATACGAAGAATCATCCGGTCATCACGAAAGCAATAAAAGGACTGGAGTCTATGCGGGTTACAATCGATGGGTTCACACATATGCAGTACACAACAGCAAATATATGGAATACAACGCTAATTAATCATGCTATGCAAGCGGCAGGTGTTCTTCCTTCATCTGAAACGGTTCAGAAAGCGAATCATTATCTGCTTCAGAAGCAGCAGCTTTTATATGGTGATTGGGTTGTGCATAATCCTGATACGCTTCCAGGCGGGTGGGGGTTCTCAAACAGCAATACGATCAATCCAGATGTGGATGACTCGACCGCTGCGCTAAGAGCAATTAAGCATTTTGCGAAGAGAAACCCTGACTACCGGGGTGCCTGGGATCGTGGGAGCATTTGGGTCATGTCAATGCAAAACAGTGACGGCGGCTGGCCGGCGTTTGAGAGAGGGATCGATAACAAGCTGCTGAGCGCACTTCCCCTTCAGGGAGCGGAGTATTTGTTGCTTGATCCATCAAGCGCTGATCTTACTGGACGAACGCTTGAATTCTTCGGAACGTTTACGAAATTAAATAAAACCCATCCGAGTGTGAAAGCGGGAATTAACTGGCTAGTGAACAATCAGAAGGATGATGGTTCGTGGTATGGGCGCTGGGGAATTTGCTATATCTATGGGGCGTGGTCAGCTCTCACTGGGCTAAGAGCCGTTCGATCAATGGAGCAGGAAACGATTTCGAAAGCGATAAGGTGGTTGAAGAAGATTCAAAACGAAGACGGTGGCTGGGGAGAGTCATGTAATAGTGATATAAAGCGAACCTATGTGCCGCTTGGTGCTAGCACTCTCACGCACACAGCCTGGGCAGTGGATGCCCTCATTGCATGTACGGATGAAAGCTCGCCAGAAATTGAACGTGGGATTCAATTTTTATTAGATAACGGTGAAAAAGACGACTGGACGACAGCTTATCCAAAAGGACAGGGCATGGCAGGTGGTTTTTATATTCATTACCACAGCTACAGGTATATTTGGCCGCTCCTTACGTTGGGGCATTATCGACGGAAGTTTGGTTGAAAAAGAGGGGGGGGGATCAGGTACGTACCTGATCCCTATTCAAAAATGCTTCTTTAAAAAGGTTAACTTGATCACGGTCAGATTTCTTGATCGCCATCTTAATGACAGGAGAGAAGACCCTTGACATACCTCGCGCATCGCAACTCGCATTAAGAGTGAGTTTTGTATAATCGGTATTCTCGCTTGAGAAGGAGTACGTGTAGTCAGCCTGGAAATTTCCTTGTACCGAAGTCAGGGTAACCTTCGCCTTGGGAACAAACTCAGTAACGGTTGAAGAATGTCTCTTTCCCCGTGCGTGAAATAAATAGTTCGTTCCTTGATGGATTTCTCCTGTAGTTTCTTTCTCCATTTCTTGAATGCCCTTCATCCAATTAGGAGCATTCTCTTCAAGGTTAATGAAATAGTTCCAAACTTCTTCTAGTGGGGCGTTGATTGTCACGGTTTCTGTGAAAATCTGGCTCATACTTTAACCTCGCTTACTCTAAATATTTTAGTAGTGCTCAACTAATGGGGATATCTTAATGATAAGTATACTACAACGGTTTAAAGCAGCGGGGGTCAGGTACGTACCTGACCCCCTTTATTCGCTACTTTTGTAGGAGGCCGCGAAAATAAGGGTTATTTAACTTCAAAGGGTACAGAGGACAGGAACACATTATTGTTGAAATGAGTCGTTTTATGAAGAATGATAGTTTGTTAGGTTTTCTCATGCGATCTCTGACAAACGAAGTCACTTTATTTATCCTATTAATAGAAATAAAAACTATTAAGGGGAGTTGGATGTTTATTGAAGATGCGTAAATTATTTTCTATATTGTGTATTGGTGTCATTTCTTTTGTAACTATGGCAACAGGCGTGGCTAGCGCGAGTACAAGCGAAAGTAGCCAAACCTTAAATCTATCAGGAACACCAAGTGAAATTGGAGAACAATATGGAGAATTAGCAAAATCAGCTATCCAAGAAAATCTAACTTTATTTAAGAAGACAGCCAACTTGATAGGTTATTCTGAAGAAGAATTAATAGAAGCAGGCACAGAACTTGAAACTTATTTGCTAAAGCAAGACAAAGACTTAATAGAACAATACAAAGCAATGGCGGAAGGCTCAGATGTTTCATACATAGACTTACTTGCATTTAATCAACTTGAAGAAACGGTCTTAGGAGATGGATGTACAACAATCTTAGCTGACGGAAAAGCAACAAAAAAAGGGGCCACTTACTATCATAAAACCCGAGATGCTTCTCGTGGATATAAACAAGTTGTCGTTCAAGTTCAACCGGAAGATGGTCACAAGTTTATAGGAATTACAAGTGCTGGATCCTCTGGGATTGCAATGGGTATTAACGAACATGGTGTCTCTGTTGGGAACAATGTGCTATCTACATGGGATACAGGTAGTGGATATGGAAACCTTACCATTATTCGTATGGCATTAGAAAATGCAAGCAACACTCAGGAAGCGGTAGGTTATGTTGCAGACATTGATCGTAAATCAGGTTCTGTTTATGGAATTGCTGATGAAACAGAAGCTGCATTTGTTGAAACAACATATAGTGCATATGGCGTCATTTGGGTGGAAGACGCAGCGGTTGCCCACACAAACCATTTCATACATCCTGATATGCTTGGTTATGAAGGTTTATCGGATGATCCAGATGATGAAAGATGGAATTGGAGTTGGTACATCTCTACAGAAGAGCGTCTTGAACGTGCTAAAGAATTACTTGAGAAAGACTTCGGTAAATTAGATATACAACGTATTATCAACATTTCTGAAGACCAAAACGGTGAAGATCCTACACTTTGGATTGATGCACAAGCGGTAATTAACGATAGAGCGATGGGTTCTGTTTCAACAGGAACATTTGATGGTTCCAAGCTTCGTATGTGGTCACAATTAGGGCAACCTAGTGTAGCCCCAGCAATTCCATTTGATGTTGACCGACCACTTATTCCAATGCCGTTTAACTCTGGTAAGCAAAGTGACCGTATCGAGAAGACGAGTAGTAATCGAAATTAACCGAAACTACTTTATAAATAGGGTGCGTATGGGATGTATAATCCAGGGGACTTTTCTCCTGGATTTTTTACTGAAAAACCTTTTGACGTTCATACAGGTGACGCACAATTCTCGTGGTTTTTAAAACGGTAAATATTGACCTTAAAAAAGTCTTGGTTCGACACAACGAAAGAACATGGGAAATGTTGTTTACTTCTTTGGGTGGATTTGCACAATTTGAGCAAAATCTTACTTCCGAACGAACACAATTTAGCCTTCATTTCACATCAATTAATTCAAACCGTTCACACACCACCAATAGATCCTCAGAAAACTCACGTTCAACTTCCTTTAATTCAGATGTGAAGAACGCTTCATGAACATTCCACCAGTACTCATAACTTCGATCTCCTTCGCCTTCAGCCGCTGCGAATTCCTCTGATACTTCATTCATAGGAAGAGTGGATACTTCTACAGTTTTAATGATCGCTACCGGCTCGTTCTGGCTGTTTAGGATAACGCTGTAATCCTGAGTTGTAGGTAGCGGTTCTTGATCCAACTCGTAAAAAATGTGAGCTGAGCAAGTTGCGGTTTTAATCCCTTTCATAACTAGCTTTGCAAGTTGATCTGGATCGTCACCGAATTGCCAGGCCGTGACAGAAGGTGGCTTTTCTCGACCCTTCCAGTAGTGATCCCAGTAGTTTTGTGCAGTTTCATTCAACTGAAACCCTCCTTAAAGAAAAATAGTTCAATGCTATATGCTCTTCAAATTATTTCAAACAATCACTTTTTCTTCAATCCTGATTTTGTTTAGTGATTTAAAGCAGCGGGGGTCAGGTACGTACCTGACCCCCTCCCATCCGCTAAGCATAATCTTGAAAAATTAGTAAAAAGGTATTACTCTTTTTTTGTAGAATTTTAAGGTAATGTTGCTTGTTCTGGTGAAAAGACATGTGGTTGGTTCATACGTTTGCTTTTGATCGGTAATACCTACACCATCAATGAAGACAATCTATGAAAAGGGGAGTGGTGGAGTGGAACAGCTTAGGGGGAATGACGAAATCTCTGTTATTCAAAAAGAGGCCATGTATCAGCAAATTGTTGAATATTCGTTTGAGACGACGGTTATTCATTCGAGGCATAAAGTGCTTTATATTAATCAGTCGGGAGCAGACTTTCTAAGAGCACCGAAGGAGAGTATCATCGGGGCGAACATACTTGACCTTTTTATGAATGACTACAAAGACATCATTGTGGAGCGGATCAGAAGAAATGAGGAAGAAAATATTGTCGGTCAGCTTATCGAAACAAAGGTCTATCGGATGGATGGAACACTTGTCGAAGTAGAGCTGTACTGTCACCCTGTCTATTTTGGTGAAACTAAAGCGATTCAATCAATTGTTCGGGATATTACGCCACGTAAAGAAGCGCAGCGAAAGCTAAGACAAGTCATTGATGAAGTATCAATTCCACTTGTCCCCGTGCTAGATGGCATAGCGGTTCTACCCTTGGTAGGTATGATGGATCAATATCGAAGCGAGCAAGTCCTAGATAGCCTGCCAAAGAAAGTCCAAGGTCGTCATCTAACTCATTTAATTATCGATGTTTCAGGTATCTACAATTTCGACGAAGTAGTTGCTCAGTTTCTATATCGAATAAACGCGATCATGAGACTACTAGGTATTACGTTAATATATACAGGGTTCAGGCCTGAATTAGCTCAAAAAGCTGTACAGGCAGGCATTGAGATTTCGTCAGTAAAAACGATGACGAACGTGAAGATGGCGTTAAGAATGTTAATGGAATAGAGTTCTGAGTGGGTGGAAGTGATTTTTTGTTGTTTTCCTTTATAGACACTTAATTCTATGTAGTTGAATGTTTTTTTACTAGAATACCTCCATTAACTTTAATGGAGGTATTAAAATTTAGATTACCATTTCACATATGAAACGCCAACAATAATCAATAGAACAAATAGAACGACAATTAAAGCAAAGTTGTTATTATAGCCATACATAATTATTCCTCCTGTTCCTAAATTAAGAATGAGAAGGGATGCTTACCTTCAAGAATAGAATATGCAAACTGTAAAAAAGAGGTGTGGACAAGTTGAAAGGAGGGGGCAGGTGAGTACCTGCCCCCTAATAATTTATTAAATTATTATTTAGCAAAAGAAACGCCAACGATGATTAATAGAACAAACAACACAACAATTAGAGCAAAGTTGTTATTGTAACCATACATAGTTATCCCTCCTATTTCTGAAATTAAGAGGAAATCTATCACTCTCATTAATAGAATATGCAAGCCTATAAAAGACGGTGAGGACAAGGTTGGAAAATAGTCTTTAGTAGATTAACGTAGTGGGGGTCAGGTACGTACCTGACCCCTTTTAAATTCTTTTAAAATATTTTAAGAAAAACTGTAGGGATTTCTCTTTTTTATTCGTCTATATAGGTAACGTTGCATGAAAGGGGGGAGAGGTTGGAAGAGTCATTGATTTATCGAGCTAAGAACGGCAATGAACAGGCGTTTCGGCTGCTGATTGAAACATATAAAGACTATGTCTTTAAAAGCATTTACGGAGTGCTTCGTAACCAGAAGGATGCAGAGGATGCATCTCAAGAAGTGTGGATCAAGATCTATACCTCCCTCCAGAGCTACGAGGGCCAGGGGTTTAAAACGTGGATCTCGCGCATTGCCGTTCGACATGCGATTGATTGTAAGAGGAAGAAAGCAAGACGGAGTGAGGAGCTTGTTGATGAGTTTGCGATCGGCATAGACGTCAACTCAGAGAGGAATCACCTCGTGGAACGAAGCGTACTTCAAAAGGAGCAAAAACAGCTCGTGTTAAAGAGTCTTGATCAGGCACCTGCTGCTTATCGGGACGTGATTGAAGGATACTACATAAAGGGAAAAACGTATCAACAGTTAGCACAGGAACAGAATGTCCAGGTGAAAACAATTGAGACGAGGTTATATCGTGCAAGATTATGGATTAGAAAGCATTGGAAGGAGGAGGATTTTCTATGAACCATCACTCGTTAGAAGAATGGAAGCAATATGCTAGTGGTGAACTGCATCCTGAGAACCGTACAGCATATGACCACCACCTTGATCATTGTGACGACTGCCTTACTCTTTATATGAATGCGATTGAGGCCACAGAAGATGAGCTACCTGAGATTGAAAATCCCTCACTCTATACCGATGATCTTATGTCACAACTTCCGTTTGAATCTGTTGAAACTATTTCAGTAAAAAAGAAGTGGTTTGAGAATCGCGCATTTCACTATGTGCTAGCTGCCGCGATGACGTTTCTTCTCATGACGACAGGCGTTTTCTCGCAACTTACAACCGTACCAAAAGAATTTGAACTAAACGAGCGTTCTTCTTTTACAGAAGACGTACTAAATAAAACGACGAGCTTACTAGATCGTGTTGAGGAAGAGAAATAGAGGAGGTATATATTAATGGTAAAAAATAAAAACCCGATCGTTGCCTTTTTGCTAGCGTTTCTGCCAGGAGTAGGATTGATGTATTTAGGTAAGGTGGGAAGAGGCGTGTTGTTCTCTCTCGCAATCATTGGATCAATTCCCTTTGGATATGCATTGAATCGTGTGTTATGGATGCCTGAGGCAATGATTCTGTCCATTGGAGTAGGATTTCTACTATATGTTGTAAGCATTATCCACACAGCTTTGACTGCATCGAAAAGTGTCCAGCAAAGCGAGAGTCAGGCTCAGCCTTTAAGCTCAGAACGCTTCTACACAATTATCCTATCAATGGTACCAGGTCTCGGGCATTTCCAACTTGGTTTAATGAACAGAGGTGTAACTTTTCTTGCATCGTTCCTAGGTGTTGCAGCGATGATTCTGTTCGTCACCTTTATTACAGGAACCGGTGGATTTATGGTGTTTCTGATCATCCTACCTGTCATTTGGGTATACAATTTCTTTGATACGATGCAGCTGCTAAACAAGAAAGAAGCAGGCGAGGACTTGAAAGATCGTTCGATTCTAGAAGACTTTGAAGATCATCATCAAGGTGGTAAGAAAAGCGTTGTGCTTGCAACGCTGTTATCGATGTTTCCTGGCGCCGGGCATCTATATCTAGGATACCAGCGCAGGGGTGTGCAATTAATGGCGGCATTTCTTTTTTCTATCTATATCTTGGACGTCCTTCGTCTTGGCATCTTTCTTTTTCTAGTACCAATCATTTGGTTCTTTAGCTTCTTCGATGGCTTGCAGCGCGCCTCTCGTCATAACAAAGAACCATTGGAGGATGAACCGATTGTTTCCTACTTTGTTAATCATCAGAAGTGGATTGGAATAGCACTCATCTTCATCGGAGTTTATTACCCAATTACAAATATTGTTTTACCAACTTTAGCGCCATACGTGAATGATTATTTCCAAGTGAATCTTTATAACCTCGGGCAATACATGCAAACCGGAATTGTTTGTGCTTTACTCATTATCGGTGGCGTTAAGCTTCTTGGTGGTAGCAAAAAGAAAGCAAATATGGGGGAGGAGTAAAGTCATGGGATCGTGGAGAGTAGGAACAATTTCAATGGGGGTATGCCTGTTATTTCTAGGCGTGATGTTATTACTATCACAAATTTTTGATTGGGACACCGCATATGTCTTGATTAGCTGGTGGCCTCTGCTGCTCATCGTGTTGGGTGTCGAAACACTTCTTTACTTCTTGCAGTCGCAGTCTGAAAAGCCATATTTGAAATTTGATTTTCTTAGTATTTTCTTTGTCGGAATCATTGGAACGGTTGGAATCGGTTTTACGATCTTTCAAGCATCCGGCTTCCTAGATCATGTGGGATCGTATCTTGAAGGTGAAGTGAAAACGGAAAACCTTCCAGCCTATAATCAGGCTGTCGGGGATGAGATTAAAAGAATCCTTGTTGATGCGGGGAACCAACCAGTGACGATCGAAAGTTCATCGGAAAAAGAAGTGAGCGTTTTCGGAACGTATCGTGCCCAGGAGATAGACGGTGAGTCTCTTCTAACCAATTTCGAAGAGTATCTTTTTACAAAAGAGAAGGGTGATACGCTTTATGTTACGTTTAAAGATCTCCCTGAGAGACAAGGCTTGACGCGCCAAAGCATGATGCAAGCAAGGCTCGTCGTTCCATCCACAACCGAACTAGAAGTGACGAGTGCTTACGGCGGAGTAACGCTTAATCCAAGAGCACTTGTGAGCTCATGGAACGTCTCGAATGCTTCAGACGTATCAATCAACCTCTCAAAGGAAGAAAACCTGACCGTCAATTTAGAAGAGGTAGAGTATATTCATGGTGAAGCATCTGAATGGCAGTACACAGACAATGCTTCAGGAGAAAGTCCTGTGAATAGTAGCAATGGAGATGAAGTAGTTGGACTTGAGCCAAATCAGTCAGCGACGTTATCTATTGGAGACGGTGATTACTTTGTCTCAATTTCAAAAGCTTCATCTGTTAACGCTTCAATAAGAGAATAGCCAAGCATAGAAAGCCACGCTCTCCTGGGAAAGGGGCGTGGTTTTTCACGTTCGCGGATATAACGAAGAAATCGCGAGAGTGTCCGGCAGGTGACAGGCACCACCCGAAGTATGTCGACCTATGTCAGTTGGGATTAGTGACTGCTTTTTGTATAAATTGTATGTATACGACACCAGCATTTTACTAGATATGGTAAACTGTTAGAAAAGTCAGATATTATGAAGGGAGGGGTGTGGGTGCAACCTACCGTTCCGATTATAGAAACGAAACTTGTACCGCCAGCTTTGAAAGATACGTATATTTATCGGCGTTCGGTTATTAAAAAATTGAAGGAGGTTATGAATTATCCATTAACAATCGTTCATGCAGGAGCGGGTTATGGAAAAAGTACGATTGTTAGTCAATATATTAAACAATGCAAGCAGCCTGTTTGTTGGTATACGGTGACCGAACAGGATGATGATATTTTCCCGTTCATTCATTATATTGTTTATACGATTCGAAAGAAATTCCCTCATTTTGGTGAGGAGTTGCTTGAAGTCATTGCTCAAATGGATTATTGGGTCAGTGAAGAAGACCTTCAATTACTTAGCGCCCTCTTTATTAATGAATGCGCACGTATGAACACGGACTTTATTCTCGTAATTGATGATTTTCAATTGGTTGATCACGTATTTATGATCAATCAATGGATTGAGAAATTCATTACTCTTCTGCCTACAAATGTTCATCTCCTATTTTCTACACGCATGAAACCTAAGTGGGATATTCTCATCAAACTTAGTGTTAGTAATCAAATGCTTGATATAAATGAGAAGGATCTTTCTCTCTCAGAGGAGGAGACGAGGGTATTTTTGACGGATTTCTATGAGTCTTCTATGTCAGATGAACAGCTTGAGAAAATACACAATCTAACAGAAGGTTGGATCATTGCAATTAGTATGATTGGAAGCCAGCTCTCTCAATCTGAAGAAATTGATTCAATTCTTCAATTTAAGCACACATCAATGGATGATTTATTTTCCTACCTTGCACAAGAGGTCTTTACTAAGCAGTCAGACGAAACTCAGCAGTTTCTACTGGATTCGGCTATGTTCGGAGAACTTGAAGCAGATTCTTGTAACCGCATTCTTGAGATTTCGAACGCTAAAACGATGTTGGATTATCTATTCTCAAAAAACCTGTTCTTTCAAAAAGTCAATGAAGGTCGCTATCGATACCATGGGTTATTCAAAGCTTTCTTGAAAAGTAGAGGAAGAGAACAACAGAAAAAGCGCATGAGGAATTTGCAATACAAATGGGCTCGAGATCTTGAAGAAAATAACTATTACGAGGATGCTATCGTTCACTATGATGAACTAGAGGATGAGTCTTCACTCGCTCGCGTTTTGTTAAAAACAAGTGAGCGAATGATACGGAACCGTCAGCTAGAAGCTCTTCTCGATCAGCTGAGTTCTCTTTCTAAGAGCGTAAAGGATGACAAGTATCCGCTTTGGTTATATGAAGGGGAGGTTCTGCGCTATCGTTCTTATTATGATCGAGCTTTTACTTGTTATAAACGAGCGATTGAATTAGGGAAGAAAGCTGATGATTTTATTATACTTAGTAAAGCGAATGAAGGAATTGGGAATATTTACTTAGATACGATTCAACCTGGAAAAGCCGAGCGTTATTTGGCTGAAGCCATCCATTACCTTGAACGAGTTAATCCGAGTCACCCTGATAAGGAACGGTTATTTCGTCTACTCGCTGAAAATCTTGTGAATTCTGGTCAAGCCGCTAAGGCGATGAATTGGTATGAAAGAAGTGAGGGAAATAATTCCTGGATATTTGGAAATCTAGATGCTCGTTTGTTATTACGTACAGGGAAAATTTTTAAATCACGAGAACTTCTTCTTACTCGGAATTCTTCAATCGAACAGCTCCCTCAATCGCACAGAGAAACAGAGTTGCTACTCTCGCTTTTAGAGTCGCTCAGCGGTAATGGAGATCGTGCAAAAGATCTTGCACAGCAAGGGATCCAGCAGGGGATACAGCATCAGTCACCCTTTATTGAGGCGTGTGGTTGGATTCGAATGGGTCATGCGGTCGCTATTTCGAATCAGTATGAAGAGAAGTTAGCGATTAATTGTTATGAAACGGCTCTAGAATTAATGGATTCAATAAAAGTCGAGAGAGGGAAAGCGGAGCCTCTGATGGGATTATGTGTGATGTTTGGACGCAATGAGATGTGGGAGCGTGCGAAAGAATACGGTGAACGAGCACTTTACGAAACGAAAAGAGTTAAGGATGAATGGCTTTCCACTCTTATCAAACTATGTATCGGACAATCAGCTTATTATTGTGGTGAATTAGAAGAAGCTGAGAGATGGCTTCTTGACACGTATCAATCTGCGCAATTATGTGGGGATGTTTATGCTGAAATGCTCGCTACGATGTGGCTTGCATTTCTAACGAAAGAACGGGATGATTTCACCAACTATGCTCGTGCTTTCCTTCAAAAAGTTCAAATCGAGGAATACGAATTTATTTTCGCCAAACGAACAACTTTCGGCCCAAAAGACTTGCAGCAATTTCTCCCCCTTTTATTAAAAGCAAAAGAGGCAGGGATTTATGAAACTTACATCACAAACCTGCTGGATTCATGGGGATATAAGCACCTCGAGTCTCATCCGGGTTATACCCTTCGTATTAAAACTCTGGGGGAATTTAGCGTATCGCTCGGGGACAAGGTACTTGATTATAAGGATTGGCAGCGTGAGAAAGGAAAAGAACTGTTTCAGTATTTACTTATCCGCCGTAACACGTTTGTGAGAAAAGAAGAAATATTCCATGATGTATGGCCAGAAGCTGATGAATCAAGCAGTCAACGAGATTTCAAAGTCGCTTTTAATGCGTTGAACAAAGCATTAGAACCGGACCGGAAAACGAGGGGTCAACCGTATTTTGTGGTACGACAGGATTCATCCTACGGCTTCAACAAAACTGCTGTTATTGATGTGGATAGCTTCCATTTCAGCCATTGGGTAACAGAAGGGTTGAAAGAAAATCGTGTGATTCAATCTAAAAAACTACTAGAAAAAGGGTTGCGATACTATGAGGGAGACTTTCTCCCAGATCGTCAAACAGCATGGGCCCAAAGTGAACGAGAGCGTCTTCGCCAACTGTATTTACGAGGATTAGAAAAGCTTGCGCAGCTTTTTATACGGTTGTCAGAGTTTGAAAAAGCGATCCCGATTTGCAGAAAAATCATTGAAGTCGATTCTTTGTGGGAAGAAGCATACAGGCTTCTCATGTTCTGTTATTATCAGCGGAACAATCGTCCGCAAGCCATACGACTATATCAGGATTGTGTAGTAAAGCTTCGTGAAGAACTTGCTGTTGAACCAATGGAATCAACGAGGCAAATGTATAACATGATTTGTTCAGAGACTGTTTCCTTTACGATATAGGATCGCTTCTTTCTCCTAATGAAGCGGTTCTTTTTTTGTTTGTAACTTTTGTGTAACTCACTCCCTGTAAGCTACCCCTATAGCAATACCGAATGAAAAAGGGGGTAGAAATGCTTGCGTAAAAATGTGGTTTTATCAATGGTAATGTCATTGTCTCTTGTTCTTGGTGCCTGTAGTTCCAACTCCGAATCTTCTGGACAGGAGAATGGAGATGCTGAAGAAACGATTAAAATTGGTGTGCTTGCTTCATTAACTGGTGCACTTGAGACCTATGGGAATCAAACAAAGCAAGGATTCGAGCTTGGACTTGATTATGCAACAGATGGATCAATGGAGGTAGAAGGTAAAAAAATCGAAGTGGTCTATGAAGATACTGAAACCAAACCAGAAGTTGCTGTACAAAAGGCGACTAAGCTTCTGGAAGAAGATGAAGTGGATTTTCTTGTAGGGTCTTCGAGCTCTGGAGATACGCTCGCTGTGCTTCCGCTTGCAGAAGAGTACGAGCGAATCATGATCGTTGAACCTGCGGTAGCAGATAGTATTACAGGTTCAGAGTTTAACGAGTATATTTTCAGAACAGCTCGTAACTCCTCACAGGATGCGATTGCTGGAGCAAAAGCAATCGGAGGCGAAGGAGTTAAGATCGCAACGTTTGCACCTGATTATTCTTTTGGGATCGATGGAGTAGCTGCCTTTAAAGAAGCTGCAGAGGAACTCGGATCTGAAGTGGTACTAGAAGAATACGCTGATCCAACCGCGACTGATTTCACATCTAATATCCAGAAAATTATTGAAGCAGATCCCGATTACTTGTTTGTAATCTGGGCAGGAGCCAATTCACCTTGGAACCAAATCAGTGACATGAAGCTTCAGGAGAAAGGAATCAAAATTTCGACGGGTGCTCCTGACATCTCTGCTTTAAAAACGATGGAACCGCTAATTGGAATGGAAGGATTCTCTGTCTATTATCATAGTTTACCGGACAATGAAGTTAATGATTGGCTAGTTGACGAACATAAGAAGCGTTATGACGGAGCACTTCCTGACCTTTTCACACCTGGTGGAATGAGTTCTGCGATTTCGATTGTAGAAGCGTTAAAGGAAACAGGTGGAGACGCCACGGCTGATGGCCTCATTGATGTGATGGAGGGTATGTCGTTTGAAACGCCTAAAGGTACGATGACTTTCCGTGAAGAAGATCACCAAGCACTACAAACGATGTATGCCGTGAAACTCGAGAAGCAAGATGGAGTTGACCATCCTGTACCAGTGCTCATTCGTGAGCTCACACCTGAAGAAACAGCCCCACCTATTCGTAACTAAGGAGCTAATGAGAAAAGGTGCTGTTGCTGAACTTCAGCGCAGCCCCTTTCCATGTTGGGAGGATTTGAAAACATGAGTATTTTGAAAACACAGGATCTAACGATTGCGTTTGGCGGACAGGTCGCAGTCAATTCAATTAATCTCTCAATTGAAGAGAAATCATTTACTTCAATCATCGGACCGAATGGTGCTGGTAAAACGACATTGTTTAATCTATTGAGCGGTCAGCTTAAACCTACAAAAGGGAGCATTCTATTCAAAAATGAAGACATTACAAGGCTTCCCTCTACAATCCGAACTCGAAAAGGAATAGGACGTTCTTTTCAAATCACGAATGTTTTTCCGAACTTAACAGTTCTTGAAAACGTCCGACTTGCGGTTCAATCGCAAGCAGGGGTGCGGTATCAAATGATTAAGCACTTTCGTTCGTATAAGAAAATGAACGAAGAAGCTTATTATTTATTAGAACAGGTCATGATGGCTAAACAGGCTGACGCACTTGCAAGTAATCTAGCTCATGGAGAAAAGCGAAAACTCGAGATTGCCATGCTGCTAGCATTAAAGACAGAGCTACTCTTACTTGATGAGCCAACAGCAGGTATGTCGCTAGAGGAAGTTCCTGCGATCTTAAAGATTATCGAGGATATTAAATCGTCAGGTAATCGAACGATTCTATTGATTGAACACAAGATGGATATGATTATGAATCTTTCAGATCGAATTATTGTCCTGTTCAATGGCAGGTTACTTGAAGAAGGATCGCCACAGGAAATCATGAACAATGAAACGGTACAGAATGCTTATCTAGGAGGGTTATACGATGACCACACTGCTTGAGGTTAACGAAATTCAGACGTATATAGGGCAGTATCATATCCTCCAAGGCGTATCGTTTCAGGTTAGAAAAGGAGAAGTTACTGTTCTACTCGGACGAAATGGAGCAGGGAAAACAACTTCCCTACGATCTATTATGGGACTGAATCCTATATCGGACGGTCAAATTACGTATAACGGAAAAGATATTTCAAAGCTTGCAACCTATCATATTGCCAACCGTGGAATTGGCTTTGTTCCAGAGGATCAGGGGATTTTTGGCGAACTTACAGTAGAAGAAAATATGAAAATTGCGATGCAGAAGCAGGATGAAGAGACGCTTGCCCGAATGGACAAAATCCTCACGTTATTCCCTGATTTGAAAACATATTGGAAAAAGCAGGGTGGGTATTTAAGCGGGGGTCAAAAGCAGATGCTTTCGATTGCGAGGGCCTATCTTAATAAAAATGAGCTTTTACTCATTGATGAACCTAGTAAGGGTCTTGCCCCTATCGTTGTTGAAAAGGTGATGGAATCGATAATGGAAATGAAGGATGAAACGACAATTGTTCTTGTGGAACAAAATTTCAGAATGGCGCTAGGCGTTGGAGATACCTACTACATTATTGATGATGGAAGAAGTGTAGGAACAGGAAACATGAAGGAACTTGCAGAAAACGAGGAGTTAAAACGCAAATACTTAGGGATCGCATAGAAAAGAGGTGGGAACATGGATCTTCTTTTGAATTTAATGGTAAATGGACTCGCGACTGGAATGTTGATTTTTCTACTAGCAGCGGGATTAACGCTTATCTTTGGCTTAATGGATGTTTTGAATTTCGCTCATGGCGGTCTTTTTGCTTGGGGAGCCTACTGTGGTGTCTGGGTGTATGGGATGACAGGAAGCTTTATGACTGCAATTGTTGGAGCTGTTTTGACAGGAGTCATTCTTGGATATGTTACTGAACGCTTCATTATCCAACCAGTATACGGAAATCATGTTCAGCAAATTTTAATCACGCTTGGTCTCATGCTCGTCCTTTCCGAGATGTTGAAAGTAGTCTTTGGACCAAATCAAATTGTAGCAGCCCCTCCAGACTATTTAGCTGGAAGCTGGCAGTTAGGTGATGTGGTTATCATTAAGTACCGAGCGTTCATCATTCTTGTTGGCGTTATTGTATTTGCTCTCGTTCATTATGTTCTAAAGAACACCAAAATCGGTCTGACTGTTAGAGCGGGTGTTATGAATAAAGAAATGGTGCAGGCACTTGGAATTAACATTAAGAAAGTATTTATGCTCGTGTTTATGATAGGTTCAGCGATGGCTGCTTTAGGGGGAGTATTGCTAGCTCCTTATTCAGGTGTTATTTACGCCGAGATGGGTATGGACTTTGCCATTCTCGCTTTTATCGTCGTTGTCATCGGCGGCATGGGAAACTTTGTTGGTTCCTTATTCGCAGCAATGCTGATCGGCCTCTCAGGCGCATTCATGACGTATTTTGTTCCAGATCTTTCATTAGCTGTAAACATGCTCTTGATGGCTGTTGTTCTAGTAGTGAGGCCACAGGGTTTATTCGGTGCAAAGGGGTGAGCGAATGTTAAAGCATTTCAATAAAAGTCCAGTTTGGGTTCTCATTAGTAGTGCTGCGCTTATTCTTTTGCCATTTGTTAACGACTCTAGAAGCCTAATGATTATGATCACGCAAATTTTTATCCTCGCCATTTTTGCAATGAGCTATGATTTGTTACTCGGCTATACTGGGATCGTTTCGTTTGGGCATGCGATGTTCTTTGGAATAGGTGCTTACTCAACAGGCGTGTTGCTTAGTCGATTCGAGCCAACCATGTTGTGGTTACTCGTTTCGATCGCGGTAGGAATGGTCGTTGCTGCAATCGTAAGTTACTTTGTAGGACTGCTAACGCTCAGGCTTAGTAATCATTTTTACGCTATGCTAACCCTTGCGCTTGCTGGATTGTTTCTAGTAGTAGCGGAGAAATGGCGCTCTCTTACACTTGGAAATGATGGATTTACATTTAGGGTGCCGGATGTGATGAGAGATCGTCTTTCCTTTTACCTCATCTGTCTCATCTTAATGGTAGCTGTGTTCTTCTTTCTTATGAGATTAACGAATTCACCGATGGGTAAAGTACTCCTGGCCGTACGAGAAAATGAAGCGCGTACCCAGTCACTTGGCTTTAAAACAATCCATTACAAGTTAATTTCGAGTGTGGTTGCTGGTGTGATCGCCAGCCTTTCAGGTTCTTTGTATGTGCTGTCGCTTAGATTTGTTAACACGAGTGTGTTTGCGCTTGATGTTACTCTTGACGCGCTTTTGATGACAATTCTCGGCGGTGTTGGAACGTTGATCGGTCCTATTATCGGAGCGGCTATAATTGAGGTGTCTCACCACTGGTTAAGCGAGCTTGGAAAGTCATATGTCATTTTTGAGCGCTGGATCATCTTCTTTGGAATCTTGTATATTCTAGCAGTTATGTTCTTTCCAAAAGGAATTGTTGGAACGGTTAAAGAGATAAGGTGGAAGAAAAAACGTCCTTCGAAGGTAGAGACCAATAACAAGAATAAGCGAATCGCAGGGTAGGTGAAGTAATGAGTATAGGTGTCGTCAGTACAGGAGTTTACATTCCAGAAACGTATATCACTGGTCAAGAGATTGCTGAAAAAGCGAATCTTCCAATTGCTGTAGTGGAAACAAAGTTGGGTATTAAACGAAAAGCAGTTCCTGGTCAAGATGATCACACGTGTGAAATGGGAATTAGAGCTGCAGAAAGGGCACTAAAAGAAGCTGGAATGACAGGGAAAGACATCGATCTTGTGATTTATATTGGAGAAGAATACAAAGAGTATCCGCTGTGGACTGCAGCACTTAAGACCCAGGAAGCGATCGGGGCCCACCATGCTTGGGGATTTGATACGGCGCTTAGGTGCGGGACGACGATCATGGCTCTGAAACTTGCGAAAAGCTTGATGTTAACTGACGACGATATCAAAACCGTCCTTCTCGCAGGTGGTTATCGAAATGGGGACTTTATCGATTACTCGAATGAACGAACTCGCTTTATGTTGAACCTTGGAGCAGGCGGAGGCGCACTTATTTTACAAAAAGGTAATAACAAAAACATGCTTTTAGAGTCTCATATCATGACTGATGGCTCTTTCTCGGAGGACGTTGTCGTTACAGCAGGTGGTACGAAAAATCCGATTACAATTCGTGAGCTAGAATTAGGCACTAATCGACTAGATGTCATTGATCCTGTAGGAATGAAGAAACGCCTTGAGCAAAAATCGATGGATAACTTCTTGTCCGTTATTCGAAAATCTCTTCATAAGAGTGGAAAAGAAGAGAGTGATATTTCATATGTTGCGATGCTACATATGAAGAAATCAGCACATGACTTTGTTTTGCGAAAACTAGGCTTAACCGAAAATCATTCCATTTACTTAGAAGAATACGGGCATATTGGTCAGATCGATCAGATTCTATCATTAAAGTTGGCGGAGGAGCGAGGGAAAATTAAATCAGGAGACGTTGTTGTGCTAGTATCAGCGGGAATTGGGTATGCCTGGGGAGCGACAACAATGATCTGGGGAACCGAGGAGGGATTAACGTGATTACAATACCAACCGTTAAAAAAATTCAGCTTTCGAATGGCGAAGAAATGGGATATAGAAAACGAGACGGTGGAGAGGAAACGATTCTACTAGTTCATGGGAATATGACTTCATCCACACATTGGGATCTTTTTTTCGAGACGTTCTCAGAAGCTTATACGCTCATTGCAATCGATATGAGGGGATTCGGTGAATCCTCCTATAAGAAAAGGATTAATTCCATTCAGGATTTTGCAGAAGACCTGAAGCTATTTGTGGATGAGATGAACTTAAAGAATTTCTCGTTAATTGGGTGGTCTACTGGTGGGGCAGTTTGTATGCAGTTTGAAACACAATACCCAGGTTATTGCGAAAAGCTCGTTCTTGTTGGTTCTGCATCGACAAGAGGCTATCCATTCTTTGCGACGCATTCGGACGGTACACCGAACTTAGATCAAAGGTTAGAAACCATTGAAGAAGTGGAGAAAGATCCAACAAGAACAATACCAATACAACAAGCTTATGATACGAATAATCGCGATCTTCTTAAAACCATTTGGAATTCGCTTATTTATACCCATCACAAACCTAGCGAGACCAAATACGATGCGTATGTCGATGATATGAGAACACAGCGAAATCTTGCGGATGTTTACCACGCTTTAAATACCTTTAATATTAGTTCTGTTCATAACGGGCTTTCTAATGGAACAAATCAGGCTCGGAATATCTCTATTCCTGTACTTGTTCTAAGAGGTGAGCACGATCTTGTTATTAGTAAGAAAATGGCCGAGGAGATCATAGAGGATCTAGGTGAAAACGCAACGTTCAAAGAACTACGTGAATCTGGTCACTCTCCTTTTGTTGACGATATTGAACAATTGAATGTGATCATTGCTGATTTTCTTAAAGAATGGCTATGTTAACTCATATTGTTGATTTCTCGATTTTTGGCTCATTCGAGTGAAACCTTAGTTTCACTCGCCTGAGCAAATGAATTTGCTCGAAGCGATTGGTCACCGCAGTGCGTAAATGAGCCCAAAATCAACATTGTTCATTAACATAGCCTAAAGAATAGGAGTGGACTGGATGAGGCTTCAAAGTAAGGTAGCTGTAATCACAGGTGGTGCGAACGGGATTGGTTTTGCAGCAACGGAACGTTTTGCTCAAGAAGGTGCTCAGGTTTCGATCGTAGATTTTAACGAAGAACTAGGAAGGCAGAAAGCTGAAGAGCTTCAGTCAGAAGGATATCACGTTAAGTTCTTTCGTCTAAATGTTGCTAATGAACAAGACGTTCAACATACGATGAAAGAAATTGCAGATGTCTATGGCAGAATTGATATTCTCGTTAACAATGCCGGAATAACAAAAGATAGCATGCTTCATAAGATGAGCAGTGAAGATTTTAAGAAAGTGATGGATGTAAACGTGAATGGCGTCTTCTATTGTGCTCAGGCAGCTATGCCTTATATGGTCAAACAGGGCAAAGGTAAAATTATCAATACCTCCTCAGTGAGTGGTGTGTATGGAAATGTCGGTCAGACAAATTATGCAGCTGCTAAGGCGGCGGTTATTGGTATGACGAAAACGTGGGCAAAGGAATTAGGAAGCAAAGGGATTAACGTGAACGCTGTGGTCCCTGGCTTTACTGAAACAGGGATGGTAGCCGCTGTACCTGAGAAAGTGATTGAAAAGATGGTTGCAATGGTTCCTGTAAAGCGACTTGGCAAACCAGAAGACATAGCGAATGCGTATGTATTTCTCGCGAGTGATGAATCCGATTATGTTAATGGAACTGCTCTTCACGTTGATGGAGGCATTATGATGTAGTGATTTAATTATTCATCCATTTTGTGATGAGGAGATGAAGCGAAGTGGAACTTGACTGGATTGAACGAAGAGCAGGTCTCTTTCCGGATACGATTGCGTTGATTGATGGAACTACACGTGAAGAGTGGACATATAAACAGTTGAATGAGAAAGCCATACGCTGGGGAGCGTATTTCCACGAGAATGCTGTAGGAAAAGGAGATCGAGTACTAGTAGTAGCTCATAATTCTCCAAAAATGATTGAAGTGTTATTTGCTTGTCAGAAGCTTGGAGCGATTTTTGTTCCCCTAAACTGGCGGCTTTCTGGTCAGGAACTTGCAGAACAAATCGAACACGCAGAACCAGCTCTTCTTTTATTTGATGAATATACAGAAGAACTCGTTTCCGAGTGTGTTGATAAAAAAATCAAATGCGTTTCTTTTCAAGATCAGTATTTAATTGAACAGAATGATCCTATGTTGCCTACGATAGAAATGACAGAAGAGGATCCGTGGATGATGATTTATACAGGGGGTACGACAGGGAAATCAAAAGGCGCGATCCTTTCTTATCGTTCAGTTAATTGGAATGCTTACAATACTATAATTAGCTGGGGCTTGTCTCATAAGGATACAACGGTAACATATCTGCCGATGTTTCATACTGGAGGACTTAATGCGTTATCACTCCCAGTCCTAATGGCTGGAGGGAAAGTAATTGTAGCAAATAAGTTCTCACCAGACGAGGCGATGGAACTGTTGCACGAATTTGAATGTACAATCGTTCTATTTGTGCCAACGATGTACCATATGATTGTAACGGACAATAACTTTGAAAGGTATCCCTTTGCATCTGTGAACGCGTTCTTATCTGGCGGTGCACCTTGTCCAGAATTGATCTACGAAAGATTCAGAGAACGTGGGCTCCCTTTTAAAGAAGGATATGGATTAACTGAAGCTGGTCCTAATAATTTCTATATCCACCCAAAACAATCTGCGATAAAGAGAGGATCTATTGGAAAACCCATGTTATTTAATGATGTGAAGATCGTTGACGAAAACGGCATGGTTGTTGGAAGTGGCAAAGTTGGTGAACTGTTAATTAGAGGTAAGCATGTGTTCAAGGAGTATTTCCGAAATGACGAAGCAACGAAAAAGACACTACAAGGTGGATGGCTTCATACGGGTGATATGGCGAAGTGTGATGAAGATGGGGATTACTACATTGTAGGTAGAAAAAAAGAAATGATTATTTCCGGAGGTGAGAATATTTATCCGGCCGAGATCGAAAATATCCTTCTTCGTCACCCTGATGTGGATGAAGCTGCGATTGTTGGGTTTGAGGATAAAAAATGGGGCCAGAAGCCAGTTGCCTTTGTTGCTTCAAAAAATTCGGTAGATGTTGCTTGTCTAGAAGTGTTTATGAAGCAATCTCTTGCTACTTATAAAGTACCAAAGGAGATCATTCTGATTACTGAATTACCTAAGACGCCTGTAGGGAAAATTGATAGAAACAAGCTAGTGAGCTGTTCATATGGAAGTAAGACCTTACAAATCGATACGTAGTGACGCTCTAGTTGAAGCGAATCCAGATGATCACAAATGAGGGGGAAACATTTAAGAAGACTATTGAAGCTTGGAAATCACGTGGTATTAGCAGTTAGATTTTATACCAAAACAACTGCTAATCTCACTTTTTTCTATGACGATTATGACACTTGTAGAGGATACCATTCCTTTACAAGTTTTTTAAGTTAATTTGTGTTTTGTGATCAAAGCTGAAAACGAAGGTGTTTTCACCCTCAAGAATTTTAAAGCAGTATGAGAGTTTTTTTATTGTTGCTACATGAGTGGGTTAATTTCCGCTCCTATCCGCTTTCCGTGGGCCGGGCGGTGAGCCTCCTCGTTGCTCCTGCGGGGTCTCATCTGTCCCGCTAGTTCCGCAGGAGTCGAGCATCCTTCCGCTCAAATCTGCTAATTGTGGTTTTTTATTTGTTTCAAAAGCAACAATCTTTTAGAAAAGAGCCTAATAAATAAAGGTTGAATATCGACACTAATGTCGTTATAATAAAATTAACAAAACGACATTAGTGTCGATAAAGGGGTTGTTAGGGTGAAGGGGTTATTGAGAAACAAGGGGTATGTGACGTTGATGATGGCACAAACGATTTCGAGCATTGGAGACTGGTTGAGTATCGTTGCAATAATGACGCTTGTTGGGTTGAAGTGGAATGCCTCTCCAATGGAAGTGTCGTTCATTATCCTTTGTCTAGCACTTCCGATGGCGTTATTTGGACCTGTTGCTGGGACAGTAGCGGATCGACTTAATCGGAAAGCTTTGATGGTTGTTTCTGACTTAGTCCGATCTGGTGTGATTCTAGTTCTTACCTATGCTGAATCCCTCTGGGTTGTGTATGTATGTCTCATTACGGTTGGGCTGTTCTCGGCTGTTTTCATTCCTGCGAAGAATGGAGTGCTGAAGGAGCTTGTTGCCGATCACGATATGAGAAGCGCTATGGCAGTGACGTCGATGATTGATTCAAGTACAAAGGTGATCGGTCCTTTATTAAGTGGGATTCTAGTCGCAGCTTTAGGTGCACATCCTGTGTTTTTTATCGATTCTGGTACGTTTCTGTTATCCGCGCTGTTACTCTTTTTGTTACCAAAAACGGTTCAAAGGGTTACGGAGAAGGCCGAACCTCATTCTTCTTTTAAAGAGGAGTTTATGGAAGGGATTCTGTTTATTAAATCCAAAGCACCTGTTCTTGTAGGACTGTTTTTTCTCGGCTTTAGTCTCCTCATTCTACAGCTCTCAGACTCGCAGTTAATCGTATTAATTCGAGAGCTATCAGAGGCTTCACCTGATTTGTTTGGTTATCTCGTTGCTTCTTCTGGTGTTGGAATGTTTGTATCTGGAGTGATTCTTGCTAGGAAAACAGATTATAGACCTTTTTCTTTAATGCTACTTGGTGTTTGTGGAATCGGAATCAGCTTTGGTATGATGGCAATATTAACGTCTTATGATGTAGGACTATCGCTCCTTTGGGGTCCGGCCTTCGGATTGGTAGCTGGATTTTCGGCAAGTCTTGTTTTCGTTCCATTTCAAGCAACAGTCCAAGTAGATACGCCTGTTCAACTAACCGGAAGGGTTTTTGGTGTAGTGAACAGTGTGACCACAACCGCAACGATTATTGGTCCAATTCTTGGTGGATGGCTTTCAACTGTGATCGGTGTAATCCCGACGTTCTTGATTACCGCATCACTATTAATCCTTTTATCCTTTATTGGATTCGTAACAAAAAGCAAAATAGAGCGGAGGAAAGATCATGTCTCCAAAAGTAAGCAAGGAACACATGGAACAGCGCCGAGCTAACATATTAGAAGCAGCGAAGCGTGTTTTCATAGAGAATGGGTATGAGCGTGCTACGATGAAGCATGTGATGGATGAAGCAAATGTGAGCCGTGGTGGCTTGTATCAGTATTTCTCTAATAAAGAACAGCTGTATGAAGCGATTCTCGAAGAAGGTCTATCGAGAGCAGTTGAAGACAATGAATCACTGATGGGCGAAGTAGATTCACATTGGGATCTTCTACTTAAACGATTGTTCGGTGAGAAAATGGAGCCGAATGATCGAATGGATCCACTAGCACCGAGTAATTTGGAATTCTTTATTACGGGTCGAAACGATGAACGACGTAGAGCGTATGGGGAGGAGCGTTACCAAATCGGTGTCAGGGTGTACGAGGATGTTATTAAAGCAGGGCAAGAAAGTGGCGAATTTAGTAGAAAGTACAAAAGTTCGACGCTCGCTCGTACCATTGTCTCGTTTGTCGACGGCCTTGCGCTAGACTACGCGATACTATCAAAAGAGCAAATTCAGCTAAAAGAGCAATCTATTCTGTTTGTAGAGTACTTAAAAATGGCGCTTGATGTAAAGTGATCTTTTAAAATAATTAGAACGGTGTTGTTTGCATGGCTACAAAAATAAAGCTTGAGCAACCGAAAATACCCTCAATACTTGAAGAAGGAACGTTTGGTGAAGTGAATCATGACGAAGAGTTACAAATGATGAATTGCATGATAACAGGTGAACATGTAATCGACCAGGAGCTTGATCATGTCATAGTATCAAAAGTTATTTTCAAAAAGGTAACGTTTACGAATGCGACATTCCCTCAAATTGATATGGTTGATGTGATTTTCGATAATTGCAACCTCGCCAATGTGAGTTTTCAAGAAGGACTTATTCACCGTGTGACGTTTAAAGAATGCAAACTAATGGGGACGGATTTCTCTGAAGCGACATTAGGGAATGTGTCTTTCGCATCTTGCAAAGGGAACTTAAGTAGCTTTGTCGATGCGCGCCTTAAGCAAGTGAACTTTCTTCAAACGTCGTTACAAGGAGCAAATTTTCATCATACCTTGTTCTCGAAAGTGGGCTTTTCGAATTGTGATCTACATGATGCGAATTTCTATGAAACGTCTTTAAGAGGTGTGGACATTAGCACATGTACATTTGAACGGATTCATTTAGATCTAGAGTGCCTTGAAGGGTGTAGCGTTTCTCCTGAGCAGGCGATTGGGTTTGCGAAGTTGCTCGGGGTGAAGGTAGTTGAGTAACTATGAGATCTTTACATAAGAAAAATAATTGTAACGAAAACGGGAATGATGATGGATGGTGCAAGTATAAATAGGTAGCATAAGAAGGTGGGATATTAAAGTGAAAGCAGTTCAAGTATCAGGTTATGGTGGTTTAGATCAATTAGAGGTTGTGGAAAGGGAGATTCCTAAACCCAAAGCAAACGAAGTACTTATACAGGTAAAGGCATGTGCGATCAACAATACCGAAATTTGGATGCGTGAAGGAGCATATGGAACAGAAGGGAAATCAGGATGGCGTCCTGAAGGCGTTCAGTTTCCTAGAATTCCTGGCTCTGATATTACAGGACAAATTATTGAGATCGGAACGGACGTGGATGTGAAGCGAAAAGGAGAAGACGTAGTGCTGTTTCCTTTTACATCTAGTGGTGAACCAGGAAGCGAACATATTTCTGAAGATATGTCGTTTATTGGTTCTGAGTATGACGGTGGTTATGCGGAATACGTCGTTTGGCCAGCAAATCTATGTCTTCCAATGGCCCTCCCTAATTATGAAGAGAGTGCAGTGTTCTCAGTGAGTGGAATGACAGCTTGGCATATGGTTGAACAATCCGCTATTAAACGAGGAGAAACTGTGATGGTGACAGGTGCGAATGGCGGAGTGGGCTCACTCAATGTCCAAATCGCTGCCAATGTATTTGGTGCAAAGGTTATCGCTATCGTTGGAGATTTATCGCTTGAAGGGAAGATGAAAGAACTAGGTGCTACGCACGTTCTATCGTATCGATCCGATAAGCTAGCAGAAGAAATCATTGAAGCGAATGGCGGTCCAATTGATGCTGTTTTGGATGTGGTGGGAGATGCTTTGTTCCATACCTCTCTTCACGTATTAAGAAAAGGTGGACGCTTCTGCACATCAGGATCTGCTGGTGGACAGAAAACAGAGCTTGATTTCAGAACAATGTACTTAAAACACATTACATTAATCGGTTCAGTTCTTGGAACACGAGATGAATTCGAACGCCTTATGAAAGCCGTAACAGATGGGAAAGTCAAACCCATCATCGACCGCACCTTTCCACTCGAAGAAGCAAGAGAAGCGCAAAGTTATTTCAAGAAGTCAGGAAAGCTTGGGAAAATTGTTTTGTTAACATAATGGGAGTCAGGTGTCTACCAAAAGGGGATTACTTCACTGTCCCCCGCTTCGTTAAAGCGCTAAACCCCATCGTTATTTTTCTCATTTAAGTTTTAGTACCAGTAAATAGTGTTTAAGAAAGTAGAAAAGAGAGAAGGGAGTCTGGTACGTACCTGACTTCCTTCTCTCTTATTTTGATTCTAACGGTTACGTAGTTGTTTCAGTATTTCGAGACCTGCTGTAACACCTTGACTCATAGCAGAACCACCACCATAGCCTGCAGCAACGACCATTGTTTCGTAGATTTGTTGATCTGTGCATTCCATTGCTACACATTGGTCCATATGGTACGTGATGCTCGCTTCGTCACCGTCTTTGATGCTAATGGCTAGTGCCATTAAATGCTTGTGTGGGCGATCAATCTCTCCACCTTCAAATGATTCACCTGTGAAACGATTGTACTCAGAAATAGCATTAGGTAGATGTTCGTTTAATTGTTCTATGCCTTTGCGGTAGTTTTCTAGGTTCTGTTCAGCGTTAATTCTCATGCTTTCACTCTCCATTTCTTTATCACTAGTGAACCATTCCTCTTTTGGTTAAGGTTGTAAACAAATGGATGTGCTTTAATGGTTTAGTGTGGTGGGGGTCAGGTACGTACCTGACCCCTTCAAATGACCCCTTCAAAAGGAGGAGTTTACCAATCTGCGTTGTAATTAGAGAGATAGGGAGAACTGGTTATGATCGATGTAAGATTTAAAATGTACATAAAGGATGAAGCGAATGGAAAGTAAATTACATAATGCGTTTCGTGAATAACCAGGTTGTTATTATTTAGTCTTAATTCATAAATTCACAGATCACAAGATAAGAGGTGCGTATGCAGATTCGAAACGTAAAGCAATCCGATTACTATGTTGTTTCTCCGACAATCAACGAGTGGTGGAATGGAAGACAAATGGCAGAGATGTTACCTAAGCTATTTTTTGACCACTTTACTTCAACGAGCTTTGTAGCAGAAGAGGATGGCGAGATTATCGGTTTTCTCATTGGATTCTTATCTCAGACCCATCTTCATGAAGGCTATATTCATTTTGTTGGTGTTCATCCAAACTATCGCGGCCGGAACGTGGGCAAGCAACTGTATCATCAGTTCTTTGAAGCAATTAAGCTCTATGGTCGCAGTATCGTACGGTGTGTCACGTCTCCGGTCAACAAAACATCGATAGCTTATCACATCAGGATGGGATTTGAAATTGAAGGAGGAAACCGCGTTGTGAATGGCATTGCCGTTCACTCGAATTACGATGGACCTGACAAAGAGCGGGTTGTATTTGTTAAAAAGCTTTATTGATAGAACAAGTAAGACGTTTCCTTAAATGGAGACGTTTTATTGTTTGTCAGCTATTATTTTTATATTAAAAGTAAAAACGGACACGCAATTTCAATTTACTCATACTATATTAAAACTGAATGATAGGTGATAATCATGAGTAGAGATAACTATTTGAAATGGTCAGAGGTACCATATGGTGGTGAAACAAAGCCACCAACTGATCCTGTTAATCCTCTTGCTGGGTCATGGCCGACGACTTTTATTGAACGAAGGGGAGATCGATTTTACAGCCCTAGAGGCCCCATTCATTTCGACATTCCAGATCCGAATCAAATCGATTGGGAAGCAGAGTTGAAAGTGGTACAAGAAACATTAAATAACATTACACCAAAACAAATCCGAATTGCTAAGTATTGGGGTACAGGCGTTGCAACTAAACAATGGACTCCAATTATTGATAGGTTAATTGATACGTATGGTGCAACGCCTCCTTATGCTGCACGGATTTTAGACACAGTTCAAGCGGGAATTAACGATACATTTGTCACGGGCTGGTATTATAAATATTTGTGGGATGTTGCTCGTCCAATCCAATATGACCAGGAGCTCGAACCAATTTTATGTACACCGAGGTTTCCGACTTATCTATCTGGCCATTCGGCAATAGCTGGTTGCGCTGAAGTTATGTTAAGTTACTTTTTCCCTGGAGAAGCAAACAGACTCCACCAACTTGCTGAAGAAGCTGCCGTATCGAGACTTTATGCAGGCGTTCATTTCCCTGTGGACAATGACGCAGCACTTGTAATGGGAAGACAAATTGGAGGAATTGCTGTCGAACAGTTAAGGCGTCAACGTAACGCTAGTGGTAAGAGAGTTGATACACCTTACTTCGAAAATTTACATGCAAGGTTACGCCCGCCACCGTTCAGACAAGCAATTCCATTTCCCTTTGACAATACCTGTACTTCGAATACAAGAAACACGCAATGCTCTGCCAGTAATCCAACATTGTTTATCCCATATAAAAGTAAAAAGAGCTAACTAACAGATCAGCCTAGAATAGTAGAGGTATTAGTTGATCGAATCTCTGTTATTTCTTTAATAACCCAAAAAAGCCTGGGGATTTCCCCAGGCTCTTTCACTATTTCATTCTATATTTCTTCTTGAGCCATTTTCTTTCTTCTAAAACGATAGAAGACAAGATACAGCATAGGTACCATAATGAGTGTAAGAATCGCTGAGAATAGGATACCTGAAATAATCGTTACGGCAAGCGGTGTGAAGAGTGCATCACCAGATACGGCAACTGGGATTAAGGCAACAATTGATGTGATTGCTGTTAGAAGGATAGGGCGTAATCGTACGCGTCCTGATTCAATGACAGCTTCTTTCACATCCATGCCTTTTTTCACTGCTTGTTCAATGAATTCAATTAGCACTACTGAGTTTCTTACGACGATACCTGTGAGCGAGACCATGCCCATTACACCAAGGAAACTGATCGGCGTTTGGGTAACGAATAGTCCGAGTATCGCTCCTGCAATTGCGAGATAAACGGCAACGAGAACAAGGAACGGTAGTGAAAGTGAGTTGAATTGAAGGGCGATAAGCAGATACACAAGGAAAAGGACGATGATGAAGAGGACGGTAATTTCTGCGAAGAAATCACTTTGTGCTTCATTCTCACCACCAAGTGTAATGCTGTAATCAGCTTCAAGCTGATCGCGCTGTTTCTCAACAATTTCTGTTACGTTTGCTTTGTAATTCTCTTCATTTTCTGGGAAAGCACGTAATGTAATTGCGCGTTCACCATCAATGTGAGGAATGGTTTGAAGCTTTTCGTTTCGCTCTGTTGTAACGAGCTCATCGAGTGCGACAAGTTCTGGTGGACCCCCGGTTGATGCAGCAGGAAGCTCTAGGCTTGATAGATCCACTTCTTCGTCGCTATCTTCAAGCACAATGTTCATATCCCGCTTCACGACACCATTATCGAACGCTTTTAGTGGAATGCCGGCTGTTGCTAGTCGGATTTGTTGGCTAATCTGGTTAACTGTAATTCCGTTTTCTTCAAGTGCTTCACGGTCAGGAACGTAGTCGAGTGACGGTGCGAAATCGCCAACGTTGTCAACGACTAGATCGGTTTCTAGTTGTTCAATTTCTGACGTTAATTCATCTCTTAGATCAATTAATTTGTCAATTTCAGGACCAGAAACAGTTACCGTCACAGGTGCCCCTACTGGAGGACCTTGTTGGATTGTTTCCATGAAAATTTCAGCTTCAGGGTATTCAGTACGAAGCTTGTCCGTCCAGTCATCAATCAATCCTTGAGTTGTTTGATTTTCACGATCAACACGGGCAACGATCTGTCCGGTGTTCTCGCCAGAACTCGTAAGCGTGCTATTAAATAGCCCTGGAGTTCCAGTTCCTGTGAAGACGCTTGTTTCATAGACGCCATCGTCTGTTTGTAATCTTTCCTCAATATCTTGCAGCGTTTCATGCGTTTCTTCAATCGGTGTACCAATTGGCAGTGTAATGTCTACCGTTACTTCTTCTTTATCAGCTGCAGGGAAGAATTCGAACGGTGTTAAAACAACTAATCCGAAGATCGCAGTTGTGAACAATAGACCAATAATCGAAACAAGAATTGGTTTTTTCGAGAACTTCTTCAATAATTTATCCGCATAGACGTCAGCAAGCTTGTTTAAAGGCTTTCCGAGAAGGCCTGGTGCATCTGACATCGGCTTCTTAGATCTACGGCTCAAGAAGTATCTTAAGATTGGTACGAAAATAAGCGCGACAAGTGTTGATGCGATGATCGTCGTAATAAGTACAGTCGGCAATGCTCTAATAAAGGCTCCGTTACCGCCTGATAGGAAAATGAGCGGTAGAAATGTAAAGACAATGGCAAGAGAGGAGGTGACGATTGATACCCAAATCTCTTTTACGCCGTTAACTGCTCCCATTAATCCTTTATCACCAAGCTTGTACCTTCTCTGAATGTTGTCGTTGATAACGATGGAGTCATCCACGATAATTCCGAGTGCAATGATCAACCCGATAACTGAAATCTGGTTAAGATCAACATCTGCGAACGGAAGTGGTATGAATCCCATTAAGACCGATATCGGAACAGCAAGAGCAACAACAAGTGCACCGGATCCAGAAAGTCCTAATGATGTTGCAACGATAACAGCAAGAACCGAAATGGCAAGTGATAGGAATAGTCCATCGAAGATATCATTTACGATTGATGCTTGTGAGTAGTAGGACTCTAATTCAACATCAGAAGGTAATCCTTCAGAAAGTTCGTCCACTTTTTCGCTAACCCGTTCATCCACAGTTGGAATGTCTTCACCAGGTTTTACGTAGGCAGTGAAGGAGATGGAAGGTTTTCCTTCGAATGTGATGATGTCAGTAAGTTCTTTCGGACTCACCTCTACACTCGCAATGTCTTTTAGAAAGACGGAATCGCCTTCGGGGTTTTTACCGATGAAAAGCTCTTCCATTTGGTCAAGTGAATCATAGTTCTCAACAGAGAGTTGCACAAGTTCATCATCCATTTCCTGTTTGCCAAGAGGAGTAGGATAATATTCATTATTAATGGCGCTTTGAACATCGGTGACGTTCAGCCCTGACTCTTTCAATTCTTCTTGTTTTAATTCAATTAGAATTTGCTCTTCAGGTAATCCTTTAATCGTAACGTCAGAAACGCCTGATAGTTCTTCAACTTCATCTTTCCAGCGATTCAACTCTTCCTGCAGGGCAAAAAGATTATCACGGTTCTCACTAGTCAAGTGATAGGAAACGATCGGCATTTTTGCCGTTGATTCATTCACTTCAGGTTCAAACGCATCTTCTGGGAAAGAAGTTTGCGCATCTGAAACCGCCTGACGGACGTCGCTAAATATCTCTTTCTTACTTTCGCCTTCTGCAACTTCTACAACAATTGTAGAAAAACCGGCTGCTGATGAAGAAGTCACTTCAGCGATCCCATTAATTGAACTAAGCGATGATTCAATAGGGTTTGTAATTGAGCGCTCTACTGTATCGACAGTAGCACCTGGATAGACAGTGTTAACTGTTCCAATGTTAATGGTCGTTTCAGGAATTTCACGCTGCGGGAGTTGGACGAATGTAAATACTCCAACAATAACAAATAGTAGGATAAATATGATGAACAGCTTGGATCGTTGTAGAATCCACTTGAGCATAAAATGGCCTCCTCTTTTCTTTTTCGACTGGTCGGTCAGTGTGTATTCGTTTATACCCTTTAAGTACTGAAACATAAACTTTTGAGCTTCTTGACTCACTAGTCATTTTACCTAGATAATAGAGGATGTCAAGAAATGAGTGTGTTCCTTACACTATCTTTAAAGGGAATACGTTTTGTAAAGCTTCAACCCCCATTTGAAATTCGCTCTTTTTGAATAGAAGAGGTATGATTTGGTTTATGAGTTAGGATGAGAACATCGAGGTGAATACAATGGATAAAAGAAAAGCAATTCTTGAAGCGGCCGTTGAGTTAATTGGCGCTAAGGGCTATACACATACATCAATGCAACAAATCGCAGATAGCGTTGGGATATCGAAAGGATCACTTTATTCATTTTTTCCATCAAAGGAAGATTTGATTATATCGATTTATGAACATTATCAGCAACTCGTGTTCGAGCGTGCATTTGTCGTTGGACTAGATGGCAATCTTCCACCATATGAACGGTTCGCCAAACAGTTCCAAGTCCAGTTCGAAGGAATACTTGAATACAAATCTTATATGAAAATGCAAATGCGAGGAGAAACAGCGCAAAGCAGTGAGAAGTTAGAAAGCATGGGTCATCGGATGAGGGGAAGATTGTTCAGCTGGCTCGAGCGAAATCTAATCGAGCTATATGGAGAGAAGATATCTCCGTATAAGTGGGATTTGATGTGGATGACGCAGTCGATCTATACGTCTTACACAGGGCTTATGATTTCATCAGAAAACGAGCTTGATCCAAAGAAACTAGGACATCATATTGTTCGCCAGATTGAAATTCTTGCAAACGATTTTCTAGCTGGGAAAAGCAAGCCATTGCTTGATGACGATATGATGCGTCCATTCTCCGTTGGAATGGATCGAGAAGGAGCGTTTACTTCTTTCGAGAAAAGAGAGAAAGCTTGGAAGGCGGTATACGAGAAAATTCATACGCTTGATAACGAACACTACTTCCTTGAAGTGACAAATCGCATTTCAGAAGAATCAAGAAAATCAAAACCTGATGAGCTTGTAATGAGAGGTTTGCTCCATTTATTGAAAGAAGAAGAGACCTTAAGGGTTGAAGCGATAACACTAGAGGAGCAACTACTGCCTTAGGAAGCACATTGATTTGATTAGGTTTGAGTCATCTAGGGTAATAAACGTTTAGAGCTAGAGAGCGTAAACAAAAGGAGAGAATACCATGACAAACACACCTACTTCAATCAATGGTAGTAGTACCTTTATTTCAATTGTGTCCATTGCGGCAGCAGGACTTGCATTTATTATAGCTGGTAGCTTCTTATCAGGTATGATTGATCTTCAACCAATACAAAAACAGTTCTTCCCCGTTATTCTACCTATATTAATCTGTGCTGTTGGAATGATACTTGGTCTTACTGCTTATCGCTTATCAAAAAGTAAAATTGCGATTACAGGCATTATCCTAAATGCAGTCGTCTTGTTCATCCCAATTTCATACTTGGTTATGTGATGATAGAAACAAGAATAGATTAAGAAGGGTCAGGCATGTGCCTGACCCTTCTTCTTATCAATGTAACCTTCTCCCTACTCATAACGTCTAATGAGATAAGAAATGCAATAAATAGAATGGAGGTCATTCTATGAAGCTGAGAAGTATGGGATTTGTTCTGCTAAGCATCCTTCTTATGGGTATGATGGGTTGTACAGGGAATGAAGAGCAACAGCCAAATGCTTCTTCTATATCAAACGCTACAAAAGATGGAACGGTAGAAGAAGAGATGCGGTCTGATCAGGTAAAGATGATTGCAAACGATGAGAAAATCATTGAAATGCTAAAATCTTCAGGTGCTATAAAAGAGAACGCAACGTCAGAAGAAATTGAAGAAGCAGTAAACAACTACCTTCAAAAGAAAGCAGAACAAAACAAAATGAATGAGAAATCAGATAAGAAGACAATTGAGGAGTTGAAGAAAGAGATTCAGAAGGAACTTGGTAAAGGATCGTAACTTTAGATAAATTTGCGATGGGAGGCTCAGATGATGAGTCTCTTTTTTTGTTAAGTTAACAGGTTAAAGCGTTATTGCGAGAAAACAATAGTAAAGTCGAATCATAGTCCTTTTGACACGGGTCTTTAGTTAGTAAAGTGTATTTTTATTAGATGAAATTGGTATTTTTGCAGTAAAATGACGCATTTTGAGACTTTTGGATCATTCTAATTTTTCAGAAAACATATTATAGTGAGTCTATTGTAAAGGTTTTGTAAAAAAACATTTTTTTAGGGGGATTGAGCATTTGAAAGGGAAAAACGTATTGTCAATGGCAATGATTGCAGCTTTAACACTAGGGTCATTAGCACCAAGTACAAGCAGTACAGTCCATGCGGAACCATCTACTTCCGTAAAGCAAGAAGTGAAGAAAGAACATGTACATAAACAAGGGCCGTTTGATTTAGCGGTAGCTAATGAAGAGAAACTGATTGAAATGCTGAAAGAAAATGGAGAAATTTCCAAGAATGCTTCTGCGACGGAAGCTGAAAAAGAACTAAATCAATTTCTCGAAAATAAATCAAATGCGCTTAAAGATATGGAGTCAGCTGGAGAATTGAATGATGAAAAGCTTGAACTTGAGAAAGAGATCAAGGATAAGCTTAAGAATGACAATGATAAGAAAGCGAAAGACAATGGACGTAAAGGCGGCAAGAAGCTGGACACTGTTGTTGAGGAAGACTATCACGGTGATGTTCGCTCAGATAACGTTCTCGTTCTTCTAGTCGAGTTTCCTGATTTCCCTCATAATAGTATCCAGCCAGATGAGTCGGATATGTATTATGAAGATTACGTGAAAGAACACTATCAAGATATGATTTTCGGTGAAGACGGGTATGAAGGTCCAAACGGTGAAAATCTAGTATCTATGAAACAATTCTATGAAGAACAAACCGATGGAGCTTACACGGTTAATGGTAATGTTGCCGGTTGGTATATGGCTTCTAAGAATGCTGCTGAATACGGTGGAAATAACCCTAATGGTGGCAGCGACAAAGATGCACGTAGTTTGGTTAAAGAGGCGCTTACTGCTGCAGCTGCAGATCCTAGCGTGAATCTAGCAGAATATGACCAGGAAGATCGCTATGATCTTGACGGCGATGGTAACTTCCGCGAAGCAGACGGACTAATTGATCACTTAATGGTTGTTCATTCAGCGGTTGGAGAAGAAGCTGGTGGAGGTCAGCTTGGTGAAGATGCGATCTGGTCTCACCGTTGGAATCTTGGTGGCGTTTTCCCAATCGCAGGATCTCCGGAGCCAGAAGTAGATTACTGGGAACAGGGTTCTATGTATGCATATGACTACACAATCGAACCGGCAGATGGAGCAGCTGGCGTATTTGCACACGAATATGGCCATGATTTAGGCCTGCCTGATGAATACGACACGCAATACTCAGGTGCTGGTGAAGCTGTTTCGTATTGGTCGCTTATGGCTGGAGGAAGCTGGGCTGGTAAACTTCCAGGAACAGAGCCAACAGGATTTAGCGCATGGTCGAAAGAATTCCTTCAAGCAGCACACGGTGGAAACTGGTTAAAGTACGATGAAGTAGACTTGGAAGATATTGATAAAAAAGGGTTGGAAGTATACCTTGATCAAGCAAATACGAAAGGTACGAATCTTGATGCCCTCAGGATCAATCTTCCTGATAAAAAGACTCAAATCAACACGCCTTTTAGTGGAGAATTTGACTATTTCAGTGGAAGTGCAGATGATCTAAATAACTCTGCAGTATTTAATGTTAATCTGACAGATGCTTCAAACGGAGAATTGTCGTTTAAAACATGGTATGACATTGAGACAGACTGGGATTATGGGTCAGTACAAGTAAGTGAAGATGGAAAGAACTGGACAGCTATTCCAGGTAACATTACAACAGATACGGATCCATACGAAACGAATCCTGGAAACGGAATTACTGGTAATTCTGATGGTTGGATTGATGGAACATTTGATTTGAGTGATTATGCTGGGAAAGAAGTATTTGTTAAATTCAACTATTTAACAGACGGTGCTGTATCGAATCCTGGCTTCTATATTGATGATATTCGTGTAACAGCTGATGGAAACGAATTATTCTTTGATGATGCTGAAGGTACGCCTAAGGTTGATCTCCAAGGATTTACAAAAGACGATGGTGTGAAGGTATCTGAACATTACTACTTGCTTGAATGGAGAAATCATCAGGGAGTAGATAAAGGATTAGGAAACATTCGCCGTGGCGCGAGTATGATGTCATTTGAACCTGGTCTTGTTGTCTGGTATGCAGATAATAAATATTCGGAGAACTGGACTGGTATTCACCCAGGCGAAGGTTTCCTTGGCGTAGTGGATGCTGATCAGCACGAATTGTTCTGGAGTGATGGTACTCCTGCGCAGACACGTTATCAGATCCATGATGCTGCTTTCAGTCTACGTAAAGATAGTAAGATGTTTATTGACTACTCAAGTATCAATGGACTAACAATGACAGATAAGAAAAATCAATTTGTGAAAAAGTTTGATGATAGCAAGAGCTATCTTAACGAAGCGATTCCTGATGCAGGTCGTAATGTAACGGAATATGGCTTGAATTTCAAGGTAACAGGCGAAGCAACAGACCGTTCTGTTGGCCGAGTTTCAATCACAAGAAAATAGTAAGGATGAGGGGCGCTTAGTGATAAGCGCTTCTTATTTATATGTTGAGAAAGAGTTGGGGTCAGACAGCGGTCTGACCCCCTATTACAATCGTTAAAGGAAAACCAGCTCAGGCGCAGAATTATTCTTTTAGAACTGTCCCTGGCTTTAACAATACAATTATAAGGGAGGGATTACAGCTCATGTATGAATACTTTTGTCCTGATTGTCATATCTCTGAATTCTCTCTTGAAGTTGAACCTTTAAAACAATGTCCGGAATGCCACTTTATGATGGAACACATTGAAACAGAAGGAACGGTGACTGAGTCCCGCCATTCTAGAAGCTAATGGACTTAGTTGATAGGTTCACAACCAAATGATAGCCAAATACACACATGAAATCAGAGGTGTGTATTTTTTATTTCGAGGAGTAGCAGTTTCTAATCTGTTGTTTATGTTACAATTTATGGTAAATATGGAAGTTGCATATACCAATCAGGAAAATGAAGAAAGAAAAATTACAAGCATCCGTTATATGAACGATGAAAAAATTCGAGACTCCTTGGGGTAATTAAATTTAATTAATTATTAAGTGATCACGTATTCACATTATGAGACTGAGAGTATTTAAAAAAAATCAGAGAAAGTAGTGGCAAAATGGTGATGGTAATAGGCTATGTAGTGGCATTTCTAAGTGCTCTTGTAGCACTCGAACTAGGCAAAGGAAAGGCCATTGAAGGAAAACTAAAAGTATGGGGAATCGCTATTATGCTGCCGATCTCACCAGCCTTATCGATTGCGATTGGATTAACGTATGCAGTAATTGTTCAAGACCCATGGACAGGATTAATATTTTGGTTCATATTACCATTTATTTTCATGACAGGTCTTATCTTATTGTTGATTGGAAATTATCTATAGAATAATAGATAGGATTATGTGCAATAGTTTCAAATCGATATTGGGTTATTCAAGTATTACACTATTGCAATACATAAAATGGGGGTTAATCATTGTTTGTTTTTATAGTTGCTGTAGTATCTATCGTTATTTGGAGTACTGTATCTAGAGAACTAGGGTCATCGTCAAAAGAAAAGGATAATCAGAAGATTGTTACATTAATGTCTGCTGGTACTTTGTTAACAATAATACTGACGTTCTCACTTCTTAAAAATATCCAATTATAGAAATTGCGAATAAAGCAAACTGTTACCAATTGATTTTGCTGATCTTTAATTAGGAGCTTATCCGTTATTCGTATAAGCTCCCTTTTTATGAAATCGTCATTGTTTTGGTTGCTGGAATTTGAAATAATTGGTAGTAACATATGAAGACTGAAGGGAGTAGCTTATGCCGAAAACTTTTTCAGGAAGATTAGCTGGAATAATATTAGCTATTTTCGTAATACAAGTTGTTGTTTTTATTATTAACCTATTTAGTAATAATGGATTTGGTGCAATTGTGAACTTTATCAGAATAGCACCATTCACTTCTTTATTGGGTCTGATCTTTGGAGTTACTGGCTCAATTAAGGAAACCGGTAACAGTAGAGCATTGCCAGTTATAACGACCAGTTTAAGTGTTGTTTTGGGTGGGTTTACTTGGTTCTTTCTGTTTGGTTGGTCATTTGGAGGATGAAACATTAAAAGGATAAACCACAACTAAAGGTTAATATCTAATTAATCATTAATCCACTGAAAGGATGTATTTTAGCGTGAGGGATGTTTATTTTAGAAACATTACTACTTCTAATGAATCAGCAGCAAGAAAGATAGCATTAAAATCTGGACAAGAAGAATTTATTGAAACAGTAGATGAATGTTTAGAAGAAGCAACTACTTATAAAGGATGGCACCCAGTAGCTATCTATCATAATGAGGAAATGATTGGGTTTGCGATGTACGGTTCTTTTGGCCCTAATAAAGATACTTGGATAGATCGAATCATCATTGATGAAAATTATCAAGGAAAAGGCTATGGGAGAATTGCAATGAAGAAACTAATTGGAATTGTTTCAAGAAAATTTGAAGTAACCGATATTTATTTAAGTATCGTTGAGGAGAATAGAATCGCTTTTAATCTATATAAGAGCATGGGATTTGAGTACATAAATGAAAGAGACCCTAACGGTGAACTCATATTTAAGTATTCTATTTAACTAGTTAAGCTAAGTAGAAGGGACGTTGCATATAATGAGAGACATCATTGACTTAATTGAATCAAATAAACTAGGAGTTACCGACTTAGATATTCATTTAACTGAAGAGAAATTAGGCGTAACCTTTCCAACTCAGTACAAAGAACTTTTTAAACTGACTAATTGTGCTCAAGTTGGTGAATGGACTTTGTTCCCAATAATAGACGCTAAAAATAGAAAGAAAACATGGGATGACATAGTAAGACAAAACATAGAGCTAAGAGATGAAGATATTCCAGCAGAGCTCATATTTATTGGCGAAGATGGAACAGGGGACAAGTTATGCTTTAGGCATGTTAGTGGAGAGTATGATAACAAAATATTTATTTGGTACCACGAAACAGGAAGATTTGAAGAAATAGCTTCAAGCCTAAGAGAATTTGTTATTTCGTACTCTGAAGAAGTAGAAGAGGATGAATGAACATATGGCTAATGAATTTGCATTACTTACAGTCTCGCCTTTGTATATATTAATGGTTGTTCTGAGTATCATCTATTTAATTGTCTTAAGAGAAGACAAGGGCTGTTTTGTAACCTTCGGGAGGATAGGTTCTGTTGCCTATATTCTAATGTACATCATTGCACTGATTTTATTTATCTTTTAATTAATGGCTCTTTTCTTCGCTAATTGGAGCGGAAGGATGCTCGACTCCTGCGGGACTAGCGGGACAGGTCCCACAGGAGCGTTAGCGACGAGGAGGCTCACCGCCCGCCCCGCGGAAAGCGAGCATCCTGGAGCGGAAATTAACCCGTATAGCAACAAAGAATACGAATACTTCTAAAAGCAACAATCTTTTAGAAAAGAGCCTAATTAATTGAGACCAAACAGGGTAATTGAGCTACCAGTTTTCAAGAAAGGAAGAATGGCTTAACAAATTACTTCTGCACAGTGTGAAACGTGATCGATTAAAAATTAAACTAATTGCGAGGTAGAAATATATGAATATATCTATTCGAAGAGCTGAGCAAAACGATTATGAATCATTGTTGCCTTTATTTAGGCAAGTTCATGACCTCCACGTTGATATAAGACCAGATTTGTACAAAGAGAATTTGACTCCAGTTGAGCAAGAGTTCTTTGAAAGCCAGTTGAGTGATGTTAAACAGCACATTTTTGTTGCCGCAGTAAGTGATGAATTGGTTGGCGTTATAGTGACCAAGGAGGAGAAATCAACTGAAAACTCATTTGTCAAAGCGAGGAAAGTATTAGTAATAAACAGTTTATCCGTTAGTGAAAAGTATCGAACGAAGGGAATAGGAAAGAAACTAACGAAATACGTTTTTGATTTAGGCAGGAACCTCAGATTTGATAGTATTGAATTAGGTGTATCTGAGAAAAATACGTTTGCTATTGAATTCTATAAATCAATTGGGATGACTACAAAAAGTAGAAAAATGGAGATTGTATTAAACTAATAGCTCTTTAATGGATAATTATACAAGTAAGTATAAAAAAGCATGGATCATAATAAATGTTGACCCATGCTTTTCTACTACTCTATTACCTTGTTGCTTCGTATACATCGATTACGCCGTTACCATAATAGAAAGAACTTCCTAGAGGTATGGCTGTATCATTAAGCTTTTGACGAACATCTGCGTTTGATAGTCCCGGATTGGCTGCCATGACTAGCGCTGCTGCTCCAGCTACGTGAGGAGAAGCCATAGACGTACCATTGTAGCTGTCGTAGCCATTACCCGGAACGGAGCTTGAAATGTTAACACCTGGCGCCATTACCTCAAGCTCTGATCCTACACTTGAGAACGATGCGCGTTTGTTATTGGAATCTACTGCACCGACTGCCATTGCAGAGTCGTATTTTGCAGGATAGCCGATTGTATTGAATCCGAAGAACGTTCCTTCGTTTCCTGCTGCCGCAACAACTAATACACCTGAGTTGTAGGCATTGTCTGTCGCATTTTTAAGTGCAGTTGAACCAGAGCTACCACCCAAACTCATGTTAATCACATCCATGTTGTTATCAACTGCCCACTCAATTCCTTGAATAATGCCGCTGTAAGTTCCGCTACCTGAGCTATCTAGTACTTTTACAGCATATAAACTAGCAGAATGTGCAACACCAAGGACGCCAACACTATTGTTCAGTCCAGCAACTGTACCAGCAACGTGTGTACCATGGCCATTACCGTCTGTCGTTGCGTCTGGTTCACCAGAAACGAAGCTCGCACCGCCGCTCACGTTAAGGTCTTCGTGGCTAGCGTCGATTCCTGTATCTAGAACTGCAACTTTAACACCAGAGCCAGTGTTTCCAGTCGCTTGAACTTGATCTGCTTTGATATGAGGAATACCCCAAGGTGTTGTTTGTCCAATTGCATGTGCCACTTGATCTTCTTCTACATATGACACATTAGGGTTTTTCTTTAGTGCCTTAGCCGCTGGTTCAGGCAATGAAATAAGCATCGTATCCATAAATTTAAACTGATGCTTAACCTGTCCACCTAGTTTCTGTATGTTGTTAATTTGAGCTTGATTAATATTTGTTTTAAAACCAACGAGGAAGTTCTTTGGTCCTTTGTCCGCCGGTGCAGCAGATGCAGAAGGTGAAGAGAAACCAACCAATAAGGATAGAACAAGGACCATGCTGAAAATAATACTTAATTTTCTTAATGTAACTTTCATTTCTTTTCCTCCAATCATGATTTTATAACGGATAACAATCAAACTATGTACTCGTGGTGCTCAGGTCCCGGGCCCGAATGTATGTGTCAGAAAAGTTCGACTATTACTATTTTCATGGTAACACGAACCAGAAGTTTATAATATTGGGAAATAGATAGAGATTAATAGAGGTTAAAAAGGTATTATATACATTGGTTTCCCAATCAACAAGTTAAGGAATTAGCGTTATAATATAAGGTTTATGTTCAATAGTAGAAGCTGTTTTGTTATTGATTGATTTGGCTTAAAATAGAGTGTAAAGGATTTTGCTGACAGCTGTATTGAAAATGGCGTTATAAAAGAGGTTGAGGTCGGTGTAGCGTTAATTAGTATTGAAGATGAATGATTTTGAATTTGAGAACTAACATACATTTGTTCAGGAGGCGTTACATTAGATGTCGATTGTTGATAAGTTAAAGTTATCAAAATATAAAAATATGGCAGTTCTTCATAACCCAGGAGAATACGAGATCTTTCATGAATACTTGAGTTCATTATCTAGGGATCACGATGCTATCTTTATATTTGTGAAGAATATTGAGGAGATGGCTGAGAATTTAAATCATGTAATCGCGAATGATGAAGTCCTTCAGCCAAAAGGGTATTTGTTCTTCGCTTATCCTAAAAAGGGCAATACAAAATATGAAACTTACATTCATCGAGATGAAATGTTTCCCTCGTTGAAGGTTGGAGAAGATGGCTATGTGAAAGACAGCGACATTAAATTTTCTCGTATGGTCAGCATGGATGATGTTTTTACAGTGGTTGGAATGAAAAAGGAAAAGAAGAAAGCACCAAAAACTGCCCCGGCGAGTCAGTGTGTATCGGACTATGAAGATCAAGTACGTGATGTAGAAAACCTCTTGTCCGACCATCTCACAGAGCAAGAGTTTTTCCGTAATCTGACTCCTGGCTATCAACGAGACTGGGCAAGGCAAATTTTCTCCGCTAAGCAACAGGCCACTCGAGATAAGCGAACGAAGCAAATGATCGAGGTGTTATCAGAGGGGTACAAAACGCTGGATCTTTATCGTCGTAGGAAGAAGTAGAGTTTTTACTTGGATTGGAAAAACTGTACGTCAATCGATAAACAATAAAAGAATCACTTTTGGAGGTAACAGTTGTCTGAACTAGTAAAAAATGAAGTGAAAAAGATCAAATTTAGTTTATTAAAACTAACGATATTATTTGTTGTTTTAATGATTACAGTTCCGTACTTATCAAACATTGGAGTCAACTGGGCTATTTACTTATTTCTATCTCTGTACATCTTGCCGGCGCAAAACGCTGTACTAATTACTAAAGTGCCAAATGCACAAGCACTTATTATTTGGAAAGATAAACTTGCTAATGGAAGTGAGCTTATTTATGCAAAGTTTTTTGCTAAGCTGGTTCACTATTTAATTACAGCAGTTCTAATTATTATTGGATTACTAGTTACATTCTCTATTAGTCCTGAGAGCAAATCCTACTTAGATAAAACGATTCCTTTTCTTTATCAAATTCATTATTTCCTAGTCATCTTTCTTAATCTACTCTTTTATGCACCAGCTGCATTTTTGGCTTCACTTTATGCTTTACATAAAGGCTTAAATGAAAAATGGGTCAACTTACTTTTTATATTGATCGTAGGAGTTGTGACTTTAATTTCAGTCTTTTTAACCTATACTCTTCCTGTTCTTCTTCTTGTCATCACACTCTCGCTAGTTATAGCAAGTCTATTATTGAAGAAGTTACTGCATCAAACAGAGAGTGTCTGAAACAACTAATTGATGTGGAAGCAATAGCAACAGTCTTTTAGAAAAGAGCTTGGAATGGCACTTCGCCTCCAAGCTCTTTTTTAGTGTGAATTCCATTTGTTATTAATCCGTACTTTCCTCGCAAGCTTCGGCAACACGCTCAAAATAACGTTCCACTAACCCGCTAAGTGTTTCCACTGCTTTCTGATCTAGCATTTCATCATTGCGAATTGAAAGTAGCACACTTTCAATTAAGAATTTCCGAGGCTTCTTGGAGTGGAGTAATTCATCTTGTACAAAGTCTAACAGTTGGATAGATTTCGCATGATTTAGTTTCGGTACAAGCTTTTCTTTAAGAGTCTGTATCGTTTGGTAAAGCTTATCTTGAAAGTCTTGCTCGGATCTCGTCGCATCAGGTAACCAGCTATTCATTTGATCAGGGGTGTTTAACTGATCGCCTGATTCCGAAGCTCCGTTAACGATATTCACGATTCGATCGACAGTATATCGGACAACAGGGTAGATGTCTGCACTTGCTCCATTAGCAATCGAATAATACTTCACATTGTGATGAAGCATTCCAAGGAACATGATTGAACTGTCAAGTAAATATGGGCGCTTTTCCTCACCGAATAACTCAATGAACCGATGAAATACCCAATTTAACATCCTCATTTGTCCCGCTTTAAGAAAGTTTTTCAATTCCTCATCCGTAGAGACGAAAACTTCTTCAAATAACGTGATCAACTTATTCTTTTTATTTGTGTTCATCTGGAATTCAATTTGTTTGACGAAGATGTCTAGGTTAGATGGATCTTGCCCAATGAGAAGTTCATTTCTGCTTGATTCCATTGATTCATACAGTGATTTAAAAAGTGCAATTAACAGCTCATTTTTGGAAGAGAAGTAATTGTAGAAAGTGCCTTTCGAAATGCTGCTATATTCTAGAATATCTTGAATCGAAGTTGATTGAAATCCTCGTTCTATGAAAAGCTGATGAGCCATTTGTATAACATGTTGTTTTCGATTATTCATCGTATCACCTTTGAGAATAGTTATTTTTATGAATTGTACTGCCTGTATAAAAATGATCATACATTACTTTTAACTCTAAGACAAATGCCTTAGAATAGGGAAATTTTATTGATTGCAATTAGTGAACTCATGGTATATGATGTGAAGAGTTGAAACGATAGTATAAATTATTGTACTAAAGGTGTATGGGGGAATTACCATGAGCAAAACAATGACTGAAACGCCTCGTCCAAAGTATGGCATTCTAGCTGTGCTAATCATTGGTGCTTTCATTGCATTTCTAAACAATACATTACTAAATATAGCGTTACCTTCCATAATGGCGGACTTGAAAATCGAGACGGCTACGGTCCAGTGGTTAACAACTGGATTTATGCTAGTGAACGGAATTTTGATTCCAACAACAGCTTTCCTAATTGAAAAATATACAGTAAGAAGACTTTTTCTAATGGCTATGGGGTTATTTACCTTAGGCACAGTTGTAGCTGGAGTCGCAGATGTTTTTCAAGTTCTTTTAAGTGGGCGTATGCTGCAAGCTTCTGGGTCAGCAATCATGATGCCGCTCTTAATGAACGTTATGCTTGTTAGCTTTCCGATTGAGAAAAGGGGAGCGGCAATGGGTGTTTTTGGTTTAATTCTTATGGCAGCACCTGCAATAGGACCTACCTTATCAGGGTGGATTATTGAAAACTACGATTGGCGGATGCTATTCCATTTCGTAACGCCAATTGCCATCACTGTATTTTTACTAGGCTTCTTCCTATTAAAAGATAGAAAGGAAAAAGTGAATATTCGACTTGATTTCACTTCTTTACTATTATCAAGCGCAGGTTTTGGCGGGATCCTATTCGGATTTAGTTCAGCAGGAAATAAAGGATGGGATAGCCCACAAGTTTATTTAACAATTGGTATTGGCTTTGTATCGCTCGTAACGTTTATCGTTCGTCAGTCTAAACTAGAGCGCCCAATGCTCAATTTTACAATCTTTAACTATCCGATGTTCGCTCTATCTTCATCAATTTCGATGGTGTTGAACATGGCAATGTTCTCAGCTATGTTGCTTCTGCCAATCTACGTGCAAACGATTAGAGGCATCTCACCGATAGATGCAGGATTAATGATGCTTCCAGGTGCACTTGTAATGGCATTTATGTCTCCTATTACAGGACGCCTGTTTGATAAGTTTGGCGGGCGCATTCTTGCGATTACTGGGCTATCAATTACAGTCGTAACAACCTATCTATTTAGTACGCTATCGATGGATACGACGTACAATTCGATCATGATTCTTCATGCTGTAAGGATGTTTGGTATTTCGATGGTTATGATGCCTGTATCGACGAACGGGTTAAATCAATTGCCTGCTCGATTCTATCCGCACGGTACTGCCATGAACAATACGCTGAACCAAGTAGCTGGTGCGATTGGAACTGCGTTACTTGTAACGATTATGTCCAATAGGACGGAATCTGTCGCTTCGGACTTAATGTCATCAAGTGCAGGCACCCAAACGGATCCGGCAGCACTAGCCACCATGCAAGAGCAGGTTGCTATGCAAGCGATGCTTGAAGGAATTAACTATGCCTTCTTTATTGCAACGTTTATCGCGGGTCTTGCCCTTTTCCTATCGTTCTTTATTAAACGGGCAGGTTTCGAAGGGAAAACAGATGATCAAGGTGTAGTGAAAGAGCAAAAATCAGGTAAATTGGTTACCAATTAAGTGAAGAGGAAAGCAGCTGGTATGTGACAGCTGCTTTTTCTAGTTGATTAGTAAAAATAGTGATGATTCCAGATTATAACCAGTTTATGGTATTCTTTAATCGAAGAGGGGGGTTAAATCATGGACTCAACGCTACATAACAGCAATGCATGGGATCGAAAGGTTGAAGAAGGTGCGAGGTACACGCAAGCGGTTAGTACAGAAATAATAGAGGAGAGCAAGAAGGGCAATTGGTCCATTTCAGTGACGACTGAGAAATCAGTGCCAAGGGAATGGTTTCCATCATCCTTGGATGGTGTAAAGGTGCTTTGTCTCGCCTCAGGAGGAGGCCAACAAGGTCCTGTTCTTGCAGCAGCAGGGGCAGATGTGACGGTGATGGACATTTCTAAGAAACAGTTAGAGCAAGATGAATTTGTGGCGAAACGTGATGGATTAGAACTCCATACTGTGCAAGGCGATATGACAGATCTCCACGTTTTTGATGATGAGGTTTTCGATATCGTTGTTAATCCGGTTTCGAATGTTTTTGTTAAAGATGTTGCACCGGTTTGGAGAGAAGCGTCTCGAGTTTTGAAGAACAATGGTGTACTGATATCTGGTTCTACGAATCCCCTTCTATTTATCTTTGATGACAATGAGGAGCAAAAAGGGGTACTGAGTGTGAAACATGCTGTGCCTTCCTCAACGTTAGATACCTTGGGTGAAAAAGAAATAGAAGCACATTTGAAAGCGAATCAAACGATTGAATATGCTCATACGTTGGAGGAGCTTATAAAAGGACAACTGGATGCGGGGTTCTTGATATCGGGCTTCTATGAAGATGATTTCGGTGGATCAAGAGTTCTTGATCGGTATATTAAAACCTTTATTGCAACGAGAGCAATTAAGATGAGTCCGAAGGTATAAGACAATAGAATGCGAGGAGGAGTTGCGTCCCCCGCGCTTTTTCTAATGCGGAATCCATAGTTTCTTCAGATCGAGATGTCCAAAGGACTGAAATTCGACGTCTTTAATGAGCGGATGAAACGTTCTTGTTTTGAGAGGATGGTGTTGGAAGAGTAATAGGTTATCACTGCGTATTTTTTCTTCAATTCCTTTCATGAAAGCTATCCTACCCTCTGTTGTAGGGCTTGCTTTCACAAGTTCTAATTGTTGATCAATCCAGTGAAGAGCATGATCAGGGAACATGCGACGGAACAGGAGCGTCTCGTTGTAGAAAGCATCTAGGAAGGAAAGGTGGGGATCAAGGGATGAGACTTCACCCATAAAAATCAGATCTGCTTCGCCATCCATACTCCGCTCAACGAACTCATCTAATGTAAAGGCCGTGGGCTTAAGGTCAATTCCGTACGTTTGAGCTCTCTCAACTAACCAGTCAGCTTCTTGTTTTGCACTAGTAAAATCAAGGTGATAGAGCTGTAGCGTTTCACCACTGTATGAAGATTGACGGAGCGATGGTTTGATTTTATTAGCCTCTTTAGCGTGGTGAGTCGATCTTGAATAGTGAAAGCTACTCGCTTCAATCCACTTTTCCCAATTCAAGTCACTTGCCATCATCTCCATGTCAAGAAGGTGATATATCGCTTCTCGAAAGTGTGAATCACGTACGACGTTTCTCTTGTTGTGATTAAAGATTAAATACCGAAACCCGGATTCGATTTCCTGCTTTTGAAGGGGCGGTGTACTTACATCATCATCGACCGTGTAATTTACGAGATCTGCGATTTCTTGTGACACAACGTAGAAATGAATTTCATCAAGCAGCGGTCGTTCTTTAAAGTAGCGATCAAATGCTGCAAGTACAATCTTGTGCTTCTTCCTTTCCTTAAGATAAAAGGGACCTGTTCCAATCCAGTCTTCTTCGTGAAATGGAACGCCTGCTGGAAGAATGCAAAGGTTTGGTGATGCCATGTATCGTAGGAAAAATGGATTAGGTTGTTTCAGCGTTATCGTTAATTGATACCGATTATTACACTGTACCTGTTGGATGCCACGTGTGAGCCATGAAAAAGATGCTGGTCCTTCTTTGACGCGTTGAATAGTCGCTTCCACATCTGTACTAGTCAGTTCATCTCCGTGATGAAACTGGATCCCTTTTCTTAAATAAAAGATCCACTTATGTCCACTGTCATTTGTCTCATAGTGATGCGCGAGGTGAGGGACCACAGTGTCTGTTAAAGGATCATACTTCACTAATGAATCGCCAAGCTGTTCGATAACGTGAGCTTCGAATGCAATAGCTACCTTAAGAGGGTGAAGCGTTGTTACAGGTCTAGAAATAAACGACCGGAGAATATCGCTTGAAGCGGTATCTTCTTGATAACCGAAAAGCCTGCGAATATCTTTCGAAGATTTAGCAATCCACGATTGTGGAATTGGTAGTCTTAAAATGTGCGCGGTTAAATCCAATTGCTCATTTTGAAGACATTTTTTCACATAGGATTCCACTTCGGTTTGGAAGGAAATAGGAAACGTGATTTTTGAAACGTTTCCCCTTCCTTTGCCGGGTATGTAAGTAAGCCATTTCTTCTCTTCTAAGCTATTCAAAATGCGCTTTGCGTTTTTAATTGATGTGTACCACATATCCGCCACTTCGGATAATTTAAAGGATATAGTACAGTCTTTTTCTCGCTCGTACATATATGATCTTAGTGTGAAATAGCGCTCGACTTGAATAGAAGCACCTCCTAAAAGGGGACAAGATTTCTTAAAGTGTACCCTTTTTAACCCCTTTTGCAAAGATGATAATAAAGGGGAAGGAGGGATGGTCTTGTTTCGCACACTGCATCCAAATATTAAAATCCGCATTTATACCTCTTTTCTAAGTCGTATTGTAGGTTCTGCTATTTTCCCGTTTATGGCCATTTATTTTACAACAAGAATGAATGCGTCCATTGCCGGCGTTCTTGTTATTAGTCAAGTTTTCATTCAATTTATTACAGGTTTGTATGGTGGTCATTTAGCCGATCTTGTAGGACGCAAACGGTTAATGGTAGCTGGTGAAGTTATTAAAGTAGGTGCTTTTATTGGCATGCTTCTAGCCAATTCACCATGGTATGAATCAGCTTTGCTTACATATGTGATGATGCTTCTTGTTGGTGTTTCAGGTGGGCTCGTTAACCCCGCTGCAGAAGCGATGTTAATCGACGTTAGTACGAAAGAAACGAGGTCATTTATGTACGCCGTTAACTACTGGGCGGTTAACCTCTCCATTATGATTGGACTTAGTATTGGTGGATGGTTTTTCGAAGATTATTTATTTGAACTGCTCATTATTCTTATGGCACTAAGTATTCTTACGTTATGGATGACAGTAACGTTTATTATCGATACGTATGTGGTGACTTCGGAGAAATCTCGTGGGCAATACGGAATTAAGCCACTGCTTAAGAGCTATCAGCTCGTTTGCAAAGATCTTTCATTTCTAGCCTTCACACTTGGAGGCGTTGCGATCTTAGCCATTGAATTCCAGCGCAATAATTACATATCGGTGCGCCTTGAGCGAGACATACAGCCAATGATTGTTGATTTCATAAACATCTATTCCTTTGAACTCGATGGCATTAAGCTGTTAAGTCTCCTTACGGTTACGAATACACTTATCATCGTCCTCTTTACTGGCATCGTTTCGAAATGGATAAAAGGGAAAGGAGAGCAACCGCTAATGTATGCTGGATTTATTCTTTTTGGATTGGGGTATGCGTATATGGCATTTAGCATAAACCTTCCTGGGTTATTCCTTGCCGTTGTTGTTCTATCGATCGGTGAACTCCTTTATGTTCCAACAAGACAAGCGATGTTAGCTGAAGTCGTTGACGATCGTCGAAGGGGAGCGTATATGGCTTTTAACGGTCTTGTATTTCAGTTAGGTAAAATGCTAGGTGGACTCGGGTTAATTATAGGAAACGTGATCGGAGGAGTTGGAATGAGTGTGCTATATCTCCTCCTCGTCTGTGCTGGAATATTCTTTACGAAACTCGCCCTTCATCGACATAAAATCAATGCAACTAGGACGGTGGAAGTGCAGTAAATGGTGATTACATAGAAAAAATAGAATAGGAGGCATTTTACATGAAGTTTGTATTACTATTTGGACCACAAGCAGTAGGTAAAATGACTGTTGGTCAAGAATTAGAGAAAATAACGGATCTTAATCTGTTTCATAACCATATGACAATTGACTTTCTTGAACCTTTCTTTGGGTTTAGCCCAGAAATGTGGCGACTATCCACTTTGATGAGAGAAGAAATCTTCTCATCATTCGCCAAAACGGACAACTATGGGATGATTTTCACTTATGTCTGGGCCTTTGATCAGCCGGAAGATTGGGAGTTCGTTGAAAAAATTTGCGAGATCTTTAGCGAAGCTGAAATCTATTTCGTTGAGTTGGAAGCTGGTGTCGATGAAAGACTAAAGCGGAATACGACACCGAATAGACTCGAACATAAACCAACGAAACGGAACATTGAGCAGTCAGAAGGAAACTTGCTTTCTACCATGAAAGAGTTCCGCGTGAACTCAGAAGTTGGAGAAATAGATAGAGATCACTACTTGAGAATAAACAATGAGAATATTAGTGCTGAAGAAGTGGCACAAATGATCAAAAAGAAGTTTGGATTCCACTAAACAAGGAAGGCGCTTTAGATAGAAGCGTCTTTTTTGGTGGAATGAAAGAAAAATGTTATTGAGTTTAGGAGGGTCATTTGAAATAATTGGTAAGTAGAGTGGTTGCTATAAAATAACAGTAAATGGGTGATAAGATGTTTGTAACTATTTTTGATGAAATTGTTCAAATCCTGCATCATGATTACGCCGGCTGTATCGATAAGAAAGGGTGGGATTCGCCTCATGATTATCGAAATAAGATTAACAGGCTTCAAGATCAAGGTGGTTTAAATAATCATACCTTTGTAGAGTTTGTAGAAGACTATTTACTTGATTTCAAAGACTTACATATGAGTTTTCGAGCGACAAATAAGGCTAAAGAACCTACGAGTTATGTTGGCTTTACCGTTCGGAGATACGAGGATCGTCTATACATTATTTCAAGTACGGAAGAAAATAGATTGAAACCAGGAGATTGCATAACAGCATTAGATGGGATAAGTATCTCTCAGCTTGTCGAAACTCACAAAAGACGCTTAATGGAAACGCAGGCAGAACGAGAAAACTGGAGCCCAATTCTTACACGATACGAGACAGCACAAGTGACGGATCAGGAAGGACAAACGTTCACGCTCGATCTTCGAAACTATGAGAAAGAGCCGTACGAAGCGGATTATTCCCTAAAAGAAGTAGCACCAGACACATTATTGTTAACGCTAACAGACTTTATGAATCATCACGCGATCTCATCGTTAATAGACGAGAACAGTAACCTACTTAAAAGGTGTGATCACTTAATCATCGACGTTCGTATAAACAAAGGTGGCAATGATTTAGCTTATTTTGAGTTACTCCCTTACCTTTTTGAAGGAGACGAAATTAACTTAGCGGATTTCACGACAGATCGTATGCTAACAAATTGTACAAAGCGTAACGTTGAGTTGCGTGTGGAATTTCTAGAGAAGATTCGACATTCAATTCAGGATGAGAATACATTGAATCAGCTAAACGCTCTTATCTGTGTATTGGAAGAAAACAAAGGGAAGGGCTTTGTTGAATTGACCTCTACAGCTATAGAGGACAGTCTTCTCATCAAAACGAAAGAAGGTCCAAAGAACGTTATTCTTTTAACAGATGTATATTGTGGAAGTTCAGGCGACTCTTTTGTTGAGGTGTGTAAACATTCCTCCAAGGTTACGGTCGTCGGAAGGCCAACAATGGGATTAAATGATTATTCCAACCTTGCAGTTAGAAATTGGCATGATGAATTTGAACTTTGGTATCCTACTTCTAAATTATCTAGAGTGGAAATAGGGAGAGGCATGAGTGGGAAAGGAATCGAACCTGATCTTTATATTCCATGGTCTAAACATCACATCCACGAGGATATCGACTTACAAAAAGCAGTGGAGCTAATTATAGAGCGGAATCGACTTTTTCTCAAATCGTAGCATATAGTAAATTCATCACTGAAAATTGAATGGAATGAGGTGTTGTGATGTTCAAGAAAGTGCTACTCGGGCTTTTGGCTTTCTTTGTTGTAAGCGGTATTCTTATATTCGTTGGTAACACGTTTCAAATTGAGATTCTGATGTTTCAATTCTACACGGAAACGTCAGATGGATTTGAAGCAGGTGGCTCTCTCATTCCTTTTGGTATTGCTGCAGTGGTTACTTACCTTGTTGGAAGATGGTGCGAGAAAAGAAAAAAAGTCGTACTTGATAAATAAAACGTGTTTTAAAGCAGAAGAACCTCTAGAGGTTCTTCTGCTTTACTTATGAACGAATAATTATCTGATGAGAAAACAGTAGTTTCATTAATATTCAACGTGAATCAATTAATATCCTGTGTTCCATAGCCTGTAAGCGTAAAATCAACGTCAACATTGACTGGGACATCACTGAATTTCGAATTCCATTCTTTTTCGTGTTTCATCCAATAGTCAGGATGCTGAATTCTTACCCAAGTGTAAAATTCAAGAAAATCTAATCCGTATTCTTTTTGTGCGAGTGATATGACGTGTTCGATTGATTCTTTCACAACTGCTTCACTGTTTTTCTTAATTTCTTTATCCCATCCCGGTTTAAATACATTTCGTTCCACATTCCAATCTTCTGCAAGTCGAAGGGAGGCGTTGACCGACAGATTAATCGATAGTTGATCCCCTTTTAGTACAGGTTCAATTTTTGTATTCGATTTATTAATTTCAAGTATTACCGGTTCTTCTCCTGAATGTTCCTCATCGATGGTTACAACTCCTCCTTGTACGGTATCCTTAATCCACTTTAATCCACCAACTTCGTCAGGTTTTAGCCAACCAGCAATTTTATGATCCAGGTTTGAGATAATTGCTGCACCTGTCAACCGGATTCGATTTTGATTAATAGAAACTTCAGGAATAACAAAGCTTGATCGATCGGAAATGTGTTTCGATAGATCACCGAAGTCCAGATTATCTTGAACGTTAAGACTTCGGTCAATGTTCTGTGTTAATTCTTTAATTTGTACAGCTGGGAACATTTCTTTAGTTGGTTCAATACTAAGAATGTCCTCCACGTTTTCCCTTGTTATAAACACTGGGACCGTTCGTCTAAATTCATGATCGCGCAGAAAGAAACTTATGATATTGTTGATTGGTTCATTTCTCAATAACTTTTCTGAGACGACCATTGATTTAAGGTGGGTGTAATTAGGGGGGCGGTCTGACTCTAATGAATTTTGGCGGATGATCGATAGGAAACTGTCTCCATTTAATGTCATATTTTGATACGGTGTTCCAACACTCCCTCCTGTCTGGGAACTTGGTATGTTATTTGGTACAACGTATTGATTCGTCATGGAGTAGCGAGCTGATTCTTCATCTAGAAAGTCAAGACCAATTGCCATAATAATCCCAAGGTCTTCGATTTCATCACTATCCCAGCAGGCAGATAGGTTCAGTAATAGGAGTGGGATGAGTACCATAAGATGTTTTCTTTTCATTGGAATTTCTCCTTTGCAAAAGAAATTACTAGTAGGATAAATGGAATTCCAATGAGTGCAGCATACGATAGGTTGTTTAAATAAGTAGCGGATGAGAAAAGCTCAGTTATACCAGATGGAACGAGTGCGAGCGAGAAAATAGCTGTACCGACTAAGGTGTTTAGGCAAATGTTTCGTTTGCAGTTGATAATTTTACATACGCCGAGAAGGGCTGAATAATAATATGCAGTCAGTGTTGTAAAGATGGTTACGATCCAACCAAAGAGAAATAAAAGCTCAAATCGCTCGAAGAAAAAACCTTGATATTCAATCGTTTTTGCCATTTCAATTGTTGGAAAGGTAATTACTTTTAATTCACCAATACTCAATATTCCAATGTTCAGTATAAAGAAAAGAACATAAATAGCACAAACAGAGCCTAGGCTAATGCCTATGATTTTGGTCATGCATCGCCATTTTGTAAACGTCTGATACCCTGAAAGAACCATTATAAGCTCGTAACCTACAAAAGAAAAAAAGGTTGTATTTGTCCCTTTTAAAAGTTCCAATCCATCATTCACAAAAATCGGACGTAAATGGGTCACTTCAATACTTTTGATACTTAAAATGGTGAGTATAATGAACATGGAAATGATGATAGGAAAATAAAGCTGAAAGAACATCAAGATGTTCGATAACCCACTCGAGACAAGATACATACACGACAGAACAAGTACGGCAAGTACGACAGAGTTTGGTGTTCTATCTAATAAGTAGTAATTGACGATTTCAGACATGGTTCGAATGATAAAAGCTGAGATGGAGATGGCGTACATAACAAAGATTAAACTAAATAACTTCCCAATCCACTTTCCTACTACCTTTGGAGCGAAATCAAACAACGTTTGTTTTGGAAATCTTTTAATCAACATGAAAATGAGGCAAGCGTTTAAGAAAGCGACAATTGAGCCGAAAATAACGCTCACCCACATGTTCGGCTGCCCAACGATTAAAGCGGTTTGTCTTGGCAACGTTACAATCCCCACCCCAATAATCGTTGAAATTAGAAAAATAATGATCGGGAGGGAAGGCTGTTTTTCATTCATTTACGTTATCCTCCTTAGCCCCTGCCTTAAAGTACAAACGGATAAAGCCGTCTTTCCATTCTTTTATGTTGATAGGTGCAAAAGGTTCAAGGTATGGAACAGAAAAGCTTCTTAATTTAACGAGATGGGTTGAGACAATAAAAATTGCAATCAGCATGCCGTATATACCAAGTGTTGCTGCTGAGAACAGAATAAAAAAGCGAATGGTTCGTAATGCGAGACTTAATTGATAGTTTGGAATTGCAAAAGAACAAATTGCTGTAAATGAGATGACCATTACCATCATCGGGCTAACAATACCAGAACTTACAGCAGTCTCTCCAATAACAATTGCCCCGACAATACTTACTGTAGAGCCAATTGGCTTAGGAAGTCTTACTCCAGCTTCACGGAGTATCTCGATGGTTAACTCCATAAGAAATGCCTCAATCACTGAGGGAAATGGTACACCTTCTCTTGTTTTCGAAAGAGAAACTGCAAGACTTGTTGGAATTAGGCCGTGTTGAAAAGAAACCAATGATATATAGGTGGCAGGAAGGAGTACTGATATGAATGCTGTAATATACGTTAGCATGCGAATTAATGAAGCTGGAATCCACTTGAAATGATAATCATCTGGCGTTTGTAAAAGCATATTCAGCGTCGTTGGAGCAATCAAAGCGGTTGGAGAACCATCTGTTAACAAGGATACTCTTCCTTCTAAGAGAGCATTGGCTACTTTCGTAGGGGTTTGAGTTGATGTTAATTCGGGAAACACAGAAAACTTATTTCGTTCAAGTAATTGTGCAAGAATTGCCCCATCCTTAACATAGTCCACTTCCACGGAACTGACTCGATCTCTTACTTCCTGTATTAACGTTTCTTTTGTTTTTCCTCTTAGATAAACCAAATATATATAAGTTGAAACATCCGTTCCTAAAGTAAACTTCTCAAAGATCAAATCCTTTGATTTTAAGTGCATGCGAAGCAGAGTCTTGTTGTCCTGAATACATTCAATAAACCCATCTCTAGGACCACTAATCGTTGGCTCATTGACTGGTTCATCAGGTGTACGTTTAATGAATTTAATCGTATCAACAACATAAACATTCTGTGTCTGTTTATCCCTCACAATGATGATCGTACAACCGTCCATTACATGTTCTGTTATGGAGTTATAATCAGTAACCTTTTGAATGGATGCAATTGGTAGGAGGTCAGGAAGACCTTCTATTTGAATTGAGTTATCTCCATCTGAGACTGTAAGAAGCGGAGAAATAATGGTTTTCTGTATTATTATAGGGTCAGAAATATCTTTTAGAAAAGCAAGTGTAATATCCAGAGAAGCCACTTTAAATTTCTTGAATTGAAGATCACTAGTGTTGTGAAATTCCAGTTTGATTTGATTCTCTAATGTCGATGAATTTGTAGTTTTATTGTGTTTGCTTCGACGTATTCTCATTAAGATATCACCCCAAACGTTTTCTACTCTATAGTGTTTGCAATGACAACCGTTCTATCCGCAGAGATAGGTATCTATTTTCTAATGCCTGATGATAGGTAATTTACGAGGCAATAAAGCTCTCTGCAAAACATTGTAAGGCTATCTCACCAAGTTGTTATTTTGACTATTCAATCATGTTAGGATTTCTTTATAGTGGTTCAGAGTAGAAAGAAGGGGATACTGTGAAGAGAATTGTGGTAGTTGGGGCAGGTATGGCAGCAATTCGATTTCTTGAAAGCCTCCTATCTGTGAAATCGTTCAGATTTGAAATCATGATTATTGGGGAAGAACGTCAGCCTGCATACAAACGACATCTTCTATCGCGTGTTTTGCAGGGTGAGATGAGGGTAGAAGAAACACTCTCACATGAGCAGGAGTGGTATCAGAGAAATGGTATTCGCTTTTTAATGAATGAAAAAGTTCAATCTATCGATTGTAATGATCAGCAAGTGAAAACGGATCGAGGTAGGAAAGTTAGATACGATTATCTCGTCTTGGCAACTGGCTCCACACCACATTTATTACCTGTTAAAGGCGTAGGGAAGCAGGGAGTTAGAACCTTTCGAACGTTGGAAGACTGTTATGCGCTTTTGGAAAATGCTCACCTATATAAGAAAGCAGCTGTTATTGGCGCAGGTGTTCTTGGGCTTGAAACAGCGATGGGACTCGTTTCACTCGGAGTGGAAACAACGGTTGTCCATCATCAACCGAATGTGATGAATCGTCAGCTAGATCGACTTTCTGCTGAAATGCTTCAAGAAGAGCTTGAGGAAAGAGGAGTGACTTTCTTACTTAGTAAACGAACGAAAGAGGTATTAGGGAATTCACAAGTGGAGGGAATAAGGTTTGCTGATGGGACGATATTGGAGACCGATCTAGTCCTGATGTCAGTTGGAATCAGACCAAACATTGAGCTAGCTCGAAAGGCGGGTCTTGAAGTCCACCGTGGTATTGTAGTGAACGACGACCTGCAAACGAGTATGCCTAACATTTTTGCGATAGGTGAATGCATCGAGCACCGAGAGGCAACTTACGGTGCGACTGAACCAATATATGAGCAAGCGGATTCTTTGGCAAGAACGCTAACAGGATTCCTCGCCACTGGTTACCAGGGTTCAACAGTCTCTACTCACCTTAACATTGGTGGTATTAACGTTTTCTCAAGCGGTCAGGTTCTTGAGACAGAAGAAACAAGAACGTTTCAATGGATTGATCCCATTCGTCATGTCTACAAAAAAATCGTAACCCTTCATGGTCGAGTGATTGGAGCTATTCTATACGGAGATACATCTGAAGCAAAGCATCTTAAAAGACTGGTGCAAGAACTTGCACCGGTTTCTAGCATCCCTTCAAATCACCTTTTTAGAGGAGAAGATATAAGTTCACATTCTACTCTTAAAATCGTAACGAAAAAGGCTCTTTCAAGTCGTTCTCATCGCCATTCATAGCAAACTCTCGGGAGGATCGTACACATGCCAGTTCAGGCGGTTAAGATCAATTTAGGAAAAGTACGAGATTTTACAAAAGGAACAGGGACGAAAGTAGATCTATTAAAACTGTCTATTGCTGTATTTCGTTTATCAGATGGCACCTTTCGCGCGATTCATAATCGCTGTCCAAGAGGTGAAGAGTTAGTGAATGGTGTGGTTCTTAAGGAGTATCTTTTCTGCGAGTATCATGATTGTGAAATACATTTGAGTAATGGGAAGGTGGAAGCAGGAAACGAAGTAGTTGAAACCTTCTTAGTAGAAGTGGATAAAGGTTTTGTCTATCTAACGTTAGAATAGGGTCGGGAAAGAATGTAAAAAACCGCTGTTCTCTTGTTACAAGAGAACAGCGGTTTTGTGAGTCACTTAGTTTGTTTCAGATGCTAGTTTTACAAGTACGTGAGCCATGTGCTCGCGTTCTTCTTTGTTCGCTACGTTCCATAGTTCATTTAGAACTTTTTCTTCACGGTTACGTGGCTCTTCGTGATCTGCTAGATAATCTGCTACGCGCTTAGCACCTTTAGCAAGACCTTCTTCACCTAGACCAAGCTTCTCACCTTTATGAACTTGATCGCCAAGATAATCTTTAAAAGATTGGAAATTCTGCATGATATCGTCTTTCTTGTCCTCGCTCATTTTTGCTACTGCTTGCTTTGCATCCTTCTCTGCCATTTTACTTCATCTCCTTTATTATCGTGTCTAGTAGGTATGTATCCGAAAATAGACAGTGTTAAACTTATTGAATGTTCTTGATGCTTAATATGGTAGAAATGACACTCTTTTATAGATAGTGTAATAAACCTCTTACTTACTTATTGATTCCAATAATGGTAATGGTAAGTTCATAACTAGGTGATTAATGGTATGTTATGTGTAGTGAAAAGGTAAGAAAGGATGAACTCGGTTGAATCAAGTAGAATACGAAACGTTCTATAATAAAGTAGGAAAAGAAAACGGATGGGACTTCAGTTCTTTACAGTTTACCTCTGAAGGAGTGAAGTGGGACTTCTATGATGAAGTTACGAAAAGAGTGAGGGAGACTGATCTATTATTAGATATTGGAACTGGGGGAGGAGAGAACCTCTTAAAGATTGCGTCTTCCTCTCATCTATTAGTCGGGATTGATCTTTCATCAGGCATGATGGACACAGCTCAATCGAATCTTCAAAACGCAAACGTAACAAATGTACGCTTTGCTCAGATGTCTTCAGATTCCTTACAATTTCCTGATAGCTTTTTCGATATCGTTTCATGCTGCCATGCTCCTTTTAATTCTAAAGAAGTTTCAAGAGTACTAAAGAAGGAAGGACTATTTTTAACGCAGCAAGTAAGTGAAGCGGATAAGAGTAATATGAAAGAGGCGTTTGGAAGAGGTCAATCCTTTGGAGTAGAGGATGGTTCTTTGAAGCAAAGGTATATTAATGAGCTACTAGAAGCGGGGTTTTCAGACGTTCAATCGTTTGAATTTGATGCAATCGATTATTTTCATAGGCCAGAAGATGTCATTTTTCTTCTTACACATACCCCAATAATCCCTCAGTTTGGGGAGCAAAACGAAGACTTTCATAAGTTGAACCGCTTTATTGAAGACAATCAGACGGATAAAGGCATTCGAACGAATTCAAAAAGGTTTATGATACTAGCCAAGAAATGATTATTAAAAAATGACAACGCTTTAGTGGCGTTGTCATTTTTTATTGGAGGTTAATGAATTCTCCTACTTTAATAGAAGAACTTCTAATCGCTCCAACTGGTAATTCCAATACTGCATGAGCACCTTTAACTGGTGGAACAAATCGCCAGGGTTTTAAGTTTTCTACTACTTTGATGATTTCATTGTTCTGGGTCAGGAATACAACATCAATGGAGAAAAACATGAAACACATATGAATAGAATTGCATGGGACGATTAGAAGGCCTTCTTCTAGCGGTGTTCGACGAAACATTAAACCTTTTAATCTAGTTAAAAAGGAATCTGCTCGTATAACTGTAAAAGGGATTGTTCGATATAGTGCGCTGTTCTTAGAGTTTATCATGACGATTCTCCTATATAATGACGTTGTCTTTACTATATAGGAAGTCTTTTTAATACTCAATAACGAATATTTTACTAGTTTTTTTGCAAAAAGAAGAAAAAAGTTTAAAAAAAGGTATTTACAAATTCTCTATAACGAACTATTATTAACTCAAGAGATGTTCTATAAAAAGAACAAAGTGATCAAAAGCGAACACTATATTGAACAGTGAAGCTTGAGGTTATTCCAGAACATCTTTGAAAGGGGGAACGGATGGGGAGAAGATCAAGTGCTTTCTCAGAGAGAATAAAGGTTACGATACATTCTAAATCGTTGTCGCCATGATTCTAATCTTATTCCGTTACAATTAAGACACTTTATTTCAGGTAGTAATGATTCATTCATACATGTTTTTCAAAACAAAAAAATTATAAAATTCGAGGAGGAAATGATTATGTTGAACAAAATGGCTCGTTTGGTAAAAGAAGAAGAGGGACAGGGAATGGCTGAGTACGGGTTGATTCTTGCGGGAGTAGCGGTAGTAGCTGCAGGTATCTTTATTACACTAGGTGAAAAAATTGAAAGTTTGATTCAATCAGTTATCGATGACCTGTAAGAGAATAATAAAATAAATCATCCTAGCCCCACTTACCTAAGTGGGGCTAAATTTAAAAACAAAGAGGTACTAATATGACATACAGTATCCTGGGCATTACCTTACTTATTTCGTTTATAACCGACATTCGAAACCGGCGTATTCTTAATATCGTCACGTTCCCAGCAATGATCATAGGGTTACTTTACTACACGATAACATTCGGTTTTCAAGGTTTTCTATACAGCGGAGCAGGACTACTTATTGGTTTTTCTCTTCTACTAATTCCTTATTTACTAGGCGGGATGGGGGCAGGGGATGTGAAGCTGCTTGCTGCTGTAGGAGCACTTATGGGCACTTCGTTCGTTCTACATTCATTTTTCTATACTGCTCTTATTGGTGGAGTTATTGGTCTTATCTTATTGTTGAAAAGAAGCGGGCTTTGGAATGTGTTTAAATCCCCTACTTATACACTTTACTCACTGTTGAATGTAAAAGGGATCAGCAAAAACAGTGGACTAACATACCCTTATGGCGTAGCGATTACACTTGGAACAGTATGTGCTGCACTTCTAGGAGGGATTGGATGAAATCTGAAAAAGGACAGTCGATGGTAGAGTTCGCTCTTGTCCTTCCCGTTCTTGTCATGCTGTTGTTTGGAATCGTCGATTTTGGACGCATCTTTCATGCTTACATCACAATCGATCATGCAAGTCGCGAAGCAGTTAGAGTAGCAAGTATTGGTGAAAGTGATTCAAAGATTGTGTCCACGGCCGTTACGAGTGGTTCTAGTATTCACCTTTCTTCAGGTCAGGTTTCTGTTTCTCCAGGTGGGACGAAAACAGCTGGTAACGATGTTAGGGTGACCATTACCTATCCTATTACGTTCCTAACACCAGTTATCTCCTCGATAAGTGGTCCAATTACCTTATCAAGTTCGGCCGCGATGAGGGTTGAGTGATGAAGGCACTCAGGTCGTTACTAAAAAGCGAACGTGGAAATGTAGCAGTCATGTTTGCGATTAGCATGACTGTTTTGTTAGGAGCAACCGCAATGGTGGTCGATATTGGAAGACTCTATCACGAGAAAAGAATACTCCAGAATGCCATGGATGCGTCTGCCCTAGCTGGTGCTCAAGGATTACTAACGAGTCAAGCGAGAGCTTCGACACTTGCGAAAGAGTATGCGGATAAGAATGCATTTCCTATTGGGAGTGGCGACTTAACGATTACGAGTCAGTCGATTAAGGTAGCGAAAGAATCTACAGTACCAATGACATTCGCTCGCATATTCGGTATCCAGCAAGCCTCAGTCAGTGCCTCTGCAAAAGCGGAAGTTGGGTTATTAAAATCTGTGAAACGAATAACGCCAATCACGATCGAATATACGGCAATCCCACATGAAACTCAGCTGAAGTGTGATAATCCGGGCAAAAATAAGGGGAACTGTGGCTATCTTGACATTAATAGCAATGGTGCAAGCGGATTGGCTACTAACATCATAAACGGTGTGGAGCTGGCACCCGGGACGAAGTTTGTACAAACTGAGCCAGGACAAAAGTGGGGACCTGTGAAGAATGCATTTCAGACATTGATTGATAATGATGCTACTAAACCACATTGCCAAAGCGCAGCTACAGCGGATAAATCTTGTGATCGTATTATCATCATACCCCTAATAAAAACGTGGGCTGGTGTGAATGGAAAATCGTTAGTTGAAATCGTCGGATTTGCATCCTATTGGCTTGAACGAGTTGAAGATGATAAGCAGATTGTTGGGAAATTCAAAGAAACCGTCTCTTCAGGTGAAATAGGGGGAAGCGGCCCTGGTAACGTGTATGGAGTTAAGCTTGTTGAATGATCTTAATGGAGAAATAGGGGTGAGCGCATGAAAACCAAACGTATTTGGATGTGGTCGCTTATATTTGGGGTATTCGCTACATTGATCGTTTATGTAGGGTTATTTACAAATTTAACGGCTGTAAGTACAGATTCAACAGAAGTGAAAGAAGCCGAGAAAACAGAAGTGTTAACGGAAGCAGAAGAAACAATTGCAGGACGTGAGATGGCAAATCCAATTGCAGAGGTGAGCGAAGGGAATCGCGCCATTTCCATAAACGTTGATCTCGCTGGTGGGGTTTCAGGGTACATTGAACCTAATTCATATGTGGACGTTGTTGCTTATGAACAAAGTATAGATGAAGAAACAGATAAGGAATACAAGTCAGCTGTTCTCGTTTTGCAGAATAAAAAGGTCCTTACCTCAGGTAAAGCACCTGATAGCGTAGATGAGGCACTTCACTATGAAACAGTGACACTTGAAGTAACGCCAGAAGAAGGGGTTCTGCTTAGTCTAGCTGCGAAAGACGAGAGCGGGTTCTATTTAATGCTAAGAAATAAAGAGGATGATGGAGTAAGTAAGAAAGCGTTGAAAGAAACACGTCAGGTTTATAAGGAGAGTAATTAATATGAATTTATATTGGTATTTTTATTCAGATACGAATGCTAGAGCTGATGAAATTGAAACCATCCTGACTAACAAGAATGAGTCGTTAACCAGTTTCTATCGTTTAGAAGATCTCCTTAAACAGCTTGAGAGCACACCAAATGCCGTTCTTTTTCTAAGAGCACATACAACATACAATGTGTATGATCTTTGTCAAGAGATATCGTTTAAATTCCCGCATATTTATATGATTATCATCTCTCCAGAAAATTTAGAGAATACGAAAAAAGCAATGCAGGTTGGTGCTTCAGACATGCTCACTTTCTCATCAACTGGTGATGAAGTAACAGACGTTATATTCCAGGCTCAAGCTTATATGAAGCAACGGAATAGTCGAGAACCTTCTCTTCAATTAATGAAAGAAAACAGTCGGGTCATAGCGGTTTGTAGCTCTAAGGGTGGATCTGGAAAAACATTTCTTACAGTGAATCTAGCAGCATCACTAGCCAAAGAAGGGAAAGAAGTAGCTATTCTTGATGCTAACTTTCAATTCGGTGATGTGGCTATGTATGTCGATATTAAGCCGAAGAATTCCATCTATGAGTGGGTGAAGGAAGGTGTTGAGCGAGGAGAGTATGGGATTGAATCATACTTATCCCATCACAAAAGTGGAGTCTCCATTCTCGCAAAGCCTCCTCGTCCAGAATTCTTTGAGATTATGACAGAGGAACACTTGAAAATCGCTGTGACAGAGCTTCAGAAAAGATACGATGTCATTCTCATAGATACACCTACGTATATATCAGAAATTCATCTAACATGTCTTGCTCTAGCAGACGAAACCCTTCTATTAACGACAAGTGAGTTACCAGATCTTCGAAATAGTAAGCTCTATCTCGATATGATGGAAACGCTGCATTTCGAAGAAAAAGTCAGAGTCGTCTTAAATCGAGATTCTAAGCATCGAACCATTGAAGAAAAGCGGATGGAAGAAATTCTACAAAAGTCAATATTTGCAACTTTACCTGATCAGGGGCAGCTTGCCATTTCATCAGTTAATGAGGGAGTTCCACTTGTCGTTAAATCGTCGAGAAGTCCATTCAGCAAGGGGATACAGCTTCTAGGAAAGAAACTATTTCCGCCTAATGAACAACCGGTGAAAAAGGTGAAACGTCTTGCTTTACTAAGTCGATAAAGGAGGGGTTCGGTTGTCACTGTTTAAGCGGTATGTGGAAGAAGAGGCGCCTAATCGGGTAATTGAACGAAAAGAATTGACCGTTGTTAAAACGGCTGATTACAGTCAACTAGAAGAAAGCTTACAAAACTACTTACTTGATGAATTAAAGAAAAAGCAATTTAAGAAGGAAGAAGAGTCTCAAAAAATTCGAGAATGGGGCAAAGCTTTTCTGGATAAGGAAGGCGAGCGGTTTACGTTTGAAGAAAAGAAATTATTACTGGAGTCAGTAGAGTATGAACTACTAGGTTACGGACCAATTACCCCTTTTCTTGATGACCCTACCGTGTCTGAGGTTATGGTCAATGGACCATTTGATATTTACTATGAGCAATTCGGTAAATTGAAAAAAAGTGATTCAACGTTTCGGGATGATGCTCATGTGAGTCGTGTTATTGAGCGAATTGTAGCACCGATAGGAAGACGTATTGATGAAAGCTCACCTATGGTTGATGCCAGATTGCCTGATGGTTCCCGTGTTAATGCAATTATTCCACCGCTCTCATTGAAAGGACCGTCACTCACGATCCGAAAATTCTCTGAAACGCCATTTCTAATGCAGGATTTAGTTAGCTATCACACGTTAAGTAAGGAAATGGCAGAGTTTCTTGAGATGGCAGTCAAATCCAGGCTGAATATTTTCATTAGTGGGGGTACTGGATCTGGAAAGACATCTTCTCTTAATGTCCTGTCATCCTTTATTCCAAATGATGAACGGATCGTGACGATTGAGGATGCTGCCGAGCTAAATCTATCACAAGACCATATCGTTTCTCTCGAATCACGCCCTCCTAATATAGAAGGTAAGGGTGAAATAAACATTCGTGACCTAGTACGAAACGCCCTCCGAATGCGACCAGACCGTATTGTCGTAGGGGAAGTTCGTGGAGCTGAGGCGCTTGATATGCTTCAAGCGATGAACACAGGACACGATGGAAGTTTAAGTACTGGTCATGCCAATTCTCCAAGAGATATGCTATCGAGACTTGAAACAATGGTTCTAATGGCAGGTTTCGATTTACCTTTAAAGGCAATTAGGGAACAGATTGCAAATGCGTTAGATCTTATCGTACAACAAGTTAGAATGAAAGATGGAACGCGAAAGATTACTCGTATTACGGAAGTGCTCGGCATGGAAGAGAATATTATCGTACTGCAGGATTTATTTATTTATAAAGAAACAGGGAGAGGGCCAGATGGAAAGATAATAGGAGAATTTCAGTCGACGGGTGTTCGCCCGAATGTTTCAGAGCTTTTGGAACAGAACGGATACGAAATTCCTGCATCCTGGTTTAAAGAGGTGTGGTAAGATGAAGGATTTCATTGTAATTGGAACGCTTTTGCTCACTTTTACAATCGTTTTCTATATCGTTTCGACTCGTATTGCTAGAAAGAAGCAGATGAACAAGCGAATCCATACATTTATTCCTCTTCCAGCCTCCAAAGATGAGGTCGAGCATGTCCAAAATAATAACGTCTTAAAACGATTCGTTTCTTCTGTATCTCGCTTTTTCGAAGGAATAAAGTTGAGTTCAAAAACGAAGCAGTTGTTGGAGCAAGCGGGAAGTCCTTTAAAAGAAGAAGAATTCTTCGTTGTTCGACTGTTAAGTGCATTGGGCTCTAGTGTTAGCCTTTATCTAGTAGGTCTCCCCTGGTATGTTGCTGTTCCTTCAGCATGCATTGGGTTTGCCATTCCAAATAGTTATATGAAATACAAAGGAAGAAAGCGAGTGAAGCTTCTTTCTTATCAACTTGTCGAAGCACTTGGGACGATGTCTAATTCAATGAGGGCGGGTTTTAGCTTCCTGCAAACGATGCAGCTAATAGGGAAAGAAATGCCTGATCCGATCGGACCAGAATTTGACCGCGCTGTTCGGGAAATCGGTATGGGAATACCAATGGATGACGTATTTACTAGCTTGCTAGCTCGCTTACCAAACAAGGAACTTGAAGTAGTTGTCCAGGCTATTCTGGCACAGCGTAAAAGTGGGGGTAATTTAGCACAGCTTATGGATACGATGGAGGAGACGATTAGGGGAAGAATTCGTGTGCTAGAAGAGCTGAAAACCCTGACAGCACAAGGAAAGTTATCTTCGGTCATTATTACTGCTTTACCTCTAGTCATGGCGCTTTATCTTTTCTTCGTTAGTCCGAGTTATTTTGAACCAATGTTAACGAATCCGTTAGGCATGTTTCTCCTTGTATCAGGGGCGATATCTTTAATCATTGGTTGGGTTCTGATCCAAAAGATTGTTCGAATTGAGGTGTAGAAATGATTCCTTTCTTATTTATAATTTGTGCCTTACTGTTCTTCGTGCTAATGTTTTCGGCTATTCTTAATACGATCTATCGTAAAGAAATAGCAGTGGAATATCGTTTCGAACAATACTTTGGGAAAAAGGAAGAAAATAGTTCTAGAAAGAAGAAAAGAACCAACCTGTTATCAAATCCACTAGTTCATAAATACTGGCAGATTGGAGTAGAACAGGTAAATAAAACCTTTGCAAAGAAAAATCAGAAGAAGCTAGATCTCCTTCTACATGAAGCTGGATATGGAAACCGGTCAGCGGTGGAATTTCGATTGATGCAACTTCTAATTAGCATAACCGGTGGTTTCTTAGCATTCTTACTTATCGCACCAGGTTCAGAGAGTAATAGTTCCTTTGCGTTATTACTAGTGCTCGCCATCGTCTTCTTATTCTATCGCTACCCACTATTCTATCTGGCTAAGAAAAAAACCAAGCGAATTAAACAGATTGATAAAGAGATGTCGGATTTCTTCGATATGGTTAGCTTACTTCTTGAAGCGGGAGTTGGACTTGAGGGAGCCATCTCGAATGTTTGCTCAAGAAAGCCAGGTCCATTGTCTGAAGAATTTAAACAGGCCCTGGATGAAATGAGGCGTGGAAAGTCGCGACGTGAAGCTTTCCATAGTTTGAAACAACGAGTTCCTTCCGAACGTTTTCAAGGTGTGATGATGTCCATTATTCAAGCAGACCACCTTGGGATTGGCATGTCCAAAGTTATCAAAAATTTAACGAATCGTATTCGTGAACAAAGACGTGAAGCAGCTCGTGAACTTGCAATGAAAGCTCCAGTAAAGATGCTCATTCCTATGATTCTCTTTATTTTCCCACCTCTTTTTATCGTTATAATCGGACCTATGGTGGTGAAAATTATTGTGGATGGATTAGGATGAATCAAAATGTATAACGTATTTCCTACTCAACACCTACATCGTAAAAAATCGAAGGCACCTTCAAATGGAGGTGTTTTTAAATGCTGAGCAATAATCTTAAGACTGAATTAGTGATAAAATGAAGAGAGTTAAAAGTTTATGTAGGAGGACATGTTATGCAACAGATTAAGAAAATTGGGGAACGGTTTTGGTATCAAACGCCTGTTTCAGAGACGGATCGGCCCATTCTCGGAATGGTTGTTGGGGAAAAGCAAACTCTTATGATCGATGCCGGAAATTCAGAAGCCCATGCAAACTATTTTCTTGAAGAACTTAAGAAAAGAGAAGTTCAAGAGCCGAAACTCCTAGCACTAACGCATTGGCACTGGGATCACATTTTCGGGTTATCTACGCTTGATGTTGTTTCCATTTCATCTAAAGAAACAAAGCGAGAAATGGAGAAGCTTGTTCATCTAGGGTGGTCGGATCGTGATTTAGATGAGCGGGTGAGAGAAGGGACTGAAATCGAATTCTGTGCAACAGCGATTAAAAAAGAGTTCGTGGATCATCGTGAGATCACGATTGCATTACCGGACATCACGTTCGAAGGAAATATGGAGATTGATCTTGGTGGCGTTACCTGTCAATTGCACCAAGTAGGTGGAGATCATGCAGCAGATTCAACTGTCATCTATATAAAAGAAGAGAAGATTCTCTTCCTTGGTGATTGCTTCTATCCAGATATTTTCTCGCCAAAAACGAATTACACAGTGAATACCACACTGACTTTACTAGATAAGCTTGAAACGTTCGATGCTGAATGGTTTATCCTCTCGCATGGAAGTGCGATTTCAAAAGAGGAGTTTATGAAGGAAGTCGCTATGTTAAGAACAATGGCTTCATTGACGGATGAGTGCAATGGTAATCATGAATATATGACAGAAAAGTACATAAACCGAGTTGAAAGAGAATTAACGGAAGATGAGAAGGAATTAATACAGGAATTCGTGAATGGGATGGAGATTGAGAAGGAAATGAAATAGGTGCTTTCTCATTACGTTTATTATAAAAGAGAAGGCTTGTGTTTCAACTTGTGAGAATTGTAGAAAATGGACAAAGTTTATGAAAGAGACTCGCTATTAAATAAGGGCTGATAGGAGCACCTGAAGCGTAAATCAACCACTACTCTCAAAGTCACTATGTTTTCGAAAGGTTTACGCTTTTTTATAGCATTTTTTTGTATGGATTTAAATGCATCATAGCCGTTGTTTCCTTAGTTGGTTGGCTAATTTTATTTCTGCCTGTTTATCCTATTACAATCAAGTTATCGAATAAAAAGCCATCCATATTTAATTAAACAAATGCCGAGATATTTTCTTTTAAAGGATTGACATTTCTTTCTTCAGAAGATAAAATTTGAAACAATCATTGTATTTTGAAAATTCCATAGCAACATTTCTTATCAAGAGAGGTGGAGGGACTGGCCCTTTGAAGCCTCGGCAACGGATGTGATGATCGATCACGAACTGTGCCAAATCCAGCAGGTGCATACCTGAAAGATGAGAAGATGGGCAGATCCTATTAATAAAAACCTTTCTTCTTATGTTAGAAGAGGGGTTTTTTTTCGTACGTTGAATCTACAGTTAGAAAGGAGATGTTCCTTTTTGGGATTAATTCCGAGTAAACAGCTTGAACTAGGGTGAATTATGATCGTCAATTATATTGTGAGGTGAATCGTATTGCAGTTCGAGGTTATGAATAGTCCTTTCAATCAAGAACAAACAGAGCTTTTAAATCGTCTCTTACCAACGTTAACTGAAACACAGAAAATCTGGTTAAGCGGTTATCTTTCAGTACGTGGAGAAACGGAATCCGTCGCCACTACTGATCCTGCATCTAAGCAAAATGAAAGTGAAAGAGAAACGCGTGAAATCACCGTCCTCTATGGGTCTCACACGGGTAATTGTCAGTCACTTGCTGAGTCATTTTTTCAAAAGCTAGAAAATGAAGAGTATAAAGTTACCCTGTCGTCCCTAGATGATTTTAAACCGAAAGCTCTTAAGAATGTAAAGGATTTGTTGCTCCTGACAAGCACGCATGGAGATGGTGATCCTCCTGATAACGCGCTGAGTTTCTATGATTATCTTTTTAGTAACAGAGCACCAGAGGTTGAGGATCTCAGGTATTCGGTCCTTTCTCTTGGCGATAGCTCTTATGAGTTTTTCTGTCAAACAGGGAAGGATTTCGATCAACGATTAGAAGAGCTTGGGGGAACAAGACTCTATCCTCGGGCTGATTGCGATCTTGATTTTGAGGAACCTGCAGAAGAATGGTTCGAAGGTGTATTCGCCGTATTAAATGATTCACCACTATCAGAGGAATCTGCAAAGCGGGAAGTTTCAACGCATGGAACATACTCAAGAACAAATCCGTTTAAAGCTCAAATTCTTGAGAATGTGAATCTTAACGGACGCGGATCGAACAAGGAAACACGTCATCTTGAATTAGATCTTGAAGGCTCAGGATTAGAGTATGAACCTGGCGATAGTCTCGGTATTTATCCTGAGAATGATACAAAGCTAGTGGATCAGCTTATTGAAGAAATGAAGTGGGACCCTAAAGAAGAGGTGCCAATTAATAAGAATGGAGATCTCCAGTCTCTAAGTGATGCGTTAACGAAAACCTATGAGATTACAAGTTTAACGAAACCGTTGCTTGAGAAATTAGCGTCGCTCACTCCAAATGAAGAATTACCGACCATTTTGAATGCTGAAAGCGAGGAGTTGAAGACATACCTCTACGGTCGAGATTTAATTGATTTAATACGAGCTTTCGGTCCGTGGCCAGTAACTGCAAAAGAATTTATTGGGGTACTGCGAAGAATACCTGTACGACTTTATTCAATCGCAAGCAGTTCCAAAGCAAATCCGGATGAAGTGCATCTAACAATTGGAGCACTCCGATATGATGCACATGGTCGAAAGCGTGCAGGTGTATGTTCAGGTCAATGTGCGGAACGCTCTTTGCCTGGCGATGAATTACCGGTATTTGTCCAGAAAAATCAAAATTTCAGGCTTCCTGATCATCCAGATACACCTGTCATCATGATTGGAGCAGGAACAGGTGTAGCGCCCTATCGTGCTTTTCTACAAGAACGAGAAGAAACAGGTTCACAAGGAGATACTTGGCTATTCTTTGGTGAACAACATTTCGTTACAGACTTTCTCTATCAAATCGAATGGCAGAAATGGCTCAAGAAAGGCGTGCTTTCAAAAATGGATGTGGCATTTTCACGAGATACAGATGAAAAGGTATACGTTCAGCATCGCATGTTAGAGCGTAGTAAAGAATTGTATGAGTGGCTTGAAGCAGGTGCGCATGTGTATGTATGTGGAGATGAGAAATACATGGCAAAGGATGTTCACGCAGCACTCGTTACGATTGTAAGAGAAGAGAGAGAGATTAGTGAATCAGAAGCAGAGGCATATCTTGCCGATCTTCGGAACGAGAAGCGCTACCAGAGAGATGTTTATTAAGAAGCAGGAAGGAGATCGATTATGTCTAAAAAGACAACACAAGGTACCCCAAGTGAAATGGAGAACATTAAAGAGAAAAGCGATTACTTACGAGGGTCACTCGTTGAAAGCTTTGCAGATCCCATTACTTCTTCTATTCCAGATGCTGAAACGAAGCTATTGAAATTCCACGGTAGCTATATGCAGGATGATAGGGATCTTCGGCAGGAACGAAAGCAACAGAAGTTAGAACCTGCCTATCAATTTATGGTTCGTGTTCGATTACCGGGAGGGGTTGCGACACCCGAGCAATGGCTTGTAATGGATGACCTTGCGAATAGGTATGGAAATGGTACGTTGAAGTTAACGACTCGGCAGACGTTTCAGATGCACGGTGTATTAAAGTGGAATATGAAGAAGAGCATTCAAGCAATGGATCGTGCCTTAATGGATTCGCTCGCAGCATGTGGTGATGTGAACCGGAACGTGATGTGTAATGCTAATCCATATCAATCTAATATTCACGCTGAAGTGCACGAATGGGCGCGGAAGTTAAGCGATGATCTTCTCCCAAGAACGAGAGCGTACCATGAAATCTGGTTGGATGAAGAAAAGGTTCTTGATCGCAGTGAGATCATTGAACCAATGTACGGTCCGCAGTACTTACCAAGAAAGTTCAAAATCGGTGTTGCTGTTCCACCATCAAACGACGTGGATATTTTCTCTCAAGATCTTGGATTCATAGCGATTCTTGAAGATGGTAAGCTTCAAGGCTTCAACGTTGCAGTAGGAGGCGGAATGGGAATGACGCACGGTGACCCGAACACCTATCCACAGCTGTCGCGGATCATTGGGTTCTGCTCACCGGAAAAGATCGTTGAAGTTGCTGAGAAAATCATTACGATTCAGCGTGATTACGGTGATCGTTCTGAACGTAAATATGCTCGCTTTAAATATACGATCGATCGCAGAGGACTCGAATGGGTACGTACCGAATTAAATAATAGATTGGGTTGGAATCTTGAAGAAGAGCGATCCTACCACTTCGATCATAATGGTGATCGCTATGGATGGTTAAAGGGTGATGGGAAATGGCATCTAACGCTCTTTATTCAAAATGGTCGGATTGTTGATTCGAGAGATAGTGAGATTATGACCGGACTTCGGGAAATTGCGAAGGTGCACACAGGTGATTTCAGACTCACTCCGAACCAGAATTTAATTATTGCGAGTGTTTCAGAAGAGAAAAAATCCGAAATCGAAGCACTTGTTGAGAAGTATGGATTGACTGACGGTAGGCAAAATTCTGCACTACGACGAAACTCGATGGCGTGCGTAGCTTTTCCAACGTGCGGACTTGCGATGGCTGAGGCGGAACGTTATTTGCCGTCGCTCATTGATAAAATTGAGGTCATCGTTGATGAAGCAGGATTACGTGATGAAGAGATCGTTATCCGAATGTCCGGTTGCCCGAACAGTTGCTCAAGACCAACGCTTGGTGAGATTGCCTTTATTGGGAAAGCACCAGGAAAATACAACATGTACCTTGGTGCAGGATTTGTAGGAGACAGATTGAGTAAGCTTTACAAAGAAAACATTGGTGAAGAGGAAATTCTACAATCTTTGAAACCAATTCTTTTTAAATTTGCAAAAGAAAAAGAAGAGAATGAGCACTTTGGTGATTATGTGATACGAGCAGGATATGTTGAAAGAGTTCATTCAGGACTTGATTTTCATAAATAAGAGAATGATAGAGGTGTGATACCCAGAGTTCTTCTGCAGTTCTTTGGGTTTCTACTTTCTTATGATTCTAGGAGGTGCTTACATGACATACAGTATGATTTCTCATCTTTCTTGCCCGAAATGTAACGAAACGTATCTTTCAAATACAATTCAACAGCTATGCAAATGCGGCTCGCCGTTACTTGTTGATTATAAGCTAGATGAGGTTAAAAAAAGGGTAACGAAAGAAGAATTGAAGAGTCGTCCTTATTCTCTTTGGCGCTATCATGAATTGCTGCCTGTAGAGCATGAAGAACACGTGATAAGTTTTGAAGAAGGGATGACCCCATTATCGAAACTTCCCTTCCTAGGGAAACAAATGGGGATTTCGAATTTGTACATAAAAGATGAAGGACTGGTGCCAACTGGCTCCTTTAAAGCTAGGGGAGCTTCAGTTGGGATTTCGAAAGCAAAGGAATTAGGTGTAAAACACCTCGCTATGCCGACAAATGGAAATGCTGGTGCTGCCTGGTCCCTATACGCTGCGAAAGCTCAGATTGAAGCGTATATTGTTATGCCTGAAGATGCACCGGAAATTACGAGAAAAGAAGTGAGTATTTCAGGAGCCCAGCTTTTTCTAGTAAATGGATTAATTAGTGACGCAGGTAAAATTGTAGCGGACTTGGTGAAGGAACGATGCTTCTACGATGCTTCTACTCTAAAGGAACCGTACCGAATTGAAGGCAAGAAAACGATGGGTTATGAAATTGCAGAGCAAATGAACTGGGAATTACCCGACGTTATTCTGTATCCTACTGGGGGAGGAGTAGGGTTAATTGGAATATACAAAGCTCTTCTCGAACTACAGCAACTCGGCTGGATTAGCGGAAAGCTCCCTCGGTTGGTAGCAGTTCAATCAGAAGGGTGTGCGCCGATTGTAAGAGCCTATCAGGAAGGGGAAACAGAGTCTGAATTCTGGGAGAATTCAGAGACTCATGCTTTTGGTATTAATGTTCCAAAAGCGATCGGTGACTTTCTCGTTCTTGATGCCATCTATCAAACTGAAGGATGTGCAGTAGCTGTTTCAGAAGATGAGATTAGAGAAGCTCAGCGTGATGTAGCAAAGGAAGAAGGACAGTTTATTTGCCCTGAAGGGGCTGCGACGTTTGCAGCAGCAAAACACTTGAGAGAGTCTAACTGGATTCATGATAGTGATCGAGTCGTTTGTTTAAATACAGGGCTCGGAATAAAGTATCCAGATGCTTTCGAAGTGGAAGCGCCTTTATTAGAGCCATATGAGAGAGTTTCCTTCTCTCAAGAGAATTAAAGCTTAGTAGATAATTTGACCCCGCTGATGTGATCAGTGGGGTTTTTTTGATAGAAAAAATATATAGATATTAAGTTGTTAAGGTACTGGAGAAATCTTCTATGAAAGATCAGAAAGTGATTTTGTTACACTAACCATTAGACCAATCGTTCGTGAAAGAAGTGATTCAATGTTTTTTCCAGAAGCAAAAGATCTTGCTCAAGTTGAATTTTATACGTTTATTGCTTCTATGATCTATCTATTCATCGTTAGCATCATGCTATTTTACATTTTTTACAGATTAGCGATGGTATCAAATCATAGAGGGCTAATGAATTTCTTCATGTATCTCATGAGTCTATTGCTACGTATGCCTTTTCAATCAGTCGAGGTAATGGGTGAGAGTCAGTTGTCTCGTCGACGAATAATAAAGGAAGTGTGGAAAGAGCTATTGGTGATTAGTGTTGCTACAATTTGGTTTCTAATAGGATTGATTTTGGCTTATTTCCAAATTCAAGATTTTAAGAATTGAAGTATTCAAACTAGTAAATTCATCATGAAATAACTTGCTCATTTGAATAAAATTCTCCACTTAGGGTAATGGGATAAAAGAAGCATTATGATAGAAACGATTGCGAAGTGGAGGATGAAATAATGCAAAAGATGAACAGAGGAATTCTAACAGCAATCTCGTCGATTGCAATTGCACAGGGGTTAAAGATCCTAACACATAAAAAGGTGACAGGTGAGTGGGATGTGAAGCAGGTAGCAACAACAGGTGGCATGCCGAGTTCCCATTCAGCTGGCGTGTCAGCACTAGCAACATATATTGCTGCAAATAAAGGATCACGCCATACTGAAACAGCCCTTGCAGCGATATTTGGTGTGATCGTAATGTATGATGCGCAGGGAATTCGCCGACATACAGGCGAAATTGCACGCCTTGTCAATGAATTGGAAGATAGTTTCGCTTCCCTCTCAGGAGATTTTCCAAGCTTTGAATTTGTAGAAAGAGAAAAAGAATTAAACGAGTTCCTAGGTCATCAACCGATCGAAGTACTTGGCGGTGCGATTCTTGGTTCAGTATTAGGTTTTGTTTCTGCAAAATTTGAGAATAGAGAAGATTAGTTATAGACTATAAATGGTAGAACGTGTAGAGGGATGTGCCATCCCTCTACACGTTTTTGTATCAATCAATTGGATCAGCAGATTTTCCGTATCGAAGAACATCCAATACAGCCATACCATCACTTGGACGACCATCGTCATTTCGAAATGGCAAGAGAGAAAAGAAGATAAAGTAGATCGAGAAATACGTGAATTGATAGAAAAAGAGAGTCACTGGCATGATTTCGGAAACAATTAAATAGTTAATTGTAAGTATTACGATGAGATTAAAGAGACTCCCACCTAAATAAATGGCGATATGTGCCCATGTTTTGTTGTATTTCAACTCTTCATACTGACACCAGCCCTCCATAAAATACTTTCTTTTTATTTCTAACTGTCCTATTTGAAACAGGGTGCGCCCTGTACCGATACAGAATTTAACTTTCCCACCGAAGACTCTTGCAATTAACACGTGACCAGCTTCGTGAACAAGCGTTACAATTGGCAAAATAACGAAGAAATTCACGAAAAACATTGGGATGTCATTTAAGGTAAACATTGTTAAACCTCCGTGATGTTTTATCTTATTGTTGATGGTGACTCTTGAACAGAACGTTCCCGATTTGGCTTCTAACTAACTCATTTTGAGGAATAAACATGAAACCGTAATAAAAGAAATAAGCGGGATATACTTTTGGTTATATGTTTAAAATTGTGGTAAGTTATTCTGCTTATTTATGGGTCTTTACTAAAAGATTGTTGCTTTTAAAGGTTTTTGTTTAGAAAACCAAACTTCGCTAATTGGAGCGGAAATTAACCACTTATCTATAAGCAACAACGTCTACGAAAAGGTTCTTATTTAAAGGAGTTGCATCGTTGACGTGGTATTCTAAAGTAATGAGGCATAGAAAAACGGAAGGAGATATTGGGCATGTATGAACTGAAAACAAAAGAAACAGACAATAGTGTTCTTGAATTTATCGAGAATGTAGATTCTTCTAAAAAGCGTGAAGATGCTTATCGGCTGTTAGATCTATTTACTGAAACAACAGGACATGAAGCTAAGATGTGGGGGCCAAGTATTATTGGATTTGGTTCTTATCATTACAAATACGATTCAGGTCATGAAGGGGATGCGCCACTTGTCGGTTTCTCACCACGCAAAGCAAAAATCAGTTTGTATTTTGCTACTGGGGATTCAGAACGAAATCAGTTGTTAGAGAAGTTCGGTAAACATAAAGCGGGTAAAGCTTGTGTGTATATTAATAAAGTAGCTGATATTGATGAAGAAGTATTGAAACAATTAATCGATGAGTCAGTCGTGTTTCTAAAGAAGACATATCCTGATGGTATAAAATGAGCACAAAGAAAGAAGCGGTGAATGCCGCTTCTTTCTTTGTGTATATGGTTAGAATGATTTTGCGTCTTCAGTTTCTTTGACTGGCGTTTCCATCCATTTCAAAGGTAAGGATTCTGATTGCTTCTTCATAATGATAGACATCTCCACCAAATCCTGTTTGGAATTGTCTCGCATGTATACGTGACGCAAATGTAATAATCTGCTGCTGACAGCAATTGAGGTTAAGATCTGAATGTAATAGGTAGGTTGCACCTGTTGCATCGATTGGTTTATCCGTTAAATAATCTTTGCAAATGACTTGAGTGACATCCTCTTTCGTATCATTGTAGCGCATCAATCCGCAGCGAGCGCAGCAGAAAGTTTCTAATTGTTTCTTATCGAAACTTATTTCAAAAGATAATCTAGTATGTACAGGTTTCAAACAAGAGGGACATTCACCTTCCCGACGCCTTGGAGGGTTCGGTAATCCGATTCCATTTGGTATTTTCAGTGCGTGGTTCAGTTCAATTAATGGTTTAACGTCACGATAAATTGTCATTTCTGAGACATTAAGTCGTTTGCTAATCTCTGAGATTTTAAGCGCCTTTTCGTTTTTGAGCCAAGTTAAAATTTGTTTTTTTCGTGCATTTGGTAACAATTTATCGCCTCCATTTTTAATAGAAGGGTGTATTCGTAAACATCGTTGCTATAAGAGTAGTGATTGTGATGAATTGAGGTTTATAATACTAAACTTTTTACAAAGACAACAATCTTCTTAATAATACCCTTTTAGAATAACGTTTCTTTTTAGAGAATAGATCACTTTTTATTGTAGAAATAGTAACAATTTTGCTGAGGTATTTAGTAAGCATTATTCTATGTGAATTCCGACATCCTTTATGTTCCATTTTGTAGAAAAATTTTCCACCATTTTCATCCGATTTGTGATTTAATAGATTTGTATATTGAATCTATTAGATGGAGGTTTAGGATGAAGAAGATTAGTAGCGTCTTGGTCGTCGTTATGATTTTCACAATGCTTTTCAGTCAGTTCCCCGTGAAACAAGTTCAGGGTGCAACTGGAAATGTACCAGAGAATGAGGTCACATTAACAAGTTCAACCCCTATTGAAGGGAGTTTTAATGACAGTGAGCAGGTTCACTGGTACGTAGTCCATCCTTCCGAATCAGATATTAAAGACTATACTCATTTCAGGATGAAGCTTACGTCAGAGCAGGAGTTAAACGTTACAGTCTACTCAAGCCTTGAGAATGCTGTAGACAACCGTGCTTTTGATCGTTATATGGGATATTCATTTGAAAATGAACCTGCAATGATCGATTTTCCTTTAGCATGGATCGGCCCTTATTACATAAAGGTTGAACACTATGGTGGAGAAGAGTTTGAGGAAATAGAAAGTGAAATAAGCGGAGCCTATACCTTATCTTACGACGGTGTTACGCTTGCACCATCAGATTATGTTATGACAGAAGAATGTCCAGCAGAGCTTAGCACGAATGAACGTGAGAATGGTGAGGTTATTCTCAAAGATCTTCGGACGATACGTGAAACCGTTCTATCTCAAACAGACAAAGGTAAGAATTTATCAGGGCTTTATTATAAGAGTGCACCGTTTATTAGTGCCAAAATGGTTTTTAGTAAGTCGATGAGAGAAAATGTCTATCATGACTTAGTTCAACTAAAGGACTTATTCCGAGATGTAGCTGAACATGGAAGTGCAAGTACGTATAAAGTGACGCAGCAAGATCAAAATGCAATCAACAGGTTGTATGAAACAGCGCATGATTCTGTACCTGCTTTCCTTCAAAAGCAAATCCAAACAACTGCGAAGAGCGTTGGAATTACAAATCTAACTCAATCAACGATTTCGTCTATTCTTACAAATACTGGTTATGCAACACCAAAGGCTGGTAATCGTGTGATTGTGAAGTTGAAGGACGATCAGAAGGTTTCAAGTATTACTTCAAAAGCACAGTCATATGGTGTTCATGCAATCGACCCGCTTAAAGCGAACGGAGCAGGGTTTGCAAATATGTATGTGATGGAAATGGATCAATCATCAGCAAAATCACTTGAAACTACTTCAAATAAAATTTCGAAGCTTCCACAAGTGGATTTCGTTGAACCTGTTCAACAGTACTCTATTTTCACTGAAGATCGTCACTACTCTTATCAATGGTCACTTCATAACAGTGGCAGTGACGGTGGAATGAGTGGAGTAGATGTTCAATTCGAAGAGTTGCAAAAATGGATGATTGGAAAAAAGTTGAAAAACACAGTCATTGCCGTTGTCGACACAGGTGTTGATAACACGTTAGCAGACTTAAGCTCATCAGTTGATACGAGTAGCGCTTATAATTATATCGATCGAAGCTCGAATGCAATGGATGACAATGGACATGGTACTCACGTATCCGGAATTATAGCAGCCGAAGCTAATAACCATTTTTCAATGGCAGGACTCAATTCACATGCTACGATTATGCCAGTTAAAGTGCTTGATGCTTCAGGATCTGGAGATACCGAGCAGATTGCATATGGTATTAAATATGCAGTAGATCAAGGTGCTCAAGTCATTAACCTTAGCCTTGGGGGATCTTATAGTCGCGTAATTGAATATGCCCTAAAGTATGCAAACGATCACGGTGTAACAGTGATCGCAGCAAGTGGAAATGATGGGTTTGAGGAACTTTCTTATCCAGCATCTTCAAAGTATACGATATCAGTCGGTGCAACAAATCGTCTCGATATCGTCTCGGACTATTCAAATTATGGATCTGGCTTGGATTTAGTAGCCCCTGGGACAGATATTCCATCGATTATGCCTGATGGTCATGTTTCTTATATGTCTGGAACGTCGATGGCTACCCCTCACGTATCAGCTGTTGCGGGATTATTACTTTCACAAAAACCAGAACTAACACCAGGTGAAATACAAGAGATTCTAACTGAGACAGCGATCGATGTTGTTTTTGATGAACAAGATAATCCTTACAGTGATTATGAAGAGTATTACTATGAAGGGGAAGAGCCTTATCCGTTTGAGGAGCCAGTTCCGGGATACGATCTTGTTTCCGGATGGGGGAGATTGGATGCATTTGGTGCAGTTCGTGCTATAGATGGGACGAAAGCGGCAATGGAGCGAATTTCAGGTGCCAATCGTTATGAAACAGCAGTGAACGTTTCGAAGAAAGGGTGGAAAAAGTCAAACGTTGCTGTTATTGCCACTGGTCGAAATTATCCAGATGCGCTTAGCGCAACACCACTTGCTCATCGAAACAAAGCACCGCTCCTATTAACAGACACGAATGCGTTACCAGAGTCTGTTATGAAGGAACTCGATCGACTTGGCGTGGAGCAAGTTATTCTAGTAGGTGGTAAATCAGCAATTACAACGAATGTTGAAAAACAGCTGAAAAGTCTTAGCATTACATTTAAGCGAATTAGCGGAAGTGATCGATATGAAACGTCTGTTAATGTTGCGAAACAGCTAGGGAAATCTGAGAAGGCAGTTGTTACAACAGGAGCAGGTTTTGCTGATGCTCTTTCTATAGCCCCAATTGCGGCATCACTTAACATGCCAATTCTATTAACAAAGAAAAGTTCGCTTCCAGATTCGGTAGGGAACTATGTGAAAACATCTTCGATGAACGAGTTTTTCGTCATTGGGGGAACAACAGCAATACCAAATAGTGTAGCGAAAAGTCTTGGGAAATACGTGCGAATTAGCGGGAACGATCGCTACGAAACAAATAGTAACGTGATTCACTACTTTGCAGGTAAGCTGAACATGGCAACACCTCTGATTGCTACTGGAAGTAATTATCCAGACGCACTATCGGGATCTGCTTTAGCTGCATCTAAAGGAGCCCCAGTTCTTTTAACACATGCGACACAAGCGCAGGCGACAACAAAGAAAACAATTTCGAAGTATGGCGCTTTTGCTGATAAATATTACATTGTTGGTGGAAAGATTGCCTTATCAGATGAACTAGTGCAATCATTAGTTGAATAGTGTAAATCGTATGACAAAGAAGAAGCCAGATGATGGTTATCATCTGGCTTCTTCTGATAATTAATGCGCTAACTTACTACGTTGCGATTCAAGCTGAACGGCTTTAATGTCGCCTTCTTTAGAATCTGAAACGAAGGAAAGCTTGTTCTCTCCGGAGTTATAGACGTGAAAATAGACGTTATCAAGTTCATTGAAAATCACTTCGTCTGGTTCACCGAACTGACAAACGAGATCGGAATAAGGAATAGCTTCACCTTCTGACAATGCATTATAACGTAGGTTGAAGACCTCTTGATCGACAGTTAAGTACGTATATTTATTGTCAAAGAAACCAGGAAGCCCTTCATAAAGGTCCTCGTTATACGTCATGGAAGGTTTCTCTTGTTTCAACTCATCTTCTGTCATCCCCAGGAAAACAGAAGAGTCTTTTAAATGACCTTGTTCCGCAAATTTCAGAAGTTCAGTATGAAATGGAGCAGCAGTACATGATGGATCTGGTTTTGTAGTTGTTAAAGGTTTCTGGTCAGTCATTGTAAAGCTACCTGTAAACTCTATTCCTGCACCATGGTAATTGATACAGGAGTCTTCTTTAAATGTAACAACGTTATTCAGAAGAGCAAACGTTCCTTTACAAGCTGGATCATCTTTATCCTGAAATGTTGCTTCATCCCCAGTGATTTCGGCAGTTCCTGTTAGTTCACCATCCTGACCAGCATGGCTTATATCAAAATTGAACTGAAAAGAATCCTCTGAAACGTTTGAAATACTGAGATTCCCTCGGTCATAGCTAGCATCGATGTAGAGAGCTTCCTGCCAATCGGATCCGTTACTTTCTGTGGTTTCCTCAGCCTCAGATGGATTTGATATTTCCTGTTTACCAATTTGTATGAATGTATAAATGCCTGTGAACGATACGGTGTTCTCTTCCGTTTGACAGGCTTCACTCGTATCAACTGCAAGTTGATTTTGTTGCCAACCGAATGTGGCTTTACACTTCTCATTAGTGGGATCAGTGAACGTCGCTGTGTCGCCATCTACTTCCGCTGTACCTGACAGCTCTCCAACATTTAGGCCATCATATGCCTGAAGAATGAACGAAAATGAGCCTTCTTGCGGCTCGATGATGTCCATTGCTCCTAAAATCATGTTATCCTCTTCCCATTTGTATGTTCCTTCTTGAAACAAAGAGCTCATTTCACTAGACGATTTTGACTGCTTGTCCTCTGTTTCTTTCTTGGCGTCGACTTCTTCAGACGAATTGGAAGACGTTAGAAAACTGCACGACGTTACGAGAAATAATAGGGCGAATAAGAAGATCAAACGAAGAGCTTTCATATGATTCCTCCCACTGTTGATAGATTATATAATGATTATACACAAGCTTATTTGAAAGAATGGACTATTGGTGTCGAGGAAGAAAAATTAGGTTTGTCTAGTTTAAAAGAATGACTCTGTAAATTAATAGTCAATTTCCGGGGAAATGATTGGAAGAAGTCGAAAGACCAATATTTTCCTTAAATCGACGTTGAGAAAGATCGAATTTCATCAGTTCAATTGGAATTAAAAGCAATCTTGAAGTGGATTATGGTATCCTTTTGCTATTAATGTCATTTCGTTTGAAAGGTAGATGGGCTTAATTGGAATTGATATCTGATAATGTTGTGCTAATCGGCGTGTTTCTACTTATATTCGCGCTATTGTTAGCAAAATTCACGAAGAAGAAGTAAGGCATTTTTAATTATTACTCTTATCCAACTACTTGTACGAGAATAGCCAAAAACAAAGATTTAATAAGAGAAAGGGGGTTCGACACCGTGGGGAAATGTACCATTGATCATTCATATGGGGATGTTTTAGCAAAGCTTGAAGATCAATCAGACTTTATGCCTGATGCGCTTGTTCAAAAGACCTATAAATTTCTTCAACAAACGATTTCTCAAGAAGCGTTGAATGAGCTGTTTCATCTCTTAAAAAAGTATGATTTAGCAACTGATTCAGAGAGAGAAAAGCGAAATCAAGAAATTGAAAATATGACAGGTCGATAAGGTAAACAGAGGTTATGTTGCAGCTTGCATCATAACCTCTGTGTAGGTAAATGACGAAGGTTTCATTTTTGTGTCATTGTGTTGAACAACCTAGTAATGTAAGCGGTTTCGGATTATAATAAAGGTGAAGATAATCTGTCATATGACAAATTGTTCAGTGAAGCGTGTCGGTCTGCAGGTGTAACTCCTTTTCTATGAAAAATGATGATATTGGAGGGATATGAGATGAAGCAAAGTGCAATGGAACAACGAATTGCTGAGCTTGAAGAGACGGTCGACTATCTTTTATTCAGGCAAGAGCTCCTTTTCTCAAACACATCAATCGATCGAGTGCTATACGAATATGGGATTAAAAGAGAGCAGTATGATCGTATTATCCTTTTGATGACAGATTATGAAGAAAGTATTGTAGAGAAGAAATCAGTCAATCATTACGCATTTGAAGAAGCGATTTATGGCATTGTCCCCGAGCAAGCAGGTAACCATCAATTTGCAGAATACTTAACAAGGGTGTTCTGGGAAAATGACTGCTGTCAAAATGTCTTTAAAGAGCTTTATGCAATGGAACTATACTCACTTTAAATAAGTTGTAAGGTGTAAGGCAGTTGAATTTCTCAACTGCCTTTTTGAATTTCTTTTTTATGTAAGAAACGTGATACGATTGTGGATGGGAGCAAGTACAAATAGAAAGTAGTGAACTCTTATGACTCAGAAATTATTCTATGAAGATCCATACCTAACAAGTTTTCCAGCACAAATTGTAAAGCAAACGACTGATGATGCGGATCGCCGTTATGTTGTCCTAAATCAAACAGCCTTTTATCCGACTGGCGGGGGACAACCTTTTGACAAAGGAATGTTAAATGGAGTCGCTGTTACCGATGTGGAAGAAGTGAACGGTGAGGTTCGACACTTTGTTGAAAGAGAAGTGGAAGAAGATGTGCAAGGTGAAATTAATTGGATGAGACGGTTTGATCATATGCAGCAACATGCTGGACAGCATATTCTATCTGCTGCATTCGAAGACCGTTTTGGATATAAAACGGTAAGTTTTCATCTCGGACAGGAAGTTTGTACGATTGATCTTGATATCTCATCATTAGATGAAGCAGAAGTAAGAAATGTGGAAGCTCTCGCTAACTCATTTGTTCAAAATAACCATCCAATTGAAACGAAATGGATTACGAATGAAGAAGTGACTCAATTTAATCTTCGGAAAGAAGTCTCAGTAACTCATCATATCCGTCTTGTTTTAATTTCAGATGTTGATACTAGTGGCTGTGGTGGGACACATCCTTCTTCAACAGCTGAGGTAGGTGCCATAAGCGTTCTGAAATGGGAGAAACTGAAGAAGCAATTGCGTGTTCATTTTGTGTGTGGCAATCGCGTGTTGGATCAGCTACATCAAAAACAAAAGGTAGTGCAGGGACTTACAAATGGTCTCAATGTCCCACAGGGTGATCTTGTTGATGCAGCTAATCGTCTCGTCATGCAAACGAAAGAGCACGAGAAAATAATAGAGGAGTTGAACGATCGTCTTCTCACATTTAAAGCGAAAGAGCTGTTGCAGTCTGCAGAGACGATACATGGGCAAAGAGTAGTACAAATGATCTCCTACGAGTACGGTATGAAGGAGATTCAAAAGCTTGGCAAAACAATTTTGAATGAAGATCCATCTGTTATTGTTTTCTTAATAAGTGAGGTGGAGAATAAACTTCAGGTTGTGTGTGGCAGAGGAGCAGAGCTTCATTTGGATATGAACCTCGCTTTGAAAGAAGTCCTACCGCTTATCAACGGTAAAGGCGGAGGGAAGAAAGAGTTTGCTCAAGGTGGCGGAGATGCTATTAGGTCTGCAGAAGAGATTTTGATTGAGCTAGTGAAGGTGAGTTTACAATAGGAAGAAGGCGCGAAGGGTATCAACCAAACGCGCCTTTTCTATGTCATTTCTTATACACTTTGCTTAAGCTTTCGACCATCTTCCTTATTCTTTACGCCTATTTTCTTCACGTTAAAACTGTGTAGAACAATACCTAATATGATAAGACTAATGCCAGTCCATGCAAGACTCCCTGGTAGAGGACTTGAAAGAAGTAAAGATTCTCCAGCTACGACGAACAACACTTGTGTAGACTGGGTGGCTTCAACTGCAGCGAGTTTTCCTTGGTTAAGTCTAACCCGATCAGTTGCGATGAAGAAAAGAGTTGTCGCAATGAGGCCGGAACAAACGGCGACAATGAAAGATTGAATTAGTTGATCAGTAGTAGGTGGTCCTACTTGTTGAATTGCAATAAGACTAATGATAATCCAGAACGGTAGTGAAGCTAGCGTCATACCTAGTACACGTTGAAACGTATCGAGTCTACCTTCACAAAGCTCCATCATTTTGCGGTTCCCAAGTGGATATGCAAAGGCGGCAAGAAGGACGGGAAGGATTCCAACCGTAACTTCCAATAATGTAAGATCTTTGGCTTTTGGGAGTTGGATGAGCATCACACCGATTAGAATGATGACGGAGATGTAAAGTGCTTTTGTTTGTATAGGATGTCGTTTCTTGATCAGACCTTGATCGGTTTGAATGGTTTGGAAGAAGAGAGGCGCAACGAAAATCCCTCCAACAATCGTGATTTGCCATGTCCCAGCTACGAGCCAACCAGGTCCGTATGCAGCAGCATAAGTTAAAGGAGCGTAGAACAACACAAATCCTACGAAGCTCCACCACATCCACAAAAAAGGATGTTTTCTCATTTCAACAATTACTTGTTTCAAATTATGTCTACCTAGTACAATAAGAATTAGAAAAGGTACCATGAACAGAAATCGCAAAGACGAGCTCCACATCCAGCTTCCTCCAGCAAGCTCCATTGATCGATTCAGTATGAATGTAACAGAAAAAAAGATAGAAGCGAGAATTCCGATAGCAAGTTCCTTCATACATAAACACATCCTTAGCATTTGGTATATCATGATTAACTTTAGATATAATATAATATACTAATCGAATAGGCAGAAAAGTACAACAGTAAATGATTGAGAGGATCATCAAATGAGTGATAAAGAATTGAAAGAAGCAGAAAAACTCGCAAGACAAGTTGGGATAACCTTAAGAGGAATCAGAAAAGAACGGAGTATTAGTTTGCAGGAATTGGCTGACTTAACAGAGGTAAGTAAATTAACACTAGGTAAAATCGAAAGAGGAGAAGCGAATCCTTCCTTAACAATCATATGGAAAATCGCAAATGGCCTTGCTATTCCTATTTCAACGTTACTTGCTGAAACACAAGAAGTTGTTATTTCTAGAAAAAATGAAGGAAATAAAGTATTGAGTGCTAATGAAGCACTTACGCTTGAACCAATGTTTACTAATAGTGGCTATGGTTCAATTGAAACGCATAGGGCATTCCTAAAAGCGGGCGGGGAATATGTTGCTGATGCGCACCAAGATGGAGTAATTGAATATGTAACGGTGATGGAGGGAAGCGTGACGGTTCAGGTTCAAGATCAAATGTATGAGTTACAAACATACGACTCCATTAAATTTAATGCAAATCAAAAGCATGGATATCTCAACTACGGTTCCACACCAGCAACCCTACACTTTGTTATGATTTATACAAAGACAACATATTAAGTCATCTTAGTAAAAGATAATCTTATTGAAGGCGAGTGAAACTGAGGTTTCACTCGAATGAGCCAAAAATCGAGAAATCAACAATATGAGCTAACATAGCCTTTTTGAAAGAGGTTTTTGTGTAAAAAACGAGACTAACTGATTGGAGCGGAAGGATGCTCGACTCCTGCGGGACTAGCGGGACAGGTGAGACCCCACAGGCGCAATTTTTTAGTGCGCCGAGGAGGCTCACCGCCCGCCCCGCGGAAAGCGAGCATCCTGGAGCGGAAATTACCACCATTTACGAAAACAGCCAACTAAAAAGCAAGCCACAACTATCTGTAGCTTGCTTTTTTGACCTTATTTATTATAAACCGCTAATCGGTCTATTAACTGAGAACTTTCCTGATTCACACCAGTTATTTCAACTTCAATATCATTTTGCCTGAACTTCGAAACAACCTTATCAACTGCTCCAACACCTGAATCGTCCCAAACATGAGCGTTTGATAGATCAATTTCTACCCGTTCAACTGAGTCTTTATAATCAAAGCCATTCACTAACTCAGTAACGGAAGCGAAAAACAGTTGACCGTGAACATGGTAGATTTTCTTTTGCGTGTACTCATCTACTTTTTCATCAATGTGCACTTTTGAAATCTTCGATGCGAAGAAGAGAGCACTTAAGATAACACCTGCGAACACACCTTTTGATAAATCGTGTGTTGTGACAACAGTCACGACGGTTACAACCATAACGGCAGCATCAGAACGCGGCATTTTGTGAAGATTTCTAACGGATGACCAATCGAATGTACCGATTGATACCATAATCATAACGCCTACAAGTGCAGCCATTGGGATCTTAACGAGAAGATCGTTCAGTACGAGAATAAGGAACATCAGAAATACACCTGCAACAAGTGTAGAAAGACGACCACGACCACCAGATTTCACGTTAATAACAGACTGTCCAATCATTGCACAGCCGGCCATTCCGCCGAAAAATCCAGCAACAACGTTGGCCGTACCCTGGCCTTTAGCTTCTCTATTTTTATCACTATCTGTATCTGTTAAATCATCTACAATCTGAGCTGTTAAGAATGTCTCTAGTAGTCCAACGATGGCTAAAGCCATTGAATATGGAAAAATAATTGCAAGCGTTTCGAAATTCAACGGAATGCTTGGAATTAAGAATAATGGAAGAGCCTGTGTTAATTCACCCATATCGCCTACAGTTCTTACACCACTACCTGTCATAATTGCAACGATTGTAATGACGACAATTGCAATTAATGGTGAAGGCAAAGCTTTCGTAAATCGTGGAATAATGTAAATGATAGCAAGCGCTCCTGCGACCATTGCGTACATTGGCCATGATTCACCAGCAAAGTGAGGCAGTTGAGATGTGAAGATTAGAATACCTAGTGCATTTACGAAACCAACCATAACGGAGCGTGGTATGAATTTCATAAAACGCGCTAATTTAAAAACGCCAAGTAGGAATTGAATGATTCCGGTTAGGATCGTAGCAGCAAGTAAATACTGGAGACCATGATCGGCGACAAGTGTAACCATTAAGAGCGCCATCGCTCCGGTAGCTGCGGAAATCATCCCTGGTCTACCACCAACAAAAGCTATGACAACAGCAATACAGAAGCTCGCATACAAACCAACCATTGGATCGACACCTGCGATAATGGAAAATGCGATTGCTTCTGGAATTAAGGCAAGTGCGACAACGATTCCGGCGAGCGTATCGTTTTTCACATTCCCAAACCAGTTTTCTTTAATTGAAGTTAAATTCAATGTGGCACCTCTTTCTAACTCTAGTATTGTGATGACTTCTAACTCTCATAGAAGTCGGGTCCGTTTACAACAAGATGAATTCTAGCATAGAATCTATGAAAATAAAAGTTCTTATGTAAGCCTACATCAATGCGTTTTTCCTTTAATTTGCTTTCTTTATCTCCTATATTCTTTAATTTTCTTTTTGATAATTTTGCTTGATTGGAATTCAATGCAACCATTTATATTCATTTTTAACCTATTTAACTATTATTTGATATAACCTGTTATAATGAGTTATCTTATTGTTAGAGTGATCTTCACGAGGAAATAAATTTTGTTAGACTAAGAAGATAGAGTGATAAGGGGCGATACAATGGATAGTGAGCATCATGATATAATGACGATCTCTCAAGTAGCCAAATACTTTCAAATAAGTGAAATGACCACATATAAGCTCGTTCAGGATGGTAAAATTCCTGCTTTCAAAATTGGTAGTCACTGGCGAATCCAGAAATCGGATCTTACCGACTTAATTCAAAAGCTTAAAAATGGTGAACGGATCTAAAGAAAAGTGGAAAGGCGTTTACGTAAAGAACCCCGATCGTCGATACGATCGGGGTTCTTTTTTCAAGCCATTTATTTCCTCAGGAATGTTTCCACAAAAGTAAATAAAGCAACCATCATAGCTTTAGCTCCTATTTATGTGAACGGTAACATGATTGTTTCTGGTGAAACATTTTGCTTCTTTTATCGTAACCCATACTAATAGAACCATATTCTTATTTGAAGGAGTGAGGTTTAGGTTGGAAAAGAAGCGGACCAAAAACAATGGGTTCGGAGTAGCGATTGGAACCGGAGTTGCGATCGGTGCTGGTGTCGGTGTAGCTTTAGACAGTATTGCGTTAGGTATAGCCATTGGAATAGCGCTCGGCGTATCATTTTATAACGGTAAAGGAAAGAAAGAATAAAGTGAAACATCTCAACCTTTTTAAAGTTGAGATGTTTTTTTGTGGATTTGATCTTGCCCCTCTATTTTCTTGAATCCGCATAAATCGCCATCGCTTGCTTCATGAACTTTGCAAGTCCGGCGCCAAACCGATCAATGTTTTTTGTGAAGCGCTCATCATCTACATACATTTGCCCAAGATTTTTAAAGGCATCAAGCGTATAGGTATAGCCGAAATTCGCGTTAAGGTACTCATACCATTCATGAATTGCTTCTTGAGCTTCTTTCGAAGTTGAGGGACCGTGGCGTAAGGAGGCGAGCTTTTTGTATAATTCATCAAAGGTCTGACTGAGCTCTTTTCTTTCATCTTTATTCAGCTTAGCAAGTTTTTTACTTGAACGGTCGATTGCTTCATCGCCGTATCGTTTGCGTGCTTCTTCTTCAAATGGATTTTGAGCGAAATCAAAGCCTTCAAACTTCTCTTTGTCTGTCATATTAATTTCCCCTTTCGCATGTTGAATGGATTTGTCGATTGTATTGATCATCGACATGATGCGCTGTTGTTTTTCAAGTAGGATTGCTTTCTGGTATTCCAAAGCTTCGATCCGATTGAATTCTGGATGCTCCAAAATCTCTTTGATTTTCTTAAGTGGAATGTCGAGCGCTTTTAAAAAAAGAATTTGTTGAAGTTTTTCAAGGTCGCTTGCGGAATACAGGCGATATCCAGCTTCTGTCGTCTTCGGAGTTAATAAATCAATTTCATCATAGTAATGAAGAGTGCGAACGCTAACACCTGTTAATTCTGCAACTTCTTTCACTTGTTTAGTCATCGGGTGCGCCTCCTTTCAATAGTAACGATAATGGATCACGTAACGTAAGAGTCAATACTCAAAAATACAGATTGCTAGTGTTAGGGAACTAATTGAGTTCTTAATCGTAGAAAGTAGTAGAGATGTCGCACTAGTTATATTATAAAGCGGGTATAGAAAAGAAAAAGAAACACTAACAAGTATTTAGAGGAGGGTAATATGCAAGAAAAGTCGATAACGTTAGAGGATGGACGGAAACTAGGGTATTGGACTTATGGTGATCCGACTGGGATACCGGTTCTGCTTTTTCATGGAACGCCGGGATCACGGGTATGGTTTAAAAGTGATGATTCACAGGCAAAAGCTATGGGGATCTATTTAATCACAACCGATCGACCTGGTTACGGATTGTCAGAATTTCAGAAAAACAGAACCATTTTAGACTGGGCATTAGATATTGAAGAGCTGACGACATATCTTGGTTTAGTTAGCTTTTCTGTTCTAGGTGTATCAGGCGGAGGAGCTTTTGCCGCAGCTTGTGCCTATGCGATGCCCGAACGTGTTCAGAAAACAGCACTTGTCTCCTCAGCGGCTCCATTTCCAGAAGGAAAAGCACCTAAAGATATGGCGAAAGAAAACAGGAGGGCTTTTTTTCTTACAAAATATTTTCCCTGGCTTATGAAACGAGCGAATCTTGCTCAAAAGAAGGTGCTTGAGAAAGATCCAGATAAGTATATTAAATCTATACTTAAAGGTAATCATCCCCATCTTGCTGAGTGGGATCGAACGCTTCTTAAAGATAAAGAACTTGTCGAGTTAAGTCTCTACCACGCAAAGGAAGCTTATAGGCAAGGCGTGGAAGGAGTACTATATGAAACGAATCTATTAGCTAAAGACTGGGGATTTGATGTGAACGAAATTAATGGTCCAGTGCGTATCTGGCACGGTGAAAAAGATACGCTTTCACCTGTGGGGGAAGTGACGAAATTAGCGCAACGGCTACCGTCTTGTGAGGTCTCTTTAATTCCAGAAGGTGGTCATTTTTTAACGGAGAATGAAGAGTTGTGGATAGATATGTTAGCGTATTTAAAGGATTGGAAAGCAAGTGTAGTACTGACATAAGGTATGGATAGGAGTGGGACTTGTGAGAACAGAAAAAGAAAAAATGATAAACGGTGATCTTTATGAACCAGTTGATGAAGAATTGATGAAGGACCGTCTCCACGCTCGTAAATTAACGCGGTTATTCAATCAAACGATTGAAACAGATATAGAGAAGAGAACCAATCTATTGAAAGAACTGCTTGGTGGAGCGAAAGATAATGTCTACATTGAACCAAACTTCAAATGCGATTATGGATACAACATTCATGTTGGCGAGAATTTCTTCGCGAATTTCGACTGTATCATGCTTGATATTTGTCCGATTCGATTTGGCGACAACTGTATGTTAGGTCCAGGCGTTCATATCTATTCAGCGACACACCCATTGCATCCTGATGAACGAAATTCAGGTAAAGAATATGGTGAACCTGTCACAATAGGTGACAACGTCTGGATAGGGGGAGGCGCAATTATTAACCCTGGAGTGACGATCGGGGATAATGTTGTTGTAGGGGCAGGAGCAGTTGTTACAAAAAACGTACAGTCTAATGTTGTGATTGGTGGAAATCCTGCAAGAGTGATAAAGCAACTAGTCGTATAACGATGTAGTGATTAGATCGATCTCAGAGCAACAATATCGCTTGTTTTGAAGAAAGAGGTATTTAGGACTAGTAGGAAAGCGGTGTTTCCAAAATTTATAGTTTGATATATCTATTAACCTAATTTGGTTTCCTGTTATACTTGTGACAGATAGTAAAACCTTACATATACATTCACAGCACTTGTGAAAGGGGGAACACCTTATGTCTGTACGCGAGCAATTACTTGAATACTTAGATGACAACCTCGAAAGGTATTTGGAAAATTGGAAGTCTAAAATCCGAATATCAGATACTGATGTCCATCAGGATAAAGTAGAAGAGAACGGTGTCATGATGTATCGCCTTGTTCAAAAAAATATAGAAGCCCCTATTTGCTTGGATAGAATAATTGCTCTTGCTAAGAAAGTAGCACTTGAGCGAGTAGAAGCAAACGTTAACATCGGAGACTTTATCTACAACGTTAATGCTGGAAGAAGCGTTTTGATGAAGCATATGACATATGCAGGGATTGAAGTAAGCGAATTGCAAAGTATTTTGGACTCGATTAATGAGTTGTTTGATCAATTTTCTTATCATGCTGTTTCTGAATACACGAGAATGAAGAATAATGAGCTACAAGAGAAGATCTCTTTTATTGATGAAACACATCAGGAAAAGCTGTCCATTCTAGGTCAGATGTCCTCGAGCTTTGTACACGAGTTCAGGAATCCGCTTACGGCTATTATGGGATTTGTGAAGCTACTACAGAAAGAGTATCCGGACTTGGAATACATTGATGTTATTGATCACGAATTACAGCAACTCAATTTTCGTATTTCTCAATTTCTTCATGTTTCAAAGAAGGAGATTGATGTAGGGTCCCTTGAATGGTTGGAAGTAAAAACTATTCTAGTGGGAATTATAGACTTTATTTATCCGAGTATAGTGGATTGTGATGTTGAAATACATAATAATATTCCAGCTAATTTGAATGTCTTTGGTCAACAAGATAAATTAAGGCAAGTTTTCTTAAACATTATGATGAACTCGATCGATGCCCTGAAAGAAACGCCTGGTCCAAGACGAATCGAGTTACATTGTGATCAAGATGAAGAAATGGTGAATATCTACCTTACAAATAATGGTCCAAGAATTCCAGCTGAAACACTAAAAACAATCTTTGAGCCTTTCTATACAACAAAGGAACTTGGAACAGGAATTGGTTTATACGTATGTAGAAAAATCATTCAGAATCATCAAGGTAGGATTAGTTGCCATTCGAATGATGAGTACACAACGTTCAAAGTGAGCCTACCGCTAGCGGAAAAACTTTCGATTGAACAGGCATAATCCTTCAGGGTTGCTTTGCTTAAAGATATCCTATTATAATAAGCATACTTAATTAATAAAGGATTAAGCGAGTGGAGGGAAAGAGATGGTTACGAAGAACGGTAGTAAGCTGAGTAAGACTTATTTTAAGTCTTATATGCAGCTAGTGATGAGTTCCAGAGAGTTCTCCCTAGATGAAGCAAGAGCATATGCTTTTGCAGAGATTTTTCAAAATGATGAAACAACGAATGGACCCGCCTCCTTCGAACAATTTGAACTGGCTTATGAGGAAATGGTTGCTGAGCAAGATTTATCGAATTAAATGTAGCGAAGGGTGAAAGAGAGCCTTTAAATAGTCTCTTTTTTTTGAATTCATTGTGTCTAACTCTTTAATCTGATAAATGGTGCAGAAATAAAAAAGGCAGGTAAGCACCTGCCCTTTTAGCTAAAGCATTTTATATTCTTCGTGTCTGACAACCACACGCTTTTCTTCGTCTTCTCCGTATTCTTCCCATTCAGCAACAATGGTGTTGTTTAATAAACTAACGACCTTAGCTTTGCGATCATCGATTTCAACGACACTACCGATTTCAGGGAGAATGATTTCCTGTTCTTCCTCCATGTAAATCCCTCTTTTCTCTTTAAACTGATTTATATAATAACATAATTTATTTCGGTTTCCTAATAATCCGAGGTATTTTGCTGACATTTTTCAGGTGAAATCTCGTCATAATGAAGCGCTTACGAACATAATGTGAATTATAGCCTATTCTCTCCCCCCTCTTCTTGAGGGGATTTTTTGTTATGGAAGTGTTTTATGAAAATTTTATTAGGTAGCTCATAAGTCAATTCTATTAGAGAAACAGCGCACCACAAAAAGAAGGAAACAGGCAATATGCTGGTTGATTGCTCATATACTGCTCTGAAAAGAGGTGAGACAGTGGAGAATGATCAGAAAAGACCAGACAAACTACCTAACTGTGCTCAAACAACCGATCTGGCCCCTTCCTTCCGAGCACAGGCATATGATCCAATTGATAAAGAAATAAAAGAAGTAAGTCTTGAAGATTATCGAGGGAAATGGGTAATTCTCTTTTTCTACTCTAGTGACTTTACATTTGTTTGACCGACAGAACTTGCAGCGGTCGCTGCTATTTATCCTCAGTTGAAGGCGATGAATACAGAAGTATTGGGAATTAGCACCGATAGTGTTTATGCTCATAAAGTGTTTACGGAAGTATCTCCTGCTGCGTCAAAGGTGAACTATCCACTTGTGAGTGATCGAAATCACTATATCAGTAGAGCTTACCGAATACTTAATGAGCATTCAGGTGCTACTTATCGTGGAACAGTCATTGTCGATCCAGAAGGAATCATCGTGACAAAAATGGTTTACCCGGTTGAAGTGGGACGGAATGTTTATGAGATTTTACGATTAATGCAAGGGTTACAATATAGTGAAAAAACAGGTCAAGGAATTCCTGCTAATTGGGTTCCAGGACAGCCTGGAATTATACGAAACACGCTATATATTGGGAGGATATGAAAGCTGCGGAGTATATCCGCAGCTTTCTTTAGGTTAGAGATATTTACAGAGCTTCTCTAAATTGGCGATGTTATAGTAAAGGCAAATACCTGAGAATAGATAATAGGAAAGGAAGTGCGCAATGAACCCTTCTAAACAAGCGAAAATATTCGATAAACATGCAAGGTTGTATGAGAAGCGTAGAAATAAATCTACGATTGATACAAAGTTCCGTAAGAAATTACTAGCAAGTGCAAGTGGCAACATTCTTGAAGTATCTGCTGGCACAGGAACAAATTTTCCACTATATCGCAACGTAACGTCATTAACTGCGGTTGATTTCAGTACAGAAATGGTCCGGTATGCTAAAGAAGCAGCTAAAGAAGTTTCGTTCGATTGCACTGTGATCCAAGAAGATGTTGAGAAAGTTGTATTTCAAGAGAATCAGTTCGATACCATTGTCTCAACACTTTCCATGTGCTCGTACCCTCATCCGGACTTTGTTCTTGAGCAAATGGGACAGTGGTGCAAACCAGATGGATAGATCCTTTTATTCGAACACGGTATTAGTTCAAATAAAGTAGCCGCAGGCTTGCAAGAAAAACTAGACCCATTGTTTTCTCAAAAGATTGGTTGTCATCTTGATCGCGATATTATTGGAAAAGTAAATGAAAGGTTTGAAGTAACGAGAGTAGACAGTCATCTGATGGGAATTTTCCACCTCATTTGGGCAACACCATTCAAATAAAAGCGGATCAGTTAATGGAATATTTTTATTTAGAGTAAAAAGAATCCAGCAAAAAAATGTCTAGTTAAGTCGATTGGTGTCTTATTCTGAAAAGGTGTTACGAGTAGGAAATTAATGTGATTTAATAGAAGTGATTGATGGAAAAGAAATGTCAGTCTATACATACTGCATTCAACGAACAGTTATCTGAATCAAATATTAAAGGTACACAGTAAATAACAACAAGATTAATGGATTTACAAAAATAAATAAATTCTCTCTAGTAAACTAAATTTGGACTACATAACTTCCATCAAGGCAATAAGTATTGTAACAATTTAGTTACATTATTATTACAAAAGTGTTACGATATACTTATTATTCCAAATGAAAGTGTGGCTGCTATTATGTGTGGTTTTGTTGGAGTGTTACGTACAGAACTAGGGAATTACGATCACAAAGATTGCTCTGATTTCGTACGAAGAAATCAAGTTATTACACATAGAGGTCCTGATGATGAAGGGTATTATACAGATGAATCTATATCTCTTGGATTTCGAAGGTTAAGTATTATCGATCTTGAAAGTGGTCATCAGCCCTATCATTATGAAAATGAACGATATTGGATGGTATTTAATGGCGAAGTGTACAATTACGTTGAACTTCGTGAACAGTTGAGGAAAGAAGGCTTTACGTTCCAGACGGAATCTGACACGGAAGTCGTCCTTAGTCTTTTTATTCACAAAGGAGAGAAAGCGTTTACGGATTTACGCGGCATGTTTTCGATTCTAATTTGGGACAAGCTTGAGAAAAAATTGGTTGGAGCTCGTGATCCATTCGGCATTAAACCGCTATACTACAAGCAAGATGAAGATGAGATCATCTTTGCCTCTGAGAAAAAGAGTATTTCACTCGTCGAAGAATTCGAGAAGGTGAACCCAGCGGCATTGCAGCACTATTTAAGCTTTCAATATGTACCAGAGCCGTTCACGATGACAGAAGGCATTAAGAAGGTTGAACCCGGTTATTATTTTGTTAAGAAACAGAATGAACCAATCCTTTTTAAACGATATTTTCATGCTACATTTAGTCCAATCACAACCGAGCGTAATTGGATTAAATCAATTCGCGATGTTCTATATGATTCAGTTAACGTTCATATGCGAAGCGACGTACCTGTAGGGTCTTTCTTGTCAGGAGGAATTGATTCTTCCATCATTGTATCAATGGCGAAAAAGGTGAACCCACAAATTAAAACATTCTCTGTAGGATTCGAGCATGAAGGGTATTCAGAAGTGGATGTGGCGAAAGAAACAGCTGATAAGTTAGACGTTCCGAATTATTCTTATATGATATCAGCAAAGGAATATGTGCAGAAGCTTCCTAAAATCATGTGGCACATGGACGATCCACTTGCAGATCCTGCTTGTGTCCCACTTTATTTCGTTGCAAGAGAGGCACGTAAGCACGTGACAGTTGTTCTTTCTGGGGAGGGAGCAGATGAACTCTTCGGTGGTTACAACATCTACCGTGAGCCGAGTTCTCTCCGTTACTTTAACCCAATGCCTACGATCATGAAACGCGTGTTTAATCAAGTTGCAAGCGTCCTTCCAGAAGGCATGAGAGGGAAAAGTTTCCTTGAACGAGGATCAACGCCACTTTCCGAGCGTTACATTGGAAATGCAAAGATGTTTGAAGAGAAAGAGAAAGAGCAGTTGCTTACTACTTATTTTGAGAATGAGAATTATCAGAAAATCACGAAGCCATTCTATCAAAACGTTAAGCGTCAAGATCCTGTAAATCAGATGCAGTACGTTGATATTCAAACGTGGTTACGTGGGGATATTCTATTAAAAGCGGATAAGATGACGATGGCGAATGCTCTTGAGCTTCGTGTTCCATTTCTTGATAAAGAAGTATTTCGTGTAGCGCGCGAAATTCCGATACGTGAGAAGATCAATGATGGGACAACAAAGTCCATTCTTAGAAAAGCAGTTCGTGGAATCGTTCCTGATCACGTTCTAGATCGGAAGAAGCTTGGCTTCCCAGTGCCGATTCGTCTCTGGTTGAAAAACGAACTATACGAATGGGCTAATCAGTTGATCCATGTTAGTGAAACCGATTACTTAATTAACAAAACTTATGTGAAGAATTTATTAGATGCACACGCAGCAGGAAAAGGTGATTATTCTCGTAAAATATGGACTGTGCTCATTTTTATGCTTTGGCATCAAATTTACGTAGAGAATATTTATTCTTCAGAAGAACTGCGATTAGAAGATGAAATTGTAAGCAAAGTAGCTGCATATCGCTAATAGAAAAGGTGACCACGATGGTCACCTTTTTGTTATTGATATAGGTTCTTTTAAAAGCTTTTAAAAGGATTTTTGTATACAGAACCACACTTAGCAAATTGCAGCGGAAATTAACCATTTCTTATTGAATCATTGTATACGAAAAGAGCTTTGATTTAAGAATGCTTTTTTTCAATGTTGAGTAGGCGTTTTTTAATTGGCTCATAGTCTTGTTGGTGATTCGTAAAGACGGCTAGATCGTAAAGTTTCTTTAATAGATAGTCACGATCAAGTTCATAAATGAATTGTTTCGGGATATGATCTGTGGAGTTTTTCGCAAAGTCCCATACCATATCTAGCCTTTCCTCACTAATGGATTGTGCGACCATACTAAGCGCAATAATAATCTCAGTAATAATAGGGTAGTTATCTCCAGCATAATGCCTTAAGTAGCCGAATCCCCTGTATAAGTAGTAGCTGAAGTCTTCGGCATCCATAATGACGCGAACTTGATTGTTTTGATCAGCGAGGTAGGGTGTAAAGGTAATATCTCGTTCAACTTCAAGAAGAAGATCAGCCATCTGATGGATAACGGTGATCGTAGTCTGAGGATCATTGTTTCCAAGCGATTTGACACCAATTTCCGATAGTTTTGTCATCCCCATTTTGATATCTTGAATTTCTGTTTCTTTGTAACCAACTTCAATAAAAGATGTATATTTATCAGGATTAACGCGCTCAGCACCTGGGCCCCAATAAGAAAAGTAGCGATTACCTTTCAGGACATAATCTCCTACTTTGTTATGAAGTTTAATGATTACGTGATCTTTTTTTGCTTCATTAATCATGGACTTAAAATCGATCAGTTGCAGATAGCCAGATTCACGAGCAGTAATGAGTGTTTCCGTCTTTTGTTCCTCTTCCATCAGGTCGTTAGGCTCTTCACAACGAAACTGTTCGAGATCATTTCGTAGTGTTTTTCTAACAATCGAAATCGATTGTTCTTTCATATGTGTTGTAATGTTATGCACTTGCATCCAACTAGTCGCGTGATTCATGAAGAAAATAAAGGTGATGACTGTCACAAAGGCAAGAAATACGGTCATGCCTGGGATTGCTACGAAATATTCATTTTCTTCACTTGTGATAAATAAGAAAACCACAAGAACATAAACAAAGCTAAAATGAAAGATGCCGATAAAATGCTGTGTCGTTCGATCTGCTACGAAGTTCATTAACATTCGAGGTGAGAACTGACCACTAAACGTTGTAAGAACAACGAGTAAGGAGTTGAGTGTAAAGGCGCTGAGTGTTAAGATACCGCCAATTAGAGCGCTAATTAACAGGCGAGTCGGCTGTGCTGATGTATGGAACATTTCAGGAACATAACTTGAAAGTTCAAACACAGTGTCTAAATATAGTGTGATCGCTACGAAAATGAATGATCCGATAATGTAAAGTCCAGGCATATACCATAGCGTAGACTGAAGCTCATGCTTACGGATCCGCCTTGGCATTTCAAAATACTTTCGTAGCTGCCACGGCAGAAGTTTCTTCAACATGGCAGGGGCTCCCTTCTAAGTGTCTCTATAACACTTTAGAATTACCCTTAGGGTTTTTAGTTAAACCGTGATTAATTAATTTTTTAGAAAGTGTTTCATAAAAACCAATATTAGATCAAGTTGCTTATAAAACAGTAGTCTTGTTTGAAATGTATGATTGTGACACATACTTATAGTGATTAAAGAAAAAAACTGTTAATCGCAGTAGGTGATCTAATTGTTAGATGAAAAAACAGTGTTATGGATTTTGGCTGGGGGTGGAATTTGTTTACTCCTATTTAACCTGAGGAAAAGTCCATTCAAAGATCGGTTGATCGTCTTCCTTTTATCGAGTTACTATTCATCCATTCTTGGCATTTTGGTCGTAGGAGAAGGATTGCTGTCTTATCCAGTGAACTTATTTAACAATCAATTTGAGTCCAGCCTGACGTATGAATATATCCTTTTTCCTTTAATCGGTATTTACTATTACCAAACCACCATCACTTCAACATGGAAAGGAATCGTTTGGCAGGCGGTGCTTTATTCGGTGGGAATCACAATAATCGAAGTAATCCTTGAGAAATATACGGGATTTATTAAATATGAGTATTGGAAGTGGACCTATACGTTAGCAAGCACTTTTGGTTTCTTAATTATTGTTCGATACTTAATGAAAATTATTAACTACAAAGATCGACAGCAGCAGAATTAAGCATTATGTATGTTTTGCGCGAATTCTATAAATACTATCTTCAGACAATTGAAAAGGAGGTAGTGTTTTTGAATAGAACGATCATGATTAGCGTGTGTTTGTTTATCAGTTTACTTGTACCGGTATCGTTTGCATCAGCACAAATTCCTTCATACGCAAAATGGGGGAAAACAGCGATTGAAGAAACCACTAAAAAGTATCCCGATCAAAACGTAACGGATTATCGATATGATGGTAAAGTTTTCATATCGGATGTTCGTGAGCAATATGACTTTGAATTTACGTTAAAAAAAGAAGATGGTCAATCGAGAGAAATTAGAGTTTATGTTCTAGTGAACCCTAAGACCGATCAAGTTATTGATGTTAAATACGATGAGATTGAAGAATTCCAATAAACACTGTTTAGGTAGAGGGTTAGCAAATGAGCTGACTCTCTTTTTGTGTAAAAAGGAAAGAAGGATTTTACCGTATTAAATCGAACTTATTTATACTATAGAGAGAAGCAAGACCGATTAGTAAGAGGGAGAGGAGAACCATAATGATTATTAAACGAAAACGAGATGCAGAAGAATTGCTCTCGAATTTCGAAATTGTTGCACATTACGACAAAGAGGGAAACAAACATTACATTGTTTTTGAGGATTTTGTGAGAAATGGACAGTGCACAATTATGAAATATGATGATACATCCTTTTCGATTCATGGTAAAGGTGAAGGTTATTGCGACGAGTATGAACAGTTTATATCAAAAGATGAACTAGCTTCTTATTTATGGAAACATAGAAAAGCAGTGAACCAGTTACTTAGAAGTGTGCAGAAAGAGAGCGTATCTTAAGTGAATTTCCGCTCCAGGATGCTCGCTTTCCGCGGGGAGGCGATGAGCCTCCTCGTCGCTAACGCTCCTGCGGGGTCTCACCTGTCCCGAGTCGAGCATCCTTCCGCTTCAATTAGCTAAATGTGGTTTCGGCTCATTAACATAGTCAAAAAGAAACAGCGGAGTTCTCTAAGAGCTTCAGCTGTATTTTTTATGAAATGAAATGTGTAATATTGAGCAATGACAAGCGGAATGCCTGAATAGATGAATCATTTCATGTAGACTAGAAGAGGTAACCATACTCAGTTAAGAATTGAGGGACGCTTGTGATTGGTGTATTTGTAGATATTATTGTGCCTGTTTTTATCCTAATAGGCATTGGAGTTGTGCTTCATCGTATATTTCATTTCGATTTATACACACTTGCTAAGGTGAATATTTACTTTGTCGTACCTGGATTTATTTTTTTGAAGCTGTATGAAACAGCTTTTTCTTTGTCTCTATTTCTATCAGTGCTTTGGTTTTTCTTAATTCTAATTATTGTTCTCTATTTTATTTCAGCAGGCATCAGTCGTTTATTCCGTTATAGCAAAAGCGTGCGTGCAACTTTTACAAACAGTATCTTATTCTACAACTCTGGAAATTATGGTGTACCTGTTAACGATCTCGTTTTTAAACACGATCCTTTTGCGATGTCGATTCAGGTAATTATCCTTACATTTCAAAACATCTTAACGTTCTCGTGGGGAATCTTCGCGTTAAAGACAGTTGAGGGAAATAAATTAAGTGCTGTGGTTGGTTATTTTAAGATGCCCGTGCTTTATGCAATGATTTTAGGAATTGGCTTCAACCTACTGAACGTTGATGTTCCGGAATTCGTCCTCATTCCTGCGAATTACATAGCAGATGCCATGGTGGCGCTAGCTCTTGTGACGCTTGGTGCACAAGTTGCTCAGCTTCGCTTTGCGAAGAACCTTTCTGTGGTTTATGTTAGCCTCATTCTAAGATTAATTATGGGTCCAGCTATTGCGCTTGCTATTATTTATCTCTTAAGTCTTGATGGGGTTATTGCTAAAGCGCTGCTCATCTCATCCGCAATGCCTACAGCTGTGAATAGTGCAATCATTGCCCAAGAATATGAGAATGAGCCAGAGCTCGCTGCCCAAATTGTGCTCGCTTCAACTGTGTTTAGTATGGTAACGGTGACGGTGGTGATCTCAGTTAGCAGGCTCTTGTTCTAAGATAAGAAAGTTGGAGGAGGGTCAGAGACCGTTTTAAAAATTAAGAGTAAATTGGTAACGTCATCCATTGATTTTCTAATGAAAAAGGTGTAAAGTATGGTCATAAGCAATACCCATTCCTGCAACGCACGTTTACAACGGTTGTCTCAAACCGATGCTAGTTTTCCGGGAACTCTACATCCACCTACTGATAGCAAGCCGGCCTTCTGAGCGGGACGTTAAAGGTAGTTGTGCGGGTACCCACCTGCTTTTACGCGGGCTTTGAGACACTTATAGTGACGACGAAGCGGGTTTGGGTTTATTTTTTTGTTTATTGATCTTCTAAGATTAGAATAGCGTTCGATACATAAATGTAAAAGCACGTGAGGGTGTTAAACCTCACGTGCTTTTTTGCGTTCTAAAAGATTCGACATTGATCGAGTTTATTCGGGTGGTGACAGGCACCCGCTACTCGCTATTACGTAAAGTATTCTAGTTTAGCGTTAGGGAAGAATTTATCGATGTAGCCACCGAGGGTGTCTTTCATATCCTGCTGTTGGTCTTTTTGGTAGACGTATTTTCCGATACCGTATTTACCCCATTTGTACATACGATCTTCTTCTTCCATTTCTAATTTGGACATAGGGTAGTTCTTCTGGATAACGCGCTTCGCAGGCTTGGTGAAGCGGTGTTGAATGAGCTCGAAGGTAAGATCCTTTGTTGCGCTTTTCGGGAGTTTGTCTTCAAGTTTCTCAAATAACTCAAGATATCCTTGTTTCCAGTCATCATATAAATAGATCGGCGCAACGATGAAGCCAAGAGGATAGCCTGCTTCGGCAACTTTTGCTGCTGCTTCAATGCGTTCATCTAGCCTTGATGTCCCAGGCTCAAGGAATTTAATAACATAATCGGCATTCATACTAAATCTGAATCTTGTTCTGCCCTGATGATCTGCATCAAGAAGATGGTCAACATGGGCAAATTTCGTTACAAAGCGTAGACGACCGAAATCAGACTTACCGAAATACTCAATGGCACGCTTAAGCGTATGTGTTAAGTGATCAATACCTACGATGTCAGATGTACAGGACGCTTCAAATCGAGTTGGTTCAGGTGCTCGTTCTTGCATATATTTCTCTGCAGCATCAAAAATGTCTTCTGTGTTTACATACGTTCGTATGTATGGCTTACTTCCCATTGTGGTTTGTAAATAACAGTAATGGCAGTGACCCATACAGCCTGTTGCGAAGGGAATGGCGTATTCAGCAGATGGTTTGGACGTATCGAATTTCAGTGTTTTACGAACGCCGACCACGAGTGTTGATTTGGCAACGCGATACTGCTGAAAGTGATTGTCACCAGGAAGGTTACGTACCTGGTTATGTGAGGTTGTTTCACGAATCTCAATCCCCATTTTAGTGAACTTCTCATGAAGCTCTTTGCCTAATGGATACTCAAGAGCCCGAGGCTCCATATAAACAAGTTGTGGAACGAATGGTTTTACCAATTGTAGTACCCCCTTATTCAGCAGAGCCGAAATATGTGGCGTAGGCTTGTTCAGCTTCAGCCTCTGAATGATAAATAGCAATATCTGAATCAAGCGGATAGTACGTTTCATATAGAAATAGAGCGAGCTGACCAGGTTGGTCTGGGTCATTCACCACAGCTGCTTCTTGTATATTCGCTACATTATACGTGTGTGGATTACGGTACATCACGTACACAATATCACCAGCTTGATAACCTTGAGGCTGTTGAGAAGAATCATAAATATCCATGCATTATCACTCCTTTATTCGCTTCTTCCTCATTGTTCCACAATAGGTGGAATACCTTGCTGGTAAATTCCGCCTATTTTCTTCATATCGAGTGCTTTCCTGCATATAATGTTGCGTTGACTTCATAGTAAGGAGGTGTGTGAAGGTGTGCTAAACTATCTCATGAAACTCTTGCCTTCACTGAGTTTTTGCGACAGAACGTTTTCGCGTTTTAAGGTTTATAGGAGAATGAGGGGTGGCGTCTGGTATAAAGTGTCAGACCGCGTTATGCCGAAAAGGAGTTTATGGGTTAGGGAGATCATAAATTCTGAGGCATATTATGTGTGGAAGAGAGAGGTTCACTAAAGAAATAGCCAAAAGCACAGCAGCTCTTCAGCTTCTGTGCTTTTTTACGACATAATATGACATAAAGCGGGTGGTGACAGGCACTCGCCTACTAGCTCATTAACGCAAACAGAACTTTACTAACGGGTTTATACACGAATGTGATCATGTCCAAAGGATTAGGGATAGGCGCATTCATCGTTTGAGCAATTAAGAGAGAGTATCCAACGAGGAGAAGACTCGAGAATGTCCATAGCTCTTTCTTCTGGTTGCTTTTCTTGAATTTTGGAATTTCAATTACACTGTAAGCGAGAATGATGATTCCAATTAGTAAGACAAACCACATCTTTTTAGTCATCCCCTTTTCTTTGGAAGGATTCTGTAATCGTTCCAAGACGAGGTATGGTTACGTTAACTTCATATTTCACTTCAACTTCTTGGAATGCTTCGTCCCAGTTTTGTTTCATTACTTTCCACTCGCCTGGGTGATTACGATAAAGTAACGTACCGAAGCCAAATATATCACTTTTCAATTCTTTCGCAGCTTTAACCGATTTTACCATTTTATCTTTAACATCATTTTCAACGCTTTCTTCAACTTCTTTAAGATTTTGAGGATTAGTAAGATTTGTTTTACACTCAACATCTCCTACATTACCTTCCATTTGTATAGCTGCTGTAATAGTAGGTATGTGGTTGTTTATTTTACTAGTCAATTTGGTTTTCGTACTAATCACTTCAATTGAAACAGATGCGGCAGAGTTATCAGAACAGGGAACATTGATAATTGTGCTTTTTACATTATCTTGTAAATAATTAAACCCTTTGCTTTCATCTTCAGTGAGCCAACCAACTAGCTTATCTCGTTTGAATACCCCAATATTTGAGATTTGGATTGTAGTAGGTGGATGAACTTTTTCTACGTTACCCATATCCATTCCAATTTCAGGGTCTCCTTTCAGAAGCACTCCTGTTAGAACAGCTTCAACCCCATCACCTACAAGGGTATTAATCAATTCATCTAATTTGACAGTATGCGTTGGAGCCCAATTTTTCTCGGCATTTTCGAGGGAGGAAACCATTTTGCTTGCAGGGATTTTATCCATTGGAGTTAGAACAGTAAGAAGTTCTTCTGCAGTAGTTTCTTTTGCGATAACAAGTAAGAAATCTGTTCGCATTTCATGGTCTCTGGAAAGAAAATCAAGCGTTTTAAGTATGCCGCTTTTTGCCATTTCCTCACCAAAAACGACACTTTGAACGTGGGAGAAATATACTTTTCGAGGTGCTTCTACCGTTAATCTTCGAAATGCTTGAAATAACGTTTCGCCATCTGTTTGATAGGTTGTGACTGCTGTACGACTAGTTGGATTAAAGGAAACAATTTCGGCAGGATTTAATACTTGAACAGATAGGTGATAACCGCTATCGCTTTTATCAATACCGATCGCAGTAGCAATCGCAACCTCATTTAACTCTTTACTACTCCAGCAGCTTGTAAGTGAGAATAAGCACAAAACAAGGGGCGCGAGTCGACAAATAAAACGTTTCATGATCTTATCCACCTTTTCATTAGTGATCATTTCGTATCAGGTTTGGGAGAAGGTGTTTGATTTCGAGTACTATTTTCACTCAAAAATGTAGGACGTGATCGTAAAGCCCATAGAGGAGCTCGAAAGATACCATCTTTTTGATCCTTCATAATAAGTGGAGCCATTGGCGACATGTAAGGCACCCCAAAAGAGCGAAGACTACAAAGGTGTAGAACCATTCCGATAAGCCCTAGAATGATACCAAATAAACCGAAAGTTGCTGCGAGAATCATAAATGGAAACCTTAGGATACGTACAGAGATTGACATGTTAAAGGCTGGCATAACAAAACTACTGATAGCGGTAATCGAAACAACAATAACCATAGCGTTAGAGACAATACCAGCTTCTACTGCAGCCTGTCCTAGAACAAGAGCTCCAACGATTGATATAGCAGAACCAACAGCTCTCGGCATACGGACTCCTGCTTCACGCAATATCTCAAAAGTTAGTTCCATTAGAACCGCTTCAATTAATGCAGGAAAAGGAATTCCTTCTCGTTGCGCTGCGAGACTGATGAGTAGAGGTGTTGGGAGCATCTCTTGATGAAAAGTGGTAACCGCAATATAAGCAGATGGTGTAAGTAAAGCTAGAAAGAACGATAGATAACGAAGGAGTCGAATCAGGATCCCTTCATCAAAGCGTTGGTAATAGTCTTCGCTTGATTGAAAGAACTGAACAAATAATGCAGGAACGAGTAAAGCGAATGGCGTTCCGTCGATAACGATTGCAATCCTACCTTCAAGAATACCTGCAGCAACCGTATCAGGTCTTTCAGAGTTGAAAATCGTTGGGAAGGGGGAATAGGTCCCATCTTGAATCAGTTCTTCGATATTCATGCTCTCTAGAATCCCATCAATATCAATACGGCTAAGTCGCTCTCGTACTTCAACAACTAATTTCGGATCAACTACACCATTCAAATAAATGATAGACACATCTGTGTGAGTTTTTGTTCCAATTTGTTTCGTTTCAATCCATAGGTTTGGGTCTTTAATTTTACGACGGATAAGAGCTGTGTTAGTTCGAAGCGTTTCTGTGAATCCATCTTTCGGTCCTCGAATAACGGTTTGAGATGTTGGCTCATTAACTCCACGATCTTCCCACCCTTTTGAATCAATGGCAACGCCTTCAGTGTCTCCATCAATAAGGATAGCTGTATCACCTGATAGCACATATTGATAGAATGTATCAAAATCACCAATTGGAGTTACTTCGCCAGAAGCGATCGAAAACGTTTTTAGAATCTCCAAACTACTTCGGTTTGTGAAAGCCTTACTCGTTAAGTCGGTGTTTCGTATATCAAGCATTAACGGCTCAATGATAAAATCTTGTACTAGAGTTTTGTCTGCTAAACCGTCCGTATAGAGAACGGCAATGTGCATTGATTCGTTCGTACCTGCTTTAAATTCTCTAACAACAAGATCTGAACTGTCTCCGAGTGTTTTCTTAATTTCGTTTATGTTTTGCTCAAGGCTAGTATGAAAAGGAGTAGAGCTCTCTGAGGTATATCTTGTTTGCTCATTTGAAGTGCGTTTCTTTCTTCGTTCACCTAATTGACGGATACGTTTCATAGCAAAACTCCTCAAACATGGTCTATCAGTTATCTTTTCACCTATTGACTTTTTTATCCTATAAACGAAAAAGCAAGTGTTACACATAGTGGATGTTCTTCATGTATAAATGTTAAAGCGAGTGTCACATACTATCTTTTGTATATTTATATGGAACTGAACGTCAAGGCGGATCGAGGAGGGATATGTATGGCTAATAAGCCGAAGCTGTGTTCAACTGAAATCGGTGCATTGTGGATGACTTACCAGAAGAAGACAGTCATTCTGAGAATGCTCGAATACTTTATTGCAAATTCTGATGATAAGAAAGCGAAAAGCTTAATGGAAGGTCTATGGAAGAAGTTAAAACCGAAAGTAAAGAAAATAGAAGACTTATTTCGGGAAGAGGGAGCGGCTATACCAATAGGATTCTCAAGTGATGATGTGTTTACAGAGGCTGCTAAGCTGTATGATCATGGTTTTGATATTATGTTCATGCGTGTCTTAAAACAAATTAGCATGGGGATGTATACGTTGCACTTAAGCATGGCTTATAGAGAAGACATTGTGACACTATATTCAGAATTAACAGCTCTTACTCAAACTTATTATAACGAGTTTACTCAATACCTCTTAACAAGTGGTATTCTTCCACGTCCGACATATATATCCGTTCCAGAGTCAGTTGAATTTATTACCGACAAGAATTATATGAAGTCTTCTATTTTGTCTGGTTCTAAGCGAACGCTTAGTACAATTGAATTTGCCTACCTCTATCATAGTATTGAAACAAATATCACAGGAATGCAGATGATTACTGGGTTTGCACAAACGGCTCACGATGAGAAGGTGAGAAAGTATTTCCAGAAAGGAAAAGAACTTTCCAAAGAGATTATTAATGAGACAAGTAAACTTCTTGAAAAAGATGATATCCATGTACCAGCTACACCTGGTGGTACCGTAACAAATTCACAAGAGGCGCCGTTTTCGGATAAGTTAATGTTGTACTGTACATACCTGTTGAGTAACTTTGGTTTAGGTGGCCAAGGCTTCGGTGCTGCGTTCAGCATGAGACACGATTTGAATTTGAAATCAGGAGTGTTTGCGAAAGATGTATATGGTTATGCGCGTGAAGGTGTTGAATTAATGATTGCGAATAATTGGATGGAGGAGCCGCCTCATATGGATCAGCATGATGATCTTCTTAAGTAAAGGCTCTTTTGTAAAAGATTTTTGCTTTTGGAACAAATATTGAAAAAACCACACTTAGTGATTGGAGCGGAAGGAATGTTCACCGCCCGCCCCCGGGGAAAGCGAGCATCCTGGAGTAGAAATAATCGCAATAGCAACAATGTCTACGAAAAGAGCCTAAGTAAAAGAGAACATACCTCCTAAATAGTCAAAGGTTAGAAAGAGGAGAAAACGATGAATGTATTCCTCGGATTGATTGTCATCTTGCTTTCAATTTGGAAGGGAGATTGGCGGAATTGGGAAAAATATTATCCAAGCATGCTTTATATGGCTTTAGCAACATTTATTTACGAATTTATTTCGCATGAGCAGTATCAGTTATGGGATCTTCATAGGGATGCCTTTCTAAGTGATATGAATACTCACTTTGTACATAATTTAGTCATCAATCCACTAGCTATTTTTGTTTATTTATCAAATTACCCTACGAATGGCTTAAGTAAGATAATTGCTTATAACGCTAAATGGATTATTATTTTTTGGTTAGTTGAATGCGTTGCTGCATGGATGAATATCATCACTTACCACAATGGCTGGAATTTAGTTTGGTCGTTAGCCTTTTTATCAATCATGTTTCCAATGGTTCGTCTGCATTATACTAATGTTCGCTTGGCTCTCCCACTATCTGTCTTTTTTACAGTATTGCTCCTCTTTCTTTTTGATTACGTCTAAGACTATATTCTTGGATTGAATAAACCAATTTTAGAGCAAAAAAGGGAGGTGCAAAGAATGAAGCGAGAAGTCATCAGTTCGCGTCAGTTCACCTGGTTAATTTCACTTTATACGATAGGAAGTTCTATCTTGATTATACCTTCTTCACTTGCTGGGGAAGCGAAACAAGATGCTTGGCTGGCAGCTACTCTTGCTGGAATGGTAGGTATTCTACTAGTTGTTTTCTATAGTCTGTTTATTACTAAATTTCCTCATCTTACAATTGTCGAAGTTAATGAGAAGATTCTTGGTAAGCCAATCGGTAAAATTGTCTCACTGTCATTCTTTTGTTTCACTTTTTTGCTAGCTGCGCTTGTTCTTCGTAACATTGGTGATTTCTTTACAACTCAAATACTTATCGAAACTCCTCTGGAAGTCATACTAGCGGTTTTTTTGGTCGTTATTATTATGGGTGCTCAATTAGGGCTTGAAACAATTGCTAGAGCCTGTGAGATTTTCTTTCCGTGGGTATTCGGTTTGTTATTAATACTTGCTCTCCTTCTTCTTCCAGAAATTAAATTTGCAAATATTCAACCTGTGTTTGATGAAGGCTTCAAACCTATACTACGAGCCACTCTTCCTTTTATCGGTCTCCCATTCTTAGAACTAATCATTTTCTTAATGATTCATCCATCAGTTAAGGCTACGAAAAGTATTAGAAATGATTTTCTGAAAGGTACTGTAATTGGTGGAATGATGCTGTTCACAATTATTGTTCTATGTCTTCTTGTACTTGGAGTGGATTTCACAGCAAGGAATGCCTATCCGACCTATGTGCTTGCCAAAAAAGTGAACATAGGACAATTTATTCAACGAATTGAAGTAATTGTTGCTATTATCTGGATGTTGTCAATTTATTTTAAATTAGTTCTCTTGTATTATGTTTCTGCATTAGGATTATCTCAAGTAATGAAAATGGAAGAGTATCGTCCTCTCCTTTTTCCTATGGGAATTACGACTATTGTTCTAGCTCAAATAAGCTATCCCAACATTGTTTACGTGCAAGAGTTCATTTCGAAAATATGGGTTTTCTATGCTTCAACTTATGGAATACTACTCCCGTTATTCCTACTAATAATAGCCAGGATAAGAAAAATAATATAATCGACATAAATCGAGTTAATTCGGGCAGTGCCTGTGAATACTCGGTTTTTTCATTTTGAAAGGGACGGAACCATGTTCGCAAACATATAAAGAACATAACCACCTTTTGAAAAGGAGTGTAGATTATGGATGCAATGCAAATGATTACTTTCGTCAAAGATCTTGAACGATTGAAAGAGACGACTCGATCAGCATATATGAAAAGTGGGCGACGAGAAAGTGTGGCAGAGCACTCATGGAGGCTAGCCATGTTTGCGCTTGTTCTTAAAGACCACTTCCCCGAACTAAACATGTCACGTGTGATCTCCATGTGTCTTGTTCACGATTTGGGTGAGGCGTATGATGGCGATGTTTCAGCTACAATTAAAGTAAATCAACAAGAAAAAATAAGAAAAGAAGAAGAAGCGGTCAAGAGGCTTACATCAACTATGGCACTTACTAATAGAAATTCAATTCTAACGCTATGCAAAGAATACAATAAGGGTATTACAAACGAAGCGAAATTTGTTAAAGCTTTGGACAAAATCGAGACCATAATTCAACATACACAAGGGAAAAATCCTCCAGGTTTTGATTATACGTTTAACCTTACTTATGGAAGAGAATATGCCGATCACCATCCCATTCTTAAATCATTACGCGAAGAAATTGATAAAGAGACGCAGAAAAGGATAGATGAGAATACCTGATTTCACTTTATCAGGGGTTCTTTCCTCATTAACCGAATAGAGGAAGCGTTTTCTTTTGGGACAAGTCTTATTCGTCTTAAATTAAATAAAAATTTGGGGTTGTCAAATGCAAAAAAGTAGGTAAAATAGATGCAAGGTTTAGGTTTCAAATGTTTCGCATCATAGAAAAGCAAGTGAGACATATCATGAATATATAGAAATCTACTGTTCCTATGAGGAACGATTACAAGTTGGAAAGGGGAAACAATTCATGAATCGTTCAGTGGTCTGTCCATGTGAGGGAGTAATTGAAAAAGTATTTGTCAATCATGCATCCCGTGTGTACGAGTGGGAGCCAATGTTTGTTATTCGCAACGGGCAGGGCAATCAAGAGAAGATCACGCTAGGTGTCAGCGGAGAAATTTCTGAACTTCATGTGAAAGAGAACGATCGTGTAACAGGTGGTTTTGTTCTCGCATCAATGAAAGAAGATGACTTTGTAACAGGAAGTGACTGATCTATTCAAGTCTCTTAGTCTGATTAAATAAAGGATAGCGAGCGCAAGCTTTTAACGGGAGACCGTGAGCTTGCGCTTTTGTTGTGATTGGGGTAATTTGGTAAAGGTTTTGAAATAAAACTATTTTGGACTTTTTGAAACAAATGCCTTGCTAGAGTGTGGTTTTTTTAGTAAAGTACACAATAGATTACATCTGAGAAGGACAAATGTTTTTGTATGGAGGACACTATGAAGAGAATTGGACTTTTACCACGTATACTTATCGCCATTACGCTTGGGATTGTGATTGGAGCGTACTTTCCCGATTGGGTTGTTCGATTTTTTGCAACATTCAACGGAATCTTCGGTAACTTTCTTGGATTCGCGATTCCGCTTATCATCATTGGCTTCATTGCACCTGGTATTGGTGAGATTGGAAAAGGAGCGGGAAAGTTAATTGGTATTACGACTACCGTAGCGTATTTATCTACATTTCTTGCAGGTTTACTTGCATTCTTCGCCGCTAGGAATCTCTATCCTTTATTCCTAGAAACAGGTGGCGTTGCGTCTGAAATGGCGAACCCTGAAGAATCGTTATTAAAACCATTCTTCGAAGTTGAGATCCCGCCTGTGATGGGTGTCATGACGGCGCTTGTTATCGCCTTTACACTTGGGCTTGGAATGGCTGCTATGAAAGGCAACCAGCTGAAAGGTGTCATGGTTGAATTTAGAACCATTATTGAGAAAGTGATTAGCTTTGTTATTATCCCGCTTCTTCCGCTTCACATCTTAGGGATTTTTGCGAACATGACAAGCGCAGGACAAGTTCAAACGATTCTTAGTGTTTTTGCGAAAGTATTCGTTATGATTATTTTGCTTCATCTGACTATGCTTTTGATTCAATATAGTGTAACGGGTGCAGCGACATCCCGTAATCCATTGAAACTTCTGAAAGGTATGATGCCAGCGTATTTCACAGCGCTTGGTACGCAGTCATCAGCTTCAACTATTCCAGTAACGCTGAGACAGACAAAGAAGAATGGTGTTCGTGACAAGATCGCTGATTTCAGCGTTCCTTTACTCGCAACGATTCATCTTTCAGGAAGCACAATAACAATTGTGTCGTGTGCAATGGCAGTCATGCTGCTAAATGGACAAGATCCAACTTTCGCATCGATTATTCCGTTTGTATTGATGCTTGGTATTACAATGATAGCAGCACCTGGTGTGCCAGGTGGGGCAGTGATGGCTGCCATTGGTTTACTAGAAAGCATGCTTAGCTTTGATGCAACGATGGTATCTCTTATGATTGCTCTTTATCTTGCACAGGACAGCTTCGGTACGGCTACTAACGTAACAGGCGATGGTGCACTGTCAGGGCTAGTTGATCGTCTAACATCAGAAAAGAAATCCGCCAAAAACGTAGCAAAAATAAGTTAGTGATTGAAGGGAACAGGATAACCTGTTCTCTTTTTTTATGTTTTTTTCATAGACGTTTTTGCTCTAAGAATGGGGTGATTTCCGCTCCAATCAGCGAAGTGTAGTGTTTTATTCAACAATTGTTTTAAATGCAACAATCTTTTAGATAAGAGACTTTTTATATAACGTTTTCTATTAAATCTAGAATCTATTACTGAAAGAAAAATAAAGGACCTTTCTAATCCAATCTCGAACTAGCAGTTGGAGGGAGAGATCAAAATGAAAAAAGAAGTGCTTAATCAAAATAAAGAAAGCTGGAATACAGTTGCACACCATTTCAATGGTGTTGATGCTCTACCAAGTTACGGGCCATTAGCCCAAACAGAGGATGAGCTTAACTTGCTTGGAGAGTTAACACATAAGAAAGTGCTTGAAATTGGCTATGGCAGTGGGCATTCGTTACGGTACATGGCGAACAGAGGTGCGAGTGAGCTGTGGGGTGTTGATTTGTCTCTGAATCAGAAACATACAGCGGAACAAACACTAGCAGATCTCACCACTTATCTCTACTGTGCACCAATGGAAGAAGAAATTGGGTTGCCAGTGGAATACTTTGATGTAGTATATTCCATCTTTGCAATTGGGTGGACGACTGATTTGGAAGCAACGTTTAACCTGATCTATCAGTATTTAAAAAAAGGTGGGAGCTTTATTTTCAGCTGGGATCACCCACTTTATGTTCATTTAAAAAGCAAAAACGGTCAGATTACACTTGATGGTTCTTATCAAGAAGAAGGTCCTCATACGTTTTTGAATTTCAAAGGTGAGGATGCGACGATGGTGATTCAGAAACGAAAAATGAGTACATATATTAATGAACTGATAAAAGCGGGATTCACGATCCAAGAAGTGGTTGAAAGTGACGTTTCTGAGATTGATAAAGAAGGAGAGGTTCCAATTTCTGACCGATATTATTCTCTGTATAAAGCGAGGAAATTCCCTACAACGATGATCATTAAAGCCGTGAAATAGTATGTTAATTAGATTCTGAAAGAAAATGAAAGCACCAAAAAGCACCTAAACATTTTCAGTTTAGGTGCTTTTCGCGTTTTATTTTGTTTTAAGTTTTCGTAAACCATGGAGATCTAGTAATCCAAAGCCAACTTTTGAGAAAATAGGCAGAATAACAAAAGCTAATGTATCAACGAGTCCTTGGGTCACACCGATACCAGAAGCACCGAGTATCCATGCGGTAGGATACATGACCCAGAAGATTGTGAGATAAAGGGCAACGCGCTTGTAATGTTTAGAAAGATGTTCGTGACGATCTGCGATTTTCTTTAATGGAATCCATGTAATAAGCAGAATGATGACTAAGGCAATCATACCAAGAGAATACCAGATGTATTTTAGAGAGTCTGGAGAGAAATCTGCAATTAAGCCTGTTAGTATCATAAATACATCTGCTGCGACAATGGATGCAATAAGAACTTTGTTTTTCTTTACTTCGTAGTGCATGGCCGTTAAGGCAAGAGACAGCAATAGAAGAGGTGTAGAAACAACCCAATCCAGATATCGGGCAAAAAAGATGGTTTTCTCTGGCAGTTCTATGAATCCCTGTCCTAGTGAGATTGATAAGTAAGCAACACCTGACCAGGAAGTGATCATCATCGCAATAACGTACTCATAAAGCGGCACACTTTTTGGTTGTCGACTCAAAATAAAAAAGTAGATAGCGGCACCGATCATTACAACAAAATAGAAATAGTATAGTGAAATTTCAAATGAAGTCATAGTCCACCCCGATTTCATAGCGTGTTACCCATTATTGTCAATGATTAGAAAAATATTCAAACAAATGGATTGCCTTTATTTGTGAATTTAAAATTTACAAACTATTTAAACGAAAATCATATAAAAAATTCGTCGAATTATGTAAGATGAATTAGTACGCATTTTATTTCCTGGGGAGGACACATCATGAAGAAATTGGTTAAACTACTTGCTACTGCAAGTCTAGCACTGACGATGACTGCACCTGCATTTCCAGCTCCAACTGCTGAGGCAGCGAGCACTGGTGAAGTTGTCATTAACGAAATTGCATGGATGGGGACGACAGCGAATTACAATGATGAGTGGGTTGAACTGTATAACAATACGAGCTCAGCTGTTTCATTAGATGGGTGGAACTTGGCTGCTACAGATGGTAGTCCAGCTATTCCATTAACCGGTACGATTCCTGCAAATGGATACTATCTACTTGAAAGAACAGATGATCGTACAGTTACTGAAGTTTCTGCCAATGAGATTTATAGCGGAGCAATGGGGAATACAGGAGAAGTACTTGAGTTAAGAGATTCAGGTGGCGCGTTAATCGACAACGTTGATGCTTGGCATAGTGGTGATAATGATACTAAAGCAACAATGGCACGGATTGATTCGAATGGAAGCGGTACAGATGCATCGAACTGGGTTACTTCAACAGGAAGTTACGCTGAAGGAATCGGAACTCCTGGCGCGGCTAACTCTGGGGCAGGTTCTCCTAGTAACGCATGTACAGATACAACTGAACATTTGAATCAGGTTTCAAACGCTCCTGATGCCATCAATGTCTATTTCAATAAATGCGCGCTCGACCAATACGCTTCTCCAGGAAATGAAGCGAATTATAATGTGAATCTTGAAGATCGTTTACTAAATCGCATAAATGGTGCGACAACTAGTATTGATTTTGCTACATATGAAATTAATTTACCTAGAGTAGTAGATGCATTGGTTACTAAAGCTGCTGAGGGCGTTGATGTACGAGTTATTGCAGATGCAAAAGATGCGTCAGACCCTCATTATGTAGAACGATTTGAAATAATGAGACTATACGTTGAAGAAATGGTACGAGGAAAAGATATGGTGATTGGAACTTCTGATGACATTACAATCCTTTCTGATTCCCCTATGCTTGCAGTTGAAGATCAAGCAAAACGAGCAGATCACGGACTACCATCATCACCTGATGATTTTCCACAGAAAACAATAATGGTCGGTAATACAGAGATGACAGGCTACTTATTCGTTGATGCAGAAGTGCAAAGCGATGGTTCGTATTATTCTCCTGGCACGCAAATGCACAATAAATTTGCCATTGTGGATGATAAGTGGGTATTTACTGGTAGCTGGAACTTTACTGTGACAGGTCTTTATGGGACGGATGAGAATATGCAGAATGGCATCTTGGACGGTAACCAGCAGCATGTTGTTGAAGTGAATTCTTCTGAACTTGCTGGTATTTATGAAACAGAATTCAATGAAATGTGGGGTAGCAATACGTTATCACCCAACATTGAGAATGCAGATTTTAGCTCACGTAAAACAGATAACACAGTGCATGAGCTTACAATTGGTGGTAAGAAAATGGAAGTATATTTCTCACCTGGCGACAATGCAGTAGACTATATGGCTGAGCTCGTGAAATTGGAAGCTGATCTTAACACGTATTTCACTATTTTTGCATGGAGTGATCAGGCTCTTGTTGATGAGTTAAAGAATAAATGGGAAGGCTCATACACAGATCAGCAAGGAACGCTAACTGGTTTTGATGTAAAAGGGGTTTTTGACAGTAGCTTCTGGAACCAATGGTGGTCTGCAAGTATTGAGATGACAGGTCAAACGGTAACAGGAAGCACGAACAATCCGAATACTCGCTGGGCAAATGCAGCACCTGTTTATAAGGACGCAGAGTCTCGTAAGCTTCATAGTAAAACGATGCTAATCGATGCGGATACGAACAGTGATCCTACAGTCATTGTAGGGTCAACAAACTGGAGTACAAACGGTAATGACATAAATGATGAGAATATGCTTATTATTCACGACACAAACATTACCAACCAGTTCGTCCAGGAGTTTAACGCACGTTATACGCAAGCTGGAGGCACCGTACAATAGGTTTGAGGAGTAGCTGATGATATCAGCTGCTCTTTTTAGCTTTCGTAAACATGGTTGTTATAAGCGTAGTCCAAGATGCTCGACTTTAGCGGTATTAGCCAGAGGCTTATCACACGCTTAGACTTCTAAGCTTAAGATAGTTGTTTTTGAAAGAGGTTTTGTGTAAACAACCACACTTCGCTGATTGGAGCGGAAGGATGTTCGACTCCTGCGGGATTAGCGGGACAGACCCCGCAGGAGCGTAAGCGACGAGGAGGCTCACCGCCCGCCCCGCGGAAAGCGAGCATCCTGGAGCGGAAATCACCACGTATATAAGCTAAAAATGTTTTAATAAAAATACTTTCAGGAGGAACAATTTTTAGCTAAGAGCCTAAAACAAAAAGTTGGACGATCGAATCAGAACCTTTTAAGATAGATTTATAGATGTATAAAAAGGAGTGAAGCGATGGATTTTGTAGCGCTAGATTTTGAAACGGCTAATTCGTCTAGAGGTAGTGTGTGTTCAATTGGACTTGTTGAATATGAAAAGGGAAAGCTGAAAAGAGAGTACTATCGTTTAGTTAAACCAAAGCAAAACTATTTTGCTAGTATCAATGTCAGCATTCACGGGATTACGAAAGAGGACGTTGCTGATGCACCGGAGTTCGATGTTCTTTGGGAAAGAGAAATTCGTGAGTTGCTAGAAGGGAAGTTTCTTGTAGCACATAATGCTCAGTTCGATATGAGCGTATTGCGAGCGGTTCTTGATCAATACAATCTTCCTTACCCGATGCTTGCCTACAATTGCTCAGTGAATATATCGAAAAAGACGTGGACGTTGCCTCGATATAAATTAAATGTAGTGTCGGATTATCTAGGAATTGAACTGGAGCATCACCATGCATTAGATGATGCACGAGCGTCTGCACAAATTCTACTAAAGGCAGCAGAAGAATTACAAGCAAACAATGTGAAAGAACTTGTTGAGAAAACGAACACAATGAACGGAATGATGTTTGATACAAGCTATGAACCTGCTAAATTAAACAACAAACGCCGAGCAAAGAAGCAGTCAGAATCGTATGTAGCTGCTACTTCTGAAGTCGATACAACCCACCTGTTCTACCAGTCTCATATCGTGTTTACAGGTAAGCTAGAAGCGATGAAAAGAGAGGAAGCTGTTCAGCGTATAGTAGATAGGGGAGGAAAGTTGCAGCGTAATGTAGAGGCTTCGACGAACTACCTTATTGTGGGAAATGCGACATTTCGTGATTATATGAATGGTAAAAGAAACAGTCAGATAGAACGAACCGAAATGTTGCTTGCAGAGGGACATGCTATTGAAATTATTTCTGAGTCTGATTTTCTAAAGCACCTGTAGCGCTCATCCTATTGATGGGCGTTTTTCTATGTGAATTATGACGAGTTATAACACTCGTCATTTGTCTTTTAGTTATAAGAAATTGATTAGAAAAGCTAGAGTATCAAGTTCCTTCGCTAAATCAATCTGTTGAAGATGGATGTTTGATGGTAGCTTAAGATAAGCAGATGAGAAGTTCATAATTCCCAAGATGCCAGACTCTGTTAGAGTTTCTGATATGAGTTGAGCCGAAGCTGCAGGAATTGCGAGTATAGCAACTGTTATTCCTGGTGTTATACGCTCTGGAATTTCATCAATATGATAGACAGGTACCCCTGCAATGGTTTTACCTACAACGTTAGGATTGTTGTCAAAAACCATTTTTATTTTAGGAGATGCTTTCCTAAGATGATTGTAATGAAGTAACGCTGTTCCTAAATGTCCGGCACCAATTAAAACAGCTTCTGTTTCTGCATTCTCATTAACGATATGATGAAGGTGATTGATGAGCTTTTTAACTTCATATCCTGACCCTTTCCGACCGGGTGCTTTAATTCTAGAGAAGTCTCTTCTCACAAGATCAGATTTAAGATTAAGAGCATTCCCAAGCTCCACAGAAGAAATGGCTTTCTGTCCAGACTTCTTAACGCTTTTCAAATAAGAGAGATAGAGTGGGAGACGTTTAATCGTCGCATTTGGAAGTTTATTCTTTTCCTTGTTCATACTATTACCTCCGTCTAGCTAGTACGCTTACCACTCTATTATAATCCTAATCTAGCAAAGTGCAATTTCCAAAGTACTCTTAAAATTATAGATTCCACACTCTTTTTTTCCTTTAATTCCCTGTATAAACTTCATATAGAAATAGACGTAAGGAGGGATGATAAGAACAGTAAATAGTGAATAACACACATAAACTAGAAGCGCCGAATAAATTATTTAGCGTACTTGTTTACCTGTTTAATGGCACACTTGTTAGGGAATCATTTTGAAGAGAAGCGAGGTGAGCTTATGGAGCTGTCATTTGGTTTTATTATTAATATTGCTATTGCCATTTATTTATTTATGGATGCAAGAAAGCGTGATAAAAGTGCATTTTTCTGGGCGATTATTGGATTAATTATTGGACCGATCGTTCTAGGTATTTACTTTATTCAAACAGGTCGTAAAGGAATCGGATGGACAATTGTTATACTTTCCATTATATGGTATATTATTGCGATAGTGTTTGGCATACTTGCGGCTATTTTAGCACTCTTTATATAAACAAAACCTGAAGCTGTGGCTTCAGGTTTTTTAATTTTTTGGTTAGGTTAATGAACAGTGTTGATTTTTGGCTCATTTACGCCCTTTGGTGACCAATCAGCAGAGCTGAAAGGCGAGTGAAACTGAGGTTTCACTCGAATGAGCCAAAAATCGAGAAATCAACAATATGAGCTAACATAACCATTTTATTTTCTAATTTAACAATGAATATACTGACATAAAGGTAAACTGATGATAGGGTGAAACAGGTAGAGGAAAATTGAGGGATATTATGGAAGGGGATATTGAATTAATTATTTAAATTTAGGCTGTTTTTTTACCGATTTAAAAAGGTGGGGTTTGAGTATCCACCTAAAAAGGAATGGACTACTACATACTACAAAATCGAGTTCGAGAGCTATATGGAAGTGAAGGGGTTCAATTTGTAGATAAAAGCTATTGAACTTACCATATGTTGGATCAAGGGGGAAGTAATGGATGAAGAACAAAAAGTGATAGAGTGGATCACTTCTGAACTAGAACCAAAAACATATACATTACAAAATTATCCTGTATATCGATCGGGGAAACGCATCGTTGACAAGAGCGGGGACTACTTGATCGTCTACTTTCATCCGTTACTTAAAAAAGTTGTCTATACGTTTAAAGGGATAGAGGATCATTTTTTCATTGCTCATAACTACTGTTAGTTTATTTATTTGTTACCGAAAGGGAGCGCAGTCTTAAGACTGCGCTCCCTTTCGGCGTTTTATCGAATATTTTCTTCAATTTGTGTTGGCGTCACAAGTGATAGTTGGTTAAGTAGTTCAATTTGGAAGCTACCTGGGCGGTTTCCTGTTTGTTCAGCTGCTAATTCGCTTGCTACACCATAGAATGCAAGTGCCCCATATGCTGCTAGAAGAGAATCTGGTTCAACCGCTGCAAATGCGCCGAGTAGAGAAGAAAGTAAGCAGCCTGTTCCCGTTACTTTTGTTAGAATAGGATGGCCGTTCGAAAGATGGATCGTTGTAGACCCATCTGAAATCGTGTCAATTTCTCCAGTTACCACAACGGTACAGCCGAACATCATGGCTGCTTTTGAAGCAAGTGAATCACGGTTTCTAGGACCCTCACTAGCGTCCACACCTTTTATTGCCCACTTTTTACCTGCAATGTTTGCGATCTCAGCTGCATTTCCACGAAGGTATTGAACATCAATTTCTTTCAGTATTCTTCTTGCTGTTGCAGTTCGATACGGAGTTGCGCCAGCTCCTACAGGGTCTAGGATAACCGGGATTTCCATCTCATTTGCAGCTTTACCAGCAAGTAACATAGCTTCTACCACTTCATTTGTGAGTGTACCAATATTTAGGACGAGCGCTCCAGCTATTTTTGCCATATCCGCTACTTCCTCATGGGCGTATGCCATCACAGGACTTGCCCCTGCAGCAAGGAGGCCATTGGCAGTGAAATTCGTGACAACTGTATTTGTAATATTATGGACGAGAGGAGATACCTCGCGAACATTTGAGATGAGGGAAGCCGCTTGAGTTTTATCCATAGCTAACATCCTTTCCTAGCTTTTAATCTGTAACAATCTATTAATTGTACCAATAAGCTTAGAAGGTTTAAATGAAAATGGGGTCAGACACGTGTCTGACCCCCAATAATAATATATACTGACAATAGGCACATTATCTGAGACAATAACACGAAGGAAATATTTGTAATGACAATGGTAGGCTTTGAAAGATATCACAATTTGGAGGTCTATGATGAATAATGAAATAACTACTGGACGATATACAAATGAAGTGAATGGGTCTCAATTTGAGTGGGATTTGAAAGAAGGAACGTTTACTTACCAAGGTGATGATGTTATTTTATTTTGGATTAATACAGCTTTTAAAGTGTTTATGGATACAATTGAAGATATTTCAGGAGGCGAGGAAGCACGACTTGTCCTTGAAACGGCCGGTTACCGAACAGGTGAAAATGTTAGTCAGTTCTATCATGAATCGATGGGGAACATAGAAGAGATTGTATCGCTTCTTCCAAATACCTATTTAACGGCTGGATGGGGCGTTACAACGATTCAATCTGTTTCAGAAGCAGAGACTACAGCCGTTGTAAGAGTGAGAAACAGCTGGGAGTATAAAATACATAACGTGCAGGGCAAGAAAACGGAAGGAACGTTTATCCCTGGGCATTGGGCCGGCGTTTTTAGTGGGCTTTTTGGCCAGAGTGTATGGTATCGGGTTGTGAAAAGTCAGATTGAAGGGGATGAGTATTCTGAATATGTGTTCTCTCCATCATCCATTACACCCAAAAAAAATATTCTTTCTATGATTAATGAAAAGGATCGTCATGAAATCGTGAAGCTCGAGAATAAAGTTTCTGAGCGAACAGAAGATCTTCAAAATCTCATAAAGGAACTATCATCGCCAATTATTCCGGTGCTCGATAATATTGTTGTGATTCCGTTAGTGGGTCGCTTTAATGAGGAACGGTCGGAAGAGTTAATGACTAAAACCCTTTCCCAGTTGCCAAACTATCAGGCGCACACGCTAATTCTTGATTTAACGGGTATTTATGGTGTTGATGAATATACGATTGAATTAATGAATAACCTTGTTGGTGCATGCCGACTTTTAGGAGTCAATACGATTTTTGTTGGTGTGTCTCCAAAGCTTAGTATATTAATGGTTCAGTCTAAAGCAGAACTGGAGAATACGGTGTGTTTAAGCACTCTTCAGCACGGTATTCATTATGCTCTTGCTGAAGAAGGCTTGCATATAACAGAAAAGAACAAATAGAGAAAAGGGAGACGATTTCGTCTCCCTTTTTCGTTCACATTAAGGTCTTGAATACCTATTCCAGAAACGTAAAATCCATGAGAAAGGAAAGGGGAGGCGATAACCTGCTTTTTCCAATTGCTTTAATAGATTAATAAAAGCACCGCCGACTCGCCTTTTTTGTTTCAGTTCTTCCTCATTTCCTTTCACTGTAATGCGATACCCATCGGTTAAACCTTCTATTTTCACTTCGGATTGACCAAGCTTTTCTGTGGTTTCTTTCATGACGTTATCTTCCATTAGTTCGATCTCTCCTTTTTCTTCCAAATCCTTCTTTCAAATGCATTAGTTATGATGACGACTAGTATGCTAATCCCACCTGATATCGATGTTGCAAGTAGGAGATCAGACATCTTGAGTGATAAGCTAATAAAGAAACCGATCATACTAAACAGTAGTAAGGTGAAACTATAATGTTTGTTCCAAAGCATGCTTCTTGAGTAGGATTCTTTTCGTCTAACTGTTTCTTCCCATTCTCGGTGCTGATCGAGTTCATTTGACAAACGGTCCAGTGGATTTTCAATTGAAGTGAGGCGTGCATATAGCTGCCTAAGAACTTTCGTTGGATCATACCGCTTATCAGCTGATTCCTCTCGATTAATCCATTCCTGTACAATTGGTTTACCTTCTTCGATTAAATTGATCTCAGGATCAAGAGAATAGAGAATACCTACAATTGTCGAGATTGCGCGACCAAGAAAGGCGAATTCACTTGGCAGCTGGATCGGTTGTTTGTTAACGAGTGTCTGAACTTCTCTTAGCACTTGTTCAGCTGTGTCTTCATCCATCATTGTTAGATCCTGCTCAACGAAAAGGGTTACTAACGTTTGAATTGCTTTCTCAATTTGACGCTTATCAGAATTTGGAAGAAGAAAGCGGAGTTCTTCTAGCGCGTTTGTCACATCTCTGTATTGACTTAGAACTACGCCTGTTATTAGCTTACGAATCGAAAGCGCGTCACGCGCTTCAATATGTCCAACCATTCCGAAGTCGATGAATACGATCGTACCGTCTTCTTGAATAAGAATATTTCCGGAATGAGGATCTGCATGGAATTGACCTTCTTGGAGTAGTTGCTCTAAATAACCTTTTAGTAGCTTACGTGCTAAATCATTTCGGTTTATACCCTTGTCTTCTATATAGGAGAGGTCGGTGATGCGAGCACCCTCTATCCATTCCATTACGAGCACTTTCTTTGTTGACCACTCTGAGATATAGTTTGGAATTCGGTAACCTGGGCTATCTTTATACCGTTCCTGAAAATGAAGACCATTCTTTAATTCTTTTTTAAAATCGAGCTCATCTTCAATTACATTACGCACTTCTTCATACAATCTTGATAAATCGAGCTGATTACCATACGATGTGAATTTATCCATTAACCAGAATACGATGCGAAGTGCTTTGAAATCTGCTTTAATAATCTTCCGAATAGCTGGTCTGCGAATCTTAATCGCCACATCTTCACCTGTTATAAGGTTTGCTCGATACACTTGGCCGATTGAAGCCGAAGCAATTGGGCGTTCTGAAATATTCTTTATCACGTCGTTGTAATCAGACGACCATTCCTCTTCAAGGATTCGCTTTGCTTTATCCCAAGGAAAAGAGGGGACTCGATCGACGAGATCATCAATTTCTTCTAGAAAGACTTTCGGAAGGATGTCTGCTCTTGTTGAGAGAAATTGACCGAGTTTAACGAGTAAACCTTCAAGCCGAATGGCTTTTCCTTTATACTCGATTGCTTGTTTCTTCAAGAGCTTTTGCCATCTTTCTTGATCCCATGAATGTTTGCTTTTTCTTCGGAATGTTTCAAGCTGAATGAAGAACTTGACCGACATCCAGACAATAATAATAATGCGATACAGAGAATTGAATTTCATCTTTTTCACCTGATTCTTTTAGAGTACGTATAAGTGTTAACATAGCCTATTTCGCTTTATTAGAAACAATTTTTCCAACAAGATTGCACATTCATGCAAAAAGAAAATGCCCCAGCTTAATGTAGCGGGGCATGTAGGTTAATTCAGCGTTTTAAACGGGTGCATCGACTTCTAAATCTTCAATTACTTTCTCTTGATACTGCACATCTTTTCGAGCATTATACCGATCAGCTTTTTCAACGGTTACAGTAATGTTGTAATCAGGGATACCGGCGTATTTCTCATAACGCCCTCGTGGTAAAAGAAAGTTCCCTTCTGGAAAATGAACTTCAAGATTTCCTGGAGCAATATCAACAAACTTCGCGCGACCCTGGAAAACGCCAAATCCATTATAAACTACGATACCTTCTCCTTCAGCAATACTCAATTTACCAGCATCGTCTGCATTCATAAGAACATCATAGCGTTCGGCACTATTAAAGGGATCTTTCTCTTTATAAACCATTGAATTGAATTGCTTTCCTCGTCGTGACGTTACAATAAACTGACCTTCTTTTTTACCGAGATCGGGAATATCGACTGAAATAAGGTTTCCTCTCCCATCAGGAGTAGGACAAATACCTCCTTCACATAGCCATGCGCCACCCCACTGGAACACATCACCTTTTTTCGTCAAGTGTTGCACACCATCATAGTCTTTATTGGCAATCGCTATTTCGTCTCGAATTTCCTGCCCGGACTTGAAGTCAACAAAGTGTGCAGTGTTTGGGTTCACACGCTTCGCAAGATCGATGTAAATCTTCCATTCAGAGCGAGCTTCTGCAACCTGGTTATTGTTTCCCTCAATTTCTGGAGAGAAGTAAACCATGCGCTCTGTTGAAGTCGATGTGCCGCCACCTTCCTGCTCATACCGTGTTCTAGCTGGTAAAACAATAACAGCTTCTTTTGCATCAACAAGGGTAGAGGTATTTAAGATAATATCCTGGTGAACACGGATTTCAAGTTCTGACAATGCTTTTTCAATGAAATCTGGATCAGGCATAGTTTCAAGGAAGTTTCCACCTGAGAGATAATAAAGTTTAATCTTACGCTCGTGATCTTCTGGGAGCACGATGTTTTCTAACGTGACACCAACAATGTCTCCTTGCCATTTAGGAAGCTCAAATCCCCATATTTGCTCCATACGTTTAATGTTTTCTGGATCAAACCCTCCACCAGGTAATACGAATGGATCTGCTCCCATTTCACCTGAGCCTTGTACCGATGAGTGACCGCGGAATGGCATGAGTCCATTGTTTTTACTACCAAGGAATCCTCGTAGTAGAGCAAGGTTTGCGACTTGAGAGATGTTATCTGTCGCGAAAGAGTGCATCGTAAGTCCAAGCGCCCAAGCAAATACCGCACTTTTGCTTCGTGCAAGCAGTTCAGATAGCTCGATGATCCGCTCTTTTGAAATTCCTGATGACGAGATAATGTCTTCCCAGCTTTGATTCTGAACGCTTGCTTTTAGCTCTTCATAGCCGTTAACATGCTCAGAAACGAATGGGTGATTGATTGCAGAGCCGTGTTCATTCTCTTCCATTTCAAACCAGTGTTTCATAATCCCATGCATGAAAGCAATATCGCCACCAACATTAACTTGATAGAAGTCATCTGCTACTTTTGTACCGAAGAGGGCAGATTCAGCGTTAGATGGAATCCAGTACTGATCCATGGCAGGCTCTTTATAAGGGTTAACCATGATGATTTTAGTTCCTCTTTTTTTCGCTTCAAGCATGTACTTAGTTGAAACAGGTGAACTATTTGACGCTACGCTACCCCAGAACATAAGAACATCTGTCCCAAACCAATCCTGATAGTTTACGGTTGAAGCACCAACTCCAATTGAACGCTTTAGGGCTGTTTTACTTGGAGAGTGGCAAATTCGTGATGCATTGTCTACGTTATTCGTTCCGAGAAAGCGCGCTACTTTACCAGCGACATAGTACGATTCATTCGTTATTCCTCTTGAAGTAAGGTAGAAGGCGAATTGTTTCGGATCTAGTTGTTTCATTTTATTCGCAATCATATCCATCGCATCATCCCATTTGAGTCGAGAGAAGTTTCTCTCACCTTTACGACGAATGAGTGGGTACGGGATGCGACCTAATTTACGTAATTCGGTACTACTGTATTGACGTAGCTCATCGATATCGGAATGAAGAATATCTTCGTCAATTGCGGGCATTGTGTTCAATCGAAGAACATTCAACCTCGTAGTGCAAATGTGCGGTCCTTTCAATGTTTGATCATATAGTCCAGAAACACCAAGCGCACAGCCATCACAAACGCCCTGTGTGAGGATTTTGGTTGCGTAGCCAATGTTATCTTTGTTCTCCCAAGCAATCTTCATCGTATCTCTGAAATGCTGGGGTTTCACTTTACCTAACCCAAATGGAATAGGGCTAACCCAGTGTTTTGGTTGAGGCTTCTTCGTTGCTTTAATTGGTCCATGGTGTTTTGTGTTACCCATTGCTCTCACTCCTAAGTTAGTGGTGATAAATAAAAAACCACCGTCTGCTCATGTCATGATAGATGAATGAACAGTACGGTGGTTGAGTCTTTAACAGGGTCGCTGCCAAGTGCCTAACCTATTTCGAATATTTCTCTTCTATATTGTCAGCAAAGACAAAGATTGACATGCCGAAATCGCGGTCAATATCGATGTCTACGAAAAGATCTACGAATTTACTTTCTAGAAACTCTTCCATTTGTACAGGAGGATTGTTTCGATACATTTCTTTCACCATTTCAGTTCTTGCAGCTCGTAGCATTTGTTTGCCTTCATTCGCGCTAGCAATGAACTTCTCAACAGGTGAAAGGTTGCCTTCCATTTCGCAGATAGCCCAATTTTTGCAAAAAGTTGTTGTGATCTTACTTGGTCCTTTGCCCATGTGCTTTTTTCGAAAAGACCGAACAAGGTTGCTGAATTCTGCTTCATGCTTATTCATTGTGTCCTACTTCCTTATCGTGATAATCTTATCCATACTTTACCATAGGGTCTTACCTTAATAAAGATCTTAAGTATTCATATTCGCAGCAGGTTGGAGTGAATTTTGTTTCCGCAGCCTGCGAATATCTTTCCGAATGACAATTGAAATAATGAGAGCAACGACGAACATTCCAGCGAAGAATGTCAAACTAGCCGCGTAGCTTCCTGTGGTATCCTTCATCCATGCAGCAAACATAGGACCAACTAATCCTGCAGCAGCCCATGCTGTGAGAATATATCCGTGAATTGCACCGAGTTGTTTTGTACCAAATAGATCGCCGATAAAGGCTGGAATGGATGCGAAGCCACCCCCGTAGCACGTATAGACGATTGCGAGCATGATCTGGAAAAGAATGGCCGTCGACGTATGTGGTAGAAGAGCAAACAGGCCAATTTGTAGAACGAAAAATGTCGTATACGTATTTGGTCGACCAATGTAGTCTGAGACTGAAGCCCATCCAATTCTTCCAAGTCCATTAAAAATACCAAGAACGCCAACTAATGCAGCGGCCTCTGCAGTAGATAGTCCTATGCTTTCTTGTGCAAGAGGTTTAGCAGCTGACAAAATAGCAATGCCGCAAGTAACGTTAATAAAGAGCATGAGCCATAAGAAGTAGAATCGTGACGTTTTAATTGCTTCATTTGCAGTTAATTGAGAAAGGTCACCTTTCTTCTTTGATTTCTTCTGCTTTTCTTCAAAGCCTTCAGGCATCCATCCCTCGGGTGGTTTCTCTAAATAAAGGGACGAGGCAACCATGATGATGAAATAACTTGCACCTAGAATGTAAAACGTGTTGGCTGTTCCGACAGATTTAATTAAACTGTCCATGACAGGACTTGCAATTGCTGCAGCAAATCCAAATCCCATAATTGCGAGTCCAGTTGCTAAGCCGCGACGGTCGGGAAACCACTTAACAAGTGTCGATACAGGAGCGATGTAACCTACTCCAAGTCCTATCCCACCGAAGGCTCCGTAGAATAGATAGAGTAGTGGTAATGATCCCATAGCTACTGCAAGTCCTGAACCTAGGATTCCAACTCCGAAAAAGCTTGCAGCTAGAAGCCCTGATTTCTTAGGTCCATATTTCTCAACGAAATGTCCCATAAAAGCCGCTGATAATCCAAGGAAGAGAATAGCTAGACTGAATGTAAACTGAACCTGTTTTGCAGACCATCCAAACTCATTGATTAATGGGTCGGTAAAATTACTCCATGCATAAACGGAACCAATCGAAATATGTATTCCTACTGCAGATGCTGCAATTAACCATCTGTTTTTCACCTTACTCATCCACTTCATCCCCTTTAGTTCTTTACCATGCTAACTTAGCTGAAAAAATAAAAAACTGTCTATCTACCAGTATAGAGAATAGAGATCCTCTATTAGGAGATCGACAGTTAGTTGTTAGCAGGTTACGCTACTATCAAACCAACAGTTAATCGCTTACAAAAAAGTGTAGCCCTTTGGACCGATGACAGGTTCGCTATCTCGTGTCGAAAAATGTTACACAATTATGAACTTTTCTAAATAATAGCATGAACTGTAAATTTATATCAATAGCGAAACTCTTTGGAGGATGATTTTATTCAATAGCTATGTTAATGAACAGTGTTGATTTTTGGCTTATTTACGCCCTGTGGTGACCTTTCAGCAGACCTGAAAGGTGAGTGAAACTTCAGTTTCACTCGAATGAGCCAATAATCGAGAAATCAACAATATGAATTAACATAGCCTATTCAATAGATATGTAAAGCGGAAGGGTTACTAGATCATCTAGAAACTCTTTTTACCAGCCATTTTTGAATACCATAAGCAAGACTAGCTGAGATAACGATGACGACGATCGTCGTTAGAACGGAATTCTCAGCAGTAGTATAGTCGCCAAACTGTGTATAAGACTCTCTATCAAAGAACAATGTGTAAGAGAGCCCCGTGATAAATTGTAAGATGAAAAATAGTACGATGAAACTAATAGAGAAATAGAGTTGTTTCTTCAATTCTTCTAATCCTTTCCGATTCATTCGTGTGTTGGTTCCAACTAAATGTCTTCGTACCTGTTCTTCATTTCTCGGGTGGGTGAATTGGTGAAACGATCAAATCTGTTTCGAGATACTAAAAGAAGGGAATGAATGAAGCGGAATACATAACGATTAAGGTCTTAAGGAGGGCTCTACATTGAAGCGAGCGATGCTAATCATTAACCCATCTTCTGGTAAAGAAAAGGCTAAGGATTTTGAAGATCAAGCAGTAGCGATTTTAGAACAAAATCATGTTGATGTAACTGTAAAATATACCGAAAAAGAAGGGGATGCTGTTCGATTTGCTAGAGCTGCTTGTGAAAATCACTTTAATACGCTTGTAGCTATGGGTGGTGACGGCACAATTAACGAGGCTGTGAATGGCCTTGCGATGGAAAAAGAACGACCGGATTTTGGGTTTATTCCACTAGGGACTGTTAACGACTTTGCAAGAGCATTAGGCATTCCAATGCAACCCAAAAAAGCGCTCCAAGTTCTCGGTCAGCAGCATACTAAGCCGGTCGATATTGGTCAAATTAATGAGCGGTATTTCATGAATGTTCTTGCTGTTGGAGCTATAGCAGAAGCTGTGTATGACGTTAGTCCAGAACAAAAATCAAGGTTTGGACCACTCGCTTATTTAATTGAAGGTGCAAAAGCTTTAAAAGACAAAACACCATTTGATTTAACTATTTCGTATGATGGAAAGGTGTGGGATGGAAAAGCGTATATTATGCTTGTGGCGTTAACCAATTCCGTAGGAGGAATCGAATCGTTCGCAGAGCATGCAGAAGTAAATGATGGTTATTTCCATGTGTTTATTCTACGAGAGCTTTCACTTCCACAAGTATTTAAAATTATTCCGGACCTATTTAGTGGTAAGTTGCAGAACAATGGACAGGTAGAGTACTTTGCAGCATCAAACCTTAAAGTTGAATCGAAATCTGATCTTGTTGTAAATATCGATGGTGATGAGGGGGTACAACTTCCTTTCGAAGCAAAAGTCATGCATAACGAACTCAATATATTTGTTCCAGAAGAGTAGGGGCTTCCTACTCTTTTTTTATGATCTTCAGCTATTCCTCTTCTTAGGATTAAGTTTTCAACCTTCTTAAATTCCGAATGATTGAATATCTTAGTCAGTATAGAATGGAAGGGGAATGAGGTGTGGAACTTGAGAAAGAAAGTGCTCTTTTTTGGTGATGTAGGAATTGATGATACGATCGCTCTTATGTATGCCTATTTCTCAAATCATATCGATGTGATCGGAATCGTGGCGTCTTACGGTAATGTTTCGAAAAAACAGACGACCCGAAACGTCAGGTACTTATTAGAAAAGGTTGGAAGGTCAGATATTCCAGTCATGGGCGGAGCCGAGAAGCCGATGACTGGGGAAGTTCCTGTATTCTACCCCGATGTTCATGGACCACAGGGGCTAGGACCGATCTCACCACCTCCTGTCGATGCTCAACCATTAGAGAATTTCTTCGAAGTGATTGGAATTATTGAGAAATATTCAGATCTAATCATTGTGAATGTGGGGAGGATGACTTCTCTCGCAACACTATTTCTACTCTATCCTGATACTATGAAATCAATTAAATCCTATTACATTATGGGGGGTGCGTTTAACGTGCCAGGCAATGTAACACCAAGTGCTGAAGCCAATTTCTATGCTGATCCGGTGGCGGCTAACATTGTAATGAAGTATGCAGAAAATGTATTTCTCTATCCATTGAATGTAACGCAAAATGCAATTGTTACTCCTGGCATGGTGAACTATATTAATAGAAAAGACAGGACACAGTTGTTAAAGCCGTTACTTGATTATTATTATGAAGAATTCTATAAGAAAAAGGTTCCAGGCATTGAAGGTGCTCCTGTTCATGATGCATTAACGATGATGGGAGTAGAAGGAGGAACAATGTGTGAATTCTATCGAACGGCTGTGGCTGTAGAGATTACGGGTGCAGCGCGTGGTTTAAGCATTGGTGAATTTAGAAACACAGATGAGCCTCATGACTTCGATGGAAGACCGATTCAGTCTGTCGCTATCTCACTTGATTACTTATTATTTTACAAAACATTTATGGGAACAATGAGTGGAGAGGTATTCTAAAGAGATGAAACATTTATTGCGCTCTCTTCGTATAGTAGAATGACTGATCTACTGGTCGAATAAAAAGCCAATTCGACCTCTTTTACACTTAGGCAGGGTGGACAGGCATTTTTCTCTAAACGTTTCCTATCTTTGAAGGAGTAAAGTATACTTAACTTAAATATATGTTGGATTGATTATGAAGAGGGTGCACGGATGTGAACGTTATAGCTGATATGGTTAATAGCATTATTATAAGAGACGAAACAGTGATAACTAAACCAGATGAGCTTGTTATTGTTGGAAGAGGAAGAAGTGCAGTTGTATTCAAGCTACCCCATGAAGATAAAGTGTTGAAGGTTTTCTATCCAGCCTATACTCACCTAGCAGCACAGGAGGCGTCTATTTATCACGAACTTGATAATGCTACCTATTATCCTACCCTTTATGAAGAAGGAGCAGGTTATCTTGTTCTTGAATATTTAGAAGGTATGACTCTTTACGATTGTTTAAGACAAGGAAAAATAATTACGGAAGAGATCATAAAGCAAGTGGATCAAGCTCTTGACTATGCCAGACAGAAAGACTTAAATCCATCTGATACTCACCTACAAAATGTTATGCTTCTTTGGAACGGGGAAGTAAGGGTTATTGATGTTGTTCGCTTCCGTCAAGCTACCGTATGTACACACTGGGATGATTTGAAATCAGTCTATTATAACTATTATCAACACAGCTATTTTCCAAAAAAATATCCAAGGTGGGTTATTGAGACAATTATTCGTCTCTATCGTCGTGGTTATATACGAATCAAAAAAAGGAAGTGATAGTATGCAGCAATCTCGATTATTTCGCTTTTTCGTTTGGTTGCTTCTCATTTTTACAGTGATCTGGGTGGGGAGCAGAATTGACTTTATTTTTCGACCGCTAGTCATTTTAGTAACCACGCTTGCGTTTCCGATCATTGCGGCAGGTGTCTTTTACTACATTCTACGACCTGTTATTGCACTACTAGAGAAATGGAAGATTCCTCGTCCGCTAGGGATCCTCATCGTTTATCTGGCTCTTGCAGGTGGTATGACGGGTCTTGTTATCAGTATTGGTCCAGTTCTCGTTGATCAGTTTAATAGTCTTGTTAAAGGAGCCCCAAACCTCATTTCTGATTTACAAAGAGCGATTAGTGATTGGGAGCGAAACCCTTACATAGCCAGACTTCTTCAAAGTGATATGGTGGACATTAAAGGCCTTACAGAGCGAATCTCAGGTTCTATTGGTGAAATTAGCTCATCATTTGGAAACTATATCTTCTCCATTCTAAATGTAGTAACAAATGTACTTATCGGCATTGTCTTACTGCCATTTATACTGTTTTTTATGTTGAAAGATGGAAAGAAATTAATGCCTTCTTTATTACGCGTAGTACCTAAAGAGCATAGAAAAGAAGGCGCGAAAATACTTGAGGATATGGATGATGCGCTTAGTGGATTTATTCAGGGGCAGCTCATTGTTAGTTTGTTTATCGGAACGTTCGTCTATATCTGGTATGTCATTATCGATTTGGAATATGCGTTAATTCTGGCATTAATTGCGTTGTTTCTTAATGTTGTTCCATTTATTGGACCTATTATCGGAACCGCACCAGGTGTGATTGTTGGTCTTATACAATCACCGCTTACAGCACTGTGGGTTGTTCTCGGGGTCATTGTGATTCAACAGATTGAAAGTAATCTTGTTTCACCACTTGTGATGGGAAAACGCCTTGATATCCATCCTCTTACAATCATTTTACTACTTCTTGTAGCAAGTAGTCTTGCGGGCTTCCTCGGATTGATCCTTGCGATTCCAACATATGCGGTTCTCAAAGTAATTTTCACACATTCGTATCGATTAATTAAATTGCAGCAGCGAGGAAAACATGCCACTCGTAGCTCGTAGCTATACAAATAAGGACAGGCCCTTTTAGGGCCTGTCCTTATTTAATTTTTTATGAGGTTACTCAATTACTTTTATCGTAACGTCTTTTCTTCCCCAGTTCATCGCGTCATCTTTATTTGGGACGAATACATCAATTCGATCTCCATCAATAGCGCCACCGATGTCTGCAGCAATGGCAACTCCATATCCTTCTACATCAACAATCGAGCCAAGTGGGATAACGTCGGGGTCGACGGCAACAACTTTTGCGTCTGAATAGGTTTTTAAATCAAGGCCCATCTTTGTGACGCCTGAACACCCTTCGCAATTCGCTGTATATGCGGTGCTTTCAACTGTTATTTCTTTTCCAGCTGCTGATCCCTTTGAAGCTTTGCGATCTAATGTTTCTCGAGTACCTGGTCCAGCAATCCCGTCAACTTCAAGGTTGTTGTCGCGCTGAAATTGCTCAACTGCCTGAACTGTTCCAGATCCATAAATACCATCCATCGAAACGTTATAATTTAATTGTGATAATTGGCTCTGGATATGTATAACTTGCTTTCCAATATTACCTCTACGCAATACTTCTATTTTTTGAATCGTTTCTGGTCCTGCAATGCCATCATCTTTAAGATTTCTTGAACGTTGGAAGTCTTTAACTGCTTCCTCTGTAATCTCTCCATAATAACCTGTAGCTGTATGATATGGAAAATCACCTTTTGTCATAAGGTAATCTTGTAGTTCAGAAACATCTGAGCCTTGAGCACCTTTTTGCAGTGTTCGATCTCCGAATGCAGCTGAAGCAAATGTAGGTGTGGCTATAAAAATCACACTCGCCAACAGGATCATTGTTATCTTTCTTGCGTTTCGTATCATGTTATTTCCTCCCCGTTTTAATGCTTAACACACGTGAAAGCTTTCGGGAGGAAGAAAGACTATCCGTCTTTAATGCGAAAAATCACTACGAAATATTCATGATTTGCCCATATTATGGTAGAGAGTGAGTGACATATTTCGTTGTTTTCTAATCGAATCATAAAAAGAAGATTGACTCTTAATCGGCTGAATCAGAAAATAGAAGGTGGCTTAGAAACGGATTTGTAGGAGAGGAGTTCTTATATATGAAACAACTAGATCGAAAATGGATTCATATTATCAACATCATTTTAGGAGTCATTATAGTTCCCTACTCAATTCTAGAGCTGATCGGTGTCTTTCTATTAACTGATAACAAGTTGTATGCACTCGTTCCGATTGGCCTTCTATTGGTATGGTTCGTATTTTACATCGTCCAAGTAAAGACGCAAAAAACACTTCTTGTTATGATTGCAGTATTTATTAACATTTTCTACATCTTTTTCATCATTCCGAAATTGTTATATTGAAAAACTTTCTGTTTTGTAGAATTTGATGAATACTTTTTTTCATATCGGGTATTGTACTAAAGTGGTCATGAAGAACTACAATGCAAAAGAAGTTAAAGGAGAGGAATTCAATTGACTAAAGTATTAATGGTCGTAACAAATCATACAGAAATCGATTCAGAGCATAAAACGGGACTTTGGCTAGAAGAGTTCGCTGTTCCTTATAACATCTTCAAAGACAAAGGGTATGATATTAAAGTCACTTCAATCCAAGGTGGAGAAGTGGAGCTTGATCCAAATAGTATTCCTGAAGAAGATCCAAAAGAGTGGGAAGATGCTCAGAACCAGCTTAAGCATACAACGAAGGTAACAAAAGAAGATGCAAACAACTTTGATGTTGTCTTCCTACCTGGTGGTCACGGCACAATGTTTGACTTCCCTGATAACGAAGTATTGCAACACATCCTACAAGAGCAGGCAGAAGCTGATAAGATTATCGGTTCTGTATGTCACGGTCCAGCTGGACTAGTTAATGTAACGTACAAAGATGGTACACCACTAGTAAAAGGTAAGACAGTAAGTGCATTCACTGACTCTGAAGAACGCGAAATGGGTCTAGTAGAGCAAATGCCATTCTTACTTGAATCGAAGCTTCGTGAAAAAGGTGCAAACTTTGAATTAGCTGATAACTGGTCAGTATTCTCCGTTCGTGACGGTAACTTGATTACAGGACAAAACCCTCAATCAAGTGAAAGTGCCGCTAACAAAATCATCGAAGCAATCGAAGGTAAGTAAGAAAAAGTAGCAGACCCAAGCGGTCTGCTTTTTTTTCTATCTAATGATTAACAAGGAACTTGAATACTATATGTAGAAAGAAAGTAGAGTATTAGAGTAGAAGGAGGTTTATGAATGCCGGTATACGAATCGATACAATGGCTTTTGAGATCACAACAAAATAACCCACCTCTTTATAACCTATCTCTTGATGAAGCGCGAAGGAAATTTAACGAAGGAGCGTCATTGATGGCCGGGACAAGAGAACAGGTAGCCAAAGTAGTCGATCGCGTCATTCAGGTTGAAGACGGTGAAGTAAACGTTCGATGCTATTATCCCGTATCTGTAACCCATGAAGAGCGTTTACCTGCCTTCGTTTTCTATCATGGTGGTGGCTTTGTCTACGGTAATATCGAAACACATGATGTGTTTTGCAGATTGCTATCCAATCGTTCCAAATGTATTGTCATCTCGGTCGATTATCGACTTGCACCTGAGCATAAATTTCCGAAAGCTACAGAAGATGCTTACCAAGCTTTCCTTTGGGCACATAAACATGCAGAAGAATTAGGAATTAATGATACTCGTATAGCAGTTGGTGGTGATAGTGCAGGAGGAAACCTTGCAGCCGTAACAGCGATTAAGGCTCTGGAGAGGGGAGCACCATCTATTGCTTATCAGCTGTTAATCTATCCCGTAGTAGATAGCGCGAAGATTTATCCCTCCTATAAAGAAAACAGCGAAGGGTACTTTTTAACTGCTGCAGAAATGAAATGGTTTCACGAACAATACGTAGAGGAGACAATTGATCCATTTAATCCTCACTTGTCTCCTCTTCATTCCGAACATTTAGCTGATCTTCCTTTAACTCATATTGTTACAGCTCACTATGATCCTCTTCGAGATGAGGGAGAGGCCTATGCTGAAAAAATTAGTCAAGCTGGAGGCAGAGTATCTGTCAAACGTTATGATAGAATGGTACACGGATTTATTAGTATGACTGGTGTTGTGCCAGAAGCTTATACTGCAGTAGAAGAGCTTGGGGAAGAGTTGAGAAGGGTTTTATATGAGGAGTCGATGGTGAGATAGGTTCTATTGTTGATGTGGATGAGAGTCTCTTAGTGCTTGACGGGTCTAAACGGCCACTTCCGCTTTAGACATCTAGCTGCGCGGGCCAAATCCTCCGGCTGTTTCGCCCATGAGAATGAGACAAAAAGCGTCTCAGTCTCATGTGCTCCAACATCCTGCGGATTTAAACGGGCCCGCTCCGCTTTTGAGGAAAGGATTTGTTTTTTTGGATATTATTTTTAGTCAGCCTTTTGTTGTTGTTGAACGTAAGATTGAACGGACTGGGCAGAGAACGATTGAGGAGGAGCATACGATAGAGTTGTATGTGGATCGGATTCGTGCTGGGCAGGAGGATTTTGCGCTTGGGGATGTTTTTGATGTGTCTTATCGCTTTACTTCTGCCCTTTACGGTTTTTTGTATCTTCATACAAACCGCGGTGTCGTTTCTTATATTATAAAGAAGGATCCAAGTATTTTTATTGAGGAGTATAAGAAGTTGATTCAATAGTGAAATTCAATCTTAAGGAGGCTAGTTCATGGGCATTGATAAGCGTGTGACTCTTTCGAATGGTGTAAAAATGCCATATCTTGGTTTTGGTGTTTTTAAGCTTGGAGATGGTGAGGAAACGACGAATGCTGTGAAGATTGCGCTTGAAACGGGTTATCGAGGGATTGATACAGCCTCTTATTATGGAAATGAAGAATCTGTTGGACGTGCAATTAAGGAATCAGGGGTTGAAAGAGAGGATCTCTTTATTACTTCCAAAGTGTGGAACGATGAACAGGGATACAATGCCACTCTTAGAGCGTTTGAGCGTTCACTTGAGCGACTGCAAACGGATTACCTTGATTTGTATTTAATTCACTGGCCGGTGCCAGGGTTGTATACTGAAACTTGGCAGGCGCTTGAAAAGCTCTATCATGAGGGTAAGGTATGTGCGGTTGGAGTAAGTAACTTCGAACCGCACCACCTTGAAGCCATTTCCAAAATCTCTAGTGTCAAACCCGTTATTAATCAGATTGAGTTTCATCCCGAGTTGCTTCAGGGAGAAGTACGTGATTATTGCCTATCGAAAGGGATACAAGTAGAAGCTTGGTCTCCGCTGAAGCGTGGTCAGGTTCTGAATGAACCTGTAATTCAAACGATTGGTAAGCAACATGGCAAGACGCCAGCCCAGGTAGTACTTCGTTGGTGTCTACAACATGATATAGTTCTTAATGTGAAATCTTCCAAGGAAGAGCGCATTAAAGAAAACGCCGATCTATTTGATTTTGAATTAACAGAGGAAGAAATGGTTTCGATTGATTCTTTGCATGCTGATAATCGTATTGCCCATCATCCAGATAGCCTTGATTTTTATGAGAAAACGGTTCCTGGATTTAAGAAATCTCAATACTCCTCATGAAAAAGACGCCGCTTAGGCGTCTTTTTTAAGGCTCTTTTCTAAAAGATTGATGTTGATACAAATATTGAAAAAAACATACTTAGTGATTGGAGCGGAAGGATGCTCGACTCCTGCGGGATGAGCGGGACAGGTGAGACCCCACTGGAGCGGAAATTAACCCACTCCTATAGCAACGATGTATACGAAAAGAGCCTTTTTTATGTTTAATTTAAATCCGACCATAGTACAACTAAGTGACCATTTTGTCCTTGAAGGGGATCAGTGGAAGGTAGGGGGACATTTTGAATGTTCTCAATCACTTCGGGTCGTTCTTCGGCTTCCCCTGTTTTTAAATCGTGTGACATGCCGTTTGGATATGCTCCGACAACTTTAAAATCTGCTGAACTTTGTTCTTTCTTATGGCCAACTCCTGCAGGAATGACAACAACATCACCTTTCTCCACTTTTACGCTTTCGCCATTTTCGCCTCCGAACGTTATAGAAGCTGACCCACTGATCACTCCAAGCACTTCATGTGTATTGCTGTGATAATGGTGGTACGGAAATACGCCATTTTCCCATGAATTTGACCACTTGTTTTGTTTAAACAATTTTATACAAGAATCGATTCGACCCTCAAGGCTCCTCCGATAGAGAACTAAAGGCAAAGAATTATTTGGTATATGACCGTTATCTGAGAAGTAAAACGTCTCTGTATATAGTTTGTTCATCTATTCATTCCCTCCCTCCTTTTGTCTTTTACTAATACACGTTTCGAAAATTTATTAAACCTTACATAGTTTAGCGATGGACGATACGGGAAAACACTAATTGTCTGTCAAAGCCTACCTTACCCCTTAGAAAAAAGAAATAAGGTAAGCTCTCCAGTTGACTATCTTGTCTATACAAGATAAACTTCATTTGTAAGCAAAACTTGTATAGACAAGATAAATATAAATGAAAGCGGTTGAAAGGAGAATGTTTACATGCTAAAAAAACTTTTTGGTAAAAAAGAAAAATCTCTAGATGAGGTTATTTATTCCCCGCTAAACGGTAAAGTTGTAGAGCTTGAAACGGTACCTGATCCAACATTTTCTCAGAAAATGATGGGGGATGGCATTGCGATCGAACCAACTGACGGTAAAGTTGTTTCACCTGTAAATGGTAAGATCATTCAATTCTTCCATACGAAGCATGCTGTAGGTATTGAATCTGAATCAGGTCTTGAGATTCTCATTCACGTTGGACTTGAAACAGTTGGCATGGGTGGCGAAGGCTTTGAAGGTCATGTGAAAGAAGGCGACAAGGTCAAAGTCGGTGATCCATTAATTACGGTTGACCTTGATCTTGTTAAAGAAAAAGCTTCTAGTACTATTACACCTGTTATCATTACGAATCCTGATGTTCTAGAAACTGTAGACAAAAAGTATTCAGATGGCGCTACAAATGAAACAGAAATCATGTCCACAAAAGTAAAAAGAAATTGAAATAGACTCTAGAAATATGGACAATAACTAGTTTAAAGATATAGCCAATTAGAACAAATGTGAGAGTTATATTTTACTAAACCCAATATTAAAAAGGGAACTTCTATAATAAAAAAGTGTAGAGAAAAATTTTTCTCTACACTTTGCTGTATTCAATTAGTTAAAATAAATATAATATGGAGAATAAGATACGTTAACTACTCTTCCATTAGTACTTGTAACTCTTGACTCAATTTGTTGAGACCATTTACAGGTATAGTTTGAGCTGCTAGAAATGTAACTACCATACTCATTAACTGCGTTTTCACATTTCCTTGCTAATGTTCCCCAAGAAGATGATGTCAATTGAGAACCACTAAAAGTAGTGTAATATGGTCCGTATGTAGTTGGGTTAGCACTTGCAGGATTTATACCAACAAAAAGAAATCCAACTACTGCACATAATAAAATAATTTTTTTCATGTTTTTCCCTCCCTTATTTACGAAGATAACCATATCATATAATTATCGATAAATTACCATATTATTAAAAATTAGGTAATTTATCACAATTAAATTAAGGATAGAACCTAGTTTTGGTGACTTTGGTAATGGTGGTAAATTCCTAGTAAAATGAATGTCTCTCCTAATAATACTTTTGTAACTTTTTTAAAAGTATTATTAGGAGTATTAAAAAAAGTAAGACCATATGAGTCTATTGTTTATCATCTAACACAGGCAAGGTGATTCTATGAAACAAACCAAGTATCAGCAAATATATAATGAGCTCTCATCTAGCATTCAAGATGGTACCTATAAGCCTAATAGCAAGTTACCATCGGAGCATGAACTTGCTGATGCGTTCGGTACATCTCGTGAGACGATACGTAAAGCACTCAATCTGCTTTCTCAGAATGGCTTGATACAGAAAATTAAAGCGCGCGGATCTGTGGTGCTTGATCTTAACCGATATGAGTTTCCTGTATCAGGTCTTGTAAGTTTTAAAGAGCTTTCTGAAAAGATGAATCGCTCATCACGTACGATTGTCCACCAATTGGAGAAAAAGATTCCTTGTAAATGGGTGAGGGAGCAGTTAGATTTGTCTGACGACTCACTTGTATGGCACGTTGTTCGTGCCCGTGAGATTGATGGAGAGAGAATCATTCTTGATCGCGATTATTTTCCTGTAGACTATGTACCAGAGTTAACAAAATCAATTTGTGAGAATTCCATCTATGATTATCTCGAAAATGATATGGGGTTAACGGTTAGCTATGCGAAGAAGGAAATTGTTGTAGAAGAGGCTGATGAAGATGATCTTCTCTATCTTGATTTAAACGAGTACAAGCATGTTGTAGTAGTACGAAACTACGTGTATTTAAATGATACAACGCTAATCGAGTATACTGAATCTCGACATCGGTTGGATAAATTCAGATTTGTTGATTTTGCAAGACGTGAGAAGCAGTAGTAGCAAAATGAGCCACCAAGCATTAGCTTGGTGGCTCATTTACATTTAACTAATAGTGATCCCTTTTTGTTCCCCTACTTCTATTAAGAAAGCCTTAAATTCTTCTTTCGTAATGGTTGATTCCATAGCTTCCTCAACAAGACGTCTCCATTCCTCGGGTAAGCTTTTCTCGCTATTCACATAACATTTCCCCTTTTTTCTGAATGTATGACATTGATAACCATCTAGGTGAGTGGTTAATAGTATCATATACAAAGTTATGACAAACTTCAACAAATTTTCTCATTATTCATTCATTTTAATGGTAACTATGCGAAAAGTATTATGAATATAGCGCTCTTACGTGAAGGAAATATACCTCTTGTGCAGAACTTTTGAAAGATAGAACGCCTGCAGATGAATGATAAGAACGAAGCATTAAATTTTAGGAGGATAAAGATGACAATGAAGAGTGAATTCCAAAAAGATCAAACTGAGTTAGTTATTGAGAGAACATTTGATGTACCACGAGAGCTATTATATGCAGCATGGACAAGCCGGGAGAAATTGGAGAAGTGGTGGGGACCTAAAGGGTATGACCTGCATGTTACGCAATTCGATCTTCGCTCAGATGGCATCTTTCTCTATAAACAACAGTCACCCGAAGGAATGGAAATGTGGGGCAAGTTTGAGTTTAAGGAAATCGATGCGCCAAGGAAGCTCATGTATATAAGTTCATTTTCCAATTCAGCAGGGGAAACGGTTCGAGCACCGTTTAGTTCGTCCTGGCCCCTCGAAATTCAGAATACCCTAATGTTTGTAGAACAAGATCGTACAACTAAATTAATAATGCGAGGAACCCCTCTCAATGCAACTGCGGAGGAATACCAAACATTTGAAGCTGCCAAAGAACAAATAGAAGAAGGATTCAATGGAACGTTAGATCAATTAGAAAGTTATTTAGATGACATTCTATAGTTTTTATTCAATTATGGAAGTCTCTGATTGGCACTAAATCTCTCCGAAAGAGTTTTGAAAAAACCACTTTTAGCTGATTGGAGCGGAAGGATGCTCACCGCCCGCCCCGCGGAAAGCGAGCATCCTGGAGCGGAAATTACCGGCTATAGGAACAATGTCTACGCTAAAAGCAAAAAAGGGAAAGCCCCTCTCAATTATGAGAAGGGCTTTCGCTATGACTTGCCATGGTACAGCCGGTCACCTGACAGCATCTTTTTAATGAAAAGATAATGACCGGCTATATCAAGAAGTGTTGTCATAAAAATGAAATGCAATACCTGTTTGTGCAAAAAGATATAGGGGAAGATTTAAGAGTAGTTAAAAAATAGATGAGTGAAAACAATAGAAGGAGGAAGTTTGATGAAAGCCGCAGTAATTCGAGAGTTTGGATCAGCTAGCCAATTTAGCATTGAAGATATTGAGGTAAGGGAATTAAGATCCGGTGAAATAAAAATTAATGTGAAAGCAACTAGTGTGAACCCTGTAGATCTTAAAATTCGATCAGGGGTAGCAGAGGCTTTCGCTCCTGAATTTCCTGCTGTGCTCCATGGAGATGTGGCTGGGATTGTAGAGGAAGTATATGAAGGGAGTCATTTTGAAGTAGGTGATGAGGTTTATGCATGTGCTGGTGGCGTTCTTGGATTAAGCGGAGCGCTTTGTGAACATATGATTGTAGATCAAAAGCTAGTAGCCAAAAAGCCAACAAACCTTTCTATGAAAGAAGCAGCTGCACTACCGCTTGTATCGATTACAGCATGGGAAGCTCTCGTTGATCGGGTCAATGTCCAGCCTGGACAGAACGTTCTCATTCACGGTGCAACAGGTGGAGTTGGACATATTGCGATTCAACTTGCAAAATCACTCGGTGCGATCGTATACACGACAGCATCGACACTTGAGAAAATGGAAATTGGAAAAGATCTTGGAGCAGATTACGCTATTAACTATAAGGAAACGTCTGTTGAAGAGTATGTTAATCAATACACAAATGGTAAAGGATTCGATGTTGTCTTTGATACAGTAGGTGGAGAAAACATGGAGAAATCGTTTCAAGCAGTTAAAAACGGTGGACAGGTTGCTTGCATAGTTGGTAGTGGCGAACATGACATTACACCACTTTACGTGAAAAGCGCAACTTACCATGGCGTATTGATGCTGATCCCTATGCTCACAAACGAAGGTCGCGAGCATCACGGAGAAATTCTAACACGTGTTACCCATATGGTTGATCATGGTGCCATTAAACCAATACTAGATGAAGAAACCTTCAAGTTCAGCACAATTGGTGATGCCCACGCTCGCTTAGAGTCTGGCAAAACAATCGGTAAAGTAGTAGCTGAGAATGATTTATCTAAACTATAAAAGAAAATAGATGGAAAGAAGGAACCTTCGACACAGTCGAGGGTTCCTTCAATATTAGCTAAAAAATTCAAATAATACGAGTAGAGTTATTCTGTCCATTCTGAAACTAACTCTTGATTCTCTTCAATCCACTGTTTCGCACCGGATTCTGCATCGTCAGCTTCTTTAATCGTCGCCATCAGGCTGCCTAGAGAATCATCGTCCATCTTCCATTTGTTCATCCATTCTACGATTTCAGGGTGATCTTCTTCAAAGTCTGTTCTTGTCATGTAATAAATATCGTCTGCTTCACCATATACTTTCTTTGGATCTTCTAGATACTTTAAGTCATATTCAGCAAAGGCCCAGTGTGGATTCCACAACGTTACAATAATGGGTTCCTCTTTTTCGTACGCTTTCTTCAATTCACTCATCATCGCAGGACCAGAGCTGTCAACAAGCTCATAGTTAAGATCGTACTCTTCAAGTGCAGTACGACTCATTTCCATTAAGCTAGCACCGGGATCGATTCCAACAATTTGTTCTAAACCAAGTTCTTCTTTATTTTGATTTAGCTCTTCTATACTCGTAATATCCATGTAAGAAGGTACAACTAGTCCAAGGCCAGTTCCTTCATACCAAGTTTTATGTAGTTTAAGGTCATCTTTGTATTCTTCATATAGGGGCTTGTCTGTAGCAGGTAACCAAACCTCAGCAGCAACATCCAGGTCGCCTTGGGAAATGCCAGCCCAAACAGGGGCCTTCTCCATAGATTTTAATTCAATGTCATATCCTTTTTCTTCAAGGATTACTTTCCACATATTTGACACAGCAATGTTTTCAGCCCAGTTGTTTAAACCGAAAGTCACCGTTCCCTTTGATTCTTCTTCACTTGAGTTATCTCCAGCTCCACCACATGCAGCTAGAATGGATAGTGCAGCAATAAATAGTAATAGAATTCCTCTCCTCATAAATACATTCCTCTTTCTAATTTATGTTGTAGTGCAAAAAGCACATGTTTACTAGCATAACAAATGTTACGAACTTTTGCAGGTTCCTTACGGTTAGAAGACAGTGTATGATGAAGGTGAGGGGGGAGAAAATGATAAAAATCGCAACGATCCTTATTGTTGTTTTTCTTGTTATGATACTGTTTGGTACATTAATGATTGCAGGTAAAAGTGACCCGGGCTATGGGAAGAAAGCGAAGAATACAACCCTGACGATTTCTGTTATTTATCTTTCTGTAGGAATACTTGCTGTTGCGGGGATTGCTGCTTACGTGTATTTTAGTTGAGAGCGTCTGCTATTAGTTGATGCTCTTTTGGACTTTAGCTATTTAGATGCAACGAAAATCATTTCAGCAGCTAGGTATCCAAACCGTAACCCGAAGAATAGCAATACGAGACTAGCAGTTACACTTATAGCTCTGAGCGTTCGGGGTTTCATAAGTGATTTACCAAAATGGACTGTCATACATAAGTTTATATTCCATAGACCGATTCCGATAAAGACAAGAGCGGACAAGAAGAAAGCCTGCCATTTATCAGGCTGTTGAAGAGATACGCTAAGAACAGATCCATAAATGCCGATCCAGAACAGAAGATTCATAGGGTTAAAAGCAGCAATCATAAATCCGGCAGCATAGGATGAAAAAAGGCCAGATTGTTCTTTATCTTTTTCCTCATCTAGACTAACCTTTGATAGACATCCTTGAATTCCGGAAAGTGTTAAAATGATTGCACCTAGAATTAATAGGGAAACCTGAACATATGACACCTTTACAAAAGCAGCTAATCCGAAGAACATTAAATACATAAGCAAGAGATCCGCGCTCATTCCGCCGGCACCGACAAAGAGGGAAGACCAGAAGCCTTTATGGATGCCGCGTTTCATAATTTCAATATTGATTGGACCAAGCGGTGCCGCAATTGATAATCCAAGAACAATGTGGGCTATCGCTATTTCGAACATAAAGAGCATTCTCCTTTTCAACCCGTCTGCTTTATTAGAATATAGAGAAGAGTTTTGCATTGGTACTCTGCGTAGACATTGTTGTTATAAAATGTGGGGTGGTGATTTCCGGGATGCTCTGNTCCGCGGGGCGGGCGGTGAGCCTCCTCGTCGCTAACGCTCCTGTGGGGTCTCACCTGTCCCGCTAGTCCCGCAGGAGTCGAGCACCTTCCTCTCCAATCAGCTAAATTTGTTCTTTAATCAATGATAGATTCAAAAGCAACGATCTTTTAGAGAAGGGCTTTTCCATTAAAAGAAGCTACATTCTAAATACATGTCCATCCTCTGAGAATTAGAAGTCAAATTTATAAAAAGACTCTTCTCATAAAGATTTTTCTTCTAGATATTTGGATAAGAAAGTACTCTCAGTTGATCAGGGCTAAAATCAACTGAATTATAGCAAAAGGAATAATGTTTATGAAAAGCTTTAAACATGCTATTATGCATCTTTATTTGCGTCATATTTTGAAGAAGATGTGGAAAATTGTATAATGAAGGTTACTACTACCATTGGAATTGAAGTGATGTGGATATGAACCATTTTTCGATGTTTACAAAAAGCGAAATTAAAGAACGTTTTCCCGTAAGTTTTTATCAGAGAGGATTTACTTATTATCAGAACGGGAGAGTATCTGAACTTACATATGATGAAAAAGATCAATCGTACCGGGCATACGTTAGCGGGAGTTCAGAATACAACGTATTAATTGAGTTGTTAGGTGATAATTGGTTCGGCTCATGTGAATGCGCCGCCTTTGAAACGTATGGCACTTGTAAACACTTAGCAGCTGTACTTATCGCCATTAGTGAGAACGGTCCACCTGAAGAGATAGAAAGTGAGAAACCTGTTGAGAAGCCGATCCGTAGCTATCATGAAACGAATCAACTGATACAAGTTCTTGGAGATTACCAACCAGACGTAAATCGATCTCGAATGAGATCAGATGAGCTTAAAGTAGAATTTACACTTAAAGCAAGCTCCTATCCTTCTCTTAGAAGATCTCGCGGTGACTCTCCTTGGACCGTTGAATTAAAAGTTGGCGTTAATCGTTTATATGTAGTAAAAGATATTCGCTCCTTTTTGGATGCTATTCTTGATGAGGAATCTTACTTGTTTACGAAAAAATTCAGCTATGAGCCAGATGAGCATCATTTTCAGGAGTTTGATGAGCCTCTTCTCCAATTGCTTCTTTCCATTAGAAGAAATGAAAAGGTTTATTTAGACTTACCTGACAATTGGGGGCGTTTCACTGAGAACCGAGAATTAATTCTACCTCCACTTACCGCGAATGATTTTCTAAATGAGCTACTAAAACAAGAGAGAACCATTCGATTTGAGTTTAATCGCACGCTCTACGAAGAAACTGAGGTTCATGAAGGGAAATTACCCTTCTCGTTTCAGATTGAGGAACGAGAGGACGACTATGTCCTTGACCTAAATGGTTTTCAAACAGCTGCTTACTTTCCAACTTACGGTTGGCTTTTCCATGAAGAGAACTTATATAAATTAAGCAAGCAGCAGCAAGCTCTTCTTAAGGATCTTTCGAATTTCAGAAATGCAGCTAGAAAGAGTGATCTTTCTATTTCGCAACAGCAAATTGAGCCGTTTCTTTCACAAGTAGTACCAGGTTTAAAGAAGCTTGGGGATGTAACCATTTCAGAGAAGCTGCATGAGAGAATTGTTAACCCTGAATTGAAAGCGAAAGTGTACGTCAATGCAGAAGGTCCACGTCTTCTCGTTACAGTTGAATACAAATATGGTGATGACCTTATTAATCCATTTAAAGATGATACTAGAATGGTTAGTGAGCAAGGTGGAATCATTCTTCGAGATAGTGAGAAAGAACAGCAGATCATGTCTCTTATTGAGCAGGCCTCGCTTAAATTCAATGGACGTGAGCTTTATGCCGAGGATGAAGCGCTTATTTTTGACTTCTTATACTGGACGATTCCAGAACTTAACGACCTTGCTGATGTATTTCTAACTGAATCCGCTCGTGAGTGGCTTTTAGATGAAGCCTCTTCTCCAGTTACATCAGTTGATATGGACAATAGCGGGAACTTTCTTGATGTAAGCTTTGATATGAAAGGATTAGATCAAAGTGAGATTTCTAATATCCTAAAAGCAGTGATCGAGAAAGATCGATACTATCGCCTATCAAATGGAGCATTTGTTTCAATAGAGGATGATGATTTTCAGCACGTAAGTCAATTGCTAGACGATCTAAATATTAAAGAAACAGATATTGATCAAGGGGAACTGCATCTACCGCTATACAGAGGTCTTCAGCTTGATGAGCGAATTAGTAGTGGGAAGCACGCTTCAAGATACAGTAAAGCTTTTCGAGAACTTGTCTCTCGGTTAAAGCATCCAGAAGATCTTCACTTTGATCTTCCTGAAGGGTTAGATGCAGACTTAAGAACGTATCAAATGACGGGTTTTCAGTGGTTGAAAGCTCTCGCTTACTATCAGCTTGGAGGCATTCTTGCAGATGACATGGGGCTTGGGAAGACGATTCAGAGCATCGCCTATTTGCTATCAGAGAAGCAGGAGAATCCTGATGCAACAGCTCTCGTAATTGCTCCAGCATCACTTATTTATAACTGGAAAAAGGAATTCGAGAAATTTGCACCAGATCTTCACATTGAAGTGAATACAGGGACACCTAGCGAACGAAAAGAATTGTTAAATCAAGGTCTCCAACCGGATGTTTGGATCACATCTTATCCAACATTAAGGCAGGATATTGCCCATTATGAAACAATTCAATTTGATTCCGTTATACTTGATGAAGCTCAAGCCATTAAGAATCCTGCTACTAAAACGTCCCAAGCTGTCCGTCAGATTCGTGCTACAAAGCGCTTTGCACTGAGCGGTACGCCAATTGAAAACTCTCTAGATGAATTGTGGGCTCTTTTTCATTCGATTATGCCAGGCTTTTTCCCAGATCAATCAACCTTTAGGAACTTACCACACGAGCGAATTTCACGGATGGTTCGTCCGTTTATTCTAAGACGAGTGAAGAAAGACGTTCTGAAAGAGCTTCCTGATAAGATTGAGACGGTTCAAGTTTCTGAATTAACGAAACAACAAAAAGAACTCTATATTGGATATCTTCACCGTATCCAACAAGAAACGAAAGAGAACCTTGCTGGAGAAGGATTTCAGAAAAACCGGATGAAGATATTAGCTGGATTAACACGTTTACGACAACTTTGCTGCCACCCATCTTTATTCGTAGAGAATTACGAAGGGCAATCAGGTAAACTCGAACAGTTATTAGATATTGTGACAACATCGGTTGAAAACCAAAAGCGACTTCTGATTTTCTCGCAGTTTTCTAGTATGTTGAAAATCATTCACCAAAAGTTAACTGATCTCGGCTACTCTGTGTTTTATTTAGACGGTCAAACTCCTTCTAAAGAGAGAGTGGAGATGACAGAACGATTCAATGGTGGAGAGAAAGAAATTTTCCTTATCTCACTAAAAGCCGGAGGAACAGGATTAAATTTAACCGGTGCTGATACGGTCATCCTTTATGATCTTTGGTGGAATCCAGCAGTTGAAGAACAAGCCGCTGGTCGAGCACATCGCATTGGACAGAAGAAAGTTGTTCAAGTGATGAGACTTATTACTCAAGGAACGATCGAAGAGAAAATTTATGAGTTACAGCAAAAGAAAAAAGAATTAATTGAGAAAGTCATTCAACCTGGAGAGACGATGATATCAAGCTTATCAGAAGATGAGATCAAAGATATTTTAAGTATTTGATCATCAAGCCTTCCTTTATGGGAGGCTTTCTCCATTTCTTCTAGGGGTTGCATACTAGTTGAGGAAGAAACAAACAATAATGTTCAGGAGGGGGAGAATGAATGGAGGTGTGTGAGCTCTGTGGCAGAAGTGATGTTAAATGTACGGTCCATCACTTAACTCCAAAGGAAGAGGGCGGTACTTTCAAACCTACGGCACTTCTTTGTGTTCCTTGTCATAAGCAAATTCATGCGCTTTATACGAATCAAGAACTTGCAATTAGATTGGATACAATTAGCAAGTTAAAAGAAGATGACAAAATTCGTCGTTATTTGAAATGGATCAAAAAACAACCAGGAACAAAAAGTGTGAAGATAAAAAAATCAAATGAACGAAAACGGAAAAAGTAAACACTATAGAGGTAATATATGGGGTGGGCGTAACAAATTGTAATAAATTTTCTTTTTGCTCAACTCCTGCTACGGTAGTGTTTTTTGACTTAATCTCTATAGGACATATTGCTTAGAATTGAAATTCGGTGTTTCGACATTTTTTATAGTGGTATAAATAGATAGAGGTAAAAAAGAACTAATTTGTACTGTATTTGTATACAGAAATAATTTAAGTAGAGGTGAGGTTTATGACAGAAAAAGTATCTTCAGTGTTTTGGAGCACGCTGGTTATTAGTTTAATTATGGTGGTGTGGGGAGCTACGTCTCCTGGTACTTTAGAATCAATAACTACCACAGCCCAAACGTTTATTTCAAATAAATTAGGGTGGTATTATTTAATTCTTGTAACATTACTGGTTATCTTCTGTATTTTTATTATTTTCACGCCTTATGGCAAAATCAAGCTTGGTAAGGCAGATGAAAAGCCAGAATTTACACGTCTTAGCTGGTTCGCAATGCTGTTTAGTGCAGGAATGGGAATTGGACTTGTATTCTGGGGAACAGCAGAACCAATGTCTCATTATGCGGGAAATGCTCCTACAGCAGAAACCGGGACACCAGCAGCAATTAAAGAAGCGATGCAGTATTCTTATTTCCACTGGGGTATTCACGCTTGGGCCATCTATGCAATCGTTGCACTTGTATTAGCCTACTTCAAATTTAGACATGATCGCCCTGGTTTAATTAGTGCTACGCTTTATCCAATCTTTGGTGAACGCGTTAATGGCCTCTTTGGTAAAGTGATTGATACGCTAGCTGTATTTGCTACAATTGTTGGGGTTGCAACAACACTCGGATTTGGGGCAGTACAAATTAATGGAGGTCTTTCTTTCTTAACTGACATACCAAATAGTTTCAGCTCACAACTCATTATTATTGGCGTTGTAACTGTTCTATTTATGATTTCTGCCTGGTCTGGACTAGGGAAAGGAATTAAGTACTTAAGTAACGCTAATATTGGACTAGCAGGAATTCTTTTTCTTGCTATGTTTATCCTTGGACCTACAATTTACATTCTAAATATATTTACGGATACACTTGGAGCTTACCTTGCGAATCTAGTTGCAATGAGCTTCCGTATCGCACCGTTGAATCCTGAAAACCGTGAGTGGATTAACAACTGGACAATTTTCTATTGGGCTTGGTGGATTTCATGGTCTCCATTCGTTGGTATTTTCATTGCACGTGTTTCTAGAGGAAGAACAATTAGAGAATTTCTTGTAGGTGTTCTTCTCGTTCCGTCAATCGTTGGTTTCCTATGGTTCTCAACGTTTGGAATATCTGCTATTAACATTCAACAACAGGGCATTGCAGACATTGCTTCACTAGCAACGGAAGAGTCATTATTCGGTACTTTCCAGAACTATCCACTTGGAATTGTTCTATCGATTGTAGCGATTACGTTAATTGGTACATTCTTTATTACATCTGCTGACTCAGCTACGTTTGTATTAGGTATGCAAACCACATACGGCTCGTTAAATCCAGGAACAAGCGTGAAGTTGACATGGGGAGTTACACAATCTGCAATGGCAGCCGTTCTCCTTTATTCAGGCGGTCTCCAGGCATTACAGAATGTACTAATTCTCGCCGCACTACCGTTCTCGATCATAATGATCTTGATGACCGTGTCCTTCTATAAGGCACTAAAGAAAGAGAAGTATTTAGTGGCAAAGGATCCAAAGCCTAAGAAAGAGAAACGGAAAGAAAAAAAGGGTGGCATTGATTCAGACGATCAAACAGCCCCTGCTACGAAATAACAATAAGAGAAGGACGATGAGGGAACTCCCTCATCGTCTTTTTTTGAAGGCTTTACTCTAGTGAAACTTTTCTAAAAGAGTTTTGCTATTGAAAGTGTTTTAAATCAACAACCACACTTAGCTAATTGGAGCGCAAGGAGGCTCAACGCCCGCACCGCGGAAAGCGAGCATCCTGGAGCGGAAATTAACAAGTACAAAAAGATCTATTGCATTTCCCATCTATAAAAAAGAAGTCAATACTATTTCAAACAGGTAAACAAAAAGTAGTTTTAATTTACAGACATTAGGAAATAAGGTTTAGAATAAGTGAAATGTGTGAATTGATAACTATTCGTACAGATGAAAGCTGGTGATTAATATGCTTACAGAAATGTTTCGAGAAGCCAAGCATACTGTTGTTCTTACTGGTGCTGGGATGAGTACAGAGAGTGGGTTGCCTGATTTTCGTTCTGCCATCGATGGAATGTGGAATGAAGTAGACCCACTTCAGTTTGCAAGTAGAGACGCCATGCAATTCGAACGAGATTTATTTGTTCGATTTTATAAACAAAGAATACAAAAGTTGAAAGGTGCTCGCCCTCATGCGGGTTATTACCATCTGGCTGAGTGGGAGCGAACTGGAGAAGTTGGTTTTATCCTTACACAAAATGTTGATGGCTTTCACCAACAGGCTGGAAGTCAAAATGTAGCTGAATTGCATGGGACGTTATGTGATATCTATTGCGATGAATGTGGTGATAAAGCTTCAAGTGATGGGTACTTAAACGATGAAATCACATGCGTTTGCGGAGGCTTTAAAAGACCGGGAGTCGTGTTGTTTGGTGAACCATTGCCGTTAAGTGCCATACATCAGGCGAAGATGGAAACGAAAAAAGCCGATCTCTTTATTGTTCTTGGATCATCGTTACAGGTATCTCCTGCTAATGTGTTTCCGATGGAAGCAAAAAGAAATGGTGCTAAACTTGTTATCGTGAACCAGGAAGCAACAGAATATGATTCATATGCTGATCTTGTGATTAATGATAAAATCGGAAGTGTCCTTGATGAACTAGTTCAATCTAATAATTATAAATCGTAACAGAGCTTTATATGTGTAAATACAAGAAAATACCGATGACCATCGGTATTTTTTATTTTGAGTGAATTTGCCCTGTTTTTCTTACATAGTTAATAGTAAGATGACGTTAAAGTGAGTAGGGGGGATAACGTGATCTTACTAAAGCCGATGAGCGATTTTGATTTTCATCAGTTTTTGGACTTCTCAATCGATAGCTATGCTGAGGAAAAAGTGAAGGCGGGAAATTGGAAAGAAAATGAAGCTTATGAAAAGTCGAAGCAAGAATTTAATAGACTTTTACCAGATGGACACCATACAACAGATCATCTGCTCTATTCTATAATTGATACTGAATCAGATGCTAAAGTTGGTAGTCTCTGGGTTCATTGTAAAGTAGAAGATAAAGAAGCTTTCATATATGAATTTGCTGTTGATGAAGATCACCAAGGCAAAGGATACGGAACAAGAGCTATTCAAGAACTTGAACAAATTCTTCAAGATCAAGGAATGAATGGACTTTCGCTCCATGTGTTTGGTCATAATAAGAAGGCGATCCGGCTTTATGAACGACTGGGATTTGAAACCACTAACATTAATATGAAGAAATCATTTTAGCAAATCACTTGTTAAAGGGGGAAATTGATTTGAACAAGCTTAACAAGATAACAGTATTTTGTGGTTCAAGCGAAGCTGTTGACAAGGAATACTTTACAGATGTCGAACAACTAGGACAAGTACTTGCAGAAAATAAGATTGAAGTGATCTATGGCGGAGGGAACCTCGGTCTAATGGGGGCACTAGCAAGATCGGTGCTACATCACGGTGGTAAAGTAACCGGCATTATTCCTCGAAAAATATACGAAAACGTAGCACACATTGAGTTATCAGAGCTCATTATTGTTGATACAATGCATGAACGTAAAGCTAAAATGTACGAATCTGGAGACGCCTTTATTGCACTCCCTGGTGGGATTGGTACGCTTGAAGAGTTAACTGAAATCTTCACATGGTATCAACTCGAATATCATAATAAGCCAATTGGTCTACTTAACACGAAGAACTACTATGCTCCTTTCTATACGATGCTAGAACATATGGTTACCGAATCATTTCTTCATAAGCGCTACCTAGAGCCTTTATTAAAAGAGGACAACCCGTCTAAGCTTGTTGAGCGAATTCAAACCCATACTGTTCCCTTAATGAATAAATGGAAGCAAGATGATATTGGAGATCGTATCTAAAGTACCGGAAGGAACCGGTACTTTTTTTATTTTACTGCCGCCTGAGATGATGTTCAATTCAAGAAATACGACTAATTAACTTACTATTCTGAAAAGAAAAAGGGTTTTATAGGATCGGAATGGAACTATACATACGTTAACCTAAATCGAATAACAGATGGAGGGATATGAATGTATGTAACAATTGGATCTTTATTTCTTCAAACAGTCAAAAAGTATGGTAAAGAAGAAGCGTTAATTGACCCAGAACGTGATGTAAGGTGGACATATGAGCAATGGAATGCAGAGGTCAATCGTTTAGCCAATGCTTTACTAGATGCTGGTGTGAAAAAGGGCGATCGAGTATCAACGCTTCTTTTTAATACGGTTGAATTAGGAACACTGTTTTTTTCCTGTGCAAAGATTGGAGCTGTTCTAAATCCAATTAATTTTCGATTGAAACCAAATGAAGTCGCTTACATAATCGAGGATGCTGAGCCTTCCATTTTAGTTTACGAGAAAATGTTAGAACCTGTTGTGTCTGCTATTCAAAATAATTATCCAGATGTATCATTCTGGTCAATCGATGACAGTACCCCCGCATATGCGGAAAGTTATACGCAGCACCTTCGATTATCTAGTGATGCTGAACCTGAAGCAGATGTGGATGAAAATGATTTGTATGCGATTATGTACACGAGTGGGACAACAGGAAGACCAAAGGGTGTTATGCATAGGCATAGAAGCATGGTTGAACAAAGCTTAATGTGCGCAGCATCACTGCATCTAAAGCAAGCGGATAGAGGGCTGGTTGTTGCTCCAATGTTCCACTGTGCAGAGCTACATTGTAGCTTTCTACCAAGGGTTCATTTTGGAGCAACGAATGTTATTCTACATCACTTTGATCCGAAAAAGGTTCTAGAAACAGTTGAGAATGAGAAAATTTCATTGTTCTTCGCTGCGCCTACGATGTGGAATATGATTCTTCAAGAAGACTACTCGCGTTATGATCGAAGCAGTCTACGTGTTGGACTATATGGGGCAGCACCGATGGCACCTTCTCTCGTTACGGCTGTAAAGGACCTATTAGGAATTAACTTAATTCAAGCGTATGGCATGACGGAGATGGGTCCTGCTGTTACCTTTCTTGATGAGCACGAACAACTCGCTAAGGTAGGCTCTGCAGGTCGTGCGGCTATTAATCATGAAGTGAGAGTTGTTCGTCCAAATGAACATGGCCCATCAGAACCTGAAGATGTCCTTCCAAGTGGAGAAGTTGGAGAGATTATTGTAAGAGGTCCTTCGATGATGATAGGGTATTACAATAGGCCTGATGCATCAGAGACAGCTATGTATAAAGGATGGTATCATTCGGGAGATTTAGGTTATATGGACAAAGACAATTATTTATACGTATCAGATCGTGTAGACGATATGGTTATTTCAGGTGGTGAAAACGTCTATCCAAGAGAAGTAGAAGATGCGATTCACGCGCACGCTGCTGTACTAGATGTTGCTGTCCTAGGTCAGCCTGATGAGAAGTGGGGAGAGGTGGTTACAGCTGTTGTTGTTAAGAAATCAGAGGTAACAGCTGAAGAACTTGATCGCTATTGCAAAGAAAGCCCGAATCTAGCTGACTACAAACGTCCGCGAAAGTATATTTTTGTAGATGAACTTCCAAGAAATGCGAGCGGTAAAATACAAAAATTCCGACTCCGGGAACAGTTTCAAGTTGAACCTAACGTATAAACTTTCGATTAATGTGTTGGACAGGGTATGTTAAAACCCTGTATAATGGAAAAATTACAAGAAGAAGCGGGCTTATGCTCGCTTTTTTCTGTTTATTCATGAATTATAATCTGTCGTACATACTAACATGGAAAGGGAGGAAAAGCTGATGATTAAGTTGTTTACTGATAGCGATCTTGATGGCACTGCCTGTGCACTTATTGCAGAAATAGCATTTGAAGATGATGCCAACGTCACACATTGTACATACCGCAACTTAGATAAAAGGGTAGAGGATTTCCTGCAACAGAATACTAATGATCCTGTTTTTATTACCGATCTATCTGTAAGTCGTGAGGTAGAGCAAAAGCTCGAATCGCGTTATCAAACAGGAAGTCACGTTCAAATGATTGATCATCATGCAACAGCGATGCATTTCAATGAATATGAATGGGGCTTTGTGGATCCAGGTAAAGAGCAAAAGACATGTGCTGCTACTCTGTTTTATCAATTTCTACTTGAAAAAGAAAAGATTGAGCGCATGGAAGGCCTTGAACAATTTCTTGAGCTTGTACGCTTGTATGACACGTGGGATTGGGAAGAGGAGAATGAAGTTGATGCGAAACGACTGAACGATCTATTCTCAATCATGGGCAGAGAAACATTCAAATCAGAAATGCTTCGTAGGCTAACACGTGAACCTGATTCATTTTCTTTTCATGAATCAGAAGAGATGATTCTTGATCTTGAAGAACGTAAAATCGAACGCTATATTCATCAAAAGAACCGTCAGCTTGTTCAAACGTTTATTGATGAATACTGTGTCGGTCTTGTTCATGCTGAATCGTACCATTCTGAATTAGGTAATGAGTTGAATAAACGAAATCCTCACCTTGACTTCATTACAATTATAAATGATGGTAGCAGGAGACTTGGTTTCAGGACGATTCATGATGAAGCTGATGTATCCGAATTCGCGTCTCGTTTCGGCGGTGGTGGGCATCCTAAAGCTGCGGGTTGTGAATTGAATGAAGAGACATTTCCTGTATTTGTAGAAGAACCATTTGCCGCAAAGCCGCTTAAACCTGATGCAGATCGCAATCGTTTAAATCAGCGTAACTCTGAAAGTGGTTCTTTCTATGAAAACCATGATGGGAAGATTAGTTATATTCGCCCAGGTCAAGGAAATGAATGGGAAGTCATGTGCGAGGGAGAAATAGAGGACATAACATTCCATTGTTTTGAAGATGCTGAACGTCATGTGAAAAGAAATTATCAGGCCTGGTTGCGATCTGACCGAGCAGTCATTGATGATTTTGTTAGAGTGCTTCCTCTTACAAAAGATCAGGTAATCGAACGATACCATACAATGATTGAAGCGATGCTACATCAAAAAGAAGATGCTCTCTAGCTGAGGGTATTTTTTTTGGAACGACGCAGTAGACTGTTTCTTATTCCACGAACATGGGTAAAGAATACTGCATGCCCATAGCGCAACCTTTGCGTTGTAAGCTTGTAATTTGGGTGTGAAAGGAGAAAACAGTGAAGCGAATGCAAGGTAACAATCGTTACTCTCAAGTCCTTTACCAGACACAGAAAGCCAGGGCACGATGCATGAAGTTGGAGAAAGAACCGTACATCAGGACCATCGCGACACTAACTGGGTTCTCAGAAGAAGAGATCTTGGAATCTCTAGAATTTGGTGATGTCGATTACATCATGAAGCTGCGATTGCACTATAGTTAGTTACAACGCACTGTGTTGTGAAGCTATTAGGGCATGCGTCTCTTTGGAGCATGATAACTAAAGGGTGCGGCTTATCACATAGTCACCTTCTAACCGACTATTTCAACCTAGTCGGTTCTTTTTGTACGTTTTAAAGAAAAAAACGTTTTGTATAAGGAAATCCTACCGGAGAGTCTCCACGTGTTCTAAAAAAATGTTTCTATAAGAGTGGGGAATTTCCGCTCCAGGATGCTCGCTTTCCGCGGGGCGTGAGCCTCCTCGTCGCTAACGCTCCTGCGGGGTCTCACCTGTCCCGCTAGTCCCGCAGGAGTCGAGCATCCTTCCGCTACAATTAGCGAAGTGTGGTTTTCTTTACAAAATTTTTTCGAAAGCAACAATCTTCTAGATAATAACCTAAAAAACGTTTATTTAAAGGAGTTCCTTGCAAACGAATGTTCACGTTTGGGAAATTATGAATGATTATAAAGCATGATAAATATGAATGGCTTTCGATCCACATATTACATTTGAAATAAGCAATCATCATTTCGACCACTCTTATACGCATTCTTTTCTTGCATATTGAAGAGAAATTAATAATTTTCCTTATATTAAGGCTATGTTAGCTCAATTGTTGAATTCTCGATTTTTGGCTCATTCGAGTGAAACCCCAGTTTCACTCGCCTTTCAGCTCTGCTGAAAGGTCGCCCTGTGGTGACCAATCGCCTGAGCAAATTCATTTGCTCGAAGCGATTGGTCACCACAGGGCGTAAATGTGCCAAAAATCAACACTATTCATTAACATAGCCTATATTAAAGAACGCGAATTAGATCATCGATCTAATTCGCGTTCTTTGTTTGTGCAATAGATAATGTTAAGACTCAACGCTTTTTTGTTGCCTATGCTTCGACAGGGCAGCTTTGATCTGGAAATATGTGATCTCATCTGAGAGTGCTTCTTTCAAAGGCTTTAATTTGTCAAACCCAAACGATTCTGCGGCTTGAATAATGTCGTGAAAGACGTCACTAGGAAGAAATGCATCCACGTTAGTTATCAAACCTTCTTCAATGGCTTTTAGAAGGTGTCCTTCAACAGTTGAAGGACTTAATCCCCTTGTAGCAGCAATGATTGAAATATCTTTTCCTTCTTCAAATAACTTAAGTGAAGCTTTGTGACTTGCTTCATCAGAGGACTCTGGCTTCGCATTTGCAGCTGAAAGTAGTTCAAGGAAATCTTTCCCGTATTTCTCATATTTCATATCGCCAACACCTTTAATTTCTAGCATTTCCTCTCGGGTAGAAGGTGTCTTAGCACTCATTTCACGTAGTGTGCTGTCGGCAAACACTACATATGGAGGGACGTTGTCTTTATCCGCAATTTGCTTTCGAAGCGTACGAAGCTGAGTGAAGAGTTGATCGTTTTCTTCAATCGCAACAGGTTTTCTTGCAACTTTTTTAAAAATGGTCTCTTGTCCCTTTAGAACAGGCAATGTTTTTTCTTGTAATACAAGGGTAGGATACTTACTCTCAGTTAGAACAATGAACTGTTCAGCTGTAAGGAAATCAATCATATCCACAATATCTTGCTGCGTGAAATGTTTTAATAAACCAAACGTTGAAACCTGATCAAGTCTTAGCTCATTAATCCGTTTCGATTTCGAACCTTTTAGAATTTGGGCAATAATCGTTTTGCCAAATCGTTCATTCACTCGTTTAATCGTTGAGAAGATCATCTGTGCTTCGCGTGTGATCTCAACTGACTCTCGGTCGTCAATGCAATTGCTACATTTCCCACATTTATAGCCTGGGCGATGGTCACCAAAATAATGGAGAATCGTCCCTTGCAGGCATTTCTCTGTGTGACAGTAGTCAACCATGGCTTTCAATTTCGTCAGCTCTGCTGATTTCCTGGATGTATCGTGCTGGTTTTGATCAATAAGAAATTTCTGCACATGAATATCTCCAGGAGAGAAGAGGAGAAAGCAATCACTTGGTTCTCCGTCTCGACCAGCTCTGCCAGCTTCCTGATAATAGGACTCCATGTTTTTCGGAAGATTATGGTGAATAACAAATCGCACATTGGATTTATCGATCCCCATTCCGAAAGCATTTGTAGCAACCATTACTGAAATGTTATCGAAAAGAAATTCTTCCTGAGCACGTTTACGCTGTAATTCTGTCATGCCGGCATGATATTTACCTACGTTGATTCCTTGTTTTTGTAATGATGAATAGAGCTGATCTACTTCTTTTCTAGTTGCTGCGTAAATAATTCCTGACTCAGAAGGATTCTTACTAATATAATTGTCGATAAACGATTTCTTCTTTTCGCCTTTTACGACAGAGAAGTGCAGATTCTCACGAGCAAATCCTGAAATATAGGTTTGTTCTGTAGAGATATTTAAAATACGTTGAATATCACCGATTACTTCAGGAGTTGCAGTTGCGGTTAAAGCAATTACGGGAGGTTGTTCACTGAAATGGTTTAGCATGCTACTAATTTTCATGTAGCTTGGTCGAAAGTCATGTCCCCATTGTGAAATACAGTGTGCTTCGTCAACGGCAATGAGAGAGATTGGCGTTTCCTGTAGTAAGCGTTGGAAAGTTGGAGCCTCTAGTCTTTCTGGAGCAATATAGAGGAGCTTGACTTCACCGTTACGAGCTCCTTGCATTTGTTCTTGAATTTCTGTATCGGTAAGTGAGCTATTAATATAAGCTGCATCTATTCCATAGCTTCGCAGTGCATCGACCTGATCTTTCATTAAAGAGATTAGAGGCGAAATTACAATTGTTAGTCCATCTGATAGTAAAGCTGGAATTTGATAACAAATTGATTTACCACCACCGGTCGGCATAATACCAAGTGTATTATGGTTGGTTAGAATACTCGTGATAATGTCTTCCTGACCACCTCTAAAGTGGTCATATCCGAAATAATGTTTGAGTTGATCTCTTGCTACTTGAAGCATCGTATCTTCCTTTCTACCTCACAAGAAGTTCGTTTGCTTTACTCATCTTACCGTATTGTTTGATATGTGTATAGAGAACGTATCTGAGATTTTCAGAGGCAAATCAAAAGCAGGATATTATGAATTAATAATGGGCAAACTAAGCAAATAGGGAGAAAGAAGGTTTCAATTTCATGTAAGGGGGAAATAGACGATGGGTGATTGGATTGAAATTGTCCTAAGGTCACTATTAATTCTTGCTGGGTTATTTGTTATTACAAAATTACTAGGCAAAAAGCAACTATCCAAGCTATCTTACTTTGAATACATTGTGGGCATTATTATAGGTGATATTGCCGGAAGCTTATCAATGGATGCAGAAGCTAATTTAGTAAACGGTGTAACAAGCATCTTAATATGGACCCTCATCTCGATCCTTCTTAGTTATGTGTCTCTTAAGAATAAGAAGGTCAGGGATATTGTAGAGGGGAAAGCAAGGGTATTTATAAAGGATGGCAAAATTCTTGAAGGCAATCTTAGAAAAGAACGCTTTACTTCGGATGAATTGCTTGAAATGCTGCGAAAGAAAAGTGTTTTCTCCGTTAGGGAGGTAGAATTTGCACTACTAGAAGCAGATGGAGAGTTAAGCGTATTACTTAAACGAGATTATAGAGCTGTAAAGCCTTCTGAATTATGGCTTCAGCTACCAGAAGATAAAGAACCAAGGACTGTCATTATGGATGGTCAAATCATAGAAGAAATGGTAGAAGAAGTTGGTAGAAATAGAGGATGGCTTCAAGAGATGCTTGCGGATAAGCATGTGAACGTAGAAGATGTCTACCTTGCACAACTTCACTCTGATGGTAAGCTTTCCTTAGATTATTATCATGACAAGATTGAGCAGGAAGAGTAGATTGATGGAGGAAAGTTATGGAGAAAGTTTCGTCTCATACAAAGGAAGAACTGATTGTGCAGTTACTAGAAAAAGGAATTTATAAAGTTCAGCATAAACAACTATATGAATGTTCAAGGACTGAATTGTTCTATTATTACTTATCAATTACAAGAGATTCACTTCAAGTTCTTTCTACAAAGATTAGTTCTTAACAGCTTCATTTTCTGAAGCTGTTATTTTTATTAGAAGAATGGACTTATATCAAGAACTAGTGCGAATAGTTTAACGAACGCTATTCTTGGAGATTGCAGTTGTTTTTGTCTAGTTTTGACGAAAGCCTTCACAATGCATAGGAAAATTTGGATAATAGTTTGTAAGTAAGTAAGTAAGTGAAGAAGGGGTGGTGCACCTTGTTATATGTTAAACAGGAAACGAAAGAAGAGTTACTTCACTGGATTAAACGTAAGCAAGAAGAAATGATTGAAATTGGTACAGAGAAAGGCATTTCTCACGAAGAAACGTTGCAGTGTAGTCAGGAGTTAGATCATCTTTTAACTTCTTATCAACGATTGGCCTCTATCAACCAACTTAGAAGTTAACCTCTGTATAGAATGAAAGATCGCTTCTTGTACAACTGGAGGGTAATCATTCTGTAATTCATTAATACAATCACGAATTTGTTGAATAAGTAACAATTCCTCACGAACAGCATCTTTCATTTCAACAACCTCCTCAATCTTAAGTCTGTATGACAATCATTACAAATAATACGCTAAATCGTCAATCCTTTTTGCGAAAATTCGTTCATTTGGTGCTAAAATATTTTATTTATTCAGTCAATTGAGGACTTTTTACCTATTAGTTGAAAGCTACATACATAACGTTGTTGAAATTTCTTTAAAAACTTGCATTCAATGTTTGAACATATCGAATAAAAATTATATACTAGAAAGGACGGGTTTTGGTGCCCAATCTTTTTGGGTCCAAACCTCTGTTTATTTCTATACCATTCATTTTAACGTAAATGATGATTTGATTGATAAAGGAGGTCTAGCAATGAAGGAAGGAATTCATCCAAAATACCAGCAAGTTGTATTTTTAGACGTTAGTACTGGTTTTAAGTTTCTAACTGGTTCTACTATGGGATCTAACGAAACAATTGAGTGGGAAGACGGTAGCGAGTATCCACTAATCAAAGTTGATATCAGCTCTGAATCACACCCATTCTACACTGGTCAGCAACGCTTCAACGATGCTGGTGGTCGTGTTGAGAAGTTCAAAAAGAAATACAACCGCTAGTAAAAGTAGAAAACACTCCGTTTTACGGAGTGTTTTTTTATTTGATATCTAATTGAAAGTAAAGTGATCTTTGCTTAAGGCTTTTTTGTAGGCGATGTTGCTGTAAGAGTTGGTGAATTTCCGCTCCATCTGCTAAGTGTAGTTTTTTAAATATTTGTTTCAAATGCAACAATCTATATAGGAATAAGTCCTACATACGAGTTGAATTGAGTTGCTTTCTTATTTTTGATAGTGCGCTTTTTCTCCATGATTTCACTGCCTCAATACTGACTCCTTCTGTAAATGCGATTTCTTTTAATGATTTCTCCTCTTCTATTGCTTGCTGCAGCCATGTTCTTTGTTTTATCGTTAAGCCCTTTTTATACCTTTCAAGATCAGAATCACTATGAAGCATGGAAGATGAATCTGGATGGTCTTCAAAGACAGATTGTGTTTGAAGCTCTTTATAAATTCGAATTTCCTTTCTACAGGCATCCAGTAGCTTACCGCGCACTTTTACATATGCATAAGCAGAGAAGCTACCCTTTGTTTCATCGAAACTCATTGAACACTCCCATAAAGCAATAAGAGCATCTTGTTCATATTTTTGATACGCATGTGTTAAGTTCAACTTTTTGATTTGATTTTTGATTAGTGGGGTGAAGCGAACAATTAACTCTTCAAATTCTACTTCTTTCAATCCATTTCTCCATTGTGAGTGCACCCATCCTGAATTCCGCCGGTAAGTAGAAGATAAGCGATCAGGAGATAAGAATCACTTGAGGATATAGACAATAAAAGAAGTTGCGTTCTAGGCATACAGTGTATAACTAGTAGAGGGATTAGCAATATCAATCTATAAATAGAGCGATAACTGCTCATTAGAGCAATTAAAAAAACGATCTGTAATCAGATCGTTTAAGGGGTAGAAGTTAGGCTTTTCGATAGCAAAGCTGGGCGTTAATTCCTTTTAATTGAAGTTCGCGAACTATGCGTCTTAATTCTTCTTTTGTCAGGAGCGGCTCTTTCACAATCTTCCACCTCCACAAATTTGTCATACTAGTCAAGGTCTAGTGCATCAACAAGGTTAGCTGTATAGGAATCGAGTTCTGGAACTCCTTCAAACTGATGAAGCATTCCTTTAAAAATGAAGCTGCGCGGTCTTTCGTTCTCAAGTTCCTTCATAAGAAATCGAACGGTTTCAATTAACTCCTCTTTCTTACGATCTTTCATTGTTAATTGGTTAATCGTTGTTTCCATTTCACTTAATAGGATTATTGGAGAAGTTTGTTCGCATGAGTCTGGTTGAGTTGCTTGGTAGATGGAATAGGCTTGATCGAGAGGAAGGAAAGGTTTCGTGTGGTTTCTTAACATTCCTTCTACTACGTCATGCATCCTGCTCATAATGAAAGCAGGTAATTGTTCTACATTTAACTCGATGTCTTGTAAAACAATTAACTTCATGTATGAAGAGAACATCCCATCTAAGAGAAGGACACAGTCAGGTAGAATCGGTGTAATTCTATCACCATATAAATCTTTAAGACCGCTCGCTAGCGTTTGAAGAGAGTTAATTCTAATCTTCATGATTAACTCGTCAATATCTTTGTTCATCGCAATAGCTTGTTCCCTGAATTGCATAATAATAAACTCTTTATGGTGCAGAATTTCTTGTGCTTGTGTTTGAAGAAGCTTCTGAAGGCGTTCTTCAGGTGTATAGGAATCTAGGTTTACTTCAGCTACCTTTTGTTGTAGTTTCTCGTAATAATAAGAAAATATGGAATAAAGTACATCATCCTTCGATTGAAAATGAAGGTAAACAGCTCCTTTAGATATTCCACTTTCATTAGCGATTTCCTGTATAGACGTAGAGTGGAATCCTTTTTTGGCGAAGAGTTGCATAGCTGTTTCAAGGATCAACTTCTTTTTTTCATTCATGTCACACCTCTGATCGACAGCACAATGAACTGTCAGGGTTCTTATGACCAATTGGTCATTAATAGTATAGCACGAATGATTTAGTTTTACTAACTCATTAAAAGTCTCCTATAACAGTAAAAACATTAGAAAGTATTTCTCTCTTGAAATCATTCCTTTTATTCAGTATAGTGGTTCTGTAATGACCGGTCAGTCATAAGAGTTGATTAAAAGGAGTGAACGTAGTTGAAGAAGCTGATTCAATTCTCGTTGAATAATAAATTTGCAGTTTGGTTATTAACAATTATCGTGACAGTTGCGGGATTGTATTCGGGATTTAATATGAAGATGGAGACAATCCCGAATATTAATACCCCTCTAGTGTCTGTTACGACAATCTACCCTGGTGCTACACCAGAAGAAGTATCGGATAAAGTATCAGAACCTATTGAGAATAAGGTGGAAAGTCTTTCGGGAGTAAAAGTTGTTAGTTCTTCTTCATTTGAGAATGCCTCGAATGTTCAAATAGAATATAACTTTAGCAAAAATATGGACGAGGCTGAGGACGAAGTGAGGGAAACTCTCCAAACTCTGCAGCTACCCGATGAAGTACAAGATCCTGACGTATCTCGTCTAAGCTTTAATGCGTTTCCAGTTATGTCATTAAGCGTGTCAGAAGAGGACCGTAGTTTAGCGGCATTAACACAAAGAGTAGAAGATGATGTTCTTCCAGCTATTGAAGGCGTTGAAGGCGTATCTTCTGTATCGATTGCGGGTCAAGAGATAGAGAAAGTTTCTCTTACATTCAAAGATGATCAGTTAGAGGAAGCTGGTCTTGATGAAGAAACGGTTAAGAATATCATTAAAGGTTCCACTGTAACATTGCCATTAGGATTATATGAATTTCAAGATAATAAGAAAGCAGTTGTAGTCGATGGCAATGTTTCGACACTTGACGATCTTAAGAATCTAGAAATTCCAGTTATTCCGTCACAAGGAAGCAACGCTGGAAATCAGGTATCACAAGGTCAAGCAAGCCCTCAAGCTGCTGCAAACCCTGCTATCCCTACGATAATGCTTGAGGATCTAGCAACGATTGAATTAGTGGGTGAAGCAGAATCTATTTCACGTACGAACGGTAAAGAGTCTATTGGAATCCAAGTTACCAAAACGGCGGATGCTAATACAGTGGACGTAGTAAATGGCGTGAAAGATGAAATTGCTTCACTTGAAGAAGCAAACAATGATGTAAGCATCGTCACAATATTCGATCAAGGTGAACCAATCGAAGAATCGGTTAGTACAATGCTGAATAAAGCTATTGTTGGAGCGATATTCGCAGTTCTTATTATTTTGCTATTCCTGCGAAACATTCGTTCAACGATCATTTCAGTCATTTCAATACCATTAAGTCTTTTGATTGCACTTCTAGTATTGAATCAGCTTGACATCACATTAAACATTATGACACTTGGAGCCATGACTGTTGCCATTGGACGGGTAGTCGATGATTCCATAGTGGTCATCGAGAACATATATAGAAGAATGGCAATGGAAGGCGAAGAATTGAAAGGGAAAGAACTGATTTCTGCAGCAACGAAGGAAATGTTCATTCCTATCATGTCATCAACAATCGTGACAATTGCTGTGTTTCTACCGCTAGGATTAGTTCAAGGACCTGTTGGAGAGCTTTTCTTACCATTTGCCCTTACAATTGTGTTCGCACTTCTTGCTTCACTTCTCGTAGCCGTTACGATTGTACCTGCTATGGCGCACTCTCTATTTAAAAAGGGACTTGTCAAAAAAGGAACAGAAAGTAACGAGAAGGAAGAAGGAAATAGTCGTCTTGCTAATGGTTATAAGAAGGTATTGAAATGGACTCTAAATCATAAGCTCATTACATTCGGAGCAAGTATCTTATTATTAGTTGGAAGTCTATTTCTAGCGCCAATTGTAGGAGTGAGCTTCTTACCTTCTGATCAACAAAAGATGATCGTTGCAACGTATAATCCTGAACCAGGACAAACGACAGAAGAGATTAATGACCTTGCACTTGAAGCAGAAGATTACTTCCTTTCAAAGAATGATGTTACTACGATTCAATATTCAGTTGGTGGAGAAAACCCTATGAATCCGGGTGCTAGCAATCAAGTTCTATTCTTTGTTAGTTATGAAGATGATGCAGAAGGGTTTGAGGAAGAACGTAAAGCGGTTCTTGAAGATCTGAAACAAATGAATGAAACAGGCGAGTGGGGATATCAGGATGTTTCAGCGTCTGGTGGAAGCAACAAGATTACTCTTGTGGTGAATGAAGAAACCATGAATGATCTTGGTCCAGTTGTTGATCAGGTCTCATCCATGCTTGAGAAAGAAGAAAATCTGACTAATATAAGCTCAAGCATTTCTGAAGCGTATGATCAGTTTACAGTTGTAGCTGACCAAGAAAAGTTAAGCGAACTTGGCTTAACGGCAGGACAAATTGGAATGGAGCTTCGTAACTCTGGCGAGGCACCTGTTCTTACAACTGTCGATAAAGAAGGAGAAGAGATCAATGTCGTTCTTGAAGTCGATAAGAAGACTTTTGAAGACAAAGCAGATCTTGAGGACACAACTATTTCGTCACCACTTGGTGTGGACGTACAACTAAGTGACGTGACGACAATTGAAGAAGGACAATCAGCTAATACAATTACACGTCGTGATGGCAAAGTGTATGCCAATGTAACAGCAGAGGTGCTTGATGATAATATAGGTAAAGTATCAGCGGATGTTCAAGAATCCGTTGATAACATGGATTTACCTGATTCATCTGAAGTAACGCTTGGTGGCGTGACTCAGGATATTAATGAGTCGTTTACACAGTTAGGCCTAGCGATGGCTGCTGCTATTGCGATTGTCTATCTTGTGCTTGTTATTACGTTTGGAGGCGGTCTAGCCCCTCTTGCGATCCTATTCTCACTTCCATTTACTATTATTGGTGGTCTTCTGGGGCTACTAGTAGCAGGGGAAACAATTAGCATATCCTCTCTTATCGGAATGCTCATGTTAATTGGTATTGTTGTAACAAATGCGATTGTATTGATTGACCGAGTTATTCATAAAGAAAAAGAGGGATTATCAACCAGAGAAGCGCTGCTGGAAGCAGGTGGAACTCGTCTTCGTCCAATACTCATGACGGCTCTTGCAACGATCGGTGCACTAGCGCCACTTGCATTTGGGTTAGAAGGCGGAGCATTAATCTCCAAGGGACTTGGTGTAACAGTAATTGGTGGCTTAACAAGTTCAACGCTGCTTACGTTAATTATTGTTCCAGTCGTTTATGAATTCTTCATGAAATTCAGCAGGAAACCAAGAAATAAATAAAGAATAACAAACGAGGTCTCTTCTTTAGAGACCTCGTTTTTGTTAAATCTATACCTCTTTATTAAAGGCTCTTTTCTAAGAGATTGTTGCTTTTGAAACAAATATTGAAAAAACCACACTAAGTGATTGGAGCGGAAGGAGGCTCACCGCCCGCCCCGCGGAAAGCGAGCATCCTGGAGCGGAAATTACACCACTCTTATTGCAACAATGTCTACGAAAAGAGCCTTATTAAAGGACATACTTCGCTTATTGGAGCGGAAATCAACCACTAATTTTATAGTAACAAAAGAGCCTATCTTAAAAGTGAATGTGTAATCTTGACGATACTTTCAAACTGTAAGTGTACAATCTGTTGGTTTCGGGAATCAATAAATTATCAATTAATTATGGGAGAGACGTGCCAATGGATAAAGTAGAAAGTATGTATGTTGATTATTTTCATGAACGTCTTGAAGAAATCGGAGAGAAATGGACGAGTAGATTACAAATTCTTGTTGATGAGAAAGAGGCAACTGATACTGCGGTTCTGCAAGTACCGGAATTAAAAAAAGAAATCCAAGCTTTTTGCTCAGATTTCGTAAAGCAAATGATCTTTCTTGAATCAAATAGACGCGATGTCCAGGAATGGGCCGGAAGAATTGTTGAGATTTTTGCGTATCATACGTTTTCTCTCCAACAATCAGTCGCAAGTTTAACATATTTAAGACAAATTCTATGGGATGTAATGGTAGAATTTAGCGCGCAAGAAGATCAGCTTATTGAAGCAAGTCAACTAGCTGAGTGGGGAAGTTATATGAACAAATCTTTCGATCTTCTTCTTCATAAGGTTACTGTGTACACGAATCAATTAAATCAAGAACAAATTGAAGCTCAGAAAACCAAAATATCGGAACTAAGTGTTCCGATCATCCCTGTTTCAGAAGAAATTGGTGTTCTACCATTAATCGGTACAGTGGATACGTATCGAGCAAAGCTCATTCAGCGTAAGGGGATTGAGCAAAGTTCTGCACTCGAACTCTCTTATCTTGTTATTGATTTGTCAGGTGTACCAGTCATGGATACAATGGTAGCGAATGAAATCTTCCAGTTGATTAAAATGCTTGAATTATCAGGGGTCGATTCCATTCTTACAGGTATTCGTCCGGAAATCGCGCAGACAGCCGTGCAATTAGGAATCGACTTTACAAATGTCCGAACTTACGCTCACCTTCACCAAGCTCTTAAAGCCATACTATAGAATATAGTTAAGATGTTTGTGGAGCAATTGGTAATCGCCATGTTTAATAAGAAAGAGAGCAAGGATATAGTTGCTATGTCGTTTTAGGCTACTTATTCGAAAAAGAAATTGTTTAGCAAGTTCACGATATGGTAGCTTTTTAGCTTTAAACACATGATCAATAAGTGACTGAGTCTCCGCTAATTTCAATGCAACATCTCTACACCATGCCCTTGTAGAAGCATCTGTAGGCATACTTGCGGGGAGGTGCTGGATCGAAATTCGGAAAAGGTTTAGCTGTTCCTGATAACGAATTATTTCTTTTTGAAATGGTACATTTACCTTCATCATAGTTCGAATACCATGCCACTTTCTATTAGATTTTACTATATAAACGCTGTAATGTGTTGATTATACGGCTAACTAATCAACTGGTCAATGGGTATAAAATGGGAAGTTCAGTGAATCATGCTAGGAAGAAAGTAGTGTTCTTGGTGAAGAACGAAATGGAGTGTGCTGTCGATACAACAAGCCTGAACGAAAAGTCGTTCAGGCTTGTTGTATCTTGTTATTTCAGATGTAAATTACGACCAGTTTTTAATGCCTGTTAAATCTGAGTATATGGTATCAGGTTCGAGTGCCAATTTCTCAACAGGTTTTTCATTACGATTAATCCATGCCGTATGAAATCCGAAGTTCTTAGCGCCTGATATATCCCACCCATTTGACGACATGAATAGAATGTTCTCTCGGTTTAGTTCGAGTGAGTCAAGAGCGTGAGTATAAGACGCTGGTGTTGGTTTGTATTGATTAATATCATCTGCACTAATAATATGATCAATATACTCTGCAAGTGGTGATTGCTTAACTAGTGGATCTAACATGTCATGTGACCCGTTTGAAAAAATAGCTAGCGTCATTCCCTGTTCTTCTAATTCTTTAAGCACTCCTGGCACTTCGTCATAAACCGTTAGTTCTTTGTATGCATTTAGTAGCTGTTCTTCATTGTCGGAGCTTAATTCCGCATCTACATCAGCCACCGCGTAACGAAGCGCATCTCGGGTGACAGTTGAAAAGGGACGGTATTTCCCCATCATTTGTCTAAGGTAGCTATATTCTAACTGTTTTTGGCGCCAGGTTTGACTAATCTGATCACCTTTACTTGGGAATAGTTCTTCGCATTTTTTTGTAACTGAGAATACATCAAATAGAGTTCCATATGCATCAAATACAAACGCCTTTACGTTAGTCATTAGAATCCTCCTTATATAATGTGAACTGAAGTAAGTGTTCCACAAATAGGGTGGATGATAAACTTTTTTGCTCAAAATGAGCAGATTGGCGGAGGAGCATTCACTAGTGAATGTAGGAAAATGATGCTACAATAAATGGTAATAATGGATAACACTCTTTAGGGGGATAACATGAAAACAGAATCACGATCGAATTGGCTAAAAGACTGGGGAACTCCTCTCCTTTTAGCAATTATCCTCGCATTCGTCATCAAAATGTTTGTCGTTGCGCCTTATATCGTTGAAGGTGCTTCGATGGATCCAACCTTGCATGATGGTGATCGTCTCCTTGTTAATAAGTTTATTTCATATGTACAAGAGGAACCTGCAAGAGGAGATATTATCATTATTAAAGATGTGGAAGCGGACAAGCATTATGTTAAACGTGTGATAGGATTACCGGGTGACACGGTTGAAATGAAACAAGACAAGCTACTCGTTAACGGAGAGGAGCTTAATGAACCATACCTTTCGAGTAACCGTAGTGATGCAGAGACAATGGGCATGCACTTAACGGAAGACTTCGGGCCGGTTAATGTACCTGATGATCAGCTATTTGTAATGGGTGATAATCGACTAAGAAGCATGGATAGTCGAAATGGACTTGGGAAAATAGAACTGGATGAAGTCGTAGGTAAAGCAGAAGTTGTATGGTTTCCATTCAAAGATGTTCGATCAGCTAAATAAGGTAATGAAAAGGAGAGTGTTACACTCTTCTTTTTTTTGTTATTGATTTGAAATGGTTGAAATAGAATGTTAATCGATCAGATTCACCTATAATATGGAATTAGTGCCAATTGAAATAGTGGTTCTTTTGGTTTCAAATATGACTTAGATGCCTAGTTTAATAAGGTTTAGCATGAATGATACATTCGTTTTATTCAAAGAAAGATTGGAATAGATTCCCGTCAGAGGAAGTTATTATGGTCTACTAAACTAGTATTCATATGATAATCTCGTGTTGTAAGAAATTTCACCAACTAGGAGGAATCACATTGAAAAAGTCAATTATTCTAGGTGTAACAGCTGCAGCGGCACTGCTTGCAGCGAATCCAACTACAGGTTCTGCAAATACAGGTGACAATCAGATCGCTCTTGCAGACGTGAAAGCTCATACCTTCGAGGTTAAGAACATGAATGAATTACAATCGGTCATTGATCGAATTGAGAAACAATACAATATTTCGATTCAAGATTTAGATCAGCTTCAGCAAACACAGCAAGCTGATCAGTCACAAGAGAAACAAGCACCTGCTAAAGAACAAGCAGAGCAAAAGGAACAAGCAACTTCAGCAAAACAAGCTCAACCTGAAGCGCAAAAGCAAAGTGAAGAGCAATCCAAGCAACAATCAAGTCTTTCTGAATTTGAACAACAAGTCGTTAACCTTACAAACCAAGAACGTGAAAAAGCTGGACTAGCTCCACTTGAGGTCGATTCTGAATTGAGTAAAGTAGCACAGGCAAAATCGGAAGACATGAGAGATAATAACTATTTTGCACACAACAGTCCAACTTATGTTTCACCTTTTGATATGATGAATCAGTTTGGTGTTGAGTATCAAACAGCAGGTGAAAATATTGCTAAAGGGCAACAAACACCAGAAGAAGTGGTTAATGCATGGATGAATAGTGAAGGGCACCGCAAAAATATTATGAACGGTAGCTTTACGCATATTGGTGTTGGTTATGTAGAAGAAGGTAACATCTGGACTCAGCAGTTTATCGGAAAATAATAGCCCGATTTACAGGATTATGAAATAACACGGAAAAGAGCTTGGAGGCGCAATGCCTTCCAAGCTCTTTTGTATTTGTGAAAGCCTCTTTTCTTAGATGTTTTTGAAGTTTCAGAAAGATTGTTGCTTTAGAAAATAATATTGAATAAAACACCACACTTCGCTAATTGGAGCGGAAGGATGCTCGACTCCTGCGGGACTAGCGGGACAGGTGAGACCCCGCAGGAGCGTTAGCGACGAGGAGGCTAACCGCCCGCCCCGCGGAAAGCGAGCATCCTGGAGCGGAAATTAAACCAAATGAAAGGATTATCTTAAACATTTTTTCATATATACCTTGGTTTCATCTTCATTCAATACAACCCAACCTAATTTATTGTAAATTAATACATTTTCAGTGAATAGTGCATGTGTAGCTAAATGGATGTCGGAATATCCTTTGGTAATCGCTTCTTTTTCTGCAAAATTTAATAAAAACTTACCTAATCCTTTCCCTTGAAAATCAGGATGTATAGCGATATTTGCAAGGGATGCGTTATTTTCTTCAAATGATAAAATTAAGCCAGCAATGACGTTGTTATTAACTTCAACGACCCAAACTGGAAAAGAAGAAATTTCATCTTTATAATCCACATTCAGTGGTGGTAGAGTTTCAACATTAATACGGTCTTCATACTCTGAATAAGCTAAAAACATGCATTCTTGAAGCTCATTAGCATCTTTTAATTCTGCTTTTCTTATATGCCAATTAATCATACTTACGATACCTCCTTCACCTTGCCCATTATAGTGTTATCCTTTCAATATCTAGTGGGGGAGCTAATGTTTGTAGATTACTTTAAGACCTTCTCGCTTGCTAAGTGGTGCTAATTCTTCTTGATCAATAAACATCTGAACGGCCGCGGGATCTGTTTTGGAATATTCTCTTAGTGCCCATCCGATCGCTTTCTGGTGGAAGAATTCTTTCGAATGGGAATGATGACGGATATACCATTTTAGTAGTTCAAAATCTGTTTTTGTTTTGTATGAGAGCTGGAAAAGAAGTGCGCTTCGATTCAGCCAAAGATTAGAACTTGTAATCCACTGCTCGGTTATTGACTCTATTTTGTGAGGGTACTGTTTAAAATAATTTCCTGCACTATGTACCGCTAGCCCGTCTACAGTATCCCACCAGGATTTAGTTGTGATCAGATCCTCGATTAATTCGATGTACTCCACTGGTAATTCTTTCACACGATCAAGTAAATCAAGAGCAACATACTGATATTCTCTTTCATCCATATACCATAGATTGTAGAGCAGGGTCTTTACGTTATCATTATCAGGAATTCCATTTGTTTTAATGACTTGTTTAGTCGCGTTTCTTCGTTCAGGAGTTTTGATTCCAAGGAAGGAGAAGTGATTACGCATATATTTCTCCATCTTTTCAGCCTGGACGGGATTTCGTAAAGGAATAAGTTGTTCTTGAATAGTTAAAGTGGTTAGCAAACATCTTCACCTCCAACCTTTATTTTACACATGACGAGAAAAAGATGGAATGTCCAAATCCACATAGAAAGAGGCGCGTCTATAGACGCGCCTCTTTCACTACTAGAATAAGGAGGTTTCCCGGGGGAGGGAAGGGATGTGTTACTTTATCATTCGGTTACAACCAGTTAGCTTCCCGGGTTGAAAGAAAGCTAACTTGGATTGTTTTCAGTATAGCAGGGTTAGAAAACAAATCAGTTATTATGGGTTTATTTCGATAAGAATTACAGTAAACCTCTTTAATGTTACAAATCGATATCATTGGCTAGACAGTTGCTTTGACAGTAGAAACAAATCGTTCATGTAATGTTTTGTACTTACTTGAAATACTTGATGGTGACGTACCGTATTTCTTGGCTAACGCACTTTGACTCGCAGAGAAGCCGTATTCTTTAGCGGCTAAGTATTCAAGCGTGGCAGCAAAAATGGAGGCTTTTCGAACAACTGGTTGTTCTTCTTTGCTATAGTGCTTCCAGAATGCAAGTACTTCGTTAATTTGTTCATTAGAAAATTCATCACTTACGTTTTCAGTCAACAATTTGGCGATTTCAGCATCTTCTTTTCTTGACCAAATCATGTCAATTGATTCTTCCGATTGGTCTGAACCATTTCCATGCTTCACAATCTCACTTAATATTTCTGGGAAGTGGCTCTGCATCATTGTTCGCACGCCATTAGGTGACGTTTGTGTTTGATTCTCAAGCTTTTCCTCAACCGTTCTCATAGCGTCAGGGTCAATTTTCATAAGCTCAATAAATGGCATTGCCCCATTTTTGACAGGTAGCAGTATGCCAGCTAAGCTTTCTCCTCTAGAAACAATCATTTCCTCATGTAGGAGAATACTTATTGGCTGCTCAGAACTAAGTTCTTTTACGACTGCAGTATGTCCGGAAACTTCTTCAACCGTATAAATAGACATATAAGCTTCTCGCCAGTTATTAACTGTTTCTCTAACGTGGTCAGACGAGAAAGAATGGGAGAACAGCTGGATGTATTCTTTCACAATTGTTTTATTCCACTGATTTACAGCTTGATGGAAGATTGCCCACGGGAAGATACCGTGCATATAAGCTTCTTCGAGATTCTCTGGAATGTCATATCGGTTAAATAAATCATTTGCGAGTGATACCATCTTCTGGTCGTGCTCGCTCATAGCATATTCAACTAACTGTGCTTGAATTGTATATAGTTCTTGTGTGTAAAGCTGTTCTACTAATTGATCCTGTGCATTTTCAGATGTCATACAGCATTTTTTATATTTTTTGCCGCTGCCACATGGACAGGGATCATTTCGTTTTGTTTTTTGCAATGTTGCTTCCTCCTTCAGGTCAACCTTATTCGAGAATAAGAGACGAATGATATTTTAGCATAGAAAGGGAAGGAAGCACAAAAAATGTTCCAACATCAGGTTTTTATTTCGAAACGAACTAGTCTTCTATTCCTCTTTTGAATGAGGAAATCGAACGATAACGGTGGTCCCAATACCTACTGTACTATCGAACGTAATTGATCCATGGTGATTTTCGATAATCTTGAAACTTGATAACAGACCAAGCCCGGTTCCTTCTTCTTTTGTAGTATAGAATGGTTCACCTAGTGTTTTGATTTTGTGCTGTGGAATGCCGACCCCTTCGTCTTGAATCATGGTAATGAATTCATGATCCGTCTTTGATAATTTAATAGTAACACGTCCGCCATTTGGCATTGATTCGATGGCGTTCTTTATTAGGTTAATAAAAACTTGTTTAAGCTGATTTTCTTCACCGAATAAAAGGAAGTCTTCTTCGGAGAACTCTGTTATGAAATACACATTATAGAGAGATGCCTGCGTACTGAGCAATTGCAAAACATACGATAGCAGCTTGTCGATTCTAAAAGATGACAATCGTTCTACCTGTGGCTTTGCTAGAACGAGTAGGTCTTTAATAATGGAGTCCATTCGATCAACTTCAGATAACATGATTGATAGGAAAGGTGCTTTATCAGATACAGATTCATCTTGCTTTAGGAGCTGAATAAACCCTTTTACGGATGTAAGCGGATTGCGGATCTCATGTGCAACGCTAGCAGCAAGTTGGCCAACTGCTGAGAGTTTCTCTGTTTTCATGAGTGCCTCTTCTGTTTTCTTTTTATCTGTAATATCCATAAATGCTGCCATGATTCCATTAATGTTGTTGTCTTTATCCTGAATCGGAGCAGTCGACAATGCCAAATAAACAAGTGAGCCATCTTTTCGTTTTCTTCTCACTTCTTTATTAATAATATGACCATGTTCAATGATTTCGGGAATGGTAATGTCTTGCTCACCCTCAGGAACAATCTGACTCTTCTTGCCTATTATTTCTTCACTACGCCAACCAAATATTTTCTCAGCTGCTGGATTCCAAAGACGTATGTTTCCTTCCATATCGAGGGCAAGCGTAGCGATTGGAGAAGCGCTAATAATAGCTTGAATCATTTGCTTTGCTTCCCACAGATCCTTCACAGCTCTCTTTCGTTCTGTAATATCACTAGTCTGAATAATGGTTGCTGCCTCATCTTTAAACGTGATAGGAATAAACGTCGACTCAACGTCGATAATGTCACCATTCGAACGAATTAATTGATACTCTACCGTTTCAGGATTGCTGCTAGGATCTAACTGCATTTGCTCGAGGATCGCTCTAATTCGCTTTATATCCGCTGGATTTACTACAGGTGATAAATTTCTATTATTCAGCTCTTCTAACGAACGAATTCCAATCAAGTCAAAACCGGTTTGGTTTGTGTAGTTGATTTTACCTTTATGCATAAGTGAGATTCCGTAAGGAGAAGATTCGACAAGTCTTCTATATCGCTCCTCGCTCTCAACCAACTTTTTCTCCATCTCCTCGGTCTTCGATAGCAGGTGTTTTAGGAGAAAGTAAAGGAATCCACATGTTAAAAGAATGAAAAACCAGCCTTTAAACATCCCGATTTGTCTATTGGATAAGAAATCATTAGATAAATTATAAAGAAGTGTATCAGAAAGCAAAATCCACAATGAACCGAATAGAAAATAATTTCCAATAATAATCCACGGTATCGACCTCGTTTGAATTTGCAAGACGTTCTATCCTCTCTTTTTAGCCTGTTTCCTTATTCTACAGTTGTCATATTAGTTTTACAAAATATCATTAGTCAAATGGAAAAAGATTTAGGTAGAAAGTAGCGATAAAAGGTGGTACATTAATAGTTAGGACTATTAACGTAATTAATATTCCTTATGCTTCTTATGAATTTTGACCGTCTTCTTCCTTGCTCGATCTTTGAACGGAGTGAGAGAAGGGGAGACTATTTGAAGGAGATATTAGTTTATGAGTGAAGAAATTAAGTCAAATCGACAAAGTCGATATAAACCAAAGAAGAAACGAAGCTTCTTACGAACAACGTTGTTCATTCTATTATTTACGATCGTAGGTATTGCAGGCTACGGTGGTTATCTTTACTATAAAGTTTCTAGTGTTTCAGATCAATCAATGATGCAGCCAACACGGGGAAGTCAATCAGACTTAAGAAATAATGCAATTGACATGGGGAAAGATCACTTTTCAGTTCTATTGCTTGGTGTTGATGATGCAGAAGATTCATCAAACGGACGAAGCGATGCAATTATGGTTGCTACGTTCAATCAGGATGATAAATCGATGAAACTCCTAAGCATTCCTCGAGATTCGTATGTAGAAATTCCTGGAAGAGGCATGGACAAGATGACACACGCTCATGCTTATGGTGGTATTGATTTAACTATCAAAACAGCGGAAGAATTGCTCGGTATCCCTATTGATCAGGTTGTTCGAGTGAATTTCGAAGCATTTAAAACGGTTATTGATGAACTTGGTGGAATTGATATAACGATTAAAGAACAATTAATTGCTGATCAACTCTACAAAGAATCAAAAGGTAAAATCGATCTGGAAGTAGGAGAACAAACGCTGAATGGTAAAGAGGCTCTCGCTTTTGCTAGGACGAGAAAAGCGGATTCCGATTTAAAGCGTGGACAGCGACAAATGGAAGTTATCACGGCAGCTATTGATAAAGTAAGCTCGCTCTCCTCTATCCCTAAATACGGTGATGTGGTTGATCGTATTGGAGAAAACCTTACAATGAGCTTCACTTTTAGAGAAGCGCTCGGTTTATACCCGTTCATATCTAAATTAGATTCGATTGAACAGCTTCAGTTAACAGGTTATGATTATCAGCCTGGTTCAACCTACTATTTTCAATTAGACAATCAGTCATTAACTACAGCTAAAACTGAACTGCAAAATCATTTGAATTTAACTGATGAGATGGGTGAGCAAGACGATCCATTGAACGCAATGGATAATCAAGATAGTAGTACAACACCATAGATTGAAAAGCAGACTCTTTGGAGTCTGCTTTTTCATTTGGTTGTTTTCATAAACCATGTTTTTAAAAGTGGTGATTGATTTCCGCTCCAATAAACTCTGGAGTGTGATTTTTATCCAAAGCCCTTTAAAAAACAATAAATTTTAAGAGAAGTCCCAAACTACTTTCACGATTACAGAAAAGCAATTAAGGGAACAGAGTAAAAAGAATAAACGAAAGGAGCCTTCTCATGACAGGAATTTCATTTACAAAGAAGTTAGGTAAAGAGATGGGGGAAGATCGGGTTACGAGTCTTGCAGCCGAGCTTGCTTACTATTTCATGCTCTCTATATTCCCACTATTAATTTTAGTGTTATCCATCCTTCCATACTTGTCGATTGATAAGCAACAAGCTGTTGACTTTCTTACTAACTATGCACCAGGGGAGATCGGAAGCATCTTACAGGATAATGTCATTTCAATCATTAGCGAACCTCAGGGAGGGCTATTAACAGTAGGTATCCTAGGAACGCTGTGGTCAGCTTCCAACGGTATGATGGCGCTTATGAGAGCTCTTAATCTCGCATACGATGTGGAAGAAACAAGGTCATTCATTAAAGCTCGTCTATTATCGATCCTTCTTACAATTGGATTTATACTTGTTTTTATCGTAACCCTTGTCCTACCAGTATTTGGTGATGTTATCATCAACACAATGACAACAGCACTAAATCTACCTGAATCAACAGAAATACTTTTCAGAGTTCTTCGTTGGGTAGTTGCTGTTGCTATTATGGCGAGCATTCTAGCGGCGCTTTATCATTTTGCTCCGAATAAGAACTTTCCATTTAAAGAGGTTATTGTCGGAGCCATTGTCGCTACAATAGGCTGGCAGATTATTTCCCTGGCGTTTTCTTTCTATGTAAGCAACTTTGGAAATTATTCAGCAACCTATGGTAGCCTTGGGGGAGTTATTATTCTTATGCTATGGTTCTATCTAACGGGTATCATTCTTCTTGTAGGTGGAGAAGTTAATGCCCTTCTTCATAAAATGAGAAAAGGGGTTAACGTAGCAGATGAGAACGAGCAGATTCGGTTCTAATCTGCTGAAATGATCGGAAGCTGAATCATAAACGTCGTGCCCAGCATTGGAGTGCTATTCACTTCTATTGTACCTCTATGATTTTGAATAATCTGTTTGCAAAGGAATAGGCCTAGACCTGTTCCTTTTTTCTTTGTTGTAAAAAAAGGTTGGAAAAGCTTAGATTTAGTTGTTTCATCCATTCCGATCCCATTGTCACGAATATGGATATCAATCGTGTGCAATCGTCTAAACACTGATAGCGAGATGTAGCCATTATCTCTATTCGCACAACGTATCGCTTCTATACTGTTTTTGACCATGTTTAGAAAAACTTGTTTCAACTGCCCAGAATCAATCATGGCAAAGGACGGTTGTGAGAGGTTTTGCAGATTTGTTGTTAGCGTGCATTTGTTTAGTGTGGCTTCACTTTGGTATAAGAGAAGTATGTTTCTTAAGAAGGGGACGATGCTAACCTTTTCTAATGTCTGTTCGCGTGGTCTCGTTACATTTAAGAATTCTTCAATCAACCCGTTTGTTCGATGGATTTCTGAGAGAAGGAGATCTGCGATATCACTCTTTTGTAATCGATCTAAATCGGGTTTAATCAATTGAAGAAACCCTTTCATAATCGTTAATGGATTTCGAATTTCATGTGCTAAACCAGCGACAAGTTGGTTAACCAACGTCAGTTTTTTATTCTCATAAGTGAGTGTTGCAAGTTCCTTGAGTATTTCTTCATGATTATTTATAGTTAACGATTCCGAATCGTTTTTTGGAGGGATAGATAAGGTTTCACCAAACTCAAATTGGGATTGATCCACATTCTGCACCCCTTTCAGATACATATCATTATAGCTATACCTTATCATCCTCTTAACGCGAAATTTGAATGTTTACGGAAAAATTTCAATGTTTTTTTGTAGAAAAAAGTGTAATTGTGAAACAGAAAAAATGAGCCTGCTTCTGCAGGCTCATTGCTTTATGCTGGTTGGTAGCCAGCTTCTTCAATTGTTTGCATAATGGCAGAAACCTCAACAGCTTCTTCATCATAGACAATCGTTACTGTTTCTTCTTTTAAATCTGCTAGAGCTCGTTCTATTCCATTTAAGGAGAGAAGAGCTGACTCAATTCGTTGTATGCAATCTTCGCCTTTCATACCTGCAACTGATACTGTGATTTCGTTCATTACATTAAACTCCTTTCAACATTCGTAGGAACACTTTACCCTTAAAAAGAGGAGTTTAATCTTATTGCTATTCTGTTTTGTTAGGAGATGCTTCATTAGAGAGCTGCTCTAATGATTTAATCTTACCATGAGGATTTTGCGCTTCTTTCCGTTTACGGAATTGTCTTTCGCGCTGTCCTTTTGATTGGCTCATTGTTGATCACCCCTTTAAATGAATCATTATTAAGGTGACCATTTCGATTTCAACTTAATCACTGCAAATTCTGGTTATGTAGTTGCACAAAAGAGTATCCTTTTTCTTGAAGAATAGGGACTGCTTGTTGCACGCCATCTGCTGTACCGCTGTCAGGTTGATTCATGTGTAGAAGTGCTATATCTCCAGGGGTCGCTTTTAAAAGTGCTTGTTTAACCTGCTCACTTGTATAAGTAGCACCTGCATCTCCTAAAATCGTATAGTTTACAATTTGGATACCAAGGCTATTGGCTATGTCAACAGCGACATCATCATAATATGCCGTCCCCGACCGGAATAAAGTTGGTTTTTCACCTGTATACTCTTCGATTTTATTCTCGTTCATTTTCATCTCTGCGACAACTTCTTCCACTGATGTTGTACCCGTAATGCCCCATGCTGATTGACCATTTACTGATAAAGGCAGATGGTGCGTACCGTGGTTTTCAATTTCGAATAATGGATTTTCTGCAAGCTTTTTGAAAAGTGCAGGGTTTTCATCAATCCACCTCCCGTTGACAAAGAGGGTGGAAGAGATCTCCTCATTTATCAAATACGTAATAAGTTCATCGTCTACTGAACTTCCGTGTGGCCCGCCGCAAGCATCAAACGTTAAGGCAATTTCTTTCTTTGCTGTTTCAAAGCTAGTAAGGACTCCTGATACGCGTTCTCCCCATTCCGAAGGCTCCTGATGGTCATATGAGGCCAATATTTCTTCCATCTGGCTTTCTGAGTAGTGAAGGTGAGTCGGGGCGTTCCTAAACATGGTTTTATCTGTTGAAAAAGCATGTAACATAACTGGCTTAGACTGGCACCCTGATAGTAAAAGTAGAGGGAGGATGAGGGTTGTTATTTTATTCATTTGCATCACCAGTAAAATCATATCATACAAAATATGGGTTAAGAGGGAAGGGTGTAAAAAAACCTCCACATTTTGTGGAGGGATTCTGAATGTTCGTTTCTGTTTTTCTGATCCAGCTGCAGTGGGCAGACCCTCTGTCACTTCACCAAACCAAATGAACACAAAGGGCGTGTTCTTTTGGTTTGGCTCCAGTGCTTGTCGAGGCTAAACGGGCGCTTCCGCTTTTCTAGATCCAGCTGCAACTCGCAGAAACTGCGATATTTCACTCTTGAACCGGAACACAAAGAACGTGTTCCAGTTCAAGAGCTCCAATATCTCCGTTTCTAAACGCTCGTTTCCGCTTTTCTAGACTGCAGTGGGCAGACCCTCTGTCACTTCACCAAACCAAATGAACACAAAGGGCGTGTTCTTTTGGTTTGGCTCCAGTGCCTGACGGGTCTAAACGCCCACTTCCGCTTTTCTAGATCCCATGTAAAAAGAAATTAACGAAGAACAGGCTGGCTATGATGTACATAGGGACTGGGACTTCTTTGGCTTTTCCTAGTGCGATTTTTAGGAAAGGATAGGCGATGAAGCCGAATGCGATGCCGTCTACGATGCTGTAGGTTAGGGGGATCATGACGATGATTAAGAACGCAGGAAATCCTTCGGAGAAGTCCTGTAGTGAGATGTTCTGAATCGATGTGATCATTAATCCGCCTATTATGATGAGTACAGGCGCGATGGCTGAGTCTGGAATAATTTTAAACACTGGGATGAAAAATAGGGACGTTAGGAATAGTAATCCAGTTGTGATGGATGTTAGTCCAGTTCGACCACCAGCTGAGATACCAGATGCGCTTTCAACTGTTGAAACCGTTGGGCTTGTACCGAAAAGACCTGCTGATATAGCAGAGATAGCATTTGCTTTGTATGATTTCTCAAACTTGGATTGATCAGGCAGTAGTCCATGAAGGAGTCCCATGTTTTCGAACACGAGAATCATGGCCATTGAGAATGTAGCAATCCAGAATGGAATGATAAGAATATCATCAAATGACATTGCTCCAAAGACTGACGAGTACGAAGAGAAAGAGAAGCTCTCTTGATTCCCTGTTTCGATTAGTCCAAGAGACCAAGCTAAAGCAGTACCTGCAAGCATGCTAATTAGAAAGTGTCCTTTGACATTCCGTATAAATAGAATAGCGGCAAGTGCCAATGTCACTAGTGTTGCAATAACATGAGCGGAACCTAAGTTTCCCATTTCAACGAACGTTGATTCACTTGAGACAACGATACCGCCTTTTTGAAGTCCGATAAAAGTAAGAAATAATCCGATTCCAACGGTTATTGCTTCTTTTAACGAACGAGGAATTGCTTTGGATAGAACACCTGCAAGAGGTGTGAAAGCTGTAATGGCAAAAAGCACTCCAGCTATGAATACAGAAGCTAGCGCAACTTGCCAGCTAAGTCCCATCGATTCAACCATTGTATACGTGAAGAATGCATTAACGCCCATACCTGGGACTAAGATAATCGGGGCATTTGCATAAAAGCCAATTAACAGGCAGCCGACCACTGATGTCAGGACAGTTGCAATCATTCCTGCTTCAAAAGGAATTCCTGCATCAGCTAGGATTGACGCGTTAACAGCTGCAATATAAACAATTGTAAAAAATGATGTAAAGCCTGCAAGAATTTCCTTCTTCAGTGAAGTATCGTGAGCCTGAAAATCAAAATCAATTTTCTTTTTCACTTTATTCCCTTCTTACTTGTGTTTCCCTCTCCCACCCGTGTATTTGATAAAAATCAAATCACCAATAAATTAGTATAGCAGAGCTCTGCTTTTTTTTATAGTGGAAAAAAACGTAATGACCACTTTACCTCCCTTTGTTACTATTAGAAGAGGTACATAAATTGTATGGATGAAAGAAGGCTTTTCTATGCGTAATACGTTATCCGCCCTTCAATGGGCAGTGTTTATGATTGCAGGATCAATTGTTGCGCCCGTTGCCATCGCAAGCTTATTTCAGTTAGATCCGGCGATGGCGGCAGGTTTTGTACAAAGAACGATGTTTGTACTTGGAGTTGCAGCTATTCTTCAAGCGACGCTTGGACATCGATTGCCCATTAACGAAGGGCCAGCGGGTCTCTGGTGGGGAGTATTTGTCCTCTATGCAGGATTAAGTTCAGCATTATTTGGTTCGAAAATGGAAACGTTACAAGCCCTTGAACTTGCTATGATTGCAAGCGGAGTAATCTTCATTCTATTAAGCGCATTTGGAATGGTGGAAAGACTGTCTCGATTGTTCACGCCGGTTGTTACTGGGATTTATCTTTTATTACTTGTCGCACAGCTTAGCGGTTCCTTTTTAAATGGCATGATGGGTGTGGGCTATTTAAGGGAGGGAATCGACCTTAGGATTGCAGGGCTATCACTTCTTCTCGTTCTCGTATCGATTTGGTTTTCACGATCGATGCCGGCGATTATTCAGCAATACTCAATTTTAATAATTTTAATTATCGGATGGCTTCTTTTTGCCATACTAGGTTTAGCGAAGCCTGTCACCGTTCCTGAGGGAGGATTTGTTCAGCTTCCACAAATTTTTGCGTTTGGTTATCCAGAGTGGAATTCAGGAATGATTGTCACTGCAGCACTTGTCACGCTGTTGCTTTTAACGAATATGATTGCAAGCATTCGAGTGGTAGAAGAGGTTCTAGCTAGACTTTCAAACACGAAGCCAATGGGAAGATATCGGCAAGCTGGATTTGTATCTGGTGTTAATCAGTTACTTGGAGGCATTTTCTCTGCCGTGGGAAGTGTTCCAATTTCAGGAGCTGCAGGCTTTATCATGACGACAGGATTAAAGCGTAGGCTTCCATTTATAGTGGGAAGTGGTTTCATTATTATCATAAGCTTATTCCCAGCACTGATGGCGTTCTTTGCTGCGCTTCCTGAACCTGTTGGTTACGCAGTAATCTTTATTGTGTTTGTCAATATGGTAGGCATTGCGTTCAATGAGTTTAAGAAAGATCATTCTGAAAGTAAATCGTTTGTAATCGGAATGTCCTTCATGGTTGGAATTGGAACCATGTTCATTCCTCCTGAAGCCTTTCAGAATGCACCGCCCCTGACAGCATCGCTTTTAAACAATGGACTAATTCTAGGCTCAATTACAGCGATTGTCACTGAACAATGGATGAATAGAAAGAAGCGAGATAACTTAACAACAAGTGATTAGCATCACAGTGTCTTATCCGTTAACATGATATAATGAAGGCATAATAGGGAAGGGGAGTGTTGTAATGAGAAAATACACTAACGTCCTAGTTGCTTATGATGGATCTGACTTAAGTATGAAAGCTTTGAATGAAGCAATTACAATGGCTAAGGAAAACCCCGCTCTTCAAATTGATGTGGTTACAGCGTTGAATCCTACAGCTCAAATCAGCTCTGCTGTTGTCTATGCGAGTATTCTAAACGAATTAAGAAAAGAAGCGGTCGACCTGTTGAAAGTAGTAAGTGATGTGCTTTATGAACAACTTCCAAATCATGTTGTACGTACTATGGTACTCGAAGGAAATCCAGGCAACGAAATTGTGAAGTATGCCAATGATCATGAGCGTGACCTTATTATAATGGGTAGCAGAGGCTTAAACGGGTTAAGAGAGTGGTTTCTCGGAAGCGTAAGCCATGCCGTCCTCCAACGCTCTCATTGTCCCGTACTAATTATCAAATAAGGGCTATTGATAGCAGTAGATCCTAAATAAAAAGCTCTATTCTAAAGGCTCTTTTCTAAAAGATTGTTGCTTTTGAATTGTTATCGAACAAAAACCACACTTAGCTGATTGGAGCGGAAGGATGCTCGACTCCTGCGGGACTAGCGGGACAGGTGAGACCCCGCAGGAGCGTTAGCGACGAGGAGGCTCACCGCCCGCCCCGCGGAAAGCGAGCATCCTGGAGCGGAAATGAACCTACTATAGCTACCATGTCTTCTAAAAGAGCTAAATAAAATAGGAAAAGCCCGGCGCATAAACGCCGGGCTTTTCCTATTTCTCTAGAAAAGTAATAGTGCTTCCATTACCTATAATTGCTTTCTCTGCATATCCAATAAATAAACCATTGTCGACAACCCCAGGAATCTGATTGATTCGTTCGTGTAAAGTGGAAGGGTAGGGTATACTCCGAAACGCACAATCTACGATATAATTACCGTTATCAGTTATAAACAACGAATCATTTTTACTACGGATTGATGGCTCACAGCCCATATCTTGTAAAACATCTAGTGTCTTTTGATAGCCAAACGGCACGACTTCAACTGGTAGAGGAAAGGTTCCAAGATCAGAAACAACTTTGCTTGAATCTGCCACAACAATCATATGCGTAGAGTGGTAGGCAATGATTTTCTCCCGTAGCAAAGCACCGCCACCACCTTTAATTAATGTGAGCTCATCGTTCAATTCATCAGCTCCGTCAATAGTTAGATCAATGGATGAGACTTCTTCTAATGCAATGAGGGGTATGCCATGCTCAAGTGCAAGCTTTTCAGTTTCTTTTGAAGTGGGAACTCCAGTAATAGACAAACCATTCTGAACCATCTCAGCAATTTTGAGGATCGTCCAATAGACGGTACTTCCTGTGCCTAAACCAACAACCATTCCATCCTGAACATAACTTGCAGCTTTTTCACCTGCTAACTGTTTCTCATTCATTCCTTATACACTCCTTTAATCAAGCGATCAGCATCGATTTGTTTGAGATTATGACATCTATACCAACCATATAGAAAAAATGGACAAATTGAAAGTCGAAAAGATACGACTTAGTTGCTAATCTTTGCACGGTGCTCTAGAAAGACGTATAATGCATACTGTTAGACTGTTAACCTGTGAGTAACCTGATTAAGGGTGTACATACTATGAAAAGCGTATGTTCTACACTATGGTATACTTTTTAGTGGCAGTCGTGGTTTAGAGAAGTAAAGTACAATAGCTGGAGGGAATAAGATGTCAAAACAACAAATAGGTGTAATTGGATTAGCCGTTATGGGGAAAAACCTTGCGATGAATATCGAGAGTCGCGGCTATTCAGTATCAGTCTATAATCGTTCTGAAGAGAAAACGAAAGAAATGATGTCTGAAGTCGAAGGGCGAAACTTTCAGGATACATATAGCATTGAAGAGTTCGTTCAATCACTTGAAACACCAAGAAAAATTTTGCTAATGGTTAAAGCAGGCATGCCGACTGATGCAACAATTGATCAGTTGTTGCCACACCTTGATCAAGATGACATTATCATTGATGGTGGTAATGCTTTCTTTAAAGACACTCAAAAGCGTAGCGATGACTTGAAAGAAAAAGGTATTCGCTTTATTGGTACTGGTGTGTCTGGTGGGGAAGAAGGCGCGCTTAACGGTCCTTCGATCATGCCAGGTGGACAACCAGATGCCTTTAGCGAAGTAGAAGATATTTTTAAAGCGATCGCTGCAAAAGTTGACGGAGATCCATGTACAACGTACATTGGTCCAGACGGTGCTGGGCATTATGTGAAAATGGTGCACAACGGCATTGAGTATGGCGATATGCAGTTAATCGGTGAAGCTTATTATATGATGAAGAATGTACTTGGTCTTTCGACTGATGAACTTCATGAAGTATTTAAAGAATGGAATAAAGGGGAGCTTGATAGCTACCTAATCGAAATCACAGCAGATATCTTTACGAAGAAGGATCCTGAAACAGGTAAAGCTCTTGTTGATGTTATCCTTGATACAGCGGGTCAAAAAGGAACTGGTAAATGGACGAGTCAGAGCGCACTTGATCTTGGTGTACCACTTTCAATTATCACAGAGTCTGTTTTCTCACGCTTTATTTCAGCAATGAAAGAAGAACGTGTGAAAGCAAGTAAGCTTCTTGCAGGACCTAATGTTCCTGCATTTGACGGTGATAAAGATGAGTTAATCGAGAAAATCCGCAAAGCACTTTACATGAGCAAGATTTGCTCTTATGCTCAAGGCTTCGCCCAAATGCGTTCAGCTTCTGATGAGTATGACTGGAATCTTGATTACGGCTCAATCGCAATGATCTTCCGCGGAGGTTGCATTATCCGTGCAGGCTTCCTACAAAATATTAAAGAAGCATATGATCGCGAAGCTGGTTTAACTAACCTTCTTCTAGATCCTTACTTCAAGGAAATCGTTGAATCTTATCAAAGTGCTGCTCGTGATATCGTATCACTTGCTGTACAGCGTGGAATCCCTGTTCCTGGTCTTGCAAGCGCGATTGCTTATTATGATAGCTATCGTAGCGAAACGCTTCCAGCGAACCTCTTACAAGCTCAACGTGACTACTTCGGTGCTCATACGTATCAGCGTATCGACCGTGAAGGTGTCTTCCACACAGAGTGGCTAGAAGATTAAGTAATCCCAAAAACGCCTCCTTCTCAACCATAAGGTTAAGAAGGAGGCGTTTTTAATTGAATATACAAAACAAAAGCCGAGGAAAAGTCCCCGGCTTTTATACTATGCTTCTTTTAATCCATCAAATAAAAGAACGCGAGCAGGTGATGCATCTGTTCCTTGTAGCTTTAATGGTGCAGCTACCATGAAATATTGGCCAGCAGCAACATCTTTTAAGCGAAGGCCTTCCATAATAATGACGTCTTTCTCGAAAAGAGAACGGTGAGTAGGGTGCTCTGGCTGGCTTCGCTCGATACCAAGACCGTCGACACCAACACCGCGGATATTGCGCTCAGCTAGATACCGTGCTGCATCTTCACCAACAAATACGAACTCGAAATTAAATTCGTCTTCGAAGGAGTTTTGCGATTTAAAAAGAATGAAATCTCCTTCTTGGATATCCTCAGACTCAATATCTTTGTCAGAGATAGCACCTTTAACATTCGTTACATCAATGACTTTCGCTTGTCCAACAAGATCTTCCATGTTAATGGTTTCAAATGTTGCACCATCATTCATCATGTGAAGTGGAGCGTCAACATGTGTACCTGTATGTACATCGAGAGACAGACGAGACTCTGTTACATGTCCGTTTGTTGTAGTATTGATCTCAGGTTGTTTCTCTTCTTTGTTTTTGTATACAGGCATTCCGTTAAATATGGGTGCGCTAACATCATACATTTTCATAATTAAGCACTTCCTTCCAATTAGTATAAAGATACTAAAGAAAGATACGTGATTCACGTATCTTTCTTTAGTTGTTATGCATTGATCGTTCTACTCTTTAGGTGATGACCACCAGTGAAGGTTGTCTTTCTCTAGAAGCTTATCAGCCGCATCAGGACCCATCGATCCAGCGGAATAGTTAGGGAAGTCCTGCTCTTTCTCATTTGCCCACGCGACAGATATTGGATCGATGAACTGCCATGAGAGAGCTACTTCATCCCAGCGCGCAAAGTTTGTTGCATCACCTTTCATTACATCGTGTAGAAGGCGTTCATAAGCTTCAGGTGAGTTCATATTGTTTTTCTGTTTGTTGTTAAAGTTCAATTCAATCGGCGTTGTTTTACGCATATCGCCAGTGTCCTTAACATTCAAGTGAAGGGTAATACCTTCTTCTGGTTGAATGTGGACTTCAAGAATATTTGGTCCAAGCTTGCCACTTTCATTTTTATAAAGGTTCATTGGCATGTCTTTGAACTCAATTAGAATATTGGTCGATTTAGTTGGCATCCGTTTACCGGTTCTAATGTAGAATGGGACACCTGCCCAGCGGAAGTTGTCAATCATTAGCTTCGCTGCAACAAAAGTCTCCGTATTTGATTCTTCATCAACATTATTCTCTTCTCGGTAACCAGGAAGTGTCTCACCATTTGCTTCACCTTGTTTGTACTGACCGCGAACGAAGTAATCATTTACTTCATCTTTGTTAACCGCACGCAGAGCACGAAGTACTTTTACTTTCTCACTTCGAATTTCTTCTGTTGTGAGGCTACCTGGTGGTTCCATTGCAAGTAAAGAAACCATTTGCAACATATGGTTCTGAACCATATCTCTAAGCGCACCTGATTTTTCGTAGTATCCACCCCGTGTTTCTACACCTACTGTTTCACTAGATGTAATCTGGATATTGGATATGTAACGGTTGTTCCAGAGTGGCTCAAATAGTGAATTAGCAAAACGGATAGCCTCGATATTTTGCACCATTTCTTTACCGAGATAGTGGTCAATACGATAGATTTCTTCTTCTGAAAATACTTGACGGATTTCATCGTTAAGCTTTTGTGCAGATTGGAAATCATGTCCGAATGGCTTCTCGATCACAAGTCGGTTGAAACCATCACCTTCTAGCAATCCTTCAGAATCAAGATTAAGAGCAATTGTCCCAAAGAACTCAGGAGCCATTGCCATATAGAAAATACGATTGTGTGGAATATCGAATTGTTCATCAAGACTCTCAGTTAATCCTTTAAGATCTTGATAAGATTCTTTCTTCGTAACATCAAAAGGCTGATAGAAGAAATGACTACTAAATTCTTCGTGTTTGTCATCCTTATCCATACAAGCTGTGTGGATCACAGCGTCGTGAACGTTTGACCGAAATTCTTCATTTGATAGCTGTCTGCGAGCTACGCCAACAACAGCGAAATCTTCTGCTAGCACACCTTTACAATAGAGGTTATACAGTGATGGGAAAAGCTTGCGTTTAGCAAGATCTCCTGTAGCTCCGAATATGACGATAACAGAAGCCTGTTTTGATGGTTGATTCATCTTTGTGACCTCACTTTTTCATTATTGCTGTTCCATAGGGAACGTATTGGGCGGAACAGTAAAATTCCCTGTCATTCATCATGCTTATAGTATAAATATGTAGCTTAGCATGATCGGCCCTAGCATAAGTTGCTAGGATGGTCTGATTATTGTTAAGACCATTATTATAATAAACGTTGATCCTGTAACAATTCTGTTAACAGGTTCCCAAGTAAAAATTTTATAGCTTTTTAGCATTAAAATCAAATTGTGAGATTGAGAAACTGAAAGCGAATGGACTATTATGTCTAGGTATCGTCAACTGTAAGCGATACCATCATTGTACCTTAGGGATCAATATAATTTAAAAATTATTCACTCAATACGAATGGTTAATAAAAATAAAGACGAATATATTAGGTAGATAGATGATAAACGATTGGGGAGTGAAGGAATTGATTCATCGAAAAGTGGTCATTTGCTTGTTCTTTGGTTTGCTAATAGGCTGTGCCGAAGTAGATAATCAACCAGTGACTGATGTACCTCAAGTAACATTCGATGAGCAGATTATAGTGATGGAGAAAGCATATGACGTAATGAAAACTTTAGAAAACAGAGAAATGACTGACCTTGGAGAATTTGTGCATCCTAAAAAGGGACTTTTATTCTCTCCTTATGGAACAGTTGATAAGAAACGAGCACAAGTGTTCATGCCCGACCAATTGAAGGATCTTTTAAGTAGCAAAAAGCAGATTGAATGGGGAACAGAGGCAGGGAAGGGTGATCCCATCCGTTTAGAACCAGAGGATTATTATAAAACCTATGTGTACGATGTTGCTTTCATTGAAACTGACTTTGTAACATATAACGACTACTATAAGGAAACAAACAGTATTCAGAACGTAACAGAAGCATTCCCTGATAGTAACTATGTCGAGTTTTTTGTGCCAGGGTCTGATGAATTTGAAGGGATGGACTGGAAGAGTTTAAAGCTTGTTTTTACAAGCTATAAAGGAGAACCCTATTTAACAGGAATTGTTCATGACCAATGGACTCCATAAGTGAATCTGTGAACAAAACGTGTCACCGCCTGAGATTTTTAACATATGGATGTGTCTCATTGGTTGCTCAATTAATCAATCTTTCTTATTCTTAAAGGTAGATTATCTTATAAGGAGAAGAATGTTATGACTGATGTAAAACAACGTAATTATACACCTTGGATTGTCGGGCTTTCTATTGCCGTAAATGTATTAGTAGTAATTTTATTCTTTTTACCTGAATATAGCGGGGACGTAGGTTTCGACATCACATTGCTCCCACTTCTTAATGCTGTATTTAATAGCTTTACGTTTGTCTTTCTTGTAGCTGCTCTTATTTTCGTTAAGCAGAAAAACATTAAACTGCATAAGCGGTTTATTTTTGCAGCGTTTACCACTACGGCATTATTCCTTGTTTCTTACGTGACTTACCATGGTCTGTCAGAATCAACCTCATTTGGTGGAGAAGGGCTTATTGTTCCGATCTATTTCTTTATTCTTATTTCACATATTATTTTGGCTGCTGCTATTGTACCGCTTGCACTTATAACGGTTACTCGTGGTCTTAATATGCAAGTAGCAAAGCACCGTAAGATTGCGCGATGGACGATGCCTATCTGGCTTTATGTAAGCTTAACAGGCGTTGTTGTTTATTTAATGATATCTCCTTACTATTAATTCACTTATTAGAAGAGGAAGAGACCGCACGTCTCTTCCTCTTTTTTTATGTAGGCTCTTTTCGTAAACATTATAAAGGCTCTTTTCTAAAAGATTGTTTCTTTTGATACAAATATTGAAAAAAACCACACTTAGTGATTGGAGCGGAAGGATGCTCGACTCCTGCGGGATGAGCGGGACAGGTGAGACCCCACAGGAGCGTTAGCGACGAGGAGGCTCACCGCCCGCCCCGCGGAAAGCGAGCACCCTGGAGCGGAAATTAACCCACTCATTTAGTAACAATGTATATATGATAAACAACGATTCACATAGTATATTGCAAGTTTTTTAAGGAAAAGTATAATCAAGGTGCATTGCATGTGGAAGTTCAACGCATCTTATGCTACTTTTGATAGTGAGCGCATTATTTAAGGAGGTAATTAAATGAGTGTACATATTGGAGCTAAACAGGGCGATATCGCCGAAACAATTCTTTTACCAGGAGATCCACTACGGGCGAAATATATTGCTGAGACGTTTCTAGAAGACGTTATTTGCTATAACGAGGTAAGAGGGATGCTCGGCTATACGGGTACATATAAAGGCGAAAGAATCTCAGTTCAAGGAACGGGGATGGGTGTTCCATCTATTTCAATCTATGTAAATGAGTTGATTCAAAGCTATGGTGTTAAGAATTTAATTCGTGTTGGTACATGCGGAGCGTTAAAGAAAGAAGTGAAGGTAAGAGACGTGATCTTGGCTATGAGTGCAACATCTGATTCAGGTGTTAATCGCCTTCAGTTTAATGGGATGGACTTTGCACCTACTGCTGATTTTAATTTACTTAAGAGCGCTTACGATGTAGCAACTGAGAAAGAGATGAGCGTTCACGTTGGGAATGTTTTCACAAGCGATTCGTTCTATCGTGATAATCCGGAAATATTCCAGCAATTAGCTGACTATCAAGTACTTGGAGTGGAGATGGAAACATCAGCGCTATACACAATCGCTGCTAAGTACGGTGTAAATGCATTAACTGTTCTTACAGTAAGTGATCATATCGTAACTGGAGAAGAAACAACTTCAGAAGAGCGTCAGTCTACCTTTAAAGAAATGATGGTTATCGCGCTTGAAGCAGCACTTAAACAGAAATAATATGTTCAGTTCGAAAAGGAAATGGGTGATGACCCGTTTCCTTTTTTTGTTTGTTTAAAGGAATAAATGGAGAGAATCTTTCAAAAGCTAACCTTATTATAACGTTGGAGGCTGCTGTTATGATAAGGCGTAAACCAAAGAAGTTAATAAAGAAACTGAAGGAATTAAATGATCAACAGCATAGTGAGCCATCGTTAGAATTATCATTGTACGAGCAAGTAGTAAATGAATTAGAAGGATGCTCTGATCGTGAGGATATTCATTTTCCAGAACTTCAAGTAAACTTGATTTACTTTAATCATCTAGTAGACAAAGATCGTTTTCAGTCAGAAATACTTGACCCCTTTTATCATGTTACGAAGGAAGAATTAAGTTCTTTATTAAAGCGTTCGTTTTATAAACCGGTAGCGGATTTAAAAGAAGTCATAGACGGCATTCTGGATGGGGAGACAGCTATTTTTGATAAAGAACGTGTCTTTCTTGCAAACGTTGCTGGCGGAGAGAAGCGAAACATTCAGCCTTCTGAAACAGAAACGGCGATAACCGGTCCTCATGAAGGATTTATTGAGAGTGGAGAAACGAATCTTTCAATGATTCGAAGGCGAGTGAGAACCAGTCGTCTTAAAGTAAACAAGCTTCCTGTTGGAGAAGTAACAAAGACAAATGCATTCTTACTCTATGTTAAAGGAATTGCAAATGACGAACTCGTAACAGAATTAACACATCGTATTGAAAAGATTGAGATAGATGCCGTTTATGATGCTCATATGCTCTCTCAGCTTATCGAAGATCAACCACATTCGTTATTTCCGCAATTCATCACAAGGGAAAGGCCAGATTCAATAGCAGCAGGGCTTGTTGAAGGGAAAATTATTATCATACTTGAAGGGAGTCCTGCGATCATTATAGCTCCTTCTAGTTTCTTCGATTTCTTTGAAACTGGAGATGACTATTATCAGAGGTGGCTTACAGGGACAGCTACCAGATTATTGCGATTTGGAGCATTCATTATAACGATTGCTTTTACAGCTTTGTATGTTTCAGTAACAACCTTTCACTACGAAATGATTCCGGAATCACTGTTAACAACTCTTGCAGTTTCGAGGAGTAAAGTTCCCTTTAATCCTATCTATGAAGCGTTCTTAATGGAAATGACGATTGAGTTTCTAAGAGAAGCTGGAGCAAGATTGCCAACAAAGGTTGGACAAACAATCGGTATTGTAGGCGGTATCGTTATCGGTCAAGCTGCTGTACAAGCGGGGATTACAAGTAATGTCCTAATCATTGTTGTTGCGATCTCAGCCATCGCTTCCTTTGTTGTTCCGAGCTATGTTATGAGTGCAAGTATTAGACTGGGCCGATTTGGTCTCATTTTACTTGCAGGATTGCTTGGTAATCTGGGCATTATGATTGGTATTACGATTCTTGTGATTCATTTAAGTAGTCTTACGAGCGTAGGGGCTCCTTATATGTCACCATTATCACCATTCTTTCCTAAAGATTGGAAAGATTTCCTGCTAAGAGCACCATATAAAATGATGAAGACGAGACCGACTATGGCAAGAAGCTCGAACAAAAGTAAACAAAGGAATGATTGAATATGTGGGATGCTGATGTCTGAGAAAATTGCACCTTTCCACCTTGCAATCCTCATTTATATGATTCAATCAGGCGTTACGCTATATAAATTGCCAAGAATGTTAGCTGTTAACTTTGGGACAAACGGATGGATCATGGTATTAATTGTTTCTTTTATTGTAATCATTAACATTCTACTCATATCGCTCGTTATACGATTTAGGATTGGAGAAAACGTTTTTGAGATTATGGAAGGCCTGATTTCAGTAAAAGTGATGCTTCCGTTTTATATGCTTCTGGCAGTCACCTGGTCATTACTTGCAATCCTAGTTAGTAAGGATTTCATTTTAATCACTCAGGTTCTAAGTTTGCAGAATACAAACTCTAGCATGCTAATAGTGATTCTTATGGTATTAACTTTCTATCTTGGAATGAAAGATGTCTATACCATATCCAAAGCAACGAATATCTTTTTTATCCTAACCATTTGGATGACATTGCTAATGATTTACCATATTCCACACACATCCTTTTTGAGATTAACACCGTTCATATTTAAAGAAGGTAAAAACGCAGTTGAAGGCATCATTCAAGTGTATACAGGATTTCTGGGTTTTGAACTCGTTCTATTCCTTTTTCCATACGTTGATCAATCAAAGCCAAAATGGTTTCACAGTGTTTACTACGGACACCTGATTACTACTATTGTGTATGCTTCAACATGCTTTATGTCTTATCTTTACTTCTCATTAGACCAGCTTAAAATAACAAGTTATCCAGTCCTTAATCTTATTGCATATGTTGAGATTGAGCTGATTGAACGAATCGAGAGTTTCGTCTTTAATCTTTTTCTCATGAAGATACTCGTAACTTTAGTGCTGTATATATGGGCATCCTGTCTTTTGCTTGAGAGAGCTATACCTAAATTATCTCGAAAGCAATCACTAGTCATCTTGATTGTTACCGGTATGCTTCTCTCGTTAAAAGTTAATGTGATGGCTGATGTCGGAAACTGGCTTCTCATAGTAGGGTTTGTAGCGGCTGGCCTTGCTGTTGGGTTGCCTATAATCTTACTGATTGTTATTGGAATTCGAACTTACAGGGGAGATCACCGTGCGTAATCTTAAACGTTTAGTTATTGTATTTTCTTTGGTTTTTCTACTCGTTGGATGCAATGATCAAAAAATCATTGAAACGTTAGGATTGATGAGCGTCATGTGTTTCGATAAGGCTACCGATTCAGTTGAAGGGAATATGCTCGTCACTTCGACATTTCCTAGCATTACGGAAGAGTCAAATCGTAAAGAGACTACGATTGATACGATCGCCTTTTCAAAGAAAGATGCCGAACGAAAGTTAGCAGCTAAAACAGAACAAGAAATAGTAAATGGTCAAATACGTTCTCTCATCTTCTCTGAAGATTTTGCAGCTGATGGAATTAATCAGATTATCCATTCCGTTGAGCGAGATCAAGAGATTGGTTCTCAAGTAAAAGTAGTGATTTCTGAAGGAGAAGCAAGTGCCATTCTTGAAGCCATTCCAACTGAAAGTACAGGGAACTATGTAGATAAAATGTTGAGAAAAGAGTCGGATCAGTTCAATATTCCATATTTAGATATTCATTATTTCTCTAGGGATATGCATGACGATGGTATTGAGCCTGTAGCTCCGTTAGTTGGAATTGAAGATGGAGAAGTTGTTGTGAAAGGGGCAGCGCTTTTCCGTGATGATCGATATGTTGGAAAGTTGACGATACAAGAATCGAAGCTACTGTTGTTAATGAGGGGTAAAGTAAAAAAAAGCGATCTTGTTATCAAGATTCCACAAGAAACTGGCTATCGTACTCTTTACTTTACCTATAATCATAGCAAAGCAGAAACAAAAGTGAAAAAAAAGGGAACGGAAATTGAGCAAGTTGATATCCACGTCTCGATGGTAGGATCATTATTAGAGGATACGGGTACAAAAATGAATGGGAATTCTTCAACTGATAACAATGAAGTACAGAAATTGATCGATGGATATTTATCGAATGAAGCAGTTCGTTTAATTGAAATATTAAAAGAAAAAAAGGCAGACAGTCTGGGTATTAAAGGTTATGTACGAAATTCTTTAACATATCAAGAGTGGAAGAAGATAAAAGAAGAGGATCTTTTTCAGAAGATCCCCATTAATGTAACGTTTAGTGTCATTCTTCAAAATAAAGGAATGCTTGAATGATTAATACGCAATCCCAACTCGTTTCTTTTGATGTGTGTTATTCATTAAGGTTCGATAAACAAAGTCTGCCGTGTCACCTACTGAAATTTCGCGTCCATTCTCTGGAAGAACATCTTCGTTTATTCTGTACCCACCGACAGCATCACCATCTGGCAAATAGGTTGGACAAACAATTGTCCAATCTAGTTCACTTGCAACAAGATTTTTGTAAACTGACAGGTGCTCTTCTGCGGCACGGGTCGTTTTTCTTTTTGATTCTGAAGATTCGAATCTGTATAGAGCTGGTTCAGTACGACTATTTAAAATACCTGCAGTCCCAACTGTAATGATTCGTTTGATCTGATGTTTCTCCATAGTGCTTATGAGCATCGGTATACTTTCTGATAGTGTAGTCGTTTTATCAGTACTAAGCGCGCTAACAACGACATCAACACCTTGCACAGCTTCTTCCAAAGACTGTTCGTCAAGAACATTCCCTTCAATCACAGTGACTTTTTCTCTTGTAGCGAGCTTTTCCGGAGATCTCACCAATACCTTCATTTCGTGATGATCTGCAACAGCGAGTTTAAGAATGTCGCTTCCAACTCTTCCAGTCGCACCTAGTAGTAAAATCCGCATGCGTTTTTCCTCCTTTATCGTCCAAATCCATTTTAGAAAATAGAACGTGTTTATGCAACTAACAGTCGTCCGTTCGTTTCTTTGATGTTAAATCACCATTTTTTACAACTGATTTGTTATAAACTACATAATATAGTCAGAATTTTTGTTAAAATACACATAGCGTAAAAAGTCTAAACTAGTATAATGTTTCTTAATACAGATACAGAAGAGGGGAATAAGAGATGAAAACAGCACTTTTTGATAGGTTAGACGAGCTATATCCTGACATGGTTGATCTTAGAAGAGATCTACATAGAAATCCAGAGTTATCTTTTGAAGAAGTTCGTACTCCAAAGTTAATTGCCAAATTCTATAATGAGCTTGGTATGGAGGTTAGAACAGAAGTCGGAGGAAGAGGTGTTGTCGCGGTACTAAAGGGGGCACTTGCAGGTAAAACAGTTGCCTTACGCGCGGACTTCGATGCTCTACCGATTCATGACGAGAAAGACGTCTCCTATAAATCAACAGTACCTGGTGTGATGCATGCCTGTGGACATGATGGTCATACATCGACGTTATTGTTTCTAGCTAAGGCTATGCATGAACAGAAAGAGAAACTTACTGGGAATGTGGTTTTTATCCATCAGTTTGCTGAAGAAATTACACCTGGTGGAGCAAAGCCAATGATAGAAGACGGATGTCTAGACGGCGTTGACGTACTATTTGGTACACATTTATGGTCAGGCTTTCCAACAGGAACAATCGCATATAAATCTGGAAGATTCATGGCAGCAGCAGATTCTTTTGAAATTGTTATTAAAGGCAAGGGTGGTCACGGAGGTATTCCACACGAAGCAATTGATTCAATTGTTGTTGCGAGTGGGCTTGTTACGAACCTTCAACAAATCGTAAGTCGCTTTGTGAATCCCGCAAGAACAGCAGTCGTCTCGGTTGGGTCATTCCACTCAGGATCTGCTTTTAACGTTCTGTCGGAAACCGCAACGCTAAAGGGTACAGTACGAACGTTTGATATGGAAGTGCGTGAGAAGATCGTTACACTTATGGAACAAATGATTAAGGGTGCTTGTGTTTCTGCTGGAGCGGACTATTCGTTTACTTATCAACGTGGCTATCCTCCAGTTGTCAATCATGAAGCCGAAACGATGATGCTTGAAGATGCTGCTAAAAATGTAGAGGGTGTAAATGATGTCGTTGAGACAGAAGCTTTAATGGTTGGTGAAGATGTCGCTTACTACCTTCAACAAGTTCCAGGAACGTTCTTTCTAACTGGGTCTGGAAATGAAGAAAGACAATCAACTTATCCTCACCATCATCAATTGTTTGATATCGATGAAAAAGCGATGTTAATTGCTGCAAAAACGCTTGGAGAAGCAACACTTTCATACTTAGAGAAGTCCAGTCAACCTCTTTCAAAAATCGAGGGTGTTAACAGATAAAAGCGAAAAGGAGGGAAGTAAATGGCGAGAGGATTATTAGAGAACGAAGCAGATCTAAGCAAACGGCAGCTACATCTGCTCATGCAAGTTTCAACGATCTTTAACTCTTCATTAGATTTTTATTCAGTTATTCAATCAGTGATTGAAGAAGCTGTTTCGGCGATCGATGCAGCAGATGGGGGAGTCCTCTTTCTTTATGATCGTAATAGTAAAAGTCTAAAAGTCGCGGCTTCATATGGCTTTCGCAAAAAAACTGTAAATGAAGTTATGCTAAAGTCTGGTGAGTCTATGACGGGAATGGCTTTTGCACAAGAAAAAACACTTCACTTTCAAACAAGTAAAGAAGTAGCTCATGCGATGGATACAATGAGTGTACAGAATGCTAAGCTATATAAACAATCGGCCGAAGAACGCCCTTTAAGCACAATTTGTATCCCAATCATCCAAGACAACGTTTGTACAGGAGTCATCGTTCTTGATCGTTTCAAACAAGAGAAGCCATTCACAGAAGATGATATAAGGTTAGTAGAAGCAATATCTTCCCAAGCTGCTATTGCCCTTGAAAATGCTGATTTGTATCGAAACAAAGAGATTTCTCTTGAAAAAGTACAGCGGTTTAATCAAACGATTATTCATCAAAATGAGGGTTTGTCTAAATCAGTTGAAACACATCAGGCTTTATCGGACATAGGGATGGAAGAGAGTTCTTTTGGGGAAATTTGCACTTATTTAGGGAATGCCATTGGAAAAGCAGTTATGGTATTTGATCCCTTTGGTGATGTGAAGGCATCAAGTACTGAAGATTTGCAGAACAGAAAAGTGCTTAAAAGTACAATTATTAATCACCTTCATTCAAAGAACGGCTATATTAACTCGAATGAGAAAGATCAGGCTATAGTAGGGTTAGAAGGTGAGTTTCTTATTTTTCCGTTAGGAAGGTTAACATTTCCACTAGGCTATCTTGCAGTAATAACGGATAAGCGATCTCTTACTAGATTTGAACATTCTGCAGTGTATCATGCTTGTACAGTAGCTGGTCTTCAATTAATGAAGAAGGAGTCAGAGCATAAGGAACAGCAGCGCTTAACAAGTGAGTTACTCATTAATGTTCTGTCAGAACAAGAAGATGATTCAGACTTAAGCTATGTTTCGAATCGATTGGATACAAGTATGGATGGTTATTTCACAGCGGCTGTTCTTGATGTGCCGCAGGAATATAGTAAAGAGCAAGAGGAATGGCTCCGCAGGTGTATTCATTCTGCTATAAGTCACTTACTAACGAATAATAGTGACATACAAGTGCTTGTAACAGAATGGGGTAGACAAGTTGTTTTGATCTTCCACCAGGAATATAAGAAAGGGATTGAATCATCCATAATCACTGTTAACCGCTTTATGAATGATTTCAATCAATTAATCGAAGACATATCAGAAGAGAAAGTTTGCCGAATCGGAATTGGCAAACCAGTTAAAGGGTTACTTGCACTTCATCAATCGTTTCAAGAAGCGAAGAAAACGATTAAGTTCCTCAAACGCTTTGCTTTTGCAGGATCAACCTCATGGTATGAAGAACTAGGGGCTCTACGCTTACTTCTAAATAACAAAGAAGACGAGCTTGCAAACTACGCGTTTGAATACCTTTCTCCGCTCCTTGCTTACGAGAAAAGACGGAAAGGTGAATTGTTCCAGACGCTATTCGTCTATTTATCAACTGGTCAGGATTTGAAAGATGCATCTGAACAGTTACACGTTCATGTGAACACTATGAACTATCGAATTCAACGTATTCAAGAAATCATGAACATAGAATTCAATAACCCTACTGACTTACTGAACATCCAGGTTGCTTGTAACATCTACCGCTATTTATATGAGGCCTAGTTATTGTTCATCAGGTTGAAGGTACGGGCGCAACTTGCGTACATATCTTCTAATATCAAATAACAGCTTTGTCTGCATCTTCTTATCAGATACAAACTGTTGAATATGTGAAATAGAAGGAAATGAGCCGTGTTCATTAAATTGAACAGGGAGAGTACCCTGTTTCATAAGTTCTCCTGATTCACGATTAATGATCTCCACTTCAACTGTTGCTTCGTACGTATCGGGTATATGGTGGTTTTCTAGACGATTGACTTGTTGAACTTTAAAAAGAATTTGTGGCATGGATACTCCTCCTTCACTCTTCCTTACCCGAATAAACCTATAGTTAGGCACTTGAATTGTCAATTGCAGCCTGTTCTAAACAGGCTGTTTGTCATTTTCGAGCTAATTGAAAAACGAAATTTCCTGTTAAATTTGTAAAATGTGGAAGGGATTACGTGAACATTGTCAAATAGTAATTAGGGATATGATTGTTTAGATTTTGACATTGAATACAAAAAAAGAGTGGGGTATAGCATGGCGGATTTCACATATACATTTCATTTCTTTCTAGTTGTGATCTCGATTTTAATGGTAGTAAGTTATTCATATACAGCATTTGATTTTCATGAAAAAGCCTTAAATATGGTGCTCTCATATAGAAAAATATGGATTATCGGAAGTGCTCTCGCATTTGGAGCTGGTATTTGGATTCTTCAATACATAGTCATTTTGGGATTGGCATCCACTTCATCAGCTCACTATCAGCCATGGTTTGTTGCTACTACACTATTAATCCCTGTTTGTGGTTCGTTTGTTTCATTTCTTATTCTTACATACAAAAGGCAATTAAGAGCTATCTTCTTTGCTAGTATATCTATTGCGCTATCCTTACTTATTCTACAGGTGCTCACTTCCACCTATTTGCTGAACGTTACATACAAATTAAGTGATTGGTGGAGATTAGCACTCCCAGGATCCATTGCCTTTTTTACAACAATCAGTAGCTTATGGCTCGTTTATGGTGTTTCAAACGAAAAAGTCTCTTCTTGGGGGAAAATGTTTGGCGCTATCGTACTTGGTATTGGCTCTTCTTGTATTTATTATTTAACGATGTCGACGTCCTTAGCAAAACCTCAATTTAATGTTGAGAATTACGGTGACAGCACACTTCTGCAGTACATCGTTTTGACAGGTATTTTCATTGTAGCCGTCTTAATATTAATTAGTGTCGTTCGAGATCGTAAGCTTGAGATTCAAGCGAACCAACTACAAGAAAGTGAGCACAGATATCAATCACTCGTTGAAAACAGTCCAGACGGTGTGATGCTTCTGAATGTTGATGGTCAGATTCTCAATATCAATCCTTCATTAGAGAAAATGAGTGGATACACTTCAAGTGAAGCAAGAAATAAAACGAGTTTTCAAATTGTTGAACAGCGATTTCTTAAGCGGATGATGACTTGCTTTGAAGAAACCAAAAAGGGTAGTCCTCAGAAATGTGAATCAGCCATCGTACACAAACTTGGCCATTCCGTTAAAGTGAAAATTGTATCGATTCCTCATATAATCGAGGGGAAAGTACAGGGTGTCATTGCTTTCGTAGAAGATATTACAGAATCAAAAGAAACGGAAGAACTTCTAAGGCGCTCAGAAAAGTTAACAGCTGTTGGAGAGTTAGCAGCGGGTGTTGCACATGAAATAAGAAATCCATTAACTTCTTTAAAAGGGTTTGCGAATATTCTTCATAGCTCATCAAAAGATGAAAAATCACAGGAGTTCTTGCAAATCATGCTCTCAGAAATTGATCGTATCAATTTCATAGTGAGTGAATTTATGTTGCTCGCAAGACCACAAGAAAAAGAATTTGCTGAAAGTGACCTTATCTCGTTACTAAGGCATGTTGTTTCGCTTCTCAAGACGCAAGCAATTCTGAAGGATATTGTTATAAGAACAGACTACGAGTTCGATCATTTTCTCCTTGTTTGTGAAGAAAACCAGATTAAACAGGTTTTAGTAAACGTGCTAAAAAACGCTATTGAAGCGATGCCCTCAGGTGGTATGATCTCATTAAAAGTTTCAAAGAATGAAAACGACGACGCCGTGATTTCAATAAAAGATCAAGGCGTTGGTATCCCAGAACATCAGTTATCAAGAATTGGAGAACCATTCTATACACTTAAAGAGAATGGTACAGGACTCGGGTTGATGGTGAGTTTCAACATTATTGAGAATCATAATGGAAGAATGACCATCACGAGTATTGAGGGAGAAGGAACAACTGTAAACATTTCTCTTCCGGCTGAAGAAAAACATTTAGTTTCCGCGCAATAAAAAAACGCTGGCATATTGCCAGCGTTGTTTATTATTCAAGTATGAAAAGTCAATTACTTTTTTGTTTCTACATTTTTTAATGCTTCAATGGTTTCTTTTTCTAGAAATTCAGAAGCTGGAATATCTAGTGCGGTAGATATTTTGAGTAAGGTTTGTACGTCAGGATGTGATTGCCCCTCTTCAATTTGCTGCATTAAACCAGAACCAATTCGAACCTTAACTGCAAGTTCTTCAATAGTCAAATTAGATTCTAATCGATGTTTTAGAATTTTGTCACCTATGTTCAATTTAATTCCCTCCTTAATTGGTACTTTTGCACCTCTTACAACGAGAACATCACAAGGAGCATGTCGGGTGATGTGTTCCGATACGCTTCCCATCAGCAACCGTTCAACACGGTTCATTCCAGTAGCGCCACATACAATGAGATCAATGTTATGTTGAGGAGCGATGGTTTTGGAAATCTTTACTTTAGGAGATCCATACTCAATGGTTGTTTTAACATTTCTTAACCCTGCTAAAGCTGCTTTTTCTTTATATTCTTTAAGTAGCCGTTGGCCGAAATGTTCAGCTCGTTCTGTTGCTAAATCATATAGTTCAAAAGTGGAGAAGTTCCTCGTATCAATAACGTGTGCAATGAGAAGTGATGCGTCGTCCTGTATAGCAATATCAACTGCTTTTGAGAAAGCAACCTCTGCTGAATCAGATCCATCTACCGCTACAAGAATGTTGAAATGTTTTGCACTCATCTTAATTCCCCCTCAAAAAAGTATAGTTAACTTACTTTTATTGTAATCTGAAAGGCAATAGAAGACTGTGATACATATCACAGGAAGAAATAATTATTCTATTCAACTAACGTAGAGCATAAACTAGAGTTGACAAACTTTCGTTTGTGCGATACTTTTGCATTAGGGAAACATTTACGAACGTCGACATTAGTACTAATTATGATTTTTCGTGAGTGATTAATCGATTTCTTTAAATTTTATTGATTGGAGCTGCTTTCAGCTCTGTTTTTTTAATCAATTGTTGCACGAGGGAAAAACTTGTATATGCAGCAAACAAAAGAGAGGGATTGCAAAATGTTTTCACAATTGATAAGTGGAAAAGCACATCTTTTATAAAGAGCCCATAGGTTAGTTGAAGATTATTAGATTAAGAGAATGATGGACAGAAAGAGAGGAGAACGATTATGAAGAAATGGTTTGGAATTGTCAGCGCTTGTTTGTTACTAGTTATTTTAGGTGCTTGCAGTACTGCAGGGGAGAGTACTGAAGGTGAAGGGAAGATTAAAGTTACAACTACAACAGGTCAGATTGGAGACATTGCTAAAAACATAGGTGAAGATCACGTTAAAGTTGATTCACTAATGGGTCCTGGAATCGATCCGCATTTGTACAAAGCATCTCAAGGAGATATTAACAAATTATCGAACGCCGATATTATTTTCTATAATGGTCTACATCTTGAAGGGAAAATGGGCGATATTTTTGCGAAAATGAAAGATGAGAATCCAACCTATCCAGTCGCAGAAGCGATTCCAGAAGACATGCTTTTGGTTGATCAAGCAAATTCGTCTGCAGTAGATCCTCACGTTTGGTTTGACATTGACTTATGGAAGTATGCGGTTGAAGAAGTACGCGATGGCTTGATTGAACTAGATCCAGATAATAAAGCTGATTATGAAAAAAACACTGAAGCGTACCTTGAAGAATTAACGACGTTACAAACTGAATCACAAGAGAGAATTAATGAAATACCTGAAGAAAGTCGTGTCCTTGTGACTGCACACGATGCATTTCAATACTTCGGCCAAGCATACGGCATGGAAGTTAAAGGCTTACAAGGCTTAAGTACCGATTCAGAATATGGATTGCGAGACGTACAGGATTTGGTTAACGTTCTCGCTGACCGAAACATCAAAGCTGTTTTCATAGAAAGTAGTATTTCAGAACGGTCTATAAATGCGGTTGTTGAAGGCTCGAAAGAAAAGGGTCATGAAGTTGTTATAGGTGGAGAATTATTTTCTGACGCAATGGGAGAAGAAGGTACACCTGAAGGAACGTATGTAGGAATGTACGAACACAACATTGAAACAATAACAGAATCATTGAAATAAAGTAAGAAAGTAATAAAGTAAGAAAGGAGCACAGAGATGAATCCAGTGAAGGTATCAAACGTTACAGTTGCATACGATCGAAAGCCGGTACTACAAGAAATTACTTTCGATATGCCAGAAGGTAAATTAATTGGTGTTGTTGGACCAAATGGTGCAGGGAAATCGACTTTAATTAAAGCGATATTAGGGCTCATTCCAACAGCCTCAGGCACAGTAGATATTTATGGTAAACCTTATAAATCTCAAAGAAAACTAGTTGGATACGTTCCGCAGCGTGGTTCAGTTGATTGGGACTTTCCAACAAATGCATTAGATGTTGTACTAATGGGGCGATATGGACATATTGGATGGTTTAGGCGTCCAGGTAAAAAGGACACTGCTATCGCTCTACAGGCACTTGATAAAGTTGGTATGAAAGAATATGCAAGTCGGCAAATCAGCCAGCTTTCAGGTGGGCAGCAGCAGCGTGTCTTCCTCGCAAGAGCACTTGCACAGGATGCGACTGTCTATTTCATGGATGAACCGTTTGTAGGAGTTGACGCAGCGACTGAGAAAGCAATTATTTCTTTATTAAACGAACTAAAGGCGCAGGGTAAAACAGTACTCGTTGTTCACCATGACCTTCAAACAGTTAAGGAATATTTTGATTGGACGCTCCTATTAAACAAACGGAAAATTGCCCTTGGACCTACTGAAGAAGTGTTTACAATCGATAATCTGCAAAAAACATATGGTGGTCGTCTGTCGTTTCTAGACACTCAACTTGACCCATCACATGTAGTGCAGTCATAGGAGGGCTTAAAATGTGGAATGAGCTTCTCTTAACTTTGCAGGATGCGAATACACAATGGGTCCTCTTTGGATCTATTCTTCTAGGAGTTGCGAGCGGTGTGCTTGGAAGCTTTGCTCTTCTTCGCAAGCAGAGTCTGATTGGTGATGCGATGGCTCATGCTGCATTACCAGGTATTTGTCTAGCATTCTTACTATATGGAACAAAATCAATTGGATGGTTTCTTGTAGGGGCTGCATTATCCGGCTTACTTGCAACCTATTTCATTCAGGCGATTATTAATCATTCGAGAATTAAAGAAGACACTGCGATTGGATTGGTTCTTTCTGTGTTCTTTGGCTTTGGAATTGTCCTTCTTACGAAAATTGCGCAGTCTAAGAATGGAAATCAAAGTGGACTTGACGACTTTATATTCGGTCAGGCAGCTTCGCTTGTTGGTAGTGACGTTAAGGTTATTTCTAGTGTAGCAATTGTTCTTCTTATCATAACGTTTCTCCTTTTTAAGGAATTGAAGCTGTTTACATTCGATCGACAATTTGCAAAAGGAATTGGACTTCCAACTGGCTTCATTAATGCTTTACTAATGACCCTAATCGTAAGTGCAGTTGTAATCGGTTTACAAGCCGTGGGCGTTATCCTTATGGCCGCCATGCTCATTACGCCTGCAATAGCTGCAAGATACTGGACCGATCGTCTTGATCGTATGGTCATTGTAGCAGGTACAATCGGGGCTCTTTCAGGTATTCTTGGTACGATCTTAAGTTCGATGGCGAGCAACTTGCCAACTGGACCAGTCATTGTTTTGGCTGCTACGGTTATTTTTATCATCTCGCTTGTGTTTGCACCTAATCGTGGACTTGTTTCAAAAGGACTGAAACTTTACAGATTACGTAAACGTGTTGCAAGAGAAACAGTACTCCAAACAATGTATGACCTTGCTGAAGAAGCGAGTATTTCTAATCAGAGCATGTTATTCACACGTGATCAGTTGCTTACTAGAAGAAGAATGGCGACTCGTATGCTTGATAAAAATCTTCACCGTCTGAGTAGAGAAGGTCTATTGAATCAAACGGATGGAAAATGGGGATTAACAGCACCAGGAGCTAAAGCAGCTTACGAAGTTACATTCAATAACCGATTGTTTGAGATTTACACAATGTATGAAATGAGGTTCGCTTACCTTCAATTAGCAGCAAATGATGCATGGGAGTATTACGAAATTCCTTCACATACATTAAATGAATTAATGGAATTAATGGCCGTACACGAGCACACTCCACAGCTCGACCCAGCTCATTTTGCTAAAGGTGAGAAATACTACATTGCTAATTTGGAATCAAACGATAGTAATAAACGAAAAAGAGAGGTGAAATCGTCATGAGCTACGGAGCATGGATTATGCTAACAGGTTCTCTTGTGGGAGTGACCTGCGGTATAGTAGGCTGTTTTCTTATTCTTCGAAAGATGGCTATGTTAGCAGATGCAATTAGTCATACTGTTCTACTTGGAATTGTGCTTGCGTACCTCGTGAGTCACTCTCTTGAAGGAATTTACATGCTTGTTGGTGCAGGAATTATCGGATTATTAACGGCTTTTCTAGTACAGGTGCTTCACACAAGCGGAGTGCAATCAGATGCAGCAATTGGTGTCGTATTTACCTCTCTCTTTGCGTTTGGTGTTATCCTTCTTTCAGCCTTTGCAGGTAAAGTTCACCTCGACGTTAATCATGCGCTAATGGGTGAAATAACATTCATTCCTTGGAACACGTTAACGATTGGCGGAATGAATCTCGGTCCTTCTGCTGTTTGGATGCTAGGTAGTGTTCTATTAATCAACTTGATCTTAATCTTTTTATTCTATAAAGAGATTAAAATAAGTTCATTTGATCCTGCAATGGCATCAGCAATTGGAATACCCGTAATGTTTATTCATTACTTACTTATGTCAATGGTATCCATTACTACAGTTGCTTCTTTTGATAGCGTTGGTGCAATTCTTGTTGTAGCGATGCTTATTGTGCCAGGTGCAACAGCTTATCTATTAACTGATAAACTTATAGTCATGTTAGTTATTAGTGCAGCAATTGGTGTGATTGCAGCAATCGGAGGTTATTATGCTGCACTGATCTGGAACATTTCAATTTCTGGTTCAATGGCATCTATCGCAGGACTGATTTTTGCAGTCACGTTCATTCTTTCACCAAAGCATGGCTTGATGGCAAAATTAATTGCGAGAAGAAGCATTGTTGCTGAACAGTCGTAGCATTTTAACGCGATGAATTAGAAAAGAAATGATTCGAAACTATATGAAAATTATGTGATCTATAGTATAGTAAGAAAATGCGATAGCTTGGCCCACAAGTCTATCTCCTCATTTAGAAGCCCCGTAAGCGAATGCTGGATTCGCTTACGGGGCTATTTTTATTTCCATACAGTATTTTTGGGTTGAAAGTAACGGATAGTGGGAATAGGAATAATGGTCTAATTATTTAATAGGTTGGAAGGAGATAATACATGGACACGGGTACTGCTGCGAAAGCAAAAGCACGTCAGGCAACAAATGATGTTAAACCTTGGATTAGAGGTTTTGCAAGAATGGGATACATTGCGAAAGGTATGGTTTATGTTGTTATTGGAGTACTAGCTGCTCAAGCTGCGCTTGGACCAGGTGGCAAAACAACAGATTCCAAAGGTGCTTTTACAACTATCGCAAGCAAACCCTTTGGTGAGGCACTTCTCTGGTTGTTGGCATTAGGTCTTATAGGTTATGCTTCATGGAAAATCATCCAGGCTTTCAAAGATCCTGACAACAAAGGGTCTGGAATGGGTGCACTCGGAAGTCGAATTGGTTACTTTAGTAGTGCGATCATTCATTTATTCCTAGCTTACAACGCCGTTTCAATTATTATGCGAGCAGGCAGCTCATCTTCGAGTAGCAAGCAGTCATGGTCTGCAAAGTTATTAGGACAGCCATATGGTCAATGGGTACTTGGCTTTGTTGGTCTTTGTTTTATCGCATTTGGAATTTACCAAGCGGTTCGAGCGTATAAGAAATCATTTATGAAGCATTTGAAACAACATGAAATGCACAATCAGGAAGAATGGTGGGGTAAACGTGTTGGACAATTTGGCTTCACAGCTCGTGGCGTGGTATTCGGATTGATTGGTGTCTTTATTATCCAAACGGCTATTACCGCCGATCCAGATAAGACAAAAGGATTTGATGGTGCCTTGTCTGAACTTGCAAAGCAGTCCTATGGTGCAATCCTTCTTGGAATCGTTGCATTTGGATTAATTGCTTATGGCATATTTATGTTCGTCATTGCCAAAAATAGAAGAATGAATATATCTTAATAGCTGATTGATACAAAGAAGGTGTCCTAAATGGAAGAAGTAACGTTAGAAGAAGCTAAGCAATATCAAAATGAGTATCCACTTTATTTTCTTTATCTATACGGAACGAATTGCTCTGTATGTCATGCCTTATTGCCTCAAGTCGAAGAAGTTCTTAAAGACTTTCCGCAAATCAAAAGTGGGAAACTTAACGTACACGAAACCCCTGAAGCAGCTGGGGAATACTCAGTGTTTACGATTCCTGTTCTATTGCTTTATGTTGAAGGGAAAGAATCAATCAGGGAAGCACGATTCGTCAATATCGAATCGTTCCGTTCCTCCATTAATCGAATTATTACGATGATTAGCTAAAAGCACCCAATGTGGGTGCTTTTTTTGTGATAGAAATAGATGTTTTTAAACACCACCTCAAAATGATCAAAGATTGACGGCTGTGGATCAAGCAAGCAGAAAAATGGAAGATACATCAAATCTGCACCTTCTCTCAGGTGAAAGTTCTTTAAACAAGTATCCGTTTATACAAAATTGAGCATTATCTGTTTGATACAGTTACACGTGCTGAGCACGCAGATTTTTGTTAGTTTTCGTAAATATAATACAAAATTAGTAAAATATTAAACTATGGTTTGTATAAATCACAGTTTTTTTAATTTTTTTGAAAATCAGGTTGAACCTTTTTTGAAAGTTGTTATATAATACTAACAAATAAAACAAATTGTATTATAACAGTTGGGAGGAAAGAAAAATGGATTGTTATACATGTTATGGAAATGGTGAGCTAGAATGTCCACATTGTCAGGGGAAGGAAAGAAAAGTAGAAGGGTGTCATCATTGTGAAGGTGAAGGTTGTGTAGGCTGCCATCGCTGTAATAGTAGCGGTCGCTTAGAATAGGAGGGGAAGCGATGCTTGAGGAGAAGATTGAAAGCGTTAACTCTAACGAAAGTAGTCTATTAACACAGGAGGCGATGGCGTTTCTGTTGAAGCTCCATCGTCAGTTTGAAACAGACATGAAAGATCTTGAAGAACTTGTAATGCAAAACAAAAAAACGCAAAAAGGGTTTCTTTCAAATACGAAATCTGTTCGGGATACGAACTGGACTGTTAAGCATGTTAGAGCAGATCTTCAAGATCGTCGCTTAATCATTAGACATTCTGCTGAAGATAAAAAGCGACTAAGAACCTCATTACAAAGTGGGGCAAAAGTTTTTGCAGCTGATTTAATGAGTGAACCATTTTTAACCTATAAACAGCGCATGGCTACTCATGCAAATGTAAATGAAGAAATTAATCGAAATAACAGTGAACTTAACGTATACCCTACTTCTATCATGATGATCCCACGACAGTGGAACATGATAGAAGAGAAAGTCATTGTAGATGGAATCGCAATGTCAGCCGGACTATTTGATTTCGGGTTATACCTGTTTCATAACACGCTTCCATTGTCGCAAAGTGGATCTGCACCTTATTTCGGGTTAACAGGTTTTACATCCTATCACGAAGCGAAATTTTGGAACAACGTTTTCTGTTTCGCTGAAAAAGAGATGAACCTTGTAGAGGGGACAGTTAAAGCTTCTGTACTACTAGGTAGTGATGGTATTTATCAAGTGGAAGAAATGCTGTATGAACTAAGAAATCACTGTTCAGGAATTCATCTTGAAACAGATAAAACAAAAACTATAACGGATGCCGCTCGTTACGCAATAAACATAGCTCACAAACGAAACACGCATGTCATTTGTGATGATTCTAGTAAAGGTTGTGATAGAGAAGATACGCTAAAACAATTTGAATTTGAAACAGTTGGAGTGGTTGAAGGATTTGATGGAACTTGTGTGTCTAATCCAACTATGACTGACATGGTTAACGCAATCTATAATCACTATATGCCTGAGCCAAACCAGATCTGGAAGAAGCGAAATGACTGTATTGCATTTCTGGAAACAGTGAATGAATTAAGCGTTTGATCTAAAATTTGAGTGATAACTAGGAGGAAACCATAATGACGAATGAAAGAACAGCAGCACTTCAAGAGAACTGGAAACAAGATAGGTTCAAAGGAATAGAACGACCATATTCACCTGAAGATGTACTTAAGCTCCAAGGTTCGATTCAAATCGAATATACACTTGCTAAGCGTGGAGCTGAACGTCTCTGGAAACTTGTAAACGAAGAGGATTTCGTAAATGCTCTTGGTGCGCTAACAGGTAACCAGGCAGTTCAACAGGTGAAAGCTGGCTTAAAAGCCATTTACTTAAGCGGATGGCAAGTTGCCGCAGATGCAAACGTTTCAGGACAGATGTACCCGGATCAAAGTTTGTATCCTGTTAACAGTGTTCCCCAAGTGGTAAAACGCATCAATCAAGCTCTACAAAGAGCTGATCAAATTGAACATTCTGAAGGAGTACACGATAGAGATTGGTTCGTACCCATTGTTGCTGATGCAGAAGCTGGATTCGGTGGTGCGTTAAATGTATTTGAACTCATGAAATCCATGATTGAAGCCGGTGCTGCAGCAGTACATTTTGAAGATCAGTTATCTTCTGAGAAGAAGTGTGGCCACCTTGGTGGGAAAGTTCTTCTTCCAACACAGCAAGCCGTTAAGAACTTGATTTCAGCTCGTCTTGCAGCCGATGTTATGGGAGTACCAACTATGATCATTGCAAGAACAGATGCGAATGCGGCTAATCTCATTACAAGTGACGTTGACAAATATGACAGTGAATTTTTAACGGGTGAAAGAACGCCAGAAGGATTCTTCTATACAAAACCAGGTCTTGATCAAGCAATTGCGCGCGGACTTGCATATGCACCTTATGCAGATCTCATTTGGTGTGAAACTTCAGAACCAAATCTTGAAGAGGCACAGAAGTTTGCGAATGCCATTCATGAAAGGTTCCCTGGGAAACTATTAGCTTATAACTGCTCGCCATCATTTAACTGGAAGAAAAAGCTTGATGACGAAACGATTGCTAAATTCCAGCGCGAACTAGGGAAAATGGGATATAAATTCCAGTTCGTTACGCTTGCAGGATTCCATGCCCTTAATCACAGTATGTTTGAACTAGCAAGAGACTACAAAGACCATGGTATGGCTGCTTACTCAAGACTCCAACAAGCTGAATTTGCTAGTGAAGCTGATGGGTATTCTGCTACAAGGCACCAACGAGAAGTTGGAACCGGTTATTTTGATGCTGTATCACAAGTTATTACTGGCGGAACTTCTTCCACAACAGCACTTAAAGGATCAACAGAGGAAGAGCAGTTTACAACGAAATAATAAGAAAAACCGGCTGATTTCAGCCGGTTTTTCTATGGTTTAGGTGATTAAGTTACGATCTAAGCCTCAACTTAGTTGAGAATAGACGATTGAAAGACTGGATTTTTTGGATATCCGCGATTTTTTGGATATATCCGCGAAAAACGAAATATATCCGCGATAATCTGGATATATCCGCGGAAATCAGATTATATCCGCGAAAGTGGGTTTTAGAAGGCCGCTTCCGCTTTTCAGATCCAGCTGCAGCCTCCAGACCCTCGGTCACTTCACCATCCAACTCGAACACAAAGGGCGTGTTCAATTTGGATGGTTCCAGTGTCTGACGGGTCTAAACGGAGGCTTTCGCTTTTCCTTAGATCCAGCTGCAGTGGGCAGCCTCTCGATTGCTTCACCTCCCAAAATGAACACAAAAAGGCGTGTTCTTTTTGGGAGGCTCCAGCGCTTGTCGAGTCTAACCGCCCACTTCCGCTTTTCTTTAGATCCAGCTGCAGTGGGCAGGTCCTCGAGTCGCTTCAGAATTTCATTCGAACACAAAGACCGTGTTCAAATAAAATCCTTCCAGCGCTTGTCGGACCTAAACGCCCACTTCCGCTTTTCTTTAGATCCAGCTGCAGTGGGCAGGTCCTCGAGTCGCTTCAGAATTTCATTCGAACACAAAGACCGTGTTCAAATAAAATCCTTCCAGCGCTTGTCGGACCTAAACGCCCACTTCCGCTTTTCTTTAGATCCAGCTGCAGTGGGCAGGTCCTCGAGTCGCTTCAGAATTTCATTCGAACACAAAGACCGTGTTCAAATAAAATCCTTCCAGCGCTTGTCGGACCTAAACGCCCACTTCCGCTTTTCTTTAGATCCAGCTGCAGTGGGCAGGTCCTCGAGTCGCTTCAGAATTTCATTCGAACACAAAGACCGTGTTCAAATAAAATCCTTCCAGCGCTTGTCGGACCTAAACGCCCACTTCCGCTTTTCTTTAGATCCAGCTGCAGTGGGCAGGTCCTCGAGTCGCTTCAGAATTTCATTCGAACACAAAGACCGTGTTCAAATAAAATCCTTCCAGCGCTTGTCGGACCTAAACGCCCACTTCCGCTTTTCCTAGATCCAGCTGCAATTCGCAGAAACTACGATATTTCACTCTTTCACGAGAACACAAAGGACGTGTTCTCGTGAAAGAGCTCCAATATCTCCGTTTCTAAACGCTCGCTTCCGCTTTTCAGATCCAGCTGCAGCCTCCAGACCCTACTTCACCATCCAACTCGAACACAAAGGGCGTGTTCAATTTGGATGGTTCCAGTGTCTGACGGGTCTAAACGGAGGCTTCCGCTTTTCCTAGATCCAGCTGCAACTCGCAGAAACTACGATATTTCACTCTTTCACTAGAACACAAAGGACGTGTTCTAGTTCAAGAGCTCCAATATCTCCGTTTCTAAACGCTCGTTTCCGCTTTTCCTACTTAAACTTAATTCCTGATTCTTCTACTTTGCCGCCTTCTGTTGCTTCGACTAGGGTGTCGAGGGCTTTGTTTAGGACTTGTTTGTGTTGTTCTTTGTTACCTGGTTGTCCTACTGCGCTGCCGAATGGGAAGCGGTTGTAGAGGGAGCGAGGTACGTTGACGTATTCGCTGATTTCTTTTGACATTGTTAGGGCAATTGTAGGTATGCCGTGTTCTTCAAGTACGCGTGCGACCAGACCGGCCGACTGTTGACAGACTGGTCATGAAGGGACCAATAAGGCATAGTCTACGTTTTGTTGAAGAAGTTTCTTAGCTACCTCTACTGCAGTAACGTTTTTAAGTGGGTGTGGTGTTGGGATGTATCCCATAAAGCTATAGTGTGTTTCAGCTAGTTCACCAATTCGACCCTCAGCTTGAAGTTCTTTCATGATGTCTAATGGGAACTGAACGTTTGGATCTTGTCTCACATTCGTTTGATCATAATGTTCATGTGCGAAAGAGACATCCTTAAGCTCAGTTTCGACTGGGATCTCCCGATATGAAGGGTCCCCCAATCCGTAATTATCATTAAAAGGTGGTTGTCCTTTTACGTAGATGCCACCAGTAGCAATAATGGCGCCTTTAGATTTACTTAAGTCTTTTGTAAAAGGTGTAAAAGGGGTAGTTTCATTCTTCTCATAACGAAAAGACGGTACCCAGTTTTGTTGAACGGCTTGCTCTACTTTTTCAATCATGTTTACTCCTCCTTCCAATACTTTGTAGTGTACCTTACCGTTTTAGCATGTATGTATAAAAAACGAAAGTAAAACGTCTTAGCAAGCATAATTGTCCTTCTTCCTAAATACGATGAGTAGTAAACAAGGAAGGGGGACAGGCCGGTATGAAAAATAGAAGAAATGCTTGGAGATTATGATTGTGCGCTTCTTCATATTTCTAGTCGGTTTTGGACTCTCTGTTGCAGGTGGCGTTACCTTAATTCTTGAACTAAATTTAATTATTATTGGACATAGTCTCGTTGACTATTTCGTCTATATATCACAAACACCAGAGCTTTATTTATTTGCTTCTGGAATCATTGTTGTTTGGTTTAGTGTATATTGGCCACGCTTTTAATTTAGGCTATTGAACAATGTNCGCTTCGAGCAAATTCATTTGCTCAGGCGAATTGGCACCACAGGGCGACCTTTCAGCAGAGCTGAAAGGCGAGTGAAACTGAGGTTTCACTCGAATGAGCCAAAAATCGAGAAATCAACAATATGAGCTAACATAGCCTTAATTTAAGAAGAATTACCTTTTCTCCGCTAATGTCCCTTCCCGATATTTTGGATGACCATACCTTATACTGTAGGCAGTTATCTTGATGCCCATCAGGAAAGGGAGGAGAGACATGGAGAATTATGTTCCCATGCAAGGGATTTATCATAGTCCTTATCCAGGTACCAGAATATCTCATGAAATGAGACAGTATGCTCATCAACGACCATTTCCAATCATAGGTGCTGCTTTTGCCGGTGGTCTTGCAGGAGGATTATTGGGAGCTCTTGTCATACCAGGGGTATATGGCGGTTTTGGCTATCCTGGAGGTGGGTATCCGCCTCCACCTCCACCAGGTTATGGAGGTGGATACCAGGGCTACGGACCTCAAGGGTACGGTGGATCAGGTGGTTACCCAGGATATTATGGTGGACGTCCGCCTTACGGATCGAGCCCATATCCGTATAGAGAATTAGAATGAAAATGCAAAAAGCAAAGGCTTAATCACCTTTGCTTTTTATTTTGTTTTAGGCTCTTTTCTAAAAGATTGTTGCCTTTGAATCAATAATTGAATAAAACCCCCATTTAGCTGATTGGAGCGGAAATTACCCTAGAGCAACAATATCTACGAAAAGAGTTTTGTTTTAAAACGGTTTCCATGTAATTGTTCGTGCTTTCTCAAACCGTTTGTTAACTTCCGGCCAGTTCACTATTTTCCACCAGTTGTCGATATATTGCTTTCGGTCATTCTCATATTGAAGATAATATGCATGTTCCCAAACATCAAGCGCGAGCAATGGGATCACGTCCCACTGACTTAAATTCTGATGTTTCTCAGCCTGGAGAATTTCAAGTCTTCTCGAAACAGGAGACCAGACGAGAATAGCCCAACCTGATCCCTCCACTTTATTAGCGGCATTTGTAAATTGTTTTTTAAACTGATTAAAGCTACCAAAGCTTTTTGTGATTTCATTGACAACTGGCCCTTGAGGCTTTCCACCATCTGGACTCATGATTTCCCAGAAAAGTGTGTGAAGAAAATGACCTGCTCCGTTAAAAGCTAATTCTCGTTCCCAGTGTTTAATTAGTTCAAAGTTTTCTTTTTGTCGTGCTTCTTGTAATGCTACTTCTGCCTTATTTAAGCCATCAACATAGCTTTGATGATGGATGTCATGATGGAGTGTCATAATTCGTTCTGATATAGAAGGTTCAAGCGCGTTGTAAGCGTAAGGTAAGGGAGGAAGTGTGTGTCCTCCAATCGGAACGGTTTGTTGTACTCTAGAAGCAGCTTGAAAATCATCATATAATCTTTTGGCTTGAGTATAAGCATCTTCATCTCTAACTCCTTGTGCATTTTCTAACTCATTAAGCCATTTTTCTGTATTAGAAAGTATTGGGTATTTTATGTGGTTCACAACTGAACTCGATTGCACGTAATTTCGAAATGTGTAACCCCATGATATCAGCGCCTGAGTGCTATTTGTAACCAAACGTCATCCCCCTTTTTTAGACGTTATTACTATATGAGCGATGTTGATAAAATGTTTCTTCTGATCCTTAATGTTTTTAATATGCAATATTTGGGTATCACCACTCTATGGGATTTGAAATAAGGGGGATCATTATGGGGAAAAAAATAAATGATAACAGCAATGGAGAACGTCAAGGGAAGAGGAAGAATAAGAAGCATTTTGCACGTAACGTTCTACTATTTGCTGCTTTCTTAATGGTTTTTGTACTGTCATTCGGAAGTTATCAAACTTACGCTTATATAGATGATGCGCCAACACTTGATGCAAATAAATTGAGTCTGCCACAGTCGTCAACAATCTATGATGCAGAAGGAAACAAAATTCAAGATATTGTAGGGAAGGAGCATCGCAAAGTCGTCGCATTTGATGAGATACCTACAGAAGTAATCAATGCGTTTATAGCAGTAGAAGACGTTAGATTCTTCGACCATAATGGTGTCGATATTAAACGTATTGGCGGAGCAGTAGTGGCAAACGTTAAAGATGGGTTTGGAGCTGAAGGTGCAAGTACCATCACTCAACAAGTTGTGAAAAACATGCTCCTTGAACCTGAGAAGACAATGAAACGTAAAGTACAAGAAGCCTATTTAGCTGTACAGCTAGAGAAAAAGTATTCCAAACAGGAAATTCTTAGCATGTACCTCAATAAAATTTACTTTGGGCAAGGTGCCTATGGTGTTGCAACGGCTGCTGATGTATATTTTAATAAATCACTAGATGAACTCACCACAGGAGAAGCCGCTCTTCTTGCCGGATTGCCTCAAAGGCCTTCAGGATACGATCCTTACAAACACCCGGAGCTTGCAAATGATCGACGAGCAACGGTACTAGGTTTGATGAAGCAACATGGATTTATTTCTGAAAAGGAAAGAGAAAAAGAAGCATCTATATCTGTACAAGAGATGATTGTTGAACAGAAAAAACAGCCGACAACAAATGATGCTTTTATTGATCAAGTTATTGCTGATTTAGAGAAAGCTGGCATTTCAGAAGAAGCGCTCTACTCAGGTGGTTTAGAAGTTTATACGACGTTAGATCAAGGCGCACAAGAAATTGTTGACAAAGCTTTGACTACTAATCGTGCTGTGACTTACCCAGATGAAGAATTTAGAGCGGGTATTTCACTTTTAGATACTCAAACAGGAGCAATCAGAGCAATCGGTGGAAATCGTCAAACAGGTGAAAATGATGTCCAAAAAGGGTTTAATTATGCAACGCAATTAGAGCGATCACCTGGATCGACAATTAAACCTATCCTTGATTATGCACCTGGAATAGAGAAACACAAGTGGTCAACAAATAAGCAATTTGTCGATGAAGAGCTTGAGCTTAATGGGAAAGAGTTTAGCAATTGGAACGATGAATTCCAGGGTAGCGTCTCAATCCGTGAAGCTTTAAAGTGGTCTTATAACATTCCAGCAATTAAAGCATTTATGGAAGTCGGAGGTAAAGAGGCACAGGCTTTTGCAAAAGATCTAGGAATTTCAATTGATCAAACCTATCCAGCTTATGCAATTGGAGGATTTGCAAAAGGTATTTCTCCGCTTCAGCTTTCAGGAGCATATGCAGCATTCGGATCAGGCGGTACGTTCCATGAACCATATAGTGTAGAAAAAGTAGTCTATCCAAATGGAAAAGAACTTGCACTAACATCTGAATCTAATCGTGTGATGAACGAAGGTACTGCCTATATGATTACGGATATGCTACGGACGGTTGTACAAGAAGGAACGGGTATGCAAGCCGGTGTAAATGGACTCGACATTGCTGGTAAAACAGGAACAACCAATCTACCAGAAGGAATCAATGGTGATGGTACTTCTGATGCGTGGTTCTCTGGCTACACGACGAACTACACAGCAGCGGTTTGGACAGGCTATGATCAAACAACACAAGAGAGCTATATTCGTAAGAAAGATGATGATATAGCTAAGCTTCTTTTCAAACATGTCATTAGTAAGGTTTCAGAAGGAAAAGAAACGAATTCATTCGAAAAACCAGAATCTGTTGTTGAATTAAAAATAGACAAAAATACTGGGTTACGTGCGAACGGTCAAACATCCTCTAGCGATATCATTAAAGAACTATATTTTAAAGGTGAAGAACCGAAAAAGGCAGTAATTCCAGAACCTAAGAAGCCGGAACCTGTAAAAGAAGATAACAGAAATGACTCTAACAATTCAGAAGCGGATAAGAAACCTACTTCTAATCAACCAGCAAACGAAGAAGAATCCGATAAGAAAGATTCGACTAAAGAAGATAACAATGTAGACCAGGTAGAAGAAAATGCTGACAACAATGAACCTAAGAAAGAACCTAAAGAGGAAAAGAAAGAAGAACCGTCAGAATCTAACAAAGAACAAGAACCAGCAAAAGAAGAACCCGTAGAAGAAGAGCCTCAATCGACTGATGATCCTGCAGAAGAGCAAGAAAGTGACCAGGGAACTGAAGAAGATAACTCTAGTAATTCAGACAACGATAGCACAGGGAACTCTGACACTAACGGAGGCACAAGTGAAGGAAACGCCGACAATAGTGGCGACTCTGGTGAAAATGAAGAAGAATCTAATACAGGCAGTAGCAATGGTAACTCTTCTAACACCGGTGGAAATGAGACTGGCGAAACAAATGAAGATAACACTAGTGATGAGGATAATGGGAATAACGCTAGTGAAGAGAGTAATGCGAGTGAAGAAAGCAATTCAGATAGTGGTACTACTAACGGAAACAACAATCAGAACAGCAGTGGCAATACCAATAATAATGGAAGTAATGAAAACAACGAAACGCAGGGCTCTAATGCTGAAAATGATGAGAATCAAGATAGCTCTGAAGAAACCAATAAAGAATCTAATGATTCTTCCACGAGTAACGTTAAGAAATCTGGAAACAATAATGATTCGTCACAAGGCGAAGATGAGACTACTCAAAAGCAGAAAAGCAATGATAATGAGTAGTCTTCCTACCTTGCTTTTCGTTCATATCACATAGAAAGAGCCGCCATTTGGCGGCTCTTTCTATGTGGGTGGCGCTAATGGTACGTAAGGAGTTATCTCACCTTGTGTAGCTTCTAGTTCAGGAGCAGGTTCCGTGTAAGCACCAGTATTATATAAATTTGAAAGTGGCTTAATAATACCTGCGCTACCAATTTGCAGGACTGAAGAATTCGAAATTCCTTCGACTCTTAGCTGATGAATAACGATGTTTTGATTCACAAAGAAATTCACGAATCTTCAGCTCCCTAATTGTTTGCAGTGATATCTTGATCTGCGAGGTCAGGATCAAGTGAGTTGGTTAAACTGAATCCGTTGTTTACGATATGAAAGTCACCTGTATTAAAACCACCTGAACCAGCGTATGTTTTTGAAGTTGATTTAGGTGTCGTATTAAAACTATCCCCAAAGTTGACGACGCCGCCTGCACTGTTAATTTTGACTGGTCCTACTATTGAAGGCATGATTGAACATCCTTTGCAATGATCGTGATACCGTATTGTATGAGTGGTGGGGGGGTTTTGTTCTCATTATTCATTTCCTTCATTAGGGTCAGTAAAAAACTCTCGTATATTTTTAACTCGTGATTCTGCTTGGATCGTTCTTGTAGAGCCTACATGGACCACTCCTGAAGCTGCAACCCCTAGTACTTGAATACTGTTTACTTTAATAACAGGATTTTCGTGGACTGTCACATGGTTAATGGCTTCCGTTAGTAATGGGGTTGGCAGAGACTGACTATAAAGAGAAAAAGAAGAGAGGTCTTCATATTCATTTCCTTTGAAAATAGGCTGTTCTCTTTGTATAGCAAAAATTTTGGTTTCTGGTGTGATTTGATTACTGTCTCCAATTTGTACTGTTCCAGAGCTATCAACAGACAATATGTTCATCCAGTTAACTAAAGAAGAGCGACTATGCATATTAAGATGCAATCGGTACAAATGGTCTGGTTATAATTAAGGATTCTGGAGGAGTATCAAAGATGGAAGAACATGCAATCGATTCTGTATCGCCTACAAGTAAGACCGAAGAACTTGCTACTGCAGTTACCGTAATATTACCAACCGAGAGGCCTCTGTTTATGACAGTGTAGTTCATGATGAATCCGTCCTTTTAGGTAAATTTTTAATAAATGCTTCCATTCCATTCACAATATCTCGTTTTAACTTTTGTTCTATTTCTTCTGACAATTCTTGCGGTGACGCATTAGGAGTACGTTCTTTTTGCTGATTAAGATAATAATTAATACGCTGATCAAGCTGCTTTTGAATATCATTTAAAATAAAATGACGATACGGGTCATCAAGAGGATAATTGTACTTTTGTTCTAATTCACCCAACTGTTTTAACGCGCCGTTTTGCATATATGAATTAACATTCTGTTGAATGGATTGAATCGTCTCAGGCGCAAGAGAAGAAGGATTCATTCCATTTGTTCCATTCACGGTGAAATCTTCAAGCATATCTGCTCCGCCATTCGGCGTTAGTCCAATATTGAGTGTTCCGTCAAGGCGTTCTATCTTTAGTTGATCAAACTTGTATTCAATCTTTTCAATGTTTGTTTTAGGTGCCTTTGATAATTGATCATAATTGTCCTTTAAATCATCTACCATATCTTCAAGCATTTTGATCCGATGGTTTTGTTGTTCAATGTGTTGTTGTATCCGCTGCAGGATGCCGTAGATGTTATCGTTTGGATACATTGACCATCAACTCCCGTATCAAAATGTATATAGTACTGTATGCGGGAGAGTAAAAGTAGGTGAATGCCCTGTTAGATGTTTGCCACTACATTTTGATCAGCGACATCACTGTCATTTACGTTTGTTACACTATATGAACTACTCACATTAAGGCCATTACCAGTATTAAATGATCCTGCACCAGCAAAGGTTCGAACAGCGCTTGTAGGAGACACAATAAACACATCACCGACGTGAAAGACACCACTGCTTCCGATTGAGTTTACTTTGATTGCTCCAACTAGTGCCGGCATGTTTTCACATCCTTTTTAACAGTATTCTTGTATTACTGTATGCGGGATAGTAGCGTATGTTCGAGCGTTCAAGGAATGGTAAACTTTCAAAGTAAGGTCAATGCAAGGTGAGTTATAAATTCGGAAACAGATCTTATATAGATCTGTTTTTTACTTCAATTGAAATTATATGAATAATTACTATCACTCTGTAAAAAAATAGGCAGGTCTTTCAATAAAATAGAAAGGTAGTGATGGAATGAAATGGATTATTTCTGCCTTAATGATTGCAGTGCTATTCGTAACTGCATCACCTCAGAGCCTGGCAGCTGAGAACAACAATGTTGCGAATGTTCGTGTGATTCACGCTTCTCCTGATGCGCCATCTGTAGACGTTTATGTTGATGGAAAACCAGCTTTTAAAGGAGCATCTTTCAAAGACGTAACCGATTATGCAGCGTTAGCACCGGGAGAGAAGAAAGTTCAAATTTTCGCTACTTCTGCCAATGGGAAAGGAAAGCCAGTACTTGAGCAGAAATTAACTGTTGAAGCTGGTAAGAATTATTCGGTTGTTGCTTTAGGGGAAGTAGACAATCTATCTGTGCTTGCTCTAGAAGATCAAAAAGGATCGGGAGATAAGGCTGGGCTTAGAGCTGTTCATGCTTCTCCCGACGCGCCACCTGTTGATATCGCGGTGAAAGACGGCGATGTGTTAATTAAGAACCTCGCCTTCGGTCAAAATTCAGAGTACTTAACTGTAAGCCCGGATTCTTATAATCTTGAAGTTCGCGCAACGGGAAGTGATACATCTGTACTTGATCTTCCTAATGTACCGGTTGAAGCTGGTGTTAACTATACAGCTATCGCAATTGGTTTTCTTGATGGTGATCCTGCGCTTAATGTGATCCTATTAAAAGATGGTAAGTAAAAAGCTCCGCAGCGTAAATCGCTGCGGATGTTTTTGTCTTCGCTTGTTAATACTGTAAGCATTTCTATTAAGGAGTGAGTTATATGCATACCAAGCATACTGTTCGATACATCTGTGAGCGCTACCCAAGTGGCAATCATTATTATTACAAACAAGAATTAATTACACATGATTCCTGGCAGAATCCTTTATCCATCCAATGGTCAGCAAGAAGACCAATCTCAAGTAGAACGTTCATTAAGAAGGAAAAAGAAGGATATAAAACAATTAACACATTTATCGAAAAGCAACCAGCTGACATTCTGATGTTCTCAAAGGCATAGTTGCCGGTTTCATTACTATAGTATAAAGGAATTATTAGGTTGAGGAGGGAAGTAGTATGAAGACAATTTATCATGTGCAAAGCGGGAAGTATGAGAAATGGGAACTTAAGAAAGAAGGCGCCAATCAAGCAACGAAAACCTTTGAAACAAAGGAAGAAGCTTATCAATTTGGAAGGGAGATGTGTGATGAAAATCGCCCATCTGAATTAATTGTTCACCAGTTAAATGGAGACATAGAAGATAAAAGTCTATATAATAAGTAGAGTTTTCGGTTCTAACGTACATATTTTTCATTTATTGAATAAATATAGTACTAACTACTATCCTGATGAAGGAAGGGAACCGTTTATGAATTTTATAAGTCCAACGGCTGGAAAAGTAACAATGGATCAAGTCACTCAGCTTATTGAGAGGTATACAGAGGAAGATCCGAAAGGGAAATATAGGATTGTGATTGGGACAGATTCTCAAACGAGTCGAAAAGCGACACAGTTCGTAACAGCAATCATTATTCACCGTGTTGGTAAAGGAGCAAGAATATTCTATCGCAAGGTTAAGCATAAACCGATCCATGAGCTCAGGCATCGGATCTACAAGGAAACGGAAATGAGTCTTGAGCTGATGGAGTTGTTAAAAGAAGAGGGCTTTTCAGCTTTGCTTGAGAAATGGCCAATTGAGATTCATTTAGATGTAGGTAAACAGGGGGAAACTCGTAAAGTGATACAGGAAGTTGTTGGGTGGGTTACCTCTGTTGGCTATATTGCAAGAATTAAACCAGATTCATATGGGGCAAGCAGTGTTGCGGATCGGTATACGAAATCAATAAGCTGAACTGGCTGATAAAGCCAGTTTTTTCATTTTTATGAAACCTAATTTTTACTCTTTCGTATGATAGACAAAGGAGTGATGAGATGAAATTAAAGCTATATTCTTTAATCGTTACGGTATTTATTGTTCTTGCAGCGTGTAGTGGTACCACGGAATCTGGAGGAGAAATTAGCGTTGATATAGGAATTGACGCGCAAGAGGTGTTCGAAAAGTCCATTGCTGCTCAAGAAGATGTCACCAGTTTTAGGATGATGGCAAACATGAACCAAACCTTCGATTCTAATGAAGAAGAGGTTGAGATTACAAGTAAAATCGATTCTAATATGGTGGTAGATCCGTTAGCATTTCACCAGGTAATTGATATGAATGCAAATGGTGAGGCTATGCAAATGGAGTCGTATTATAGTGAAGCAGGCTTTTTCATGAAACAAGGAGAAGAATGGATGGAATTTCCTGATGAAATGACAGATTCACTGCTCACCATGCAGCAATCACAAGCGGATCCTTCTGAACAAATGGAAATGCTAAAAAAGTACGTTGACGAATTTAAGCTAGTAGAAAATGAAGGTACATATGTGATGACTATGAAAGCGACAGGAGAGAAATACCAGGAATTGTTAGATGAAACCGTTGAGAACATGGGGCAACAAAATGAGATGCTTCAGGGATTTACCGAGCAATTGAAAGTGAATGAAGTAGAATACACTCTCACAATTGGAAAAGCTGACTTCCTAATAAGGGAATTCCAGATGAAAATGGATAGTGAAATAACAATGGAAGATGAATCGATTTCGATGTTAATGGAAATGGACTCACAGTTTGAGAACTATAATGAAATAGAAGAAGTAACAGTCCCAGAAGAAGTAATTCAACAAGCGAAAGAGATGCCGGGGATCTCCTAGGAAGAGAAGAGTACTGAATAAGTACTCTTTTTTTATGGCTATGTTAATGAACAGTGTTGATTTTTGGCTCATTCGAGTGAAACTGAAGTTTCACTCGAATGAGCCAAAAATCGAGAAATCAACAATATGTGCTAACATAGCCTTATTTATTGATAAGGCTCTTGTATAAATACCACACTTAGCAATTGGAGCGGAAGAATGCTCGACTCCTGCGGGACTAGCGGGACAGGTGAGACCCCGCAGGAGCGTTAGCGACGAGGAGGCTCACCGCCCGCCCCGCGGAAAGCGAGCATTCTGGAGCGGAAATGACCAGGTATAGCAACAATGTCTACGAAAATAGTCATTCATAAACAACTTACGCGCTTTTATACTGGAAAAAAGTGTTCATAAGCGTTACCATTAGCCTTAATCAATGTTTTGAAAGGAGCAAGGCTGATGTCTACAGAATCACTCGTATTCGATCAACTTAACAGACCTCTAAGGGACTTACGTATATCTGTAACAGATCGCTGCAACTTCCGCTGTCGCTACTGTATGCCTGAGGAGACATTCGGCCCAGACTACGAATTTTTACCTAAGACGAGTCTCCTTCAATTTGAAGAAATCACAAGACTTGCCCGTATGTTCGTTCAAATGGGTGTTGAGAAAATTCGTCTAACTGGTGGCGAACCACTTCTTAGAAAAGATTTACCTGTACTAGTTGGGATGTTATCTAATATAGATGGGCTTAATGATATAGCGCTTACAACAAATGCTTCTTTATTAAAAAAGTTCGCTATTCCACTTAAACAAGCAGGATTAACACGAGTTAATGTAAGTCTAGATGCCATTCACGATGAAACGTTTGGAAAAATGAACGGTAGAGGAACGAAGATCAAGCCTGTATTGGAAGGCATTCAAGCCGCATCAGATGCAGGGCTCAATGTGAAAATAAATATGGTCGTTCAAAAAGGGATCAATGATCATGAAGTTGTACCAATGGCAGAGTATTTCCGACACAGTGGTCATATCGTCAGATTTATTGAATACATGGATGTAGGCAACTCCAATGGGTGGAAGTTCGACCATGTAATGAACAAAAAGGATATCATTGACACTATTTCAAAGGTGTATCCGCTTGAACCTATTGAAGCGTCCTATTTTGGAGAAGTAGCTAGTCGATATCAATTCAGTGATGGTGCTGGTGAGATTGGCGTTATATCTTCAGTAAGTGACTCATTTTGCTCGAGCTGTACAAGAGCAAGGCTATCAGCAGACGGAGCGCTATACACATGTCTGTTTGCTTCACGAGGGACAAGTCTTCGTAATCCTTTACGTAATGGAGCATCTGATGAAGACATGCAAAAGATGCTCACTGATTTGTGGAACGGTCGGCACGATCGTTATTCAGATGAACGAACGGAAGAAGGCGTAGCGAAACGTGAGAAAATTGAAATGTCATTCATTGGTGGCTAGGTGATGGAGAAGGAAATGAACAGACACACTACAGAACGCGGCGTTATTCGTTATGAGGGCGGACAATTTATCGAGCAAGAAGATACCATTGCATTAGAAAAACCTCTTACGATTCGAATTAATCAGGTTGAATTTGCGACAGTCGTTTGCACACCTGATCATCTAAAAGATATGGTGGTTGGCTTCCTCGCTTCAGAAGGAGTCATTCGATCCTATCGTGATGTGGAAGAAATGCTTTTTAATGATAGTCAAGGTATTGTTAATGTAAAAGCCTCTGTCAGTATGTCTCTCACATCTGAAACATATACAAAGCGCGTAATCAGCTCCTGCTGTGGAAAAAGCAGACACTTTTATTTGCAGAGTGACTCTCAAACGGCAAGAACAATCATGCGCGCACCAAAGCTCACTGCTCAGGAATGTCTTTCAAATATGAAGAAACTACAAGAGCAGTCCACGACCTTTAAATCAACGGGTGGTGTTCATAACGCAGCTATTTTTAAAGGTGATGAATTGATCGCATCTCGTACTGATATTGGTCGGCACAACGCGCTTGATAAATTGTACGGTTATGCACTACGGCATCATATTCATCCATCTGAGCTTAGCGTTGCATTTAGTGGAAGAATATCTTCGGAAGTTGTCCTTAAGCTTTCTAAGATGGGGATTGGCATACTTCTGTCGAAATCAGCACCTACTGATCTTGCCCTTCAATTAGCTGAAGATCTCGAGATTACGACAGTCGGATTTATACGAAAAGGCGGATTTAACATTTACACAAAGCATGAAAGAATTATTATTTGAAACACCTTCAGGTTGAAGGTGTTTTTTTTGGTTAAGTCGTTCATACTACAGAACAAACATGCTTTAATTGAAAGGCGGGTTTATAATGGGTTGGACGATCGCGTTGATTTTTTGGGTGGCAGGTGTAGTGATTGTGGGAAGTCCTCGATATTTATTCTATCGATTAGAAGAAATGAAAACGGAAACTGCTGACCATTCGAAAGCCTCCAAAGCTTCAAATAAGAGAGAAAGTATTTTTTTCTTTATCGAAACAAAAGCACTTGATGCGATTCCATGGTGGGTGATAACCGTAATTTGTGTAACGGTTGGACTCTTTTTAATTGCGTTTGGTGTTATTGCCCTTGTTTTTTCTTATTAATTTGAAACTTTATTGCATAGTTAGTCGTATCAAAGGTAGCAAATCATGACTTGCTGTTTGATTAATAGTGATTAGTGGTAAAGAGAAAAAAGATCACATAAGCAACAGTTAGGGAGATGTAAGGGGTGGAGAAATTATGGGTTTAGAAGAAAGACAAGCAACCTCAGTCTGGCGTTTTTATCTTTTATTAGTAGCGCTTTTAGTACTGAAAGCGTATTTCGTTTATCGCTTTGAGTTCTCATTTACGCTAAAGGGTGTAGGAGAAGAAGTTTTTCTTGTGATTAATTCGATAGGATCGATTGTATTACTGTTAGGTATAGGGCTATTTAGAAAGAGATCAAAACCAGGCCTAATGCTTGCAGTATATTTTATTTTGTCTGCCATTCTTTATGGAAATATCCTTTATTATCGATTCTACATAGACTTTATTACTGTACCGGTTCTCTTCCAATTTGGAAACGTTGGTGGATTGAGTCAGAGCACAGTTGAATTGTTTAATTTTTATGATCCAATACTTATTCTCGATTCAGTTATCTTATTCTTTATTCTTAAAAGATTTAAGGTTCGTTCAAGTACACTCTCCACTAAACGTAAAAAGCGAACTGCAGTAACTGGAGTATCTATCCTATTGGGATCTACTGTTATCGCCCTTATACTGAATCCATTACTTTTCGAAAAATCCTATGATCGGGAGCTTTTCGTAAAATCACTAGGATCGTATACTTATCATGCATATGATATCGTATTTAATTCATTTACTTCCATTACTAGCGTTTTTGCTGATGATACGGATATTTCAGAAATTAAGCAGTTTGTGGATAAAAAGGAGATTGAAGCTTCTTCGTTTGAAGGTGTTGCGAAAGGAAAGAACTTAATTCTCATTTCACTTGAATCCACACAATCTTTCATGCTTGATGAAGAAATAGATGGAGAACAAGTAACTCCATTTCTTAATAAGCTAAAAGAAGATAGCTATTACTTTCCTAACTTTTATCATCAAACAGCTCAAGGTAAAACATCTGATGCTGAATTTATGATTGATACTAGCTTGTACCCACTTTCTGGTGGATCTGTGTTCGTCAGGAAGCCTGAGAATGAATTTTTCTCTCTACCGGAGGCTTTGAACTCAGCTGATTACTCAACCAATTCTTTTCATGGTAATGATCGAGAGTTCTGGAATCGTGAAAACATGTATAAGACGCTTGGGTATGATCGGTTCTATTCAAAAAAAGACTTTGAAGTGACTGATGAGAATTCAATTAATTATGGGTTAAAAGATATTCCGTTTTTTGAACAGTCAATTCCTTATCTTAAAGACTTGAAGGAGCCTTATTCAGCAAAATTCTTAACCCTTACGAATCATTTTCCCTATTTATTAGAAGAAGAAGATCGGATGATAGCTATTCCTGAAACGCAAGAGGAAGTTGTAAATCGTTATTTTGCAACTATACGTTATGAAGATGAATCTATTAAGCGATTTTTTGAAGAGATGAAAGCTGCAGGACTCTATGAGGATGCCATTTTTGTTCTTTATGGGGATCATTATGGACTATCAGAAACGTATAACGAAGCGCTAGGAGAATATTTTGGTAAACAAATTGGTCCAGTTGAACATGTTCAACTTCAGAAAGTCCCACTCATCATCCATATTCCTAATGAAGAAGGCAAAGTATTCGAAACAGTAGGCGGTCAAGTTGACTTAAAACCTACCATTCTTGAATTGCTACGTATAAAAGAGAAAACAAGCTTGAATTTTGGTACTAGTTTATTGTCATCGGAGCGGAAAGACTTTGTCATCTTTCGAGATGGAAGCTTCGTGACAGAAGAGCTGATCTATACAAAAAATACTTGTTATAACAAAGAAACGGGTGCAAAAACAAATCGAAACAAATGCAGTAAACATTTTGGGAAAGTTCAGAACGAACTGGATTATTCGGATAAAGTTATATACGGGGACTTGCTTCGGTTTGTAGAGTAGCTAGAGTGTTCATTCCTTACATTTCATGGTACGCTTGAGGTGAACTCTTGATAAAAAGGGATGAGCGAAGATGGATTTACAAAGACTGCAAATACTAACAGAAGTTGTACGTGAATACAAAACGGCAATTCACATGGATGAGAAGAAAGACGAGGTTGGAAGAGAAGTCCTCGACATCGTCATGAATTCACAAGATCTTGTATTGTATGGTCACGTGAAGCGAGCGAAAGATACTGATAAATTTCCAGACGAAGCAATTAAACACCTTGATCAAGCAACTGCTTATCTTCATCAGAAAATTGACGAACAATTTTAGCATTCCATACTATGGAGTGCTTTTTATTTGGAAGGCTATGTTAGCTCATATTTTTGATTTCTCGCCTTTCAGCTCTGCTGAATGGGCACCACAGGGCGTAAATGAGCCAAAAATCAACATTGTTCGTTAACATAGCCATTTGGAAAAATAAGAATAGTATGTCTTTGTTTTAATGTGCTGTAATGGTTGCAATAGACTGTAACATAGTGATAAGGTCTTACTGTTTACTAGATTAAAGGAGAGTGAAAAAATTGACTAATTCAATTAAACGACTAGCTCCATTTTTACTTATGGGACTTGTTGTTTTTGTTATAAGCGCTTGTTCAAACGGGAATGAAGGAGATCAATCAGCTGATGAAGCATCAGTCTGGGAGCAGATACAAGAAGAAGGTAAGCTTGTTGTAGCAACATCAGGAACACTGTATCCTACTTCTTACTATGAAGAGGGTTCTGATACAGTCACTGGTTATGAAGTAGAAGTAGTAAGAGAAATGGGCAAAAGACTTGACCTTGAAGTTGAATTCGAGGAAATGGGCTTTGATGGAATGTTAACTAGTATCAATTCCGGTAAAGTTGATCTTGCTGCGAATGATATTACAAACACTGAAGAGAGAGAAGAGAAATTCACCTTCTCTGAACCCATTAAGTATTCGTATGGTACTGCAATTGTTCGAAAAGATGATCTATCTGGGATTGAGTCACTTGATGATCTAGATGGTAAAAAAGCAGCGGGGGCATCTACAACCATTTATATGGAGGTTGCTCGTGAAAATGGTGCTGAAGAAGTGATTTACGATAATGCGACTAATGAACAGTATTTACGAGATGTGTCTACAGGACGTACTGATATTATTTTGAATGATTATTACCTTCAAACACTTGCACTTGCTGCATTTCCTGACTTGAATATTACAATTCATCCTGATATTGAATACTATCCAAATAATCAAGCGGTTGTTATGAAAAAAGACAGCGGTGAATTAGAAAGCAAAGTGAACGAAACGCTCAAGGAAATGAAGGATGACGGAACCCTTAAGGAACTTTCAGAGAAGTTCTTTAATGGCGCAGATGTTTCCGTTGAACCAGATCTTGACATTGAGGAGTAAATAGAGTGTTTGATATACAGTGGGAATACTTATTTGATGCAGGACTTGCGTTAAAGTCGTTTCCGTATGTTATTCAAGGACTTGGGCTAACGCTTTTAATTTCAATGGTAGGAATGGTTATTGGTCTAGTGATGGGACTATTTCTTGCACTCGGAAGAATGTCAAAATACAAAGCACTTCGCTATCCTGCAAGATTATATATTTCCTTTATGAGAGGAACGCCAATTCTAGTCTTTCTTTACATTCTTTACTTTGGACTTCCAGTAGTAGGTATTGAGTTCTCCGCTCTAACTTCAGCATTAATTGGTTTTAGTTTAAACAGTGCTGCATATATAGCAGAGATTCAGCGCTCAGCCCTATCATCGGTAGAAAAAGGACAGTGGGAAGCATCCACCGCGCTCGGAATGTCTTACTGGACGACTATGAAACAAGTTGTCCTTCCACAGGCAACGCGTATCGCAATTCCACCACTTTCAAATGTGATGTTAGATTTAATTAAAGCTTCTTCACTAGCAGCGGTTATTACTGTCCCTGAGTTACTTCATCATGCAAAAATTGTTGGAGGCAGAGAATTCGACTTTATGACAATGTACATATTAGTCGCATTCATTTATTGGGGAGTCTGTGTTTGTGTTTCCTTTATACAAGATTTATTAGAAAAACGATATCACTACGTACATTAATCCCCTGAGTACTACAGGGGGTTTTTTATTTGGCTATGTTAATGAACAGTATTGATTTTTGGCTCATTTACGCCCTGTGGTGACCAATCAGCAGAGCTGAAAGGCGAGTGAAACTGGGGTTTCACTCGAATGAGCCAAAATCGTTAAATCAACAATAAGAGCTAACATAGCCTTTTATTTAGGCTCTTTTCTAGAAGATTGTTGTTTTTTATAAAAAATTATATAAAAACCAAACTTCGCTAATTTCCGCTCCAGTAACCAACAAACGAAAAAACAAAAATATCCCATATTCTTCATCATGCATTTTGAGGAATGTTATAATAATGAATATATTCAACTCAGACGATTTGTCATAATAGGAAGGGAGTTAATCATCAGCATGAAAAAACAGTTTAGCTTAATAATGCTTATGGTCATTCTTCTCCTTGCTGCTTGTTCTAACAGCAACGAAGAGAAAGAGCCGGAAGCAACTACCACTGAAGAGTCTGCTTCTATGGACGAGACGAAGAAAGAATTAGAAGCGATGAAGGTTGAAGAAGATAAAGTAGTTGCAACAGTGGATGGTAAAGAGATTAAAGGAAAAGATTATAATTCTATGCTGGTACAAACACAGCTTCGCTATACAATGAGTGGGAAAGACCCATCTGATAAAGAGGTTTCAAAATCGATAGAAGAAGAAGTGATGGATAATTTAATTGGACAAGAGCTTTTGCTTCAGAAAGCAAAGGACGAAGGCTTTTCAGCTTCTGAGGAAGAAGTGCAAACGGAGCTAGAACAAATTAAAGCTCAGTTCTCGACTGAAGACGAATTAAATGAGGCGTTGAAAGCACAAGGCATGACATTAGACAAATTAGAAAGTCAATATGCCGATATTGTCGTGGTTGATAAATTCGTAAACGAAAAAATTGGAAAACCTGAAGTGACAGAGGAAGAAATGAAATCTTTCTATGATGATCAATTCCAGAAAGATGCTGAGAATCCTCCACCATTTGATGAGATGAAAGATCGAATTAAAGATTATTTAGTCGAAACAAAAACACAAGAAAAAGTTCAAGAGATGAAAGAAGAGCTAAAGCAAAAAGCCGAAATTGAAGAAATGCTATAGGTCAGCACAAAAGCTGGCCTTTTTTCATGGAAATGAAAAGAGGAGGATAAAGAATGAATGAAATCGTAAGTACTATTACCCACTATGTAAAGCAAAAGTTAGAAAATGAAGGCAGCGGTCACGACTGGCATCATATTGAAAGGGTGGTCCGACACGCAGAAGTGATTGCAAAGGCTGAAGGTGCAAATGATTTTGTTTGTATAGTAGCTGCACTCGTTCACGATTTGGCTGATGATAAAATAGCTCCATCAGAAGCGGAAGGCTTGAAGGAAGTAGAAAGGTTACTAGAAGATGTGAATCGTGAAGAGCGGGAGCACATCATTGAAATTATTTCTTCGATTTCGTTTAAAGGTGGAAACCGTCCACCAGTCACAACGCTTGAGGCTCAAGTTGTCCAAGATGCAGATCGTTTAGATGCGATTGGAGCGATCGGAATCGCACGAACGTTTGTTTATGCTGGAGCAAAAGGGGATCTGATACATGATCCTAGTATTACAATTAGAGACAATATGACTCCAGAAACTTATCGCAGTGGGCAGTCTACTGCTATTAATCACTTTTATGAGAAGTTGTTGCATTTAAAAGAGTTAATGAACACAACAAAAGGAAAAGAACTAGCGCAACACCGACATGAATTCATGGAGCATTTTCTTAATCAATTCCATGATGAGTGGGCTGGGAGAAAATAAGTTCTTTTCTTCTTGCCAAGCTTTTGCTTTAAGGATAGTGCAAAATTTCCGCTCCAGGATGCTCGCTTTCCGCGGGGCGGGCGGTGAACCTCCTCGTCGCTTACGCTTCTGTGGGGTTTCACCTGTCCCGCTAGTCCCACAGGAGTCTAGTATCCTTCCGCTCCAATCAGCGAAGTGTGGTTTTTATTCAATAATTGTTCAAAAGCAACAATCTTATAGAAAAGAGCCTTTAGAATAAAGGAGAGTAGAAATATGTATCATATTCAACCTATGACTCTAGAAACGGCAAAAGAAATTCAAACTTGGACATATCAAGAGCCTTATTCACTTTATAGTTTCTCAGAGGACAATGAAGTGCTAGAAGAATTAATGGATGGATCATATGTGTCAGTGTGGAATGAGGAGAATTTGTTCGGATACTTTTGTTTTGGTCAATCGGCTCGTGTTCCTTCAGGAGTTAATGCAGGTGTATATGAAGAAGAGCGCCTTGATATTGGTCTCGGTATTCGACCGAATGAGACTGGAAAGGGAAATGGTAGACTGTTTCTTCAAACGGGGCTTCACTATGCAGCGGAACGATTCGGTGCAAAGGATTTTCGACTTACTGTTGCCTCGTTTAACGATAGAGCACGAAAGGTATATGAACGAGAAGGATTTAAATCCCATCGCTCTTTCGTTAACAGAACAACAAGCAGTGAAGTTTCTTTTGAAGTAATGATAAAGTAGAAGTGAAGAATGATTAGCCTCTATTGGGTAAAACATGTGTTAAATCTTGAGAAAAAGGGAATAAGAGAAGTATAATACACGAAGGAATTAAAGGGCGGTATCCAGCGATTGACTAATATCATACCTCCATATCATAGCAAGAAAAATGTCTACTTATTGCTACTTCTGCTGTAGAATGAGAAGTTTCGTCGAAAACGTTTTGATTTCTTCTGAAAATGGGCATAATGGTTATGTATTGGTATGAGGAGGAATGAGAATGTATGATGCAATTGAAAAGAAGCGTAAAGAAATGTTTGATATAGCAGGACGTTACGGATTTGCATCAGAGAAAACCATTCGCTGTAGTCAGGAGCTAGACCGGTTACTAAATGCCTTAATGCAAACGAAGCATCATAATGAAAGAGTACTATGAAACTGGATTCTGTTTTTCTTCCTGTGTTTGTGAAGTGAAGGAGGAAACCTTATGAAAATTGATCTTAAAGCAATTCTCACAAAAGAGTTGTTTGAATGGATAGAAGAACATCCTAAACGAAATCAGCTTATAGAGTCTATTCAAGGCGAGGTCTTTCAATCAATTGTTCATTTTAGAGAGTGGAATGATTCTGACTATAATGGAAATGAGGACTGGCTTGAATATGCAATCCGGAATGAAGAGGAATGGAGAAATGAAACTGATTAGATTAGGAAAGTGAATAGCCGTTAAAGACGGCTTTTTTTGTTGGATTTCGTAACTTTATGGAGAATAGAGAAGGGATAATGAACAGTAGAGTCGAAAAGTTACATGATATATGGATTTTTCATGCTCAGGGGGGAGGAATAATGGTGAATCATTCAGATACGATCGTTATCGGTAAACACGAATATAATCAACTGTATAGACAATATCAAAAGTTTGAATCGCTATTTGTCCATTATCCTGGCGTGATGTATTCACTAGATCTTAAAGGACATGTAACGGACCTAAATGACTTCGGTCATAAGCTTTCTAAAGTAAAAAGAGAAGATGTGATCAGTAAGCATTATTCAAGGTTTATTCTCCAGACAGAGAAAGAACGCGTATCCAAATCATTTCACCTTACAACTGAAGGACATGTAACGCATCTTCAGACGACTTTTCTTAACTATGAAGGAGTTCCATTTGATGTTGAGTTAGTCAATATTCCCATCTATATTGAGAATAAGATTGAAGGTGTTTTTTCTCTTGTGAGGGACCTTACAGATGAAAGACAAAATGAACTTGCGCTTAGGGAAAGCCAAGAAAAATATAGATTGATCGCTGAACATACTTCTGAATTAATAAGTCTAGTTAATGTTGAGAGAGATCTAGTTACATATGCATCACCTTCTCATCAGAACATTTTAGGATATCCGCCTGATTATTATACTGGAAGTTCAATTATGTTGGACGTACATCCTGATGATGAGAAACTTGTCGCGAATTTATTACAAAAAACTAGTTCATACCCACAAGTGGTTGAATTTAGAAGAAAACATGCTAATGGTACCTGGATCACACTTGAAGACCGAGCTACTGTAATTCCATTTGGCGTCCACGGTGAGCGAATGCTCGTCGTTGTATCAAGAGACATTACTGAAAAAAAACGAGCAGAGAGAGAATTACAGAATACTTTAAAACAGTTAAAGGATCTGAAGTATGCGCTTGATGAGAGTGCTCTGGTTTCTGTCACGGATGAGGAAGGCAAAATCACTTCTGTAAATGATAAATTTTGCGAGATTACAGGATATACAAAAGAAGAGTTGCTCGGCAGAGACCATCTTATACTCGACTCCGGGTATCACCCGCCATCATTTTTTGATGATATGCGAAGTACGATTCATTCGGGTGATGTATGGAAGGGTGAAATTAGTAACATAACGAAAGAAGGGAAGGATTTTTGGGTTGATACGACCATCGTTCCATTTCTTAATGAAGTTGGAGTACCATACCAATATGTATATATTCGGAAAGACATAACTGATCGAAAACAGGCAGAAGAACTTCTTCGAACGTCAGATAAACTATCGGTTATTGGTGAGCTTGCTGCTGGTGTTGCACACGAAATTCGAAACCCCTTAACTTCTCTGAAAGGTTTCACGCAAATATTAAAGTCGAGGCATACAGATGAAAATGATCAAGAATTCATCGAAATCATGTTATCTGAGCTTGATCGAATTAATATGATCGTCAATGAATTTATGGTACTCGCTAGGCCACAAGCCGTCACGTATGAAGTAACAAATATTCAGGATCTCATTGCGAATGTTTGTACTCTTATTGAAACACAAGCTATTTTAAATAACGTTCAAATCTATACGAGAGTGATTCATGATCTAAGAGAAATCACATGTAGCGAAAATCAAATTAAACAAGTTCTAATTAATATTATTAAGAATGGCATTGAAGCAATGCCGGACGGCGGTGAAATCACTATTTCATTGTACTCAACAAATGATGAAGTGATGATTGAAATTCGTGACAATGGGCCTGGAATCCCTGAACACCAATTATCGCATTTAGGAGAGCCCTTCTATACAACAAAGAAAAAAGGAAACGGTCTTGGATTGATGATTTGTCGCCGAATTGTTCAGAATCATCAAGGCACATTTTCCATTGATAGTAAGGAAGGAAGCGGAACGGTAGTGACAATAACCTTACCAAATGAAAAAAAGTTTCGAGAGCGCTAAAGCAGCGCCTTTTTTGTGGGAATTACTTTACACCAAACAAGAAAGCGCTTACAATTACAGAAAGATAGGGTTTGAATAATCCAATAAAGGAGTGTTGAGAGTGAAAAGCGAGACGAGCTATCGCATGCTTGCTCTTGAAAAATTCAACGCTGAAACGAATTGGTCTGAAAACAATCGCCTTTTTAATTATTCGATCGCTGGTCTAGGAGCTATAATCTCATTATTATCCATTGTCATTTGATGCATAAAAGGAACGTCTCGAAGTATTGAGAGGTTCCTTTTTTTAACGAACTTCCGAAAGAAGTCTCCCTCTTCAAGCGTGTGAAGGGCGTAGCCCAACGGTAAGGGGGAGATGAATTTCGGTTGGGCAATAGCCCAAAAGTTTCTGCCTTTTATCTCAATGTGGTATAAATTTTGGTCAAGAAGTTTTTGTTTGTTGACCACTGGTGGTTCGCCTATTGAGGTGGTTAAAAAATACATCGAAAATCAAGGGATAAAGTGAGGTGATTTGATATGGCTAAACAAAACAAAGCGTATAAATTTCGTTTGTACCCAACAAAGGAACAGTCTTTGATTATCCGTAAAACCTTTGGTTGTGTTCGTTTTGTCTACAACAAAATGTTAGCTGAACGAAAAGAAACCTACGAAACACTAAAAGATGATAAAGAATCATTGAAATCAGTAAAACACCCCACCCCAGCCAAGTACAAAAAAGAGTATGAATGGCTAAAGGAAGTAGACTCACTAGCGTTGGCAAACGCACAACTAAATCTAGATAAGGCGTATAAAGCATTTTTCAAGGGGAATGCCAAGTTCCCAAAATTCAAAAGCAAGCGACACAAACAAAGCTACACAACAAATGTCGTAAACGGTAATATCGAGCTGTTGGATGGTCATATCAAGTTACCCAAACTTAAAAAGGTCAAAATAAAACAACATCGAGAAATTCCTTCTGAATACATTATTAAATCTTGCACCCTTTCTATGACTGCATCAGGAAAATACTATATTTCTATTCTGACAGAATATGAGAATGAAATCGAAACCAAAGAAACCAAAGAAATAGTTGGATTAGACTTTGCAATGGATGGGTTGTTTGTTGATAGCGAGGGTGAGAAAGCCAATTACCCTAAGTTCTATCGACAAATGCTTGATAAACTAGCCAAAGAGCAACGCAAACTTTCCCGAAAAAAGAAAGGTTCTTCGAATTGGAACAAACAACGCATCAAGGTTGCCAAAATCCAAGAAAAAGTCGCCAATCAAAGAAAGAATTTTCTGCACCACAAGTCTAAAGAATTGGTCACATTTTATGATGCGGTTGTAATTGAAGACCTAGACATGAAAGGGATGTCACAAGCACTAAAGTTCGGCAAAAGTGTAGCTGATAATGGTTGGGGAATGTTCACTTCTTTCTTACAATACAAACTGAATGAACAAGGGAAGCAGCTTATCAAAATAGATAAATGGTTTCCTTCTACTAAAACTTGTTCTAATTGTGGAAATACCCAACCGATGCCTATGAACATTCGAACATATGCTTGTTCATGCGGTCTAAATCTTGATAGGGATTACAATTCAGCACTCAATATTAAAAAAGAGGGCATTCGCTTATTAGCAAGTGCCTAAATAATAAGAGATACAAACTCTTGGAACAAGAGGGTTAGCTTGGTCCATTTCGTCAGCTACCAAAAGTGGCGATTACCCAAGAAGCCCCCACTTCAAGCAACCCGCAAGGGTGGTAAGTGGTGGGAGTAGTTCACTACGTTCTATTCTAAAAGGTTATTGCTATCGTAAGGGATTTGTAGATTGGCTTTATTCAGCAGCGCTTTTTTGAATTTCTTTAAAATTAACTCGAGCGTTTGTTAGCTCAATACGAGTAATGACGATTGGTTTTGTAATCGCCTGTGTGACCATGTCACCCTTTTTAGGATCGGTGTAGTAATAGGAGACAGTAAGCTGATTTTCTTCTTCTACGATACTATCGACGTGGACAGAATATCCGCCAGTTGGCATTTCGCCTCTCGTAATTATAATATAAAGATCGTCTCCAGACGGTACTGTAAAAGTTGATTTCTCAAGCCATTTTTGTTGAACCGTAGCTTGAATATCTTTAGGTGCATTTTGCATGCTCACTGTTTCAAAGGAAAGCTCTTTCTTCATTTTTTGACCCCCATTTGATTCATTTGAAGATGATTCTGGAGAATTGTTTCCGCAACCTGCAAGCAGAACGAAAAGAATGGTTAGTGATAATAAACTTCCTCGCACTCTATTTTACCCCTTTCTTAATTCACTTTACTTAATCTTGTCCTCCATTTAAGTTTAGCGGACTTTCTAAAGCTTGGAAAGACCGTGATATTCTTCACGATTATAATCTCTTCTGGAGGGTAAGGAATAAATGTAGACAAATTACTTTGCCTGAAAGGAGAATTCGTATGCAGAATGAAATTTTAAGTTTTTTAAAGAATGTTGAGGAACCGGTTACAACGAGAGAAATCATGGAGTATTTATCTGGGAAGGGGTACAATCCTGATGAAGAAGAGCTTGTTCGTATGATTAAGAACATGCCACAGGGTACTGTGAAACAAGAGTATGATGCATCAGTAATTGATCCTTCACCATCTGTTGTATACAAAGCTGGGCCGAATGCATAAGTTATTTTTTTCTAAACAGATCAACAAAATATAAACCTACTATTAATAGAAAAACAATCCCGACACCATAGAGTACATCCATAATGAAAGACATCCGTTAACATCCTTTCCTAACTTCTTTTTAATAGGCTTTTTTCTAAAAGGTTATTTGTTTCAGCAAAAGTTTTACTATTAAATTAACATATCAAAGGTGATTGAAGCGTAAGGATGCCCGCCCCACGGAAAGCGAGCATCCTGGAGCGGAAATCAACTACTCTAATAGTAACAACTTCTATGAATTAAGCCCTTTTAATAAGTGTATCAAACGTCAACAAATGGTTGGGAAATTTCCATATCATTGCGATGTGGAAATGATATAATGTTGGCATTGAGTATATTGGGAAGGATGTCACCATGAAGAAGATAAAGTTTAACAGCTCGAAGCTCATTATTCTATTTTTTGTTGCTTTCATAATCGTAGGAGCTGCTAATGTTCTATTTAGTGATCGGAAGATGAATACGAGTGAGTATTTACTTAGCGAAAATCAAAAAGATGTTGTTTCTAGATCTGAAACACAGCCGAAAATTCCATTCGGAGCATTGGTGAATAGCAAACTGAAAGATAACGGTTCGATTAGTTTAACAGCTAAGATTAAGTATCAAGGAGAAGAAAAGGAAGAAATTAAGGTTGTTGAAGATGCTCTACTAGATTATCAAATTACGAATCAAGAAAACGACCAAGTCATTATTCCTTATTCTTCACAAGTTCCCTCAACAGAGAAGAGGGTATCAAAAGATGACATTATTGAAGGCGATACACTAACAACCGAACAGTTAAAGACAGGTGTATACCAGATTGAAGTGAAAGTTCCAATTATATTAAAAGATAAAGAAGAAGTTTTTGTTTTCCGTATACCTGTTGAATTGTAATGCTAATCTAAAACAGATAAAAATAAGTCCGAATTTCTTTAAATTTGAAGTTTGGTTTCTGGTTGATCGGGAATAGTTACTATCAAACCCCCTAAGTAAGTTTGATAGTGATTTTCCCCCTATGAACCGTGCTCAATGAGTGCGGTTTTTTTGTGTCTAACTTCTTGTAGACTGTTAGCTATAGTAGAGCGTTTCCATTATGCGGTATTCGTGGTAATCTTTTAGGAAAGAGTAGAGAATAGTTCTGAAAGGATGAGACGTTTGGCGAAAAAAGACATGATGACACAGTTAACTGATGAATTGGTTACATTTTTGGAGGGTGAAAAGCTTGTAATGCTCGCTACTATTGATCATGAGAGTGATACACCTAATGTCTCAGCGATATCATGGGTGAAAAGTGTTGATAAAGGAAACATTCGCTTCTCCGTTACGACTAACTCTAGAACCGTTCAGAACGTCAAAAAACATTCTGGTGTTGTATTGACTGTCATAGGATTAGAATCAGTTTATTCAATTCAAGGACAGGCAACAATCTTAGAGGAAGCAATGGCAGGGGTATCGTTAAAATTAGCTAAAATCAATGTTGAGATTGATCAGGTGATGGAATCGATGTTCTGGGGAGCAAAGATTACGACCGAGCCAGAATATGAGAAAACCTATAACAAGAAGAAAGCAGAAGAGCTGGATGAGGAAGTTTATAAAGCACTCATGAACTAAAAGAGAGCTTTCTTACTGAATAACTTTATGATTTAATAATAGCAATAAGCATTTTGTGCTGTCATTCTGACGTAGGCACCATGAAACGAGGTTGAATCCCATATGGAATGGGAAATGATCAAAGATTTGATGAATGAAGAAACAATAAAAACATGGCTTAGCCAGTATAGAGCTCTTGGTCCATTACCTGGTATATTGCTACCTATGTTTGAAGCTGTCATCCCTATATTGCCTTTGTTTCTTTTTGTAGCTGGTAATGCAGCTGCTTACGGATTCTGGTATGGATCATTATTGTCTTGGATCGGTGCATCTCTTGGTGCATTAATTGTATTTGTTGTAGTCAGAAAATTGGCTAGACAACGATTTATGCGTGTGGTTACAAAACATGCCAAAATCGAGAAAACGTTGCGATGGATTGAGCGACATGGTTTTGGAATGGTTTTTCTTCTTCTTTGCTTTCCGTTTACTCCTTCTGCCTTAATTAACGTGGTAGCAGGGTTATCCAATATGAGCATTCGAAGTTTTGTGTTAGCTGTGTTGCTTGGTAAAATGGTTATGATCTCGATCGTGTCATTTATTGGACATGATGTGTTTGCTTTAATTCATCGCCCATTAGAAATGATTCTGATATTGGTTGCGATTTTCCTTCTCTGGGGAGCGGGGAAAATGATTGAATATAAACTGAATCAACGTCCTAGGAAGCATCAAACCGAGGATCAAACGAGATAAATGATAAAACCATGCACAGAGTGCATGGTTTTATGTTATTTTTTTTAGGCTCTTTTCGTAGACATTGTTGGTTTTAGATAAGTGGTTAATTTCCGCTCCAGGATGCTCGCTTTCCGCGGGGTGGGACGCTTGAGCCTCCTCGTACGCTCCTGTGGGGTCTCACCTGTCCCACTAGTCCCGCAGGAGTCGAGCATCCTTCCGCTCCAATTAGCGAAGTGTCGTTTTTTATATAAAAATTCTTTCCAAAGCAACAAACTTTTAGAAAGGAGCCTTTTTTTATGAGGAGAGAAGGGCGTTTTGGAATGAAATCCTTCCAGCGCTTGTCGGAACTAACCGCCAACTTCCGCCTTTCGATCTAGCTGCAGTGGGCAGGTCCTCGAGTCGCTTCAGGATTTCATCCGAGCACAAAAAGCGTGCTCAAATGAAATCCTTCCAGCGCTTGTCGGACCTAACCGCCCACTTCCGCCTTTCGAACTAAAATATCTTCTTTTTATCTCTTTCTTCTTTTAATATCTCAACTGCTTCTCTAAAGCGTTGGGAGTGGATGATTTCTCTTTCTCTTAGGAAGGCGAGGGAGTCGTTGAGGTCTGGGTCGTCTGATAGGTCGATGATCCATTGGTAGGTGGCGCGTGCTTTTTCTTCGGCGGCGATATCTTCGTATAGATCTGCTATAGGATCACCTTTTGCAGCGATATAACTTGCTGTCCATGGAACGCCTGCTGCGTTTGAATAGTAAAGAGCGCTGTCGTGATTTGCATAATGTGCTCCAAGACCAGCTTCTTTCATCTGGTCGGCGGTAGCATCTTTCGTTAGTTTATAAATCATCGTTGCGATCATTTCAAGGTGAGCAAATTCTTCTGTTCCAATATCAGTTAACAATCCAACTACTTTATCAGGAATGGTATAGCGCTGATTTAAATACCTTAGAGCGGCAGCAAGTTCACCGTCGGCTCCGCCGTATTGCTCAATTAGAAATTTAGCAAGCATAGGGTTACATGTGCTTACTTTCACTGGATATTGTAATTTTTTCTCATAAATCCAAATTGTTACTCACCCTTTCCTATCTAGACTTGCCATGGCCATGGTGTATCGTCCCAATTCCAAGGGTAACTAGAGTAGCTATTCCCGTATTGTTGCAATGGACCATATTCTTTTTCGTAACGCTTCTTCAGCTGTTTTCTCATTTTGGCATACTCATTGAATTGCTCAATCGCTTCATAGTCATTTGGATGTGTGTCTAGATAGAGGGTTAGTTCGACGAGCACAAAATCACATGCTTGTAGTTCCTCAAGGAGCTCATAATACGCCTTAGGAAGCTGTTTGTTTGCCATTGTTACTCCTCCCGTTTTGAACGATATGGGTCACATAGGGCTTTCCAGAGAGTACCTCGATACAAAGCTTCCCGGGCAGAATATTGTTCAAGTCCAGGAGGCTGAAAGCCCATATAGAGGTTAGGGGGAGTTGAATACGACTTCACTCGAATAGGGGGACATGGATCAAAAGGACCAACATAAGGTTCATAATACTTCCTGTTTGTATACATGCTCGACCTCCTTCAATACAACCTTCATTCTCTAGTTGTATGAGTCTCGTAAAGAAAACATGTATAAACTTAATGAGGAGGAATTGTACCAATTAAAGAGCACTTCCACGATAGGAAGTGCTCTTTCGTTTACATTTTATTTACGGTATCGTTCCATTTCGCAAGCATGTTTTTTAAGTCATGAAGATCTGAGGTGAAAGGGTAATTGTCTGCTACGCTTCGTTTTTGCCCGTCGTCTAGTTTTTCATAACTGTGTACAAACTCTGACATATCTCGAGTTAGGCGGTTGAGTTCCCATTTAAACGTTTCAAGTTCTTTCTCCATGTTCAAAACTCCCTTATCATTATAGTCTTATCTAAGGTATACCCTTGCTACTATAGCTAAAAACCTTATGTCTGCTTTTTACAATATTTAGCTACTCGATATGCGAACGTATTTTCTTATCGATCCTATTCAATATCGGGAAAACATGAGATAATAGGTGTAGAAAATAGGGTTTAGTGACTAGGAGGCAGAAAAATGACGGTTCAGTTTGTCATTGGCAGGTCGGGGAGCGGGAAAACGGACTATTGCTTATCAGAAATACAGAATGAATTAACGAATCGGCCTATCGGTCAGGATATGATTTATTTAGTTCCAGAACAAATGACATTCCAATCAGAATATGAGTTAGTACATAACCGAGACTTAAAAGGAATGATTCGTGCACAGGTGTTCAGCTTTACAAGGCTTGCCTGGAAAGTCCTACAAGAAACGGGAGGCATGGCACGCCCTCATCTTACAAGCGTTGGGACAAGCATGATGCTTCGTCATATTATTGAGGAGAATAAGCAGCACCTGAGAATATACCAACGTTCATCTGAAAAAACAGGTTATATTGAACAGCTAAATGATATGGTTACAGAATTCAAGCGCTATTGTCTTGAACCAGATGATATTAGAAATTACGCGAATGATTTATATACAGAAGATGAACGCAGCTTACTTAAAGATAAGCTATTTGATCTTCATCTCGTTTACGATGCATTTCAAAAGGCCATGATTGGCCATTATCTTGATTCGGAAGACTATTTAGCACTTCTTGCTGAGAAAATAGAAGAATCAAGCTACCTCGATGGTGCTACGATTTTGATTGATGGTTTTCATAGTTTTACGCCTCAGGAGCTTCTAGTGATTCAGGCGCTGATCAAGAAGGGGACGAACCTCTCGTTCACCATTACGATGGATCCAGAAATGAACCTTTCTGCTATTCATGAGCTTGATTTGTTTCATGAACCTGGGAAAACGTATCAGGCACTTCTAGCGATGGCGAATGAAGAAGGAGCTGAGGTTAAGGATTCCATTGTTTTAACTTCCCAAAAACGGTATCAAAGTAGTGAACTTGCTCATTTAGAGGCTAACTATGGTGAAAGACCACCTATTCTTTATAGCGGTCAACTGAAGAACATTCAATTGCACCATGCAGTTAATATTCGCTCAGAAGTAGAAGCGGCTGCTAGAGAAACACTCAGACTTGTTCGAGATGAGGGTTATCGCTTCCGTGATATCTCTGTCATGGTTAGAAACATGACATCTTATTATGAATTGGTTGAAACCATCTTCGGAGACCATGAGATACCGATTTTTTCTGATCAGAAAAGAACAATGCTTCATCACCCGTTAATTGAACTTCTTCGATCAAGTTTGGATATTATTCAATACAATTGGCGGTATGAAGCTGTATTCCGCTGTGTGAAAACAGAATTATTATTCCCAGATGACACTGGTGAGAGTGTAGAAGGTATTCGAGAGCGAATGGATGAACTTGAAAATTACGTTATTGCTAGAGGAATTAAAGGGTACCGTTGGAAGACAGGAGAAAGATGGAAGTCGAATATTTATCGTCAGCTTGAAGATAAAGAAACAATTACATCGGATGAACTTGAGAAGATGGAAGATCGACTTAACGAAACGAAAGACTGGGTATCTACGCCCCTTGAGAAATTTGAAAGAAAGATGACGAAAGCAAATACGGTAAGAGATATGTGCGAAGCTCTTTATTACCTTCTTGAGAACAGTAATGCAGCTGAAAAAGTAGATCGCTTGAAAGAGAAAGCTGAACAATCTGGTCAGCTTACTAAAGCAAGAGAGCACGACCAGGTTTGGGATGCTGTGATCTCGCTTCTAGATGAAACAGTGGAGCTAATCGGAGATCAAAAGCTTTCTGTTGAGCAGTTTACGAAATTACTTGAAGCAGGAATTGAAAGCATGAAATTTGCCCTCGTTCCAGCGTCACTTGATCAGGTGGTGATTGGAAGCATTGACCGAACTCGATTTACTAATGTGAAGTGTGGTTTTCTGTTAGGTGTGAATGATGGTGTTTTACCAGCGAGGATTCAAGAAGATGGTCTCCTAAGCGAACAGGATCGAGAGAAGCTAGAAGAACAAGGCATTCAGCTAGCACCAGGTTTGAAACGTCGCCTTTTAGACGAAGAATTCCTTATTTATCATTCTCTTTCTACTCCATCGGATGCATTATGGGTGAGTTGTCCGCTTGCAGATGAAGAAGGAAAAGGGCTCCAACCATCGATTGTAATGAATCGATTACAGGAAATGTTTCCAGATCTTGAGATTGGATTAAAGTTCGCAGAACCTGGTGAGTCGATCGACGAGCTATCATTTATCACAAATCCTTCTAAAACAATTGGAAGGTTAACAGGGCAGCTTCGACAGTGGAATCGGGGATACCCAATAGATTCTATTTGGTGGGACGCATACAACTGGTTTGTCATGAACCCTTCTCAAGATGATAAGTTACGGTTAATCGATAGTTTATTCTATCGAAATAAAGCTCAGAATTTATCTGACGATACTAGTAGGAAACTCTATGGTTCGAATATTCAAGCGAGTGTATCACGAATGGAACGTTACAAATCCTGTGCATTCTCGCAATTTGCTTCTCACGGATTAAAATTGAAAGAGCGAGCAACATTCAAACTTGAAGCTCCTGATATAGGTCAGCTTTTCCATGCTGCTCTTAATATGATGGCTGAAACGATTAAGCAACGTCACTGGGATTGGGGAAAGCTTTCTTCAAATCAGTACTATGAGTTGTCTGGTGAAATTGTTAAACAAATCGCTCCAAAGCTTCAGAATGAGATTCTACTAAGTTCCAACCGTTACCATTACATCATGAGAAAATTAACTCAAGTTGTAGGTCGTGCTTCTTCGGTCCTCGGTCAGCAAGCCCAAAAAAGTGGGTTTCAACCAGCGGGCCTTGAACTAGGGTTTGGGCCAAACCAGGAGCTACCACCGATTGAGTTTACGCTGAAAAATGGTGTGAAGCTTCAACTAATTGGGCGAGTCGATCGGGTTGATCAAGCGTTTAATGGCGATGAACTACTGCTACGGATTATTGATTATAAGTCGAGCGGTACTTCACTTGATCTATCAGAAGTGTATTTTGGACTAGCTCTACAAATGCTCACATATCTTGACGTGGTGATTACGAATGCGAACGTGTGGCTTGGTCGTAACGCGACTGCTGCAGGTATGCTGTACTTCCATGTTCACAACCCGATGCTACAAACATCAGCTCCAGGACAAGCTGCGATTCAACAAGAGTTGTTTAAGAAGTTTAAGATGAAAGGACTTCTTCTTGCTGATAAGGATGTAGTGAGTTTAATGGATCAAGATATTGAAGTAAAGAAATCAGATATTATACCAGCTGCGCTTAAGAAAGATGGTAGTTTCTATAAGAATTCATCGGTGCTTTCTTCTGATGACTTTCATTCGCTAAGATCATTTACAAGAAATACGATCCAGAAAATTGGAACAGATATTTCTGAAGGACGAATCGATATTGATCCGTACAAAATGAAAGATAGAATACCGTGTACATTCTGCTCGTACCGATCGTTTTGTCAATTTGATCAGGCGATGGAAGACAATGTTTACAAGCAAATCCCAGTTGAAGATGATGAAACAATTTTAAGACGGATGAGAGAGGGGGAAGACAAGAATGAATCCAATTGATAAACCCGAAGGATCTAGATGGACAGATGAGCAATGGGATGCAATTGCAGCTCGTAATCAGGATGTGCTTGTTGCTGCAGCAGCTGGATCTGGGAAAACAGCTGTTTTAGTAGAGCGCATCATTCGAAGACTTGCAGATGAGAACGATCCTGCTGAAGTTGACCGGATCCTTGTCGTAACTTTTACGAATGCTGCTGCAGCCGAAATGAGACATCGGATTGGTGAAGCACTTGAAGAAAGATTAAAGGAAGACCCTTCTTCCCTTTATCTAAGAAGACAGCTTTCGATGCTGAATAGAGCTTCGATCTCAACGCTGCACTCATTCTGTATGGAAGTACTCCGTAGGTATTATTATGAGATTGATTTGGATCCAGCTTTTCGCGTTGCAGACCAAACAGAGGCTGCGCTTCTTAGAGAAGAAGCTATGGAAGAGTTGTTTGAAGAGCATTACAGCAAGGCAGAGAACGAGGCATTTTACGATCTGGTTGATCGGTACAGCAGTGATCGTAGTGATGTTGATCTCCAGCTTCTTGTTGAACGGCTTTATCATTTCTCATCGAGCCACCCTTGGCCTGAACAATGGTTAGCAGACAGCGTTAGATTATATGAAGAAGCTAACAAGGTAGAATTTAACGAACTCGTTTGGGTGAAAGAACTAATGAAAGACGTTGTTCTTCAGCTTGAAGGTATGAAAGAGGTTCAGGACAAAGCGATTGAACTAGCATCAGCACCAGGAGGTCCTGAGCCATATCTTTCATCACTTGAGCCAGAAAGGCAAATGGTTTCAAGTCTTCTGCAGGCTGCTTCAGAATCTTGGGAGTCGTTAAAAGAAGCTTTTGAAACAGCATCGTTTGGTCGATTAAAACCGTGTAAAGGCGATCAATTCGATTCCGGTATGATTGAAACGGTCAAAGCTATGCGAGACCGAGTGAAGAAAACCATACAAAGTCTTAAAGAAGACCTTTTCCAGAGGAATCCCGAGGAGTATCTAGACGACATCGTTAAACTAGCTCCTGTATTAGGCACTCTTTCTTCACTGGTAAATGAATTTCGAGAGCGCTATTCCTTACTGAAGAAAGAAAAAGGGCTAGTCGATTATAGTGACCTAGAACATTATTGTCTTTCGATTTTATTAGATCAGGCTTCAACGCCTATGAATCCGATTCCTTCGAGTGCCGCTCGTGAATACCAAACGCAATTTGCGGAAGTGCTAATTGATGAGTATCAGGATACAAACTCCGTCCAGGAAACGATTCTTAATGCGATCAGCAGGAGTGATGAGTCAGGCGGAAATCGCTTTATGGTTGGCGATGTTAAGCAAAGTATCTACCGTTTTCGTCTTGCAGAACCTGGTCTATTTCTTTCCAAATACAAAACGTTTGGCAGGTCTTCTGCTGATTCTTCAAAGCGAATTGATCTCGCACGAAACTTTCGAAGTAGAGAAGAAGTATTGAATGGTACAAATTATATCTTTAAACAAATCATGGACGAGCGTGTTGGTGAAATCGAATACGACGAAGCTGCGGAATTAATCCCAGGAGCAAGCTATCCGCACTCTGACACGGTTGTACCAGAAGTGCATGTGATTGATCAAAGCTCTGATAATGAGGAAGATGGAGAAGACGTTGAGAAAGTTCAGCTAGAAGCGCGTCTCATTGCTTCAAATATTAAAGCAATGATGGGGAAAAGTGAGACAGAACGAATAAAGGTATACGATCGTAAAGAAGAGCGCATGAGGCCAATTCAGTACCGTGACATGGTGATTTTATTGCGTGCGACAGCTAGCTGGGCACCTGTTATCTTGGAAGAATTGAAGCAAGCAGGAATTCCTTCTTATTCAGATCTTGCATCTGGGTATTTTGAAGCAACGGAAGTAGCTGTGATGATGAGTCTCTTAAACGTGATCGATAATCCATATCAAGATATTCCACTTGCCTCCGTACTACGTTCACCAATCATAGGGTTATCTGAGGAAGAACTTGCGCTTATACGAATCAATGAGAAACATTCAAGTTATTTCGCAGCTCTACAGCGTTATTCTGAAACAGAAAGCAATCGGTTATCCGAAACGCTTACAACGTTCCTTACTAACTTGAACCGTTGGAGAGAGCAAGCAAGACAAGCATCGTTAAGTGAATTGATTTGGCAGCTTTACAGGGAGACCAACTATTTCGAATTTGTTGGTGGGATGCCTGCTGGCTTGCAGCGTCAAGCAAATTTACGTGCGCTATATGATCGCGCGAGACAATATGAAGCAACGTCCTTTCGAGGGCTGTTCCGCTTCCTACGCTTTATTGATCGAATGAAAGAACGCGGCGGCGACCTGGGTACAGCTCGAGCTCTTGGTGAACAAGAGGATGTCGTGCGTGTTATGACCATTCATAAAAGTAAAGGACTTGAGTTTCCCGTCGTCTTTATAGCTGGTATTGCAAAGCAATTTAACATGAGAGATATGGCCAATCCTATGCTTGTACACAAAGAATTCGGGCTTGCTACAAAGTTCATTGATCCTCATGATCGAATCAGTTTTCCAACGCTTCCTTATTTTACGCTTCAGAAGCGAATGAAGCTTGAAATGCTAGCGGAGGAAATGCGCGTCCTCTATGTCGCGTTAACTCGAGCGAAGGAAAAGGTTATCCTAGTAGGGACAGTAAACGATTGGGAAAAAGAGATCTTATCCTGGACAGGAGCAGCTAGCGAAGAGTGGCTTTTATCAGATTATGAGCGATCGAAAGGAAAGTCTTATTTAAGCTGGATCGGCCCATCGATTATTAGGCACAGAGATCTTTCTTCTATCATGGAAGGAAGAGCGAGCTTACCTTTTCATGAAGAAGTCCATCAACATCCTTCTAGATGGTCCCTAACGGTTCATGAAGCTGCAAGTTTTGCAGAGGTAGAAATGGAAGAAGTGCAAAAACATCAGGAGTATGAAACGCTTCTTCAACAAAGGAAACAGATTCCGGAAGTGAGCGTTCATAAAGACCAAGTTGAGAAAAGGTTAAACTGGACTTATGAGCATAAGGCTGCTACTGAGACAAGATCAAAACAATCAGTCACAGAAGTGAAACGACAAAGAGAGATTTTTCAAGATGAGCGAAGTGATAATCAGCTTGTAAAAGGATTTAGTCAATCGTTAAAAGAACGACCTCGTTTTCTACAAAGTAAACAGCTTACGCCTGCTGAAAGAGGTACGGCTATGCATATCGTCATGCAACATTTAGATTTGAAAAAACAGCATGATGAATCATCAATTCGAAATGTCATTGCAAAGCTTGAGAGGAAAGAGTTGTTAACTGCTGAACAAGCTATGGCCATTGATCTTCATCAGATTCATCAGTTAGTCGAATCAGATCTTGGTGAGAAAATGAGAAATGCTTCAGAAATATACAAAGAAGTGCCGTTTAGCCTAGGTGTTGATTCGAAGTGGATCTATGGTGATTTTGAAGGCGATCAAGAAACGGTCGTTCTTCAAGGTGTCATCGACTGTATCCTTCGTGATGAAGATGGAGCATTAACGTTAGTGGATTACAAAACGGATGTGATTCATGAACGCTTCTCATCTGAGGAACAGGCGATGGAAACGATGAAGCGCAGATATACAACCCAGCTTCAACTATATGAAAAGGCGATCAATGAAATCTGGAAGATGCCGTGCAATGAAAAAGTACTTTACTTTTTTGATGGCAGCCGTACTCTATCGATCGACTAACTAGCTGGCCGGGCTCCTTGTCCGGCTAGTCTTCTTTTAGAAAGGCAATGTTAGCTCATATTGTTGATTTCTCGATTTTTGGCTCATTCGAGTGAAACCTCAGTTTCACTCGAATGAGCCAAAGATCAACACTGTTCATTAATATAGCGAAAAGTTTAAATAAAGGAGTGACTTATGTGAGATTACTTCATACCGCAGACTGGCACCTTGGTAAAACATTAGAAGGTAGATCTCGTTTGCCAGAACAAAGAGAGTTTCTAGAGGAACTAAATGGAATTGCAGATGAAGAGAATGTTGATGCTATTCTAATGGCTGGTGACGTGTTTGATACGGTTAATCCGCCTGCTGCTGCTGAGACGCTATTCTATGACGCTGCAGTGAAGTTAACAAGTAATGGGGAACGCCCGCTTATTATCATTTCAGGCAATCATGATAACCCTGAACGGCTTTCTGCATCACGACCACTTGCAAATATGAATGGCATTACGATTATTGGATTTCCAACGAATCAAGCTGTGGAAGTTAGAGTACGTAACGGACAAAAACTTTCAATCGCTGCGCTTCCGTACCCTTCTGAATCAAGGTTGAACGAATGCTTAACTGAAAGCCAGGAAGAAGGGACTCTACAGTTGGCGTATGATGATCGTGTGAAAAAGCTCTTTAGTGATCTATCGACTGGGGATGAGGATTCTGTTCAAATCGCCATGAGTCATATTTATGTAGCAGGTAGCAGAGAGAGTGACTCAGAAAGACCTATACAAGTTGGTGGAGCGTATACTGTTTCAGCAAATTCATTGCCTGAACAGGCACAGTATGTGGCGCTTGGTCATCTTCATCGTCCACAAACGATCACAAGAGGTTCGGCGCTTGCTCGCTATTCAGGTTCACCTCTTGCGTATAGCTTCTCAGAGGCAAATCAGACTAAATCGGTTACGCTTATCGATGTTGAACCAAATGGAATTGCCCATTTGAACGAGGTTCCTCTTCAATCAGGTAAGCCACTCGTTCGGTGGATTGCAGATAAAGGAATTGAGCAGGTCTATACGTGGCTAGAAGAAGGTAAAGATGCTGATGCGTGGATCGATCTTGAAATACATTTAAATGATACTCTATCGATTGAAGAAATACATCGACTTAGAAGTCAGCATAGTGGGTTTATACATATTAGGCCTGTATTTGAGAAGAAAGAGCAGCAAAAGGAAGCATCATACTCAAGTTTACCAATTGATGAGCTGTTCAAGAGATTTTACGAACAGCAAACTGATGGAGCAGAACCGGATGAAGAGCTTATACAGCTTTTTCTAGAGCTATCTGAAAATGATGAGTAAGGAAGGGGGAAGAAAGCAATGAAACCGATCCATTTATCTGTATCAGGATTGCATAGTTTTAGAGAAAAGCAAGAGGTTGATTTTGAAACACTGTGTCAGGGTGGTATCTTTGGCATTTTTGGTCCAACTGGAAGCGGTAAGTCGTCTCTACTTGATGCCATGACGTTAGCTCTATATGGAAAAGTAGAGCGCGCGACGAACAACACACAAGGTATTATGAACCATGCGGAGGATACGCTGTCTGTATCATTTACATTTAAGTTAGGTAGTGACTTAACGTATCGTGTCGAGCGAAGCTATAAGCGCTCAGGTGATATCTCCATTCGCTCTGCGAATTCGCGTTTAATAGAGATCGGGGAAGAGAATACGGTTTTAGCTGATAAAGATCGAGATGTTTCTCAGAAAATCCAAGAAATTCTAGGATTAACGATTGATGATTTTACCCGTGCAGTTGTTCTTCCGCAGGGAAAATTTGCTGAATTTCTTTCTTTGAAAGGTACTGAGAGACGGCAGATGTTGCAACGATTATTTCAGCTAGAGAAATACGGAGATCAATTCAATAGACGATTGCGTGCAAGAGTAGATGAAAAGCGGAATCAGGTCAATGAAATCACTGCTGAGCAAACAGGACTTGGTGAAGCATCGAAACATCACCTTAAAGAGGCGAGAGAATCTCTTACCTTAGCAGAAAAAGCTGCAGAAGAGGCAAGGGTTAACCTTTTGCAAGCCGAGAAACAGAAAGAGGACGTTAATGAAACGTGGTCTTTACAACAGCAGCTTGCTCAAATCAAACTGAAGCGAGATTCTTTAGTGGAAAAAAGTGATGAGATGAAAGAGCTTCAAACGAAATTGAAAGAGGCTCAAGCTGCTTTGCAAATCAAACCATACCTTGATGCAGTTGAATCAACTGAGAAAGAAGCAAAAGAGGCGCAAAATCGATACAAAGAGGCGAAGGTGCAGCTTGATGAGGCAAGTGAGACGTATCGGTCTAGGAAGAAGACGTATGAGGGCGATCGATTAAAGCAACAGGAACAAGAGCCGATTCTTTTGAAACGACTTAATGAGCTTGAACGTGGGATTACGCTTGAAAAAGAGTTGGCTAGACTTAAAGAGCAATCCACTAATCATGAGGAACAGCGTATAGCTCTCCAAAAAGATGTTGCGGTAGCGAACGATCAGAAGGAAAAGGTAGAGAGGGATTTAAGCAAAGCGCGAACACTGCAATCTGACCTTAATCAGGAGCTTACTAGTCTACAAGTTTCTCCAGATGAGCGAAAGCGAGTTTCAAGAGCACAAAGCTTAAAGCAAGAATGGTATTCCATAACGAATCAGCTTAATGATGTGAATAAGGAAGAAAAGGAACGGCTGGCAGAGCGTGACCGACTTTATCCACTCCATGAAGAAATGTCGAAGCAATTAGATAAGACGAAGGAATACTACCAGCATTATTTTGGGTCTCTTCTTACTGTTTATAACCAGGTATCGTCCTGGAAGTTATCGCTTGAAAAGCGAATTGCAAAACGTCAAGAAAAAGTACAGAATGCTCATCAAAAGCTTGAAGAAAGTCGTACGCATGCGATAGCGATTAGGCTTGCTTCAGAGCTAAAAGAAGGTGAATCGTGCCCAGTATGTGGTTCAAAAGACCACGTGCATCTTGCTGTAGGGGACGATGAGTCTCTGAAATGGCAGGATCACATTCAAACAGATGAACAAAAACGTGAAGCGCTGAAAGATCAGCTTCAAAATGCTAATCAGCTACAGTATAAACTTGAACAGCTTTCTGATTTAATGACAGAGCAAGAAGATTTAAGTGGCGTTCAACAAAAAGGGGATCACTCGAAGGAACTAAAAGCTGATTTAACAGACGATGAAGTAATAACAGAAATTAAGTCTCTTACCCAAGATGTTCAAGAGCTTGAGGATAAAATCAAAAAGGAAAGTAGATCACTTCAAGAACAACAATCAAAAGCATCAGAGTATGCTTATCAACTGAAGCAAGTACAGGAAAATCTTGCTTCACGCGTTGAGAAACGAAAACAATTAACCACTCAGAGCGAAAAAATTGAGAACACGTTACAAAATGAGTTTCAGTTGCAAATAGAAGATGTTGAATCAGAGTTGAAAAAGATTGAGGAAATGGACGAGAAGGCAAATGTTGTTCGCGACCGACTAACCAAAAGCGACCCTTACATTGAGAAGCAAGAAAATCTTCTCATTTCATTACAAGAGCAGGTTCAACGGTATTCCGTTCGAAATGCTGAGCTAACAAGCTCTCTAGAACAGCTTTCTAATCAAGTAAGAAGAGCAGAATCAGAGTATGAAGCGATTGCTTGTGATTCAATTGCTCAAGAAGGCTATAATCAAGTGAACAAACAGATAGAATCACTTCGTAACGATGAAAAAGCTTCTGCGGTTCAATTGAAAGAAGCTGAAGAGCGCTACTTGGAAACAGAGAGACAAGCTGCTGCTGCAAAGAACTATGACCAAGATGTTCAACTACGGTTAAAAAAGGCAGAAACAGCATATTCTGAAGCGGAGACAGACTCGATTTTCACTGAACGAAAGCAAGTGAGATTAGCTGAGGTGTCGATCGATCAAAGGAGAGATTGGGAAGAGCAAGTAGAAAGATACACGAAAGAGTGGAACCAAACAGATCATAATAAAAACGAAGTTGAATCGAAGCTTTCTGGAAGGAAAGTAACCGAGGATGAATATACGGAGTTAAATAAACAGGCGGATCTCGCAAAGGAAGCTAGAGAAGAAGCTCTTTCTCATTTTGCAGCAAGACGTCACCATCTTGAAGATGTTTCGGGAAGACACGAACGGTTCAACGAGCTCGAAGAAATTCGCAAAGCATCGAGCGCCGAGTTGGAAAAGCTCGGAAAGCTTCAAACTGTTTTCCGGGGAAATAGTTTTGTAGAATTTATTGCTTCTGAGCAGCTTGAACAAGTAAGCCTTGATGCATCTCAGAAACTTGGAGATTTAACATCACAACGATACGCAATAGAGGTAGATTCGAGTGGAGGATTCCTAATACGAGATGATGCAAACGGTGGGGTTAGACGACCAGTTTCAACACTTTCCGGTGGAGAAACTTTTCTTACTTCACTCGCATTAGCACTTGCACTTTCAGGTCAAATCCAACTTAGAGGTGCACATCCATTACAGTTCTTCTTCTTAGATGAAGGGTTTGGAACATTAGATGAATCCCTTCTCGATACCGTTATAACATCTTTAGAAAAATTACAGAATGATAGCTTAGCTGTAGGTGTCATTAGTCACGTGCCAGAGCTAAGAGCAAGATTACCACGCAAAGTGATTGTCTCACCATCAGAGCCTTCAGGGCGTGGAAGCAACATAATGATGGAAACATTATAAGAGAGAATAACATATCCATTTGGGTATGTTTCTCTTTTTTTTTGAAAGATACTGTCAAAATACGAGAGTTTATGTAAAAATATGAATAGTAGATGAGGTTATTTTACATAGGAGGAACATGGATGTCGCACTCTATGAGACTAGTAGTAGGAAGTATAAAGCCGTTTTCACATTTTCGACCCCTTCGATCGGCTTATCAATTTAAAGGAACGTGGTGGCGGTTAATTTTACTTAGCCTTCTTGCGTTTATCGTTGTGGGATTAACGTCGTTTATGAACATTAAATATGCTGGAGAAGTGCCTGAATATGCCGGATTAGCTTCGAATGACCGACTGCTGTTTCTAATGAGTGAAGTAATAACAGATGGGGTACTTGGTCTTTTGACCTTTGCCTTCATTGTACTAGTTGGTTCCCTTCTTTTCTGGTCATTCTTTCAGGAAGTAGGTTATAAGAGACTTACTTATATACATAGCTATGTCGTGTTTATTCTTTTACTTGGCATGTTGCTTCAATTGCCATTTATTGCATTTCTAAATGAACCATCGCTTATATCACCATACAGCCTAGGCGTTTACGTGGATCTGTTAACGAATAACACATTTTGGCTCTATTTCACCTATAGTCTCTCGATCTTTTTAGCATGGGGCACATTCGTTCAATATGCAGCTATTAAACAAAGTACCACCTTGTCGAAAGGGTATATTTTGTTTTGGATTGTTACATTAAATTTACTTATTGTAGCGATTCTAGCATACATGAGGACGGCATTTTAATGAATAAGTTGGAGGGTCACACTGTGAATCGTAAGTCACTCTGGATTAGCATAAGTGCCGCTCTATTTCTCCTACTCTTCATAACGGCTAATACACTCCTGATTCAGCGTGTTTTAGCAGATGAGAAGAAGGTAGAAACGGTTACGGTAAAGGGAAAAACGTATCAGGAGCTTGTATCATTTGATGGTGTATTAATACCTGAATTAGAAGAGTCATATTATTATCAATCATCGCGAGGAGAAATTTCAGATGTCCTTGTTAATGAAGGCGATGAGGTAACCTCTGGGACAACACTTTTTGAGTATGAAGAAGTAGAAACGGTTAATGTTTCGGAACTGGAGGCTCAGCTAAATAAAGCGGAAACAGCCGTTTCCGTTCTAGATGATCAGCTTAATGACTTATCATTGCAATCATCTCGTGTTGAATCCAACACAGATCTCGAAGATGAACAGAAACTACAGCTGCAGCTTGATGTGGAAGAACAAGTGAGAGACACAGAGTATAAGAAAAGGCTTGCTGAGCTAGATGTGAAGGAGCTAGAACGTCAAATTCAAGAAGCCGATACTGAGGAGATTGAGAATACAGTCGACTCAAGCCTTGATGGTTTGGTTAAAGAGATTAATCGCATTCCAGAGGATGATGAACCTGTCGTAACGGTTCTCTCGAACAAGTTAGCCGTACAAGGTTCAGTTTCGGAACTAGACTATCCAACGCTTAATGCGGATCAAGAAGTGACTGTTCATGCTACAGCGTATCCTGGTCAGCCTGTAACAGGTCGAATTACGATGATCGAAAATCGTCCCTACCAAGTTGATGAAGAATCAGGACTTAGCTTCTATCATTTTACTGTCGAGATGGAAGGCGAGAATGAAATAGCTTCTGGCACACATGTAACGATTGATGCACCTCTTCACCAAAACAAAAACGCTCCATCTGTACCTGAAGAAAGCATCATTCAAAAAGGTTCCGTTAGCTATGTAGTTGTACTCGAAGACACAAATCTATACCTGAGAGTTGTTGAACAGGGAAGGATTGAAGATGGTAAGGTGGAAATTCTTTCTGGACTTCAGCTGAAAGAGAAAGTACTAACGAAACCGAAAGAAGCGTTCACTGAGCTACTATCTGAGAAAAAAGAGAAACAACATAAAGGTAATAAAGATGAGGAAGATAAGGAAGAGCCCAGTAAAGGGTGAGGAAAGTGGATCTGCAGAAATGCAGATCTTTTTTGACTCATTCGAGTGAAATTGAGGTTTCACTCGAATGAGCCAAAAATCGAGCAATCAACAATATGAGCTAACACACCCTTAATAAAAGAGAGTTTCTCTTAGGATATTTGTACAAAAAATCACACTTCGCTAATTGAAGCGAGCATCCTGAATCAGACATTGACCCAGTCTTATAGCAATAATGGTTTTTCAATCAGACTTTTACACAATTAATTAACTGAATATTCATTATTTTAATAAGGAGTGAAAGAACTATGAAATTTATTTCGTTTACAGCGGAAAAAGAAGAGCGCTTTGGTGTATTGCATGAAGAAGAGAGTATTGTCGTCGATTTATATTCCTATTTTCGTGACAAGGGTGTGGATTTGCCTACGCTTCTTTCCTGCATCCAGACAGAGAACATCAACATAGAAGAGGTGAGGAGGGTTTCAGAATCCTACAACATTTCTATTGAGAATGTTTACCTGCAAGCCCCGATTCCGAAGCCTCTGAAAAACATTTTCTGTGTAGGTAAGAATTATCGAGATCATGCCATTGAAATGGGGAGCGAGAAGGATATCCCGGAGCACCCCATGATCTTCACGAAAGCTCCTACTTCAGTAAGTGCACCTGAAGAGGTACTATCGTTCTCAAAAGGTGTTTCTGAAGCGATAGACTATGAGGGAGAACTAGCTGTTGTAATTGGCAAGAAAGGTAAAGGTATTTCGCGCGAACATGCAATGGACTATGTATTCGGTTATACAATCATAAATGACATTACGGCTCGAGATCTTCAAAAGAAGCATGGACAATTTTTTGTGGGAAAGAGTCTTGATCATTCATGTCCAATAGGTCCTGCTATCTTACATGCTTCTAACGTTAGAAATCCACACGACTTAAATCTTGTAACACTTGTCAACGGAGAGGTTAGACAAAATGGTCATACATCTGATCTGATTTTTGATATACCTGAACTCATTCACGTTCTTTCAAAAGGTATGACGCTTGAAGCTGGGGATATCATTGCAACTGGAACCCCATCAGGTGTAGGAAAAGGGTTCAATCCGCCTAAATATCTTGCTGATCGAGATTGTGTTGAAATTCGAATAGAAGGAATTGGTGCATTGCGAAATGAAGTTAGTATAAGATAGCGTTTCCGTGTTTAGCTCGTGGTGATTAAAGGAATTGTTATCCAGAGAACCTACTAGGAGGGTTAGCAAATGGAAAAATTTCATTATATTAACGGTGATTGGGTAGGACAGGATCTAGAAAAGCTTGAAGTAAACAATCCTGCGACTGGTGATGTTGTTGGAACAGTTCCGATAGGTGGTAAGTCAGAAACGAAGAAGGCTATTGACGCAGCGCATAAAGCGTTCCCAGAATGGTCAAGCCTCACCGCATATGAGCGGTCATCATACTTAAAGAAACTCCATAGTCTGATGCTCGAGCATGAAGATGAGCTAGCAGAACTGATGACAATAGAAATGGGTAAGCCACTTCATGAATCTAAAGGAGAAGTTGCTTATTCTGCGTCTTTCGTTGAGTGGTTTGCAGAAGAAGGAAAACGTGTATACGGTCGCACGATTCCGCCACATAAAGAAAAGCGAATGATGGAAGTACGGAAACAGCCAGTTGGTGTTGTTGGAGCAATTACCCCATGGAACTTTCCGGCAGCCATGATTGCTAGGAAACTAGCACCAGCTCTTGCTGCAGGGTGTACCTTTGTCGTAAAGCCGCCATCTGCAACGCCGTTAACAGCGGTAAGACTTGTTGAATTATGTGAAGAAGCAGGGATTCCTAAAGGGGTTGTGAATCTTGTTACTGGTAAATCATCTGAAGTAGCTGGTGAGCTAATGAGTAACCCGCACGTTCGTAAAATAACATTTACGGGATCAACGGAAGTAGGAAAGAAACTAATGGAGCAGTCAGCAGAAACAGTCAAAAACATCTCGCTTGAGTTAGGTGGCCACGCACCTATTATTGTTCTCGATGATGCTGACATTGATAAAGCTGTCGATGGAGTAATAGCCTCTAAGTTTAGAAACGGTGGACAAACATGCATTTGTGGAAACCGGGTGTATGTACAGGAGAAGATCTATGATGACTTTATTTCAAAGTTCGTTAACAAGGCGAAAGAACTTCAAGTAGGTAACGGACTTGAAGAAGGAACTGATATCGGTCCAATGATCGATAAAGATGGCTACGATAAAGTAGAAAAGCACGTTCAAAATGCGATTAGTCAGGGAGCGGAATGTGTATTAGGTGGAGAAGGTTATGAAGAGAATGGCTGCTATTTCTATCGTCCGACCATTCTTAAGGATGTGGCGCCAGGCATGTTAATCATGAATGAGGAAACGTTTGGCCCTGTAGCACCTATTCAAAAGGTTTCAACGGATGATGAAGCCATTAAGTTTGCTAATCAGACGCCATTTGGTCTTGCAGCGTATGTATTTAGTGAAAGTGTCAGAAGAGGAAATCATGTTGTGAACGGGCTTGATTATGGGATCGTTGGATGGAATGATGGTGTTCCTTCTGCAGCCCAGGCTCCATTTGGTGGGATGAAGCAAAGTGGTATTGGTCGTGAAGGTGGACACGAAGGGATCGAAGCATATCTTGAAACGAAGTATGTGTCTATAGGATTGTAATCATAAAGAAGAACCTCGCTAGGGGCAACCCTAGCGAGGTTCTTCTATGTCTATAAGCTTCGTTTACACTGATAATACATCGGTGATTTGCTCAATCGCCCAGTTTAAATCCTCTTCACTAATAATAAGCGGAGGCGCAAATCTAATAACTGTTTCGTGCGTTTCTTTACAAAGAAGTCCTTTTTCTTTCAACTGCTCACAGTATGGTCTTGCTGCTTCATGAAGTTCTACACCAATGAAAAGGCCGCGACCGCGAACTTCTTTAATGAGTGGGTTTTTGATTTCTTTCAACTTATTCTGGAAGTAGTTTCCTAGTTCAAGAGATCGTTCGGCTAGCTTCTCATCTTCAAGAACTTCAATAGAAGCTACGGATACTGCACATGCTAGTGGATTCCCTCCAAAAGTAGAGCCGTGCGATCCTGGAGTAAATACACCGAGAACTTCTTCATTTGCTGCAACGCATGAAATTGGGAACACTCCACCTCCAAGTGCTTTACCAAGAATGTACATATCTGGTTCAACATTGTCCCAGTCACAAGCAAAGCGCTTTCCAGATCGGCAAAGCCCAGCTTGAATTTCATCTGCAACGAAAAGCACTTTCTGTTCTCTACAATAATCATAGGCCTCTTTTAGGAAACCTTCTGGTGGAATATTAATTCCAGCTTCACCTTGAATCGGCTCAAATAAGAAGCCTGCTGTGTTTGGTGTGATCGCTTTTTTCAAAGCATCAATATCCCCATAAGGGATCAGCTTAATACCAGGAAGCATTGGACCGAATCCACGCTGATATTCTTGTTCAGAGGAGAGAGAGACGGCAGTCATAGTACGACCGTGGAAGTTTCCTTCACAAGCAATAATCTCCGCCTGATCTTTCTGAACTCCTTTTACTTCATATGCCCAGCGACGCATTGCTTTAACAGCCGTTTCTACTGCTTCAGCACCAGTGTTCATAGGAAGAATCATATCTTTGTTTGTAAATTCTGAAATTTTACGATAGAAAGGGCCAAGTTGATCATTATGAAAAGCCCGAGAAGTTAATGTCACTCGATCCGCTTGATCTTTAAGTGCTTGAATAATCTTCGGATGTCTGTGTCCCTGATTTACTGCTGAATAAGCACTAAGCATATCCATATAGCGATTGCCCTCAGGATCTTTAACCCAAACACCTTCCGCTTCTGCAATTACGATTGGTAGTGGGTGATAATTGGGTGCACCATACTGCTCTGTCATCTGAATAATATCCTGTGTTTGTACCATGTTACCTGTCACTCCCATCTTTTTGTTAATGCCACGATATCATTATAACAATGAAATCGCTTGCTTCCTATGATTTGTGATAAAATGGCACGAAATATTCTGAAAATGTAGAATGTCTTGTTTCGTGATATGATAGTCAATAGTTTATACATAAGAAAGAAGGAGAGACTGCAAATGCTTCATGCACATTATACAGCCTGGGGATTAACCCTTATTGTTTTTATGACTAGTTACTTTTTAATGAGGGCTGGCAAGGGAAAAGCACAGAACGTTACACATACAATTCTACGCATCTTATACATCTTAACTGTTGTATCAGGAATGTTCCTTGTTTTTGGCTACCATTTCTGGGGTCCGTCGCTCGTAAAAATGGTTGTAGCTTTATGGCTACTTTTCTCAATGGAAATGATTCTCGTAAGAGGTGTTAAAGGGAAAACAATCTGGGCCTTTTGGCTACAATTTCTATTTGCTTTTATGCTTGTCTTTTTTTATGGGTATTACGTACTGCATCTTTATCAGTTATAAGTCCCGAAACCACCTTAATTTAGGTGGTTTTTTTGTATTAAAAGGTGGAACAACATCTGCCGATATAAGAAGTAGGGTAGAATGGCATATTTATGGGATATCTGTGTTCCTATACTCTTCTTTTTGATATTATGGACATAATAGAAAGTTTCGAATTAAAGGTATTAAGGAATGAGGTGTATCCAGCTTGAGAACATTTTCAGTTATGATTCATCAAGATAGTCTGTTGAGCGAGTGTATAAACAATCATCCGGAACTGTTTCAGGCGAATGCCGTACTCATTCAATTATTTTCATTATCAAGAGAAATGAACCATGCGGTAGAGGTGGCCATAGAGCTAGAAAATTTACTTCCTGAAGCTGTTGTTATTGGTTCCACCGCTGCTGAAGCTTATTTTAACGAAGCGAGTGTAACAGAAGGAATCTTGCTTTCCTTTACGCTATTTCAACATACCAGAATAGAATCATTTGTGATGGATGGTTTTGAAAAAGACTTGAACAAGCACATTACAGAAAAAGATGGAATCGTTTTGCTATTTAATTCTGACGTTATAGACGAAGAAGCTCTATTAAGGGGAGCTCCTACACTTGTCATCGGAGGACAAGCCTACGGAAACGATCAATCCTTCGTTCTATCAGGGAGTCGAGTCTTATCCAATGGCACCGTGGGGGTTCATCTCACCGGCCAGAAGTTAGATGTTACTCCTTATTATGAAACATTTTGGAAGTCTGCTAGTCGATCATACAAGGTTACGAAATCCCTTGGTCAGCGTTTATTTGAAATCGAGGGGATGATCGCTCACTCCTTTTTCGAAAAGTACCTTGGTAAACAAGCTGCGAATAGACTACCAAATCATGTATCACATGCTCCTTTGCTTCAAGTAATAAACGGTCAATTGAAGCCATTTTCAGTTATTGAATCTTATCATGATGGATCAGTCAAAGTTGATTCTTTCCTGCCTAAAGGAACGTTAGTAAACTTTTCATACTTTGATGCGATTACGTTCCAGTCTTTTTTAAAGCGGATTAATGATCAGGCGGACTTGTTTTCTTTAGAAGGTCTCTTCTCTTACTCGTCTGTCCCTGTTAAGGATCTTTTCTCAAATGGGATGAGTTTGAACGCGAGCCATTTATCTAGTTCGATTACATCTGTATGCTTAGCTTCAGAATATTTCTCTGACGGGACGACTTTTGAGCATTCAAACAACAGTACAATTATGGCGATGCTTAGCGAAACAGATGCTGAACAGGAGAAGGTTCAGCCTCAACCATTACACAATCAGGAGATGAAGGACTTGGATGGTTTAATGGCATTATCACACTTAATTAAAGCTTCTACGGAAGAATTAGAAACGTTGAATGTAAGCTTACAGCACTCTGAGCAGCGTTTTAAGTCTCTGTTCGAGCAGAATCCGAATCTTGTTTATTCTGTTGATAACTACGGGAAAATCACAAGCGTGAACCCTGCTCTTAAATCGTTATTAGGCTATACATCTGAAGAGGTAATGAGTAAGCATTCGCTTCAATTCGTAGCCTCAGAGGATGCCGAAATGACAAGGGACAAGTTCTATCAAACGTTTCAAGGCGTAGCTCAAACGTATGATGCCCATCTAGTTGATAAGTCAGGTGCTAAGGTGTTATTTACAATAACCAACATCCCGATTATTGTGAATGGTGAAATAATAGGAGCCTATGGAATTGGCAAAAGCAATATGAACCAACTACAAGCAGAAGAAAAAATTGCGCACCTCGCTTATTATGATGTGTTAACAGAACTGCCAAACCGATTGCTGTTTGAAAACTTGCTGAATGAATCTCTCAATAATACGGATGATAAGCTTGCTGTTATGTTCATCGATCTAGACAGGTTTAAGCTAATAAATGATAGCTTAGGACATCAACAAGGTGATCATATTTTAAAGCAGGTAACGAATCGAATTAAAGAAGCAATTCAGGATGATGCTGTACTTGCGAGATTTGGCGGAGATGAATTCACAGTTCTGTTACCGGGATTGAAAGATGAGAAAGAAGCGCTAATGCTTGCAAAGAGAGTAATGGATCAATTGAAAGCTCCTATTGTTTATCAGAATGTGGAGTATTTCATGACTGTTGGGATTGGCATTAGTATATTTCCGCATGATGGTTTAGACCTTGATACATTAATGAGAAATTCTTATATTGCCCTCGATCGAGCAAAGCAGCAGGGTGCGAGCTATATTGAATTCTATACAGATGAAATGACGGACAAAGCTTTCGAACGCCTTGAACTTGAAAGCTATTTAAGAAGAGCGATCGAGAAAGATGAATTAACACTTTACTATCAGCCGCAAGTAAACTTAGACGAACAGAAAATATATGCGTGTGAAGCTTTGATTCGGTGGAATCATCCGAAGCTCGGTCTCGTCTCACCTGCAGAGTTCATACCTCTTGCTGAGGAGACAGGCTTAATTGAAGAGATCGGAATATGGGTACTAAATGAAGCATGTATTCAAACACGTAAATGGCAAGAATTAGGATATGATGATTTGTCAATTAGTGTAAATGTATCTGGAAGACAGTTTCAAAGTGCGAACTTCGTAGAAACAGTTCGCCGGGCGCTTACTACATCAGGTCTGTCAGCGGAATCCCTTCACCTTGAAGTGACCGAAAGCACAACGCTAGTTAATACAGATTATAGTATTACAATGCTTAATGAGCTTAGAGGCATGGGGATAAAGGTGTCAATTGATGACTTTGGAACAGGTTATTCTTCTCTTAGTTATTTGAAAGACTTTCCGCTGGATATATTGAAAATTGATCAGTCGTTTATAAGAAATCTTCAAGAAAATAACGCAGATGCAGCGATTGTGAAAGCCGTTATTACGATGTGTGAAGGTTTAAATCTATCCATTGTAGCAGAAGGAATTGAAACGAAGGAACAGGGTGAAATTATTCGAAGTTTCGGCTGTAACTTTGCGCAAGGTTTTTTCTACAGTAAGCCATTGAATAGAGACCGTTTCGAGAAACTCCTATTATCCAAGCAATTTCCTTTAGCAACTTAGACTAGCCACTATTGGCTGGTCTTTTTGTTTGGCTCTTTTCGTAGACGTTGTTGCTTTTACTGTATAGGGTTTCATTTCCGCTCCAGGATGCTCGCTTTCCGCGGGGCGGGCGGTGAGCCTCCTCGTCGCTAACGCTCCTGTGGGGTCTCACCTGTCCCGCTAGTCCCGCAGGAGTCGAGCATCCTTCCGCTCCAATTAGCGAAGTGTTGCTTTTGAAACACTTATTAAATAAAAGGCTATGTTAGCTCATTTTGTTGATTTCTCGATTTTGGCTCATTCGAGTTAAACCTCAGTTTCACTCGAATGAGCCAAAAATCAACACTACTGATTAACATAGCCAAATAAAAAACCACACTTCGCCGATTGGAGCATCCTGAAGCGGATATTAACCCACTATAGCAACAGTGTCTACCAATAAGGTTTTTGTTTAAATACCTTCGATAACACACACAGATTTCTTATTCTGTTTTAAGGGGTGATTGGAAGGGAATAGGAAGATATCGAATGAGGTGATGAAAGATGGATTACGATGTCATGATTATTGGTGGGGGCATTTCTGGCCTCACCCTCGCTGTTAAGCTAGGGCAGAATAATATTAAGACGCTCTTAGTAGAAAAAGATAAAAAGAGCGGGCTCATCTATAAAGGCGAGTTGCTTCAACCTAAGAGCCTTGAAATTCTGGATCGAATCAATATGCTAGAGCTAGTGAAGGAGAATGGATTTAGTTTACCATCTATTCAATTCTACGAATACGATCAGAAAGCTGACCAAACGATGACACAGCTTAGTGCAAACGAATTCAGATATGATCTTATTGATTCGCCTTATAATACGTCTCTTATGATTCCACATGAAAAGTTAAAAGAGCTTTTATTCATTGAAGCCTCCAAGTATGAATCGGTCGATTATATCCAACCGGCTAAATTTACGGGGTTCACAGATGAAGAACCTCAACATAAAAAAGCCATCATTCAAACGAAAGAAGGCGAGCGGAAAATTCATGCTTCTTTCTATATTGGTGCAGAAGGAAGAGCATCTCCAACAAGAACGGCGATGGAAGTAGATATGAAAAACACAAAGTATAACCATCACTTTTTAACCGTTTCATTTCCAAGACCAGATTCGCTTAATCAGTCTACAATTATTACAACACAAAACAAGTTTGTTGGCTTATTCCCGCTTCCAAATAATGAAGTTCGGAGTGTGCTTTTGATTAAACCTGGCGAGTTTAAAACGATGCGTGAAGAAGGACTGGAGTCATTCTATCGAGCGTATTGCGAACTAATGCCTGAGCTTGAAGGGTATGTTCATCAAATTGATACGTGGAAGAAAATCCAGCTGATGATTCCCGTAAGGCATAATGTATCTAGCTATGTGAAAGACAATATGATTTTAACCGGTGATGCTGCCCATAGTGTGCATCCTATGGCGGGTGAAGGTATGAATCTTGCTATCCAGGATTCGGATGTACTAGGAGAGCTCCTATGTTGGATGTTCAAGACGAATCAAACGGAATGGTCACAGTTAGAATGGTACGAAAAAGTTAGAAAGCCGAGAGCAGAATATGTATCAAGACTCAGTCATCAGGCTGCCTTACTATATTCATTTCCTTATCGAGCATGGCAGAAGCTAAGGATAAAAGGAGTAAAGCAAACGGAACATTCACTTAGCCTGCATTATAAACAAATGCTGAATACATCTGGACTAGGCATATGGAAATTCAATCTAGTGGATCGAATGAAACAGGCTGGACTTCTACCTGTAAAAGCAGGGCGAGTGAAAATTTCTGATAAGAAGAAAGAAAAGATTATGTTTTCAACGTACGATGATTATCCATGGTATCGCAAATGAGACGGGAGGAACTAGAATGAAGGAACTGAAAAAGATTTGGCGTGCAAGGAAATGGATGAAAAGCAATGAACCTTTTCTATATGCCTGGCATGCACATGTTGGTTATGTTCATGATTTATTCGATGAATTTGAGGAAGGAACGACCGTCTCCGATGTTGCGAATAAACGAGATATGAACGAGCTTCTGCTAACTAGGTGGGCAGACGTGGGTGTTGCCATTAATCATTTGAAACTTGATAAGGATGGCAAAATACATTCCAAGAAACATATGGTTGAATCCATCTCAAAGAACAGTGATCAGTCAGTCGGTATACTGTTAAAAGAAATGATGGAGTTACATATTCCCATACTCCTGTCCTATCCAGATTTATTGAATAGTGAAGATCACGCATCTTATCAGGATGAAGATTACGGTGGAACTGTTGCTGCAACGTCGAGTTTTATTGAAAGGTTTGCTTTCCCAAAGATTCATAAGTGTATTAAGAAAACGAATGCAAAATCCGTTATTGATTTTGGAGCAGGCTATGCGGGGTATCTTTCACGTATTGGAGCAAAACTTGAAGATATGAAGCTAGTTGGAATTGAGAAAAACAAGTCGGTTTGTCTTGAGGCAGAGGAAAACATTCACTTTCCTTTAAAATCGTCTATTTCGCTCTATCCGGACGATATGATGACATGGCAGTGGGATGGAGATCCTTTTGATGTTGCCATGATGAATAACCTGCTCTACTACTTTTCACCTGAAGACCGTTTTGGATTATTCGAAAAAGCCCATGAAGTAACAGGAGAAAAAGGAGAGCTTATCGTCATTTCACCGATACATGAGTCGAAGCATGGCATTGCATTTTCAGCGGCATTTAATAGTTTCATGAGTGCACACGACAACCTGTTTCCGTTACCTAATCGTGCTGAGATGGTAAACCTTGCTTCTGAAACAGGATTTAAATTAAAGGAAATGAAGCCAGTTGTGAAAGAAGGAGCATGGTATTTCATGCGATTTCAAAAAGCTTGAAACCCTTACTAAGGGTTTCGAGCTTTTTTCTTGTTCAGAAATGGGATGAATACAGAAGGAGATAAAATAATGCACAAAAAGTGGGCGGAAGCATAAAGTGAACAGAGAGCATTGATTGGAGGGAGAGCTTTTGTGTGGCATAACAGGATGGGTTGATTGGAAACAGGATCTGACAGGGGAGAAGAAAGTTCTTCAACAGATGGCCAATACGTTATCAAAACGCGGCCCGGATGCTTCTACCTGCTGGTTACAAGGCCATTGTGGGTTTGGACATACGCGTTTAATTGTCGTCGATCCAGCTGGTGGTGGTCAACCAATGACGCGTAAACATCGTGAGAAAAGCTATACCATTTGCTATAACGGTGAGTTGTACAATACGGAAGATATAAGAAAGGTTCTGCTTGGCAAAGGATATTCATTTCAATCACATTCAGATACAGAAGTTCTCTTAACATCTTATGTTGAATGGGGAGAGGCTTGTGTTGATCACTTAAACGGTATTTTTGCATTCGCTATTTGGGACGGAGATCAGTTGTTTCTAGCGCGAGATCGACTAGGAGTGAAACCATTATTCTATCGAAATAGTGGCAGTTCTGTTCAATTTGGTTCAGAGCTGAAAGCTATTCTTGCTCATCCTGCTGTGAAAACTGAAATTGATCGGGAAGGGTTACAAGAAATATTCGGCCTTGGGCCTTCAAGAACGCCGGGTCACGGAGTTTTCCGTGGTATTCAAGAACTACGCCCGGGTTTTGCAATGATATTTGATCGAAATGGTTTAAAGAAGTGGCGTTATTGGAACGTAAAGAGCGAAGAGCACACAGATAATTTAGATACTACAGTTGAAACAGTTGGAGATCTTTTGAAAGATGCAATTAAGAGGCAGCTCGTCGCAGATGTTCCTGTTTGTACATTTTTATCTGGAGGAGTTGATTCAAGCGCCATTACATCTGTTGCTCAAACCGCATTTGCAAATGATGGCAGAGGAACGCTGCGGTCGTTTTCAGTAGATTATGTTGATAATGATAAATTCTTTGAAAGTAGTGAATTCCAGCCAAATGCTGACGCACCATGGATCAAAAAAGTATCGGCAGAACTTGCTACGGATCATACGAACTGTGTCATTGATACCGATCAACTCGTTCACCATTTAAAAGGAGCTATACAATGTCGTGATCTTCCTGGAATGGCGGATGTAGATTCTTCGCTTCTATGGTTTTCAAAGCAAATAAAACAACATGCAACTGTTGCACTTTCTGGTGAATGTGCAGATGAAATATTCGGGGGCTACCCCTGGTTCCATAAACCGGAACTTCTTGATCAAGAACAGTTCCCATGGATGCGTTCAACCCTCGAACGTCAGGCTATGTTAAAAGAAGATGTTCGAAATAAGTTAAAACTTGAGCAGTACGTAACAGATCGGTATCGTGAGTCGATTAACGAAACGCCTCGTCTAGATGGCGAAAGTGAGTTAGAAGCGAAAAGAAGATCGCTCTTTTATTTGAATCTAAATTGGTTTATGACAACGTTACTCGAACGAAAAGATCGAATGAGTATGGGAGCAAGTCTTGAAGTAAGGGTTCCTTTCTCAGACCATCGGATAATTGAGTACGTTTGGAATGTACCATGGGATATGAAGATGCTTGATGGTAGAGAGAAAGGCTTACTAAGGAGAGCGATGACAGGAACGCTTTCCCATGATGTTCTTTATCGTAAGAAAAGTCCTTATCCCAAAACCTATCATCCAGCCTACACGAAGGCTGTATCTAGCTGGCTACAGCAGACGATTGATAATAAGCAAGCGCCACTTCTTGTCCTTATTGATCGTCAGGTTGTTCAGGATATTATTGATTCAGAAGGAAAGGCCTTTAAGGTGCCGTGGTTTGGTCAGTTGATGGCAGGTCCTCAGTTAATCGCACATCTTGCTCAAATTAATTATTGGATGGAGCAGAAGGGTGTAAATATTGTAGATTAATTTAAGGGTGTTTTCGTAGGCAATGGTTTAAGAGTAGTGGTTGATTTGCGCTACAATCATTAATGACTTTCATAAAACTTAAATTAAGAACCGAAGCTATGATTCTCGCTTCGGTTCTTTTTGTATGAATGCTTTCTCTTATACATTGTTGCTATTTGAGTAGTGGGGGAATTTCCGCTCCTACCCGATTTCTGCGGGGGTCTCACCTGTCCCGCTAGTCCCGCAGGAGTCGAGCATCCTTCCGCTCCAATTAGCGTAATGTGGTTTTTTATCTAAAGATTTTTAAATAGCAACAACTTTTAGATAAGAGCCTATCTAAATAATGATCTGGTTATTTTGGGGAAGAGTCTAACCTCCCACTTCCGCTTTTCTTGATCCAGCTGCAGTGGGCAGCCTCTCGATCGCTTCACTTCCCAAAATGAACACAAAGAGCGTGTTCTTTTTGGGAAGTTCCAGCGCTTTTCGAGTCTAACCGCCCACTTCCGCTTTTCTATCAACTTTTGGTTTTTCTAGTCCGTTTAGGCGGTCTACTAAGCCGTGGCCGAAGGGAGAACCTGTTGATGGGCTTTCGTTATTGTTTAGGATCCCGCCGCGTAGTTCGTAGGCTGTTGATCCGTGTTCTGCGAAGTCGAGACCTTGAATTTCTTCTTCCCGTGATACGCGGATAGAGGAGAATCGTGTGTAGATAAATAGAAACGTACCGAGAGTAACGGAAGTCCAGGCGATGACAGCGAGTACGCCTATTGCTTGAACTAGCAGGAGTGCTGCGCCGCCCCCGTAGAATAGACCACCTTCTACAGCGAATAGTCCGACAGCTACTGTACCCCAAACACCACATACACCGTGAACAGCGATTGCTCCAACTGGATCATCAAGTTTAACTCGACGGTCAATTAATTGAACAGCTTCAATTAGAATAACACCTGCAATTAATCCAATGAAGATGGCGCCTATTGGTGATACGCTTGCTGTACCGGCTGTGATTCCGACCAGTCCTGCAAGAGCGCCGTTTAATGTTAATGAGGCATCGATTTGTTTGTAACGAATGTAAGAATAGAGTGCACTTCCAATTACACCACCTGAAGCTGAAAGAAGGGTTGTTGCTACAATAATAGGAATAAGTGCATCACTAGCTGAGAGAGTACTACCTGCATTAAATCCAAACCAGCCGAACCAAAGGATGAACACACCTAGAGCACCGAGAGGAATATTGTGACCCTGAATAACATTTACTTTGCCATTAGAGTACTTCCCAATACGACCTCCAAGAAAAGAGACAGCTACGACAGCACCAATTGCACCAGTTAAATGAACAACAGTTGATCCAGCAAAGTCTGTAAACCCAAGCTCTGAAAGCCATCCGCCGCCCCAAATCCAGTGACCTACTACTGGATAGACGATTGCGACCATTGCGATCGTTACAGCGATATAACTAATTAGCTTCATTCGTTCCGCAACGGCACCTGAAATAATTGTGGCGCACGTGGCAGCAAAAACAGCTTGGAATACGAAGAAACCAATGTTTTCAGATTGTCCTAGGAGGAAGAACCCATTCGTTCCAATAAATCCACCTGAGGATGTACCAAACATTATTCCGTAGCCGATAATGAAATACAACACGGCTCCTATTGACATTGTTAGTAAGTTCTTCATTAAAATATTGAGAGCGTTTTTCGATCGGGTGAAACCTGTTTCGACCATTGCAAACCCGGCATGCATGAAGAAGACAAGAAATGCAGCGATCATAACCCAAATGGTGTCCATTGATTGACTTAATGTTGCTACGGCTGCATCTCCTGCAGCAAATGCTTGACCTCCAGAAAGTAGGAAGAGTGCTATAAATAAGGCAGATATCTTTTTCATTGCTTCCATCATCCTTTTCAAGTTATTTAATAGCTGTAAGACCGTGTTCACCAGAACGAATACGAATAACATCTTCTACAGGGTAGACGAAAATTTTACCATCTCCAATTTCACCTGTTGCGCATACATCTCGTATATTCTTTACAACGTGGTCAAGCAGGTGATCATCAAAGATGAGTTCGACTTTAATCTTAGGCTGGAGAGAGACTTCAAAATGACTTCCTCTGAACACGCCTGTTTGCTTTTTCTGTAACCCACATCCTGCTACTTCAGAAACTGTCATTCCTGTAATACCCTCATCACTCAAACGATCCCGTAAATTTTGGAAAGCTTCAGGACGAATAATGGCTTCAACTTTTTTCATTTTAGACCCTCCATGTCAGTTTATCTAACATCATCTTTCTTCTGTATCCTAATAGTATGCTGAGGTACACGTAAATTCAAGTATATTTTTAGAAAATTTAAAAAACTACGTTAGATAATATTCCATCAGTATAATCGGTAAATTGGTTGAAGATAGACAAGGTAAGGGTGGTTGCGCTTACAGATTATTTAGTTAAATAAAGACCAAAAAAGAAGCACCTGGAAGGTGTCCAGGTGCTTCTTCATCATTAAAGTGAGATAATCTCATATCCAAATGGTTCTAGTGTAAGAGCGGTATTTGGTTTGATTTTGTTTCCGAAAAGGCTTGTTGTTTCGTTAGAAAGGGAAAGATCCTCAACCGATTGAATAACTTCAGAACTGTTTATTAGGAATAACAGTGTTTCTGTAGTTGTTTCCTTTTTATACTGAATAACGCCATCTTTCGCTGAAACAAAATGAAAAGATCCGCTATTTCCAAATGCTGAGTGTGACTTACGTAGTGATATCAGTTCCTCTAGAAAATCGAACAGTTCAGTATCCTGTTCTGTTTTATCCCAAATCATACATTCACGACACCCCGGATCAGCTCCGCCCTTCATGCCAATTTCATCACCGTAATAAATGCACGGTGTGCCAGGGAATGAGAATTGAAGCATGTACATCAGCTTGACCAGATCTTTGCGGTCATTCGCAAGCGTAAGCATCCGAGGCGTGTCATGACTCCCTAATAAGTTGAAGGCAACTTCATTCACGTTATCTGGATATGAATGGAGAAGAGAAGTTAGGCGATCCGCCATTGTTTCAACTGAAATTGTTTCATGTGCGAAATGGTCTAGTAGGGCAGATGTCATCGGATAATTCATCACTGCATCGAATTGATCCCCTTGAAGCCATGGCATAGAGTCATGCCAGATTTCCCCTAGAATATACAGCTCTGGCTTAATTTGTTTCACTGTTCTTCTAAAATCTCTCCAAAACTGGTGATCGATTTCGTTGGCAACATCGAGTCGCCATCCATCAATATCAAATTCTTCTACCCAATACTTACCAACTTGAAGTAAATACTCTTTCACTTCAGGATTTTCAGTGTTTAACTTAGGCATTGATGCTTCAAAAGCAAATGTATCATAAGAAGGAAGCGGCTTTGTTTCTATTGGGAATGAACGAACATGGAACCAATCCTTGTATTTGGAGTCTTCACCGTTTTTCAATAGATCTTGAAATGGTTCGAAATAATACCCGCTATGGTTGAAAACTGCATCAAGCATAACTTTAATACCTCGTTCATGGCATGCTTTAATCAATTGCTTAAACGTTTCTTTATCACCGAACTGAGGATCGATTTCCAAATAATCGATCGTATCGTATTTATGGTTCGATTTCGCTTTAAAGATAGGCGTGAAATAGATTCCGTTTATTCCAAGTTCAGTGAGATGGTCAAGGTGATCAATAACGCCTTGGAAATCTCCTCCGAAGAAATTATCTCGTGCTGGAGGATATTCACCCCATGGTAGAACTCCCTTAGGATCTATAGATGAATCACCATTTGCGAATCGTTCGGGAAAAATTTGGTACCAAACTGTATCTTTTACCCAATCAGGTGCTTTAAAAACATCAATTTCATTTAGAAAAGGGAAACTAAAGTAGTCGTTCGTATCTAATGGCTGCTCAGTGAAAAAGCCTTTTTCTGTATATACGAGTGATTCAGACTCATCTTCTAAGTAGAAACCATATCTCATGCGTCGGTAGGGAGGCTCTACAGAAGTGGTCCAGTAATCGAAAAGGTCATCTGAACCAGTTAGTAGCATTTTCTGCTTATGATATTGCCAGACATTATCTTTCCAGTCATAAGGATCTCCATAAATGAGAGTGACGCTCAATGTGTCGTCTTTTTTCGTTTTCAAGCGCAAGTGAAGAGTTCTTTCATCATAGGCATAAGCGAAATTATTCTTTGGGCGGTGGTAGATCGCTTCTTTCTGCATTATTCATAACCTCCATATGCAATCGTTTGCATTTTTTGTTTACCTTTGCATCAACTGTCTATATTAATAGTGATTGTCCTTCTTTCTATACAAATGTAGAAGATAATAGAGTAGTAGTCAAATGTAAAAACATGGCCAAAATAATATTTTGAAAAAACGTAAAAAAAGTTTGTGCAAACGGTTGCGAAAATGATGGGGGCATGTATAATAGGTTATAGAAAGCTAGTGCAATCGTTTTCACGAAAGTTTTTGAAAGCGCTTGTACCGCTATCGTAAATTAAGAGGGGGTTAACACATGAAACGTTTTTTCGCCTTATTTCTAACACTGGTTCTTGCGATTGGTGTCCTAGCAGCATGCGGACCGCAAAATAACCAAAGTTCTTCTAACAGCAACGAGGGTAGTGGCTCTGAAGGTGACGATGCTAACAAACCTGAGAAGCTAGTTGTTTGGGAAGATACAGATAAAGCAGTTGCACTTGAACCTGCCATTGCGAGTTTCGAAGAAGAGTATGGTATTACTGTAGAATTTAAAGAACTTGGTATGGCTGACGAGATTAGAGAGCAAATTCGTCTAGATGGCCCAGCCGGTACTGGTCCTGACGTTATTACACTTCCCCACGATCAGATTGGACAAGCTGCAGTTGAAGGTCTTATTTCTCCAATTGAAGTAGATCAATCTGTCGTTGATACATTCACTGAATCTTCAATTCAAGCAGAGAGCTATGAAGGAAACCTTTATGGTCTTCCAAAGGCTACTGAAACACCGGTTTTCATTTATAACAAAGAGTTAATGGACGAAGCTCCAGAAACAATGGATGAGGTCTATGATTTCGCTACAGATTTCACGAAAGACAAGAACTATGGTTTCCTTGCGCTTTGGGATAACTTCTACTTTGCAAACGCTGTACTAGCAGGTTATGGCGGTTATGTGTTTGAGCGTACGGATGAAGGTCTTGATCCACAGAACCTTGGTTTAAACAATGAAGGGGCTGTAGAAGGTACAGAGTATATCCAGAAATGGTATGACGAAAAACTATTCCCTAAAGGACTTATCGGCGAGAATGGTGGATCTTCAATGGATGGTCTCTTTAACGAAGGGAAAGCTGCGTCTGTAATGAATGGACCATGGTCATTCCAGGGCTATAAAGATGCTGGTATTGAAATTGGTGTAGCTCCAATGCCTAAGCTTCCTAACGGTGAGAATTTCCAAACGTTTATTGGTGTTAAAGGCTGGCACGTAAGTAATTTCTCAGAGAACAAAGAATGGGCTACTAAGCTTGTAGAATGGATTTCAAATGCTGAGAACGGCAAAATTCGTTATGAGAAGACAGGAGAAATCCCTCCGGTTAAGTCTCTTATTGAAGATCCAATTATTGCTGACAATGAAGCTGCAAACGCAGTTGCAGTTCAGTCTTCATACGGTGTTCCAATGCCAAACATTCCTGAAATGGCAGAAGTTTGGGAGCCTGCAGCATCAGCACTTCAACTTGTAGCAACTGGTAAGCAAGAGCCGAAAGCTGCTCTTGATGAAGCTACTAAAACAATTAAGTCTCAGATTGAACAGAACCACAGCAACTAGATTCTTGAAAAATCAAAGCGGTACTCCGGAAACGGGGTACTGCTTCTCACTTTAAAGATAGAAAAGTGAGGTGGAGAAAGGGGATTGCCATCACGATGGAGGCAACTGTACGTCAAACAAAGCATAGAAAAACAGCACTCGCTTTATCACTGATACCAGGATTTGGTCAGTTCTACAATAAGCAACTACTCAAAGGGTTAATGTTCTTGATCTTAACTGTATCTTTTGGAGTGGCATTTGCTGATTTAATCAATATCGGATTATGGGGCATCGTAACGCTGGGAGAAGAACTTCCGCGCGATCATTCTATCTTCCTATTAACACAGGGGATTATCGCAGTCCTAGTAATCTTGATTGGCCTTGTGATTTATTTCTTAAATCTTAGGGATGCGTATTTGAACGGAAGAAATCGTGATTTTGGCATTCCTCTTAATTCTGTTAGAGAGCAATACCGTAATGTATCAGAACAAGGTTTCCCTTACTTAATGTTAACGCCAGGATTTTTCTTATTAATCTTTGTTGTTATCTTTCCAATTTTGTTTGTAATCTTACTATCATTTACGAACTATGATCTGTATCATTCTCCTCCAGCAAACTTAGTTGACTGGATTGGCATTCAAAACTATATCGATATATTCAAACTTGATATTTGGCGTAATACATTTATCGATGTATTCTCATGGACGATCGTATGGACATTTGTAGCAACCACTGGCCAAATTGCCATCGGTATTTTCCTAGCTGTCTTAATGAACCAAAAAGACCTTAAATTCAAAGGACTTTTTAGAACAATCTTTATTCTGCCTTGGGCGGTACCAGCATTCGTTTCAATTCTAGTATTCGCTGGAATGTTTAATGAAACGTTTGGTGCGATTAATAATGACATCTTAGCTGCTTTCGGTATTGACGCCATTCCTTGGCTTACTGAGCCATTTTGGACGAAAGTTGCTTTAATACTCATACAGTTCTGGCTTGGTTTCCCGTTCATTTTTGCAATGGTAACGGGTGTACTTCAATCCATTCCAGAAGAGCTTTACGAAGCTGCAACAGTTGATGGTGCAAATATTTGGCAGAAGTTCAGAGGCATTACGCTTCCAATGGTTCTTTTTGCGATTGCGCCAATCTTGATTACACAGTATACGTTTAACTTTAATAACTTTAACGTGATTTACTTATTCAATGGAGGAGGACCTGCTGTATCAGGTCAAACTGCAGGATCTACCGATATTTTGATTTCGTGGATATATAAACTTACCTTTACATCCGCACAATATGGTAAAGCGGCTGCCATTACAATGATTCTATCAGCTATCGTAATCGGAGTTGCTTTATGGCAGTTTAGAAGAACGAAATCATTCCAAGAAGAGGATATGATGTAATATGAGTCCAAAAATGCAGAACACAGTCCGTTTAACCCTGTCCTATGTCGCTATTGCAATCGCATGTGTGATCATCTTATATCCTGTCTTATGGATTATCGGCTCATCATTTAATCCGGGAGATAGCTTATCGGGTTCATCGATTATTCCAAAGGATGCAACACTTGAGCACTATAAGTCGTTATTTAATACGGCGGAAAGTGATTACCTTCTTTGGTATTGGAACACACTTAAGATTTGTATCATTACAATGGTACTTGCTGTAGCCATGATCTCTTGTATGGCTTATGCATTCTCTCGCTATCGTTTCGTAGGTCGTAAGAATGGTTTAATGACGTTCCTAATCCTGCAAATGATTCCTAACTTCGCAGCACTAATTGCTATTTATGTGCTTGCTTATGTTACTGGATTATTGGATACACACTTTGCTTTAATTCTTGTGTATGCAGGCGGCTTACTGCCGATGAATACATGGCTTGCAAAAGGGTACTTTGATACAATTCCGAAAGAGCTTGATGAATCAGCTCGAATTGATGGTGCGGGTCACTTCCGTATCTTCTGGCAGATCATCTTACCACTTGCAAAACCTATTCTTGCAGTAGTAGCGCTATTTAGCTTTATTACACCTTTTACAGACTTTATCCTTGCACAGGTTATTTTAAGAAGTGAAGATAAATTCACTCTTGCTGTAGGTTTGTATAAAATGATTTCCGATCAGTTCGGTAATGAATTCACAACGTTTGCTGCCGGATCTGTTCTTATCGCGATTCCAATTTCTATTCTTTTCTTATCGCTACAGCGCTTCTTTATTTCTGGCTTAACTGCTGGAGGAACGAAGGGATAAAATTTTGATGAATGGAGAAAGAAGATAAAGAGGGAAGCGACTCTTGTTACTTCTTTCTCCTTTTTATATGTTGGGTATGTTAATGAACAGTGTTGATTTTTGGCACATTTACGCCCTGTGGAATGAGCCAAAAATCGAGAAATCACCAATATGAGCTAACATAGCCTATATGTTATATCATTCTGAAATGAGATCGTTTACAATTAAACATTGTGGTTCATTATAGGGAAAGAGGCGCTCAGAGTTGTGTTAGAAAGGCTCTTTTCTAAAAGATTGTTGCTTTTGAAGATTTTTGTTATAGAAAACCACACTTAGTGATTGGAGCGGAAGGATGTTCGACTCCTGCGGGACTAGCGGGACAGGTGAGACCCCACAGGAGCGTAAGCGACGAGGAGGCTCAAGTGTCCCGCCCCGCGGAAAGCGAGCATCCTGGAGCGGAAATTAACCACTTATCTAAGTGTAACAATGCCTACGAAAAAAGACTTTAGAAACTATGACTTAAGACTGTTAATATGTTAGAGCATTAGAAAGTGTAAGATAGGAGGGGTCCAAATGGCGGTAACGATCAAAGACGTGGCAAAACTCGCAAATGTTGCACCCTCAACAGTATCTCGTGTTATTGCGAACAACCCACGTATTAGTGAACAAACAAAAAGACGTGTTAGAGAAGCGATGGAGTACCTTGGTTATCATCCGAACTATAATGCACGTAGTTTAGCGAATAAAAGCACACAAACAATAGGACTTGTTATGCCAAGTTCAGCTGATAAAGTTTTTCAAAACCCATTCTTTCCAGAAGTGCTTCGAGGCATTAGTACGAAAGCGCATGAGAAGGAATATACACTCTATATGTCAACAGGCTCAAAGGAGGAGGACATATTAGAAGGTGTCATGGGGATGGTGCATGGAAGACGAGTTGATGGAATTGTCATGCTTTACTCTCGAATCGACGATAAAATTATGACGTTTCTACAAGAACAAAATTTCCCTTTCACGGTGATTGGAAAGCCATTCGCTCTTCCAGATACCATCACACATGTAGATAACGATAATTACAGAGCTGCAAAAGATGTAACAGAGCATTTTATCGAGAAAGGACACGAGTGTATTGCATTCGTTGGAGGTAATTTAGATCTTGTTGTTACCGTTGACCGTTTAAGTGGGTATGAGAAAGCCCTTCGTGAAGCGGGGATTCCACATAATGATGATTATGTTGTGCATGTGGAGTTTCTTAAAGAAGGTGGACAAGAAGCTGTTATGGAATTGTTCTCACTGCCAAAACCACCCACTGCTCTTGTTGTTGTAGATGATTTAATGGCGCTTGGCATTATGAGTAAGCTTGATGAGATAGGGCTTTCGGTACCTGAAGATGTTTCGATCATTAGCTTTAACAATGTCATGTTAGCAGAATACGCAAGTCCTCCTCTCACATCTGTAGACATTAACATCTTTGAACTTGGGTATGAAGCAGTCAATTGTTTACTTGAGAAAATTGCAGATCCTGATGCAGAAAATAAACGGGTTTGTATTCCACACAAAGTAGTTGAACGATGGACAGTTAGAACGCAGACTGAAAATGGAATTGAGAACGTCAAATAGCCATCCTTAAGGTGGCTATTTGCTTATTCTGTTTTATTCTTACTTAGCCAATCAAGAATCGGTTTAAAAGGTTGTTCGTTACGTACTTCATTAATAGTTGAAAAAGGATCATCCTTACGATTCCTTATATCCTTCATCGTATAATCTCTAGGAGTTAGAGTAGAAGTGAGTTCTTGCCATTTGATTGGCGCTGCTATAAGACCTTCTTTGTTACCACGTGCTGAATATGGTGCGATAATTGTTTTTCCTGCTGCATGCTGCACATAGTCAATATAAAGTCGACCATTCCGTTTTTCTTTTAGTCGCTCAGTTGTAAAAGAGTCTGGATCTTTTTCTGTTAAATAGTTTGCAATGAAACGAGTGAATTTCTTTGTTTGATTATAGGTAAAGGTTTTGTGTGGAAGTGGTATGTGAATTTGGATGCCTTTATTTCCCGAAAGCTTAATAAACCCTATTATATGAAGTTGATCCAGAATGGTTTTTATTCGCTGAGCGGCTTTAATGGCTAAATGAAAGGCCTCTTTTGAAGGTGGATCGAGGTCGAAAACAATTTCCGACGGCTTATTAGTATCGTATGGTGAGAACGGAACATGAAACTCAATGGCAGCCTGGTTGCCAAGCCATAATAGCGTTTGAAGATCAGAACAAATGATTTGGTTATGGTCGTCATATTGAACAGTAGATATATATTCAGGCGCGTACTCAGGGCAATTTCGCTGGTAGAAAGCTTCTCCATCTATGCCGTCAGGAAAACGAATAACAGTTAACGGTTTATTGTGCAAGCAAGGAAGCATGAATGGCGCAATGTTGGATAGATAAGTAAGATACTCGGCTTTTGTAATAGATGGCCAGAGCAATTTATCTGGATTCGTTATTCCTACTTCTATGTCATTAACGATGATTGAATGGTGTCCCACGTACATACCTCCAAGGAAGTTTGGAAACAGAATTGCTTGAAACGAGGTTGTCTTAATTTCTCGTTATAGAGATCCAAAAAGACAAGCTCCAACACTATAGCAGGTTGAACATAAATAAAGCCATTTGCTTCTTTTATTTTATTGCGTTTGATTACCTGAAGTAACGCTTCTCTTTCTTCTGAAGAAAGACCGTGTGAGAAATGACCAACTTCATAAATTTCCCCTTCACGGTTAACGCCCGTATAGAAGTAACCATTTGTTTTTTCGTAGGCGTAAAGAAAGACATAGGCGCTTTTCCAGTTCTTTACCTTAAGCCAGTTGCTAGTTCTTTTTCCTTCTCTATATACGCTATGTACCTTTTTACAAACCACACCTTCACCATTGTGGTTTTTGACTAATTCAAAAAGGTCTTGGGCAGAAGGAGAAAAAGAAATCTCAATTAGAATGTCTTGATTAGGGATGTTTTTGAAAAGGCGACGCAGTTCATCCTTCCTAGTTACTAAAGGAGAGGCTGTTAGTGACACTTCGTCTTTCTTTAGCATATCAAAGCAAATGAATGAGAGGTTTTTTTCCTTGCGTTTATGCAGTGATTCGAAATCAGCTCTGTAGGTGTTACTTAGCATACAGATTTCCCCGTCTAAGATGCATGGATCGACTTTATGATTTAGGAGGAGAAGCGCTAACTTGTCATGTAATGGAGCGAAACGACTATTTAAATCATGGCCGTTCCGACTCGTTAGTGATAGAGTCTTTCCATCCCAAGCTAGGATCGAACGATAGCCATCGTATTTCACTTCATATATCCAATCATCATTAGTTGGAAATGAGTGAGAAAGCTTAGGGATCATAGGAAGCAAAGGCTTACTCATTTTGCGACTTTCTTCTTTTTAGGTGCTGCCTTTTTCTTTTTCTTCGGAGAAGCTTTCGGTGGAGAGGAATCGAGACTTGCTTGAAGCGCATCCATTAAATCAGCAACATTTTTCTTCGGTATTTCTTCAACGACTTTAATTTCATCTCCTGATATTTTACTTTCAATTAATGCAAGCATGGCTTCTCGTCGTTCATCTTTGTAGTTGGAAGGTTCAAATTCCGTCGTTAGCTGTTCAATTAACTGCCTTGCTAATTTCTTCTCTTTCTCGTTTACTTCAAGTTCCTCTGGGAGATCGGGAACATTGTCAATTGTTCTTACCTCATCTGGAAAATACATGGTTTCTAACATGAGACCTTTTTCATAGACCCGAACAGCGGCTAAGTGTTGTTTAGAACGAATCGTAATTTTGGCAATGCCAATCCTACCTGACTCTTCCATTGCTTGCTTAAGCAGCATATAAGGTTTACTTCCGTTATCGTTCGGACCAATAAAATAAGACTTATTAAAGTAAACTGGATCTACATCAGCTAGTTCAATAAAATCAACAATTTCAACAGACTTGCTTTTTTCATGAGCAAGAGCTTCTATTTCATCTTTTTCCATAATGACATATTTACCTTCTTCATATTCGTATCCACGTACAATTTCCTCAGATTCAATTTCACGATCACAATTAGGACACTGTTTCTCATACTTAATCGGAGTATGACAGTCTTGATGAAGATAACGCATTTTAATATCTTTATCTTCAGTAGCTGCATAAAGCTTAACCGGAATATTAACAAGCCCAAAACTAATCGCCCCTTTCCACATTGTATGCATTGATATCATCCTTTCTTTTTGGCTAAGTTAATGAACAGTGTTGATTTTTGGCTCATTCGAGTGAAACTGAGGTTTCACTCGAATGAGCCAAAAATCGAGAAGTCAACAATATGAGCTAACATAGCCTTCTTTTTAAGTTAGTTTCTCACTAGATCTGAATTCAATAACTGTCAGTCTCTTCCTGAGAATGGGTAATAACATAGAAAAAACCTCCTAGATAGGAGGTTTAGGTTGATAAAAACTGTCCGCCATTAATATGAATTGTCTGGCCTGTCATGTAAGAAGAATCATCAGATCCAAGCAGGACGTAGGCGGGTGCTAGTTCTTCAGGTTGTCCAGGTCGACCCATAGGCGTATTCGTTCCGAAATTCTTTACTTTATCGGCAGAGAACGTCGACGGAATAAGCGGAGTCCAAATTGGTCCTGGTGCAACGCTATTCACTCGGATACCTTTGCCAACAAGAGATTTCGCAAGACTTCTAGTAAATGCAGTAATGGCTCCTTTTGTGCTCGAATAATCGATTAACTGCTCATTTCCTTCATAACCTGTGACGGATGACGTGTTAATAATCGCACTTCCTTTTTTAAGATGTGGAAGGGCTGCTTTCGTTAAGTGGAACATCGAAAATACATTTGTGCGGAAGGTTTTTTCTAACTGTTCGGCGGTAATGTCCTCAATACCCTGCTGTGGATGTTGTTCGGCAGCGTTGTTAATAAGGATATCAAGCTGTCCGTAATGTTCCATGACCTGGTTAATCACGCTAGCACAAAATGCTTCGTCACCAATATCTCCTGATAAGAGAAGACATTCGCTTCCTTCAGATTCAATTTGATTCTTTGTATTTGTGGCATCATCATGCTCATCAAGATAAACGATTGCTAACTTCGCACCTTCTTTGGCATAAGCAATTGCTGCTGCTTCACCAATACCACTGTCACCTCCAGTGATGAGAGCTACTTTGTTCGTTAATTTGCCTGATCCTTTATAATCGTTGTTCTCTGTAATTGGATGAGGCGTCATTTCTTGTTCAGAACCAGGTTGATGGTTTTGGTGTTGTGCTGGTTGACCATCGGTTTGTCTATAATCTGGGCGCATTTAACTTGCTCCTTTCAAAATGGTATATATGAAAGGATTTACCAATTGGCCCTTGTTTCAAACATTATTTTTGTTAAGTTAATGATGACAGTTATGTTACATGATAAAATAAAGCCAAACCAATGTAGTTTGTGAGGCGGATGTCATGAGTAGTGATCGAGTTGATAATCAATTTAAAGAACACCTTGCAGTGTTTCTTGAATCAAGTCAGCCTATTATCTTGAATAAATGGTTAGCGATTGTAAGGCTTTCTCCGGACGATCCTTATTATAAGGAAGTAATAAAAAACGGGAAGAGAACGGTAGAACTTATTTCACGTTACATTCGCAATCCTGACGAGAACTGGATCCAGAAATTGACAAAGAAAATTGCGAAAGAACGTATTAATGCAAATGTTAATATTGGTGAATTTGTTGCAAATATTAACTCAGGTCGATCGGTAGTCATTTCTGTTCTAAAAGAATCTTCGTTTGATCGGAAAGAACTTTCAACGGCGCTTGAAATCATTAATAATTATTTTAATGCGTATTTATATCATTCGGTTACGGAGTACACCAAATTAAAAGATAGTATTATTCAAGATAAGAATAAATTTATCCAAGAAATGCACAGTGATCGTCTGACTATTCTTGGGCAGTTAGGCGCAAGTTTTGCCCATGAATTCAGAAATCCACTAACCTCTATCAAAGGATTTCTTAAACTTCTTGAAGACGATTATGAAGAGAGCAATAAAGTGCGAAAGCATTATTTTGAAATTCTTAATGGGGAAATGAAAAACCTGGAAGAAAAAGTTAGTCAATTCCTTTTTCTTTCGAAAATGCGAGCGATTGATGATAAGCCATTATCAATAAATTTAAGTGGACTCTTACGGTACACTATTGAGATTGTATACCCACGCCTCCTTGAATCTAAAATTGAAGTGGAAACTTCTATTGAGCCAGACATTCCTTTATTTGGAGTCGAGGAACAAATCAAGCAAGTTATTCTCAACATTATGATTAACTCGATTGAAGAATTGAGTGATAGTAGGCCGAAGAACAGAAAAATTATAATGAAAGCGAAAGAAAATCTCGGGAGAATTATAATTGAAATAACGAACAATGGACGACAAATTCCTTCTCATATTGTTGAAAGTATTTTCGAGCCGTTTATTAGTACAAAGAAGCTAGGAACGGGACTTGGTCTATCTGTTTGTAAACAAATTATTGAAAAGCACGAAGGCGTGATTTCAGTTCGGACGAATAGGAAAGAGACAACCTTTGTGATTGAACTTCCAATAATGGTTGACAAAGGTGTAAAAGAAGCGTAGCTTATTATGTATAATTAAGAATTTTAAAAATGCTTTTATATATCCACTAGGGGAGTCATATACGTGACTGAGACAGGAGTGCCTGGACCCTTTGAACCTGATCTGGTTAGCGCCAGCGGAGGAAAGTGGAGACGGGTGCACTTGTAGCCGCTCCATTTTTGGAGCGGCTTTTAATATGTTTATAACGTATGAAAAGCAGAGATGTTTAACCCATCTTACGTCTTCAGAAATGGTAGACATACAGCATCTTGGCTCCTTTCCTCTTCATCAGGCGGATGAAAAGCGGAGAGGAGTTTTTTATGTTATTTACTGAAAAATTACGTGAGGAAGCAGCACCCATTTTCGAGGCTATTTATGATCATCCATTTGTGAGAGGTCTTGCGAATGGGAAGTTGGAGAAGGAACAGCTTGTGCATTATGTGAAGCAGGATTTTGAGTATTTAAATACCTTTGTAAGAATTTATGGAGTTGCAATCTCAAAGTGTGAAACAAGAGAGGAAATGGCGTTATTTAATGAGCAAATTTCATTCGTGCTACACAGTGAGATTCATCCTCACAATAATTTATGTCGAGCAGCGGGAGTTTCATATGACGAGCTACAAGGTTATCCACTTGCACCTACAGCGCATCACTATACAAGACATATGTTGGATGCAGCTCATACGGGTACTCTTGGAGAGATCATTGCAGCACTGTTACCGTGCCCATGGACGTATCTAGAAATAGGTCAGCGATTAATGCATGAAGTTAATCCTAGTGAAGACCACCCTTTCTATGATTGGATTACTTTCTATGGACAGGAGTCGATGGAACCTGTAACAAATCAACTTCGCAGTATTCTTGACGAGTGGGCCAAAACGGCACCTGAGAAGGAACTGAAGCGAATAAGAGATTATTTTATTCTAAGCTGTCAATTGGAATACGGCTTCTGGGACATGGGATACAACGTTGAAGAATGGCCTGTTGCACTGCAGAAAGAGAAAAGAATATGAAGTTAAAACTCTCTGATATTTTAATTACGATCGTTATTGCCCTTGTATTTGGGATTATTTATAAGCTGTGGGGACCGGTATATAGTCTGTTTAAGCCATTTGGACTTCACATAGGAGATGTTATATACGGAATGTGGTTTATCGCTGGGACTGTAGCTATGCTCCTTCTCCGTAAACCGGGAGTTGCTTTATTAGCTGAAACCGCTGCAGCTTCTGGAGAATTTCTTGTAGGATCAGAATATGGGCTGTCTGTTTTGTTATATGGCATTATTCAAGGGCTAGGTACTGAATTGATGTTTGCGTTATTTGGCTATAAACGGTATACCGCATTTGTTGCGGCATTAGGTGGTATTGCTGCAGCAGTAGGGTCGCTTATCATGGATGCTGCTTACGGATATGTAATGGATCTTGCTTTATGGAATTTATTGCTCTTAATAGGTGCTCGGTTGATTGGTGGCTTTCTTATAGCGGGTCTTCTAGCTTACTTCCTTGTTGAAGCACTTGAAAAAACAGGTGTGACAAGTCTTATTAGACCAGCAAGTGATGAAGACTACAAAGCATTGGATCGATGAGGGGGAATGATATGAAGGTAGGAGTATCAAATCTTAGGTTGAAATTTGCGGGTGCCCCTTCATTGCAATTTGAGGATCTTTCTCTTCATGTAAAAGAAAGTGAGAAAATACTATTTCTAGGCCCTAGTGGTTGTGGGAAATCGACGTTATTACAAGTGTTGGCTGGATTAATTCCTAACGCAGTTCCTGTTCCGATGAAGGCAGATGATATGGTGATTTGTGAATCGACTGGTGTTGTATTTCAGGATCCCGATGCACAGTTTTGTATGCCGTATGTGGATGAGGAAATAGCGTTCGTGTTAGAAAACAGGGCCGTTCCGCAGCACGAAATGAATGACCTAATCCAGTATTATTTAGATAAAGTTGGTCTGTCTTTTCAAGATCCACACGTGGAAATTAGTACACTTTCACAAGGGATGAAACAGAGACTAGCGATTTCTTCTATGATTGCACTTGAACCAGAAGTGATTTTCTTAGACGAACCAACAGCTCTGTTAGATCCTGAAGGTACATCTGAAATTTGGTCTACAATTAAACAAATTGAAGCAAAGCAAACGATGATTATTGTTGAGCATAAAATTGATGAAGTAGTCGACTTTGTTGACCGCATCGTTTTATTTAATTCTGAAGGAAAGATTATTGCAGATTCCGATCCCAATACGGTGTTTTCGTTTTATAAACACAAAATCAGAGAGTTTGGTATTTGGTATCCTGAAGTGTGGGATGAGCATATAAAGGAAACTGATTTGCCAAAGGATATTGTGCGGGGGAAAGAGGTTCTGTCAGTCACTAATTTAAAAGGGTATAGGGGGAAGCATCCTAAGATTCAAGCACCAGAAATATCCGTTTGTGAAGGTGAATGGGTAGCCATTACTGGAAAAAATGGTGCAGGAAAAAGCTCTCTTCTATTAAGCTTGATGAATGTAATGAAAACGTCAGGCGAAATAAAGGTTTCAAACCAATTAATAAAAACGGTGCATGATGCACGAAGTCAACTGGCTTTTGTTTTTCAGAACCCTGAGTTTCAATTCATAACACATTCTGTTTACAAAGAGTTAGCTTATTCGTTAGAAATGATCAATGATCCAAACGTAGATGAAAAGGTGAACGGTTGGCTAACGTCTTATCAACTTGAGCATGTTAAATTGCTTCATCCTTATCAACTTTCAACTGGTCAAAAGCGACGATTAAGCGTAGGGACTGCTTTATTTGGTAGTCAGCCAGTATTACTTCTAGATGAACCAACATTTGGTCAGGATGCTCAAAATACGTTTAAATTACTTCAACTATTTGAGGAATTAAGGGCAAAAGGATTGATCATTATTATGGTGACGCATGATGAGAAGATTGTGAACAACTATGCAACGAGGCAATGGATTATTGAAAAAGGATTGCTCGTTGCTGATCGGAACTTGGAGCGAGTTGGAGAGGGAAAAGCGTATGCAATGGACTCTTAACTATGAAGAAACATGGGTTCATCGCTTAAATCCCGCGTTCAAGTTGGTTTTCTTTCTTTTGTTGTTTCTTTTGCTTCTCTTTATTCATAATCCAAATATAATTACAAATATAACGGTTGTGCCGCTCTTGCTTCTACTGTTCTCAACAGGACATCAAAAGAAGGTACTTCTGATTTTAATGCTGCCGTTTCTTCTCTTGTTCTTCTCCAGCGCTTCTAGCATGATGTTCTTTGGCCAGGGATCAACGACCTGGTGGAAGTGGGGACTGATTCATATAACGGAAGAAAGTTTTTATAGGGGCTTGCATATTGGTTTTCGTGCGTTAAATTTTGCTTTACTTGGGTTGCTGTTTGCTCTTACAACAAGACCTGTTTATCTTTTTTATTCTCTTATCCAGCAGCTTAAGGTACCTCCTCGTTTTGCATATAGTTTCATGGCTGCCGTTCGAATTCTTCCAGTTATGTTAGAAGAATTTCAGCAGCTAAGAGCTGCGCTACTTATAAGAGGAGTAAAGAAGAAGAAGGGCTATCGCCGCATCACACAGACGATTACGTTGTATGCTGTACCGCTTTTATCGCAAAGTATTAGAAGAGCGCACCGCATTGCCGTTGCTATGGAAGCGAAGCGGTTTAATAACAATAAGCGTACCTATTACTACAAGCCAACATTCTCGAAATTCGACTTGCTTTTCCTGCTTTACACAACAATTGGCTTTGGAGTTGCTTTTTGGGTGGGGGATACCTTTCCTTATTTTGATAGTACAGATGTAAGACAGAAATAAACCGGCTCACTATGAGCCGGTTTATTTCTTGGATAAGGAGTCTATAGATGATCTGTGTCTTTTGAATATTGGTGCTTGCCGCCTTCACGATTCTCTTCTTTCAACCTGTTTTTCAACATTCGTTTTGCATTCGCATCAACAGGCTTCTTGTTGTTATCTTTCGTTGTTGACATCGATAGGCCTCCCTTTTAGGAAATAATCGTAACGCACACTTAGGTTTTACGATTATGTGAGATCCTATGTAGAGGCTATTTATTTAGAAAGAATAAGGCAAGAGTGCCAGGTCCTGAATGAGAACCGATCGTTGCCCCAACTTCATGGATGACAAAGCGTTCACTTCCAAATGCTTCTTGGATTGCGCTCTTAAGCTTTTCAGCGCTTTCAAGGTCGTCTCCATGAGTAATGCCAATAAGCTGAGACTGTAGGTTAACACCACGTTCTTTCATAATATCGACCATTCGTTTCACCACTTTGTTTTTACCACGAATTTTTTCTATTGGCACAAGTTTCCCGTCTTCAACATGAAGAACTGGTTTGATTTTAAGCATTCCGCCAACGAAAGCAGAGGCTCTGCTAACCCTTCCGCCTCGTTGAAGAAATTCTAGGTCATCAACAGTGAAAATATGTTCCATGTGCGTGAGGTAAGTGGTAGATAAGTGCTGTTTGATTTCGTCAGCTGTTTTACCATTGGAAGCAAGCTCAGCTGCAGAAATAGCCATGAGACCATAGCCAAGTGAAGCCGCTTTTGAGTCTATGACTTCCATTTGTACGTTAGGGAATTCTTCCTGCACTTCATTTTTAATAATAGAGGCTGACTGATAAGTGCCTGATATCCCCGAGGATAGGGCAATATAAATAAAAGGTTGTCCTTGCTCAGCATATTTAACAAAAGTTTCTTTCATCCTTGCTGGAGGAATTTGCGATGTTTTTGCCATTTCCCCTTCTCTAAGAGCTTTATATAATTCTTTGGCATGAATGTCTTCGCGGTCATAAAACTCGTCATTTCCCATAATCACCACGAGGGGCATGATATCAATATCGTACTTTGTAATTAGCTCATCGGGAAGATCTGACGCGCTATCGGTAATTATTTTCACATTCACGGACAATCGTCCTTTCATTATGGATTATGTACTTATGTAGAAGGCTTATGTTACTTTAAAGTTTATCCCGTACCTGTCGTAAAATCAATGCTATTGGTTGGTTTAAATAGAAAACAGTTGACGTAGAAGATTTAGTTTGTTTAGATAAACATGGTTTAGTAGAGAGTTTCTGTTCGACCAACATCGTATGAATCAACTTTTGATACATATGAATCGTATTTGAACTTATATTTAGTAAACGAGTTAAAGCTCCGTTTCGTAAAAGAGGGTGTTACTATTGGAAGAAGTGAAAAAAATTATTGTTATTCTCTTAGGTGCAATACTTGGAGCTGTTTCTCTAAATTTATTCTTAATCCCTGCAAATGTATATGCTAGTGGATTTACCGGAATTGCACAGCTTCTATCGAGCGTATTAGGAGATTACACGCCAATCAATATTTCAACGGGTATCTTACTATTTCTACTCAATATCCCAGTTGCCGTACTTGGTTGGAAAAAGGTAGGGAAAGGGTTCACGTTATATAGTGTCATCAGTGTTGCTGCGACAACGTTCTTTCTTGAAGTTATTCCCGTTCAAGCATTATCAGAAGACATTCTCCTTAATGCTGTATTCGGTGGTGTTATTGCAGCAATTGGAATTGGATTCACCTTAAAATGGGGTGCTTCTACTGGAGGAATGGACATCGTCGCAATGATTCTCTCAAGAATGAAAGACCGTCCGATTGGTACTTATTTCTTTAGTTTAAATGCGTTAATTATCTTAACCGCTGGAATGCTTTACGGTTGGGAAAAAGCGCTATATACCCTCGTGACGCTATACGTTTCATCACGAGTCATTGACGTCATTCACACTCGACACGAAAAACTTACAGCAATGATTGTTACGGCTAAAGGGGACGAGCTGCAAAAAGCCATTCACGATCGTCTAGTCCGAGGTATCACCAAGCTACCAGCTAAAGGAGCTTATAGAGGTGAAGACAAAGAAATGCTCATGATCGTCGTCACTCGCTATGAACTATACGACTTAGAACATATCATTCAAGACATCGACCCAACAGCCTTCACAAACATTGTAAACACAACAGGAATCTTCGGCTTCTTCAGAACGGAATAGGTCAAGATACTTAAATCAACCTCATCACTACATAAAAAAAGTTCCCAACTGGGAACTTTTTTTATGTGTTTACCTTTATGCGTTATTTGAGATTGTTTCTTTCACTTCTGGAAGCAAGCTATCCCAATCTGCCTCAGGCATTTTGTTAATTGTAATAAAGTCCTGATAACCAAATACGTTATCAACTCCATCTAATTTTAGAAGAGCTGCTGCCATTGGGTGCTCAGGGTTATCATTCTTTTTGAAAGAATGACTAGAAGTACCTTCAAATAATTGCTGATCAGCAGTTATTTTGATTGCGTTAGGGTTCGGTGTACGATCTACGCGTAATTCAATTGCCATGTCTTGAACGCCTCCTTTCTCTACCTTACTTAGTGTATCAGAAACATCTTAATCAGAAAACGATCTTAAGAAGAGAAGGTGAAACCGTATCGCTTTGAGACGATGTCATGAAAGCCTAGTGAATTATATAGATGCTTAGTTACAGCGTTATTAATTCCAGTCTCGAGTTCAATTCCTTTAATACCTTCATTTTCAGCCCAATAAATGACGTGAAGTAAAAGCTTTCGGCCGATCCCTCTGTTTCGTGTATCAGGATCAACATACAATTCATTTAGCCATAAGTATGGTCCGCCGCTTGTAAGACTAACACCTATGTTGAAGAATGCCACTCCAAATACTTCATCATCAGTTTCTGCAACAACAATGCGAGAAGCTGATTGTTCATCAAGAGCAAGTTTAATGCCTTTGACAAGTTTGTCGTAGCTACCATCGTGTTCTGAACGTGTAATCTGCTTCATTAATAACTTCGATACGTTCGCAATCATTTCTTCGCTTGTTTGGCTTGATAGCTGGTAAACATTCATTACCGTTCCACCTCCGTCATACTGTTTCGACTTTATCGATCATAATCCCTGTTAGTAAGTCTTGAATAATAAATTTAAATAATTTCTAGAAATTTGAAACATTCAGCTATTTCCAATCGTCTATAAGAGTAGGAAGGAGCTGATCAAGTGAATCTTCTCTTTTCATGGAGTTCAGGGAAAGATAGTGCACTTGCCTTGTACGATTGTATTCAGAATTCAGATGTTCAGGTGAAAGGACTGTGGACAACGTTTAATGAAGAGCGTGAGTACATTTCCTATCACGGTGTAAGTAAAGGGTTACTTAACAAACAGGCAGCTTCACTAGGACTGCCAATTTCGATTACAAATTTACCAGATAACTGTTCGAATAAGCAATACGAAGCACTCATTAACGATCAATATGACTATTTTCTCCAAAAAAATGTAGATGCGATTGGTTTTGCTGACTTGTACTTAGAAGATATTCGTCAATATAGAGAAGAACAGCTTAATCTTAAAGGGCTAGAGGGTGTATTCCCTTTATGGAGAAAGTCAACCTTACATACAGCAAAGCGATTTATCTCCAAAGGCTTTAAAGCCGTTATCACAACTGTAGATCAAACTAAAATTGATGATAAATGGATTGGGAAAGAATTCAACAAGGAGTTTCTTGCGAATCTTTCGCAAAATGTTGATCCTTGCGGTGAGAACGGAGAATTTCATACATTCGTTTTTGATGGCCCGATCTTTCAGCGAGAAGTGGATTATACAGTAACGGATAAGGTTATAGAGGGACAATACATAACGGCATTACTAACATGAAATAACTGTTAGCAGAAACGGAATAAAGGGGGAGGGCAATGAATGCCAGTTTTAGTTTGTTTTGGGGATTGTTTAACTGCAAGAGAAGTAGACGACAAAGGTAACGAGCGATTAACATCTCGGATTCGTGGTGCGCTTGATGAGTGGATTGTCATTAACGCTGGGTCATCACCTACTTCTAGAGACGGGGTTTCGAGGTTTCAATCTGATGTTCTTAGCTACCAACCTGATTATGTAACGATCTTCTTTGGAACACAGGAAGCGTGCCTAGATTATAGTTCTGATCTTAGTGAATTTGAGAGAAATATTGGTTATATGGTGAACAATCTTCCTCCAGAACGAGTCATTCTTATTTCTCCTTCACCCGTAATGAATGAAGAGAATACGAATGTAACCAATCGTAAAATAGAGGGCTATGCTGAACGAATCAAGCAGCTCGCTGAGAGGTTTGGAACCCGTCATATTGATTTATGGCAGCTCGTTCATGAACATAGAAGAAATAGTTCGCTTTATGAGAAGGATGGAGTCCAACTAAGTGGGAAAGGGTATAAGCTCATAACGAAAGAAGTTCTCCAATCCCTTGGACGAAGAAGAAAATTTAAACCAAGTATTAAGTTGTTCTAATAAAGGAACCTGGACGGTGTCCAGGTTCCTTTATGATGAAAATTAAAAGGGTTTGTTTGACGATTCATGGCTTAATTCTTGAATGGTTTGTTGATAAGAAGTGAGTTGTTCTTTTTCAGCACTCGTCGATTGATGGAATGCTGCAGAGAGATTATTCGTAGCAATTTCAATTTGATTCTGTAAATCTGTTTGTCCACTAGCAGCCATTTGCTGTGCTTTTTCCACAGCTTCTCGAGCAAGTTGAAAATGACGGTTGGCCATTTTTATTCACCACCAGACAAATTTTCTTGTTGTTGTTGCTTGCGCTGCTGATTGCTTAGGCTTGTAAGATCATGCTGGTCCATGTTTCGAACAGCTCGATCAGCACCTTCTTTAACCATACGCTTTGTTTTACTATTCTTAGCCATGATCATTCCCTCCCTTTAAGATTAGGATGAGTTCATGGTACGTATATTATGCGAGTAGGATATGTTTCATTAAAAAGAAGGCTGAAAAAAGACGGCTTATGAGAGCCGTCTTTCATCCGATATGGCAAGGTTAAGCCTGTTCTCAAGGAACGTGGCTACCCCATCTTCTTCATTTGTGATTGTTGTTTCATTGGCGATATTCTTTAATTGATCAATCGCATTCCCCATAGCAACTCCAGTACCAGCGTACTCAATCATTTCTAAGTCATTATCTTCATCACCGAATGCAATGATCCGCTCTTGAGGCACGTTGAAATGCTCAGCTAATCGTTTTAAACCAACTGCTTTGTTTAATCCAGCCCTAACAATCTCAATAATGTTTAAAGGTGCCGCCCAAACGCGATGCTCAATCATTTCTGCGTGCTGCTCTTTTAACATGGCTCGAAGAGTAGCCAATTGTTCTTCGTGAGGATGAATTAAAAGTGAGGTTGGATGATCTTTTAAATTCGTGTGAATTCCCCCCGTATAAATAGAAGAATTCCCCATAATCATATTCTGCATTATGAGCTCGTCATGTTGATGTAAGTATACATCGTCTATTACTTCAGCTATCATATTCTTTACACTAATTTCATGACACGAAGCAACGATTGTTTTTGCTGTTTCTAACTCCATTGGAGAGTGATACGTACCAAAGGATTGGTCAAGAGGATGATGCACGAATGCACCATTGAAGTTAACAATTGGTGTATCAAGAGCTAGTTCACGATAATAGCGAACGCTTGCGCGATAAGGACGGCCCGTTGCAATTGCAACATGGTGACCCTGTTTTTTTGCTTCATATATTACAGCTTTTGTTCGCTCTGTAATATTCTTTTCACCGTTTAACAACGTTCCATCAAGATCAATTGCGATTAGATGCGGTTTAGTTGTCATAGAAGCTCCTTTGAAAAGTGTCATTTTAGAAGGCTTTAAAGCCTCTATCATTATTGTACATGTCATAGGAAAATGTGTCTATTTTGTATCTATTAAGAAAATGACAAGAATGTTAAAAGGATACAATAGTCGTTTGAGGAATTAATAACTAGGGTACATTTAAATTATCATTCCAATGGAGGTGGCAGTCGATTATGACGAAAAAACAAACATTGCTTTTATCGAGTATTGCAGCTGCTGGTACAATCGGCATTTCATCCTACTTGCTTAAAGATGAGCAAAAGAGAGACAAGGTTAAAACAAAAGCAAATGATTTTCGAAAGCAAGTAACGAGAAAGTTCAGCGAAGGATTACCAATCCAGAAAGCTGGAAACCCTACAACACCAGATCAATCTGAAGATAGCGGCGATAGCAAGATGGTTTATGAAGGCTCGCAATTTCCAACGCAATATTACAATAAGCTAGAGAATATGAAGTCAGTTGAGAAAAGTCACGAAGAGCAACTAAAGAATTAACCTAGTTAACATGCAAGCAATGCTTGCATGTTTTTTATTGGCTCTTACTCTAAAAGATTGTTGCTAATGAAACAATCATTGAATAAAACACCACACTTCGCTAATTGGAGCGTAAGTGACGAGGAGGCTCACCGCCCGCCCCGCGGAAAGCGGGTAGGAGCGGAAATTAACTCTCCATAGTAACAATGTTTTCCAAAGTTTAACTACAATGGTAGTATTAATTGGGTACACTCAGTGAAAGGAGCTTATAAATGATTACAATTGAGAATCAAACAATCCAACATATACCTGTTCTGCATGTTGTTGAGGCGGATCTCGCAAATCAGAAACTTCCTCTTGTCATGTTTCAGCATGGCTTTACAAGTGCTAAAGAGCATAATCTACATATCGCCTATCTTCTTGCTGAGGAAGGTTACCGTGTATTACTACCGGATGCCGTTCATCATGGTGAAAGAGAGAAGGATCTCTCTGGCCAAAAACGTCAGCATGTGTTCTGGGAAATCGTAATCCAAAGCTTAACGGAGCTCGATCAACTAAGACAGCATTTCGTTGATAAACAGTTAGTCCAGGAAGATCGAATCGGTATGTCAGGCACTTCAATGGGTGGCATTCTAACGTTTGGAGCACTAACGCAATATCCTTGGATCAAAACGGCGGTTTCATTAATGGGCTCACCATCTTACTTCAAACTTGCAAATGCCCAAATTCGCTACTTAAAAGAAGAAGGATTTAGTCTTCCGATTTCAGAAGAAGAAATGAAACAGCAAATTGAAGGATTACAATCTTATGATTTATCACTTCAAGAAGACAAACTCGACGGACGACCGCTCATGATGTGGCATAGCACAGTTGATAAAGTTGTTCCATATACCCTTACATATGACTTCTATAATCAAATCAAACCTTCTTATGAGGGGCGAGAACAAAACCTTAAATTCATGAAAGATGAGACTTCTGGTCATAAAGTTTCAAGAGAAGCTGTCCTTGCTCTTGTCGAGTGGTTCAAAACTCATTTATAAAAATCAAGGCTTTTCGGTTTAAGTTAAAACTCAGTTTGTTATAATGATAGATGGATGTACATGTAAGAAAGGAGAGAATGAAATGTCAGATCAAACAGATCAAGAAATGAGAGATAAATTGTTCGAAGCACTTGAGAATGTCATCGACCCTGAACTTGGAATTGACATTGTTAATCTTGGACTAGTATACGAAGCAGACCTCAATGATGAAGGTGTTGCTCAAGTTGTTATGACATTAACCGCTATGGGTTGTCCTCTTGCAGGCACAATTGTGAATGACGTGAAACGTTGTCTGTCAGACGTAGAAGAAGTTAAAGACGCTGATGTTAACATCGTATGGAACCCACCATGGTCAAAAGATAACATGTCACGTTATGCAAAGATTGCTCTTGGCATAACGTGATGCAAATAGAGAAAGGAAGAGGGGGAACCTCTTCCTTTTTTTATTGGCTATATGAAATCGAGAAATCAACAATATGAACTAATATAGCCTTTTTATTAAGATGGAGTCTATAGTAGGTGGTATATAAGAGCAAAACGAAATCTATTGCGTTCGATCAATAACGATATTCTCTTTAAACATGCTCCAAATCGCAGGATCTTCCATGCCAAGTCGCCACAACGCTACCCCTTGCACGCCGAGTTCATCTGCTAAACGGGTTTTGGCTTCAATACTCTGTTCATTTTCGAACCATACTTCGTGTTTATTGCCTTCTTCATCTTCATACGTGAAGAAAGGCGTTTTCCTCTCCTCGTTAAATTGAACTTCTGCTTTATATTTCTTCTTTAATTTCATAGCCATATCATACGTCACGTAAGTGCTTTTATCTTCATCAAGGTTAAAGTCAAATCCAAAAACGGAAATAGCTGATACTAATTTTTCTGGTGGGATTCTTGTTTTAGCATAAGTCATTACTTTCTCCATCCAACCTGCAGTAACCGCAGGTCCAGCTGGACTACCTGGCCATCCAAACTCGTTATACAACATAACGATAAATTGATCGACATGCTTGCCAATTTCAGCATAATCAAATGGATCTGAGAAAGGGTTAACTGGCTCATCTGAAGCTCTAGAAGGGACGCTTGCAGAGAAGAAATACCCTTTCTTATGCAACTCTTCACCAATAGCTTTGTAGAGCAGTGATAGTTTTTCCGAGTCTTCAATATAGACATCTTCTATATCAATATCCACACCATCAAAATTGTACTTCTCAATAAGCTTCACTAAATTTAAAGCAAAGGCACGTCGGTTTTCTTCGCTTGATACGAGTGTCTGAACAACTTTCTTGCTTGGTTCAGTGTCGCCCTTTTTATAAAGAAGGTTGTGAACGACTGGCATCACTTTAATGTTTTGATCATGAGCAAGCTGAACAAGTTTTTCGATTTCACGATCAGAGAACTTTCCAAACTTCTCAATCGTAGTTGGATTCGACTCACTAATTCGAAACAAGAACAATGCGAGTTGAGATAACTCTGGTCGATTTGATACAAAGGATTTATAGGAAGAAGGAAGTGATGGACCTTCTTCAAGCGTGTAATAGCCTATGATTCTCGAGACAGGTTGATCATCACCATATGCATTAAATGTAACAACGCTGTCTGAAATCCATCCGTTTGTACCGTCATACAATTTAACTTTAAACCAATTCTCTCGAATACCTTCAACGAAAAACTTTGCCCCTGCCTTCACCTGAGTAATGACATTATACCCTTTGCCTGGACCGGTTCTTACATTAGCACGATCTGATTTCACAACAGCTTCTGAATAAACTGGTATTTTGAGCGTTTGGCCAATTGTTAAAGCATCAGAAGATAAATTATTTAATGTCATGATGCTTTTCGCCGTGGTTTTGTAATTGTTTGCAATTTGATAGAGGCTATCTCCTGATTTCACTGTATAATCGATTCGCGTCATTCGATTTCGGGTAGAAGGAATATCAAGGTGCTGTCCTACATATATGAGGTTGGATTGTAATTGATTTAATTCTTTTACTTCATCAACAGGAACTTGAAAACGATCTGAAATAGTAAGCAGTGTGTCTCCCTGTTGTACAGTATAAGTAGCTGTTGAAGTAGGGATACGCAGCATCTGACCTACATAAATAATATTGGAATTAAGGTTATTGAGCTGTCTAATTTGTTGGACTGATCGATCGTGTGATTCAGCTATGTTAAGCAAAGTATCTCCAGGTTTAACAAGATATTGGCTTTGAGGCATAATCATCACTCCTTCCTATATAAGATGCATCACTACAAATCTATTCAGAGCACTGTTTAATCATTACTTTTTATATGTCATCAATATCTTTGATACAATGAATAGGAAAATCATAACAATGGAGTTGAGGTCGTGGTGGAGAGAAGGAAACCGATACCAGTTCAAGAAGCAGTAGATAAAGTAATGGCGCTTTCATACGAAGGATCAACAGAACTAATCTCATTATCTGAAAGCGATGGTCGTCATCTCAGTGAGGATGTCAAAGCGGATCATGATGTACCACCTTTTGACCGTTCCCCGTATGATGGCTTTGCCATACGGTCTGTGGATACATATAATGCTGGGCAGGATTCACCAATTGAGTTAGAAGTGATTGAGGAGATTGGAGCAGGAACTGTAGCTACGAAAATTCCTGAAGCGAATCAAGCAATAAGAATCATGACTGGAGCTCCTATTCCAGAAGGTACTGATGCTGTGATTATGCTCGAACTCGTTCAAGAACTCCAAGTTGAGGCTCAACATTTCATTAAGATTAAACGTAGAGTAAAGAAAGGGGACAACCTTTCTTTACAAGGTGAAGATACAAGAAAAGGGACAATTTTAGTTGAAAAAGGATCAATCATTACGCCTGGTGTTAAAGCGCTTTTAGCCACATTCGGATATGCAAAGGTTCCTGTGGCGGTAAAGCCTGATGTTGGTATTTTTGCAACCGGTACAGAGCTCTTAGACCCAGAAGAAGCACTCGAACCAGGGAAAATAAGGAATAGTAACTCTCCAATGATTGAAGGACAAGTAAAGGCAGCGGGAGCTAATCCACTATACTTTGGGAAGCTAGACGATGATTTTGAAACCTGTTTTACGTCTGTGCAACAGGCACTGGAGAAAGTTGATTTACTTATTACCACGGGTGGTGTGTCGGTTGGAGACTATGATTACCTTCCAGCAATTTATGAGAAGTTAGGTGCAACAGTGTTATTCAATAAAGTTGGAATGAGACCAGGTAGTGTGACGACCGTTGCAGAATGGAATGGTAAGCTGTTATTCGGACTTTCTGGTAATCCCTCAGCCTGCTTTGTTGGATTTGAGCTATTTGCAAGACCCATTCTTAAGCGAGCGCTGTTTTCTCAATATCCCTATCGGATGAAAAGTATGGGAACGCTTCTAACAGACTTTCCTAAGCCGAATCCGTTTACGCGATTTGTTCGGTGCAGAACGGAAGAACGAGAAGGCCGAATTTACGTAAAGCCGACTGGTCTTGATAAGTCAGGGAGTGTAACATCACTCGCAGAAGCAAATGCCTTCGCCGTTTTACCTGGAGGAACACGAGGTTATAAATCAGGAGATCTTGTTGATCTCATCCATCTTCGCGATGGTGGATCTGATTACTTGTGAATACACCCATTCTTCAAGTCGTTGGGTATCAAGATAGCGGGAAAACGCTTTTTCTAGAAAGGTTTATTGAAGAAGCAGCGGTAGATGGGTTTCGAATAGGTGTGATTAAACATCATGGACATGGTTCACCAGATCTTTATGATGAGAAGAAAGACACGGGACGTCACCGTAGTGCAGGTGCTGTAGTAACGGGCGTTAGTGGTGGCGGAGTGATTTCCATACAAGCGACGCAAGAGGACGATTGGCAGCTTGAACGCTTATTGGATTTATATAAATCATTTCAACTTGATCTAATCTTAGTAGAAGGATATAAAGAGAAGCCACTTCCAAAAGTGTTGATGATTAGAACGCAAGCAGATCTCACGCTGCTTACTATGAAAAATATCCGTGCTATCGTAACGAAAGAGCACATTGATACCGAATTAATACCTACTTATTCATTTTACAACATGGGGTTATGTATTAAAGAATTATTGAAAGAGTTGAAGGGAGAATGAGATGGAAAAGTATTCGATTACATCAGAAGAGATTGATGTGAGTGCTGTGATAAACAGCGTGATACACCCTGAGGCTGGAGCGGTTAATACGTTTATCGGAACTGTAAGAGAATTTACGAAAGGAAAGCAAACGGTGTCGCTTCAATATGAAGCGTATGCTTCTATGGCAGAGAAACAGTTAAAGGGAATTGGTGACGAAATAAGCGAGAAATGGCCAGGTGTTAAAACATCCATCGTCCATCGAATAGGCATGCTAGCGATTAGTGATATTGCGGTAGTAATTGCTGTAGCATCGCCTCATCGTGCAGAAAGTTATGAAGCAAGTCGCTATGCTATTGAACGGATTAAACAAATTGTGCCAATATGGAAGAAGGAATATTGGGTGAATGGCGAAGAGTGGATTGGCGATCAGCTTGAGAATAAAGCTTATCCCGATGGTAAACCTGAGGAGGGTAGCAAATGATTACTGTACTTTTTTTTGCAGGACAACAAGAGTTAATCGGTGAGAACAAACTTGAACGACCTGAGTCTCATATCAAAATATCAGATCTTAAAGCGAAGCTGATGGAAGAATACCCTAAACTTTCTCTTCAACATACAATGACGGCTATAAATGAAGTGTATGCGGAAGAAGAAGAATTTGCAGGAGACAATGATATCGTTGCGTTCATTCCACCAGTAAGTGGAGGATAAATGCAAGAAAAAACACCCATTTTAAGGGTGTTTTTTTAGATGAATTAAATAATGAGGATAAGTGCACCTGCGATAAAGCAGTAGATCGCAAAATAAATTAAATTACCGCGTGCCATAATATTCATAAACCATTTTAAAGAAAAATAAGAAGCCATTAAAGATAAAAGGAATGCGACGATATAAGGTATGAGTAGGTCACCAAAATGAAGATCGCTAATACCAAACACCATTGTTCCAACACTAACTGGTATAAAAAGCAGGAAAGAAAAGCGAAGGGCTGTTTCTTGCTTCATGCCAATTCCCATTGCTGCAACGATTGTAGCCCCAGATCGACTAATTCCAGGAATTAATGCAACTGCTTGAGCTAGTCCTACAATAATGGCATCTCTTAGATTAAGTTCGGATTCACCTTTTGAGCCTCTAAGGTTACGAATTAACCATAATGCGATTCCTGTAATAATGAGGGTTGCTCCTACGATTTTAAGTCCTTTTAGTTGATCGCCGATAAAATCCTCAAAAGTAAGACCAAGCACTGCAGCAGGGATCGTAGCAATCACAAGATAGACGATAAACATAAAATCACTTTTAGAGCTCTCTTCGCGAGAAACGATATATTGAACACCGTTTGCTGTAAGGCGAATGAGATCTTTGCGGTAGACAAGTAAGACAGCGAGTAGTGAAGCGAAGTTCATTAGAATTTCAAAACTTAGGCCTTTAATATCTAACCCGAATAGTTCTTGTGCAATGACAAGGTGTCCACTTGATGAAATCGGGATGGGTTCTGTAAATCCTTGAAGAAGCCCGAGAAAAGCGAACTTTAGTAATTCAAGCAATTCCATAATGATTGTTCCTCCAATAATCGATGCAAAGTAAATTGACACATGTAACCATTAAACACCAATGCTTCCAATTTTGTAAAGGGGTATTTAACGTGCTGTTTACATAAAACAGTATTCGATGATGAATGCTGATAAAGGGGGCGAAGTAAAAGAGAGGAAGGAGGTAGACGAATGGGCGGAGAAAATCGTCTATACACACCAGGACAGAAGGCACCTAATAACGGTGTATATATAGAAATAGGTGAGACTAATAATATGGTAAAAGATCCTCAGCAGATTGAGCTTCGAGCTGGACAGGCATTTCCAGAGTGTACGAACCAGAACCGTAAATGGTCACGTAAGCCAAAGCCTCATCACTAAAAAAACAAGCGCCTTCGAGCGAAGGCGCTTGTTTCTATTGTTCAGCTGGATCCGAGATAAGACCGTCTCCAATAATCATTGCTGCTACAGCTAGAATAATTCCGAAAAAAGATGCGGAAGCAAAGTTGTAATGACCGCCTTGCATTGAAGCAAGTACATAGAAGCTCATATTGCTTAGAAGAGTACCCCAAATAATCGCCCAAATATAACGCACTAAATTCACCTCATTTGTAAACGTATTCTAACGATTATCATACCACAAAACATTTGAAAACGGCATCTATGAATTCATTATTCACAAGATTTATTAGAAGCAACAATTGAAGATATCATCTAAAACAAAAAGATATCATGGTACCGCCCTATAATGCATATTGTCATAGAAGGGGGCTGTTCGTCATTTCGTTAAGGATCGTGCCATGAAATTCCCTTGAAATAGGCACTTCACCCTTTCTTCCATATGCAACTTGCATAGGTTATACAGAATGCGATAAAAGGGCGAGGGGAGAGTATGTGTATTCGTAAACGAGCCTATCAATTAGACGGGGAGTGGACGATCGTTCTAGTCCCTGAAAGGCCTAACGGGTTTGGCGTCTTCATTATTGGTGGTTTAACCCACTTTGTTGATTCCGAAACAAGTTTCTGGTTACAAAACCATACAAGGTCAGGGATGATTGTAGAACTTCTTGAAGCAGGCTATACAATTTATACAAGTAACTTATACGGAAGGCATTGGGGATCGCCAAAAGCAGCTAAACTAACCGAGCGAATTTATAACCTTGTTCATAAACAGGAGATTTTGAACCCTAGAATTCATATCCTTGCAGAAGGAATGGGGGTTCTGGCTGCGAATGCATTTCTCAAAAACAAGACGAGTCAGGTGAGATCTGCTGCGTGGCTAAATCCATGCTTCGATGTGAAGAACCTTGTTCTTCAAGAGCAACAAAATCGTCTCTTCTATAAAAGATTAGTTCGAGAAATTGCCAAAGCTTATGAGATCGAGAGTGAACGTGTCATAGATGAACTAGATAAAAAGGAAATACACGTAGCAAATTCACCTATTAAAATATGGCACCATTCAATCAGAAGTCCATATTCTTTAGAACAAATAAGGCGTTATGAACGTCTTCAAGAGGAAATAAATTGTCCGATTGAGCTTGCTTTGTTAAGTGACAGCTATCAATCATTAGGAAAAAAAATGATTCGATTCTTCCAACTTCATGAGGGCGATCTTTAAGCTATCGACCAAGCCGCGTTATGTCCATTGCAGGATGAAACCCATAAAGAATTAAGTCTTTCAGCATTTCAGCTCCTAGCATACTGTAGACTGTTCCGTTACCACCATATCCAAGCATAAAATAAACATTTTCATATTTAGGGTGCTCGCCAATAAAAGGAAGTCCATCCTTTGTAGATCCAAACACAGCACTCCATTCGAATTCAATAGATGGCGATATATGGGGGAAAAGTGTATTTAGTTTAGATAATAACTGTTCCCCTTTACACATTAGGTCATCATCGTTCGTTAACTTTTCGTCTAATCCACCTATTATGATTCGATTATCTGATGTTGTTCTTAAATAATGATACGGGCGAGCCGTTTCCCAGATCAGTGAACGATTATGCCATCCAATAAATTGATCGATTGGTTTTGTTGCGATTGTATAGGTGCGCTCAAGTAGAGCGCCTTTTGTTTTTGCAAATTCTTGGGTGGCATATCCTGTTGCATAAATGACTTTTTTTGCTTGAATATCTCCTTTTTCCGTTTCAAAACATAATTCATCTTTTGAAAATCGGTGAGAAAGAATTTCGGTGTTTTCATAAATGTCTACGCCTAATTGATTGGAATCTTTCGCTAGTTGTAGAGAGAACTTGTAGGGATTTACTTCTGCTTCTGCTTTAGTATAAATACCTCCGGGAGCTTCGAAGGAATATAAGTTACTAATTGCGTGTTTATCCAGGTAGTCAGCATGAAATCCATGTTGAATTAATGCATCGTATTCATTTTTCAATTTCTTAAGGTCGTGTTCATTACTAGCATAATAAAGGCTGTCGGCTCGTCTGAAGTCGGTAGGTTCTGACAAATAAGTGCTGTACTTATCAAGTTCATCAATCGCTTTTAAACAAAGTTTATAGAAGTAAACGGCTTTTTCTTTACCAAACCGATCAATTAAATCGATAAGCATTGCATCGTTAGAAAATTGCAGAAGTCCGGTATTCACTGACGTACTTCCAGTTCCGATTTGATTTTTCTCGATTAAAACTGTCTTAATATCATAGTCTGCAAGTACCCTAGCCATAATCGTTCCAGACATACCACCGCCAATAATCAAAACGTCACAATGAATCGACGACGTTAGAGCGGGAAACGATGGTGTTTCTTCCACGGTCGATGGCCAGTATAAGTTTCCCTGGTAAAGTTCCATATGAATGTTTCCTTCCGTAAAGTAATAGTCATCTATTAGAATGATCTGACAGAACAGAAAGTATTCGAGGTGGGTGCCAAATGAAGAAGGTTATGATAACTGGTGCACTGGGATTTATAGGTTTTCACTTAACAGAGTTCCTTCTAAATGAAGGTGTTGAAGTGGTTGGAATTGATGGACGTATTGATCCAACCAGAGTATCGGAGTACAAAATGAAAGAGATGTATTTTATAAGAAATAGCAACTATAGGCAAGTTGACAGCCGGCTGCAGGACTGTTCACTTGAAAAAGAAGTCGAAGAGTGCGACACGGTCTTTCATTTAGCTTCACCACATGGCGAGAAGCGCGCATCTCACATGATTCAGGAAGGAGTTTCGACTACAAAGAAACTGTTGGAAGTTTGTGAAGGAAAAGTACTTGTTTACTTATCTAGTATCGAAATTTTTGGAAGGCGGTACGGAAACATAACGGAAAGAACCCCGATTAACCCAGTTACTAGTGATGGAAGAGTGAAAGCTGAAGAAGAAGCTGTGATTAATACTGTCGATCGAAACACAACTGTGAAAATCATTCGCGTACCCCTAGTCTACGGTCCATGGCAGCCAGTTCATTATGTGTTTCAAGACTTTTTCATCAATGGGACACTCATGAAAGCTTATGAAACAGAAGGCGAGAGATATCATTTCGATTCTTTGTATGTGAAAGACGTTTGTCAGGCGATGTATCAAACAGCTGTAAGAAAAGAAGGGTCTGAAACGATTAATCTATCAAGTGGGGGAGAAGGAGAATGGCAAAACGGGGTCGAATGGTGTATAGGTGAGAAGTTAAATAGAAAGAAAAGGTTACGATGTGCAATCTCAAATAAGGATTGTGTTAGCAAGGTAGACTTTACAAATCTAACACCCATCCATAAAGGTCTTGAGCAACAACGAGACCATGTTGAAAAGATGATGCTAATTGATCCTGCCATTTATCTGGGAAGATCTGAATGAAACGGAAGGGAAGATTGTTTATGATGGAAAAGACGCTTGGCAACTATGATGTACATGACTCTTCGCATGGACTTCAGGCTCTTAAAGAAACGAGGGAAAAGCTCCTTTCGATGGTAAGCCGTGTAGAGTCTCAGGAGCTAAACTATAAATATTCAAGCTTCCCAACAGTGGGAGCTTATCTGCTTCATATCGCCCAAATTGAGCTATGGTGGGCTAAGAATGCGTTAATAGGGGAAAGTGTTACGGAAGAAGAAATGAAGAAATTCTATTTTCAAGAAAAACAAATCATATCTGCTCCAGATGACAAAGAACTTTCCTGGTTTCTTGCAAGACTTGCAGAATCGAGAGACTTGATTAGAGACTACTTTAATCGGCTTTCTGATGTTGAGTACCGTAAACCTGGGCCAGAAGTTATCGTAAATGGAGAGCGTCATGCTTATTCCCCAGAATGGGTTATTAGCCATCTAATTGATCATGAGGCCTACCATAGAGGACAGGCAGCGATGGTATTGAAAATGGTTTCTGGCCAACGAGAAGATTGGGAACATTTCAATACACCGTATTTGTCGTTATAATAGAAAAGAGCCGATAAGGCGAAAGTGTAATAGGAGTGATTGAAATGGAACAAAACATGAAGTTTATGCAAATTGCAATGAAGTATTTACCCGAAGCAAAGCAATCTCTTGGCGAGCAGGAAGTTGAACTTGATCTAGAGAAAATGCAGCCGCTTTTACAGCTATTTCTTAAAGCGATGGAAGATGCTTATGAGCTTGGAAAGCAGGACGCACAGGAATAAGGAGGGAAACATTTGGCCCCTAAACTATTCTGGATCTGGTTTATCCCACTTGGTGGTCTGTTAATTGGGATCCTAATCGGGAGTTTAAGCTTAATTGTTATATCTGGAATTTTGTTGTTTGTTAGTGCCGGTAGCATGTTATTTCCTTCTAAATCAGGTAAGAAGACGTGATTTCACGTCTTTTTACCTATTTAACAAATAAATTAAGCAATGAGCCCATCTGTTTTACCATAGGACCGACTTGTTTAACAGTATTCATCATTTGATTGGCTGAGTTCATCATCTTAGGCATATCATAATTGCCGTTTTGTTTTTTGAATTGTTGCAAAAACGGTGGACCACCCGGATACCCTTGATATTGATTGTAAGGTTGTTGTTGTTGTTGGTATGGTTGCTGTTGGTATGGCGGCTGGTGATAGGGATGCTGTTGGTAAGGTTGTTGATGTGGTTGGAAGTAGCTTGGTTGCTGCGGCGGCTGATAATTGTACTGGTCATACGGGTAGTAGTTATAGTAGTTTTGTGGGTAAATTGGCTGTTGGTAGTGATGGGGCGGTTGTTGGTTGTACGGATACATCCTTAGATCCTCCTTTATGGTTTGTTTATTTACATCTAGTTTATGAACGAAAAGATGGGATGGTGTGGGTCACCTTGAGTTTGAAAGGTGGACAATAGTTTAAACTTGGATTAAAATTAGTACCAGATACTAAAGTTTGGTTTTAAATTAGAAAATATTCTATAAAGGGGAAATTCATGATGAACGCAGGTTTACTAGGTATTGGCCACTATGTTCCAGAACGCGTATTAACGAACCAAGATTTAGAGAAAATGGTTGATACATCGGATGAATGGATCCGCACAAGAACTGGAATTGAAGAACGTCGAATCGCAGACGATGATATGAATACATCTGATATGGCTTATTTAGCTTCAAAGAAAGCACTGGAAAATGCTAAGATAAACGCGGAAGATCTTGATCTTATTCTGGTTGCGACTGTAACACCAGATTATCCATTTCCTTCTGTAGGGTGCTTGCTTCAAGAAAAGCTTGGTGCAACAAATGCTGCAGCAATGGATGTAAGTGCTGCCTGTGCAGGATTTATGTACGGCATGATTACAGCAAGTCAGTTTATTAATAATGATACGTATCAAAACGTTCTTGTCGTGGGTGTAGAAAAGCTTTCTAAAATCACGAACTGGGAAGATCGAAATACAGCGGTGTTGTTCGGTGATGGAGCAGGAGCAGCTGTTGTTGGTCCTGTAACAGAAGGAAGAGGAATTCTATCCTTTGAACTTGGTTCTGATGGATCTGGTTCTAAGCACCTTTACCAGGAACCACAAGGTTTCATGGAAATGAACGGTAGAGAAGTATTTAAATTTGCTGTTAGACAAATGGGTCAGTCAGCCGTTAATGTAATTGAAAAAGCAGGCTTAACGAAGGAAGACGTTGATTTCCTCGTTCCTCACCAAGCGAATATTCGAATTATGGAAGCATCAAGACAGCGTCTTGAATTACCAATTGAGAAAATGGCAACAACGGTTAAGAAGTATGGCAATACATCTTCATCTACGATTCCAATTGCCCTTTCAGAAGCAATGGAAGAAGGTCGTGTTAAAGAAGATGATGTAGTGGTTCTTGTTGGTTTTGGTGGCGGTTTAACATGGGGAGCAGTTGCCCTTAAAATAGGACGTTAAGAAATAGGATCAAGTTTCAAAAAGGAGAGCTGGTTGAAATGAAAAGAAGAGTCGTTATTACAGGATTGGGGACAGTTTCCCCACTCGGAAATTCCGTATCAGAAACGTGGACAAATATTGTAAATGGTGTTTCAGGAATTAACCCATTAACAAGACTAGATAAAGAGCAATTCGCTGCTAAGGTATCAGGTGAAGCGCTCGAATTTGATCCAGAGCAATTCATGGATCGTAAAGAAGTTCGTAAAATGGATCGATTTACGCAATTTGCCGTGGCAGCTTCTCAAATGGCTGTTGAAGACGCTGGTTTAACAATTAATGATGAGAATGCTGAAAGAGTTGGCGTGTGGATTGGTTCTGGGATTGGCGGAATGGAAACATATGAATCTCAATTCCGTACATTTATCGATAAAGGAGCAAGAAGAGTAAGTCCTTTCTTTGTTCCAATGATGATTCCTGATATGGCCTCGGGACAAGTATCAATAATGCTAGGTGCAAAAGGAATTAATTCTTGTACTGTAACGGCATGTGCATCAGGTACAAATTCCATCGGAGATTCGTTTAAGGTCATTCAGCGCGGTGATGCAGACGTTATGATTACTGGTGGGTCAGAAGCGCCTATTACAAGTATGAGCGTTGCAGGCTTCGGTTCGATGAAAGCTCTATCAACTAATCCAGATCCTGCTACGGCTAGCCGTCCATTCGATGCTAATCGAAATGGGTTTGTCATCGGTGAAGGTGCAGGAATTCTCGTTATTGAAAGCCTTGAATCTGCTGAAAAGCGCGGTGCCAAAATCTATGGAGAGATTGTAGGCTACGGTTCTACTGGAGATGCTTATCACGTTACTGCTCCTGCTCCAGACGGTGAAGGCGGCGCTCGTGCAATGAAACAAGCAATTGACGATGCTGGTCTTTCGCCATCTGATATTGGTTATATTAACGCTCATGGTACAAGCACGGATTATAACGACAAATTCGAAACTGCTGCCATTAAATCAGTATTTGGTGAGCATGCTTATAAACTAGCAGTAAGCTCAACAAAATCAATGACTGGCCATTTACTTGGTGCTGCAGGTGCGGTTGAAGGTGTTTTCTGTGCAAAAGTGCTAGAAGAAGGCATTCTTCCTCCAACAATCAACTATGAAACACCAGATCCGGATTGTGATCTTGATTATGTTCCAAATACAGCGCGTAAAGCTGAAGTTAATGCTGTGATGAACAACTCACTCGGCTTCGGTGGCCATAACGCAACGCTAGTATTTAAGAAATTTGTGAAGTAAGATGCATCCCCCCCTGAAGACAGGGGGGGTGTTTTTTGTTTTATTTTTAAGACTCTTTTGGTAAACATTGTTGCTATATGAGTTGGTTAATTTCCGCTCCAGAATGCTCGCTTTCCGCGGGGCGGGCGGTGAGCTTCTTCGTCGCTAACGCTCCTAATTGTTCGTGTTCACTTTTCAGCGTCTCACCTTCACGGGCTCCAACATCCTGCGGATTTAAGCGGGCCTGCTCCGCTTTTCGGTGTCTAGCTGCAGTGGGCAGCCTCTCGATCGCTTCACCAAACCAAATGAACACAAAGGGCGTGTTCTTTTGGTTTGCCTCCAGCGCTTGTCGAGGCTAAACGGCCACTTCCGCTTTTCGGTGTTCCAGCTACGACTCGCAGAAACGGAGATATTTCACTCTTTCACAGGAACACAAAAAGCGTGTTCCTATTCAAGAGTTCCAATATCTCCGTTTCTAAACGCTCGTCTTCGCTTTTCGGTGTCCAGCTGCAGTGGGCAGGTCCTCGAGTCGCTTCAGGATTTCATCTGAACACAAAAGGCGTGTTCAAATGAAATCCTTCCAGCGCTTGTCGGACCTAACCGCCCACTTCCGCTTTTCGGTGTCCAGCTGCAGTGGCCAGCCCCTCGGTCACTTCACCTTTCAAATTGAACACAAAAACCGTGTTCATTTTGAAAGGCTCCAGTGCCTGCCGGGTCTAAACGGCCACTTCCGCTTTTCGGTGTTCTATTAATCTTTTCCAACGAATATGCTTATCATGGAATATTTTGACTTGGTCCTGACTATACTGTTTTTACAAACAACAGTAGCGAAGTGAGGGGTAGCCAAATGTTGTATTTGCGTGATGTTTGGGTAAATTGGTTTGAAGGTGAGGAAAACGGATATAACGTTTGTGATTTTCATGAATGGAGAAAAGATGATTTTATTGAGCTTTTGGATCAAGTGCCTGTTATTAAGGTGGAATCTCTTTTGTATCACTATATTGAAAATGATTTATCTGAGCTTCCAGAGAGTTTGCTTAGCGATGTTTTTCAACAAAGCTACATTCGTAAAAACAATGAACGGTCACCTTTGGAGTATTGCTTCCTTGCAACGGATGGTAGAGGTGTGATCGTGATTGACACACTTGGATATAAAATTCCAATTCGCAAAAGTAGAGTGATTCCAAGACAGGAGAAAGCTGTTTATGAGATGGTAGCTGATGTAGAGGCTACAGTGTATCCATTCGAGGATAATCAACCTATTAAAGAGCATCACATTCTTTCTCCAGAGCCTACCATTATGAGGGGGCTTACGAGGAAGGAAAGGCAATTAAAACAGTTATTGTTTATGGCGCTCGATCAATTGTATTCGAGTGGCAATTCGGCAGAAATAAGATACTGGTTTACGGAGTGTCAACCTAAGAAGTATATCCAAATTCAAAGCATGGAAATGGACGAGGCATGGGAAGGGCTATACCGGGAAGTGAAGGCAGGATGGTCAATGAAGCATGAACTAATATGCGAGCGCATTATTAAAGGCCAACCGTACTTCGAGAAGATATGGGAACTTGAAAAAGGAACACACGTTAATTAAGACGTAAAGAAGGCTCCCGAATGGCAGCCTTCTTTTTATTTATCTTCTTTTTCTTTCTAGTCCCATAGCACGCTCTGCTTTTGCAAGCATTTTAGAAGCTTTTCGGTTTGCCTTTTCTGCACCAAGATCAAGAATGTCATCTAATTCAGAAGAAGTGATCAGTTCATGGTAACGTTCTTGGATGGGTCTTAGTGTTTCAGCAATTACTTCTCCAAGCTCTGCTTTAAAGTCACCATATCCACGACCTTCATACATCGCTTCAATGTCTTCAACACTTTTTCCAGAACAAAGGGAGTAGATTGTTAAGAGATTTGAAATTGCAGGTTTATTTTCCTTATCAAATCGCACAACACCATCTGAGTCAGTTACAGCACGCTTTACTTTTTTGATAATCGTATTTGGCTCATCAAGCATCGATATATACGCATTCTGATTGGAATCAGATTTACTCATTTTCCTTGTTGGATCTTGAAGTGACATGATGCGAGCACCTACTTTAGGGATACGGGCATCTGGCATGACGAAAATATCATTGAACTTCCGGTTAAATCGCTCTGCAAGGTTACGCGTTAGTTCAATGTGTTGTTTCTGATCATCTCCGACAGGTACAACCTCAGTGCCATAAAGGAGGATATCTGCAGCCATAAGTGGAGGATAAGTAAGAAGACCGGCACTAACTGCATCTTTACCAGTGGACTTATCTTTAAATTGAGTCATGCGTTCAAGCTCACCAATATAGGAGACACATTGTAACATCCATCCAAGCTGCGCATGGGCAGGTACTTCAGATTGAATGAACAATGTTGATTTATCTGGATCAATTCCAGATGCAAGATAAAGAGCAGCAAGGCTCTTAGAGTTCTGTTTTAGTGCTTTTTTCTCCTGAGGCACCGTGATGGCATGTTGATTAACTACACAGAAATAGCACTCATTGTCATCCTGTAAATGTGTAAAATGTTTCATTGCCCCAAGATAGTTCCCAATTGTCAAAGTACCGCTTGGTTGAATACCCGAAAAAATAACGCTCATATTTCTTTATCCCCTTTCAAAATAAATGCAATAGAACACAAAAAGGCCCATTCATCCCTATTGCTAGGGACGAATGGACCGTGGTGCCACCCTGCTTATCCAGTTAGACTGGATCACTTTATGGTTTCTATCAAAACCGCTAGTGATAACGTGAATGCTCACGCCTTTACTTACTATCTGTTCAGCAAAGGGGCTCAAAAGTCCATTCCAATTAGTGTGCTACCTGTTTTCACCAACCACAGGCTCTCTACTTAACACAACAAATTGTACTACTCTTTATCATAGCCGATCTGTATTCTATATCCACTTTTAGTATAGCTTATTTGAAACGTGTCATGCAAGAAGTTAAGAACTTACAATAACAATGGATATGATAATTGTAACGAACGTCCAAAATGCTCCTGCTAGTAACAATGGATATGTAATCGGATTATCGTAATTTAATTGATAACTTAATTCGCTTTTATCCTCCTCAATCATTTGATGCTTTGTGCTATTTTTGAAATAGCGCTTAAAAGAATAGACAATTCCATCAAAGAATCCAGTTTGTACAACGTGAAGTGTTGCACCAATGAGAACCATCGCAAGTCCAATCATAAAAAGAAGATCAGATACAGCTCGGATTCCAATTCCTTCGTCAGATGTTATTAAAATAACGATTGATGAAACAAGTGCGAGTATTATAAGAAGTGTTGACTTTAACAGAAGTGATTTCATATATGCCCCCAATTATTCTTTCCTCTTATTCAGTATAAAAAAAGAACAGGGCAAGAACAATAGAAATGACGTAAAATTACCTAGTAGCATTTACAATTCGTTATTATTTCAGAAAATTCGGGGTTATGCATACGATATACAGTTATATATATTACATACTTTCAGGTAAGGGGCGTAGATAGATTTTCATACATTACACTGTAAGAAATAAAAATTACCCAAAAAACAGAGAATTAATACTAGGACTTTATGACTATTTTCTGTTATCCAAACGTAATCCTGACGCGGTTTTTGTAAATTTACGTTAAAAAAGCATATGCAAAATAGTTAGAAAACTTGTATAATACGAATTGTGGCAAAGGAATCAAATGAATTGTTAGATAATTTGATGAATTTTGTTCCACGTACATTAGCTTTTATAGCTACATATTTTAAGGGAGGTCACACAGCATGAAGAAATCAAGATGGACACTCGTCCTATCTCTTGTGCTTGTATTGAGCGTGTTCCTGTCGGCTTGCGGCGGCGGCGGCTCAAACAACGGGGGGAACAATGGTGGCGGAGAAGGCAACGGAGACTCTGCTTCTGAACAGATTATGAATTTATACGCAACTGCAGAGATTCCGTCAATGGATACTACGCAGGCTACTGATGCAACATCGTTTAACGCTATGAACCAAGTTTTCGAAGGTCTTTATCGCCTTGACGAAAACAACGAGCCAACACTAGGTGTTGCTGCTGAAGAACCTAAAGAAGAAGAAAAAGACGGTGAAACTGTCTATACCTTCACAATTCGCGATGATGCGAAATGGTCTGACGGTTCTGCTGTAACGGCAGAAGATTTCATTTATGCTTGGCATAAAGCTCTAAATCCAGAAACTATTTCTCCTTACGCTTCTATGTTCGGTACTGCAGGAATCAAGAACGGTAATGCAATCATTACTGAAGGCGATCCTCTTTACGGTAAAGTAGAAGAGCTCGGAGCTAAAGCAGTAGATGAGAAGACTCTTGAAGTAACTGTTGAGAACCAAGTCCCTTACTTCAAATCACTTCTAACATTTGCAACGTTCTATCCACAACCGAAAGCATTTGCTGAAGAGCAAGGTGAAGAATTCGCTCTTGAAGCAGATACTATGCTTTACAACGGACCATTCGTATTCTCTGAATGGAATCACGGTGAAGGCTGGAACTACAAAAAGAATCCTGAATACTGGGATGCTGAAGTTGTAAACCTTGAAGAAATCACTGTTAAAGTTGTTAAAGATACTGCAACAAGTGTAAACCTATATGAAACAGGAAAAGTTGACCGTGCTACTCTTGATGCTGACTTCGTTGATCAGTTTAAAGATGGTGAAGATTTCTCAACTATCCTTGAACCAACTATGTTCTTCCTTCGTCTAAACCAGGGAGAGAACGAAGCACTAGCTAACAAAGATATTCGTAAAGCACTATTCCTTGCTTATGACCGTGAAGGACTTGTAAATGTTCTTCTAAACAACGGTTCTGTTGCAGCGAAATATTTCGTACCAAAAGACTTTGTTAAAGGCCCAGATGGCGCTGACTTCCGTGAATTTGCTAAAGATGGTTTCTTCGCTGATCAAGGTGAAGCAGAAGCTAAAGAAGCATGGGAAGCAGGACTTGAAGCTCTTGGAACTGATTCAGTAGATTTTGAATTCCTTACTACTGATACTGAACTTTCTTCAACAATCGCTGAGTATGCGAAAGAGCAGTTTGAATCTAAGCTTGATGGTCTAACAATTACAATCAACAAGCAACCTTGGAAGCAATTCCTTAAACTTGAAGATGCAGGCGATTTCGACATCTCAACCGGTGGTTGGGGACCTGACTATCCAGATCCAATGACATTCCTTTACATGTTTGAAACTGATGGAGCATACAACCGCATGGGTTACTCAAGCGAAAAGTATGACCAACTTGTTTCAGACGCTAAGAAAGAAACAGATGAAGCTAAGCGTTGGGAAATGATGCAAGAAGCTGAGAAAGTACTAATGGAAGAAGATATTGCGATCGTTCCAACTTATCAGCGTGGACTTGCTATCATTCAGCAGCCTTACGTTAAGAACTACTATGTACACACATTTGGTGCAGACGCATCTTACAAGTGGGTTAAGATCGAAGGTAAATAATCTTAGATTTTCAGGAGAGTATATGTCATCCTGACATATGCTCTCTTTTTTACCTGTAATAAGAAATATGTCGAAATAAAACTAGAAATTGAAATAGATAGAAAATTTTTTCTAGTGATATTTCAAAATTCGACTTATAATGTATAAGCAGGTATCTATTGAGGAGGTTGGTTGTAGTGGGACGTTATATTGGCGGAAGAGTAGTATCAATGGTTATTACCTTCCTAATTATTGCTTCGCTAACGTTTTTTTTGATGAAGCTTCTCCCTGGTACACCGTTTAATAACCAGGAAAAGCTAACTGATACACAAATTGTTCAATTAAATGAAAAGTATGGCTTAAATGATCCAGTTGCTGTGCAATACTTCAGTTACATGAAGAATCTATTCGTTGGTGATCTTGGAGTATCCTTCCAGCAGGATGGTCGTGAAGTATCAACGATTATTGGGGAACGAATTGGGCCATCAGCGTATTTAGGGTTCCAGTCTATTGTACTTGGGACAATTGTTGGACTATTCCTTGGTATTATTGCAGCACTAAGACATAATTCATTTCTTGATTACGGGACAATGGTCATCGCTGTACTTGGTATTTCAATACCAAACTTTGTTATTGCAGGCCTAATGCAGTATTGGCTAGGTGTTAAGTGGGAACTGCTACCAGTTGCTTACTGGGATGGTTTCGCTTACACAATCATGCCGACGATTGCAATTGCTTCAATTGTTGTAGCTACCATTGCTCGTTTTATGAGAACGGAAATGCTAGAGGTTCTTGGACAGGACTATATTACAACAGCGAAAGCAAAAGGCTTAAGTAGCACAGCGGTTGTTATTAGACATACAATCCGTAATGCTTCTATACCTATCATTACCATTATGGGACCACTGGTTGTAGCTCTAATGACAGGTACTCTTGTAATTGAGCAGATCTTCGTTATCCCAGGACTTGGAGAAAAATTTGTTAATTCAATTATGACAAATGATTTCCCAATTATTATGGGTACGACGCTCTTCTATAGTTTGTTATTTATCGTAGTGATCTTACTTGTAGATATCATGTATGGTATCATCGATCCTCGAATTCGTTTAGCGGGAGGTAAAGATTAATGAGTATGAAACAAGAGAAACTAGATGAACTTTCAGACCACATGTTTCAGCCCGCTAATACTGATGCTTTAGAAAATGAACAGATTGCCGGTGAAAGTACTGGTTTTTGGAAAGATGCATGGAGAAGATTAAAGAAGAACCCTGGTGCAATTACAGGATTAATCATTATACTAATAATCGTTTTAATGTCTATCATCGGCCCTGGAATGAATGAATACTCATATTCTCAGCAGGATCTATCAAGAGCGAAGCTTCCTGCTAAAGTACCTGTACTTGAGAATGTAGATTTCCTAGGATTAAACGGTGTGGATATTCGTGGTACAGATCAGTACGAAGCTAAGGGAGTTGAAGAGTACTTTTGGTTTGGTACAGACGGCTTCGGTCGTGACCAATGGACTCGGGTATGGCAGGGTACTCGTATCTCACTTTTCATTGCAGCAGCGGCTGCATTCATTGACTTTGTAATCGGTGTAGCTTACGGTGGAATTTCAGCCTACTACGGCGGTCGTGTTGATAACATTTTACAGCGTATTATTGAAGTATTAATCGGTATTCCAAACTTAATTCTCATCATTCTCTTTATCTTAATCTTTGAGCCAGGGATATTCTCGATTATACTAGCCCTCTCCGTCACAGGTTGGGTAGGCATGTCGCGTATTGTTCGTGGACAAGTATTGAAGCTTAAAACACAAGAATTTGTATTAGCATCACGTACGCTCGGGGCAACGAGTGGCCGTGTTATCGGAAAACACTTGATTCCAAACGTATTAGGTCAAATTATCATTACAACAATGTTTACAATTCCAAATGCGATCTTCTTTGAAGCATTTCTTAGCTTTATCGGGCTTGGTATTCGCCCACCTGAAGCATCGCTTGGTTCGATTATTAACGATGGTTTCAAAAGCTTACAAATCTATCCGCACCTTGTTCTATGGCCGTCAATCATTATTTCACTTATTATGATTGCATTTAACCTGCTTGGTGACGGACTAAGAGATGCATTTGATCCAAAGCTACGTAAATAGGGGGGAATTAGAATGGAAAAGATTCTAGAAGTGAACGATTTGCACGTCTCCTTTGATACGTTTGCTGGAGAGGTCAAAGCAGTTCGTGGAGTAAACTTCCATTTAAATAAAGGTGAAACATTAGCAATTGTTGGAGAGTCTGGTTCAGGTAAATCAGTAACATCTAAAGCAGTTATGGGCTTGATTCCTAATCCTCCTGGACGCATTAAGCAAGGCGAAATTAAGTTTGGCGACCGCAACCTTGCACAATTGCCTGAAAAAGAAATGCAAAAAATCCGTGGTTCCGAAATTTCAATGATCTTCCAAGATCCGATGACATCTCTAAACCCGACGATGACAATTGGGAAACAGATCATGGAAGGTCTTATTAAGCACCAGAACATGAACAAGTCAGAAGCAAAAGAGCGAGCCATTGAGCTATTGAAATTAGTTGGTATTCCAAATGCAGAGGGAAGAGTGACCGAATATCCTCACCAATTCTCAGGTGGAATGAGACAGCGTGTTGTTATTGCAATTGCACTTGCTTGTAATCCACGTGTTCTTATTGCAGATGAACCAACTACAGCACTTGATGTTACGATTCAAGCGCAAATTCTTGAGCTTTTGAATGATTTACAAGAAAAAATGGGAACATCCATTATCTTTATTACACATGATCTTGGTGTTGTAGCTAACATTGCTGATCGAGTAGCAGTCATGTATGCCGGGAAAATTGTTGAAACGGGTACTGTTGATGAGATTTTCTATAATCCACAACATCCTTACACGTGGGGACTTCTCGGATCAATGCCAAGCCTTGATTCAACAGATGAAGAGCTAATTGCAATTCCTGGTTCACCTCCTGATCTACTTGATCCTCCAAAAGGTGATGCATTTGCACCGCGTAATCCATATGCAATGCAGATTGATACGGAAATGGAGCCTCCTTTATTTAAGGTTTCAGATACACACTATGCAGCAACATGGCTCTTGCATGAGAAAGCGCCTAAGGTAGAACCACCTGCAGCGATTAAGAAACGAATGCAAGGGATGGCTCCGGATGAGCCGATTATTGGTGCGAAAGATGGTGGTAAACATGTCTAATCAAGAAAAACTTCTAGAAATTAAAAACCTGAAACAACATTTCAAGGTTGGTAAAGGAACTGTGAAAGCTGTTGATGGGTTAACGTTTGATATTTATAAAGGTGAAACATTTGGTCTTGTTGGGGAATCTGGTTGTGGTAAATCGACAACTGGCCGTACTATTATTCGTCTTTACAATGCGACAGACGGAGAGGTTATTTTTAACGGAGAGGATGTTCATGGAAAGAAATCTGCTAAGGAATTGAAGAAATTCAATCGTAAAATGCAGATGATCTTCCAGGATCCTTATGCATCCCTTAACCCACGTATGACGGTTTCAGATATCATTGCTGAAGGTATTGATATCCATGGCCTTGCAAGCTCCAAGAAAGCTCGTATGGACAAAGTTCATGAGCTTCTTGAGACGGTTGGTCTTAACAAAGAGCATGCGAATCGCTATCCACATGAATTTAGCGGTGGACAGCGCCAGCGTATCGGAATTGCTCGTGCTCTTGCGGTAGATCCAGAGTTCATTATTGCCGATGAGCCAATTTCTGCGCTTGATGTTTCGATTCAAGCTCAGGTTGTTAACCTAATGAAAAAGTTGCAAAGGGAAAAGGGATTAACGTATCTCTTCATCGCGCATGATTTGTCTATGGTTAAATATATTAGCGATCGTATTGGTGTGATGTACCGCGGTGAGATTGTAGAGCTAGCAGAAAGTGAAGAGTTGTACCGCAATCCGCTTCATCCATACACGCAGTCATTACTTTCAGCAATCCCACTTCCGGATCCTGAATATGAGCGTTCTAGAAAACGTAAAATCTATGATCCTGAGAAACACCTTTCTGAAAACGGTGAAAAGCGCGTTTTACGTGAGGTAACAGAAGGCCATTGGATTGCATGTACAGAAGAGGAATTTAATAAGTTCAACGTTACGGTTTAATAAGAAAAAGAGCGACATTTCATTTGAAATGTCGCTCTTTTTTTATTTTGGCTATGTTGGCTCATATTGTTGATTTCTCGATTTTTGGCTCATTCGAGTGAAACCTCAGTTTCACTCGCCTTTCAGCTCTGCTGAAAGGTCGCCCTGTGACCAATCGTCTGAGCAAATGAATTTGCTCGAAGCGATTGGTCACCGCAGGGCGTAAATTGAGCCTAAAATCAACAATGGTCATTAACATAGCCTTTATTTTTGTTCTTTGGTCTTATATTTGATAACCAAATAAGGTATGTATAGGATAATTGCTAGAAAGAGAATAGATTTCACATAAAGGGATAAGTCTGCAGGTAGCGAATAGTCTATTAAAACCACCACTCCAAGAACAATCGTAATTACAAATAAACTGATTCGTAATGTAGTCATATTTTGCTCCTTAACTAAATTGGTAGGGGGGATTTGATGATTTTTTACGTTTATAATCCTGAGTTTGATGAAGAAGTGCTTCATTCCTTACGAATTGAGAATCCATCCTATAATCGTTTTCCTTCTGAAGAATCAATTGTTTATTTATTTGAAGAACAGGAAGAAACGATTGGCTACATGTGGATGGAAGTAAACGGAGATCATGTTATGTTAGTGGATTTCTTTTTCAAAGGATCAGAGGGTAAAAAAAGAGGGCTTTATGATTTTATAGTGAAGCTAGCAAAAAATCAATCTAGACCATTTCTGCTTATGAAGATTCCAGAATTCATGAGTGAAGATATAAGAAAGAAATGGGGTGGGAAGATAAGGGAAAGGGACGGAAAGGATTTACTTATTGAGATCCCTTTCCAAAAGTAAAATAAGTAGTATTAAACACTCTTTTGCCATTCTTCCTGTGTGGTCATGCTCTGCTCAACTAATTGATCCAAGTCGGATAGAGCTGATGCTGCTTCTTGATCTGAAATGACCTTATAGTGGTGATTGCCACCAGGCTCTTCGTCGGCTTCATCTGCCATTGCTACGACTTCTTGAAGTGCATTACGATTAACCGTGCCTAAGAAATATGAATCAGTATGGAAAAGAATAGCGACGGCTATTTCTTTTGCTCCAACTGGATCTTCCCCGAGTCGAATGAGCATTTTGTGTGCTCGCTCAGCCCCTTTAATCGCATGAATATCATTTTGTTTATATAAATTATAATCCCATTTACCGTTACGATACCAGGTGTAATGGCCAATATCATGGAGTAGTGCTGCCTTTGTTGCAAGATCAGGATTTACTGAGTATTCAATTGCAAAGTAGTAGGCGTGCCTTGCAACAGTAATCGCATGAGCCAGTCCAGCCCGTTTTAAATACTTACGTGCGAATGGTAGTTGATAGATGTCTGATAATGTTACATGTCTCATGGTTTACGTCCTCCTGACTATCCGAAAATTGTTTCTAAAAATCATACCATGATACTACAAATAAATCAATTCACTAAGTTCACGAAAAAGACTTATTCAATTTTACTGGAAGTTCTTTCAAAGAGTGCGTATTCATCTTATAATAGAGAAGGCAAACTAATAAAGGAGAGAGAAATCGTGCGTATGTTGAATGTTGGATTAAAGAGTGTAATCGCATCGATAATGCTATTTTCTGTGTTCGGACAACCTGCATTAGCAGAAGGTGAAGCGTTATCAGCGTCAAATCTTAAGGGGATAGAAACAGCGAGTAAAGAACTAACACTCCCTGATCGTCTACCGAGGTTCGTTTATGATTCAGGACTTGATTTTGAATATCCTGATGCAGTAAGAGGAATTTATGTAACAGGAAACTCAGCTGGTGGTAGTCGATTTAGCAATTTGACTGAGTTACTTGACTCAACTGAATTGAATGCTATGGTCATTGATTTCAAAGATGATTTTGGTAATCTTACATATGTACCAAAAAAAGATTCCCCTTTAGCAGAATATGAGATTGGTAAACCTTATATGAAAGAACCTCGTAAGGTGTTAGAAGAGCTTGAGAAGCATGAAATCTACCCTATTGCTAGAGTAGTAGTGTTTAAGGACACAGTGCTTGCTGAAGCTAGACCTGAGCTTTCTTATAAAGAAGGTGGATCAGTATGGAAGAACGGACGCGGTGAAGCGTTTGTAAATCCATTTAAAGAAGAAGTTTGGGATTATAATGTTCAGATTGCAATTGAAGCAGCTAAAATGGGCTTTAAAGAAATTCAATTTGATTATGTGCGATTTCCTGAAGGATTCGAAACACGTGATGACAAGCTAGAATATACGATGGGTAAATACAAAGATATGGACATGGATAACGTACAGAAACGTGTACAAGCCGTTACAGACTTTGTTGCATACGCAAATTCAAAGCTAGAGCAATATGATGTTGACGTTTCTGTAGATATTTTTGGTTATTCAGCAACAATTCCAGAAGCACCAGGTATCGGACAAAACTTCTCCAAAATCTCAAGTAATGTTGATGTGATCTCATCTATGATTTACCCTAGTCACTGGGGCTCGTATTTTGGTATTTCGAAGCCGGATTTAGAGCCTTATAACTTGGTAAACGAATACGCTAAAGTTGAGAATAAAGTATTAGGTGATCTTGAAGAAGCTCCTACAAGTAGACCATGGATTCAAGACTTTACAGCAAGTTATCTTGGTAGTGGGAATTATTTAAACTATGGTAAAGCTGAAGTTGAGGCGCAAATTAAAGCATTGAACGATAATGGTATTGATGAATTCCTTCTATGGGATGCAAGTAACAGTTACACGAGAAATGTTGATTATACACCTTAATGATAAGCATAGACCGCCTCACTTTGAGGCGGTTTTTTCTGTTTTATTGATCTTATTGATACACACCAATATTAGTATTTTATACAATTTGTTGAATGTTTACTTAGGTGAAAAGAGGGAAAATTAACAAAGAACACTAGAGCATAGCACTATTTTACTGGATAAATGTGTTATAATAATAATGATGAATACATTTAAAAGGAGTAGATCAATGAACTGGTATGAGAAGCTGAAGCAATATTTCCCCATTGAAGAAATGAAATCTAAAGAGCATATGGATTTGTTATTAAGTGAGAAGGGTCATATTTACAATAAGGATGAAGGTCCCAATCATGTATTAATGTACGCCGATTTGCCTGATTTCATATTCGTGGATTATATTTTCGTTTCCAGTGATGCCAGAGGTCAAGGGCTAGGAAAGAAATTGATTGAGAAATTGAAAGAAAAGAACAAACCAATCATTCTTGAAGTAGAACCTGTAGATTATGAAGAGACGGATACAGAAAAAAGACAGCGCTTTTATTTAAGAGAAGGTTTCAAGCATGCGAAGTCAATAGGATATCGCAGACGTTCTCTCGCAACAAATGAAATCAATGAAATGGAAATTCTATATTGGTCGCCGAGTGAAGCCGGTGAAAAAGAGGTTTACGAGGCTATGAAGCATACGTACCAAGAAATTCATGCATACAAGGACAAGCAGTTGTATGGTGAATCTTATCAGCCTGTGGAAGAAGTTCTAAGTCTTAAAGAAACGCATGAGTTAGTAGAAGATTAAGATTTCTGTTTTCTAACAGGAGGGAAGCTTCTAATGAAAAATCGTGAAAAGAAAAAGAAAAAGAAGCGTGATTGGTTGAAGGATTTGTTTAAGAAACGATGGAAAAGCTGGAAACCGCAGTCTTCTAAAGAACCCGCCTCCAATACGAAAACTTCCGCATAAAAAAAGAAAGCCAAACGGCTTTCTTTTTTTTATGCTTCTATTTCCTTTTTCTTATCTTGACGCTTTTGACGACGTTGATCAATCAAATAATAAACGACTGGTATAAATACTAACGTAATAAAGGTTGCAACACTAAGTCCAAATACAATAACAATGGCCATAGGCTGTTGGATTTCTGTACCTTCTCCAAATCCAAGAGAGAGTGGCACAAGCCCGAGGATTGTCGTTAGAGCCGTCATAAGGATCGGTCTAAGTCTAATGGGTCCAGCTTCTAATATAGCTGAACGCGTATCCATACCAGTTTCTCTGAGCTGATTAATATAATCAACGAGCACGATGGCATTGTTAACAACTATTCCTGTTAAGATAAGCATTCCAATTAGCGATCCAACTCCTAAAGGTTGGAATGAAATTAGTAATCCAAAGATAATCCCAATAGCTGTTAATGGAACAGAGAACATAATAATGAATGGATATAAGAATGATTCAAATTGTCCAGCCATCACCATATACACAAGAACAATTGCAAGTGCTAGGGCACCTGAGAGTTTAAAGAATGCATCGTTCATCTGCTCGTCCTGCCCGCCAAATGTAATTTTGTAAGCATTACCAGGTAAAGGAACGTCCTTTACAAGTTTGGCTCTAATTTCATCTGTGACAGTACCAAGATCTCGATTTAGAAGGCTAGCTGTTATTTCCACTTGTCGTAAACGATCTGTCCTAGTAATTTCAGATGGACCTAATCCTCGCTTTATTTCAGCAACTGCAGAAAGAGGGACTTTTTGCCCTGTCTGTGCTTCGACTAGGAGATTTTCAAGTGAATCCAAAGAATCTGTGAACTTATCATCCACTGTTAAGCGAATATCAAGCTGATTCCCATCTCGCGCAAGGTTACTAGCGACAAGACCTCTCGTAGCATTAGAGATGGCAGTTGAAATTTGCGAACTACCAATGCCGTAACTTGATGCTTTTTCTCGATCAATTAGAATCTGAACTTCAGGATTATTGGATTCAATACTCGAAACGGGTTCCCGAACCCCTTCAACTTCAGAGATGCTCTCCAATACGTCATCAGACAGTTCTTTCAGAACATCAAGATCTGGTCCGATAATATTTATTGCAATCGGATCCGCACTAAATCCAGAATCACTTGCTGAGACGGAAATATCGGCGTTAGGAATCGTTTTGACATTTTTTCTTATTGTTTCAGCTACTTCAAGGTCGGATTTCTCTCGTTCACTAATTGGAACGAGAAGAACACTATAGGTAGCCCGATTTGTCTGACTTCCAGCTCCTACACTAAAGTTATCCGTCCCACCTGCTGTGAGATAAGAAAGTTCAACTTCTTCTACATCCTCAAGTATTTTGTTAATTTCTTCGGTAACATCTTCAGTAGCTTCAAGTGAGCTTCCAGCAGGTAGGTTTGCTGAAATATTAACAAAACTCTGGTCCTGTGCAGGAAGAAACTCTGTTCCAATGAAGGGAGTACCTGCTGCAGATAATGCGAGTAACAAAACAGTAAACCCGACAGTTTTCTTAGGGTGTTTTAACGTTTTATCTAGAACGCGTCTGTACCAGTTATTAACGCGATCGAATCGAACTTGAAAAATTGACTTTGATTCGTTCCGATTCATCAGAAGAGATGAAAGTAGTGGAACGATAATTAAGGCGGTAAACAGTGAAGCAATTAAAGAATATGTAACAGCTAGTGCTAAAGGTTTGAAAAGCTGTGCTGCAAGACCTGTTACAAATACAATAGGTAAGAAAACAACAACAGTTGTGAGTGTAGATGCAATGATGGCACTACCTACTTCTTTCGTACCTTCAACTGCAGCGTTTTTAAGTGATTTACCTTCTTGTCTTAATCGATATATATTTTCTAATATAACGATGGAGTTATCGACCATCATTCCGACACCTAAAGCAAGACCTCCAAGGGTGAGAAGGTTAATCGTTTGTCCAGAAAAATACATTAAGATAAATGCACCGACGATGGAAATTGGAATGGAAAGACCAATAATGAGCGTACTACGGATATTACGTAAGAACAGATAAAGAACAGCAGCAGCAAGGATGCTTCCAATGATAATATTCCATACAACAGCGCTGATCGATTGGTTAATAAATTTCGCTTGATCAAAAACCGTTTTAATTTCCATATCATTTGGAAGGGAAGGCTGAATCTCTTCGAGTTTCTCATTAATGTCGTTTACTACACTAACTGTATTCGAGCCAGATTGTTTTTGAATCGAAAATCCGATGGCTGGTTCACCATTCAAATAACTTTCTTGAATTGCAGGCTTCATTGTTTCATTGATATCAACAAGTTGACTGAGTTTAACCGTTCCGCTCTCAGTAGGAACTGAAAGATTTTTCAAGTCTTCAACGGATTCAAATTCACCGGTCACACGGAGCGGTAGATTTTTGTTTTCCGTTTCAATTGATCCACTAGGGATATTAAGGTTTTCGGAGCCAATTAGCTGTTGCAAGTGCGTTAATGTAACGCCATATTGACTAAGTTTATCCGGGTCAGCTGTTAGTCTGATTTCTTTCTCGAGCTGTCCTTCTATTGTTACTGCAGCAACACCAGGCACGGAATCAAGAGAAGGTTTAATTTGATCTTCAATAATTTTCTTTACTTCTGTTAAATCTTCTTCCGATCCGGCTACGCCAAGTTGCATAATTGGGATATCACTTGGATTAAATCTTAACACCTTAGGAATAGGTACCTCAGAAGGTAGAGAATCTCTAACCGCATCGATTTGTTCCCTCATATTTAAGGTGGCAAAATCCATATCCGTTCCCCATTCAAAGGAGACAAGAATGAGCGCACCTCCATTTCGAGAAACAGACGAAATGCTTTCAACATTAGGGAGCGTACCCATTACATTTTCAAGCGGAGAAGCGAGTAAATTCTCTACTTCTTCAGGACCAGCTCCGTCATAGGTAACGGTAACAGCAGCAACTGGAAAGGTTAGGTCAGGGAATAAATCTACCGGCATATTCCGAAGAGATACCGTTCCGATAATGAGAATGAAGATAATAACCATTCCCATTGCAATTGGTCGGAAAACAGAAAGTTTAGCTATATTCATTTATTTCAACTCACTTCTTTACCTGGATTTCGGATGCATCGTTCAAGCGATCTTTTCCTTGCGTGATTACGGTATCTCCTTTAGAAAGACCGCTTGTAATCTGGATGTTTTCACCTGACTCTGCTCCAAGCTCAACTTCCACTTTTTTAACTTTTGTACCTTCAGGAACGTAGACGTAGTTCTCTTTATCACCGTAGATGACAGATTCTTTAGGAATGACAATTGCATTCTCAATTTTATTCGTATTCACGGTAGCCGTTGCTTTCATGCCACCTTTGATTTTTCCATCCTTATTCTCAATTGGTATCTCAACTAAGAATGAACCAGTTTGTTCGTTTGCTGTAGGTGGGATAGCAGTTAACTTTCCTTCGAATGATCCCTCAACACCATCAAATGTAACGTTCACTTCTTGTTCCTTTTCTAATTGTGAGATCTGAAAGCTATTCACTTGAAAAGCAGCATGTATAGGTGTGAGATTAACAATTACTGCAATAGGTGTACTAGGAACGGCTGTGGCATTTTCTTCTGTATTTATTTGTGATACGACGCCGTTAATTGGTGATTCAATTGTAGTAGCATTTAGAACATCTCTAGCTTGATTTAAGCTGGCTTTTGTTTCTGACAGCTGTGTTTCTAACTGTGTAACGTTTCCAGCAGACATTGAAGGTACCTGAGCGGCTGCTTGAGATAGTTGAGCCTGCTTAATCGTTACTTCAAGACTCTCTTTCAGAACATCTGCAGCGGTAACCTCTTCTGAATCAAGTTCGTTAAGTAGCTGCTTTGACCGTTCAAGTGATGCGTTAAGGTCTGTTTGGAGATCTTTCAATTCCTGTGCGCTTTTTTCAGCTTGCTGTGACAGTTCTTTTGCTTGATCGACTGCATTTTGGAGTTCGTTCACAGCATTTGTAAGTTGTGCGACATTTTCTCTAGCCGTTGTATCATCTAAGGCGACAAGGAGATCGCCTTTTTCGACAGTACTACCAACTGTGACATTGATTTCATTTACTTCTAGTGGAGACGGTGCGACAAGTGGAATCGTAACACCAGGTGTAGCTTGTCCTGTTAATTCAAGTTCATCAGTTAAATTCATCTGCTTAACTGCAGTTGTTTCAACAGGTATAGCTTCGTTAGCTGTTTCTTCATTAGTAATTTCTTGTGTTGTACAAGCGCTTGCAAACACAAGCATGCCCGCAAGCAAGATGGTTTTTTTCATTAATTTCACCTCATAATTAGTGTCTCTCTTACGAATGGTATCATGTGAAGCAATTCTTAAATAGCATGTAAAATCAAACATTATTAAACAATGTAGGTTTGAAAGGGGAAGCAAGGGGTATATAGGAGGTAGAGATTCGAACAGGAATTGTATAACTATTGTATAACTTTTATGTAAATTTTGTCATCCCCTATTTATTTTATAGGAATTGTAGTATAATACAAATTGTGTAAAGATAATTTTTCTAATGTAAGAATGACGTTTATTTATAGAAAGGAGCAATTCCTTATGGTAACACTCTATACATCTCCGAGTTGCACATCTTGCCGTAAAGCGAAAGCATGGTTGCAGGAGCACGACATTCCATTTACAGAGCGCAATATTTTTTCAGAACCTCTTACAATTGAAGAAGTGAAAGAAATTCTTCGAATGACTGAAGACGGAACAGATGAAATTATATCAACTCGCTCGAAAACATTCCAGGAATTGAACTTGAATCTAGATTCAGTATCACTCCAAGAATTATTTGAACTTATTAGTGAGCACCCTGGATTGCTTCGTCGTCCGATTATTTTGGATGAAAAGCGACTACAGGTTGGTTATAATGAAGACGAAATTCGTCGTTTTCTACCTCGCAAAGTTCGTACATTCCAACTTCAAGAGGCTCAGCGTCTTGCTAACTAATTAAAAACTTCTACAGGAGTTCCTGTAGAAGTTTTTTGTTTGATACTAACTTATTGGATGTAAATGGTATTTCTTTTTAATTTTCTAACGATCCAGCCTCCAGCAATGACGACTAGTAAGAAAGTGAATTGAATGAACCATTCCATTGAGGGATACATGTGGAAAAACGATTTTAATTCGGATGCACTCGTTAACATTCTTCCAGATGTTAACGCGAGAATTCCTGCACCGATATAAATTAAAATAGGAAAATGGTCCAGAGCATGCATGATCATCTTACTGCCCCATACGATAATAGGGATAGAGATCAATAATCCAAAGACGACGAGTGGTAGTTTTCCTTCTGAAGCCCCAGCAATGGCAAGCACGTTATCTAGCCCCATTATTAAGTCTGCAAGTACGATTGTTCGTATAGCGCCCCAAAATGAAAACTTAGAATGAACTGTTTCGCTGCTTTCACTATCGATTACAAGCTTAAAGGAAATGTACAACAGGAATAGACTACCAACAATTAATAAGAAAGGGAGCATTAATAAATAGACAGCTACTATGGTTAGTGCTATTCTAAGTCCAACAGCGAGGGCTGTTCCAATCATAATCGCTTTACCACGATGTGACTCGGGGAGGTTTCTGCAGGCAAGGGCTATGACAACGGCATTGTCACCCCCAAGCACAATGTCAATACCGATAATGAAAAGGATCGATGTTAAAGTTTCTATATTAAGCAAGGAATCCACTCCCGGTTAGCGAATTTTTAATCTTATGACAGGAGCACTTTGGGGCAAGCTATACACATAAATAAATATATTGTGTATATGGTTTAATATGAGTGAAAAAATCAAACGATTTTTTATTTCCATTCTGAGAAGGTTTATCATAGAATGGTATTACAAGAGAAAAGCGATTAAGTACAGTCGCTTAAGGGAAAGAGAAAATTAGGAGTATCCCAGAGGGAATAGCCTTCCGGTTACACAAACAGGAGGGAGAGAGTACACATGGAAATTGAACGCGTCAACGCGAATACATTAAAATTCTTCATTACGTATAGAGATATTGAAAATAGAGGATTCGATCGTGAAGAGATCTGGTACGATAGAGAAAGAGGCGAAGAGTTGTTCTGGGAGATGATGGATGAAGCACATCAAAGAGAACAATTTTCACTTGAAGGTCCTCTCTGGATACAAGTTCAAGCTCTTGAAAAGGGACTTGAAATCATTGTAACTCGTGCTCAGATGTCAAACGACGGATCTAAACTCGAACTTCCAATCTCAGAAGAAAAGCAGCTTGATCTTCCCCTTGATGAGAATATGGATAAAATTCTTGATGATAAGTTTGCCCTTCAAAATAACTATGATCCAGAAGATGAACCTGAACCGATTGAGGGAGAAGAGCTTTCCTTTATGATTGGATTTAGAGACTTTGAAGATGTGATTTCATTATCACACGGGTTTGATCCAACAGGTGTTGAGAATGGCTTGTACCATTTTGAGGACCGTTATTATCTCCACGTTGTCTTTGATGAATCATTAATAGAAGAAGAGCAGGACAACCGATTGAGTCAGCTGTTGGAATATGGATATGAAACAGAACTGACACTTCACCGCATACAAGAATACGGTAAGGAGATTCTCTCTGAGCAAGCTCTTGAACAACTCCGCGGACACTTTCCACTCTTATAAGTCCGGGCCGATTTCATTTGAAATCGGCTTTTTTTCTATTTAGAAAAAGCCTTTTCTTAAAGGTTGTTATTCCTGATTTTTTTTGTTTAAACACCACACTTCGCTAATTGAAGCGAGCATCCTGGAGCGGAAATTAACCAGCTATAGCAACAATACCTACGAAAAAAGCCATTTTAAAAAAGGATTTAAGAAAAAAATAGAGAATGTCATTTTAAGTACAAATGAAAGAGAGGTGTTGTAATGCTTACGGCGCACTTAAAGGATGGAACACTTTTTAATCTCGCAGATCCTAACCATGTCTTAAAAGATTTACGCAAGCTAAGAAATTTGCAGTATTTCTGTCCTACTTGTAAAGAAAGAGTCATAATGAAATTGGGCGAGAAAAGAGTATGGCATTTTTCCCATCACGTTAGTGACTTCTGTATTGGTAATTGGGAACGAGAATCAAATTATCACCTTTCTGGCAAAAAACAGCTTTATGAATGGGTAAAGAAAGAAAACCTCGATGTGAAGTTAGAATACTACTTACATTCTTCGAAACAGCGCCCGGATCTTCTGCTTCCTTCAAGGCGAATCGCCATTGAATACCAATGCTCTTCTATCGATGATCGCACTCTTAGACAACGAACAACTGATTATGATTCATTAGGTTACGATGTTCGCTGGATATTTGGTGCCGTGCGTTACAAAAGCAAATACCGATCAATTCAATCCATTAGTGCAATGGAATGGAGTGCGGTCCACTATGCAAATGGTAATCCAATGCTTACCTATTATTGTCCCGAACAACAGAAATTCGCCTTCGTCACCATCTTCTATACTTTAACTCCTACGAAAACCGTTTGTTCCACTTCTTATTACCCTTCATCTAGCCTTACACTCTCGAATCTTCTAGTTTCTCCTCCTAAATCAGTCAACTCGATTGACCACACTTCACTCTGGCTTAAACAAAAGCGCATTTGGCGTCAAAATCCTCATGGTGAAAAATCTTTCGCTTATTTCTATCTTCGAAAGTTACTTTACTCCAAAGGTTACAGTACCCGCATGTTCCCCTGTGAAGCAGGTATTCTCTCACCATACAACTACTGGCTTTCAACCCCACCATACCTATGGCAAACTTGGGTTCTTGTGTGTTTCTTGCCTACAGTCTCCATTGGAAATCAATTCACCTTCGATACCATCCTGCGCTCCTTCCAACAGGTTATTTCAATTAACTTAATACAAGTAAGGACATCAATTGGAGAAAAACGGTCTAATGAGGCTTTGGCATTGAAAGGATATTTGAATCAACTAATCCGGTTAAAAGTAGTAAAAGAAAGGGATAATGAACGATATGAAAAGCTTTACCAGCCGCAAATGAATAGAGATATTGATCGTTGTTATGAATTAGATTTGGCTATATTAAGAAGACTTCAATGAGTTGCAAGGATTGTCGAGCGAAATTGTAAGAATTATATGTAGAATATGGTACGATAAAAAGTGTGACGTTATTATTTGATGGAGGTGTCTTATCGATGGAAGAGAAAAAAGTAAATGCTTTGCCTAAACGTGAGGATATTCCAGTTGAAGATACTTGGGATTTAGAAGCCATTTATGAGAATGATGAGAAGTGGGATGAAGGGTTTACAGAAATTAAAAGTCTGCTTCCTGATATGGAACAATACAAAGGTAAAATTGGTGAATCTGCAGAAACGTTATATCAAGCTTTACAGAAGCAGGATGAAATTACGATTAAGCTAGGAAAACTTTATACATATGCGCATATGCGCTACGATCAGGATACAACAAATTCCCATTACCAGGGATTGAATGATCGTGCAGCAAATTTAGCCACACAGGTGAGTAGTGCCCTTGCTTTTGTTGTACCTGAAATCCTAAGTCTACCTGAAGAGAAAATTCAGCAATTTTTGAAGGAAAAGAAAGAATTGGAGCTATATGCTCATGCTCTTGATGAAATTAACCGCCAACGTCCACACGTTCTTTCTAAAGAGGAAGAAGCTATTCTTGCAGGTGTGAGTGATGTGACCAATAGTTCTAGCAACACATTTGGTATGCTTAACAATGCTGACATGAAGTTCCCAACGATCAAGGATGAGAATGGGGAAGAAGTGGAAGTAACTCACGGACGCTATATCCGCTTTCTTGAAAGCAGTGACCGACGAGTACGTAAAGATGCATTTAAAGCTGTTTATGAAACGTATGACAAGTTCAAGAATACGTTTGCGAGCACGTTAAGTGGAACAGTGAAGCGCGATAACTACAATGCGGATGTGAGGCATTATGATTCTGCAAGACAGGCGGCGCTCGATAACAACAATATTCCTGAGGATGTATACGATAATCTTGTGGAAACCGTTAATAGCCGCTTAGACTTGCTTCATCGCTATGTGAACTTGCGAAAGAAAGCACTCGGGCTAGATGAAATTCATATGTATGACTTGTATACGCCACTTGTACCTGAAGTGAAAATGGAAGTTTCCTATGAGGAAGCGAAGAACTATATTCTAAAGGGATTAACACCACTTGGTGAAGAGTATCAAGGAATTCTTGAAGAAGGGTTCTCCAATCGCTGGGTAGATATACAAGAGAATGTTGGGAAGCGAAGCGGTGCCTATTCATCCGGCACATTCGGAACACGCCCTTATATTCTTATGAACTGGCAGGATAATGTGAACAATCTATTTACGCTTGCTCACGAGTTCGGCCATTCTGTGCACAGCTATTATACAAGAGAGAACCAGCCCTATCCTTATGCGAATTATTCAATCTTCGTAGCTGAAGTAGCATCTACGACGAATGAATCACTTCTTAACCATTATTTACTTGAGAATACAAGCGATAAGAAAGAAAAGCTTTATTTGTTGAATCATTTTCTTGAAGGATTCCGTGGCACGGTATTCAGGCAGACAATGTTTGCGGAGTTTGAGCACGCGATTCATAAGAAAGCTCAAGATGGAGAACCTTTAACACCAGATCTTCTTTCAAGCATTTATTATGATTTGAATAAAAAATACTTTGGGGAAGATCTCGTTATTGATGAGGAAATTGCGATCGAGTGGGCACGTATCCCACACTTCTATTACAACTATTATGTTTTCCAGTATGCAACTGGATTTAGTGCGGCTGCTTCTCTTTCTAATCAGATTCTTGATGAAGGTGACGAAGCTGTGAAGCGGTATATTGACTTCTTGAAAGCCGGAAGTTCAGATTATCCAATTGAAGTACTGAAAAAAGCTGGAGTCGATATGACGTCATCAAAGCCAGTTAGCGATGCGCTTGATGTGTTTGAGTCCATTCTTGATGAAATGGAAAGTCTTCTATTTGAATAGCTCTTTTTGTACCATTGGTAGCTATAGTGGGGTGATTTCCGCTCCAATCAGCAGAGTGTGGTTCTTTATTCAATAATTGTTACAAAAGCAACCATTTTTAGAAAAGAGACACTTGAATAAAACAAATGCCTTCTCCACTTCGGAGAAGGCATTTCTATTGATCGAACCCACGGAATTGATTTCTTGTATTAAAGAGACTGACGGTAAACAGGATGGAAACAAATAATAGAGCCGCCCCAACAATCGTCGGGATAAATTTAAGTAGGCTCATGATGAAGAGAACAAAGCTAACAGCAACAAAGGCAACACTTAGGAATAATAAGATTCGTTGCATATACTTACCTCCTCATCTTAAACGTATGTCGCTTTTTTTGAGTGTATGCTGCTAGAGAAATGACAATCGCTAGAGATAGAAAGGGGAACAGAATAAGAATTCCGTTCCCCTTTCTATTCTATATGCGTTTTTATGCGTTAATCGTACGCCAGAAACATCCGTGTTTAACGGGTACTTTTTCTACCCTCTGCTTAAGGGCAAGCTTTTTCATTTCTGCGTCTGCTTCTTCACATGTTAAATCATACACAACGGCAACTTCTTTTGTTGCGACGAATTGATAGAGACTCATGAACTCTTCAAGTGACGGAAGTGGTTTAGGTTCTGGCTTTGTTTTCAGCATTTCGGTGAGAATACGAACATAAACTTCATAGTCATACACACCTGTAATTTTAAGACCTTCTTCTTCAATATTCTCATTAAAGAAAACAAGTGTAGGAAGTTCTTCAACTTCCATCTCAGTGGAAATTTTCAAATCACATTGTAATGCTTTCACAGCTGCTTGAGATTGGAGATCCTTTTTGAATTCATCTACATCGAGACCTGTTTCTCTTGCTGCTTGAATAAGGTTTTCTTCCTTTGTCATGTTTTGTTTCTTGATAAAGAGAAGCTCTCGCATTTTTCTAAGATATCGAAAACCGGGAAGCTTTCCCTGAAGCTCTGCAGCCTTAATAGCGATCGCTGCGATATAAGGGGTGTCCATTGGGTCTTCATACCATAAATCACCGTCACAGGACATTCCAGAGCGGCTAGCGGTGCGCTCCCAACGTTGTGCAACGTCCGCATGTGTTTTGATACCTTCATTCTTTCTTTTAAACGAATTAAATGTTTGAATATTTCCACCGATTAAGTGTCTTAATCGGAAAGTATGTCCGTATTCGAGATGTAATTTCTTAATGTTGGGTTCAAGCCCCCAGCAGTCAGGACAGAGCGGATCTATAAATGAATAGATTTCGATAGGCTTGCCCTTTTGAGATGGAGCTGAACAGGCTGTATCGGTTTGTCCGTTTGGATTGTAAGAATCGCAATAGGAACCAACTACATTCGGTGTCAATTCGATTCTCCTTTCTCTTCCCGATCACCAGTGTTAACCATATGATGGGCTGTGAACGTCAATCTTGTTAATAGGTGTTCTTTAAGTTCTTTCTCTAATTCCACCTCATCCATTGCTTCTTCCATACACGCTAGCCAAGCAGTTGCTCTACGAGGCGTAATTTCGAATGGAAGATGTCTTGCTCTTAACATAGGATGCCCATGTTCTTCAGAATATAGAGGAGGTCCTCCAAGAAATTGGGTTAGGAATTGAGTTTGTTTTCTTGCCGTTTCAGTTAAATCATCTGGAAATATTGTTTTTAATTCGGGATGTTGTGAAACGCGATTATAAAAAGCAGTCACGAGTTGTTCTAACTGTGATCCGCCTAAATGATCATACATATTATGCTTCATAGTACTTTTCCCCTTTGGAAAGTAAAACCTTATTTCATGTTCATTTTAGCAACCTCCCTACATAACAGCAAATAATCCGATTTGAAATGATTGGTAAACTAAAAAAACAGAGCTGTTTAGCCCTGTTCTTGTGATGCAAGAAAGAATCGAAGTATTTTGTTTTTCGCGTTGCGTTCTTTAATGTGATGCTGGTTTAGAAGGTCGTGAAAAGCGTGCTTTCCTTCTTCATAGTTCGTTACTTCAAACTCAAGTTCGAAATCTTCTCTATTAAGATACTCGCTGTGATCAAGAACAAGCAATCCTGAATCAATGGTTCGTTCAGCTCGGTGTGTGGTTAGACTTCCAAGATGAACTAATTCAGTATGGATGCCGAGATTATAAAGCTGATCTTGAACTTCTCCAGCAGGCAGTTGTCCTTTTGACTTAATGAAATCGTATGTATCTTGAGTAATGGACTGGTGTGTTTCGAGTAACCCCTCACTTGCAGGTTCTTTTAGCGTTAAGAAGAGCGTATTATTTTTATTCCTAACTCTGAGTGCCGCTCCTTTTTCACGCAGGAGAAACCCTTTCGTATCGAAATAGTCATTTGTTTGCGTTTTAATATCCTCTTCACCTAATTCATAGGCGGTTAATAGGGTATGGTATTCTTCTTTTGTAAGCATGTTTTTAAATTCAATTTCAACTTCTTGTGACATCTCTTAATCCTCCATTCGCCTCATCATAAGAGAATTATGGCATATGTACGTATCTAGGACAACAACGATGAAATCACCCTGCGCTGTGTGATAAACTAGTAAGTGATACATAGAGGATATACAGAGAGAGGAGAGGTCATTGTGTCAGAACAATACTACATCATATCAGGGGAATTAACAGAAGATACGCTAACGTTTAGTCTAAACGAGAAAGTCGATTTGGCTACCTATACAGCAACAGGAAATATGTTAGTGGATTCAGATTCATTATCATTCGTTTACTTGCTTGACGGAGGGGAAGGGTATTCATATATCCGCTTCCAAGAAGAAGCTTGGCCAATGCTTAACAATATTCTAACCAATGATCTAACAGTATTTGCTAGCTCAGAGGGTGGGAATTCTCTGGAACTTATAGAAATGAAAGAGGAACTATCCTACTTAGTTGAGAATATTAAAGATAACTCCAATTATGGAGAAGAAATGAATCAAGCTGTTGAGAAAGCATTTCTAACAGCCTCATAATAGATATTGTCGGTGGTGGTTGGATGAGTAAAAATTGGGAAGAATTTTTAGCACCTTACAAACAGGCTGTAAATGAGTTGAAAGTGAAACTGAAAGGAATTCGCGAACAGTTTGAGAAAGCGGATGATCACACTCCTGTGGAATTCGTTACAGGACGAGTAAAGCCAATTCCAAGTATTCTTGATAAGGCAAAAAGAAAACAAATTGCTATGAATAGGTTGCAAGAAGAAATGCATGATATTGCAGGCGTACGAGTGATGTGTCAGTTTGTTGAAGATATTAATAAAGTCATTCATCACCTTCGTGGTCGAAAAGATTTCGATATTGTTGAAGAACGTGACTATGTGACCAACCAAAAGGAAAGTGGATACCGTTCTTATCATGTAGTGGTACAATATCCTGTTCAAACGATTATGGGTGAGCAAATGCTCCTAGTGGAAATTCAAATTAGAACGCTTGCTATGAATTTCTGGGCAACAATCGAGCATTCGCTAAACTACAAATACAATAAAAACATTCCCGAAGAGGTTCAAAAGCGACTTCAGCGCGCAGCGATTGCTGCCTCTAAACTTGATGATGAGATGTCCGAAATTCGTGTTGAAATTAAGGAAGCTCAGAAAGTTTTTATGCAAAAGAAAGAAAATGAAAAAAAGAAAGCTGAAAACTAAAATAGACGAGGTGCCTAAATTGAAATTTGCAGTTAAGTCAAAAGGGGATCAAACTTCCAATCAGCTTCAGCAGCGTATTAAAAATTATCTGCGTGATTTCGATCTGGATTATGATGAAGCAGAGCCGGATATTGTGATCTCAGTAGGGGGAGATGGTACGCTCCTACACGCCTTCCATCACTATCAGGATCGACTTGCTGAAACAGCATTTGTTGGTGTACATACTGGGCATCTTGGTTTCTATGCGGACTGGACACCAGAAGAAGTAGAGAAGCTTGTGATTCATATTGCTAGAACGCCATTCCAAATTGTAGAGTATCCTTTATTAGAAGTGACGGTACGCTACCTCAATAGCTCAAAAGAGAATCGTTATCTAGCTCTCAATGAATGTACAGTAAAAAGTGTGGAAGGCTCTCTTGTCATGAATGTGGAGATTAAAGGTGATTTATTTGAAACGTTCAGAGGAGACGGTCTTTGTATCTCAACACCTTCTGGTAGTACGGCGTACAACAAAGCGCTAGGGGGGGCGATTATTCATCCTGCACTTCCGTCCATTCAGCTTTCTGAGATGGCATCGATTAATAACCGTGTCTTTCGAACAGTCGGATCACCGCTCGTTCTGCCACAGCATCATACGTGCTTGCTTCGACCAGTTAATGATGCTGACTTTCAAATCACAATTGACCATTTATTCTTGTTGCAAAAGGATGTAAAATCCATTCAGTACAGAGTGGCAGAAGAAAAAGTGAGATTCGCTCGTTTTCGACCGTTTCCTTTCTGGAAGAGAGTAAAGGAGTCTTTTGTCGACGATGAGTATTAATTGGAAGCAGTACTGTTCACAGGATGAACTGTACTGTTTTTTATTTGAGATCAAGGTAAAGAAAGGGCTGAGTTAAATGTCTTCTCTCATGATGAATTGGATTGTAAAGGAAGAAGAGGAGGGAATGATTGTAAGGGAGTATCTTTTACAAGGAAAATCCTTATCTAGAAGTATGCTGACGGATATTAAATTTAAAGGTGGACGAATTTGCGTGAATGGGGTAAGTAGTAATGTTCGTACCATTCTAAACGAGGGAGATAACGTTGAAATTACATTTCCTGATGAAGAAATAAGCGAGAGCATGAGTCCTCTGGATCTTCCGCTACACATCATTTATGAAGATGACCATTATCTTTTAGTAAATAAACAAGCGAACCTGCCAACCATTCCTTCACGGCATTCTGTTGGTTCACTTGCCCAGGCCGTCCTATACTACTATAAAAAAATGGATCTCAATCGAACCATTCATCCTGTTAATCGGCTCGATCGAGATACGTCAGGTTTAGTGTTATTTGCGAAGCATCGATTTGCTCACGATCTCTTATCAAAGCAGCAGCGTAGTAAAGAGATGAAGCGTATGTATCTTGCCTTAGTCCATGGTGCTGTAATTGGGAATGGCGAAGTGAATGCACCAATTGGTCGACGTGAAGGAAGCATTATTGAGCGAACTGTTCGACCTGATGGTCAACATGCTGTAACGAATTACAACGTAAGCGAACGTTACGATTCTTACTCCTTACTACAGTTAGCGTTACAAACGGGCAGAACGCATCAAATCCGTGTTCATATGGCTTCCATTGGTCATCCTCTACTAGGTGATGATTTGTACGGAGGATCAAGAGAGCTAATTACAAGACAGGCACTGCATAGCGCGAAGCTTGAGTTCTATCATCCTTTTCTTGAAGAAACGATAAGGTTTGAAGCGGATCCACCAGAAGACATGAAGAGGCTTATTCAAAAGAAGTAAACTTTTCTTGCACATAAGGCATGGATGAAGTAACTGAGGTTGTTTTCAACTCTGGATAGCTAATTGCAGTGAGTTTACCACCAAAAACGCAGCCTGTATCGACGTTAACAGTGTGGTTAATCCATCTTGGTTCGACTACAGGCGTATGACCATAAACAATCATGGAAGCACCTTTATAGTTAGTAGCCCAATCTTTTCTTACAGGCATCCCATTTGGATGTGATTCACCTGTGATATCACCATACAGTACGAATGTCCTCACTTTTTTACCTGTCTCACCTATAAAGTGTTCTGGAATTCCTGCATGAGCTACGATAAGGTTTCCATCATCAAGGGATAAATAAAGTGGCGCGTTTTCATAAAGGGAGATAAAGTTCTCATAAATCTCTTCTCGTTCAGGTTCAGAAAGTTTATTTAATTCTTCTACTGTTGTTTCAAGGCCATGCTTTTGTTGAACGTTTCTCCCAAGCATATACCTGTACAATTTATTACAGTGGTTTCCAGGACAGTAATAGGCCTGCTCAGTTTTCACAAGTTCAAATACGACATTCATGACTGAGATAGAATCTGGGCCACGATCCGTTAAATCACCTAAGAAAACAAGCTTTCTTCCATATGGATGAACCGGTATTCCGCTCTTCCATTCGTAATCAAGACGTTTTGTAAGAGAGACCAGCTCATCGTAACAACCGTGAATATCCCCAATAACATCGTACAATCCAACGTCCTCCTTTATCGTTATGCAGTGTTAGATTATTATCTCTTCCCTAATCGAATGAAAAGTATCATCTGTATTACTTGTACAACATAAATAAATAACCTGCCCAGAGGCAGGTTATTCGAACATATATGTTTTTGTACGTGAGCGGACGTTTAATACGAGTCCAACAGCAATCATATAAGTTAATAGTGCGCTTCCTCCGTAGCTTACGAAAGGAAGGGGAATTCCTGTAATCGGTAGAATTCGTATTGTCATGCCGATGTTCTGAAACACCTGGAAAGTTAGCATTCCAATAACCCCAGCACATAGGTAGCTTCCAAAGGACTCATTGCTTTCAAGAGCCGTATGAATCATTCGATATACTAGAAGGAAGAAGATTGAAATCGTCACACTGGCGCCAATAAAACCGAATTCTTCACCAATAACCGCGAAAATAAAATCTGTGTGCGCTTCAGGGAAATAAACTGTTCCATCAGAATAGCCTTTTCCTTCAAGCTTCCCGGATCCAATAGCGAGGATCGCTTTTGTAGCCTGGTATCCTGCATCTGCATATTCTTCAGGTGCGAGCCAGCCATAGAAACGAGCTAGCTGGTAGTCATCAAGAAGATATTCTTTAAAAAATGCAGGGAACTTGAAGAAGATAAAGACGAATGATGCTATGCCTGCAACACCCATCAAACTTAGTAGTGAGAGCAACCGCCAGCGAACACCTGAAACGAGAGTAATACTAACGACGATCGCTGTAAAAACCATTGCGGTCCCAAGGTCTGGTTGAGCCATGACAATGAGCAGCGGAAGTGCTGCGATACCGAATATTTTCGATAGAAGAAGTAAATCAGTTTGGATGGTTTTGGTTTGATGTTTTTCATGATGACTCACACTTGTTGAAGCGATGGTGATAATCAAGAAAATCTTCATAAATTCTGAAGGTTGAACACTACCTAGGCCAGGAAGCACAAACCAGCTTTTAGCTCCATTAGTAACAGGAGCGATTTGATAGCTTCCTATGTATTCAGGCATTATGGCAAGTAGGATAAGAAGAAATACACCAAAACCGTATAAGTACCAAGATAACTGTTTAAAGCGATCGAAATCGATAACGAGCGTAAGAGAAAGAACAAATGCCCCGATGAAGTACCAGGTTAACTGTCTTCCTGCGAAATTAAAGTTTTTTAACTCACCTGGAAGTGACGCTTGTGCACTATAGATTGAGATAGTGCTGATACACATCAGGAGAAATACAAAGAACAAAAGAGTGAAATCTATTTGTTGCCAAGGTGTTTGATTGTCATTGTTCATGATATAATCCTTTCTAAAGAAAAGCGTTACTAGCCATCACATTCCCTATCTTATCTGAAATCCTTCCTTTTGCAAATCGGTTAATGTATTTATTTTTGACAAAATAACTGCACACCGACTAAGATAGGAAGGTAATTTTACTTTATTGTGTGATAAGAAAGTTTATCGAACTATCTATTGGGAAGTTTATCGAATTATTAAGAGAAATGAAATAGCTATATTTGAGCATTTATGATCACTTTGTTAAAGGCTCTTTTCTAAAAGGTTGTTGCTGTTGATACAAATGTTGAAAAAACCACACTTAGTGATTGGAGCGGAAGGATGCTCGACTCCTGCGGGATTAGCGGGACAGGTGAGACCCCGCAGGAGCGTTAGCGACGAGGAGGCTCACCGCCCGCCCCGCGGAAAGCGAGCATCCTGGAGCGGAAATTAACCAACTCCTATAGCAACAATGTTTACGAAAAGAGCCTTGTTAAAAAACATCAGGGAGGTGTGCAGAGTGGCTCACCAGGAGCAAGAAACTCAAGCTTTGTACGAAGCATTAATCCACCACTTAGATCAAGAAAGAATTGATTCATTTCGTGAGTTATTTCTCGATATCCATCCATATGAACAGTCGCAATTCTTTTTAACCGTTGCAGAAGATATAAGAATGCTTGTGTACACCTACTTATCACCGAGTGAAATGGCTGAGATTTTCCAGAACTTTGACATTGAGGAGCAGGAAGAATATATCTCAGAAATGGAACCGACCTATGCAGCTAAGATGCTTGCAGAAATGTACGCTGATGATGCCGTTGACGTTCTAAATGAATTAAACCCAGAGCAAATTGCAAGCTACCTCACCATTATGGATGATGACGCGGCTGATGAAATTAAAGAACTGCTTCATTATGAGGAGAAAACAGCTGGAAGTATTATGACAACTGAGTTTGTATCAATTAGAGCTCATCAGACAGTGAAGCGCGCGATGCAAATTCTAAGGCAAGAAGCTCCAGAAGCTGAAACCATCTATTATATATTCGTTCTAGATCAGCAAAAAAGGCTCGTCGGTGTCATATCTCTTAGAGATTTAATAATTGCTGAGGAAGATACATTGATTGAAGATATCATGAACGAACGCGTTGTTTCTGTTTCCGTCGGTGAAGATCAGGAGGAAGCAGCAAGAATAATGAGAGACTACGATTTTCTTGCATTACCCGTTCTTGATTTCCAGAATCATTTGTTGGGTATCATTACACATGATGATATCGTTGATGTTATTGAAGAAGAAGCATCCGAGGATTACTCAAAACTCGCAGCAATTTCAGACGATGGGACGCTTGATCGCAATCCATTCTCCTCAGCAAGGAAGAGATTACCTTGGCTTATTATTTTATTATTCCTTGGGATGTTAACAGCGAGTTTAATTGGTCAATTTGAAGCAACGCTTGATAAAGTGGCTTTGTTAGCCGTATTTATTCCGCTAATTGCAGGAATGGCTGGAAATACAGGCACTCAGGCATTAGCCGTAGTTGTGCGAGGAATTGCTACAGGTGACTATGAGGAGAATAGCAAGTGGGCTTTAATTGTAAGAGAAGCAGGAACAGGTCTTATAACCGGTGCAACGTGCGGTGTTCTCGTTACGATTATTATCTTTTTGTGGAAGGGAACCTTTTTCCTTGGCATGCTTGTTGGATTTTCGTTATTATGTACACTGATTGTTGCAACGCTCGCAGGTGCTCTTGTGCCGCTCTTAATGCACAAGTTGAATATAGACCCTGCAGTGGCTTCAGGTCCTTTTATAACAACGATTAATGATATTATAAGTATTCTTATTTATTTTGGAATGGCGACAGCATTTATGAGCCACCTTGTGTAGGCAATGCAGTCGTTTTGAAGGAGGAAAGACATGGAACACGGTGCATCCGTATCATCACTAGTAATTGTAGTTGTTATCGCATTTCTCATACCATTCATTTTACACCGTTTTAATCTGAACTTCTTACCGGTTGTAGTCGCAGAGATCATCGCTGGTATCTTCATTGGACAGAGTGGGTTAAATCTTGTTCAAGGAGATACGTGGCTTGATACACTGTCGACACTTGGCTTTATCTTCCTCATGTTTTTGAGTGGACTTGAAATTGACTTTACTGTCTTTGCGAGTAAAAAGAAAAAAGTAAAGCTTCCGAGTGGAAAGATTGAACCAAACCGTGTTTTTGTTTCGTTCATTGTTTTTCTACTCGTATTTATTGTGTCGTATGCATTATCACTTCTTTTTGTCGTACTCGGATACACGGATAATGCCTTTTTCATGACATTAATTATTTCGACCATTTCACTTGGCGTAGTTGTACCAACGCTTAAAGATGCTAACATAATGAAATCCAGCATCGGCCAAACGATCCTTCTCATTGCGGTGATCGCTGACCTTGCAACAATGATTCTTCTAGCGATTTTCGTCTCGTTAAATTCAGGCGGAGAAGGAAATATGTGGCTGCTTCTAATTCTATTTGGAGCCGGGATTCTACTTTATTTCCTTGGTGCTTATTTTAGACACCTCTCATTTATTGAGACGATGTCTAAAGGTACAATCCAAATTGGTACTAGAGCTGTTTTCACCTTAATTATTGTGTTAGTCGGAATATCTGAGACTGTTGGGGCTGAGAATATTCTAGGTGCCTTCCTTGCAGGTGCACTTGTCTCTCTACTCTCACCCAATACTGAGCTCGTTCAAAAGCTTGATTCATTTGGATATGGCTTCTTAATTCCGATTTTCTTTGTGATGGTAGGGGTAGAACTTGATATATGGTCCCTATTCAAGGAACCTAAGGTGCTTGTTCTGATTCCAATGCTACTAATCGCATTATTCGTATCTAAGCTTGTGCCAGTTGTTGTTCTGAAGAGGTGGTACGATACGAAGACGGTAATGGGTTCAGGCTTGTTGCTAACGTCAACCTTATCGCTTGTTATTGCTGCAGCTGAGATTGGTGAACGTATTGATATTATTGATGAACAGTTCTCATCTGCACTCATTCTAGTTGCGATCATTAGTTGTATTCTTGGACCGATTTTGTTTAAGAAAATAATGCCGAAGCCAGAGGAACGTTCGCACGCAAAGAAGCTTGCTATCATTGGCGCGAATCAAATTACGCTTCCGATCTCGCTTGAATTAAATCCGGCGAACTATGAAACGTCGATTTACCATACAAAGCAAGAAAAAGTTGATTCTGAGAAGCAAAGCAGTCATTTTAGCGTTACAGAATTATCAGATTACAGCATTGATACGCTTAAAAAGAGTGAAGTGTTTGATGCAGATATCCTCCTGATTTCTTCAGGTGACGATGAGACAAATTCCGATATTGCGGTATTTGCAAAAGAGTACGGTACTGAACGAGTAATTGCGCGAATTGAATTAACTGAAATTGCTGATCAGCTACGTGAACTTAATATTGATGTTTTCTCAGTGTTCTTCTCAACAAAAGCTCTGTTAAAGGCTCTTATTGAATCACCAGGTGTGGTTAACATCTTTACAAGAGAAGAGAATGCTCTTTATCAAATCAATATGAACAATGTTGAATACAACGGTGTACCGTTAAGAAGTTTCCCTTACCTCGGGGATACGATCATTGTCCGCATTTTCCGTGGCAAAGATTCAATCGTTCCACATGGTGATACAGAGCTTCGAATCGGTGACAGATTGATTGTGACAGGTAGTACTGCAAGCGTTGATGAAGTACGTACGCTCCTTAGTTACTAAGGAAAGACCTCCCTTACAGAGATAAGGGAGGTCTTTTGTTATGTAGGATATGAATAATGAAAGACAGGAAGGTGATACTTCATATCATAAGAGATGAGAGGAAGTGTAGCGTTGATTAACGAATCGCCAATCGTTATTTGTCCTAAATGTCATAAGGAATGTAACATGGAAGAGACGATTACAGCTCAGTCGAATCAAAATGTGATATTTGAATGTCCATCCTGCGCGTATGAGAAACGTAATATTCAGACGAGCAAGGGATAAAGAATTCACATACATATCCTAAAGCATGTTATAATTAGTACGTGGTGCTAATAACTAATAATAAATTCGAGGAGGAGCATGGATATGAACCTGTCTCTAGAAAACCGTACATATGTGGTAATGGGCGTTGCGAATAAGCGAAGCATTGCCTGGGGAATTGCACAAGCGCTAAGCAGTGCTGGTGCCCGATTAATCTTTACTTACGCAGGTGAGCGTCTTGAGAAGAACGTTCGAGACCTTGCAGCAACACTTGAACGTGATGATTCGGTGATCTTGCCGTGTGACATTACAAACGACGAAGAAATCGATGCAACATTTGCACAGATTAAAGAAGAAGTAGGTGTGATTCATGGGCTAGCTCACTGTATCGCATTTGCTAAAACAGAAGAACTTAAAGGGGAATACTTGGAAACAACGCGTGAAGGATTCATGCTTGCGCACAATATTAGCTCTTATTCTCTAACGGCGGTTTCAAAAGCTGCACGTCCACTTCTATCTGAAGGCGGAAGCATTCTTACGATGACATACCTTGGTGGCGAGCGAGTAGTTAATAACTATAACGTGATGGGCGTTGCGAAAGCATCTCTTGACGCAAGTGTGAAATACCTTGCGAATGACCTTGGTAAAGATAACATTCGTGTTAACGCGATTTCAGCTGGTCCAATCCGTACACTTGCTGCAAAAGGCATTAACGATTTCAATTCTGTTATTAAAGAAATTGAAGAAAAATCGCCTATGCGTCGTACTGTAACGAAAGAAGACGTAGGAAACACAGCGCTGTTCTTAATGAGTGATCTTTCTAATGGAATTACTGGTGAGATGATTCACGTGGATAGCGGTTATAATATCATTGCAACGTAACAAAATGAACCACGGCTTATGCCGTGGTTTTTTGTTGTCTTTATGATAGGATTTTTTCTAAAAGATTGTTGCTTTTAAAAGATTTTTCTATAGAGAACCTCACTTAGTTGATTGGAGCGGAAAGCGAGCACCTGGAGCGCAAATCAACCTCTACTCTTATAGCAACAAAGTATACGAAAAGAATCTTATGATAAAAACGGAGAAAGGTGCTCGAACTTAAGCTTTTCATATTCAAATGCATCAAGTAATTCTTCAGGCAAGATGTCATTTTTTCGACCAAATCGTTCGCTAACGGTTTCGTAAAGTTCATAAGGAAAGAGCATATCAATGTACATGACATTTTTCTGTTCAGGAGTAAGGGGAGCATTTTCCTCATATGCAGCTAGCATTAGGTCAAATAATGCTTGATCCCACGTTCCCGTATCTCCCATTAATGGGATAATAACTTTTCTTAGATCACGAATCGGTAGATCGAACGTTGTTGTATCGAGGTCAATAATCCAGATTTGCTCTTCAGAAAGTAGTGTATTACCTGTTCCGTAATCTTGGTGACAAAGGTTCGGTTGTTTCTTACAGTGACGTACCCACTCGGGATAATAAGATTCTTGAAGTTTCTTAAGGGTTTCTTTCCCAGAAGCAATATATGGATCTATTTCATTTAAATAGAGCTGACAAAACGGATCATCAGGTGACCTTTCAGCAATCAGTTTCCACGTCTCCATTTGTTGACACCGTTTAATATAGTGTTTTGGCCACTTGCCAAGTTTTGAAAAGACAGGGGCTAATGGGGGAGGGACATAACCGATTGATTCGGTATGATAATCAGCTAATCCCTTCATCATCCATTGGAGATCTTCTGGAACAGTTAACTCAAAAGGTCTTCCTTCAATCCATTCATAAACAACGAATAGAAAAGGACCATGTTTCGTATAAAGATTCCCATCCTTATTAGGTATGATGCCAGGCACTCGCATTCCCTTTTTAGCAAGATAATCCTGAGCATGTATGGAAAAAACGGCTTTCTTCTCAGGACGAAGTATTCTTTTCAGACATTTTGGACCTTCACCTGTCATGAGCTTCCAAACAAGCGTCATTTGCCCTCCTTGTATGACTTCCACACTCTGAACGTTTAACTCCCAATTTGGCAATAGAAGCTGTGCTATCTTAATAAGCTTTTCTTGCATCTCAGGTGTTAGCTCAACTGTTTCCTCTTCTAAATGTACTTCATCTCTATCTATACCCGAAGGACCATCGATGACCTCTTTAGTCTTCTTTTCTTCTTTAAAGATTGAATCCTTCGTTGGAAGTTGATCACTTGAACGAAATATTATTTGATTATTTGTAGGAATTTTATTAATCGGACTCTTCTTATCATTCTGCCAATTCTTCAAATCCAACACCTACCATTTTTAGTCTTTTCATATTACGTTATGGTCTTTCGCAGTATGATGACACACTATTATGCGTACCTTTGGTGAAAATAAGTGGAAGAAAAGGCGGACTAAGCCCTTTTTAGTAAAAGAACAAGGTATCTCGCACAACCATTAATTTATCTCCGTATCATGCTAGTAAAATGCTCTAAGCACCTATGATGTTTCTAGCTAGACACTTAGCTTTACTAAAGATAGTAAGAAGCCGAGTTCTTAGGAATTAAAGGAGGGTGAATATGATAATTGCGTTAATTGCAACAGAGAAACTGCCTGTACCAGCCATTCGTGGTGGGGCAATCCAAATATATCTTGAAGCCGTTTCCAAATTGTTAGCAAAGCATCATCAAGTAACAGTCATCTCTATAGAAGATAAAGATTTAGAACAATCGGAAACGGTTGACGGTGTACACTTTGTAAGAATGAATAAAGAGAACTATGTTACAGGAATAAAAAAACTAATTTCTTCAAAGAAATTTGACGTTATACACGTGTGTAACCGACCCCTTTGGATTGAAACATTGAAAGAGTCTTCACCTAGTAGCAGATTCATTTTAAGTATCCATAATGAAATGTTTGCGCTTGGGAAAATGACGGATAAAGAAGGAGAAAAGTGTGTTTCGCTCGTTTCGAAGATCGTAACGGTTAGTGATTATATTGGTCAAACCATTACAAGTCGTTTTCCATCAGCAAAAGGGAAGGTTCAGACCGTTTACTCAGGAGTTGACTTAACTGCCTATCATCCAAAATGGACAGCGAAAGGGAAGCAGTTAAGGGAATCGATTCGTTCTCAGCTACAGCTTTCGAATAAAAAAATTGTCCTATTCGTAGGCAGACTAAGTAAGGTTAAAGGACCACACATTCTTTTGCATTCACTTCCAGAAATAATTGCACAACATCCTGATGCGCACCTCGTGTTAATTGGATCAAAATGGTTCGGTGAAAATAACGTGAATAACTACGTTAAACACCTTTATACACTCGGTGCCATTTACCAAGATAACATCACGTTTATTAAGTTCGTAGAACCTAAAGATATACCAAAACTCTACTCGATGGCGGATGTTTTTGTATGTTGCTCGCAATGGCAGGAGCCTCTTGCTCGCGTGCACTATGAAGCAATGGCAGCTGGCCTTCCCATTCTTACGAGTGATCGAGGGGGTAACCCAGAAGTAATAAACGAAGGTAAGAATGGTCATGTTATTCATCAATTTGATGAACCAACGGCTTATGCGAAAGCGATTAACTCGTTATTATCGAGTGAAGGAACTCGTGATCGACTAGGGAAGAATGGACGTACTCACGTAGAGGGACAATTTGGGTGGAGTAGCGTTGCGAGTAATTTAAAAACGGTATACGAAAACGCTGCTAGAACTTAACAGAATCGAGGGGAAATCAAGTGGAAGAAGAATTCGATTTGGATCAAGAGCATGAGGATGAATTAGAAAATGAAGGAGAAGAAATAACACCTGTCCCTCATTTGGAAGAGTTGCATAGAGTTCTTCAATTCTATCCAATTGAAGTTAAAGACATTTCGCTCCATTTTAGTAGAAGTGGGAGAACAAAGTGGATTGTAGAAACAGACAAAGGTCCAATGATACTAAGGCAAGAATTTATTCGACCTGAAAGGATGCTTTATATCGCAGGTGCTCACTGGCATCTTCAGCAGAATGGTTTGCCAATTGCTAAATTAATACCAACGATAAACAATGGTTTATGTTTATCAGGAGAAGACCATGCATACGTGCTATATGAACATATTGAAGGGGATACGCTTCTTTATTATGACAAGAATCAAGTATTGAGAACGATGGAGTTTATCGGTCATTTCCATCATGCTTCAAAAGGCTATGTGGCACCAGAAGGTAGTCAGAAAAGAAGTCGTATCGATAAATGGCAAAAGTTATATAGATGGAAAATACAAGAATTAGAGGGTTATAAAAAGCTTGCTACAAACTATGAAACAGATGCTTTTTCCCTTTTATTTCTTCAGCATGTTGATCAAATGCTACTTCGTGCAAATGAGTCACTTGCTGAACTAAATCGCCCTGAATTTACGAAATGGATACAAGATGTGTTCCAGTCAAAATTATTTTGTCAGCAAGACTTCACAATGGCACGAATGATTGATGTAGAAGGCAAGGCTTTTATGAAAGATCTCCATTCAGTTAATGCAGATCTTCCTTCTCGTGATATTCGTATTATGATGAACAAAGTAATGAAAAAACTAGCAGTCTGGGATATCAATTTGGCAACAGAGATGCTAACAAACTACGACATAATATATCCATTATCTGAGGGAGAATATCGAGTGCTTTGGACAGATTTGAAATTTCCTCACCTTTTCTGCGCGATTGCTCATAAATATTACCTTAGTCAGAAACGATCGTGGTCAGATGAGAAGTATTTGATGCACATTCGAAATGTTGTGTCTGTTGAGAATTCAAAAGAAGAGTTCCTTTTAAATTTTGATAAGATTTACAATAAAATTAAGGGAGGGAATTAACAAATGGCTCAGTCATCAAAACAAGACCACAGTACCATCCCGAAGCTTGATTTAGAAGATTTCCAATTCTCCCCGCCAGGCTCAATGGGTTGGAGCTTTGCAGAATATGAGAAGATTGTAAATAGCGATGAACAAGTTCTAACCGTTGATACAACTTCTACTCTGTCGTCGCCTCCAGTACCTAATCAAACACTGAGAGAATTACCTCAAGGATCAGCATATCCTGTTCATTTGCAACCACTTGATGAAAAGGAGACTAGCGTTGTTCCTTCAACCGAGGAACCAGTTGAAGTTATATTTGTAGAACCAGATGATATTATTTCGGAACAACCTGAGGAAGTAGAAAATGAACTCCTTGTAGCAGGAGAACCAGAACAATCAAGGATCATTCAGGATTATGCATTAGCAGTGAGAAGAATAACGACTCCTCACAAACTTACTGATAAGAAATCAAAACCACATAGGCATTTTACACATTTTGAGGTTCGGAAAGAAAAAGTTAAAGATGAACAAAGTGATCCAGTTGAGGAAGTAATCGAAGAGGATATTTTTGAAGCAGAGTTGGAGTTAAGCGAGATAGACATTGACGATGTGGAAGAAGAGGTTGAAATTGAGAAGGAAGAGGCCGAAATTGAAGAAGTAAAAGAAGAGAACGATTCTCTAATAGAAGGATTTGAAGTAGACAAGAAAGAACCGGGTGTTTTCTTTGTTAAAACAATGGGATCAGGAACACAACCATGGCTTTCCTTCTAACTGGAAAAAAAGATAGTCCATTACATTGTCCTATACACCAATGTTAAAAGCTCAAAATATATAAAGAACTTTAGATAATTTAATGGTGGTGTAAGAATGTCTGAGAACGCAAAGCACGAGGAAGTATTGAATAAGTTACAAGAGTTATTCGCATCAAATAAGGTGGAAGAAGTTGTTTTAAATTTGAATTGGCAACGGTGAAACTCATGAATTTGAGTTTGACCTAACGGATGAAAAGTCAGAAGAAGAGGAAGACAACGAAGACGAAGACGAGTAAGCAAAGAAAGAGATAGAACCTGAAAAGGTTCTATCTCTTTCTTTTTGGATAAGTTCTGTCAAAAAGCCATGGTTCAAATTTAATGGGCTTTACCTTTTTTGTTTGAGGCAGTTCCATCTCTTTACTAACATGGATCTCTTCCTCTATTAATGGTTCACTTTGTTCATCTTGGTACTCAAAATCGTTTGTTTTTTCTTGAGCTAGCTTGCTAAGCTGTTCATATGCTATCATATAAACCTTCTCAAGGCGATCTGCAACGTGAATGAACTGGTGGTTTCGTTCAACAAATTTTCTTCCGGTAATACTGAATTCCATCGCTTTATCTGGATGATTAAAAATGTCGCAAATCGCTGCTGAGAAATTAGCAGGATTGTTGAAATTCTTTAATACAAGACCATTGTGCATATGTGTAACAACTTCAGCGTTTCCACCTCTTTTGGTTGTAATAAGTGGAACTCCGGCAGCCATTGCTTCATAATGTACCCTTGCTAGAGGCTCTTGCCATTGAGAACTACAAACAAAAACGTCACCTAGTAAATAAGAGTGGGGAATTTCTTCGTGAGGGATATACTTCGTAAACCGTATACGATCTCCAAGCGGCTTTGCTAATTTGTGAAGCATTCGAACATAGTCGTTTAATCGATTGTCACTAAACCATTTACCACCACAAATGACGAGGACTGCATCAGGATGCGCTTCCAAGATTTTAGGCAATGCTTGAATCAATAAATGGGGTCCTTTCGTTTGACTAAGTCTGCCGATAAATAAGATAATTTTGCTGTGTTTAGATATTCCGTATTTCTCTTTAAGGCGTGAACTAATTCGTTGACCTTCTTTCGTCCACTTCGGCTCAAACTGTGCTAGATCAACTCCAGAATAGACGACGTGTATTTTATCATTCGCTTCTGGAAAACGATTAATGATCGTTCCCTTAATATATTGACTGACTGTCATGATAGAAGAAACTGCCTCAATGGCCTTATGTCCTTCTTCATCAGATAATTTATGCTCAGCGAACATTTCGTTATGAAGGCTGAGTACAAATTGACTTTCTGGAGATGCAGCTTTATATGCAGGAACCGCTTTTGGACGGTTAAACACGTGAATAACGTCAAATGGTGGCTGTTCAGCAAGTTTTTCAGTCACATGTTGAACGTACTTGTTTCGAGGTGCACGAATATACGTCACGTTTTCTCCTTCTTCAACATCTGGAAGTGAAGGGTCGCTGACGGAGAAAATCGTCATCTTATGCTTTTCACTTAGAAATGGCAAAACACCATCGATCATCATTTGAATGGCACCCCCTTTAATCGCAGGAGAAGGGAGCTTTTCAGTACAAATAAAAGCGATATTCAACTGTTACCCTCCTCTCGTTTATATTGTTTTTCTAAATCTTCAATTTCATGTTTCAATCCTTCTTTTAAAGAGACGGTTGGTTCATAGTTTAATAACTTTTCAGCTTTCGATATGTTTGCCCAAGTTTGTACCGGTTCCCCCTTTGCTTTTTCGACAAATGTTATTTTCGCTTTCTTATGAAGTAATTGTTCAAGAAGGGTAATAACGTCAAGAACAGATGCTCGTTCTTTCCCTCCAATATTAATGGTTTCTCCTATGACATGATCTGCAGTAGCTACAGAAGCGGTAGCTTTGACACAATCTTTCACATAAGTGAAGTCTCTTGTTTGTTTGCCATCTCCATAAACGATAAGAGGCTCATCTAGCAAGAGCTGCTTAATAAACCGATGAAACGCCATGTCTGGCCGTTGTCTTGGACCGTATACTGTGAAATAGCGCAAAACGACAACCGGAACATCGAAGTAGTGGTGATATACCCTGCAAAGTTGCTCTCCTGTTAACTTTGTAATGCCATATGGCGATAGAGGGATAGGCATCATATCTTCAGATACTTTTCCTGTTTTTTCACCGTAAACTGAAGAAGTAGATATATAGATGAATTTATCAATAGGAAGCCTTCTGCACGCCTCTAAGAGCTTCTGTGTCACTAGACCGTTATGCAAGAGGTAGGTTTCAAATTCGTCTCCCCAGCTCGACCTGACGCCAGGAATACCAGCTAGGTGGTAGATGACTTGAATATCATTCAGAAGAGGAAGAAAGTCATCACTCAAAAGATCGAGATCATAGAATTGAAACCGTTTGTGTTGTAGAAGGTTTTCTATATTTCTAAATTTATGAGGCTCGTTAGCAACACCCTGATCAATTCCGATCACATTCACATCAGATTGAGCAAGAAGCTCTTCTCCGAGGTGAGAGCCGATAAAGCCCGCTATCCCTGTTATGAGAATATTCATGGTCGACCAACTCCAACATAGTTCAGTCCAGCGGCAATAACCTCATTGCGATCTAAACAATTACGGCCATCAAGTATTGTGTTTCCTATCATTGCTCTTTTAACTTTTAACCAATCTGGTGATTTAAATTGTTGCCAGTCCGTTGCTACGATTAAAGCATGCGAATATTTGGCCGCCTGGTACATATCTGGGGCAAAATCGATCGGAATACGAATTGTTTGAACTTTTGGATCATACGTAACCACACTACAGCCCCTTTTAAGTAGCTTCTCACAGAGTTTGACTGACTGTGATTCTCGAGTATCATCCGTATTAGGTTTAAACGTGAGTCCCCATACGGTAATCTGCTTTCCTTTTAATCCATGTATTTCTTTATCAAGTTTATTAATATAATAATCTACCTGATCTTCATTTACTTTTTTGACAGCACGTAATATATCTGTCTTAATTCGTCTTTTTCTGGCAGCATAGCCGAGTGCATCTAGATCCTTTGGAAAACAAGAGCCACCGTAGCCGAGGCCAGATTGCAAGAAGTGAGGTCCTATGCGCGGATCCATCCCAATCGAAGTTGATATTTCATTGACATCCACACCATATTGATCGCAAATTCGTGAAAACTCATTAATAAATGAGATTTTTGTAGCAAGGAATGCATTTGACGCATATTTCATCAGTTCTGCACCCGTTAAGCTGGTTTCGATATAAGGGGCATTTAGTTTCTCGTATATCTTTTTGACGGTTTCGATTGCAGAAGGTGAACTTGAACCGATGACAATTTTATCTGGATGAAAGGAGTCATAAACGGCTGATCCTTCTCTTAGAAATTCAGGATTTGAAACAATGTCAAATAAGGTTGCATCAACACCTGATTTGATCAAGTACTGATGAAGCCATTCATTTGTGCTTGGGGGCACAGTGCTTTTGATGATGATCAGTTTATGAGAACTGATATTTCTTGAAATCTGCTCAAACACACTTTTTAATGCCGTAAGCTTCGTATCACCATTTGGTTTCGAAGGCGTACCAACTGCAATTAAAAGAATAGGTGCGTTTAGAAAACACGCTTCACGATCATCAGAGAAGATTAATTTTCCATTCTGTTGATTCTTCCTTAACAACTCTTCTAATCCAGGTTCATGAATCGGAGACTTTCCCTCATTTAACAGTTTGATTTTTGAAATATCCTTATCAATACAGTGAATGCTGTGACCAAGTTCTGCAAGCAACGCTGCGGTTGTAAGTCCTACATAACCTGCTCCAACTATACATATATCCATTCCAGTCTTCCCTCCAATTGCAGACGCTCCGTTAACAATATCTCTATATCGTATTAGGCGTAGAGTGGTTGGTGTAGTGAAAAGCCATAAGAGGGCGATAAATAGGCATTGATACCATAATAAGGCCAATGATTATGCCTGTTTTTCATTAGACAACTTTCTGAGGTTTTCCGAAGTGAATACGTTATTGAAATAGCCAATTGGAAGGAGCGGACTTATGATCAAAAAAGCAGTAATTCCAGCAGCTGGTTATGGAACGCGGAGCTTACCTATTACAAAAGTAATTCCTAAAGAAATGTTTCCAATCGGAGGTCGTCCAGCTATCCATTATGTAGTAGAAGAAGCAGTCGAATCTGGGATCGAGGAGATTCTCATTATCATCTCAAGAACAAAAAACTTAATAATGGATTATTTCGATCATTCCCTTGAATTAGAGGCGTTTTTGGAGCGCGCAAACAAAACGCATTTGCTTGAGAAAACAAAGCTTCCTAATGTGCATATCCAGTATGTTCGTCAGTCACATGCGAAAGGACTTGGAGACGCCATCTCACTTGCTAAGCCTTTCACAGGAAAGGAACCATTTGCAGTCATGCTACCTGATGATCTGTTCATTCCTCATCAAAAACCGGCACTGCAGGAATTAATCGATGTTTATAACAGTCATAAAACGAATGTACTAGCTGTCAAAGAAGTAGAGTCAAAGCTATTGAAAGATTATGGAGTCATTGATGCACAGTTACGGTCGAAAGGGTTGTATGAAATAAAAAATATTGTCGAAAAGCCAACATCATCTCCACCTTCAAAGCTTGCTGTCACCGGTCGATACGTTTTTACAAGTAAGATCTATGAAGCATTAAACCAACTTACACCTGGTTCAGGAGGAGAACTTCAGCTAACTGATGCTATTAAAGCATTGCTGTCTGAAGAAAACTATTTTGCAGTAGAGAGTTCCGCTGCTAGGTTTGATGTAGGAAAGGAAGAAGAGTATTTACGCTTGTGTGGGTTGTTGAAAGAAAGGTAATAAAAAAAGGTTGCGTTAGGCAACCTTTAAACTGTTCATTGTCGTACTATTGTGGCACTGGAGAAATGGCACATAAACAGCGACAATCGTAAGTGATGATTCCAGTTCTTGTTGACGAAGGGTTAGTATAATCATTGTAGGTAAATTTAGCACAGCATGTTTTAGGGCAAAAATTCATTAAAGTAAATTCTGTAGGCGTTCTTGAGCTATTGAAAAGGTCAATGAAATCTGTTGTACCTTTCATTTGAAGATAAAATGTTTGATTCCCATTCATCATATTACAGTCCCAACCGTTTGCAGCTTTGTCTAAAATTTGACAGACGCACCCCTCACATTTCGAATGGTGTTTTGGTCTTTTTGGTGAACAGTCTGAATCATGAAATAAACTTCCCATAATTTCTATTTCCTCCTTCTACATAAAGTCCACCTGATCATTTTTTTCAGGTTTACTATAATGTATTGTAAATTGGTGTAAGGTGTATGAGTCATTACACCATCTTTCCTAAAATGGTTAATTAACCCAAATGTGTTATAAAAGACTATTTTTATATAAAAAATTCAAATTATGGTAATTGTCCAAACCAGTGGATATGCAACTACATACTATTTAAAGAGCGGGTTGCAAAAAACCTAGCCTGTAATAGAAAGGAGATATGAAATGCTTAAAATGCGTGCTGCATTAGTAGGTATGATGCACTCTAAAACCGTTCTTTCTTCGGTTTATATCCTAAACACACAAAATGGAGAAGGAGAACCTGATCTAATAGGTGTAACAGTAGGACAAGTCGGAGCAGATTTTGTTGTATTTAATCAAGTGGGAAGCTCCGCTGGAAATCTAACTTGTATGGTACCAATAAGTAAAATTAATGCAATTGAATACTAAAATTTAGTATAGAGGGTTCCCTTGGTGGAACCTTCAATTTTTTATCGTAAACTCTTTTTTGAGGACGTGGATAATGTGAAGGAAAATAAGCTTACACTTTTATTCATAACCAAGAATTTAAGCAATTTTCTAGAAAAAAGCAGTCACAATCTAGAATTAGAGCTTCGTAAACATACAAATCTATTCGTCTGGCGTGAGCATAGTAACATTCAGCACATTCTTACAAACCTACCAACTCAGCCAGACTTCATCCTATTAAATGATTATCATCCTACTTACTGTCCCTTTATAAGAGGGCTCGATACAACCAACATTCCAATCGGTGTGATGATGCATGATCTGCATTATAAGAAATCAAGCAGAAAGCGAATGATCGAAAAGGGGAATGTCTCTCTTATTTTTACGCATTATCGGGATGCTTTTCTCAAGTGGTATCCAGAATTCACTGATCGAATGGTCTGGTTTCCTCATCATGTTCAGACAGACGTATTTAAAGATTATCGTAGTTCGAGAAACATAAATTGGTTAATGACGGGGAAAATCATTCCTGATCTTTATCCATTACGAACTGAGATATTACGTCAGATGAAAGGGATGAAAGGATTTACGTATCATACTCATCCAGGATACCGAAACGTGAGTCACAATGAGCTTGTTGGTGAAAGGTATGCGAAAGAACTGAACCGAGCAAAAATGTGTCTTACTTGTGATTCCATTCATCACTTTCCTTTGTTAAAGTACTTTGAAACGTTAGCCTGCAACACATTACTCCTTGCTCCAGCATCAAACGAACTAACTGACCTCGGATTTATTGACGGAGAAACCTTCGTGGCAATCGATGAATCAAATTTTATCGCAAAAGCAAACGAATACTTACACGATGAAAAGACGAGAGTTTCCATCGCTAGAAAAGGATATGAAATGGTGCACAGCAAACACTCTACAGTGACAAGAACAAAAGAACTAATCCAACATATTAAGGATCATGTTAAAAAGGGAAAGAAGTAGGCCCTTTGCCCTTTTCATTGATTTTGAAATAATTTTATAAAAAACTACACTTCGCTAATTGGAGCGGAAGGATGCTCACTGCCCGTCCCGCGGAAAGCGGGTAGGAGCGGAAATTAACCTGCTATAGCAACAATGTCTACTAAAAGAGCCAAGAAGTAAGAAACACCAGTGCTTACAAAGGTACTGGTGTTTTATTTTATCTATGCACTAAGGAAAAATCTTTAAAAACAACCTACTTCCTTTTCTAGTACAGATTACAAGGTTATTGAAGAAATGCCATTCAAATGAACTCTAACCAAATTAGGGTGATTAACACTTTCTTACATATCTAGTGAGTTGTCCATGTCCTCCTTCCAATCTATGACATACCATACAATATGTCGTTTTGAATCGTAAACAGAAAGGGGAGGACTATGAAAATCGTAACAGTACTTGGAACAAGACCGGAAATCATCCGTTTAAGTTTAATTATCAAGAAGCTCGATCACCTTGCGGATCGTCATATTCTTATTCATACCGGTCAAAATTTCACGAACACGCTTAGCGATGTTTTCTTCGAAGAGCTTGGAATTCGTACACCAGATTATATGCTTCATAAGAAGAAGCAAACGCTCGGTGAACAACTAGCTACGATGTATTCAGAGTTAGAGCAGATCTTTCTTAAAGAAAAACCCGATAAAGTGCTTGTGCTTGGTGATACGAACAGCGCCCTAAGCGCCATTCTAGCTGAGCGAATGGGTATTCCAGTCGTTCACATGGAGGCAGGGAATCGATGCTATGACTGGACAGTCCCGGAAGAGAAAAACAGGAGAGTGATCGACGCCATTTCAACGTTCAATCTTCCATATACACCACAGAGTAAGGAGAACCTCTTAAGAGAAGGAGTAGCAACAAATCGAGTCTATGTTTCAGGAAATCCAATTTATGAAGTACTTCATCATTATCAACAGAAGATTTCTGAAAGGACGATCTTAACTAAACTCAACTTATCGAAGCAAGATTACTTCTTGGTAACGGCTCATAGAGCTGAGAATGTCGATAATTCAAACCATCTATCTGAGATTCTAAAAGGGCTAAATTTATTAGCTAAAACGCATGCAAAGAGAATCATTTGCAGCATTCACCCAAGAACAAGCTCAAGGCTAATAGATCGCACACTTCATATGGAACCACTAGTAGAGTTCCATGAACCGTTTGGCTTTTTTGATTTTGTTCATCTTGAACAAAACGCGGCTTGTGTCATAACAGATAGTGGTACTGTCCAGGAAGAATGCTGTTTGTTCAGAGTACCAACCGTAACGATACGCAAAACCACTGAAAGACCTGAAACCATCGCATGTGGGAGCAATATCGTATCTGGTCTGAATGCTACTAATATCGTTCGATCCGTTAATGTCATGATCAAGCAATCCACAGATTGGCGCTTTCCAGAAGGCTATACCGATGAGGATGTATCAGATAAAGTTGTGAAATTTATATTAGGAGGGTTAACTATTGTTCCATAATAAAACCATATTGGTTACAGGAGGTACAGGTTCATGGGGCTATGAACTTGTCAAACAGCTTCTTGAAAAGAACCCTGAAGAGATAAGAGTGTTTTCGAGAAATGAATCAAGTCAGGTAGCTATGAAGAGAGCATTTCATCAAAAAAAGAATTTGAAATTCATCATCGGTGACATTAAGGAAAAAGAAGGGTTAATTGAAGCAACGAAAGATGTTGATTATGTTTTCCATCTTGCTGCATTAAAGCATGTTCCGGTGTGTGAAGATCAACCATTAGAAGCAATGAAAACGAATGTAATCGGAACGCAAAACGTTATTGATGCTTCCATAATGAATAAAGTTGAAAAAGTCGTCTACATCTCTACCGATAAAGCAGCAAACCCATCGAACTTTTATGGATTTACAAAGGCAATGGGAGAAAGGCTCATTACGCATGCGAATGTTTTGAAATCCGAAACGAAATTTGTATGCGTGCGGGGCGGAAATGTATTAGGGACGAATGGTAGTGTGATTCACGTCTTTAAAGATCAGATCGAAGAAAGAGGCAGAGTTGGTATTACAGATATGAGGATGACGCGCTTTTTCTTAACGATTGAAGAGGCAATTAAACTTTTATTTAAGGCGACATATGAAAGCAGGGGTGGAGAGATATTTGTAATGAAAATGCCTACCTGTAAAATCGTTGACCTTGCAGCAGTATTAATTGAAGCGTCTGGTAAAGAAAATGTTGATATGGAAGTGCTAGGAATTCGTCCAGGTGAGAAACTACATGAACTCCTTTTTTCTGAATATGAAAGCCAGAGTACGGTGTATTATGACCGAGAATATTTTGTGATACTACCTTCGATTACTGTGGATGGTCTGCAAGATTATTATTCAAAGTTCAAACCAGTTGAATTAGAAAACTATATTTCTAGTGAAAATTTAATGTCACGTGAAGAATTGAAGAAGCTGCTTCATAAAGGTGGGTTTATCTAATGAAGCTGCTTGTTCTCGGCGGAAATGGAATGGCAGGACACATGATCGTAAAGTATTTTGATCAGAAACCTGAGTGGGATGTTTATTACACAACACGTGATCAGAAGGAAAAACGCGGCATCTATCTAAATGTACTCATGCAAAGTTCATTAGAGGAAGTAATCGAGAAGATTAAACCAGACGTTGTGGTAAATGCTATTGGCCTTTTGAATGACAATGCAAACAATAATAAAACAGCTGCATTTCATGTGAATAGTCTTTTGCCGCATCAACTCACACCATTAGTTGAGAGCTATGGAGGTAAACTCGTTCACATTAGTACAGACTGTGTGTTTTCAGGTGAAAAGGGCGATTACACCGAGAATGACTATAAGGATGGTACGTCGGTCTATGCAAAAACGAAAGCCCTAGGAGAAGTGATAAGCCATCACCATCTTACAATCAGGACATCGATTATTGGTCCTGAGCTTAAGAAAAATGGAATTGGATTGTTGTTATGGTTCATGAACCAATCCGGTGCGATTAAAGGTTATAAAAATATGATGTGGAACGGAGTCACTACGCTTGAACTCGCAAAAGCTATTGAAACCCTATTACAGAACAATGTATCTGGGTTGTATCATCTTGGCGGTGAAGAGAAAATCTCCAAATATGATTTATTAAGAATGATGCAAGATGTATTTAAGAAAGAGGATGTTAGTATTCATCCCGATGAGGAAATTGTTTTAGATCGGACAATTAGAAATACGAGAACTGATTATCGCTATGCGGTTCCCTCATATAAAGAGATGTTACTAGAGTTAAAGGAATGGATGGATGTTCCATGAGGCAATCAGCCTCTCTTTTAATAACTGGAGGTAGTGGTTTCACTGGTAGATGTGCTTGTCAGCATTTTCAGAAGTTAGGGTGGGAAGTTACAGCAGTTGTCCGGAATAAGGGTGTCGGCATCCAGGGCGTCAAGGTCATCGCTTGTGACTTAACGAAAAGAGAAGCTGTAGAGTCTATAATCCATAATATAAAACCTGATTATATTCTTCACCTAGCGGGTGTTAATTCAGTTCACAATTCCTGGGACTCTCCTCTTGCATCAATTGAAGGAAATGTCCTCTCAACCCTTTACCTATTAGAAACAGTTAGAAGACTAAACAATCAATCTAGAATCATTATTGTAGGGTCTGCTCTCCAATATAATCAGGGTGACAAACCCCTACACCCCTATAGTGTTAGCAAAACGATGCAAGTTCAATTAGCAGAACATTGGGAGCATCTTTTTGATATGGATATTGTAATGACAAAACCGACTAATTTGATTGGTCCTGGACCTTCAAAAGGCATTTGTTCTCTTATTGCAGAGGAAATCGCTAGTCAAGAACAGGTGAAGGGAACTCCTTCTCTTCACATTAACGATTTATCGGCAAAACGCGATTTTCTTGATGTAAGAGACGTGGTAAGGGCGTATGATTTGATTTTTCAGCATGGAAAGAAAGGAAAGTTGTATGAAATTGGATCTGGACAAATGAGATCTCTTGGAGAAGTAGTCGATCATTATCAACGGTTAACAGAGCTACCAATTCTAATAGAAGAATTAAGGTCAAATTCTTCAGAGGAACTACCTAGCGTTAATAATGAAAACATATATGAATTAGGGTGGAAGCCTGTGAAATCATTCCGCTCTTCCTTAGTCGATATTTTACAGTATTATAGGCAATCAAGGAAAAATGACTGAGTAATACCGATTATCCACCAGCTTAAAGCGCCTTGTAGGGGTGATAATCGGTATTTCAAAAAATGGGATCGTTGTCCAATCATTTAACGATTGAAATACATAGAATAGCATACATACGATTAGTAGCTTTAAGAAAGAGAGGGTAAGGAATGACTTCTTCCGATCTACGTTCCCTTCCACCATTTGTCTTAAATTCAATACCGAAAAGCGGGACTCATTTAGTAAAGCAAATATTACAGGGCATTCCAGGAATGCAGCATCACCCGGATAAAGGGATGTTTGGACATTATGAATACCAAGGTAAGCTTCAGTTGGATAGAGTTGAAGCTCTAAGCGATAATGAATTTGTAAATGGCCATCTTTTTTATTCACAAACATGGGATGCTTTTTTTAAAAAGCTAAATATGAAGCAGGTATTTGTGATGAGAGATCCGAGAGATGTTATCGTCTCTTACGCGTATTTTATTCCAACGTTGAAGATTCATCCACTATATGAAACGTTCCAACAGGAAGGCTTTACACATCATGATCGAATGAAATTTCTAATAGAAGGTGGGCAACCGATTACACCTAGTAAACCATATCAGCCTAATGTTAATGATTGGTACACAAGTTTTTCAAAGTGGACGGAGCAATCAGACGTTTTTACAATTAGGTTCGAGGAACTAGTCTCTTCTGAAAAGGAAAGATTACAACTACTTCATCGCCTAGTTAAGTTTCTATGGGGAGAGGAAGAGGTGCCATTTACAAGGCCAGTAATGGTTAGAAAAATGATAGAGAACATCAATCCCCAAACATCACCAACCTATCGTAAAGGAAAGATTGGTGGTTGGAATCAGGAGTTTAACGAAGAACTTAAACAATTATTCAAGAAACATGGAGGCGAATTACTCGTATCGCTTCAATATGAAAAGAATTTAAATTGGTAGAAAGCGGCATGGGGATATATGCCGCTTTTTAGTATAGGTCTCATCTAATGGGGGGGTATCTATGCTTGATTGATTTTAATACATATGATGAATTAAGTAGAAGTTGGTATAATTCGTCAGAATAGTTAACGAATAGCATATTGTTAACCGTGAAATGAGGGTGTCGATATTGGAATCTGAATTGCCAAAAGTAAGTGTGATCATTCCATTTTATAATTGTTCGTACGTTGATCAAGCAATTAGTAGCGTTCTCAAACAAACGTATCCTAATGTTGAAATCATTGTAGTGGATGATGGTTCTACATCAAATCAAATGTTAGTAACGCCTTTTTTGAAAGACATTCATTACATCTATAAAAGAAATGGTGGAACGGCAACAGCATTAAATAGAGGGCTTCCTGTAGCTACAGGTGAACTCATCGCCTGGTTAAGTTCAGACGATGTTTTCCATCCTGAGAAATTGGAAAAGCAAGTTGAGTTTATGAAGAGAACAAATGCGGATCTGGTTTATACGAATTTCAGCTTAATTGATGAGAAAAGCGAAGTCATCAGAAGCGATGTCGGCGTGATTCTCGATAATAAACTCGCCTTTTTGAAGCATCTTCAGAAAAGTTGTCCTATAAATGGAAGTACCGTTTTAGTAAAGAAAGAAGTGTTTACTAAAGTTGGTACTTTTAATCCAGCGTTAAAATATACCCAGGATTACGATATGTGGTTGAGGATAGCTAGCGTGGCTAAGGTTGTAGGTTTGAAGGAGACGCTCTTATACTATCGGAAACACACAAAAATGGGCTCTCAACTACATCACGAGGAACAGATGAAGGAGATCGAAATAGTAAAGAAAAGATATAAAGATGGACTTGATCTCCTTATTCAACGTTCAGAAGGGAATAATCATGAGTAAAAAGAGACATCTAGTCGTTAAATTAGGGGGTATTGAGTTTAATGGATACGATCAAAAATGATAATAATTCTGTTGATATTAGCGTAATCATTCCAACTTATAATAAGTACCCACAGAATTTGTTAACTCTTTTTTCACTTGAAAATCAGCAATTTGATCTCTCGAAAGTCGAAGTAATAATGGTCGATGACGGATCGACGGATCAAACGAGTCAGATATTAAAAGACTATCATTTTCCATTTAATTTTAAATATATTAATAACGGAAAGAACATAGGTCGTCCTGCGGCGAGAAACATTGGGATTAAAGCATCGTCTGGAACGATTCTCATTTTTTTGGATGCAGAAATCCTCGTACAACCTGATTTTCTCTCCATTCATTCTCACTATCATAAAACGCAAAAGAACTCAGTCGTAACTGGGGTTTTATTTATAAAGAAGCTTTATTCGGCTTTAATCCCAGGCTTCTCGAACGCACAGTTAGATCAATTTAGAACACTTCTAACAAACCAGCCAGCATTAAGAGCAAAGTATAATGAGTTTCTTAATAAAAGAGCTTATATTCCTTTAATAAACAAATTGCAAATTCTTAATCAAAGTTATAAAAGCCTTGCTGTACCTACGGATTACGAAGAATTTTATAAAAGGATCATCATCAAAAATTATGGATACAAACTCTTAAATTATCAAATACCATGGCAGCTATTCGGTACAGGGCATGTATCAGTTCAAAAGCAAGCCATAGAAGAAGTAGGATTATTTACAGAATACCCGGGATATGGTTGGGATGACCTGGAGATGGGATATAGACTCTATAAGAATGGTGCGATTTTCACGACAGATCGTAAACTAGTTAGTTATCATCAAGAACATCCTGTGTTCAAGGGAATTAAAGATGAATCGAAATTAAATTACTACCGCTTTCAAGAAACATATAATGCGGTTGATCAAATGGTAATCAGCCTAACGTTCCTCCCTGTCCCTTTTAATTTACATGAAATCAATCAAATTCTAATTCTTTATAATAAGCTGTGTCATGACTATCCAATTAAATTTCCATTACTAAAAAAGAATTTTCACTTTATGCTGAGAGAAATCGGCAGATTGGTAAGTAAGCAGTTGCCTATTACCAACCTAAGATCTAAATCGCTTCAAGCTACAGAAGAAATCACCCTATCAGAAGAAAAGAAACAATTAAAAGAAATAGGAAGATATCACTTATTTCTAAAGTGCTATGAACGGTTAGAGAAATTGTAAGTTAGGAAAAAACCAAGATAGGAAGGACTAATGGTGATGAAAATTATGTTTGTAGCCATTACTCTCTGTAAAGGAGGGGCTCAACGGATGCTCTCGGAATTAGCCAATGGATTAGCTGCTAAAGGGCATGAAGTGTGCTTTATCATGCCTCCTCAGGGTGTTGTGGAATATCCGGTTAATGTTAAAGTAATCAGGACCAAAGGCTCAACGATAACGTCAAGTGATATACCAACTGGCGATATTATCGTGTCGAATTTCTACACGTTAACGGATGTTTGTGAACAAGCTGCGAATAGCGGGAAAGGCGTTCACGTTCGTATTAGCTTATGTTATGAGCCTGTTTTTTTATCCGATCATGAGGCATCTTTTAGAAGCTATCATAGTAGTAAAAACCTTATTGTACTTTCAAACTGGCAGCAACAGCTTATTAACTTGAACCATGGAATTGAAGGGAAGATCGTGCCTGTAGGTGTGAGTGATGTTTTCAGGAATTTCAACAGTAAGTCAACGGTAGGGCTTCAGGTGACTAGTATGTTACGTATTCCTGAAGGCGGATATTCGTGGCATCGTGAACAAGAATATTTAATTGATGTGCTGACTATGGTCAAACAGAAATACCCAAAGGTGACAGTCAATTTAATTACCCCACCGAGTGAATTAAGGTCATCTCCAAAACTTCGGAAAATACATTCAAATCCCCTTTTTAATTCAATTACCCCAAGCAACGATGTACAGCTTGTCCAGCATTTAAATAATGCAGATATATTCGTTAGTTCATCCACGTATGATACGGCTTCACTTCCTGGACTTGAAGCAATGAAATGCGGTGCTGCCCTTGCTACCGTTTATTCTGGTGGAAATATGGATTATTGCAAACCAGGTCAAAATTGTCTTTTATCGTACCGCTATGAGAATAAACTCCTCAAGGATGTTACAACGCTTGTTGAACAACCAAAGCTAAGAAGTGTTTTGGCACAAGAGGGCCAGAAGGAAGCTGAAAAATGGACCTGGGGGAGAAGTGTCCAGCTATTTGAAGAAGCGCTTAAATTTTATATGGCAAAGGGAAAGTAGATCTACTATACTACCAATGACAAATAAGAAGGCCTGATCTGCCTAGATCAGGCCTTCTTTACGATTACCAATTCTTATCTTTTTCATAGCCTAATTCGATTAACAAGTCTCCTGCAACTGTTTTAAAATCACTCTTCAAATCCGCATCGAACTCCTTTTGCCAGTCACCTGAGGTCCCTTTTCTATATGTCAGAGACTTAGAGGGATCCGCATTACGCTGCATTTGTTCGATTACTTTGTCAATCTCAAGTGATTGTTTGTCAACATTTAGGTAATGAAGGATCCTGGCTAATTGTTCTTTTTGAGAGAAATCCGAATGAACGAGCGATTCATAAGAAATAGGAAGAACGCCATCTTCGTTTTTCCAGCCAAGAAACTTTCGATACCAATTGTTAATGTTTGGTCTTACTAGCCCTCCGGTTAGGTTTCCATTAATAAAATAGGAGCATCTTTCTTTAACAGACATATTATTCTCAGTAAAGAAACGGCGATAGGGGTGATCAGGAAATCTCATGAAAAAGTAAGCATATGAAACAACAATATCCCGTGGATCTCTATATAAAAAAAGTTGTTTAAGATGTAATTGTTTTATCATCTGAACGTACTCTTGTGAGTGAAAAAGATGACCATTTGCGAAATGATTTGGTTTTAATTTGGAAAGGATCTTTCTGTGCTCATCCAGCTGATGAAGATGACCGGGATAAATAAACGCGTCATGTTTTAAGTTAGGAACGCCTTCTAGTAATGGGCGAAGAAGGTGTGTTCCGCTTTTTGCAATTGAATTAACAAAAAAGGGCTTGATCAAGTCGGAAGAAGTCATATTATCATCCTTTCTTTGTTACTTTCTACTTCCAAGATATGTTTCTATTATGTATTTGGTTTGGATGATATCAACTAAGGAATATATCAAATTGTCTCATGCATTATTCACTTTGGATGCATAAGTTAGTAGTAGTAAAAATCAAGGGGGGAGTAGAAGGTGGATAAAGTCTCCATCATTATCCCGTTTTACAATTGTGCGTATATCGATCAATCGATTAGAAGTGCACTTAATCAAACATACAAAAATGTTGAGGTTATCGTAGTAAATGATGGTTCTACCATTCATCAGGAAAAAGTGCTACCTTTTTTGCAACAGATCACATACATTACAAAAGAAAACGGTGGAACAGCAAGTGCATTAAATTCAGGAATAAAGGTAGCTACAGGAGATTATTTTAGCTGGCTCAGTTCAGATGATATATATGAACCAGACAAAATTGAGAAGCAAATCAACTTTATGAAAACTCATTGCCTTTCTGCAAGTTATGCCTCATATATCCTTATTAATGAAAAGAGTGTTCCGGTGAGTGGTCCAATCGGTATGGAGTATCCTGATCGCCTATTATTTTATAGGAAATTGAAAAATGGGTGCCCTATAAATGGCTGTACAGTCATGTTGAAAATGGCCGTTTTTAACGAAGTAGGATTATTTGACGAATCGCTCCAATTCACACAGGATTATGATTTATGGCTTCGAGTACTACAAAAGCATTACTTCAAGTACCTTGCAAGCCCGATTGTAAGGTATCGTGTTCATCAAAATATGGGCACGAAAAAAAACGCAGTAGCGATAAAAAAAGAAATTCAGCTTGTGAAAAAGAAGCACAGAAAGGCTATGAAGGAATTAATTGTAAAAGAAGCAAAGAGGTATAAGCGTTAACTATTCAATAGCTAGAGCTATATGTATTTCTATAAACTCATTCAAGCTTTGCTTGTCATAAAGAAACACAAAAGAGACTGTCTCTTTTGTGTTTCTTTATTGGCTCTTTTCTAAAAGATTGTTGCTTTTAAAAGGCTTTTTTTAATAGAACCTGACTTAGCTAATTGGAGCGGAAGAATGCTCACCGCCCGCCCCGCGGAAAGCGAGCATTCTGGAGCGGAAATTGACATACTCTTTCAGCAGCATTATATACGAATAGAGCCTTTTTATTTTACTCTGACCGAGATGGCTTCCATGTTACTTTGCCACATGATCGACATCCAGATTTAGTTGCTGCTTTTGTTGATTTTGGTCTCCCTACTCTAGGACGACTTTTGACTTCTTTATAAAGTGCTTGTAAATCTTTCTTTCTCATCATGAACCTCCTGAACGTTTGCAAACTTTTTTCATATGTTAGCATATTCGACTAGAGGTTTAGACGTATAGGTTGATTACCTGCCTTTAAACGGATTAATAACAGATGTTCGATTTGATTTGTTTTGAAATTTAAACGGATTAAATGCAAGCGTATCACTATTGTCTTCCTTAGGCTGGAAGGGCTGAATGGTATTTTCTTCTTTAGGTTTTGTTGAAACTGGAACATCTTCTTGCAAATGAGCAGGAACATGGGCTAACTCTGGCCATTCACTATTTGGGACCTTTTGAATCGCTTGATTTTGAGCAAACACAGGATTAATTTGTTGAATCGTTTTGGCTGCAATTTTTCTATAATCTGTTAAAGATACTTTATACAAAGGTTTAAGTGACTTTCTTAGGAAAGCTTGAATAAGTAAATAACTTATCCATTTATCACTGTCACGTTTTGAATTCGGATGAAATCGAATCACGATGCTCGATCCTTTTGCAGGTAACCAAATTCCATCATAGATCATTGAATGAAGTTCTCTGTTCTTAGTCGAGGGTTGCCTTAGGTTGTAGGTGGTGTTGTTTATCGTAATTGAAATAGGATAAGAAATCGCATGATCCGATTGAATTGTTACATGTAAGTCAGCTGCTTGACTTGATTCGTTTTGCAAATCTAATCCAGTATGTTCTAACGCATGATGAAGTCGATTGTAGTTAGCTGTCGTTATCCCTGAAATTGAAACGTTATAATGTGCTAACCCTTCTCTTAATTCACCATTAGTTGGTTCAAACAAAAGCCCCCAATAGGGCGATAGAGTTTGAAGCATCTTACTTTCATCCTTATTTATCGTGGATATCTTAACGCCTTTCCAATAGATTGCACTCATAGGAACACATCTCTCCTTCTTTCAATCAGATCCCAGTTTCATCTCCATGTGATTTACAGTTCATAGAAATTTGGGCAGCCTTACTAGTTACATTTCTGTGCTCATTCCATACTATGTAGGGAATCAACCTATCATGTGAAAGAAAGGAAGGAACAATATGGGTCACAAGCCACATAAAAAACGCACAGTTCCTACTGCTACTAACAGCTTGCAGGATGAGTGCATTCGCGTTCAAAAAGTATACGACTGGGTGACCGATCAGCTATCAGTTAAAAAAGAAATTGAATTTACTGATGAGCAGATTGCTTGTATTGAAAAAGCGATGGGAGATCCATCACGCCGTCCATTACGTATCGTATGTAATGCCCCTGAGACTCCGCCTCTGTTCCCACTCTCTGGGAGTGAGGAAGAAGGAGAAGGATTTCTATGTGAACAAATCGGGGAGAAAAGAGATGTGAGTGTTGCCTTACCTGGAGGAGGAGGCTTTGCTGATGCACAATTAGTGGATCTTCTCTTTACAGCAGATATGCAGGTTATGGTAGTCGATCGAAATGGTGAGATTGTCACGGAGGTAAATTGTAATACCTCAGTACTCGAATCGTTTGTTCTTTGTTTCCCGAACGGAACAGACTTATATTGTAGAATCACAAAAATCATTTGCCGCATCCCGTCAGGCACTGTATTATTAAATTGTCCTTCACCAACATCATTTAAACTAGAAGTTATTTTCTGCGTTGATATCCAAGTAGAGGCAGAAGTAAAGCTCGAAGTTATGGCTAAATTCTGCTCACCTCGTAACAATGATTTGGATTTTGATGATGACGATTACCATGAATGTCCGCCGGTTGAATTCCCTGAACAGTGTCCAGATATCTTCCCGCGTCCTAGTTGTGATTGCACGCTTTCTGGAGAGGCTAGTGGAGAATGTGACTCTGAAGAAGATGCAGGTAAAATAACTCTTTATGCTGATATTTGCTCCGATTGCAGCATGGCAGATAGCAGAATGAAATTTAACTACTACGATACAGACTCTAGCGACGGGAAAAGAAACTTCACATATAAAGCAACAGGTTTCGATCAAAACACATTGCAGTGTAAAGAATGTGGAGACGGTCTGAAGTTCATTATTGAAGGTACTGGTGTTACAAGTCACGGAAAACATCGTGACTTTAAACTTGCAGCTGTCGTTGAAGAGGAGAACCAATGGTTCGAAGTCCACTTACTAAACCATAGGGGAGAAACAGTTTATAATTCTGGTATGGTTGAAGTTGAAGATGGCGAACTTGAAATTGATGACTGTATTAATTTTGATGACCTTAAGTATAAGAAAAAGCACTAAAAGTTAAGTGCAGGATTTCATTTCCTGCACTTTTTTGTTATGAAAAAGCATACATATAAAAGAGGATGAGTTTCTGTTAGGAGGGAGGAAGATCCATGCAAGGAGAAAAGCTAAGTTATTCCCGTTTGATTTCACGCACAAAGTTCTTTCAGGAGAAATCGCTAGAGCTTGAGAAAGAGTTAATCTTTGCAAAAGATCAACTTCAAACGTTTGAAGCCGAGTTATCTTCAAAAAAAGAAACGGATGAACAGTTGGATCAATTGAAAAAGGAATTAGAAGAGTTACAGCAAGATCTTGAAACCAAAACAAAAGAAAATGTAGAGAAAATCATTGAAATCGAAAAGAACAGTGTGGCTAACAACACTAAGAAAATATATGAAGTTAAAATAAAAAGCTATGAAGCTTTACTCGCTGATATGCAAATTGAGATTAATGAAAAAGATAAAATGCTTGATCATTTAAAAGGAAAAGTGAAATCGCTAGAAAAAAGAGCAAAGTACATGACAGCCCCGGAAATTGAGCTTGATGTTATTAAAAATGAAGAGGTTGAAGAGAATTATGCCATTGGTTACTTTAATACGTCGCTGATCTTAAGTGATAACAAATTATTGATTATTAGAGGGGATTTGACAATCGAGAACAGAGGGAACACAAATCTTCATACTCCAATTGTATGCTTTCGCTTTAATCCATTTGAGAAAGCGACATTGAAAGGGAAAATCTTTTCAATTGAAGAAGCAGAAACAAGAGGAGCTAATTCTAACGAACAAATCCAGTGGGTTTACACTGATCATGATTGGTATGATAAATCGAAAGAGAAAGGAGAAATATGGGTCGCGCCACTTCAACCGATCACGCTAAAGCCTGGTGAACAAATCGGAATTAACAATTTCCAGATACCGATTAAATCTGAGTTCAAAGAGGCGGTTAGTATCGAAGGATTTGTATATTTCCAAAGTGACAATTATCGAATCAGAGTCGCCAATCAAATCGCGATCAGTTATTAGTTCATCTAAGTTGCCCATACCCAAAGAGATTCCTGTGCATAGGATACTGTGTATTAGTAAAAAGGGGGAAGGCACTGAATGTCTGAAAAGAAAAGAAAGCCAAAAGTAATTCATGTTAATAAATTAATTGTTAAAGCAGATGAAGTCATTATTCACGATGAACGAAATCACCACAAAAGAGAAGAACAACAAGAGGAACCTAGAGATGTTCGCAAAGATCCGTGGGGTTTCTTTGGACCAAGTTCAAACGATACAAGTGAAGAGAATGAACAAAGTGAAAGTAAAGACCAGAATGAAGAAGCCAGTGAGAACGATGAACCAAAAGGATTTTCTTGGTTTTAAGAGCAGGAAGTATCTGCTCTTTTTTTTATTAATCCATTTTCTGCAAAAAGACCCCTTCATCTACTTTCCACTCCAGTAGTAAAACTTGCTCTGGGTGGTCGATCTTATGTTTTTTTAGGGTTTTATTAAGCCAGTTTTCATCTAGGCCAGCTTCCTTCAAATTCCCCCAATCCACTTTTCCATCAGAAATAATCGAATATGCTAAATAACTTCTCTCTGGTTTCAGATTCAGATCTTCTCTAGTTGTTTGTTGATAACCTGATTTTTTAAGAACACTAATGCTTCCATTCGTTTCAAGTACAGCAAATTCAATTTCTTGCATAGAGAAGACGTCTTTTTGCCTTAAAAGGTTTTGAAGTTGATTGATATCAAGTTTGTTTTTCTTTAGCTGATCTCGCTTGATTTGACCGTTATGAATGACAATGGCTGGACTTCCTTCAAGGATTGCTCTGGTGCCGCGAAATTTTTGAGTAATCCATTCAACAAAGTAAATTAAAATGCCCCAAAGGAAAACGGAATACATAATTGAAAAGATATTAACATGCTTATCATAAATGGCATTTCCAACTAGTTCTCCAAGTACAAGGGAAGAAATAAAGTCGAAAGGTGTGATTTGGGTTATCTGCGTTTTACCTAGAGCTTTTGTTAGAATCAATAACGCGACGAAACCAACGAGTAACTCAAGCGTAATAGATCCAATATTCAAAGGAACACCTTCTCCGTTTCGATTTGCTTTCTTAGCATGTGCGAAAGGAAGGTGAATTAATTATAAAGTAGTTTACTTTTTCTAGTTGTAAAAAAAACGAACCAATTCAAATCTCCTGGAAGTAAGAGTAAGGTATTTGGATAATCCAAAGTGATGTAAGAATACAAAAAGACACTGGCGATTACCAGTGTCAAAGTTCTTTCGTCATTGTTACGTGGGGGATACCTGCGTCCATAAATTCTCCAGAAACTGTTTCGTACCCAAGCTTATTGTAGAATCCTACTGCCGACAATTGTGCATTAAGCTTCATTTTGGAGAGCTTCAGTTTCTCTGCTTGTTCTTCGATTGTACTCATTAATTCTTGGCCAAGACCCGTTTTTCGATAAGAACTTAATACGCAAATCCGCTCAACTTTAGCCATTTGATCGACTACTCTAATGCGACCAGCAGCCACAGGAGTTCGATCATCATAAGCTACAAAATGAGTTGCGTCATTTTCGTGCTCATCTATTTCAAGTTCAGCCGGAACTTTTTGCTCTTCTACAAAAACAGTATTTCTTACCGTAAATGCATCATCTAGCTCATTCTTAGATTCGACGACCTTCACTATCATTAGCGAACTTTGCCAAGGTGGAACGTTTCAAAAACAGTCCACATCCCATTTTCAAGCTGATATAAGAGCTGGAATCGATCAATTAATTCTTCATGGTTAACTTCTTTCATCTTCATGCTTCCGTATACGTCAGAATGCTCATCATCCGAAAGGTTTTGAGCGATCGTAATGTGTGGGACAAAGTTATAATCTCTTTCTGACAATGCTTCTACTGGATTCAACTGTCGGTGTAAATCATCTAGTACTTCGTTTTCCTTTACTTTAAGGTAAATGACATTATTAACAGGATTAAACGATCCAACTTTATAAACATGCAAAGAAAATGGTTTCGATTCGTCAGAAATCTTGTGCAATACAGGTGTTAGCTTCTGGATTTCTTCTTCTGTTGCATCAAAGCCTTCCCTGAGCGTCAAGTGTGGTGGAATGAGCGCATAATGCGGATCATAACGTTTACGGTAGGAGTTAGCAACGTCTTGTAGTTTTTTCGATGGGAAAATTGCAATGCCGTATTTCATATTCCATTCCCTCCTGGTTGATGTACTCGATAGTCATAGATGGACGAGTCATATAATGTTCCATTTATAATTATACCAAAAATTCAAAAATAAGAAATGGTAGAGACTATTACAGTTTAAACATGTGCAAAAGCGCCCGTTTCATGTCCGGCTGCCAATGCTTCCAAAGATGACCACCCTCGAATTCATCATAAAAATAATCAAAACCTTTATCATCAATGATTTGGTTAAGCTCACGATTTGGCTCAATAAAATTCTTTGTCTTACCATCTGTCGTCGGAACTTCCGTTTCTTCCGTTCCAATGATGTGATAAATGTCAATCAGCTCAGGTTCAGGGAATTTTTGCACTTTCTCCATTATTTCTTCATTCACAAATGGTGAATGAAGAATAGCTCTGCCAAATGTACGGGGATAGTCAAGTGCAGCTCGTAATGCAACGGTTGCTGCAAGTGAGTCACCGATTAACCCTCTACCGTAGCCAAGATGGTAAGTTGCATATTCCTTATCTAGATAGGGAACGAGTTCATTCGCAAGAAACCTTAAGTAATCATCGCTCTGCTCACCGTCTGGATGGTATTTTCTCCAACGATCTTCAACGCTCTTATATGGAATGCCTACGATAATTAGTTCTTCAATCTCATCGTTTTCAATAAGTTCATCAGCTGTGCGACCAAGTCTACCTAGTTTAAAGTAATCGCTACCATCATTCGCGATTAAAAACGAATATTTATAAAGCGGTGAATAGTTGTAAGGTAAATAAACTTGAAATGGAATTTCTTCATTTAGATAATTACTGTAAATTGTTTCATCTTTGTATGTACCTCTGTTCATGTCAGTGCCTCCTGAATCGTTGTTAGGAATTCTAATAAGTCATTATCTCACAAGCAAATGGGTGATTCACCTGCTATAATGTGATTGGTTGAAATTTTCACTTTATTTGACAATCTAAAAATAGTAAGTGATATAATGATTCTAACATAGATGCATTATGTGTTTACAGAGAGGGGTTCTATCATGAGAAAACGTGTGCATAGTAGAGAAACAGAGGCAGCAGCGAAAGCCCTAATTAAAGAACGTGGTGTTACAATTGAGGATATCGCAGAGATTGTATTCGAAATGCAATCTCCATATGTAGAAGATTTATCGATGGCTGATTGTACGGAAAGTGTAGAGGCAGTCCTTACAAAACGCGAAATTCAGCATGCCGTGCTAGTTGGAGTTGAACTGGACAAGCTTGCTGAACAAGGAAAGCTATCCGAGCCTCTTCAATCGATTGTTGAAACAGATGAAGGTTTATTCGGTGTAGATGAGACAATTGCGCTTGGTGCCGTATTTGGCTATGGTAGCATTGCCGTTACAACGTTTGGTCATCTTGATAAACAGAAGTTCGGTATCATCGAGAAACTTGATACGAAAGAAGGCAAAGGCGTTCACACTTTCTTAGATGACCTTATTGCTAGTATCGCAGCGAATGCTTCAAGTCGCCTTGCTCATCGATTAAGAGATCGTGAAGAAGCACTTGATAAAGAAGAGCGTGAGAAAAGAGATAAAGAAGAAAGAATTGGTTAGTTAAGAGGGAGCACATACAGTGCTCCTTTATCGTACTATTTCACAAGAAAGTATTGACAGAAATTGAATTCCTCGGGTATATTTATAAATGTCTTTAATTGATCCGTTAGCTCAGTTGGGAGAGCGCTACCTTGACAGGGTAGAGGTCGTTGGTTCGAGCCCAATACGGATCACCATACATAACTAATTCAAACGGCATCTCGATTATTTCGAGATGCCGTTTTTTAATGGTTTATTAAAGGGCTCTTTTCGTAGACATTGTTGCTATAAAAATATGGGGTGGTGATTTCCGCTCCAGGATGCAGGAGTCGAGCATCCTTCCGCTCCAATTAGCTATGTGCTGTTGTTTAAATGATTGTTATTGAAAAAATTACACTTAGCACCAGCACCCTGGAGCGAAAGTTAACCCACCCTAATAGAGCCAAACCACATTAAAACTCCGGCAAATAATCCAAGTTATTTTCTTTTAATCCATCAGGTTCGCTTCGAATAATTTCACGTCCGTATTTTTGAAAAACGTCTATCCCTGATAGAGAACCATTTTTTGCTGCTTCTAATGCTTGAAGGTAATCCAGCTCTTCTCCAGTATTTGTTTGGAATGCAATGAGGTCACCATCATCATTTTTCCGAACTGCTGTAATCCTCATGCCATCTGTATTCTCTAGATGTGTTTCCCCTCCAGATCCATTGCTAAGATAATTTTGATAAGCTTTATCAAAACGATCCATGTTTATCATCTCCTTAAGATTGATTAGCGATTTGAAGCAGTGATGAGATATCAACTCGCCATCGGCTAGATAGCGGATCGCGTTTAGCAGGAAGAGTAATGACGGTGGTGATCGTTCCACTTTCTTTAATATAGACTTCGACTTTTGTTTCATTCTCATGTAGAAATAGATTGTTCTTAGATCGTTCACTTTTTATTACTTTCCAATTCGTAACGTGAATGCCAGAAAGGGACTTTAAGTTTACCTGTTCATAAGGAACGATTTGTCGTAAGAGGGTGGTATCCGAATTATTAATAGCAATCATAAGAGAATCGACTATTTCAGAGGGGCTTTGTTTACTTAAATGCTCCTCTATTTTACCTGCTGCTTTAAGTATCATTAGTTTGTGTGCAGGATCAGGACTAGATGAGCCGTGTGTGGTACTGTTTAGAAAGTGTAGACAAAAGTGCCCGTTGAATCCATTGTCTAATGCACCTGCTCCGTGTGGCATCCCATTCATGGAGGCGGCTATCATTTGCCCATCAGCGATTACAATAGCAGCTCTGCGCTTCCAACTCCACTTTGTATAAATTTCTTTCATTACTTCCGTATCTTTGTTTGTTAACGGTTGAATATCAGCATGCCGACTACCAGCCCTTCTTTGAACTTGAAAAGACTTGCCACTTTCAACATCAACGATCGTGAAAATCGATTTACGCGGAACTATTTCATCTGCTTTCTCCCATTTAAGTAGTTTCACTTCTCCATCCAAAGGGAGTACTTGATTTATGCTGTTTTGCGAAGATACTTGTACAGGTAGCGTTAGAAGTAAGAGCATAAATAGAGCTGTCGCAAGTTTTTTCATCTTCTTCACCCTTTAGTTAATGGAATCATTCATTATTTTGTACAAGCATGGATTGTATATACTTAGTTACGTGTAGATAACTCTTCGCTTATTTGTAAATATTCGAAATACTAAGAGATATTTTTTAGGTTTTGAACAAAGAGATGATATAATTACGTCAACGACACCAAAAGGAGACCGCCTATGGGATATAAAAAAGAAGGAAAAGGGAATTCTTCCTTAATTGAAGACGGCTCTAAGGAAACAACTGAACTACAAACCGAGCTAATTGAAAATAACTATAAGCTTCATCATATTTTTAATCATTCGAGAGATGGTATGACATTATCAACTCAAAAAGGAACGCTTATTGAAGTGAATCAGGCTTGTTGTGAGATATTCGAGCTTGATAAAGAAACAATTAAGACTAAAATCATTGGGTATCACGTAGCTCCTGAAGGAAGAGAAGCCTTTAGGAAGATGAGGAGCGAGTTACAAGAAAAGGGGTACGTTGTAGAGAAACTGCCAATCATTCTGATGAATGGAAAACGTAAGGTTGTTGAACTGTCTATCACCCTACAAGCATATAGAGACCTGAATTTATCGATTATAAGAGACGTTACGTTAGAAACCGATCTTCTTAATAAAATGATGGAGAACCAAGAGAAATTAACGAGTGTATTTGAGTGTGCTCTTGATGGGATCATCATTTGGAACGAGGATCGTTCCATTGTTGATGCAAACCCTGCTGCTTGTGAACTATTTAATCTTAGCCGAGAGGAAATTAAATTATATAATTTATTTGATTTCCTCGAAGGTACAAACGTTTCAATCGGTAAATCGTTTCAAAAACAATTAGAAGAACGTGGAGAAATACGAGGTGATATTCAATTCACGATGGCTGGCGGGAATAAGAAGCATCTTGAATTTACTTCAAAGAAAAGTATATACGGAAATTTATACATGACCATTTACCGTGATATTACAGAGACGAAAAAAATGATCGTTGAACTAAAAGAAAGTGAAGAACGTTTTCGCAGATTATTTGAAGGCGCACTGGATGGCATGGCTATATTAAATGAAGAAGGTATATTTGTTAATTTGAATCGTGCGTGCTGTCGAATGTTTGATATTGATTATAACTCTGTGATTCATTCTCATTACTCAGAACTTGAGAATAAATGTGAGATTATGTGGGATCATTCATCAGAATATGGCAGAAGTGGTGAAGGGAAACGAATTAATCCTATAACGAATGAAACTCAAGTGTTTAATTTCACTTTAAGCTATCATATTTACCCAGGGCATCACCTTGTCATTATTCGTGATGTGACTGAGATGAAAAACGCTGAAGAAAACTTGCGTAAAACAGAAACAAGCCATGTTCTTGGTGATTTAGCTGCAGGAGTGGCTCACGAGATAAGAAATCCACTTTCAACGATAAAGGGATTTCTGCAGCTTCTAGCTGGGAACGATTCCGTTAATCAAGAACTCTTAAAAGTAGTTGGCAGTGAAATGGAGCAGGTAGAGGAAATTGTGAACGAGTTTCTTCTTTTATCCAAGCGGGAATTCTCCTCCTTTGAGTCTGTTAATATGAACACACTTCTCAAAGAAGTGATTGAGCGTCTGTCTACGAAGGCTATTGATAGCGGTATTGATATGATTGAAGTATATGGGGATGCAGAAATCTATTGTGAATGCATCCGATCGCATATTAATCAAGTCCTAACGAATATCATTGAGAATGGTATCGAATCTATGTCTATTGGCGGTACTTTACGAGTTACACTCACTGATAAGAGAAGTGAAGTGATGATTGAAGTTGAAGACAATGGGGACGGTATTCCGCTTCATCTTATTGATCGACTTGGAGAACCATACTACCAAACGTCCGAGAAAGGAACTGGTCTTGGTTTAATGGTAAGTTATAAAGTAGTAAAAGAGCACGGAGGGCACATTGACGTTAGTAGTAAACAGGGAATAGGAACCATCTTCCAAATTACGCTACCATCTCATGTGGATCAGAATAAGAATCGTATAGGAATTAGGAGTGAAAAAAGTGATTGCGATTAATCATCTTCATCATGTAAGTCTTGCTGTAACGGACCTTGATAGAGCGAAATCTTTTTATAGTCATATTCTATGCTTAAATGAAATAGAAAGGCCAGCCTTTGATTTCCCTGGTGCCTGGTATCAAGTAGGCAGTCAGCAATTGCATTTGATCGTTTATCCTGAAGCTTCAACACTTAGAGGCACAGATGAACTAACATCGAGAGAAGGTCACTTTGCGTTTCGGGTTAAAAGTTATGAAGAAACGTTAAAATGGCTGAAATCAACCGGAATCGAAATACACGAAAATTACTATAGTAAAAGTGGGTTCGCTCAACTATTTGTCTCTGATCCTGATGGGAATTTAATTGAATTAAATATTGAACGGTAACTAAAAAGATGTCCCTATTAGATGTTAGGGGACATCTTTTTTATGTTTATTTAGTCTTTATACTAAAGGCTCTTTTCATAGACATTGTTGCTTTTAGATAAGTGGTTAATTTCCGCTCCAGGATGCTCGCTTTCCACGGGGCGGGCGGTGAGCCTCCTCGTCGCTAACGCTCCTGTGGGGTCTCACCTGTCCCGCTAGTCCCGCAGGAGTCGAGCATCCTTCCGCTCCAATTTGCGAAGTTTGGTTTTTATACAATATACGATTCAAAAGCAACAATCTTTTATAAAAAGCCACATAGCTAATTGGAGCATCCAGTAGCGGAATTTATCCACTACTCTATTAGCGACAATGTCTACGTAGAAGGGAATTCATTGTTCTCACGCTGGGGATTTGCATTTTTCTTAGCATCTTTTATTACCCTCTTAGCTTTCTCAGCTTGTTGCTGCTCATTTTTCGCCTTATCCTCTATTTGTTTAACATCTTCTCTAGAATGGTCCAACTCATCACCTCCTTTGTCTATAGAATCCTTTTTAACTCCAATACCCACCAAGATAAAAGAATAACCCAATTTAGGTGTTTAACCAGGACTATACTACCTCGGACAATCATACCTTGATAGAAAAGAGGTTGGGGAGGTAGGTTATGGCCTTAGTCATGCTCATACTGCTCGTTACTTTTTTAGGTCTTGCGTTATTTATGGTTGTCATATGGAATGGGATAAAAACGGATTCTGCTGATTATGATCGAGAATTTTTATGGCGACATTATGAAGAAATCATTAAAAAAGAGGATGTTTTCTAACCCGCATTGCGGGTTTTTTTGTTTTATTATTATTGAGTCATTTTGAATTGTCTATGTTAATGAACAGTGTTGATTTTTGGCTCATTCGAGTGAAACTTAGGTTTCACTCGAATGAGCCAAAAATCGAGAAATCGAAAATATGATCTCACATAGCCTTTGGATTATAGGATTGATCGTAATCTCGGAAGGGAAGTGTGTTTAGGGTTTCTAATTGAAGAGAATAGGGTATTTTAGAAATGAATTGAGGTGGAAGAGTGATGGGAATTCGTAAAAGACTTAGAAGAAATCGAACACAGAAGAAAGGTATGCCTCCAGGCTCTCTTGTTTACATAGGTGAAGAGAAAACAGAGAAAGTAAGCGTAACAGCTGTGGAGTTTGATGACCAAGATCTAAACGAATATGAAGATATTTCTTTGGAGAAATTGAGTGAAGTATTTCACTCAGATAAAGTAACTTGGATAAATGTAAATGGTGTACATAACGTTCAATTAGTAGATGAGATTAGCAAGATGGTCGGTCTACATCCATTAACGACAGAAGATATATTAAATACGGAACATAGACCAAAGATTGATTTTTTTGAAGATCACCTACTTGGCATAGTAAAAATGCTCGATTTAGCGCCAAATAGTACTGATTTAGACATTGAACAAGTAAGCTTTATTTTAACTGAGAACACTGTGATTACATTTCAAGAAAAACACGGTGATTTGTTTGATCCCGTTCGATTGCAATTAAAGGAGAGCAAAGGAAGAATAAGGAAAACAGGGGCTGATTTTCTCTTTTATTCACTTTTGGATGTGATATTTGATCAGTACCTTATCATTATGGATGAGATGGATGATCGGATTGCCGAATTAGAGGGCATGATTATGGAGAATCCAGATAATCACTCTTTACAGGATATCAATGAGTACAAAAATACAATTTTACAACTTAAGAAAACGGTTTGGCCCGTTCGTGAAGTTGTAAATAAATTGATTAATCGTAAAGTATCGTATATAAAGGAAGACATTTCATTCTATTTACAGGATATTCACGACCATATTGTTCAAGCAAACGACATGGTTGAAACATCTAGAGGTCAGCTATACGGATTACTTGATGTGTATTACTCAAGCTTAAGCATGAAAATGAATGAAATTATGAAAGTACTTACGATCGTATCAACGATCTTCATTCCTTTAACATTTATTGCAGGTATTTATGGGATGAACTTTACTAATATGCCAGAATTGGACTGGCAGTGGAGTTACCCTGCGGTTTGGATTGTGATGATTATAATAACGGGTCTTATGCTTGTTTACTTCAAGCGTAAAAACTGGTTTTAGGAGGAGTCATAGATGAAGGAAGTTGTTATTGTAACAGGAGCTGGTCACGGTATTGGGAGAGGTGTAGCCATTGCTTATTCCGAGAAAGGAAGTCAAGTAATCCTCGCAGATGTAAACGAAGCTGGATGTAACGAAACGGCTAGTTTAATGAAGGATGAAACGTCTGATATTATCGTTACAGATGTTAGTAATCCAGACCAAATTCAACAGTTAATGAACCAAACGGAGGAGAAATACGGTCGCCTTGATGTTCTTGTTAACAATGCTGGCTTGACAGCTTTTAAACAAATGGATGAACTCTCCGTTGAAGAGTGGGACCACGTAATAAATACGAACTTAAGAAGTGTGTTTCTTGGCTCACGGGGCGCAGCTGCCCTTATGAGAAAGAGTGGAGGTGGCTCAATCATTAATATAGCATCAACGAGAGCTTCAATGTCTGAACCAAATAGTGAAGCATATGCCGCTACTAAAGGAGGGATTGTGGCGCTATCACATGCGCTTGCCATCTCTCTTTCGAAAGATAAAATTACTGTTAATTCCATTAGCCCAGGATGGATTGAAGTTGAAGATTATGCATCATTACGTGATATTGATCACGAACAGCACCCATCGAGAAGAGTTGGTAAACCGTCGGATATAGGCAGAGCATGTCTCTTTTTATCCAATCCTGAAAATGATTTTGTGACGGGAGAGAACCTTGTCGTTGATGGGGGCATGACCCGGAAAATGATTTATGAACATTAATGGAGTAACAGTTAACGGACAATCCCCTTTCGTGTTACTATAATAAAAGACCTTCATTACAGAAATAATACGAAGCGAATTATGCTTGAGGGGACGTTTTAAATGGCTAAACATATGGATTTACCTAATTTGTATGAAACAGGAATTGATGATCTCGTCATTTCCGCAGAAAAAGTCGCGCATGTTCAACTTACTAACCCATTGGAACACGCCATGCTTATTTTAATTAAATCTGGCTATTCTTCTATACCTGTTCTAGATACTCAGTATCGGTTAAAAGGATTAATTAGTCAGCCGCTCATTCTAGATTCTATTCTAGGCATTGAGCGAATTGAATTTGAGAAATTAAGTGAGTACGTAGTCGAAGATGTAATGAATACAGAAATTCCATGTATTAACGAGAAAGATGGTTTCTTTAAGGGGTTAAAGCTTTCGATTGATCATCCCTTTTTGTGTGTTGTAGATGATGAGTTTATATTCAAAGGAATCTTAACAAGAAGAGCGCTTTTGAAATTTGTGAATCGGTACTTGCACGAATCTTCTGTTAGGTAATCTTAAGAAGTTAACCCGGTACGTAGACCGGGTTTTTTACATATACGGAGTTGAAAAAAATGAAACCGCTAACAAAGCAAATCGTCCAAAGTTATAGAACGAAAGAAACCAATCGACCACTTGTCCTTGTTGCGATAATCATTGGTATGTTTATGGCTGCTATTGAAGGGACGATTGTTTCTACAGCGATGCCAGGTATTGTCGGTGATCTTGGGGGATTTTCAAAGTTCAGTTGGGTCTTTTCAGCTTATCTTCTTATGTCAGCTATAACGGTTTTGCTTTTTGGGAAACTTTCGGATCTATTCGGTCGCAAACCGATCTATACCATTGGCATTGTCGTCTTCCTAATAGGTTCACTGTTGTGCGGATTTGCTGAATCGATGGAAGCGCTCATCATTTACCGCTTGATTCAAGGTGTTGGAGCAGGAGCTGTTCAACCGATTGCCCTTACAATCGTTGGAGACATGTATTCAATGGAAGAAAGGGCGAAGATTCAAGGGTATTTAGCAAGCGTATGGGGTATTTCTGCTATAGCTGGACCAGCGCTTGGTGGTCTATTCGTACAGTATATCGAATGGTCATGGGTGTTTTGGATGAATATCCCACTTGGTATTCTATCGCTTATTGGCATTTTGCTGTTGTTGCATGAAACAATCGATAAGGAGAAAAAGTCTATTGATTACGGAGGAGCGGGTTTATTACTCGTTTCGGTTAGCGCATTAATGATTGTCTTAATAGAAGGCGGTGTACGGTGGGAGTGGACTTCGTTACCAATAGTAGGATTAATTATTTTATCCACTGCTGGAATTTCGCTGTTTTTTCATGTTGAAAAGAAGGCGAAAGAACCTTTAATGCCGCTTAGTATTTGGAGTAGTCCTGTTATTGCCATTTCAAACTCTGTCACATTTACGACCGGGATGATCTTAATTGGTGTCTCAAGCTTTTTACCTACCTTTGTTCAGGGGGTGATGGAGCGTTCACCAATTGTAGCAGGCTTTACATTAACAACCATGTCGATTGGATGGCCAATTGCTTCAACGGCTGCTGGTAATCTAGTAATCAAAATTGGCTTTAGGACAACGTCGGTGCTCGGTGGCATTTCTCTTATACTTGGCTCTACTATTTATCTGTTTATGACGCCTGCACTAGGTCCAATTTTTGCAGGGGTGGGTTCATTTTTCATTGGAGTTGGGATGGGATTAACATCGACAACGTTTATTGTAGCTATCCAGGGCTCAGTTTCATGGCAACAGCGAGGAATTGCTACAGCTACAAATATGTTTATGAGGACGCTAGGCAGCGCAGTTGGAGCAGCTTTGCTTGGCGGAGTTCTTAACAGTAGACTTCAACACTACTTAACAGAAAAAGCGACTGCTAAGGATATTTCCATTAATACCGCAAATCAATTACTTAATGAATCGAAAAGGAAGTCCCTTGATCCAACGCAACTCGATCTTTTACAAAACGGTTTAACGATTTCACTTAAATGGGTATACGGTGGTGTATTTATACTGGCTCTCTTTAGTTTCCTATTGCTTCTTTTCATACCGAAACTATCCAAAAAAGAAACCCCGGTTCGCTCATGAGCCGGGGTTAAATGATTCGTGTTAGGAATTCAATTCGATTACGGAAAGGATCAAAGAAAGAGAACCTTTCATATCCTTCTATTTGTGTCTCCTCTTGAAAGGAAACGCCTTTACTCTCTAGGTGCATTCTTGCTTCTTCTAAATCCTCTACCTCAAAAGCAGGGTGCCTTTTCCCTGGTAACCCCATTTCTTCCACCCCAATGTGTATGTCAATATTCGCAACCGTTAACCAGAAACCACCGTTTTTCTTTAATTGTTCCGGTTTGGGAATTTCTTTGAAATCAAGCGTATTAATATAGAAATCTCTTGCAACGTCTTCTTGATTGGGTGGTATGCATAGTTGGATGTGATGTAGGCGTTTATACTGTAAAGACATGTAACTCACTCCTAGAATTGTTTAGTGAAAATGCTATAACATACTTGGAAAATGAGAAGTATTGTCATGGAGCGTAGTAACCAATTAACTTGACCAAGTGTAAGCTTGTCTGCAATCCTGACTGAAATTTGAGCACCTGTAATTGAGCCAATAGCAAGTGGAATTGCAATCATCATATTTAAATGGCCACTGAAGAAGTAGACGACCACCGCACCTGTGCAACTTAAAAAGGTATTAAATCTAGTTAATCCGATTGAAGCAAGATAGGAGATCCCAACATGGCGGAATAGATTCATCTGAAGGGTTGCTTGACCCGGTCCAAACGTTCCGTCGTACCAACCAATCACTCCAACGAATGGTAGAGCTCTGCTAGGAACAATTCTTGAGGAATAATTGGTTTTTTTCTTCTTTAAAAAAGATAGCCCAAGCGCTACAATTAGCATTCCACCTGCGAACAGTTGAAGCGATTGTTGCGAGAGAGACGAAGCGAATAATCCTCCAAGTATACCTCCAGCAAGTGCAATCGGACCCGTTTTCATTGCTTCTTTGAACGCCAATTCTTTTCGTCTAAGCAGTACGTAAAAACTTGAAAAAGAACTGAGCATATTAGAGAATTTATTCGCTGATATGATCGAGTGAATAGGAAGACCAAGTAAGATCATAGCAGGAACATTAATCAAGCCACCGCTTCCAGACAACGTTCCAATGAACGTTGCCACAATTCCAATTACGAATAACCATAACCATTCCATTGCCATCATCCTTTTGTGGTTCTTCCTACAGTATATTCCTCTTCCAACCATAACGAAATTAGATTATAATGATGATTTATGATAAGAATAACTTATGAACAAATGTAGTTGAAGATAAGGGAGTAGTGGTTGAAAATGAGTTCAGAATATCACGTTCTTTCTATTCTGGCAGAAGAAAAGAATATGCGAAGAGCTGCTGAGCGGTTGTATGTCTCACAACCAGCGCTTAGTCAGAGGCTACAGTCCATTGAGAAAACATGGGGAGTTTCAATTTTTCTCAGGTCACAGAAAGGTCTTACGATTACGCCTGCTGGTGAGCGAATTATTTCATTTGCTAATGATACGTTGCGTAGAGAAGAGAAGGTGTACGAAGCCCTAACTGCACTTAGCTCAGAAGTTCACGGAACGCTTAAACTTGCAGTAGCCTCTATTATCGGACAATACTGGCTTCCGGCAGTACTAAAGAAATTCGTGGAACATTATCCAAGTGTAAAGATATCACTTGTAACTGGGTGGAGCAGTGACATATTACGTTATTTATACGAAGATGATATACATGTTGGGATTATTAGGGGTAAGCCTGATTGGAGAGGGAGGAGTCAGTACTTACTTTCAGATGAACTGTATCTTGTTGATACTACGATACAATCCATTGAGGAGCTTCGGGTAACTGAAAAGCCTTTTATTCAATTCAAAAGCGATTCGACTTACTTTCAAGAAATTCAAACCTGGTGGCAAACGCAGTCTTTTGCTCCCCCGAAAAAGACAATTGTAGTCGATCAAATCGAAACGTGTAAACAAATGGCATTGAACGGAATAGGGTACGCCATCTTGCCTTCGATTAGCATCACGGAAGATGATAAGGAGTTTTTCAGAATTCCGCTTTCAGATCGTGAAGGCGCTCCACTGAAAAGAGATACGTGGTTATTAACAAATGATACAGCGATGCAGCTTAAGCAAGTGCAGAAATTTATGGAATTGTTAAATGATTAGCCTTTAAGATTAGACTTCACGATTACGTTCATGTACGATAAAATGAGTAACATGCTGAAGCTGTAGCTCATGCATGATGATTAAAGGAGGAACATACACCATGAAAATGATGGATGCAAACGAAATTATTAGCTTTATTCAAAACAGTGAGAAATCAACTCCTGTAAAAGTACATATTAAAGGGAACCTTGAAGGAATTGACTTTGGTAGCAACACAAAGTCTTTCATTACGGGTAATACTGGTGTTCTTTTTGGTGAGTGGAAAGAGATCAAGAAAGCACTTGAGTCTGAATCTTCTAAGATTGAAGACTACGTTGTCGAAAACGATCGTCGCAACTCAGCTATTCCTATGCTTGATCTTAAAGGAATCCAAGCTCGTATTGAGCCAGGTGCAGTTATTCGTGATCAAGTAGAGATTGGTAATAATGCAGTAATCATGATGGGCGCGATGATTAACATCGGTTCTGTCGTAGGTGAAGGCACGATGATCGATATGAACGTTGTTCTTGGTGGACGTGCAACTGTAGGTAAGAACTGTCACATTGGTGCAGGCTCTGTACTTGCAGGCGTTATCGAGCCGCCATCCGCGAGCCCAGTTGTCATTGAAGATGATGTTGTTATAGGTGCTAATGCTGTTGTTCTAGAAGGTGTAAAAGTTGGTAAGGGTGCAGTCGTAGCAGCTGGTGCAATCGTAACAGAGGACGTTCCAGAATATACACTTGTAGCTGGTACACCTGCTCGTGTATTGAAGAATATTGACGACCAAACACGTTCTAAAACGGAAATTAAAAAAGAGCTTCGTCAGCTTCAAAACGATTAATAATCATGGATAGGATTGCTGTTCGAAGAGATTTGCACAAAATTCCTGAGATCGGCTTTAAAGAGTTCAAAACGCAAAGCTATCTTCTTCAGTTTATTCAAAACCTTCCTCAAGATCGTCTTGAAGTGAAGACTTGGAAGACAGGAATTCTGGTCAAGGTTAAGGGTCAAAACCCAACGAAAACGATTGGCTACAGAACAGATATTGATGGTCTTCCGATAGTAGAAGAGACAGGGTACCCTTTTCAGTCAGATCATGAAGGATATATGCACGCATGTGGGCATGATTTTCATATGACAATCGCTCTCTCGCTACTAGAATATTATTCAACTCATGAAGTGAAGGATCATTTGTTGTTTATTTTTCAGCCAGCAGAAGAGGGACCTGGTGGAGCATTACCTATGCTAGATAGTGAAGAGTTTATTTCCTGGAAGCCAGACCAAATGGTTGCACTTCACATTGCACCAGAGTATCCAGTTGGTACAATTGCAACAAAAACTGGTTTGCTTTTTGCTAATACGTCTGAACTTTTCATTGATTTGAAGGGGAAGGGTGGACATGCAGCCTATCCTCATCACACTCGTGATATGGTCGTTGCTGCTAGTCACCTTGTTACCCAATTCCAGTCAATTGTAGCTAGGAATATTGATCCTCTTGATTCAGCGGTCGTGACTGTTGGAAAAATTGAGGGCGGTACAAAGCAGAACATCATTGCTGAGAAAGCAAGAGTGGAAGGTACGATTCGAAGTCTCTCAGCAGAATCGATGACTCTTGTAAAGCAACGGATTGAAGCAATCGTTAAAGGGATTGAAGCTTCATTTGAATGTAGTGCTTCAATTGACTATGGGTCAAACTACTTCCAGGTTAACAACGATACAGCTCTTGTAGGTGAATTTATGGAGCAAGCTGATAAGCTTTCCGATGTTTCTGTAATTGAATGTCGAGAAGCAATGACGGGCGAAGATTTTGGCTATTTCCTTAAAGAAATTCCAGGATTTATGTTCTGGCTTGGTGTTAACTCGGATTCTGGTTTACATTCTTCTTCTTTAATGCCAGATGAAGCAGCGATGGAGACCGCATTTCAAGTGATGACAGATTACTTTAATCGTATTGCAAATTAACGATCATAACCCCCTGGGCAAACGCTCAGGGGGTTATGACTATTTGTAAATGGCTCTTTTCTAAAGGCTATATTAGCTCATATTGTTGATTTCTCGATTTTTGGCTCATTCGAGTGAAACCTTAGTTTCACTCGCCTTTCTAAAAGATTGTTGCTTTTAAGACAATTATTCAAAAAAACATACTTAGTGATTAGAGCGGAAGGATGCTTACCGCCCGCCCCGCGGAAAGCAACTCACTCATATAGTAACTATGTATACGAATAGAGCCTTCTAAATAAATGAGATTATTATCCACTGTATACATATTTTCCATTTTTGTGGAGAAAATAATCTTGTTGGTCAAGATACATAGTTGAAAGGAGTGAAGAGTATGAACAAGAGAATAGCTGTTGAAGATACGCTTTCTGACGTAGCACAAGCGCTTCAATCGAAAGGTTACGAAGTTGTATCATTGAAACAAGAAAGTGATGCTAGTGGCTGTGACTGCTGTGTCGTTTCAGGACAGGATCAAAATGTAATGGGTATGCAGTCGGTATCGACTCAAGGATCTGTTATAAACGCTGATGGAATGACCGCTGATCAAGTTTGCCAGCAGGTGGATAGTCGTTATCAGTAACTAAAAACGAACCCCTCACAGAGGGGTTCGTTTTTTTAACTATTTTTCTTTACCCAGTTTCCATTATCGTTCTTTTCATACTTTTGCTCGACTGCGCTCCAAGCTACTTTGAAAGCTGTTTTCTCTTGATCGTACTGCTCAGAAGCAGAATTAAAAGCTTCTTTAAAAATATCTTGAGCGTGAGCGGGCAAGTTGTCCTTCACTTGATCTGGTAAATCGTTTCGTGAATTGTAAGGCAATGGAATCACTCTCCTTTGAAAGATCTGTGATTACCTTACCCATGTTAGAAAGAGTATAAACGATTACTGCTCTTTCTTCTCCACATAGACTTGATGAGGGAAAGGAATTTCAATGCCGTTTGCATCGAGTGCTTCCTTAATTTCTTTACGCAACTGGCGTTCAACGCCCCATTGCTCCATATTCTGAGTTCTGCAAAGTACGCGTAGAACAACGTCTGATGATCCAAGGTTCTGAACACCTAATACATCTGGACCTTCAATAACTGCTTCGTTTGTAGCAGCAACGTTATCACACACACCTTGAATAACTCGAATCGCTTCATCAATATTATCATCATAAGAAATTCCAATATCAACGAGTGCACGCATGTTTCCTCGTGAGTGGTTACTTAAAGCACTGATCTCTCGGTTTGGTACATAATTAAGCGTTCCGTCAAATGAACGAATATGTGTTGTTCGTAGGCCGACTTCCTCAACGATGCCGCCAAATCCACCTGCAGTCACATAGTCTCCAACGTCCATTTGTTTCTCAAGCAGAATGAAAAATCCAGTAACAACGTCACTTACAAGACCTTGAGCACCAAATCCTACGGCAAGACCAATAATACCGGCGCCGGCAATGAGTGCTTTAATATCAAATCCAAACGTTTCAAATATAATGGCTGCTGCCATGAATATGAGAACATAAGAAAAGATGCTTTTCGCTAAATTCATTAGCGTATTCGATCTTCCCTCACTCATGTTTTGTTTTTCTGATACTTTACCAAAGGTTCTTTCAATAAAACGATTTCCGATTGCTTTTACAATCGCATAAACAATAAGAATTGCGATTAGCTTCAATAAGATTAAGCCTGTATCGACTAGAAGACCGGCCCAATCAATGTTGTTGAAAAGTTCCAAATCATTTCCTCCTTTATAAGTCCTTGTCTTATGTACAAATAACACAAGTCAAAGTATATCGAAAATTGTCGTGTAAATTCAAGTAAAGTGTTGAAACAAGACGAATAGCAAGATTTTCGTTATACTTAAAGTACCCTGTTTATTTGCCAATAAACGTGGGTACGATAGAGAAGTCGGGGTTATTCCTTAGATTAAATTAATTATCATTTAACATTGACTAAAAATAACTCGTGTACTATAATGGCATTTGTGGGCGAAAGCCGCAGGATATTTTCTAGGAGGGATTTACACATGGTAGAACGCATGGTAGGTAAACAAGCACCTCGCTTCGAAATGGAAGCAGTTATGACAAACAAAGAATTCGGTAAAGTAAGTCTTGAAGAAAACATGAAAAACGATAAATGGACAGTACTTTTCTTCTATCCTATGGACTTCACTTTTGTGTGCCCAACTGAAATTACAGCACTTAGCGATCGTTTCGAAGAATTCGATGATCTTGATGCAGAAGTAGTTGGTGTATCAACAGATACAATCCATACTCACTTAGCATGGATCAACACGGATCGTAACGATAATGGTCTTGGTGACCTTAATTACGCACTTGCTGCTGATACTAATCATAAAGTTTCTAAAGATTACGGCGTGTTTATTGAAGATGAAGGTGTTGCACTTCGCGGACTATTCATCATTAATCCAGAAGGTGAACTTCAGTATTCTGTCGTTAACCATAACAACATCGGCCGTGACGTAGATGAAACGCTACGTGTGCTACAAGCACTTCAAACTGGTGGACTTTGCCCGGCGAACTGGAAGCCAGGTCAAGAAACACTTAAATAAAATGCGTAACCAAAACTCCAAGGAGGACAACCTCCTTGGAGTTTTTTTATTTGAATGGCTATGTTAGCTCGTATTTTGATTTCTCGATTTTTGGCTCATTCGAGTGACAGTTTCACTCGCCTTTCAGCTCTGCTGAAAGGTCGCCCTGTGGTGACCAATCGTCTGAGCAAATGAATTTGCTCGAACCGATTGGTCACCACAGGGCGTAAATGAGCCAAAAATCAATACTATTCATTAACATAGCCATTTGAATAAAAATCTTAAGTGATCTGGTATGCCACTCTTCCATTTAAATAATTCCGAATTTTAGGTCTAATAGGTGGTTATTTATTTCGAAATCCGATATATTATGTATATTGTCACTTAATTTTAATTCTTTATTGTCAGAGGGTGGTGTGAGGATGGAAACATTTAAAAGATTAAAAGAGTTCTATTGGCCATATAAAAAGTTATTCCTTTGGTCAGTGTTCTCACTGATTTTTGTTACGGGAATTACAGTGCTTTACCCGATGCTTTTACAATTCACTATTGATGATGTCATTCTAAAGCAGGAATACAAATGGGTACCGTATCTTGCATTCGGATTTATCGGCATCATGATCGTAAAGGGAGTAGCGACGTTCTTTCAGCAGTACCTCGGGGATTTATTCGGTGTTACGGCAGTCTATCGACTCAGAGAAGAACTCTACAAAAAGCTTCAGTATCTACCGTTTCGTTACTACGACAATGCTAAGACTGGCGACTTAATGTCCAGGTTAACAGCGGATGTGGAAGGATTTCGTTTTTTCCTTTCATTTGGTTTCGCTCAGGTTATCAACTTCATTCTAATTGTAAGTTTTAGTCTTGTTGTTATGTTCAGTTATTCTGTTCCACTTGCATTTGTAACGTTAGGAATGCTTCCGTTCCTTGGAATAGCTGTTTATATGTTCGATAAGCGTGTTCATCCGGCGTTTAGAGGTATACGTAAATCGATGGCAAGGTTGAATACGAAAGTGCAGGAGAACATTAGCGGTATTAATACAGTAAAATCTTTATCAAGAGAAGATTTTGAGATTAATAAATTCGTCGATAGCAATACGGATTACAGAGATAATTACTTAACAACTTCATACATATGGGCAAAATTCTTCCCGTTGATGGAGTTCATAGGAAATCTTTGTGTTGTCTTCCTTCTATCTTATGGAGGATATCTTGTTTTTCAAAACCAGCTACAGCCTGGTGAACTTGTAGCGTTCTTTAGTCTTGTTTGGTATATCATATGGCCTATTATGAATCTGGGATTTGTCATTAATACGTTTTCTCAGTCTAAAGCGTCTGGGGAAAGACTCCTTGAAATTCTTGATGAATCAGAGGATATCTATGATCGAGAAGATGCGATCGATGTAGAGCGCATGGAGGGGCATGTTGCTTTTAATCAAGTGACACACAAATATAGCTCAGAAGATAAAGAAGCATTAATCGATATTTCATTTGATGCACCGAAAGGAACGACTATTGGTCTCCTTGGGGCGACCGGTGCGGGTAAAACAACGACTACTCAATTAATTGCGCGTTTTTATGAGCCTACGAGTGGAGAAGTGAGAATTGATGGAAGAAACATCAATGATTACACTGTTAAATCACTTCGTAGAAACATTGGTATTGTATTACAGGAGACGTTCTTATTCTCATCTACCATTCGAGATAATATTGCTTATGGTGACCCGGACATTTCCTTTGAAATAATACAGGATGCTGCAAAACGTGCACAAGCGCATGATTTTATTATGGAAATGCCTGACGGTTATGACACAGTTCTTGGTGAACGTGGAATGGGGCTTTCCGGTGGACAGAAGCAAAGAATTGCTATTGCAAGAGCGATTCTAACAGATCCTAGTATATTAATTCTCGATGACGCAACAAGCGCTGTTGATATGCAGACGGAAGGGAAAATCCAGAAAGCATTTCAAGAAGTAATGAAAGGAAGAACGACATTTATTATTGCGCATAGGATCTCTTCGTTAAAACACGCTGACGAAATACTCGTCTTAGATGAGGGGAAAGTTGTTGAGCGTGGAGGGCATAGTGACCTTATTGAGAATGATGGCTACTACCGTAGCATCTACGACATTCAATATCAGGATCGGGAGGAAATCAGGGCAAGGCAAACTGGTTGAAATGGGGTGTAGAGTTGAAACAAAATCGAAGAGCGAGGTTCCACTACTCGCAAGACACAGCAATAGAAAAGCAATTTAATTGGAAGCAAATGACGCGGCTACTTGGATATATGGATCCTTACAAGAAAAATTTGCTGCCAAAAGCGATTATCTCTATGCTTTTATCAACAGCTGTACGGTTAATTATACCTATTTTTATTGGGGTATTACTATTTGATCATGCGATTAAAGATCAAGATGAAACGCTGTTAGTTCAATTAATTATCGGGATTGCGGCCCTATACTTACTATCATGGGTTGCGAACACCTATCGGATTAAATGGACGAATCAGCTTGGGCAGTATATTATCTATGACATTCGACAGGGGCTCTTTAAGCATATTCAACGCTTATCGCACGGCTTTTTCGATAAACGTTCTGCAGGATCAATTTTAGTCAGGATTATTAATGATGTTAATTCCATGCAGGAGCTATTCACAAGTGGTGTTATTAACCTATTAATGGATATTGTTCTACTGTTCGGCATTATTGTTATTATGTTTGTTCTTAGTCCTCAGTTAACACTCGCCATCATGATTATTCTGCCATTAATGTTTTTGATTTCGACAAGCTTGAGAAAGAGAATTCGCCGGTCGTGGCAGCAAGTTCGAATTAAACAGGCAAAACTCAATTCTCACTTAAACGAAAGCATACAAGGAATTCGTGTTACCCAATCTTACACGCAGGAAAAAGGAAACATGGAATTCTTTGAAGGTGTTAATCATGAGAATTACGCTAGCTGGAGAGATGCAACACAAAAAAGTGCATTTTTTAGACCATTCGTTGAAATGTCGAATGCGATTGGGACTGCAATTCTGATTTGGTTTGGTGTCTATCTAATTCAAAATGGAATGGACTATGGTGTATTTGTTACATTTGCTTTCTATCTAGGGATGTTTTGGGAGCCTATTTCACGTCTTGGTCAAGTTTACAACCAATTGCTCGTTGCAATGGCTTCCTCCGAGCGAATTTTTGAATTTCTAGACGAACAACCGAACGTACCTGAGAAAAAGAATGCTATTGAAATGAAGGAAATGAAAGGCGAAATTACATTTAAAGATGTTGAGTTTTCTTATGATGAAAGCCGTAAAGCTCTTCATGAAATGAGCCTGAAAATGAAGGCAGGCGAGACGGTTGCGCTTGTTGGGCATACTGGATCAGGTAAGTCGACAATTGCAAACTTAATCAGTCGATTCTACGATCCTACCAATGGAACAGTACGAATTGATGGAGTTGACCTAAAAGATGTTAAACTTGATAGCTTACGAGAAAAGGTTAGCGTTGTACTCCAGGATACGTTTATCTTCTCAGGTACAATCATGGAAAATATTCGTTTCGGTCGACCTGATGCAACGGATGAAGAAGTGATAGAAGCCGCTGTTGCTGTTGGGGCGGATCATTTTATTAAACGATTGAGTAATGGGTATGCAACGGAAGTAGAAGAGCGAGGCAATGTTTTATCTGTAGGTGAACGACAGTTGCTATCTTTTGCTCGTGCACTCCTAGCAGATCCGAGAATTCTGATTCTCGATGAGGCAACAGCTAGCATTGATACAGAAACAGAACTGAAAATCCAAAAGGCTCTTAACGTAGTACTCAAAGGAAGAACAGCCATCATGATTGCTCACCGACTTTCTACCATTCGTGAAGCTGATAATATTATTGTATTGGATCATGGACGAATACTAGAGCAGGGTAATCATGGCGAATTAATGCGTAGTGGTGGCACGTATTATGAACTTGTTAAGTCTCAGTTTAATATGATGGACGCAGGATAAAGAAGCCGGTAGCGGCTTCTTTTTTTTGCTTATGTTAACAAACAGTGTTGATTTTTGGCTCATTTACGCCCTTTGGTGACCTTTCAGCAGAGCTGAAAGGCGATTGAAACTGAGGTTTCACTCGAATGAGCCAAAAATCGAGCAATATGAGCTAACATGGCCAATAAATAAGGATCTCTCAATCATTGCGCAATCCTTTTTTAATAGGCTCTTTTCTAAAAGATTGTTGCTTTTGAAAGAATTTCTTATATAAAAAGCCACACTTCGCTAATTGGAGCGGAAGGAGGCTCACCGCCCGCCCCGCGGAAAGCGAGCATCCTGGAATGGAAATCAACTCGCAATAGCAACAATGTCTTCGAAAAGGGTCTAAATTATATACTTTGTGATACTTGTCACAAAGTTAGAGATAGGTCATAATAAGGTTATTAACAAGCATATTATTTCAATCGTTTCTATTGATAGCAATGAGGGAAACAGATTAAGAGATAACTAGAAAACGGAAGAAAAGGGGATGGACGAGTTGGATTTGGATTCAGCGATGCTAAGTCGTATGTTAACAAGCTTAACACTCGGATTTCATATTATCTTTGCAACACTAGGTGTAGGGGTTCCGCTATTAATTAGCTTAGCAGAATTTATTGGTATTAAACGGAATGATCCTTACTACACATTACTCGCTCGTCGATGGACGAGGGGATTTGTTGTAACCGTCGCAGTTGGTGTTGTGACCGGAACAGCAATAGGACTTCAACTATCGCTATTATGGCCTAATTTCATGCAGCTTGCTGGACAGGTTATTAGTTTACCGCTATTCCTTGAAACGTTTGCTTTCTTCTTTGAAGCAATCTTTCTAGGAATCTACCTTTATACATGGGACCGGTTTAAGAAGCCGATTTATCACTGGATCATTTCAATACCAGTCATTATAGGGTCAACGCTTTCAGCAGTGTTTATTTCAACAGTGAATGCATTCATGAATGCTCCGCAAGGATTTACGATGGTCGGTGGTGTTTTGACGGATATCGAGCCACTCGTAGCCATGTTTAATCCAGCTACACCAACCAAGGTAGGGCATGTTGTGATGTCTGCCTATTTAACATCTGCAATGGTCCTTGCAGCGATAACAGCATTTAGTATGTTAAAAGGTAAGCGTAGCATCTATTATAAGAAAGCATTAAAACTTACAATGACAGCTGGGTTTATTTTTGCAATTGGGACAGCGGTTATTGGAGACTTCTCGGGTAAGTTTCTTGCAGAATACCAACCTGAGAAATTAGCAGCTGCAGAGTGGCATTTTGAAACGACAGAAAATGCTGATCTTGTTGTTGGAGGATTTCTAGATCGAGAAACGGAAGAAGTAAAGTATGGCCTTGTTCTACCTAATTTCTTAAGTATTCTTGCTCATGGTAATCCAAATTCAGAAGTAATGGGGCTAGATCAAGTTCCGGAAGACGAAATTCCACCTTTATTTATTCACTACTTATTTGATGGAATGGTAGGAATAGGTATGTTCCTTGCAGCACTAACCTTTTTCTACATGATTGCCCTGCGATTAAAACGATTTAACGTAGAAAACAAGTGGCTGCTTCGATTAATTGTTCTAGCAGGACCACTTTCTGTGCTTGCTATTGAGTTTGGTTGGATATTCTCTGAAGTTGGTCGTCAGCCATGGATTTTATGGGATATACTCAGAACGGGACACGCAGCAACAACTTCTGATAGCGTTGGATTAATGTTTATCCTTTTCTTATTGCTATACATCGTGTTAGGCACACTTTGTGTAACAGTGCTCCGTAAAATGTTTAAATCAAATCCAGCAGAGAACGAGCTAGAGGAAATTGCGAGAACGAAATAAAGAGGTCAGTTCGAGAGGGGTGAAGCAATGGACATTCAATTAGTAGGAATAACCGTACTTTGGGTTTTCCTTTACGGGTACTTAATTACGGCCTCCATCGATTTTGGAGCAGGTTTCTTTGCTTATTATGGGGAACTCACTGGACGTGAGCATATTATTAATAAAATTATTAGCCGTTATTTATCTCCGGTTTGGGAAGTAACGAACGTGTTTTTTGTTTTCTTTTTCGTTGGACTAGTCGGTTTCTTCCCAGATACAGCATATTATTATGGTACAGCTTTACTCGTTCCAGGTAGCATTGCAATTATTCTTATCGCCATACGGGGATCTTTCTATGCTTTTGGTAACTATGGCGCAAAGAAGAGTAGAGTATACACATTTCTATATGGCGTAACAGGATTATTAATTCCAGCATCTCTTTCAACAGCACTAACGCTATCGGAAGGAGGGTTCATTGAGGAGGTTAATGGAGAAGTTGTTTTCTTAGCAGGAGAACTATTTTCAAGCTTCTATTCATGGTCTGTTGTTCTTCTGGCAATTGTTTCTGTGCTCTTTATTAGCGCCGCCTTCCTTACGTATTATGCAAGCAGGGCGAACGATGAGCCCGCACTAGAGTTGCTACGAAAGTACGCGCTGTTCTGGAGTGCGCCAACGATTCTATCCAGTATCCTTGTTTTCGTAGCGCTTCAACAGCACAACCCAACTCATTTTGAACGCACTTTAGACTACGCGTGGTTTTTCATAGCGTCGTTATTAAGTTTTTTAATTGCAACATACCTGATTTTCAACAAAAAACGGTACGGAACGGCGTTTCTTTTTGTAATGTTACAGTTTTTCTTCGCCTTTTTTGGTTACGGAATTTCACATTTACCTTGGATTCTATATGATTATATTACAATCTACTCTGGGTATACGAATGAAACAACCGGTGTTTATCTTGTTATAGCCTTTATAGCAGGCCTTTGTCTTCTTGTGCCGTCGCTTATTCTGTTAATGAGGTTATTCCTATTTGATGCAGAATACGTAAAGGGGAACAAGTCGCAATGAGAACGTATTGACACTATGTATGAAAGTGGTAGGATAGAGTGGATAGTACGCCTACCATCTTGCTGGTAGCGTTTCTCTCTGGATAAGTAGGAGGAATGTAGGTTGAAAAAGCAATTTGCTGTAATTGGACTCGGTCGTTTTGGTGGTAGTATATGTAAGTCATTAAGTCAGCAGGGAATGGAAGTACTTGCGATTGATATGGATGAGGATAAAGTGAATGAATTCTCATCAGTGGCAACGCATGCTGTAATCGCTGACTCGACAGACGAGAGTGTCTTAAAAAACCTTGGTATTCGAAACTTCGATCATGTCATTGTAGCGATTGGAGATAATATTCAATCGAGTATTCTAACAACACTAATTCTTAAGGAATTAGGGGTTAGCAAAATCACTGTGAAAGCACAGAATGATTACCATGAAAAAGTGTTAAATAAAATTGGAGCGGATAAAATTGTGCATCCTGAACGCGATATGGGTGTTCGAATCGCGCACAATATCGTCTCTAATAGCGTATTAGATTACTTGGAACTATCAGATGAGCATAGCATCGTTGAGCTTATTGCTAATTCTAGAATGGATAATAAATCGATTATTGAACTGGATATTCGTGCTAAGTACGGGGCGAATATTGTAGCTATTAAAAATGGCGATGAGATCATCGTTTCACCACAAGCCGATCAAAAGATCTATAAAGGTGATATTCTAATTGTTATTGGCTCTGACCAGGATATTAATCGTCTTGAACGCCAATTATTAAATCGTGATTAATACGTATAGAACATAAAAAAACAGCCTGTCGGAATGACAGGCTGTTTTTTGGTTTATTAAATTTCCATAATGATCGGAAGGATCATTGGACGACGCTTTGTTTTCTCGTATAAGAAAGGAGCTAATGTATCAGTGATTTCATTTTTGATTTCTGACCACTGACTTGTGCGTTTTTCCATTACTCCGTTTAGATGCTTCGATAAGATCTCTTGAGCATCATTGATAAGGTCACCAGATTCTCTCATATAGACAAATCCTCTTGAAATGATGTCTGGTCCAGAAAGAATTTTGAACTCTTTCATGTTAATAGAAACAACTACAATAACAAGACCTTCTTCAGAAAGAATCTTTCTGTCACGAAGAACGATATTACCGATATCGCCAATTCCTTTTCCGTCAACATAAACAGAACCGGATGGGATTTTTCCGCTTATTGAAGCTTCATTCTCGCTAAGTGCAAGCACTTCACCATTATCCATGATAAAGGAGTGATCTTGCGGGATACCGCAATCTTGAGCAAGCTTTGTATGCATTTTTAACATGCGATACTCACCGTGGATGGGCATAAAGAACTTCGGCTTAATTAGACGGAGCATAAGTTTCTGCTCATCTTGTCCACCATGACCAGAAGTATGAATGTCGCTAAGCTTATGGTGAATAACGTCTGCACCAGCACGAGAGAGTTGGTTGATAATTCTAGAAACACTAACCTGGTTACCAGGAATAGGTGAAGAAGAGAATACAACCGTATCTCCGGGGATGATCTGAATTTGACGATGTGTTGCATTAGCAATTCTAGAAAGTGCTGCCATCGGTTCGCCCTGACTACCAGTACAAAGAATTGTAACTTTGTTCTCAGGTAGGCGGTTAATTTGGTGTGCATCAATAAAAGTATCTTTTGGAGCGTTAATATAACCAAGCTCTTGACCAATCGTGATGTTTGCTTCCATGCTTCGACCAAATACTGCAACTTTACGTCCATTTTCTACGGCAGCTTCAACAACTTGCTGTAGACGGTGTATGTTCGATGCAAATGTTGCGAATATAACACGTCCATCAACTTTTCTGAAGATGTCCTGAATCGTTTCGCCAACACGGCGTTCTGACATTGTGAATCCAGGCACTTCACTGTTTGTACTATCTGAAAGAAGAGCAAGAACGCCTTCTTTACCGATTTCAGCCATTTTAGTTAAGTTAGCTGGTTCTCCAACTGGAGTAAAGTCGAACTTAAAGTCACCAGTGTGAACAATGTTACCAGGTGGTGTCTTTACTACAACACCGTAAGAATCTGGAATACTGTGAGTTGTTCTAAAGAACATAACGGATGTTTTTCTAAATTTAATGATGTCTTCTTCTGTAATTTCATTTAGTGATGCACCACGTAGAAGGCCATGCTCTTCAAGTTTATTACGAATAAACCCAAGTGCAAGCTTTCCACCGTAGATAGGTACATTAATTTCACGAAGCAAGTAAGGGATGCCGCCTATGTGATCTTCGTGGCCGTGGGTAATAAATAATCCTTTGATCTTATCTTGATTTTTAACAAGGTAAGAGTAGTCAGGAATAACATAGTCAATTCCTAATAACTCCTCTTCAGGGAATTTAATTCCTGCGTCAACAAGAATAATTTCATCCTGAAACTGAATTCCGTACATGTTTTTACCGATCTCTCCGAGTCCGCCTAATGCGAAAACGGCTGTTTGATGATTTTTAACAAATTTCATAGTCTATACATTCTCCAATTCAAAGTGCTCTGATTTTTGCTCAAACTCAAGAAATTCATCTTCTACGGTTTGAATAAATTCGATGTTATGGTTACGTTCCTTTAATTTGTAACGAACTTCCCGTTCAGAATTAGCCTCAACGTACAGGCTCTTTGTTCGTTCTCTTACAGGAACCTCCTCTTTAGTGTCCTGATAAAAAACTTTATAAATCATTCTAAATCTCTCCTTAACTCAGACAATTTGTGTGCATCTCCATTTATTATATAGGAAATTGGTTTCTTTTTCATGTTTCTAGTGATATTTCCATTATAATTAGGAGAATTTGCACGATTTATTGAAAAAAAACGTTATTCAATAGAGTGTTTTGGTTGTGGGAAAAGTACATTTCTCCACGTTTGCTTTAGTTTACGCTTCATTTTTCGATACAAGTTTCTCATCCTTTCTTTTTTATTGGCTATTGTTATTATTTATCAGTACTCTATGAATTAGTTTGGAAAAAGGTGGGAATAAGTACCGAGAGACAGAAGTATGCATTTCCTGTACCATGTAAGAGGATGCATGAGTAGAGGAGTGGAGCCGTGAGACTTTTTGCAGCACTAATTTCATTAAGTTTAATTTGGGGCATGTCTTTCATGTTTATTAAATTAATTGTACCAGTTGTTGGACCATGGGGAGTTGTTTTTTATCGATGCCTACTTGGTGCTAGCGCAATCTTTATCTATCTCCTTATAAGAGGAAGGGTTTTAGAGTTGAAGAAGAAGCTACCGTGGGGTAGTCTGATCCTTGTAGGAATAATGAACGCAATCATTCCCTGGGGAATGATTGCATTAAGTGAAGAACGGATATCAAGCAGCCTTGCTGCAACATTAAATGCTACAACTCCGCTTTTCACAACTGTGCTTGGTGCCCTTTTCTTTGGGCGAATTCTAAAAGGTAAACAATGGTCTGGAATTATTGTGGGTTTTATTGGAATCCTTTTTCTAATTGATCTCGATCTAACAGCGTTATTTAAAGAAGATTGGCGCGGTATTGTTCCTATGTTGTTTGCTACAGCTTGCTATGGCTTTGCTTCTCAATATGCAAAAAAGAAACTTACAGCTGTCCCTGTAGACGTTCTTGCTCTCATTACATTATCGGTAGGAGCCCTTGGCGGATTAACTCTTATGTATTTAACGGGTGAAGGGACTGAGCAGTTTACGTTACTGCTTCAACGTGATATTCTAATATCGCTATTTGGTCTTGGTGTACTTGGATCAGGCATAGCGTATCTGTTGTTCTATTATATGATTCAAAAAGGTAGCGCTGAATTCGCGACGCTTGTAACATACCTTGTACCTGTAACGGCTTTGATTTGGGGAAGTACCTATTTAAATGAAGCTATTACAATCCCAATGATAGTTGGTCTGCTATGTGTTTTTGCAGGGGTATACATGTCTAGTCGATCTACAAAAATTGCGCGAAATTCTTATAAGAAATCTGCCTAAGGCTGATTAAAATAATAAAGATAGGTGAGATAAGATGAACAATGAGAAAATTGTATTCTTTGATATCGATGGAACACTTTTAGATCACGATAAACAAATTCCAGCCTCAACTAGGGAGTCACTTAAAAAACTTACTGAAAACGGAATTCATGTAGCGATTGCAACAGGTAGAGCGCCATTCATGTTCGCGAACCTTCGTAAAGATCTGGGAATAAACACATTTATTAGCTTTAATGGACAATATGTCAAGCATGAGGATAACGTTGTTCTTACCAATCCTCTTAGCAAAGATGAGATTATTTCGTTAGAGGAAGCGGCTAAAGAGAATAATCATCCAATGGTATTCCTTGATCATGAAGCGATGATGAGCAACCATGATCAGCATCCGCATATTATGAAAAGCATGGACGATCTTAAAATGCACTATCCGGGCTTTGATCCGTCTTACTATCATTCAAGAGAGATTTATCAAGCGTTATTATTCTGTGAAAGTAATGAAGAAGCTAATTACCGTAACACTTACGGCAACCTAGACTTTATTCGCTGGCATGATTTCTCGATGGATGTAATACCTCCTGGTGGTTCAAAAGCAAGAGGAATTGAAGCTATGATTGAGCATCTTGGATTTAAACGTGAGAATACGTATGCTTTTGGCGATGCGTTAAACGACATTGAGATGCTGAAGTTCGCTGGAACAGGGATAGCGATGGGGAATGCATACGAAGAAGTGAAGAAGGTAGCAGATGTGATCACTGACCCAGTTGATCAAAACGGCATACGAAGCGGCCTAGAAAAAGTTGGGCTGCTTTAATAAAGTTAGTAGACATTGTTGTTATTGCGGTTAATTTCCGCTCCAGGATGCTCGCTTTCCGCGGGGCGGGCGGTGAGCCGCTCCAATCAGCTAAGAATAGTTCTTTATACAAAAAATCTTTAAGTGCAATAATCTTTTAAGAAAAGAGGCTTAATACAGGGCGACCTTTCACTCGAATGAGCCAAAAATCGAGAAATCAACTATATGAGCTAACATAGCCAATAAAAAGGATCGCGCAATGATTGCGCGATCCTTTTTATTAACATACTACCGATTGAGTGGCGATAATCCGCTAGCTTCCTCATTATCAATGCGATCATAAAACATGATTCCGTCGAGGTGATCAATTTCGTGTTGAACAACGATCGCTGGCAAGCCCTTTAATCTAATTTTTACCGGTTCACCCTCAGCATTTGTGCCTTTCACGGTAATTCTCGCAAACCTTGGAACGGCTCCTGGTACTTCACGGTCAACAGAAAGACAGCCTTCTCCTCCATCTAGAAAAGTCTTTTCTACTGAATGACTGATAATTTTGGGGTTCATTATTCCGTAGCTATATAACGTTCCTTTATGGTCTGTTACGTGTACAGCAATCATTCGCTTTCCAATTCCTATTTGAGGTGCTGCAATTCCAATCCCTGAACGAAGCTCATATTCCAGTGCAGTTTCTGGATCTTGACTGTTAATTAAGAATTGCTGCATATCTCGAAGAATTTGTTTCTCCTCTTCAGTAGCTGGAAGATCAATCTCCATAGCCTGCTCAGTTAGGATCGGATCTCCTTCTCTGCGAATATCTTTCATTGTTAACATGTAGTGTTTCACTCCTATTCAAAACGGTCTTCCTACTATATAAGTATATTCAAATTTATTGAAGGAATAAAGGATAAAGTAATCCATCATGTGTTTAGGCTTAGTTTAGCATATTAGTGAAAGGTATTATCTAGTGAAGATTGTACGTGTCTATACGCCTTATACATTTTAATATGTTAGAATGATTTTTTTGTGAGGGTGAATCGATCGATATAATATGAAAAATGAACTGTTCTATTGGGTTCTGTATTATGGTATAGTAATCAAGGTATAAATCTAATGGAATCAATTGGATATGTGGGGGGACTTCTTTTGTTGCGTAAATATCGTTTAGGAATTATTTCTCTATTTTTCTGTATTCTCATGGTTGGTTTAACTGGATGTCAATTTGGAAGTAGTACAGAAGAAAAAATGTACGACCATCTAGAGGAAACGGTTGCTCTCGAAGAACAATTTAGAGAACAGCAAAAGCCACTGGCTGAAGCAGAGAAGAAAGAGCAAGATATTTATAATGAAATTGTAGCACTAAGTATGGACGAGTTTGATAAAATCGAAAAGCTTTCTAAAGAAGCTGAAGAATACACTGTTAAAAGACTTGAGTACTTAAAGAAAGAAAAAGAGAGCATTGATGAAGCATACGAAGAATTCGAGGAGATCAAAGATTTAAGCGAAGACCTTGAAGGTAATGTGAAGGAAGATGCTAACACGGTTATAGACAAGATGGATAAGCGCTATAATGCATATGAAAAGTTACATAGTGAATATGAAGCTGGTGTTAAAGAAGATAAGGAGTTGTATAGCTCACTTCAAGATAAGGAGCTTACATTGGAGCAACTTCAAGATCAAATTAAAGTAATCAATGAACAGTACAGCAAGGTTGCTGAGCAAAAAGATGCTTTTAACAAATACACATCAGAATTTAACGATGCAAAAAAGGCGTTTTATAAGTCAGCTGAACTAGATGTTAACTACGGCGAATAATTCAAAACCACTCATCTTGAGTGGTTTTTTTATATATTTTGGCTAAGTTAGCTCATATTGTAGATTTCTCGAATGAGCAAAAAAGCATCGCTGTTCATTAACATAGCCTATATTAAATATAGAAACAGCATGATGAGGGAGTGATTCCTGACTTGAAATCTGTTAGGCTAACCAATCAAGGTGCACATTCTTCTTATTTAAACTAATACAGTTTGGGAAATCAGAATGTAACAGTTACTTTTTGTGATGTAATCTATAAATGATAAATCAATTAATTGACTTGAAACATACTGTATTGTAAACTTAAAAACGAACTTACTCATGAAGAGAAGCACTCCCTTATTCTTACTGATACAGCCTAATAAACGCAGTAATACATAGTACTAGGGATTATTTCTCCAGAAATAAGGGTATGACATTGAGTGTTGTCTAAAGAAAGCAATTTAATCATTGCAATCTGTCATTTAATAACGTTGAAATGGACATGCTAGTTATGTCTGTAAACTGAACGACCCACTCACAATTGCTAGTGCAATTAAATAATCTATCTCTTTATGAATGAAAGGATGAGGTGAAAGGTATGGGAACAAAAACCATCGAAAACATCGAAGGCCAATTTGAAATGTTCCAGATTCTAAATGAAAATGGCGAAATCGTTAATAAAGAAGCGATGCCTGAACTATCAGACGAGCAGCTTCAAGAATTAATGCACCGCATGGTGTATACACGTATTCTTGATCAGCGTTCAATCTCGTTGAACCGTCAGGGGCGTCTTGGATTTTACGCGCCTACTGCAGGACAGGAAGCTTCACAACTAGGAAGTCAATATGCACTTGATAAAGAAGATTGGATTCTTCCAGGTTACCGTGATGTTCCACAGATTATCTGGCACGGTCTTCCACTATATAAAGCATTTCTATTCTCACGTGGTCACTTTGTAGGAAACCAGGCTGACGGCCTTAACGTGTTGAGCCCTCAAATCATCATTGGTGCTCAAATCACACAAACTGCTGGTGTTGCACTTGGACTTAAGAAAAAAGGTAAGAAAAACGTAGCAATTACTTACACTGGTGACGGTGGTGCTTCTCAAGGTGATTTCTATGAAGGAATGAACTTTGCAGGTGCTTATGCAGCTCCAGCAATCTTTGTTGTTCAAAACAACCGTTTTGCAATTTCAGTTCCAGTTGAAAAGCAATCTGCAGCGAAAACTATCGCTCAAAAAGCAGTAGCTGCTGGTATTCAGGGTGTACAGGTAGACGGCATGGACGTGCTTGCAGTTTATAAAGCTGTGACTGACGCTCGTGAACGTGCGATCAATGGTGAAGGTCCAACTCTTATTGAGACAATGACTTACCGTTATGGTCCACATACAATGGCTGGTGACGATCCAACACGTTATCGTTCTGAAGATCTTGATAGCGAGTGGGAAAAGAAAGATCCAATCGTTCGCTTCCGTAAGTATCTTGAAAGCAAAGACCTTTGGAATGAAGAAAAAGAAAACGAAGTTGTAGCTAAAGCAAAAGAAGAAATTAAAGCTGCTATCAAAAAAGCAGACGGAACTCCGAAGCAGAAAGTAACGGATCTCATTTCTCATATGTATGAAGAGCTTCCTTACAACCTTCGCGAGCAATACGAACAATATAGTGCAAAGGAGTCGAAGTAAGCTATGGCGCAAATGACAATGATTCAAGCAATCACTGATGCGATGCGTACGGAGTTGAAAAATGACGAGAACGTACTCGTATTTGGTGAGGACGTAGGTCAAAACGGCGGCGTTTTCCGTGCGACAGAAGGACTTCAAAAAGAATTTGGTGAAGATCGTGTATTCGATACTCCACTTGCTGAGTCAGGTATCGGTGGTATGGCTATCGGGCTTGCACTAACTGGATTCCGTCCAGTACCAGAAGTTCAGTTCTTTGGATTTGTATACGAGGTAATGGATGCTATTTCCGGTCAAATGGCACGCCTTCGTTACCGTTCAGGCGGCTCTTTCCACGCGCCAATTACAGTTCGCTCACCATTTGGTGGTGGCGTTAAAACTCCTGAACTTCACGCTGACAGCCTTGAAGGGTTAATGGCACAACAACCTGGACTTAAAGTTGTTATTCCTTCAAACCCATACGATGCTAAAGGACTTCTCATCTCTGCGATTCGTGACAACGATCCAGTTATTTTCCTTGAGCACATGAAGCTTTATCGTTCTTTCCGTCAGGAAGTTCCAGAAGAAGAATACACAATTGAGATTGGTAAAGCTGAAGTGAAGCGTGAAGGTACTGATATCACGATTGTAACTTACGGTGCTATGGTACAAGCATCACTTAAAGCGGCAGAAGAGCTTGAGAAGGACGGCATTAGTGCTGAAGTAATCGACCTTCGTACAGTTAGCCCACTCGACATTGATACAATCATTGGATCTGTTGAAAAGACAAATCGCGCAATTGTTGTTCAGGAAGCTCAGAAACAAGCTGGTATTGCTGCGAATGTCGTTGCAGAAATTAACGACCGCGCTATTCTTAGCTTAGAAGCTCCAGTGCTTCGCGTAACGGCTCCTGATACAGTGTTTGCATTCTCGGCAGCAGAAGATGTATGGCTACCAGACCACACTGATATTATCGAGAAAGCAACACAGGTTGTTAAATTTTAATTAATTATTAATAAAAAAACATGAAGTGAAGCTGCGATCCGCGCTTCGCTTCAGAATTTATATAAGCAAATTTTTTCTACAATTAGGAGGCGAAGTCCCGTGGCATTTCAATTCAAGATGCCGGATATCGGTGAAGGTATCCATGAAGGCGAAATCGTAAAATGGTTTGTTAAATCAGGAGACGAAGTTAAAGAAGACGACATTCTTGCAGAAGTGCAAAATGATAAAGCTGTAGTTGAAATTCCTTCTCCAGTAGACGGTACAGTTAAGGAAGTTCACGCAGAAGAAGGCGCAACTGTAATCGTTGGCGATGTAGTTATTACATTTGACGCTGAAGGCTATGAAGATGCAGAAGAGGAGCCTGAAGCAGAGCAACCTCAAGCTGAAGAAGAAGAGCCTAAAGCTGAAGCGAAAACAGAAGCTAAAGAAGACAGCGCAGGATCAAAGCCACTTCCTGAAGACGACGAAGAAACGGACCCAACGAAGCGCGTAATCGCAATGCCAGCAGTACGTAAGTATGCTCGCGAAAACGGTGTTAGCATTTCTAAGGTTTCTGGTTCAGGTAAAAATGGACGAGTTGTTAAAGAAGATATTGATAACCACGTTAATGGCGGCGGAGAAGCATCTAAACCAGCTGAAACGACAGAAGCTCCACAAGCTTCAGAAGAGAAAGCTGAAACGGCTACTCAAGAAACGAAACAGCAGCCTGCTGCAGCATCTGCACAGCCTGAAACTCGTGAGAAGATGAAAGGTATGCGTAAAGCAATTGCAAAAGCAATGGTTAACTCTAAGCATACTGCTCCTCACGTAACTCATATGGATGAAGTTGTTGTAACTGACCTTGTTGCTCATCGTAAGAAGTTTAAACAATACGCTGCAGACAAAGATGTGAAGCTAACTTACCTTCCGTACGTTGTGAAAGCTCTTGTTTCAGCACTTCGTGAATTCCCTATGCTTAATGCTTCAATTGACGATTCAACTGACGAGATCGTTCACAAGCATTACTACAATATCGGTATTGCTGCTAACACTGACGCTGGACTTGTTGTACCAGTTGTGAAGGAAGCAGACCGTAAGCCACTTCTTAACGTTTCATCTGAAATTAATGAGTTGGCTAAAAAAGCTCGCGATGGTAAACTATCAGGGGACGATATGAAAGGCAGCACTTGCACAATTTCTAACCTGGGTTCTGCAGGCGGACAATGGTTTACGCCAATTATTAACAACCCAGATGCTGCTATTCTAGGTATTGGTCGCATTGAGGAGAAACCAGTTGTTATCGACGGAGAAATCGTTGCTGCACCTGTTCTTGCTCTATCGATCAGCTACGACCACAGACTTATTGATGGTGTAACAGCACAACTTGCTCTAAACCACATCAAGCGTCTGTTGAACGATCCACAACTCTTAATGATGGAGGCGTAATAATATGGTAGTAGGAGATTTTCCAATCGAATTAGACACACTTGTAGTAGGAGCTGGACCAGGTGGATATGTGGCTGCAATTCGTGCAGCACAGCTTGGTCAAAAAGTTGCCATTGCTGACAAAGGTACTCTAGGCGGCGTTTGCTTAAACGTTGGTTGTATCCCTTCAAAAGCAATGATTAATGCATCTCATAAATATGAGTCTGCAAAGCATTCTGATGATATCGGAATTACAGCTGAGAACGTGAGCGTTGACATGAAGAAAGTTCAGGAGTGGAAGTCTTCTGTTGTTGACAAGCTTACTGGCGGTGTAGCTGGACTTATGAAATCGAATAAAGTAGACGTTATTAGTGGTGAAGTTTATTTCGTAGATAAGAACACTGTTCGTATCATGGATGAAAAGAACTCTCAAACGTATACATTTAACAATTGCATCATTGCAACAGGATCTCGTCCAATTGAGCTTCCAAGCTTCAAATGGAGTAAACGCGTTATTTCATCAACTGGTGCTCTTGCACTGGATGAAGTTCCTAAGAAAATGGTTGTTATCGGTGGAGGGTACATCGGAATCGAGCTAGGTTCTGTTTATGCTAACTTCGGCACTGAAGTAACAATTCTTGAAGGTACGAAGCAAATTCTACCTGGATTCGAAAAACAAATGAGCTCTCTTGTTTCTCGTCGTCTTAAGAAGAAAGGTAATGTAGAAATCATTACTGAAGCTCTTGCACAAGGCGTAGAAGAAAAAGAAGATGGCGTAACAGTAACAGCAGAAATCAAAGGTGAAACGAAGACGTTTGACGCTGATTATGTTCTAGTTACAGTTGGCCGTAAGCCAAATACAAATGAAATCGGTCTTGAAGAACTTGGCGTTGAAATGACGGACAAAGGTCTTGTGAAGATCGACAAGCAGTGTCGTACGAACTTCGATAATATCTATGCAATTGGAGATATCGTTGAAGGTCCTGCACTTGCTCACAAAGCTTCTTATGAAGGTAAAGTTGCTGCTGAGGCTATTAGCGGTGAAAATTCCGTCATTGACTATCTAGCGATTCCTGCAGTTGTATTCTCTGAGCCAGAATTGGCATCAGTTGGATACTCTGAGAAGGAAGCGAAAGATGCAGGATTTGATGCGAAAGCATCTAAGTTCCCATTCGGAGCTAACGGTCGTGCTCTTTCTCTAAACGATAGTGAAGGCTTTATGAAGCTAATCACTCGTAAGGAAGACGGTCTTGTGATCGGCGCTCAAATTGCTGGTCCTAACGCTTCTGATATGATTGCTGAGCTTGGCCTAGCAATTGAAGCTGGTATGACAGCTGAAGATATTGCACTTACAATCCACGCTCACCCAACACTTGGAGAAATTACAATGGAAGCTGCAGAAGTAGCTCTAGGTACTCCAATTCATATTGGTTAATAACTAAACGAAGACTCGGTGAATCATTCACCGGGTCTTTTTTAGTTTCTTTTCTAACTGATTGTTGCTTTTGAAATATTTATTAAATAGAAAACCACACTTCGCTAATTGGAGCATCCGGGAGCAGAAATTAACTATTCCTTTATTAAGAAAGCAGCTTTTTTCTATCTTTAAATTGTTGTTAAATAAGGTAAATGAACATATTAAAGAGTATTCCAGCATATACGTTCAGCGTAAGGAGGGAAAAGCTTGCTAAGACATGGGGGAGTTCTATTCATACAACTATGTATTTGGTTCGCATTTTTTCTTGTGATTCACCAATCTGGACACGATCATTTATCATATAAAGTGATGCTATTCTTTGTGTTTCTTTATCTGATTTGCACGCTTACCGTTAAACTTATTGCTAAAAGCAAAGCAATCCTTATTTTGATGACTCTTTCTACAACGCTCTATCTTATGACAGAGCTCCTATTAATTATTAGTTAAGAGATCTTCTCATACATAAAAAAAGCCACCACCGAACATTTGGTAGTGGCTTCTTCTTGTTATTTAGTATTAGATTCATCTTTTTTAGAACGTGGTGGTACTTTCTCTTCTTTAAAGGCCTTTATGAGTGAAATAATCATCCCGATGATAATAATTGCAAATGGGAAGGCTGCTATGATTGACGCCGTTTGAAGTGCACCAAGTCCTCCAGACCAAAGTAGCACAGCTGCTGCAGAAGATTGAATCACACCCCAAGTTAATTTAATCTTGGTAGAAGGATTCATACTTCCGTTCGTTGTTTGCATACCAAGTACAAACGTTGCAGAATCGGCAGAAGTAATAAAGAAAGTACTAATTAGTAGGATCGCAATAATAGACATAATCGTACCCAATGGATATTGCTCTAATACAGCAAAGAGTGCTACTTCCATACCCTGATTGCTAATGATGTCATAAATACCGGTACCAGCCATATCAAGTGAGATGGCAGATCCACCGAATACTGAGAACCACAAACCACCAAAGATGGTAGGAACCAATAGAACTCCTAGAACAAACTCACGTATTGTTCTCCCTTTAGATACACGAGCGATAAATGTACCAACGAATGGTGCCCATGCAATCCACCATGCCCAGTAGAAGATTGTCCAACTTTGTATCCAAGATGATCCTTCAAATGGTCTCATGCGAAGACTCATGCTAGGCAAATTCTGAACGTATGAGCCTAGAGTAGAAGTGAAGAGATCCATAATAAAGTTTGTTGGACCAGCGAAAAGTAAGAAGAACATAAGTAATATCGCAAGAACGATATTTGTATTACTGAGATACTTTATGCCTTTTGAAATTCCAGTGGAAGCGGAAATCATGTAAAGCACTGTAACAATCAATATAATGATGAACTGTGTATTAAATGAATTCTCGACGCCTGTTAAGTAAGAAACTCCTCCACCAATTTGAGAAGCACCGAATCCAAGGGAAGTTGCAACACCAAATACAGTTGCGATAACTGCGATAACATCAATAATCTTACCAATCGGACCATAAACACGATCACCGAGGATCGGATAGAAAACGGCACTTATAAGACCAGGTGCACCTTTTCTGAATTTAAAGAAAGCAAGTGCTAAAGCAACGATCGTATAGATTGCCCATGGGTGAAGTCCCCAATGAAAGAAACTGTACTGAAAGGCCAAGCGAGCAGCTTCGTCAGATTCTGAAGCTGCACCTGCTGGTGGGTCATAGTAGTGAAACATTGGCTCTGCTACGCCCCAGAATACTAGCCCAATTCCCATACCAGCGGAGAAAAGCATTGCAAACCATGTGATGAGGTTATACTCTGGCACATCCGTCTCTTTTCCTAGACGGAGTCTACCGTATTTAGAGAAGATGAGGTAAATAGCAAAAATCAAGAATCCGGATGCTGCTAGTAGATAAAACCAGCCAAACTTCACTTGTAGAAAACTTTGAAGTGAGGATGTCGTAGAATCTAATGATTCTGGAGAAATTGTTCCCCATGAAATAAAGAGGATCGACAATATGACAGAAATAATAAAGACTGTAGTAAGTTTATTCATATTACATCATTACCTTTCTAATATCTTATTTTTCTTAAGAAGCTTTTCTTGACGATTGGTGTTAGTAAAGAGGGTATCGGATTAATATCACCCTATGTACTTGGTTGAAGCGTAAAACGCCAGGAGCAGAAATCAATCACTGCGTGCAACAAGATTTATTAAGTATGATGTTCTAAATGTTGCCCGCTGTTGACAAAACTATGCAATCCACTATTGCATTACCAGTGTTTTACAGAAAGTTTTCAGTTACGAAAAAGGCACGCTTTCTAGTATATTTGTTGTTTACAATGATGTAAAGGAAAAACACATGGCAGGTATTTAGTCAGAATAATAGTTTAATTACACCAATAAGATGGTTAATTGTGACAATCTTCTCTTTATCCTCCTCATCACTTGGTATATGATGAGGAGAGACTATAGAGGGAGAGAAAGATATGAAAAAAATACTTAAATGGGTAACACTAGCTACTTTGCTTTTGGTAGCAGCGTGTTCGACAAATGCTGGGACGGAAACAAACGAAACTAATGAGCAACAAGGTACTAATAACGAAGAAACAAATGAGGCAACTGCAAATAAAGATAGCGAGGAAACGCAAGACGAAACTTCTGAAGAGCCTAAGGATAAAGAAGAAGAGGTAGTAACAGAAGAAAACGCTACTCCTGAATATAGGTTAAATGAAGCAATATGGGGTTTTGAACCAATTAATGATGCGCCAGAGGAAGCCGTTCTACTTACAATTGATGATGCACCAGATGAAAATTCTGTAGACATGGCAAAAACACTTAAGGAACTTGATGCCCCAGCGATTTTCTTTGTAAACGGTCATTTTCTTGATACTGAAGAAGAAAAAGCGCGTTTGAAAGAAATTCATGATATGGGATTTGCGATTGGAAATCACACGATGTCACATTCAGATCTTAAAACATTATCAGAAGAAGAACAAAGAGAAGAAATTTTGAAATTAAGTGACTTAATCGAAGAAATAATAGGAGAAAAACCTGAATTTTTCCGAGCGCCGTTTGGTTCTAATACAGATTATTCGAAATCCCTAGTGAAAGAAGAGGGTATGCTCCTAATGAACTGGACGTATGGCTACGACTGGGAAAAGCAATATCAGGAGAAAGGTGCACTTGCAGACATCATGGTCAATACATCACTTCTTCAGAATGGTGCAAACCTCTTAATGCATGATCGGGATTGGACAGCAGCTGCGCTAGAAGATATTGTAACTGGATTGAGAGAAAAAGACTACAGCTTAATCAAGCCCGAAGAAATTGAACCGTTACAAAAATAAACAGCCCACCGGGCTGTTTATTTTTGTGAATGGTGAATGACTCTACCGTTGAAAAGTGTCAATTCCGCCTTTAATTTCATAGCAAGAAACTTACACAATTCATTTGCCTTCGCCTTATCTCCATGAGTTGATTGATCAGGTAGTACTACCTGAATACCCTTTTCTGATAATCCAATAATAATCATTCTGTAATTCTCATTTTTACCCTTTAAATAAAACCACTCATTTCCTTCTTTCTCAACTAATTCATATGGATAGGCAGAGTCACCATAAGACCATGAGAGCTGTTCACCGGTTTTTGTCATGATTTCTTCGTAATAGATGAGAAGGTCTTTGACTGTGGCAAGGTTAATGTCGCCTATTTCCCTTGGAGTGAGATAAGCACTTTGAGGCATAGAATTCCCCCTTCTTCATAGATATAGTTTACATCCAAAGTAGTTTTCTGACAATTAACTATTTATGATGCAAATGAACACATAATGAACATAAAAAGAATACAATGTGATATACAATATAGTGTTGACAAAACAATTGTGACACACTATTATGGAGTTAAGCGAAACGGAAGCGTTTTCAAAATTACTTAGGGAGTGTTGAAAATGGGTATTATTATTTGTTCTACTTGTGAGAAAACAATTGATCATGTAAGCGGAGAGAAAGTAAGCACACTATACAGCAGATGTCCAGAATGCAATAAAAAAGATAGAAAATAAGATAATAAATAAGAGGTGGCCAAATGGCTACCTCTTATTTAATTGCCTTATATTCTTTTATAACACGAATCATCTTCAATTCATCATCTTCTGGTCCTTGTACAGGAAGCCCGGCTTCAATGTTCTCATCTATATATTGAAGATTTTCTTCCGTAATCACTTCACCGGGGATGAAAATTGGAATGCCTGGTGGATATACCATTACGAATTCAGCAATCGTTCTACCCGCTGATTCTTTAAATGGAATGACCTCTGTTTCTGAATAGAAAGCATCTCGTGGCGAAACAGCTAGAATTGGAATATCTGGCGCATGAACATCAAATTTCTTCGTTGTTTCTCCTCCTGATTCTCGAAATGCTTCTACCATATCTTTTAACGCATAAACAAGTGCACTTGTTGTTTCCTCAGTATCTCCGGGCGTAACGATGCAAAGAAGATTATATAAGTCTGAAAGCTCAACTTCTAAATTTGCTTCTTTTCGTAACCATACCTCTGCTTCGTATCCTGTAATGCCAAGGTCATGAACTGAAATAATCAGTTTTGTAGGGTCGTAATCATACGTAGCATCTGTCCCAAGAATTTCTTTCCCTACACAATATAGCGGAGAGATCCCATTGATCTCTTCACGCGTTTTTTCTGCTAGTTGAATGGACTGCTCAATCAGTTCATAACCGTCCATCACAAGTCTCTTTCTCGCTACATCAAGTGAAGCGAGGAGAAGGTAAGAAGTAGAGGTAGTCGTTAACATACTAATAATGGTTTGGACACGCTTTGCAGATATAAGACCTTCCTTAACATTTAGCACAGAGCTTTGAGTCATCGACCCACCAAGCTTGTGCACACTTGTAGCTGCCATATCAGCTCCAGCTTGCATAGCTGAAAGGGGAAGACGATCATGGAAATGAATATGAACACCATGAGCTTCATCTACTAATACAGGAACATCATAATCGTGAGAGATTGAAACAATTTCTTCAAGATTCGCTGATATTCCAAAATAAGTTGGATTGATGACAAGTACGCCTTTTGCATCTGGGTGCTGTTCAAGTGCTTTTTTAACTGCATTTGGTGTAATGCCGTGTGATATGCCAAGCTTTGGATCTATTTCAGGGTGAATGAACACTGGAGTTGCACCCGAGAAGATAATGGCAGACATAACGGACTTATGAACGTTTCTTGGAACAATAATTTTATCTCCAGGCGAACAAACCGTCATTACCATCGTCATAATGGCTCCACTTGTCCCCTGAACTGAAAAGAACGTTGCATCGGCTCCAAATGCTTCAGCTGCAAGATCCTGCGCTTTCTTAATCATGCCATGAGGATGATGTAGATCATCGAGAGGTTGAATATTAATTAAATCAATTGATAGGGCGTTATCCCCAATAAAGGAACGAAATTCAGGATCCATTCCTTTCCCTTTTTTGTGTCCGGGTATATGAAATTGAATCGGGTTTTTAGTAGCGTGGTTTACTAAACCGGTAAATAGTGGTGTTTCGTTTTGTTGCAAATTCAGCACCTCTTTATTTATACTTTAAAAGATAAAGCTCTCCACAGTATAGAATGGAAAGCCTAGTTGTTATGGAATTAAACTTCATGTAGTATATTTCTTTTATAGTGACATTTTCCCCTACGTATTCCTTAAACAAACTGAGTATAATCACCTGGAACATAATTTGCAAGTTTTATTTTCATGGACCACATCATTACTAGTGTAAAGAGGACTTTTAAGTCGATTCTCGAATTGTCTAAAACAAGGAGAGGATAACAATGAAGTGGAATACTCGTCTAACTAAATTACTTGGAATTGAACGTCCAATTATCCAGGGTGGCCTTGCATATCTTGCATACCATGAGCTTGCTTCTGCTGTTAGCAATGCAGGCGGTCTTGGTCAATTAACGGCTATGTCGATGGACTCAGCAGAACAATTAAGGGAAGAAATTAAGCTAACAAAAAGAAAGACATCCAGGCCATTTGCAGTGAACTTTGCAATTGGGCAACACGGAAGACCTTTTGAACATATGATTGAAGCTGCTTTGGATGAAGGAATAACGATTATCTCTGTTACAGGAGGGAACCCAAAACCCATTTTCGATCTTGTAAAAGGAACAGAAGTTAAGGTCCTCGTATTAACAGCAGGTAAACGACAAGCTCTCAAAGCTGAGGAATTAGGTGCCGCTGCAGTCATGGTAGTTGGTCAAGAAGGTGGAGGTCACCTTGGGAAAGAAGACACGGGTACAATGGTGCTTGTTCCTCAAGTTGTAGATGCTCTTTCTATTCCAGTAATTGCATCTGGGGGAATTGCTAACGGTCGTGGATTGATGGCCTCACTTGCGCTTGGTGCAGAAGGTATAGAGATGGGGACAAGGTTTATTGCAACAAAGGAATGCACACACGCTCATACTAACTATAAGGAAAGAATACTTGCAAGTAGTGAAACAGATACTGCTATTATTAAAAGGAGTATTGGCGCCCCAGCAAGAGTCATTCGAAATTCGTTCACTGATCAAATCAATGAGATTGATAACGGCGACTATGAAAGACTTAAACCATACATAAGTGGTGAAGCGAACAGGAAGTTTATTTATGAAGGCAGAGAAGAAGAAGGATTTGCTTGGGCAGGCCAAGTAATTGGTGCAATTAACGATGTGCCATCCGTTCAAGAATTATTTGATCGGATTGATCTTGAAGCAGAACAAATAATATCAAAATGGAACTTTATGAAAGGGGAATGAGAATGGAAGTGCAATACCCGCTTTCGATTGAGTGGAGCAAAGAAGAAGTTATTAAGGTGGTTTCCTTTTTCCAATTAATCGAGAAAGCTTACGATAACGGAGTTAATAAAGGGCAATTAGTTAGTGCATATCATGAATTTAAAGATGTTGTACCATCTAAGTCCGAAGAAAAACAGCTGTTTAAACAATTTGATAGGGAAACAGGCTATTCAACTTATCATACCGTAAAAGAAGCGAGAGAAACGGAACGTGACAAGGTGTTAATGAATAAATAGAACCAGGAGGCAATGCCTCCTGGTTCTATTTGCTTTCTTCTAAAGAAAGTTTATAAATTGGCATTACTGTTTCGAAGGTTTCTTTAACAGCAGCAATAAACTTATCTCCATCTTTAAGGATTGGATCATCACTAGAAATATGTCGACCGACTAAGAACTCGCCTTTTTTAACATCTCGAAAACGTGTGAGAACCTTTTCTAAATCTGCGTCTTTGACTATTTCACTAGCACCTTTTTTGGTGTGATCAGTAGAAATCATGTAGGATGACGGAATTCGTTTGTGAATTTCATTAAGATGATCTAGAAACATAGTAGCCATTTCTTGCTTTCCGGGTAATTCGTATATATAAGCTAACCAGATAAAGACGTGATCATCAAACAACCCAATTTGGAAATGAGGAAGCATCTTATAACCACGTTTGCTATCTGAAAACGCCATCCATGTATCAACTGGCGGGTTTTTTGTACGCCGTGCATGTTTTGCAATGTGCAAGTGCATTTCATTTCCTGTAAGTATTTCTAACTCACTTTGAACACCTTTACTAATTTCTATGAATTTTGGCTGAATGCGTTCTTGAATTGCTTCCATTCTTGATTCTAACCCTTCAATTTGGAATGCATCAAAATCGCTAAGTGTAAATCCATTAAATGACATAATAACCTCCAGTATGACAATATATGATGCTCATAGTTTATCATATAAAAGGGTTGAGTATGAAAGTTGACGCTTTATGCACATACCTAGGTTTGAAAAATACGCAAAAGAGGAAAAATACTAACAAATAAAGAGGTTGCATAGTTGGAAGAGAAGGCATAAGATATAGTAATCAAAGCAGAAATATCAGAATATTCAGTTTTATGTTCTGGTATCGCATATACTGCTTAAATGAAAAGAAGAGGGGTGTAGGTTACCATGAAACAAGTGATTCAGTCATTGCAGAGAAACGAGGCAGAAAAACGGATTCCGGTGCTGAGAATGGAAATTGACTATGAATTGGCAACACTACACGATGCAATGACGGCTAGTGATAAAGATGAGATGAAACGATGCAAAGGAAAGCTTGAACTGTTAAGGCAGGAAATGATTCGATTAGAGGCATGATGAACGAACCTTGCAAAAAGGTTCGTTTTTTCTGTTTTTCCTGTCATAATAATATATATAGAATGAAATTATAGTTAAAGGAGAACGAATCATGACACTAGAAACCAACTGGAATCAGATATATGAAGATGCAAAAGGGTGGATTCGTGAAGCGGGTGAAGAAATCATTGCTTCTTTTACAACCTCCTTTGCAATTGATACGAAAAGCAACCCGAATGATCTTGTAACGGATATTGATAAGGAAACAGAGAAGTTTTTTATTGAACGCATTAAGAAGATATATCCTAGCCACAGGATCATGGGAGAAGAAGGCTTCGGAGATCAAGTTGAAGATTTGAGCGGAGTGATTTGGTTTCTTGATCCTATTGATGGAACGATGAATTTCGTTCATCAGCAAACGAATTTTGCAATCTCTATCGGGATTTATGAAGATGGGGTTGGAAAAGCCGCTTTTATCTATGATGTAACAAAGGATGAGCTATACCATTGTTCGAAAGGGACAGGGTTATATTTAAATAATGAGAAATTAAAACCACTGGAACCTGTTAAGCTTTCTGAATCCCTTCTTGCTATTAATGCAACGTGGGTAACAGAGAACCACCGCATAGATCCGAGAACATTTTCACCACTGTTAAAAAAAATCAGAGGAACCAGATCTTACGGAAGTGCTGCCATTGAAATGGCTTATGTTGCTGCAGGTAGACTGGACGGGTATGTGTCGTTGCGCCTTGCGCCCTGGGATTTCGCTGCAGGGAAATTACTGATTGAGGAAGCAGGCGGTGTATGTACAACCGTTGATAACAAGCCCATTAACCTTCTAGATAAAAACACGATTTTTGTAGGTAACGAAACATTCCATTCTCAAGTGCAAAAAGATTACATACAACCTGCTCTTGATCAGAACTATTATTTGAAGACGCCTTCAACGAAATGATTGGAGTTCATCGTAAAGAGTTTGATGGAAGCCTTGTTGATTATCTCTTTGAATGGACAAGCTCTGATCATAAATGGCTATTAGAGGAACTGGGCAGACTACCTAGTGAGGAAGATTTGATTTCCTATGTCCAGATGTATGAAGGAATGGGTTGTGTTTTTCAAGTATGGCTTAAGAATAACGAACCGGTAGCAATAACATGCGTGCTAAACAAAGCACCATCTAATCATAAACCTTGGATTGGCATGATCGTCGTTCGTCCCGAATGTAGACGTGAAGGGATTGGACGTGAGGTTATTCAAGAAATAACTGGAGAATTTGCTGATGTCGTTTTTGCTGGCATTCCATACGACATGAATGATTGGAGTCTTTTTCTAGGACAAAGCGGATTTGAACAATACGGTATTGAGAAACAAGAAAAGGGTAACTATCTAATTTTTGTTCATCCTGGATAATTAACAAAAAAATAAACAGAGCTATTGAAAAACAGCTCTGTTTATCGGTTACTGTTCTGCTTTTCGTTTAATTCGAAAGCCCATTCCCATAAAGAAACCTACTCCAAGAAAAGAAAGAATCCCACCGATCCAGCTTTGTTCAGCTATAGATACGCCGATTGCGCACATACTCGCAACCGCTAGAATGGCCATTAAGAGTAAAAGGAAATTATGCTTGTTCATGCGGAAAGCCCCCTTTATAATACTAGTGTACAATAACCAGGTTCATGGTGAAAGAAGAGAAATTTCGCGTAAAGCAATATATGTGTTATAATGGTCTAGTTATTGAGTTTATCGTCAGATATAAGACGAGAATACGAGGAGAGAATAATTAATGGCAATAAGAGAAGATATTCGTAACATCGCAATCATTGCCCACGTTGACCACGGTAAAACGACGCTGGTAGACCAAATGCTACATCAGTCAGGTACATTCCGTGACAACGAGCAAGTAAGCGAACGTGCGATGGATTCGAATGACCTTGAAAGAGAACGCGGGATTACAATCCTTGCTAAAAATACGGCAATTAACTATGAAGACAAACGAATCAACATTATGGATACACCTGGACACGCTGACTTCGGTGGTGAAGTTGAACGTATCATGAAAATGGTAGATGGTGTTCTTCTAGTTGTTGACGCTTATGAAGGCTGTATGCCACAGACGCGTTTCGTGCTTAAGAAAGCTCTTGAGCAGAAACTTACACCAATCGTAGTTCTTAACAAAATTGACCGTCCTGCAGCACGTCCTGAGGAAGTTGTGGATGAAGTCGTTGATTTATTTATTGATCTTGGAGCAGATGAAGATCAGCTTGACTTCCCTGTTGTATATGCATCTGCAATTAACGGTACGGCTAGCCTTGATCCTGAAGTGCAAGATGACGATATGAAAGTTCTTATGAACACAATTATCGATAACATTCCTGCGCCAATTGACAATAGTGATGAGCCACTTCAATTCCAGATCACACTTCTTGACTACAACGATTACCTTGGAAGAATTGGTATCGGACGTGTGTTTAGAGGAACCATGAAAGTCGGCCAACAAGTTGCATTGATGAAGGTTGATGGAACAGTTAAACAATTTAGAGTAACAAAGCTCTTCGGTTTCATTGGTTTGAAACGAACAGAGATTGAAGAAGCAAAAGCTGGAGACCTCGTTGCAGTATCTGGTATGGAAGAGATCAACGTTGGAGAAACAGTTTGTCCATATGATCATCAGGAAGCACTTCCAATCCTGCGCATTGATGAGCCAACTCTACAAATGACGTTCCTTGTAAACAACAGTCCTTTTGCTGGTAAAGAAGGTAAGTATATTACAAGTCGTAAAATTGAAGAGCGTCTTAGAGCACAGCTTGAGACAGACGTAAGTCTACGCGTTGAGAACACAGATTCTCCAGATGCATGGGTTGTATCAGGACGTGGTGAGCTTCACCTTTCAATCCTGATTGAGAACATGCGTCGTGAAGGATTTGAGCTTCAAGTTTCAAAACCTGAAGTTATCGTACGAGAAGTAAACGGTGTTGCAAGTGAGCCTGTTGAACGCGTTCAAATCGACGTACCTGAAGACTACACTGGTTCTGTAATGGAATCACTTGGTGAGCGTAAAGGTGAAATGGTCAACATGGTGAACAACGGTTCAGGCCAAGTTCGTCTTGAGTTTATGGTACCTGCACGTGGTTTGATTGGTTACTCAACTGAGTTCCTTACACAAACTCGCGGATATGGTATTATCAACCACACATTTGAAACGTATATGCCTCTTATTAGCGGCCGTGTAGGTGGACGTCGTGCTGGTGTGCTTGTTTCCATGGAAAAAGGAAAAGCATCAGAATACGGCATTATGGGTGTTGAAGACCGCGGTACAATATTCGTAGCTCCAGGTACTGAAGTATACGAAGGTATGATTGTTGGTGAGCATACGCGTGAGAATGACATCACAGTTAACATTGTTAAAGTGAAGCAAATGACTAACATGCGTTCAGCTAACAAAGACCAAACGGTATCCATGAAGAAGCCTCGCGTTCTAACGCTTGAAGAAGCACTTGAATACTTGAACGATGATGAGTATTGCGAAGTAACGCCGGATTCAATCCGTCTTCGTAAGAAAATTCTTGATAAAAACGAACGTGAAAAGAACGCTAAAAAGAAAAAAACAGCCCAGTAAGGGTGTCTAAGGCGATTCAAAAGGGGCATCCTTTTGAATCGCTTTTTTTTTGGCTATGTTAATGAGCCAAAAATCGAGAAATCAACAATATGAGTTAACATAGCCTTTTTATTAGAATTTAATACAATGAAATAAGGTACATACATCAAATGAGCTGTGATAAAGTTGATATTAATCTGGGGGTGTCAAAGTGAATACTGAACCTGCAATAGCATCCAATGACCTTTCCTTTTTTGCGAAATTAGTAGGAATTGAAGACAATATGACGGTAGGCTTTTATTTGCTTTATGCGATTATCGTTGCGCTATGTATAGTCGTTTATCGTCTTGGTTTCGCTAAGAAATTACCAGTATTGAAAAACGCAATAATCTACGCAGTACTTGTGATTGGCTGCTTCCCATTAACCTTTTTTGGAATAGGATTACCTGTTGCTGAAGGATTAGTGGCCTCAGCTGTCGTATTAATTATTTATAAGGTTAGACTTCACCAATCCAAGAATAAAGAAGCTTAACGTCAAATACCCGGAGGGAACATTTGAATCTTCAGGATGCGATGTATAATTGGCTTAGCATTAAAGTAGTTGCCGAGGAGAGAGAGACCGATCAAGCAGCACAGGATACGAGTCGTTTTTTCGAAGAGATCTTAATAGAAGATCACGGGTTAACAGATATTAAGATTGAAGTTACAACCGACTATTATGTAGTGAACTATCAAATGAACAATCAACAGAATTTTAAGAAATTTCCTATTGAACTCATTGATGCATTGCTACTCTCGATCCAAAATGAACCGAAGTACAACCAATGAATAGAAAGAAAGACGTGCAGAGTGCACGTCTTTCTTAAAAACAAGTTACTTTTCATTCATTGTATACACAGCAAATAGAATCACTGCATAAATGGCGTGTCCGAGAGTCCAGTACCCGATTGCACTAAGATCCATCAAGTCGGGAGTTGGTTTAATAGCAAGGTAAGTTAATGGGAAGTAAAGAAAAACAGTTGGTAAGGTCAGCACGTATGCTAAGACTGCTTGGGCCTTCTTTCTTCCTGGGAAGTAGCGGGCGCAACCTACACTATAAACAACTCCGATTATTAATGAGATAATAAGATGGAATGCGAATTCGATTATTTCTGGCCAGTTAATGCTCCCCATAATCGGTATAAAGTCGATATTTAGGAGTAGCGTGTACACAAGGTCACCTGTTAAAGCCTGGATTCCTTTTAAGATAAGACCAAGTGCAATGCCGGAAATTGTTCCTGCAATTAGTCCGAGCTTTACTCTACCAATCATCGTTTGACTCATCCTGATGATAAAGCTTGAAATCGCCTGTATCCTTTCGTTCTTTCGTTCGAGTTTCGATCCGTTCATTGCAGGAATCACACATGTAGGTGTGGATCGGTCTGTTGCGAAGCTTCTTTGCAAGTGGACTTCCGCTATCAATATTTTCGATTTTATCACATAGGACGCATTTTACTCGCATCGTAAACACCTCTCATTCCTTGTTGTTAGTATAGCATGAATAAAACGGTGATTTGCAGTGTTATGCGCCAGAAAGCACATTTAATTATGGAGGGATGATCATGCCAAATAAAGTGGATACAACACTTTCGAATGAGCTATTAACTCTATTAAAACGAGAACAGTATGTATTGCTTTCTACAATTGACCATGAAACGACGGGACCAAATGTGAGTGCGATTTCCTGGCTTTATGCGGTAAATGAGCGTTCGATTGTATTTGCTGTTGATAGCGAGTCGAGAATTGTTAAGAATATTCGGGCGAATGACGAAATCACAATTACCCTAATTGGTAATGAGAGTACGTATTCAATTGGTGGTAAAGCAATGCTTGTTGAAGAGCGGATGGAGGGTGTTCCGCTTAAGCTTACGAAATATATGCTTCAAATTAAAGAAGTAAGAGATGTGATGTTCTATGGTGCGAAAATGTCGGTAGAACCAGCATATGAGAAGACATATGATCCGGAAGCAGCAGCTAAACTTGATCGTTCTGTCATGTCTGAGCTAAAGAAATCAAATGCATTAACATAGAAAAAACGGCCAATTAGGCCGTTTTTCTATTGCTCTAGATCTTGTTTCTCTTGCTGCTGTTTCAGTTGTTTCTCATCTTTTCCAGGAAGTTGCTTATCATTGGAACGGACCGGTTCAGGCTCTGATTTATTGGATTTACTTGGAACCTCTGGCATTAGTCGTCCAACAATGTCTGCAAGTTCTTCCATTACTCCTCCGACGGGGTGACCTCTTTGGATTTGTGTGGCGATTTCTTTAAGTCGATAGGTTGTATCAGCATCTGCTGTTATTACAGCATTTGCACCGTAAGGATCTTTTTGTAATGCTTCTGCGACTGTGTACTTAATGGTACTTACGCGAGATCGATCTAGTTTCTGATTTACATCAATGCCTACAACTGCATATTTACCTGTTACGACTGCAGTTGCGTCATTCACATTAGGAACATGTTTTGCAATTGTTACAAGATGCTCCGCTATTTCTGTTGCAGAGCGGGTCTCATTTTCAGGCGTTCGTACAGACTGCTTCACATATTGAACCCGGTCCGTTTGTTCCTTCTTCTCAGCCACAGGTTCATCATTAGCTTGACAGGCTATGAGAAGACACATGATTCCGAGGACACCCAATCTCATTCTCTTCATATTGATTACCTCCATAATAGGTTAGTCGTCTCAAAATAAATCATTTTGCTAATTATTTTCTGAATAACCGTCTAACTTTATACACCTGTTCATAGATTATAAAAAACGTAGATAGTCCCAGTTGCCATTCGTACTTGTGATAACAACTTAAATCTTGTCAGGAGGCGAAGTGTTGGATAAGGTTTACGTCCTAGACACTAACGTGTTACTACAGGATCCAAATGCAATTTACTCATTTGATACGAACGAGATTGTCATTCCTGCTGTGGTTCTAGAAGAAGTGGATTCGAAGAAGAGGTATATGGATGAAATAGGGAGAAATGCTAGGCAAGTATCACGTATGATTGATGGTTTCCGTGAGCGTGGTAAACTTCATGAATCCATTCCACTTGAAAATGGTGGCACACTCCGTATCGAATTAAACCACCGATCATTTCAATATTTACAAGACAAATTTGTGGAAAAAACAAATGATAATCGAATCCTAGCGGTTGCCTTAAATTTGTTCTTAGAAGAAGGGAAGATGAAGTCAGGTAGAACAGTGATACTAGTTAGTAAAGATGCCCTTGTCCGTGTCAAGGCAGATGCGATGGGAATCCAAGCTGAAGATTTTCTAAGTGATCGAGTTGTAGAATTCAACCAGATCTACACTGGGTACGAAGAGCGCTATGTGGATGGTGAGTTATTAAAAAGTTTCTTTGAACACCATTTTATTGATCAAAAGCAATTAAAGGGTAGACCACTTTACCCAAATCAATATGTTATTTTAAAAGATCCGCTTCAATCTTCCTCATCTGGAATTGGGAAGGTTGATATGAATGGAAAGCGTATTGAGAAAACAGCAATGGAAACGGAATACATGTGGGGGATAGGACCGAGGAATGTTCAGCAGCGAATGGCCCTTGATCTTCTAGTAAGGAAAGACATCCCGCTTGTTACGCTTGTAGGAAAAGCGGGTACTGGTAAAACACTTCTAGCTATGGCAGCGGGATTAATGCAAACCGAAGATTTAAACCAATACAAAAAGTTGTTTATCGCAAGACCAATTGTACCTGTTGGGAAGGATATCGGCTTTCTACCAGGGGAGAAAGAAGAAAAACTGCGACCGTGGATGCAGCCAATTTTCGATAATCTAGAATACTTATTTAACGTGAAGAAAACCGGGGAACTTGAAAAAATCCTTTCGGGAATCGGTTCCATTCAGGTAGAGGCTCTCACGTATATAAGAGGAAGAAGTTTACCAGATCAGTTTATCATTATTGATGAAGCACAGAATTTAACAAAGCATGAAGTGAAAACGATTTTAACGAGGGTTGGTGAAGGGAGTAAGATTGTTCTTCTCGGAGATCCTCAGCAAATTGATCATCCTTATCTTGATGAATACACGAACGGTCTAACGTACGTTGTAGAGAAATTTAAAGAACAACCGCTAAGCGGACACGTTAAGCTTGAGAAAGGTGAACGATCTCTGCTTGCCCGAATTGCGGCTGATCTTCTTTAAATGATTGCGATACTTGAAATGTGTTTATATGGATCTGAAGCATTGGAACCATCACCATAATAAAAATGGACTGGTCCATCTTCTCTGAGCGGTTTTCCGTCTTTCGAAAAGCGAAGAAAACCGTTCACTGCTTCTTCCATCGTAAGTACGTATGAATCACCATTTTCACTAATTAGCTGGACATTAAGCTCATTATCAATGGGATCAGCGTTTTCTAAGAATGGTGCAAGCGGGATGACAAAGCTTCCAGTTAGTACGCGTTCTTTCTCAAACCGTTTGATACTCCTATTCACAGGAGGTTTAATTCCAGTCCGCTCTCTTTCCCATCTTTCAGATTGAGTCTTGATGTAATCGTTCTCATTCTTTTCTGTGGAATTATCGAATTTCAAAAATTCCTCTAGTTCAACTTTTCGATCATCAAAAATCCATACGCTTGCATCTAATGTAATGGAATAATTGACTTTCCCCTTAATGGGTATAATCGTTTCCATCTTGCACACCCCACAATCAAAATCTTTTGCAAAACAAGTATACCCGTTATGCTTGTATTTGTCACATTTGGGGAACAGTATGGTGAGAGTCAATACGTTAGAGCGGGAGGATTCGATATGAGATGTCGTAAAGAAGAAGAATTAGTTGAACTAGTGAGACGGAATAAGAATTATATTAAGGATGGTAAAGTAGCGGATTATATCCCAGCGCTAGCTAAAGCAGACCCAGATAAATTAGCAATTGCGATTTACTCAAAAGAGGAAGGGTGTTTGTCTGCAGGTGATGTAGGTGAATTGTTCACACTTCAGAGTATTTCGAAAGTGCTTACGCTTGCACTTGCCATTATGGATGTAGGAAAAGAACAAGTTTTCTCGAGGGTAGGAATGGAGCCAACAGGAGATCCGTTTAACTCGATTGCAAAGCTTGAAACGATGGTTCCTTCAAAGCCATTAAATCCGATGATTAATGCAGGTGCGCTAGTAGTCACAAACATGATACACGGAAGCTCTGTGGAAGAAAAAGTTGGACGGATTTTGCAGCTTATCCATGATATGACGAATAACCCTACGATCGGAATCAATGACGAAGTTGCCGATTCAGAGTACGAGTCAGCAAACCTTAATCGAGCGCTAAGCTATTTTATGAAGCAACATGGGATTATTGACGACGATGTCGAAATGCTGCTTGAAGCCTATACGAAGCAGTGTGCTATTGAAGTGAACTGCAAAGATTTAGCAAGGATCGGAATGGTTCTTGCGAATGAAGGTAAAGATCCTGAAACGGAAAGACCAATCATCCCAAGGTACATTGCAAGAATCGTAAAAACGTTTATGGTTACATGTGGCATGTACAACGCTTCCGGAGAATTTGCTATTAATGTAGCAATTCCAGCAAAAAGTGGCGTGTCTGGTGGGATATTAAGTCTTGTTCCTAATGAGATGGGAATTGGGGTATATAGTCCGCCTCTTGATCAAAAAGGAAATAGTCTTGCAGGAAACAAGCTTCTTGAAAATTTATCTGCACAATATGAATTAAGCATTTTCTAATCTGTCTTACCCTGCTTTTTCTTGCAATTTCTTCGCATTCCTTTTATGATAATAGAAGGAATGGGAAAGGGAACGGAGGGATCAGATTTGTCAACTGGGATGGCAACAGGACATCGTGAAAAGGCATACGAGCTGTTAAAGGCCGATGCGCACAAGATCCTAAAACTCATCGAAGTTCAAATGGAGAACTTAACTATGCCTCAGTGTCCTCTGTATGAAGAGGTTCTAGATACACAAATGTTTGGTTTATCTCGTGAAATAGATTTTGCTGTTCGTCTTGGCCTTGTAAATGAAGAGGATGGGAAGGAACTGCTTGAGTCACTAGAGAGGCAGCTTTCAGCTCTGCATGAAGCTAGTATAGAGAAATAACAGGAACTCAAACTATCGTCGATAGTTTGAGTTTTTTTGTTGCCACATACGAACCCAAACATAAAATATGATAGAATACGAGTAGGTCTTAATAGAATTCAGAAGATTTAGGAGTAGATATGAATGAACGATTTGCTCATGGTGATCCTTGTCATTTCTCCACTCAGTCTTTTACTTCATGAGACAGGGCATACGCTAGCTGCGAATGTCTTTACGAAAGCTTGCGTAAAACTTCACCTGGGCATTGGTCCAAGACTCTTTACCTGGAAACATGCTCGAGGAGAAGTAGCAATTAATGCCATTTATTTTGCCGGTGGAATGACAATCAGTCCACAGCCCGAGAAGGCTTACAGCAAGGTTGTCATTGCACTAGCTGGTCCTTTCGTTAATCTCTGTGTAGCTGCACTTACGCCTTTTCTTCCTCTCCAACCATCAATGATTGCTTGGATTCTATTCTTTAATCTCTGGCTTGGTATAACAAACCTCATTCCGTTTAAATTCTTTGGAAAACACTCAGACGGCTGGACCGTAATGAAAGTCATCTTCCATAGACCTTAATTTATACAGGACAGGCAGGTTTAACCCAAAAACCATCGAATCCTATACATACTTAGAAAAGCGAAGACGAGCGTTTAGAAACGTAGTTATTGGAACTCTTGAATGGGAACACGTACTTTGTGTTCTCATGAAAGAGTGAAATAACGGAGTTTCTGGGAGTCGCAGCTCCTCAAAACAGAGAAGAACGAAGTGAAAAGACTAATAATCTAATTAACAACAATGATGGAGTTAATCAGTTGCTGGTACAAACTTCTTGAAGAGAAAATAAACAGGTAGGATGACGTTTATGATTAAAAAATTATTTAAGCACTATGATTATTCATTAATCATTAGTGTATTACTCCTTTGCGGGTTTGGACTCGTGATGGTGTACAGTGCAAGTATGGTATGGGCAGTAATGAGACATGAAACGAACAGTGCTTTTTTCTTTAATAGGCAAATAATCTGGCTTGTCGTTTCACTCGTCATGTTTTTAATTGCAATGCTTTTTCCTTATAAAGCATACCGGAAATTTATTGTACCAATTCTCGGTGTTTCAATTTTAATGCTAGTTCTTGTAAGGTTTGTAGGTTCAACTACAAACAATGCTCGAAGCTGGATCGAGCTAGGACCGTTTAGCTTTCAGCCTTCTGAATTCGTTAAACTTGGTTTAATTATCTACTTAGCAGCCATTTATTCTAAAAAGCAGGCTTATATTTCTAATTTTGTAAGGGGAGCACTTCCGCCTTTGATGGTCATAGGGTTAATTTTCGCTTTAGTAGCATCTCAGCCTGATCTCGGAACAGCTATGATCATTGCGTTAACTTCAGGGATTGTTATTATTTGTTCAGGTATGAAATGGAAGCATATCTTTGGACTAGTAATCATTGGTATTATCCTTTTCGCAGGCGCATGGATGTCGCTCTCACCTGAACAGGCTTCTCGATTCACGGGTGCTTATAACCCATTCTCAGACCCAGAAGATAGTGGGTTTCACTTGATTAACTCTTATATTGCTATAGCATCAGGAGGAATTACTGGCCAGGGGTTTGGTCAAAGTATTCAAAAATATGGTTTTCTACCAGAACCGCATACAGATTTCATTATGGCAATTATTGCAGAAGAACTTGGGTTGCTAGGCGTTGTCTTTGTCATAGGGTTGCTCGGGTACATTGTTTTTAAAGGCTTTGTAATTGGAATTAGGTGTAAAGATACATTCGGTAGCCTACTTGCCATTGGGATATCAGGTATGATCGGTGTTCAGACAGTTGTTAACCTAGGTGCTATCACAGGCTGGCTTCCTGTTACAGGTGTTCCGCTTCCGTTCATAAGCTACGGAGGTTCTTCGTTAATCTTGCTAATGATATCTGTTGGTATTCTAATTAATATCTCCGCTTTTGTTAACATAAGAAAAGAACAGAAAACGAGCTACATTAAGAACGATCAGGCAGTTCAAATGGAACTCTGACTCAGTCCAAGGAGGAAATTAACATGACAGCTATTTCAAAAATTCTTGTTGCCAATAGAGGCGAAATTGCAATTCGTATCTTTCGTGCTTGTACAGAATTAAATATTCGTACAGTAGCGATTTATTCTAAAGAAGACAGCGGTTCTTATCACCGATATAAAGCTGATGAAGCATATCTTGTGGGAGAAGACAAAAAGCCGATCGATGCTTATCTTGATATTGAAGGCATTATTGAAATAGCAAAAGCAAATCATATCGATGCTATTCACCCTGGATATGGTTTCCTTTCGGAGAATCTTCAATTTGCTAAACGATGTCAAGAGGAAGGCATTATCTTTATTGGACCTGAACTCGAACACCTTCGTATGTTCGGTGATAAAGTAGAAGCTCGTAAGCAGGCTATTCTAGCAGGATTACCAGTTATTCCAGGTACAGATGGTCCAGTAGATGGGCTTGATGAGGTTAGGGAATTTGCGAGTGAAAATGGCTATCCTCTTATGATTAAAGCTGCCCTAGGTGGCGGCGGTAGAGGAATGAGAATTGTAAGGAGCGAAGAGGCACTTGCAGATGCGTATGACCGAGCAAAGTCAGAAGCAAAAGCTGCTTTCGGACGAGATGAAATATACGTTGAGAAGTTTGTAGAGAACCCCAAACATATTGAGGTACAAATTCTGGGGGATAAACATGGGAATACCTTACATTTATATGAAAGAGATTGTTCCGTTCAGCGTCGACATCAAAAAGTTGTAGAAGTTGCCCCGAGCGTATCTCTTAGCGAGCAGTCTCGTAAAGACATTTGTGAAGCAGCTGTTAAGTTAATGGATAATGTGCAGTATGTTAATGCAGGGACTGTTGAATTCCTAGTTAATCAAGATGGCGAATTTTACTTTATTGAAGTTAATCCCCGTGTTCAAGTGGAACACACGATTACAGAAATGATTACAGGAATCGATATTGTGCAGTCTCAAATAATGATTGCTGAAGGAGAACACCTTCATGGAGAGAAACTTGGCATTCCGGCACAGGAGAAAATCGACTGTCATGGTGTTGCTATTCAATGCCGAGTAACAACAGAAGATCCTGAGAACAATTTCATGCCGGATACAGGTAAGCTAATGGCTTATCGATCAGGTGGCGGATTTGGTGTTCGTCTCGATGCTGGAAATGCTTATCAAGGTGCCGTAATTACGCCACATTATGATTCACTACTCGTTAAGCTTTCAACCTGGGCGCTAAGCTTTGATCATGCTTCTAGCAAAATGGTTAGAAATCTGAAAGAGTTTAGAATAAGAGGAATTAAAACGAACATTGCATTTCTTGAGAATGTCATTAAACATGAGAATTTCCGTTCAGGCGTTTACAATACTTCTTTTATTGACTCTTCGCCAGAGCTCTTTGTATTTCCGAAACGAAAAGACCGTGGAACGAAGATGCTTTCTTATATTGGAAATATCACAGTAAATGGGTTTCCTGGACTTGATCGGAAGAAAAAGCCAGCCTTTTCAAAACGAAGAATTCCACACTTGAAATATAGTGAAGAAATACCTAAAGGCACGAAACAAATACTTGATGAACAAGGTGCCGAAGGACTTGTGAACTGGGTGAAGGAACAGAAGAAGACGTTGTTAACAGATACAACTTTCCGTGATGGACATCAATCACTTCTTGCAACAAGAGTACGAACAACTGATTTACTTCACATTGCAGAGCCAACATCTCGTATGCTTCCAGAGTTGTTTTCGATGGAAATGTGGGGAGGCGCTACATTCGATGTGTCGTTGCGGTACTTGAAAGAAGATCCGTGGGATCGATTAATCAAACTTAGAGAGAAAGTTCCTAATGTTATGTTCCAAATGTTACTTAGAGCATCCAACGCTGTTGGTTATAAAAATTATCCCGATAACTTGATTCGAGAATTTGTAGAAAAATCTGCTGATGCAGGAATTGATGTATTCCGTATTTTCGACAGTTTAAACTGGGTTGAAGGGATGACCAAAGCCATAGAAGCTGTTCGTGAAACAGGAAAGGTAGCAGAAGCTTCCATTTGTTATACAGGTGATATCTCAGACGCTTCCAAAACAAAATACGATCTTGCATACTATCAAAGACTTGCAAAAGAACTTGAGCTTGCGGGAGCCCATATACTTGGGATCAAAGATATGGCAGGATTGTTAAAGCCACAGTCTGCATTCGAATTGATTTCAACACTCAAAGAAACAGTGGATATTCCTATTCACCTTCATACGCATGATACAAGTGGTAACGGAATCTATACATATGCGAAAGCCATAGAGGCAGGCGTAGATATCGTAGATGTAGCTGTAAGCTCAATGGCTGGTTTAACTTCTCAGCCAAGTGCCAATTCACTATACTATGCGTTAGATGGATTCGAAAGACAACCGGACATTAACATCAAAGCTCTCGAAGAGCTTTCTCACTACTGGGAAGATACACGCAAATATTATTCTGGATTTGAAAGTGGGATGACAGCTCCTCATACAGAGGTTTACGAACACGAAATGCCTGGTGGCCAATATAGTAATCTTCAACAGCAGGCAAAAGGCGTAGGACTTGGTGAACGTTGGGATGAAGTAAAGCGCATGTACCGCCGAGTTAACGAAATGTTTGGAGATCTTGTTAAAGTAACACCTTCTTCTAAGGTTGTAGGTGATATGGCTCTCTATATGGTACAAAATAACTTAACCGAAGATGATGTTTATGATCGAGGTGAGTCACTCGATTTCCCTGACTCTGTTGTTGAACTGTTTCAAGGATACCTTGGACAACCTTATGAAGGGTTTCCTAAAGAATTGCAGCAAATTATTCTTAAAGGCAGAGAACCGATTACAACAAGACCAGGGGAACTTTTAGAGCCTGTTAACTTCACTGACTTGAAGGAGACGCTTTATCATAAATTGAATCGTCAGGTTACGAGTCATGACCTTATTTCATATGCGCTCTATCCTAAAGTTTATCTCGATTATGAAGATGTAAGAGATATGTTCGGAGACGTTTCGGTACTTGATACACCAACGTTCTTATATGGAATGCGCCTTGGAGAAGAAGTGGAAGTAGAGATTGAACAAGGTAAAACGCTGATCGTTAAGCTTGTATCTATAGGTGAACCGAATGTTGAAGGCAAGCGTACACTTTATTTTGAATTAAATGGTCAGCCTCGTGAAGTTGTGATTAAAGATGAAAATATCAAAACTGCGGTTACGGCTAAGCCAAAAGCAGATCGAACAAATGCTAATCACATTGGAGCGACTATGCCAGGAACAGTCATTAAAGTGCTTGTTGAAAAAGGCGAGAGAGTTAACAAAGGTGATCATTTAATGATTACAGAAGCGATGAAAATGGAAACAACTGTTCAAGCACCTCGAAGTGGTGTAATTGATCATATTCACGTTTCCAATGGAGAAGGTATTGAAACAGGAGATCTGTTACTAGAATTAAATGAGTAGAAAAAAAGCTGCGCGGTTGCGCAGCTTTTTCTATTGTCTTCTACTTCGAAGAGAGAGCATAACGAGATAAAGTAATACTGTAAATAATCCTGAAATGAAAAGACCGTGGAATAGAGCAAGAAAGAGGTTAAGGTTAGATACAACTACGAGAATACCGCTAAGTGCCTGTAGACAAACAAATGTAAATGCCAAAATGATGCCTCGTCGCATTGTAATTTCGTTCTTTAGCTCTTTCATTCCAATAATTAATATATAAAGTAACCATACGAAAATTAGAACTGCTGCAGTTCGATGGAGCATTTGGATACCTTGTTGCCCTGAAAAGGCAAATAGTTGTCCGTCCGTACAAAATGGCACATTGTCACAAGCCATACTAGCGCCTGTATGCCTAACAAGTGCGCCCGTGTACACAACGATATAAGAATAAATAGTAACTCCGTAAAGATTGAGTCGAATACGTTTCGGTACGACGGGAGTCTTCTGAGATCCAGACGCCTCGAATGCAAGAATCGTTAATAGAACCACACTCGCAAAACTTGCTAAAGAAAACCCGAAATGAGAAGCAAGAACGATATCTGATTGCCCCCATACAACGGCTGCAGCTCCAAGCAATCCTTGAAACACAATCAAGAATACTGAGAGAATTGCTAGGTATTTAGTCTCGCGGATGTGGCTAAGTTTTCTCCATGACCAGATCGCGAGAATGATAACCAACAACCCTAGGGCAGCAGACACTACGCGATGACTTAGCTCGATGATCGTTTCAATCTCTGGAGCTTCAGGAAGTATTTCTCCGTAACAAAGTGGCCAAGAGTTTCCGCACCCATCACCAGATCCTGTTTTTGTAACAACAGCTCCCATTAAAAGAACGAGAAGCATGCCAAGAGACGTAATGATCCCGAACAATTTCAACAATTTATTCACAAATAACACCTTCTTATCATATTGTCGCTGATTCATAGTACAATGAATGTGTGATGAAGCAGACGATATTTACTTCTTTCTTACAAAAGAAAGCACAAATCCTCACATTTAAACAACGTATACAAAACAAGTAGATTCGTTTATAATGGATAAGGATTGCGGATACTGCTTCCTTTCACAAAACCAACATTATCTTACCATAGCTGTAACATTCATATAATAGAAAGATGTGAAGATTGAATTACATTTTCTAATCAGCTAGTAAGAAACCTGGAGGGGTAATCGTGATAACTAATTATCAACAAGGCTTGTACAGTCTTCTTATAAGATTGTTAAAAATGAACAATGAAAATGGAAAGGGAGGTGTATAGATTGAGTAAAACTAGAACGGCTTACGAAGCCTCAAACCGAGTAATGGAGCCAGGTCCACTTTCTGAAGCTAATCCATCAGGTACTTGGAAAGATTTTCTTACACTAACGAAGCTTGGTATTGTGTTTGATAATTTAATTACGGCTTTTACAGGTTTGTGGGTTGCTTCAGTAGCTTCAGGGTTTGATCTATTCGCTAATCCGATGGTGCTTATTTTAACGATGTTGGGAACAGCTTTTGTTGTTGCCGGGGGAACATCTTTAAATAACTATATTGATCGTGACATTGATCAGGTGATGGCAAGAACAAATACAAGACCTTCTGTAACAGGGAAAATTCCTGCTAAACAGGTTCTCTTTGTAGGCCTTGGCTTATCTATAGCCGGGACGATTATGCTCTTAATAATAGAGCCTATGGCAGCACTATTGGGACTTTTGGGACTTGTTATTTACGTGGTTCTTTATACAATGTGGACAAAACGTACAACTTCATTGAACACTGTTGTAGGATCATTTTCAGGTGCGTTACCACCACTAATTGGTTGGGCGGCTATTGATCCAAATCTAAGTCCAGTAGCATGGGGAATGTTTTTAATCATGTTTATCTGGCAACCACCGCATTTCCTTGCTCTTGCAATGAAACGAGTGGATGATTACCGAGACGCAGGTATTCCAATGCTTCCTGTTGTGGCTGGATTCCCTATGACGAAGCGTCAAATTGTGCTTTATACTGCAGCACTAGTACCAGTATCACTATTGTTATACAGCTTCGGTCCAGTTTACATTACAGTCGCATCGATCCTTGGATTTGGATGGTTTGCAATTGGCATAGCTGGTTTCTTTATGAAAGATGATATTAAATGGGCAAGAATTATGTTTGTCTACTCACTGAACTATATTACGATTCTATTTATTGTTATGATTGCAGTAAATATTAATCCTTAAGAACAGTGACAATTACTAAAGTATGGTCAGTCAATGCGGGATCTTCCCGCATTGACTTCCTATAACTCAATTTGAGTAAAGCTACTAAGAAAGTGAGGTTTAAGGTGCAAATGAAACGTTGGAGAAATGCTTGGCGTTTTTTACCACTGCTATCGGTAATTGCGTTAACACTTACGGGTTGCGGTAACGAACAGCTAACGACTTTGCTCCCTAAAGGGGAAGGGTCTGAGATGCAATTTAATCTCATGATGTTAAGCCTTTACATCATGATTGGGGTTTTCGTTGTAGTAGCACTTATTTATACAATTGTGCTTGTTCGCTTCAGACGACGTGGTGAAAGCGACAATGAAATTCCAGAACAGACGGAAGGAAATGTAGTACTTGAGATTCTATGGACAGTTGTTCCTATTATTCTTCTTTTAATCCTTGCCGTTCCGACAGTAATGGCGACGTTTGCATTAGACGAAGGGACTGAAAAAGTACCTGAAGGTGCAACCGTAGTCAAAGTAACAGCTCACCAATATTGGTGGGAATTTGAGTATCCAGATCTTGGTGTGAAAACGGCTCAAGATTTGTATATTCCTTCTGGAGAAAGAGTTTATTTTGAACTCGCTTCCAAAGATGTCCTTCACTCTTTCTGGGTTCCGACTTTAGGTGGGAAAATGGATACGAATACAGCTACGGTTAATAAAATGTGGCTAAATGCTCAGGAACCAGGTACATATTATGGTAAATGTGCTGAGCTTTGTGGACCGGCACATGCCTTGATGGACTTCAAGGTAATTGCACAAGAGAAAGAAGATTTCGAAGCCTGGGCAGAAAGCATGAAGGAAGCAAGCTCACAAGCTTCAACTGATCAGGCAGCACAAGGCGAAGAGATTTTTGCGAACAGCTGTATTGGCTGTCACGCTGTCGGTGCTGATGGTGGTAATACAGGTCCCAACTTAACAAACTTTGGTGACCGAGAGAAAGTTGCAGGCATTCTTGATCACACAGATGAGAACATCAAAGCTTGGATTGCTAAACCATCTGAATTTAAACCTGGTAACAACATGCCAGCGTTTGAAGACCAATTAAATGATGAAGAGCTTAATGCTCTTGTAGCTTATCTAAATGGTCTAAAGGTTGAAGAATAGTCATCGGAAATAAGGAGGTTTAATTCGTGTCAGCACATGCTTATAAAAAGAAAAATCCTATATGGGATTGGCTTACAACCGTTGACCACAAGAAGATCGGGATTCTTTATCTCGCTTCCGGTGCTTTCTTCTTTCTAATTGGCGGTTTGGAAGCAATCTTACTACGGGTGCAGTTGCTTTATCCAGAATTTAATTTTGTAGGCGCTGAAACATTTAATCAGTTGCTTACAATGCACGGAACGACTATGATCTTCCTCGCAGCCATGCCCCTCATATTTGGGTTTATGAATGCGATTATACCGCTCCAAATTGGGGCGAGAGACGTAGCGTTTCCATTTTTAAACTCACTCGGCTTCTGGCTATTTTCTGCAGGTGGTATTCTACTGAACCTTGGTTGGTTCATGGGTGGAGCTGCGGATGCAGGCTGGACTGGTTATGCACCACTTTCAACAACGAGTCCTGGTAATGGGGTAGACTTCTACGTATTAGGACTTCAAGTATCAGGTATTGGTACATTAATTGGGGGAATTAACTTCCTCGTAACGATTATTAACATGCGTGCACCAGGCATGACATTCATGCGTATGCCGCTATTTACATGGTCTAGTTTTATAACATCTGGTCTTATTCTTTTTGCATTCCCTGCACTAACAATCGGTCTTGCACTTCTTATGTTTGATCGTTTGTTTGGTACTCAGTTCTTTGCGGCTGAAGCAGGTGGTAACCCGATTATTTATGAACATTTATTCTGGATTTTCGGGCACCCGGAAGTTTACATTCTTGTGCTTCCAGCATTCGGTATGTTCTCTGAAATCATTGCAACATTTGCTCGTAAGCGTCTATTCGGTTATTCAGCTATGGTATTTGCTACAGCGCTTATTGGTTTCTTAGGATTTATGGTTTGGGTTCACCATATGTTTACGGTTGGACTTGGACCAATTGCGAACTCGATTTTCGCGGTTGCTACAATGTTAATCGCTGTACCTACAGGTGTTAAGATCTTTAACTGGCTCTTTACCATGTGGGGAGGAAAAGTAAGTTTCCCAACAGCAAACCTGTTTGCGGTTGGATTTATTCCTTCATTTGTACTTGGTGGTATGACAGGCGTTATGCTAAGCGTTCCGCCTGCTGACTATCAATATCATGACAGCTACTTTGTAGTAGCCCATTTCCACTACGTTATCGTTGGTGGTGTTGTATTCGGTCTATTCGCTGGTATGTACTACTGGTGGCCAAAGATTTTCGGAACAGTGTTAAACGAAGTTCTAGGAAAGCTTCATTTCTGGCTCTTCTTCATTGGCTTCCATTTAACGTTCTTCCCGATGCACTTCCTTGGTCTAATGGGAATGCCTCGTCGTGTATATACTTACCTTTCAGGACAGAGTCTTGATGAGGCGAACTTTGCTGCGACGATCGGAGCATTCTTGATGGGTCTTGCTACGATAATTATGGTTTGGAATATTATCCAAACTGCTGTTAAAGGTAAAAAAGCTGGAAACGATCCATGGGATGGTAGAACCCTTGAATGGGCAATTTCTTCGCCAGCACCAGAATACAACTTTGCGCAGACACCACTTGTACGTGGACTTGATGCATGGTGGCTTGAAAAACGTGCAGGCAATAAAGCAATGGTTCCTGCTGAACCACTTGATGATATTCATATGCCTGATGCGTCGATCCTGCCATTCTTGTTGTCCCTTGGCTTTTTCATTGCATCGTTAGCAGCGATATTTGCTAACTGGGCAATCGCAATTGGAGGCCTTGGTGTTGTCGCATTAGCGATGATTCTTCGCTCTGTGATCGATTATCATGGATATCATATTCATAAAGAAGACCTGCCTGATGAAGGGGGGGAAGGCAAATGAAACCTGAATCAATGAACAAATTGCCTGCCAATCCAGAACGGGCTACATTAGAAGGAAAAAATAAATTTCTTGGTTTCTGGTTCTTCCTTGGAGGCGAAACCGTGCTTTTCGCCTCGCTTTTTGGGGTATACTTAGGACTAAGGAATGCAACAAATGGTGGAGTGACAGCAAGTGAAATGTTTGAACTTCCGCTTGTATTTATTGCAACGATGCTCCTTTTAACAAGTAGTTTAACGTCTGTATTCGCAACGATGGCACTCAAAACAAATCAGTTTAAACGAATGATTGGCTGGTTTGTTGTTACAGGACTTCTTGGACTTGCGTTCCTTGGTCTTGAGATTTACGAATTCACTCATTATGTACATGAATATGAACATACCATTCGTAGTAGTGCATGGGGTTCTGCGTTCTACACGCTAGTCGGAACTCACGGTGCCCACGTATTCGTAGGGATTTCCTGGCTTACACTTCTTATTATTCGTAATTTGAAACGTGGCATGGATCTCTATACAGCACCAAAGTTCTATCTATTCGCTCTTTACTGGCACTTTATCGATGTTGTATGGATCTTTATCTTTACTGTTGTTTATTTAATGGGAAAGGTGGGTTAATTAAATGGCACATCATGAAGGCACAGAAACAGTATCTGAGCACGATCAGAGTCACCTTGACATTCATCACAAGATCGCTCATGAGAAGGAATTCAAACAGCAAATTGTATCCTTTGCCATGATGATTTTCCTGACTATGATTGCATTTATCGCAGTGGCAAGTGACGCGATCTCTGATGCATTCACAGTTGTTTTCATTATGATTCTTGCAGGGATTCAACTGGTTTTCCAGCTATATATGTTCATGCATTTAAGCCACAAAGGTCATCAATATCCGGCATGGGGAATCTTTTTTGGAGTCTTCGTTGCAGGAACTGCGGTTATTGCCTTAATGGGAATGATCTGGTAATAACGTAGAAAAGAAGCTGCTCTTATTGAGCAGCTTCTTTTTGTTGGTAACAAAAAACGTGGCAAATGCCACGTTTATTCCTATTACAGTTTAAAATTAATCCTTATTAACCCTGCTTCTCTTGCTGAGTTGAAGGCAATTAGTAGGATTGGACCGATAATAAAGCCCATAATTCCAAGGAGTTGCAACCCTATATACATTGAAATTAACGTAGATAGTGGTGAAAGACCAATGTGACGTCCCATTACTTTAGGTTCTATTGTTCGGCGGATAATTAGGAGAACAACAGCAAGGATAGCCATTTGGCTACCTGTGGCTATATCACCTATGATTAAGTAATAAAGTGCCCATGGACCTAGTATAACGATTGATCCTATAATTGGAATAAAATCAATCACCCAAATAATAAATGCCATAAGTAGAGCGACTTTAGGTGTAATCATGAGTAATCCAATTAAACTGACTACAAATATAATAATACTAACGAGAAATTGTGCTTTGAAGAATCCAAAGATCACATAAGATAAACGACCTGTCATAAACTGAACTTTTTCAGCAGTTTGTGCAGATAAATACGAATAAGATTTTTGCTTTAATTTAGGTAATTCCATCAAGAATAAGAATAATGCAATTAAATATACGAGAATACTTACAAGATAATTTGGAATTCCGGTTACGATGATGGTGATGATTTTTAAATAGTCGATACTACTTATTGTATTCTTCGTATTCTCAAGAAATCGGTCAACTTGATTAGTGAATTCTTGAACAAATTCTTTAGGAAAACTTTTCGAGACTGCTTCCATATTTGATTCCATGCTATTCCACATTTGAGTAATATTCTGTATGTACAGAGGAGAATTCTCCACAAGTGCGATACCCTCAGTAACTACTTTAGTTACGAGGAAGTAGCCTAGAAGTGCAATAAGAATAACAAATAAGGTGAATACAATAATAACTGGAAAGTACCTCTTTAGCTTTGTATTCTTTTGAATCAATTTAACAGCAGGATCAAGTGCAAGTGCGCTGAAAAATGCAAGAATCAGTGGAATAGAGACGGGTAAAATCCAGAACGCTAAAACGGCTAAAAACGTGATGACCAATAATATGAGTAAAAAGCGTTTTGAGAGGATCTTTGGCAATCTTGTTCTCCTTTCTAAGTCAAACCATCTATTCTTATTATAGTACGGACTATGGTGCTTTACCAGTAGAGAGAAACGAATTATTAAACGCATAAAACGATTTTGTCTCCTCATATAGTAGGTATAGGGAAGGTTAAAGGGGGAACATCACACCATGAGAAAAGAATATAATCAGGGAACCCTTGTTATTTCAGAGAGCGTAATCGACTTTATCGTGGATGTTGCTGTCAAAGAAACAGAAGGGGTTGAACTTATTGTTGCACCTGTAAAACATACTCTTAGAAAAATAGTGGGCATAAGAAAAAGAAATAAATCACAGTATGAAGATGGAATAGAAGAGACGGGGCTTTCGTTACGAGTAGAAGTAGCGATCGATTTTGGTGAAATTATTCCAATTACTTGCTTTATGCTTCAAGAACGTATCAAAAACGATGTTGAACGAATGACTGGACTAAAGGTTGAAGAAGTGAATGTCATAGTCAACAGGTTGATCCTACCTGTAGAAGAAGGTATAGAAAATGACTAACTTAAAGATCCCTACTCAATTGAGAAGGGATCTTTTTTTATGACACTTTTCGTAGATATTGGTGCTTTGAGAGTTAATTTCCGCTCCAATTAGCGGAGTTTGGTTTTCTATACAAAAATCTTTTAGTAAGAGCCTCTTATTTTGAGATGAACATTTGTGTCCAATAATGACCATAAGAGCCACCAGAGACATAACCAACGCCTATTTGAGTGTAGCCTGGGTTTAGGATATTTTTTCGATGTCCCGCACTATTCATCCAAGCTTGTACGACTTCTTCTGCAGTTGACTGGCCTGCAGCAATGTTTTCACCAGCACTGCGGTAGGAAACACCGAAATTCTTTAGCATTGTAAAAGGTGATCCGTACGTTGGTGATTGATGCGAGAAGTAATTTTTATCTCTCATATCGGCAGATTTGTATCTCGCAACCCTCGCAACTTCCCAATTCCATGTTAGTGGTGAAAGGCCGTTTTTCGCTCTTTCTTGATTCGTCAAATCCATTACTTGCTGTCCAATATCTTTTGATTTGTTAATGGAAGTGTTACCGGTTGGAACGTTTACTCGATCACCAGGATAAATCAAGTCTGGATTATTAAACTGAGGATTGGCGTTAATGATTTCGGTTAGTCCAATTTTGTACCTTTTTGAGATCTTCCACAGCGTGTCACCTGATTTTACGGTGTATGTAGTCTGTCCATGGGCGGTTTCAGGTGAAAATAGGCTAGCCGCAAGAAGAAATACAACTAATAATGGGATATACTTTTTCATCTCTTCATCTCCTTTCAATCGTAGTTTCACCAAAAGTGATAATAATACCCTACCTTTTCACAGAATTATTTATTTCTAGTATCCACGCAAAACAATAATATAGAAGCTATAATCGAGCATAATGGTAAGTAAACATTGCAACTGCACTGTCCCTTATACTATTATTAGAGAGTGGACTTGTTGTGAAATACAAAGGAGGCAAACGGATAATGAAATTTGAGAACACTGGTCTGGAATCAACGATTGTTCAGTTTTCCATTTTAGACCATATCATGCATGAAAACGGTTTAGTACTTGCAGGCCAATGGGATTATGAGCGAGTTACATATGATTATAAATTTGAAGATATGACAAACGGTGATGTTTATTATCTTCGAGTACCTGGTGTATCGATTGAGGGAATGGTTGAATCAGCACACGCTGTGATTAAACTAGGTAAACCTTATGTTGGAAAACACTATTATCCACATGGCGTTGAGTATGACGAAGAATTTCCAGAAACGATTATTAGCACATGCAATAAGAAGTTAGCGATCGTTAGAGATCAATTAGGGTCTGCACTGCAGAGAAGCATGGTATCAGTAGGTGAACTTGCGAAGCGAGTAACTCCTTGTAAACCATCAGATAACGTGTCTGTGGCTGCCGCTGTCATGAAAAATGAGAACGTTACAATTGTTCCTGTGTGTGACGAGAATGAGCATTTAATGGGTATTGTAACGGATCGTGCTATTGCCGTTGGTGGATTTGCGGATAATGAAGCGGGTGCTACGAAGGTAGAAGAACTAGTGGAGAAACCCGAATTTACTCTTTCTCCAGATATGAAACCAGAACAGGCTGCAGACATCATGAATGAATCACGTCTAACAGAAGTGATCGTTTTAGATGGCGAGCGTTTTGTTGGTATTGTTTCTTACTTCTTACTGAAAGAAAAAATTAATGCATAAAAGGAAGAGCCCGCGGGCTCTTCTTTTTTTGACGTGAAATTTGGATTTGTGACGTAAACGAGAACAGGTGCTTGAAATGTACGCTATAGTGTTAAACCGTTGCGATTGATAGGAGGGATAAGGCATAATAGATACAATGAAATGGAGGCGATCTAATGATTGGGAACATGCTTCGCTTCGTAATACTAATCGTCATAATAGTGATTGGACTGGATGTATATGAACGAATAGACTGGAACACAGTTGTTCCAGAAGTTGAACGGATTATTAATGAAGAGACAGAAGTGCTTGATGAAACGACTAAAGATAAAGATGAGCCTGAGATAACTAGCGAACCATTGCCTGCACTAACTGGTATAGAAAAGTGGATTGGAAATAGTTCGGAAGGCATTACGCAGGAGCTTGGAGAACCCGATCGAGTAGATCCTTCTTCCTATGGCTACGAGTGGTGGATTTATGAGCAGTCAAGTTCAGAATATCTCCAAGTAGGTATTGAAGAGGGAAAAGTAGTAACGGTTTTCTTTATGGGGAATGTTGAAGCTGGTGATAACTATCCTATGGGTGAGAATGCTGAAACGGTTTTTAATGATACAAGGCCAGATAAGGAAATTTCACTTAAAGTAAATGATTATGACTATCGCTTCCAACTTTCAAGCGAAGAATTACAGCAAAAACCTCTCGTGAAAATCCATGACGAACTTTTTGCGCAATATTACTTCGATAAATTTAATGGAAGCTTAAGAGCTGTAAGACTTGCTGAACCACACGTTCTTGTGAAGCAACGACCATACGCCGTTTCTTATCGCGGTGAATTAATGGATGCCGAAACGCTTTCTAATAGTCAGTGGGAAGAAGTTCAAACAGCAATGGAGAAGCAAATCTTCGCTATGACAAACGTTCTTAGAAACCTTTCCGATAAGAAACCCCTTTCTTATAATCAAGAAGTATCCAAAGTTGCGTTCGGTCATAGCAAAGATATGGGTGATAATAACTACTTCTCACATACTTCTCCATCAGAAGGCGAACTTTCTGACCGATTGAAGAGTGGTGATGTGTTATATAGTTACGCTGGAGAGAATATTGCAGCAAGGTATCCAGATGCAGGAGCATCTATGATTGGATGGTTAAACAGTAAAGGGCACCGTGAAGCGCTTCTAAATGAAGAGTTTACGGAAATAGGCGTTGGTGTTTATCGGGAATATTATACTCAGAATTTCATTAAACCTTTCTAGGTATTATCATGAAATTGCCTGTTGCGGTTGCAATGATTGTCTGATCATCACGAAATACGTTTGCCTTTACAACCCACCTCGTCTCACTTTTAAACAATACTTGAGAGCGGCATCTTAATTCTTGCCCACTTCCTTTAGCTAGGTAGTGAATGTTCATCTCTGATGTTACAGCTGCTTTAGTTGAGGGGAGAGACTGATGGACAAGTGAACCCATTGCAATATCAATAAGAGAAGCTGTGACCCCTCCATGGGCAATCTGGAGAGGGTTATGAATAAGCTCTCGATTTGGTATGATGCTTTCGTATGTATTGTCGTTAATGAGTTTACTGCTAATTCCTAAATAACCTGCTAAATACGTTTTGTAATGGTTACTTTGTTTCTTCTTTACTCCTTCTAGTAAGGAGTAAAGATTTTTTCTTTCTTCGTTTGTTGACTTTTCAAGTATTTCTGATAAAAGTGCATGTATGTTTTCCTTTTCCAATTTTGAATTCCTTTCCTAAGCAAGATCGTTACGTATTCATTTTAACAATAATGGTCGTATGCACCAACAAATAGGCGCACAATTGTCAAAAGTCTAATTATTATGTAGTAAGACCATTTATGGTTAGCAAGAAATGGAGGTGGCGAATATGCCTGAAACGCAGTCGAGTCAAAAAGTTCAGGAATTTAAAACATTCGTCAAAGCAAATCCTTTTGTTCTTAAGAAGGTGAAGCGTGGTGAAAAAACTCTTCAGGAGCTTTTTGAGGAGTGGATGCTTTTCGGTGAGGATGATCAAACCTGGTTTGACGATGAGGAGGATCAAGGAGAAAAAGAGGCAACTACAGCTGATAAAAGCAACAAAGTAGCTGGTATGCTTTCTGCTATTAAACAAATGAACTTAGACGAAGTGCAAAAAGGAATTGAACAATTTAGCGGAGCGGTTTATTCAATACAAGAAGTTCTTTCACAATTCCGTTCCAAGCCAAAGCAGCAAGCACCTTATATTCACTCCCATTCCCCATTTCCATTTCGTCATGACTAGGAGGGGGTTTAATGCGTGAAGAAGTGCAGGATTTTTTATCTTCACGGCAAGATTTAGTCTATTTCTTAAGAAACCAACCGATATGGTATCGACGCTTAAGCAGAGAACCATATGCACTAAAGGAATTCGAAGAAGCTTCAAAAGTTTTTTATGGTCAAACTTTTCCACAACGGGTTGATCGATTCCAAAACCAATTAAACATGGTGAATATGATGCTTGCATTAGTGACCCAATTGAAAAATTAGGGTCCTTTTTTATGTGAATTTAAGTTGTTTTAATGGAAATTCTAATCTTAATTCATTAATTAAAGTGGTTTGGGCACACTGAAGAGCAAAGGGGTGTGTCCAAAATGAAAGTGAGCGGTCGAGGCTGGAAACAAGTGATTGTCGTTTTACTGATGATTCTTTGTTGTGTTCCAGTAGTTGGATTCAGCGAATCATTGGAGGAAGAGGTCGCAGCAAAGTCAGATCCTGTTCTTGTTAATCATCGAATAAAGAACAAAGATTTGTTCGTTGAATGTGTGATTCCTAATTTCTCATTTGATCCACATAATGATAAAAAAGATTATCATGGGTATATTGATGTATTCCTTGATGGCAAAAAGCAAAAATCCGTCAAACAAGCTGCCTTTATTGTTCATAACCTACCAGAAGGAAAACACATCATTCGGTTGGATATTATGCGAAAAGACGGTGGAAGGTACTTATCTCTTGAAGAATTTGAAGTAGAAATAAAATAAGTCTCTATATAGAGACTTATTCGTTATGATATATGTCGGTAAGGTGTTGTTGGAGGAACGAGTGGGGGGAACTGATCCTGCAAGTAATTGAAAATCATTTTTTCGATTTGAATACCTTGTTGAACTAGAGCTTGATTTCCGAACAAACAATTGAATTCTAAGAAGTAATACTTCCCATTAGCGAAAACAACGTCAAATCCGGCATGGTCGATTCCTAATGCTTTAGCTGTTTTGTCTACGAGCTGAAGAGCCTCTTCAGGTATATTATGAAAAGAAAGTTTGCCACCTTGTGCTACGTTATTATGGAAAGAGTCTCCACCGATTCGCCAGTAGGCAGATACAACGGTATTTCCTACATAAACGACACGTAGATCTTTTTCGATTGGTAAGTACTCTTGGACATATAGAACGTCATTTTGTTCAGCGTATGCAAGGAAATCTTCTCGTGAGCGAATAAGAAAGACACCTTTACCCATCGAGCTGCGCACTTCCTTTGCGACAAATGGAAATGGAAATGTATCTAGAATACGTTCAATCGTTGCTTTTGAACTCCCCGCAATTTCAGTATAAGGCATAAGATCAGGTTTGATTGACCAGAACGCCCTTGTCATTTCAATTTTATCGAATCCTAGTTGAATGGATTGAATGGAGGGGAAAATCTTTTTATTTAAACCATAAACAAGAGAGTTCACCTGCCACTTTTCAGGGAAAAGCAGCACATCTGATGCGCGGATTTCGTCTATTTTATTAAACATGTGATCGGGTTTAACGTAAGAAATACCTGGCATACCTAGTGTTCGGAATGGATTAAAGGTGAGAAGTTTCACAGTTTGATTTGTCTTCCTTTCTAAGATGAAAACACATAAATCTAGAAAATTATAGATCTGAATACATAATAAGTCAATAACCAAATAGTGGGCAGTGACTTCTGTTTGCTTTAGAAGACTGGTCAGCGCCTTGCTTAAAGTGGTAAGATAAGGGCGGAGGTGTAAGTATGATTGCTACTCTAGATAGTGTTATGATTTTAGACCAGGCTGAAGAGCTTGGGTTCATGATAAAAGATTCAGAAGTTGCTCATGATTATCATGAGGCAAGAAAGAAGTTAGCAAAGAATAAGGAAGCACAAGGACTCATAAAACGTTTCTCTGAATTAAAGGAACTTTATGATGAGGTTCAGCGATTTGGGAGATACCATCCTGACTTCATGACGATTACAGTGAAGGTTCGTGAGGCTAAGCGAGATATGGATCTACACGATGATGTAGCGGCATTCAAGAAAGCAGAGACCGATCTTGAATCATTGCTTGTTGAAGTATGTTCTCTTCTTGCTGGAGAAGTTTCACCTTCAATAAAAGTTCCATCAGGTAACCCGTTCTTTGATAATCAATCTTGTGGAGGCGGTTGCGGCTCAGGCGGCAGCTGTGGATGCGGTTAACCAGAGCAATATGCTCTGGTTTTTTTTATTCTCTGAAGCGAATACAATCTGGACAAAGATTACCACAGCAGAACATTTTTTCTTGTGGAACGAGAAAGCGTACGCGATACACCATAAGTGATTGATCCTCACGAACAAATGAATAGTCCATCTGTAATCGCTTACCTTTCATAACCTTAGCTGCCTCTACTTTTATTAAGGTTTCAATCGTAGCTTTTCCGATGCCTGTATTTACTGTAAAATAGAGAAAGGGTATACCGGTGATTTTTTTTTTAGAAACGGTGCTAACAGCAGTTGATTTCGCTAGTTGGGTTAAAAACGGTGTCCATATATCATCAAGGTTCATTGTATTGCATCCTTTCTCATACACAGTCTACTGTTATCCTAACCGAAACATATTCAAATGACCAACACTCTGTTCATTCTTGATATCAAGCACCTTTCGTGCTAGGTTTGAATAAGAAGATTTCAAAAGTAAAGGGGAAACGAGTCATGTTTGTAGAACGAGTTGGCTTAGCAGTCTATATTCAGTCACTAAAGCATGCCAAACAATTAAGAAGGTTTGGAAATGTACATTATGTTTCCTCGAAACAGAAGTATGTTGTAATTTATATTAATCTTGATCAGCTTGAGGCGACTAAAGAACGATTGAATTCCCTTCATTTTGTGAAGCGAGTGGAACCCTCTAAGCGTCCAGAAGTGCAAACTGAATATCAGAATGCAAAGCCTGATAAAGCGAAACAATACGATTATAAAATGGGTCTATAGAAAGCCGTTCCTATTGATGGATGGCTTTTTTATTTTGCTTCTATACAGAAATGCAAATTCTACATAAAAGGTTACATTTACGGATAAGATTGAATGTATTTTAGTGCAATTTCTATCTATGTACAAGAAAAGCAGGAGTCGGGACTCCTGCTTTTCTTGTTATGTATGGCGATTAGCTTAGAGGGGGAATTAAGTTATTTAGTCTAAGAATGCCAATAATATAGTTGTAATATAACTCTTTTTCGTTAAATTCACTTGAAGGCTTTACTTCAATAGGAATGATGGGTATCTCTAATGTCTCACTCATTTCTTCAAATAGCTGCAATCTCCTAACAGAAGGGTCTTTTGCAGGAATGCCTTCTCTACAAATATAAAGTGGTTGAAGATTTCCTTCACCAGCCGGCTTCAATACAACAACAGGCGAAACGACTTCACGGTTTTTAGTGACGGTTTTAAGTAATAATAGACGGTGAACACGATTAGAATTGGTTCTCGCAAGTTCGACTAGCTCATAAATATCAGAATAGCCTTCTCCGAGTTCAATAAAACGTTGAATCATGATAGTGTACTCCTTTCATTCTGTTCAGAAATCCTCTCATAATGTAGCATGAATTCTTTATGATGGAAAGGATAAAGCGTTTGCATTAAAATGATAAGAAAGGAGGTTCTTCTATGGGATCGATTCTGCTTCTAGTTACGTTAGTAGGAGGTTTACTCTATTTGTACTGGAAAGGAAGAAATGCTAAAGAGGAAACCATTGATAAAAAACTAATTCAGGGACTGATCATTGCTGACATTCTTGCTGTACTTGTTCTCCACGGCGTTATCACGGCTGCTGAGGCAGAGTTACTGTCAGATCAATCTTTGTCAGATGTCGAAGATTATCTGTATAACCATACAACTATTACGGAGGATGAGTTAGGTGATTGGATCCATCATGATTGGAATGGTATTCAAGTAGCTGATCTACCATTTGATCTTGATTCAGGTTGATCTTAAAGGTCTTACTTATTTTAGTCTATGTTAATGAACAGTGTTGATTTTTGGCTCATTTACGCACTGCGGCGAATGGTCAGCGAGTGAAACTAAGGTTTCAATCGAATGAGCCAAAAATCGAGAAATCAACAATTTGAGATAACATAGCCTTATTTTAAAAGATTTTTGTTTTTTAAAGAGATTTTGAATAAAAACTACACTTCGTTGTTGATTGGAGCGGAAGGTGCTCGACTCCTGCGGGACTAGCGGGACAGACCCCACAGGAGCGTTAGCGACGAGGAGGCTCACCGCCCGCCCCGCGGAAAGCGAGCATCCTGGAGCGGAAATCAACTACCACTCTTAGCCATTCAAAAAAAATACCCGCAGGATATACTTCCTGCGGGTGCCTTAAGCCGTTAAGCTAAGGCAATGGGAGAGGAGAAACCGGAGGAAGAACTTATGGGGAAACGTAAGTCTTCTCCGTGGTAGCAGCAACGTTAACCTGAAACGATGCTGCTACGTTTAGTATCACCATGAACTTTTCGTTTATACATTGATTTTAGCTTTCCCTTTTTTTGTGGTAGGATAAGTAGGAATATGGAATGGATAAGGTTGTGAGAGAGATGCGTATCATTGCAGGAGAGTGTAAAGGAAGGCATATTAAGCCTGTTCCTGGTATGTCCACAAGACCAACAACAGATAAAGTCAGAGAGTCTATCTATAATATGATCGGTCCTTTTTTCGATGGAGGACAAGCTCTCGATCTCTATGGTGGAAGTGGAGCACTGGGCATTGAAGCTTTGAGTAGAGGTATGAGCAAATGTATTTTTGTAGATCGTGATAGCAAAGCGATTGAGACTATTAAATGGAACCTTGAACAAACTAAATTTACAGGTTCTGCAGAAGTTTTTCGCAATGATTCAAAACGTGCGCTAAAAGCACTTAACAAACGAGAAATGACTTTCACGCTTGTGTTACTTGATCCCCCGTACCATAAAGAACAAATTCTTTATGATCTTGAGAAGCTATGCACTTTTGAGCTTCTAGAGGATAAGGCAACCATTGTAGTAGAACATAAAAAGGAAGTGACACTTCCAGAAGCGGTTGCTGAGCTACAAATGACTCGCCAAGAAACCTATAGTGGTAAAACAACGATTTCGATTTATACATATGAACAGCCGGCTGTTGAGAAGGAGGATTAGTCATGGGTAAGATTGCGGTTTGTCCAGGTAGTTTCGATCCGGTAACGTTTGGTCATCTAGATATTATTAAACGAGGCGCAAGAGTATTTGATGATATTAAAGTTGTTGTTCTTAATAACCAAAGTAAGTCCACCCTTTTTTCAGTAGATGAACGTGTTGAGTTATTAAAAGAAGCAACGAAAGATATTAGTAATGTAACGGTTGATTCTCATCGAGGGTTATTAATTGAGTACGCAAAAGAAGTAGGAGCTTCTACAATCCTTCGAGGATTGCGTGCCGTTTCAGATTTTGAATATGAGATGAAGATCGCATCTATTAACAGAAAACTTGAAGATGAAATCGAAACATTCTTTATGATGACGAACAACCAGTATTCGTTTCTAAGCTCTAGCATTGTGAAAGAAATAGCAAAATACCACGCTCCAGTTTCTGATCTTGTACCAGAAATTGTTGAAAATGCATTAAGACAAAAGTACGCTGAATCCCCGTTAGACTAACGGGGGTCTTTTTTCTACCTAAAGAACTATGAGCTACTCGTGCGATTTCTCGTAATAGTTAGCACAATAAAGATGACTAAGAAAAAACATGTAATCCATGCCCCTGTTTGCTGTAACAAAAAATACAGTGTTTCTAGCATCGTAAGTGGATCATTCCTATTGAAGACCGGAAGCGTCACAGCACCTGAAGATAAAAGATTAATGTATATTGGTTTCCACAATACCAAAGTAAGAACTGCAGCGAATCCTCCGTGTAGGAGTCGTGCATAGAAAAATGGTTTGAAACGGATATCCGTATCAGCTAATATACTTGCTACTTGAGCCTGTACAGAGAATCCATTAAAAGCAAGAATGAAGCTTGTAATCATCGCCTGTGCTAGTAGTGGTGCTGAGCTCTCACTTGAAAGTCTACTTCCAAGTGTAATCTCAAATAGTCCAGATAGAAGCGGGATATCTAGTTCAGGAGGGAGCTGTAAAAGTAGCAGAGCCGTTCTAAGAATCCCTGCAAGAAATGCTGCAACACCAATGACGCCAATTAGCTCATTTAGCACAGAAAATAAAATAATAAAGCCTCCAACCATTAAGAGAGTTTTGATTGATGAGTGGACAGCATCGCCCATCATTTTTCCGAATGGCCTATTATCAGATATTCTTGTTTCATGAAGCGCTACAAATGCTTGGGTAACTCTAGACTGGTTAGAGCGTCTTGTTTCTTTGTATTCTTTTACTTCAGGGTGATGAAAACGCATGACGAGACCTACGAGTATATTGCCGGTATAATGAGCTGCAGCAAGAATAACGCCGAGTGCAGGGTTATGGAAAAAGCCTACAGCAACAGCAGCAAAAATAAAAAGAGGATTGGAACAGTTCGTAAATGATACGAGTCTTTCTCCTTCGATCGCTGTAATATCTTTATTAAGTCGAAGATGCGCAGTGTATTTTGCTCCTGCAGGAAAGCCTGAGGCGATTCCCATAGCAAGTACAAATGCTCCGGCACCAGGTACACGAAAAAGCGGTCTCATCAAAGGTTCTAACAAAATCCCGATAAAGCGAACCACTCCAATGCTTATGAGAAGTTCAGAAATGATAAAAAAGGGTAATAAAGAAGGAAATACAATCGTCCACCACATCGAAAGGCCGCTATTTGAAGCCTCAAGTGTATGTTCTGGGAATAATATGACAGCGAGAGCAACGACCGTTACAGACGTTGCAAGCAATAATGTTTTCACCACTTGAACGTTCACAGAGGCATTCCTCCCAAAGGCGTTTATCTAATAATAAACCTGTCCGATAATTAAAATATACGTATGTGAGGAACAATTAGACCATATGATTAAGCAGGGATAGACAGGGAGGCATTCATGATGAATCGTCCTAAAATTGGGTTAGCACTTGGTTCGGGTGGTGCGAGAGGATTCGCACATCTCGGCGTTTTAAAAGTATTAATTGAGGAAAATATAACCATTGACTATATTGCAGGAAGTAGTATGGGATCACTCGTAGGTGCCATTTACGGAGTAGGTCATGATGTTGATACGATGGTCAAAATGGCGTCCCTTTTTAAACGGAAATATTATTTGGATTTTACAGTTCCAAAGATGGGCTTCATTGCAGGTAATAAAGTAAAAAGTTTAATTGAAACTCTTACACACGGGAAACAAATAGAGGATCTATCCCCGCCCCTTGCTATCGTTGCAACGGATATTATTAAAGGAGAAAAGGTCGTATTCAAATCGGGTCCAATTGCTCAGGCCGTTCGAGCGAGTATCGCTATCCCAGGGATACTAGTTCCGGAGCGAATTGGAGACCGGCTTCTCGTCGATGGAGGCGTCATCGATCGCGTCCCTGTTTCGGTAGCACGAGAAATGGGCGCAGACCTTGTGATAGCTGTTGACGTATCGGATGTAAAAAAAGAACCTGATGTTACCTCAATTATTGACGTTATTATGCAGAGTATTGATATCATGCAAACTGAAATGGTCCGTCTACATGAAATTAATGCGGATATTATGATAAAACCTCGACTGGAATCATTTCAATCAAGGGCATTTACGAATGTGGTTGATATTATCAAGATAGGGGAGGAAGAAGCCCATCGCCACCTTGATGAAATACATAAGGCGGTTGAGGATTGGAAGGAGAAGAATAAATGAACAGAGGCACCAAAAAATTTACTTTTATATGGGTCATGATTATTATAGTAGTTGCAGCATTTACATTTATCAACCTTCCATATTATGTAACGACTCCAGGTGAAGCTAAAGAATTAGATGATGTAATTAACGTAGATGGCGGCTCAGAAGATAAAGGAGAGTTCATGCTAACCACTGTCCGTGTCGGACAAGCGAATCTCATCCAATACGTTTGGGCGCAGTTTAATGAGTACCATGAATTGATTCCTGAAGAGTTAATCAAACGTGAAGGTGAGACAGATGAACAATATCATCAAAGACAGCTTGATGTCATGGCCAACTCTCAAACGAGTGCTACCATCGTTGCATATCAAGCTGCAGATAAAGGGATAGAGATTACGAATAATGGTGTTCTTGTTACTGGGGTTATTGACGGAATGCCCGCTGATGGCAAATTGGAAATTGGTGATCTTATTACCAGGGTAGATGATAAGAACATCAAAACGACAGAGGAACTTCTCGACAAGCTCGGAACGTATAGTAAGACCGAAACGGTCAACATTGCGTTTGACCGTGAAGGGAATAAGAAAGAGGTCGAAGTTGGTTTCTCTTCGTTTCCAGAGCCATATAATACAGAAAAAGGAAAGGTCGGTGTAGGTATTACAGGCCCAGTAACCTCGACATCGATTGAAACAGATCCAACAATTGACATTAAGACAGATCAAATAGGTGGTCCTTCAGCTGGACTGATGTTCTCGCTCGAAATTTATAACCAGTTAACAAAAGAAGACTGGACAAAAGGGTACGAGATTGCTGGTACTGGAACGATTAATGAAGAGGGTGAAGTAGGTCCAATCGGTGGCATTAAACAAAAAATCGTTGCCGCTGATTCGTCGGGAGCTGAAATTTTCTTAGCGCCTGTTGCTCATTCCAATTACGATGACGCAATGGAAGCTGCGGAAGATATAAAAACTGAAATGAAAATTGTACCTGTTGAAACGTTTCAGGATGCCATTGATTACTTAAAACAACTAAAAGCTGAATAATAATTTAACGCCCAGCAGGATTAACCTTGCTGGGCGCTTGCTGTTAGAGAATGATGGGAGACGTTTTATATTCTTTCATTAGAAATTCTTCTTGATGCTTACCGGTGAATCCTAGTGCATAAACTTGATTCACGCGTCTTTCAGTTGTTAGAAATGGATGGTGGAATTGATTAATATTGGAAACAAGTGGTACAGGAAGTGAATTTTTTATCTCATTTAAATAAGATCTTCCAACACCAGACATCCCAAGTAGTCTCAAGTAAGGTGCACGATCTTCTAGCGCAGGTCTCATCTCATCTTTCGTTGTTTCAGTTAAGATATGAAGCGCGAAACGTTGAATGCGTGTCCATGTATATCGCTTCGTTTTAACTGCTACCATAAAGTCCTGGAAGGTAGGAGCTGTTTTTGCCATTGTAATTAGTCGATTTTCGAGACCTTCTTCAGCTTCGTAAATGGAAGCAAGCTTCACAGGAGAGGCTGTTAGTAATTTGTATCTTAGTAAGTGATAAAGTTTGTGCCAACCGTGAAATGTGCTGTATGTTTCTTTGTATTGTTGTAATTCATTGTATGTAGGTTCAGGTACATAGGCTTGAATACTTTCAAGTGGACTACCTTTTGAGAGTAACTCGTTACGTATCCCGGTAGCACTTGCGATTTTAGTATCGGTCAGCTCCTGATCGTGGTAGCCTGCTTTTGTACGAAGAATGGTAGTCGGTCTTATGGGAGCGTTTTGTGCATGAATCGCTCTCACATACTGAAATCCAAGAATGTTGTTCGGTTGAGATAAATCAAGAACGTCTTCATGCCCTTGCAGGCTTTGAAAAGCAAGCGAGGTTGCTTTTGGATAGTTATTTCCTTCACTCATGAAATATTTAATTCGCTCGTTGTATTCTTTCTCATGAGAATCAACAAATGCTATTGTGTTTTGAAATTCATGAATAGAGCCTGACTCACTTCCGAAGCAAAGCTCGTCAACTCCGATAGAGGAGAGGAGTGAAATTGCTCCTTTTGCAAAGATTTCAGCTTTCTGGGTAGCATACACATAGGGAAGTTCTATAACGATGTCAACGCCATTTTGCAAAGCCATCCGCGTTCTAGACCACTTATCAACAAGTGCAGGTTCTCCCCGCTGGAGAAAAGAGCCGCTCATTACAGCAACAACAACGTCTGCACTTGTTACCTTTCTTGTTTCATTCAAATGATAGAGATGTCCATTATGAAAAGGGTTGTATTCAACAATAACGCCAGCAATTTTCATTCAAATGCTCCTTTCTGACAAATGATAGAGGACGATCAATGAATGAATGTCTAGTTTATCCTCTATGAAATTCAGCTTCATTTTAATTAGTTGAATTCAGTGTTTTTACTCTGGTATGATTAAGACTATACCAATAAGCTTTCTATAACAACTGGTGTAAAGAAAAAATATTGACATTTATGTATTTTGTAGCTATAATACTTTTGTTGCCTTGAGGTGATAGACAGATGAAATGGTCAATTGAACAATTGAAGTCCTTTAAACTGAAAGGTCTTACAATTGACGAAGAAGTGAATGTAGAGGAACTGAAGGAACGTAATACGGATATCCGTGAGATTACGCCAGTTCATGTTACCGGTGAAGCGTCGTTTCACGGTAATAAGGTTACCTTTCATCTCACAGTGAAAGGCAAAATGGTTCTTCCATGCGCCAATACACTTGAAGATGTAGATTTCCCGTTCGTACTTCGTCCAATGGAGACATTTGTGCTTGAAGCAAACACAAATGGCCTTGATTTTGAGGTGGAAGATGAAGAAATTCATCAAGTTTCGGGAAATACGGTTGACTTAGTTCCGTATATTAAGGAAAATATACTTTTGGAGATTCCGATTCGAGTAGTGAAATACAGCTCCGAATCAGAAGAAATGCCAAAAAAATCCGGTAATGGATGGGAAGTTATTACTCGCGAGCAACCAAAAGAAAAGGTTGATCCGCGTATGGCCGGTTTAGCTGACTTTTTCAATAAGGAAAATGAAGATAACTAATCGGTAAATATAACTTCTGTGAAATTAGTTAACTTTTTAAGGAGGTGGAAACAATGGCAGTACCAGCTAGAAGAACTTCTAAAACGCGTAAAAATAAGCGTCGTACTCATTATAAATTAGAAGTACCAGGAATGGTAAAATGCCCTAATTGCGGCGAATTCAAACTTTCTCACCGTGTTTGTAAAGAGTGTGGAAATTACAAAGGTGAGAACGTAGTAAGTAAGTAATTTTAGTGAAACAGAGAGAGAAATCTCTCTGTTTTTTTTATACCTAATTTTAGTAGGAGGTTCGACATGTCCAGTCTTTTAGAAAGTAGAAAAGATGGAGCTGCTATTCTTACGATTAACCGTTCTCTTAAGAGGAATGCCATTAATTATGATGTGATGGAGGAAATGTTAGAAGCGATCAGTAGAGCGGAGGCTGATTCTTCCGTAAGCTATATCATTGTGACTGGAAGTGGAGAGCAATCTTTTTGTAGTGGTGGAGACGTTCGTGAGTTTCACAATTTGCGAACAGAAGAAGAAGCTTATCCGATGCTAAGGAAGATGGGCACTGTACTAGAACGACTGTTTCTTTGTAAGAAACCAACCGTTGCGCTTTTGAATGGTCATGCTGTTGGGGGAGGTTCTGAGCTTGCTATTGCATGCGACTTTCGTATTTCAAGAAGTAACATTCAAGTAGGGTTCATACAAGGCTCGATAGGACTTACCACCGGTTGGGGAGGTACAGTATTTGCGCTAGAAAGAATGAAGTCGGATCATGCCATGCAAATGTTAATTAGCGCCGATCGTTATTCAGCTGAAGAGGCATTCGAAAAAGGATACATGACTTACATAACAAAATCAGCTAACTGGCACTCAGAAGCTTATGAATACATTGGGAATCTATTCAAGAGATCTTCACCGATTCTCTCTTCTTATAAAATGTATTGGTTGTCTCGTCTAGATCAAGATAAACTCTCTGAGAGAATTGAACAAGAGATTAGGAATTGTGCCAGACTGTGGGCAAAGGATGAGCACCATATCGCTGTTGAGGCATTTTTGAATAGAAAGAAAAAACAATCATAATAAAATACTTCTTTTTGAAATCTGAAAGTCTACTATATCTATCAAAAGCATAAGATGACTGTAAAACGGTTATTGGGGGGATTGCGATTGGTACCAATTCGCCAGGATGCATGGTCAAAAGATGAAGATGTTCTACTAGCAGAAGTCGTTTTACGGCATATTAGAGAAGCAAGTACACAACTTGCGGCATTTGAAGAAGTAGGCAAAAAATTATCACGAACGCCTGCTGCTTGTGGTTTTAGATGGAATTCATTAATTCGAAAGCAATATGAGCCTGCCATTACCCTTGCAAAAAAACAGCGCAAAGAGCAAAAGAAAAGCCAGCCAGAATATAACCTTGAATTAGCTTGTGAAGATCAAAGTCTGGATTTAATTGATGAAGCCATTGATCTACTCATTAAATCCAAATCCTATTTTTCTGAATTAGCAAAAAATGAAGCGTCATTACAGGAAACTCTTGCTGAAAATCTACAACTTAAACAGCATCTTCATCAGCTAGAGAAAGAGTATATGACTGTCCAGGAAGATTATCAATCGTTGTTAGAGATAATGGAAAAGGCGAGAAAGATGGTCATTTTCCAGGAAGAAGATCAGGGGAGCATGCGGTTTCAAATGGATGCTAATGGGAATTTAGAGAAAGTAAAAAAATAGGAGCGGCCCGACGTGGGCGGCTCCTTTCTAGTTATTCTTGTTCTGAAACACCGTCAGGGTACCATACATATGGGTTTTCGCCACGATCACGTTCTGGGTGATACGTTACAGCTTCAAACCCCATCTTCTCCCAGAACTCTCCAGATCCCTGTCTAGCATTCGTTTTCACTGGAACATTAAATGTTTTAGCGAAATTTACTAGTGTAGATCCGTAAGAACGATTGTGATATTGAGGAAGTACTTCAAGTTTCCATAGTTCAAGATAATCTTGTGGAGGATCGAAATATCGATCATATTTCTGATCGATGCGATATAAGCTCATTCTAGCCACGAGCGTATCTCCAAAGTAAATGCCATAGAATGGAGATTCGCTGTCATTTTCAATAATATTGTCTTGCAAATCTTCCATCATAGAAAGCTCTTGAATCCCATACTCTTTAAATTTCTTAAACTCTTCTAGAGTTTTGTAATTGATTACAAGTGGACGTACTGTCAAGTCTACCATAGCGACCCCCTCTGAAAAATTGCTTTCTATCGTGTCTACTGTGAAATAAATAGAATCTTCACTATTCTATTATACCTGAAAACATTCAACTTTTCCGCATTTCAAAAAACAAAGTCTAAAAGGAATAATTTGAATATTTGTTGAAACGTGATGCTCATTTAATGATATGATAAATGTAAGGGTTTTCAACCCATCCATACGTTATTGTTATGAGAGGAGCGAAAATGTGAAAAAAATCCTAATTGCAAACCGTGGTGAAATTGTAGAACGAATCATACGTACGTGCAGCAGACTTAATATCGAAACAGTTGCTGTTTATTCGAGTGCAGACAAAGATCTCCCATATGTAAGACAAGCAACAAAAGCATATGAAATCGGCGATCCGCCTGCAGCAAAGTCATACTTAAATCAGGAAGTTATTTTGAAAATCGCTCAAGAGGAGAATGTTGATGCGATTCATCCAGGATATGGATTCCTGTCAGAAAATGCATCCTTTGTAAGAAAAGTAGAGGAGCATGGTATAGCTTTCATTGGTCCATCAGCAGATGTTGTTGAATCAATGGGGGATAAGATAACAGCGAGAAAAACAATGATCGAAGCGGGTGTTCCTGTTGTACCCGGTAGTTCTGAGATTGAAGATGTCACAGCGGCTATCTCATATGCAAATGAAATCGGCTATCCAGTTATGTTAAAAGCAGCAGCTGGTGGAGGCGGTATTGGCATGCAACGCTGTGAGAATGATGAGCAACTTCAGAAAGCCTTTGCTTCTAGTCAAAACAGAGCAAAAGCTTACTTTGGTAATGGAGCTATGTTTGTTGAGAAATTTATTGACCAGGCTCGACATATCGAAGTTCAAATCGTTGGTGATAAACAAGGTAATCTTGTTCATCTTTATGAAAGAGATTGCTCAATTCAGAGGAGAAACCAAAAGGTACTTGAAGAAACACCTTCTCCATTCATATCTAGTGAAACAAGAGCTAGAATTGGTGAAGCAGCCAAAGCAGCTGCAGAGCATGTAAGTTATACAAATGCTGGAACCGTAGAATTTGTAATGGATCAAAACGAGAATTTCTACTTCCTTGAAATGAATACGAGGTTACAGGTCGAACATCCAATTACTGAAGAAACAATTGGTGTCGATTTAGTAGAATGGCAGCTTCTTGTAGCGGAAGGTCGATCTCTTCCATTGAAACAAGAAGACATAATGCCAACAGGTCATAGTATTGAGTTTAGATTATACGCAGAAGATCCTTCCACATTTATGCCATCACCAGGAAAGATCGAAACACTTCATTTCCCTGAAATGAAAAATGTTCGAATCGATTCAGGATATGAAAGTGGCTCAACTGTCTCACCATTCTATGATCCGATGATAGCGAAAATCATCGTAAATGGATCAACACGAGATGAGGCAATCAAAATAGGTCAGGCGTTTTTTGAACGTTTTTCATTAACCGGAATCAAACAAAATAGCCCTCTTTTTGCAAAGTTACTAGCAGAAGAGAAGTTTCAGCAAGGGAATTATTCAACAGCTTACTTATCTGAGAATCTTACAGTCAAAAAATAAGGCTATTTTCTAAAAGATTGTTGCTTTTGAAACAAATAAAACACCAAACTTCGCTAATTGGAGCGGAAGGATGCTCGACTCCTGCGGGACTAGCGGGACAGGTGAGACCCCACAGGAGCGTTAGCGACGAGGAGTCTCACCGCCCGCCCCAGAAAGCGAGCATCCTGGAGCGGAAATGAATCCACTCTTATAGCAACAATGTCTGCGAAAAGAGCTAAAAATAAACAGAGAAAAGGATGATCAACATGCAAGAAGTAAAAGCATCTATGGCAGGAACGGTTTTAAATGTAATGGTAGCAGAAGGGGATTCAATCACATCAGGACAGGAACTCGTAATGCTTGAATCAATGAAGATGGAGATTCCTATTGAAGGAGTAGAAGAAGGAACGGTAGCGGAAGTGAATGTTGCGATTGGGGACTTTGTTAACGAAGGTGATGTTCTCGTAAAAATTAAGTAAGAATCTATGCTGAACGAGCGCTCGATCTAAATGGAAATAGAAGGAGGATGCTTAATGAACCATCTGGAAGAAATGTTACAAACGAAAGCGAACGAGATTGAATCTGGTGGTGCAGAGAAATACCATCAAAAGTTGAAAGAATCAAATAAACTCTTTGTGCGTGATCGGCTGAACCTCTTATTTGATAACGGGCAATATACAGAAGATGGTAAATTTGCGAATAACCACGCAAGTGACCTCCCTGCTGATGGTGTTGTAACGGCAATCGGTAAGGTGAACGGCGAAAAAGTTTGTGTGATGGCAAATGACTCGACAGTAAAAGCTGGCTCGTGGGGTGCTAGAACAGTAGAAAAAATTATTCGCATTCAAGAAACAGCTATGAATCTTAAAGTTCCTCTTCTTTATCTTGTTGACTCTGCCGGTGCGCGTATTACCGATCAGCTTGAAATGTTTCCAAATCGACGTGGCGCAGGTAAACTCTTTCATAATCAGGTGAAAATGTCTGGAATGGTTCCTCAAGTTTGCCTTCTGTTTGGACCATCCGCAGCAGGCGGAGCTTACATACCAGCATTCTGTGACATTGTGATCATGGTCGACAAAAATGCTTCCATGTATCTTGGGTCACCACGAATGGCTGAAAAAGTAATCGGTGAGAAAGTGACGCTTGAAGAAATGGGTGGCGCTAGAATGCACTGCAGTACAAGTGGATGTGGTGATGTTCTTGCTGAAAATGAAGAGCATGCCATCAAGCTTGGAAGAACCTATCTTAGTTATTTTCCAGGCAATTTCCATAAAAGAACGCCTCATTTAGAAGGGAAACTACCTTCTCTTGAGAAATCAATTACTGATATTGTTCCTGAGAATCAAAATGCCCCATTCAATATGTATGATTTAATTGATGCGCTCGTTGATGGCGAGAGTTTCTTCGAAATGAAGAAGCTTTTTGCCCCAGAATTAATTACAGGTTTCGCAAGGATCGATGGGCGTGTTGTTGGTCTTATTGCTAATCAGCCAAAGGTAAAAGGTGGCGTTCTGTTCGTTGATTCAGCTGATAAAGGTGCGAAATTTATTCAGCTTTGTGATGCTTACCATATTCCGCTTGTGTTTCTAGCTGATGTACCTGGATTTATGATTGGAACAAAAGTGGAGACGGCTGGAATTATTAGACACGGCGCGAAATTAATTGCTGCTATGAGCTCTGCGACAGTTCCGAAAATCTCAGTCGTCGTTAGAAAAGCATACGGCGCAGGTTTATACGCTATGGCTGGACCAGCTTTTGAACCAGACTGCTGCATCGCTCTCCCTACCGCGCAAATTGCGGTAATGGGACCAGAGGCTGCAGTGAATGCAGTCTACGCTAATAAGATCAATGCGATTAAAGATCCGAAAGAGCGGATGGAATATGTGAAAGCGAAGCATCAAGAATACAAAGAACATATTGATATTTACAAACTTGCTTCAGAACTGATTGTCGATGACATTGTGCCTGGTAGTGAACTGCGGGAAGTGTTAGTTGATCGCTTATCCTATTACGAGGAAAAAGAAGTAGCTGCACCTGATAAAAAGCACCCTGTCTATCCTGTATAAAACTCAAGTAAATCCCTTAACTTAACTGTTAAGGGATTTTTTTATAATAAAAATGAAATACATATGCTAAACTTTAAGAAATGCATGCGTCATTAGACCTATAAAGGCGGGAATACTGTTGAAGATAACAATTATTGGAGCAGGCTCAATCGGATTGCTGTTAGCTGCAAAGTTTTCCATAGCAAATCATACTGTGACAATGGTTTGCCACCACATCCAACAAGCCAATAAAATCAACACAGAAGGTATTGAATATAGAGGGACAATGGTACGAAGGGTTCCAGTCCAGGCAACATCTGAGCTTCAAAATCACAAAGTTGATTTACTTATTATAGCTGTGAAATCACAACAGGTCTCATCTGTTGTTCAACATATCCGAATGATATATGGAGAAGATATTCCAGATATGCTATTCATTCAGAATGGAATGGCGCATATTGAGAATCTTAAATCCTTATCCCACAATATATTAGTTGGGATTATTAATCATGGAGCAAAAAAACTTGATGATGTGACTGTTCTTCATACTGGAGAAGGCACGATCGAAGTAAGTACTTATCAAGGAGTACCGTATCCATTACATTCTCTTTCGAAAGAGGACTTTCCCATCTACTATGTGAGAGATTGGAATTCTATGTTAGCTCGTAAGCTTGTCGTAAACTGTGCCATTAATCCATTAACAGGAATCTTTGATGTAGATAATGGTGAATTGCTCACGAATGCAAGGTTTTATACGATTTTAAGAGAATTAGTTAAAGAATCCTCTCGAGTGCTTAACCTCGACTATGAGGAGGCTCTTAGCAATGTTCAAGCCGTCTGCATTAAAACCGCAAGGAATACATCTTCTATGCTAGCTGATTTAAAGAGAGGGCGCTTAACTGAAATTGATGCCATTACAGGAGTAATCCTTAAGCAAGCGGAATTAAAAGGGCTAGATGCTCCTTATTCGAGATTTGTATATGACAGTATTAAAGGGCTCGAGAAGAAGATAGATTAAAGAAGGGAGTGTACTTAAATGGAAAACGTTCTAGCGTGGATTGTGGCTACAGCTATAACCTTACCACTTCTCGCCTGGTACCTCGTGTACATTGTGACTGTCAAAATGACGCGGAAGAAAAAGTTTTCTTTTCGTCTTGCTGTGGATATCTCGACGATTTTTTTCATCCTAAGTGTTCATTTCATCATCGTAGAATTATTTGGTCACTCCTTTTTATGGGTGATTTTACTTCTTATGATAGGTGCTGCGGTAGGATTTACGGTTCTTCACTGGAAAACAAAAGAGGACATTCAAATTCATAAGGTTATTAAAGGAGCGTGGCGTTTTAACTTTTTATTGTTTTCCACTTCCTATATCGTTCTTTTGCTTATTGGGTTAGTTCACCGTATCATTACGGTCTAACTCATAAGCTTTTTTTTTGGTAGGTGTCAGGAAGTTTGATATACTAACTAAGGATTAAAAAGGCGGAGTTCCGCATTTGTGTCAAGAAAGGAAGAAATTTTAATGAAACTCACAGAAACATTCCTTCCAGGATCAAATGTAATTGCAACAGATTACATCGCTGAGAAGAAAAACATCTCGGCTTTTTTTGACTATACATATCAGGATTTAACATCATATGAAGACAGATATAAGGAGCTAATGGAACGTGATCACGATCGTATTTCCTTAACAGCTCACCTGAGAACATTCAATGCGAAGTATAATGCTAATGCCCGTGCAATGAAAAACATTGAGCGTTTAACTCAGAGTAACGCTGTCACTGTCGTAGCAGGACAGCAGGCGGGTGTTTTAACTGGCCCCTTTTATACCATTAATAAAGCTTTATCAGTGATTAAACTTGCTGAAGAAAAAGAGAAAGCGCTTGGTGTACCAGTTGTACCTATCTTCTGGGTTGCTGGAGAGGATCATGATTATCATGAAGTGAATCATATCTTTACGTATGATAAGAACCGTGAGAAGAAAGAGGCTGTACCTCAAAAGCAATTTACGAAGCAAGCGTTATCTGACATAGCACTCGATCAAAATAAGCTCAACGACTGGACTAGAGAGGTGCTTCAACGTTTTGGAGAAACTTCTTTTACAAAAGATCTAGAGAAATGGCTTGGAGACGTTACAAATAAGTCGAATACATTTGTGGATCATTTCTGTTTCATGATGGCAGAGCTTTTCTCTAAGCACGGGCTTGTGCTTGTTGATTCTGGAAATGCTGAGTTTCGTGAACTTCAAGTTGATGCCTTTAAGAAGATGATTGATAACAATGAGGAGATCAATGAAGCAGTCATTAAGCAGGGGAATCACCTTGAAGAACAGGGTTATCCAATTGGAGTCGAACTTGACGAGCATCAGGCGAATTTATTCGCCCAAGTAAAAGGAGAGCGGATTCTGTTAGAAAGAAGTGGGTCTGGATTCGAAGGGAAAACGGCTACGGCGACTTTCACAAGAGATGACCTGCTCAATCTTGCTCATGATCATCCAGATGAATTAAGTAATAACGTTATCACTCGCCCCATAATGCAAGACGCGATGTTTCCTGTGCTCGCGTTTGTAGCAGGGCCAGGAGAGCTAGCTTACTGGGCGCTACTAAAGCCAGCCTTCCGAATATTTGATTATAAAATGCCTATTATCGTTCCTCGTTTAACGTTTACCTTTGTTGAACGTCACGTTCAGAAACATTTATCGGACTTGTCGCTATCACTGGAGGAAGTATTGCAGTCAGGCATTAGTTCTTTCAAAGACAACTATGTTAGTGACCTTGATGATGTGGGGATCGGTAGTACGTTTAAAGACGCGAAAGCAAAAGTAGAAGACATTCATAGGGACTTACAAGACCTGACGAAGCTTGTTGACAGCGGACTTGAGAGGTATGCAGAGAAAAATGGTCGTTTTCTCCAAAGACAGCTCGACCTTCTTCAAAACAAATTGTATAGTTCAATTGAATACAAGCATGAGAATGATCTTGCTAAATTTGATGAGATTGGACTTGCTTTAAAGCCGAATGGCGCACCGCAGGAACGGAAATGGAACGCCGTCTACTTCTTGAACTGGCACGGACTCGATTTTGTTGATCGCTTAATGGAGCTTGATTTCACCTTCAACGAAAAACATAAAGTCGTTATTTTGTAAAAGGCTCTTTTCGTAGACATTTCGCTATTGCGGTTAATTTCCGCTCCAGGATGCTCGCTTTCCGCGGCGCGGGACGCTTGAGCCTCCTCGTCGCTTACGCTCCTGTGGGGTCTCACCAGTCCCGCTAGTCCCGCAGGAGTCGAGCATCCTTCCGCTCCAATTTGCGAAGTGTGGCCTTTTATATAAAAATTCTTACAAAAGCTACAAACTTTTAGGAACGAGCTTTAGAAAAGACCCTATAAAAAACAAATTGAATAGATTTGAATAAAAATCCTGCCTAACAGCAGGATTTTTGTGTTGGAGTACGAATTAATTTTTTAGTGGTGAAAAGTGGGGAGTTGTGGTAACTTAGAGGTAGAAAGTGGGAGAGGTGGAGAAAGCCATGTTTATGGGGGAATATCAGCATACTGTTGATGAAAAAGGCAGAATGATTATTCCCGCTAAGTTTCGTGAAGAACTTGGTGAAACCTTCGTCTTAACCCGCGGGCTAGATAAATGTATTTTTGGCTACCCGATGAATGAATGGGAAGTCCTTGAAGAGAAGATGAAGACACTTCCTTTTACAAAGAAAGATGCTCGTGCTTTTACCCGATTCTTTTTCTCTGGTGCTACTGAATGCCAATTGGATAAACAGGGCAGGGTAAACATTGCAGGTACTTTACGTCAATATGCCGGACTTGAGAAAGAATGTGTTGTCATCGGTGTATCCAACAGACTTGAAATATGGAATAAGTCAGTTTGGGAAGAGTATTTCAATGCCTCAGAGGAATCGTTCTCTGAGATCGCGGAAAGCATGATGGATTTCGATTTGTAGAAGATCAATATGGAATGAAGGTTAAGGTGTAGCGATGTTTGAACACATTACAGTACTTAAAGAAGAAGCAGTTGAAGCATTAAATATTAAAGAAGATGGTATTTATGTCGATTGTACGCTTGGTGGCGGTGGCCATTCAAAAGCGATACTGGACAAGCTCACTACAGGGCACCTGTATGCATTTGACCAGGACCAGTGGGCCATTGATAATGCCAAAACAACACTAGCAGGGTTTGAAAGTAAGCTGACTGTCATCGAACGGAATTTCAGCTTTATTAAAGAAGCGCTTTCTGACCTTGGTATTGACGGTGTTGACGGCATTTTGTTTGATCTCGGTGTTTCCTCTCCGCAGCTTGATAAAGGCGAACGAGGGTTTAGTTATCAGCATGATGCACAACTTGATATGAGGATGGATCAATCTTCCAGTTTATCAGCTTATGAAGTAGTGAATGAGTGGGAGTACGAACGCCTCGTCTCGATTTTTTTCAAATTTGGTGAAGAAAAGTTTTCAAAACAAATTGCTCGCAAAATTGAAAAAGCAAGAGACCTAAAACCGATCGAAACCACATTCGAGCTTGTTGATATTATTAAGGATGCAATCCCAGCTCCTGCGAGAAGGAAAGGGGGACACCCGGCTAAACGGATTTTTCAAGCCATTCGAATTGCTGTAAATGATGAACTTAAAGTATTCGAGCAAGCTCTCATTGATGGCATGTCTATCTTGAATCCCGGTGGTCGAATTAGTGTCATTACGTTCCATTCTCTTGAAGATCGAATTTGTAAGACAACAATGAAGGAAGCAGCTTCAGGTCCAGAACTTCCTCCAGGGATGCCGATTATTCCTGATGCATATCAGCCTGAAATGAAGTTAGTTACGAGAAAGCCGATTCTACCGTCTGAAGAAGAGCAAGAATTAAATCGACGCGCAAGATCAGCCAAACTTCGCGTTGCAGAGAAAGCGTAAAGAGAAAAATAAGAGAAGGTGTAAGGGGGAAAACAATGAGTAACCTGGCGTATAAGTATCAACAGCAGCAAACACAGAAAAAGCAAGTTGAAGTAAAGCAGAAAGCCGTATATATTGAACGTGGACGTATAACTAAAGGAGAGAAATTGCTCTGGATGATGCTTGTACTAGCGTTTGTGGCAGCGTCTATTTTTATGGTTTCGAATTATGCATCTATCTACAATTTGAATACGAGCATTCAACAAGTAGAATCTGAACAGCGTGCTCAAATGAAACAGAACGAAGAATTACAGGTGAAAGTATCAGGACTAAGTGCACCAGATCGAATTATGGATATTGCCCAGAATGAACTAGGCATGAAGCTGAATGATCAGAACGTAGAAGTAGTCAACAAGGGATCATAATTTCGGAGGTTTGCACTGAAATGAAAGAAACAAATAAGAACTCACATATTAATGTTGGAGCAGCGATTTTAATGTCACTATTTGTCCTGCTCTTTTTTGCTTTTATCGGACGTTTTTTCTATATCGAATGGACGCATGCAGTATCAGGAGTAAATGGAGAGAAAGTAGATTTATTGGAACTCGGTCAAGAGAAATGGACGAGAAGTAAAATACTCGAAGCTGATCGAGGCACGATTTTCGACCGAACTGGAGAAAATGAACTAGCAACAGACATCCCTTCATTTACATTAAGGGCAATCTTAGATGAGAATTATGATGAACATGTAAAAGACATTGACGAAACAGCATCAAAACTTGCGCCAATCATTGAAATGAAAGAGTCGGATATTAAAGAGATTCTTTCTAGAGAAGAAGTGTTTCAAGTCGAATTCGGCTCTTCTGGAAAGAATTTAAGTCTCACTAAGAAAGAGCAAATCGAAGAACTGGACTTACCAGGGGTTGGGTTTATTCCTACAAAGACGAGACTTTATCCAAATGAAGAGTTCGCGTCACACGTTCTTGGATTTACAAATGAGAATGATAAGGGTGTACAAGAAGGATTACTTGGACTCGAGAATCAATTGAACAAGTATCTTGTTCCTCAGCCTGGTAAAGAAACATACCAAAGTGACAGGCAAGGCTTTAGACTTCCTTATGGGAATGAGAATATAACACCTTCTAAAAGTGGAAATGATGTTTATTTAACGATTGATGAGAAAATTCAGCTGTTTATGGAAAGAGCGATGGACGAAGCTCAGGAAGCGTATAATCCAGAACGAATGACAGCGATTGTCGCTGATCCGGATACAGGGAAAATCCTCGCAATGGGCAATCGTCCGACATTTGATCCGAATCTAAGAGATATCTCGAATTATACAAACATGGCTATTTCATCATTTGAGCCAGGCTCAACGATGAAAATATTCACACTCGCTGCAGCAATTGAAGAGGGCGTATATAACGGTGATGAGTTTTATCAATCAGGTAGATATAAAGTACCTGGTGGAAGTGTACCCGACCACAACAATGGAGAAGGTTGGGGAGTCATTAGTTTTGATGAAGGAATGCGAAAATCGTCAAACGTAGCAGCATCCATTCTTGTGAAAGAAAAGCTCGGATTCGATCGCTATAAAGACTATTTGTCAGAGTTCGGATTTGAAAAGAAAACTGGAATTGATTTACCTGGTGAAGGAACTTCACAAATCACTTACAGGGGAGAACTTGAGCGGATATCAACTGGATTTGGTCAGGGCTCAACTATCACTCCTATTCAGCAGGTTCAGGCAGCAACTTCTATTGCAAACGGCGGAAAGATGATGAAGCCTTACGTTATTGAGAAAATCGTCGATCCTGATTCCAATAAAGTAAAGCTTAATCATGAACCGGAAGTAGTAGGGGAGCCAATATCAGAAGAAACGGCTACGCAGACACGAGAAATTCTCCGTTCCGTTGTAACTGAAGGGACAGGAACGGCTTATGATATAGAGGGTTATACGATTGCAGGTAAAACCGGTACAGCTCAGATTTCACAAGGAGCAAAAGGCTATATGAGCGGATACGGAAACAATGTCTTCTCATTTATTGGCATGGCTCCAGCTGAAGATCCAGAGTTAGTTGTGTACGTAGCTGTTGATCGTCCTCAATTAGAATATCCTGAGCTTGGAAGTGACCCAGTATCCCTGATTTTTAATACAATTATGAAGAACAGTCTTCAATATTTAAATATAGATCCAATGGAAAAGAAAGAAACGAATAATAATAAACAGGTTGATGAGAACGGAGCCGTTTTAAAAAACGTAACTGGAATGGACAGTGAGCAAGCCCAAAAAGAGCTTGGGGAAGATTTAGACGTTCTTGTACTTGGTGAGGGTGAAGTAGTTAATCAATCTCCACATGCGGGTTCAAAAATCCTTGATGGTGAACGAATCATATTGCAGACTAGCGACAAAGTAAAGATGCCAGATCTCACAGGATGGTCTCTTGCGGATGTTATGAAGTTAGTCGAATTGATGGATTTAAAACCTAACATCATGGGTTCTGGTTATGTAGCAAAGCAGGGAATCAAACCTGGTAGCGTTGTGAAAAAAGGGGATTATTTAGTAGCAGAATTGAAATCTCCATCATCTGAAGAGGCCCCAGTTGAAGAACCGGATGAAGCAACAGAAGCAATAACGGACTAGCAGGTATATCGCAAGCTTAGTGGACATATAGTGAAACGAGCATAATCAGGGAGGATGAGTTTATGCGCGTTTCCAATGTCACTGTCCGAAGGAGACTCGTTCTTGTACTTGTAGTTGGATTATTTGTTTTTGGTGTTGTGGCTGTTAGACTCGGGTACGTGCAGCTTGTTATGGGAAATTGGTTGAGTGAGAAAGCTAAAGATTCGTGGAGTAGAAACATACCTTTCGAACCAAATCGCGGTGAGATCCTAGACCGAAATGACGTTCCTCTTGCAACGAATATTAGTGCGCCATCCGTTTTAATTGTTCCAAGGCAGGTACAAAACCCAGCCGCAACTGCTGAAGCACTTGCGGCTTCCTTGAACACCAGCAAAGAAAAAGTGTACAAAACCATTACGAAATCGGAATCGATGGTTTGGATTCGACCAGAGGGAAAGAAAATGACGAACGAAAAGGCTAATGAAATCCGTAAGTTGAATTTATCGGGTGTTTATATTGCTGAGGACAATAAACGTCATTATCCTTATGGGGCTTATTTATCTCACGTATTAGGCTTTAGTGGAATTGACAATCAGGGACTTACTGGAATCGAATCATATTATGATGACGAGTTGAGTGGAGAGAAAGGCCAGGTGGAATATTATGCTGATGCAAAAGGGAAACGAATGCCTGCCCTCGCGGATGATTATACCGAGCCTATTGATGGACTTGATCTCCGCTTAACAGTAGACTCTAGAATTGAAACAATCATCGAGAGAGAGCTTGATATTGCTGAAGCTACTTATCATCCGGATGGAGCAGTGGCTGTAGCGATGGACCCAAAGACAGGTGAAATATTAGGCATGTCTTCTCGACCTAATTTTAATCCTGAAGAGTTTCAAGATGTATCTCCAGATGTGTGGAATCAGAATAAACCGGTTTGGAGTACATATGAACCGGGCTCTACTTTCAAGATCATCACTCTAGCTGCTGCTCTAGAAGAGAATGAAGTGGATCTAGAAGAAGATCACTTCCATGATCCTGGTAGCATTGAAGTCGCTGGCACAAAATTAAGATGCTGGAAATCAGGCGGACACGGTAGCCAAAGTTTCCTAGAAGGCGTTCAAAATTCATGCAACCCTGGGTTTGTTATGCTTGGTGAGCGTCTTGGGAAAGAAAAACTATTCTCTTATATTCATAAGTTTGGATTTGGAGAAAAAACAGGGATCGACCTTCAAGGTGAAGCGAGCGGGATCTTGTTTGATGTTGATAACGTTGGTCCATTGGAACTTGCTACTACTGCATTTGGGCAGGGGGTTTCAGTAACACCTATTCAGCAAGTTACAGCGGTGTCTGCTGCAGTTAACGGCGGAACGTTGTATGAACCTTATATTGCTAAAGAGTGGTTGGATCCAGAAACGGGAGCCGTAGTAAGTAAGAATACGCCTAAAGCGAAACGACAAGTTATATCCAAAGAAACATCTGAAGAGGTTAGACATGCGCTTGAAACAGTAGTGGCTTTAGGTACAGGTAAAAATGCGTATGTGGACGGCTACCGTGTAGGTGGGAAAACTGGAACAGCTCAAAAAGCTAAAGATGGAGCGTATCTAAAAAATAACCATATCGTATCATTTATTGGTTTTGCGCCGGCTGATGATCCTCAAATTGTAGTATATGTCGCCATTGATAACCCGAAAGATACGCTGCAGTTTGGTGGTATTGTAGCTGCTCCAATTGTAGGTAATATTATCCATGATAGTTTAACGGTTATGGGTGTTGAGAAAAGGGAAGACCAGATTGAGAAAGAAAAAACATGGCTTGATGAAGAAATGATTGAAATGCCTGATTTAGTTGGTATGACAACAAAAGAAATTAGTCAAGCGATGTACAATTTGAAGATCGATTCAAGCGGTGAAGGAAATACAGTTGTGGCACAAGCACCTGATCCTGGAGTGAAATTACCTTCAGGTTCAGAAATTCGGCTTTATATGGGTGACAAATAGACATCCTGTGAGTACAATAAGTATTGAACAAGCCAAGGCATATGCTCTTGGCTTGTTTTCTGAAAATAAGTCAGGCAACTAGAAAGGTTTGAAAGAAATGAAACTAAACGATCTTCTTCGTGCATTATTTACATATACGCAAGATGGTAAAGGAAACCCAGATATACTTTCAATTGAAAGTGACAGCAGAGCCGTTAAGGATGGTAGTCTTTTTGTTTGTATCCCAGGCTATACAGTTGATGGACATGATTTTGCTGAACAAGCTGTGCAAAAAGGTGCTGTTGCACTCGTTTCTGAGAGAGAGCTGAATGTGACAGTACCAGTTATTGTCGTTCATGATGCTCATCGCGCACTCGCTGAACTTGCGAACCTTTATTATCAAAATCCGACGAAGTCGTTCTCACTCATCGGCGTAACAGGTACGAATGGTAAGACAACTGTGTCGCATTTGATTGAACGGATTCACAGAAATGAATCTCAAAAGACAGGCTTAATTGGTACGATTAATATGAAAATTGGCGATGAGGAATTTGAGACAAAGAATACAACCCCAGAACCATTGCTGCTTCAGAAGCAGTTTGCGAGAATGCGTGATCAGCACGTCGAAACAGCGGTAATGGAAGTGTCCTCTCATGCATTAACTCTTGGACGTGTTAGAGGGTGCGACTACGATATTGCAGTGTTTACGAATCTAACGCAGGATCATCTTGATTATCATGGGACAATGGAAGAGTATCGCCTAGCGAAAGGTCTTCTTTTTTCACAATTAGGTAATACATATGATACAGGAAGAAAAAAGGTAGCGATTTTGAATGCTGACGATGAAGCTTCTAGTACTTATGAGAAGATGACTTCTGCCTATATATTGAGATATGGAATTGACAAAGAAGCTGACATTCAAGCCGGTGATATCTCTTTTTCTGCTAATGGGACAAGATTCCGCTTGACTACTCCTGATGATGAGCGTGAAGTGAAGTTAAAACTAACTGGTAAATTCAGTGTCTATAATGCACTTGCTGCCATTTCTGCATGTCTTGCAAATGGATTGTCACTTGATCGCATCCTAGAAAATCTTGAAGCCATTGATGGGGTTCCTGGTCGCTTCGAACTTGTTGATGAAGGACAAGATTATCCTGTCATTGTTGACTATGCTCATACGCCAGATAGCTTAGAGAATGTACTTGTGACCGTTAAAGAAATGGCTGTTGGTAAAGTTTTTGCTGTTGTAGGTTGCGGTGGAGATCGTGATCGCACGAAAAGACCTCTTATGGCAAAAATTGCTTCTAAACTAGCTGACACGGCTGTTCTTACTTCAGATAATCCAAGAAGTGAGGACCCAGATCGAATACTAGATGATATGGTAGAAGGCATTGAAGGGGAGTATGTGCGTATTACCGATCGGTCTGAAGCAATCCATTATGCAATCAGACATGCAAATAAAGGTGATGTTGTCTTAATTGCTGGTAAAGGTCATGAAACTTACCAAATTATTGGAGACCAAGTGCTTGATTTTGATGATCGGACGACAGCACGACAAGCTATAAAGGAGCGTAAATCATGAACTTTAAAGCAACATTAGTTAACGAAATTAGTCAGGGACCAGTTGATCATGAACTGGTCTTTGAAGGTGTTGCAACAGATACTAGAAAGGATTGTACAAATAAATTATTTGTACCAATCGTAGGCGAAGTATTTGATGGACATCGCTTTATTGACAGTGCCATTGAAAACGGGGCAACAGGAACGCTTTGGGAGAAAAGCAAACCATTTCCTAAGGATCTTGAAGGAAGAATTCAAGTCTATAAGGTAGAGGATACGACAGTTGGTTTGCAGAAACTTGCTAAACAGGTCCTTAAAGAGCAGAAACCATATGTGATCGGAGTTACTGGGAGTAATGGGAAGACAACAGTGAAGGATATGCTAGAAGCTGTTTTAAGCCCAAAGTATCAAACCTATAAAACGCAAGGGAACTTAAATAACCATTGGGGCCTTCCAATGACTGTTCTTGCTATGCCTGAAGGGACAGATGTTCTTATTCTAGAAATGGGGATGAGTTCTGCTGGAGAGATTTCATTACTAACGTCTATTGCTAATCCTGACGTGGCTGTCATTACAAATATCGGTGAATCTCATTTACTTCAGCTCGGGAGTAGAGAAAATATAGCGAAAGCCAAAATGGAAATTGCTGAAGGACTTAAAACTGACGGGTTGCTTGTGATTGATGGTGATGAGCCATTACTAGAACCTGTTTATAAGAACACGTTAGCCTGTGGGTATAGCGCAACGAATGAGCTCCAAATTGATAAAGTTGAAAAAAGAGAGAACGGTTATACATTCACCTTGAAAAATGAAGATTCTCCGTTCGAAATCAATTTATTAGGCAAACATAATATTAAAAACGCTATCTACAGTATTGCAGCTGCCAGAAAACTTAATGTATCTGAAAGCGAGATTCATAAAGCATTGTCTAACTTAACTCTTACTGGGATGAGATTAGAACAAGATCGTTTACCTTCTGGAGCTTTGATTATTAATGATGCATATAATGCAAGTCCAACTTCCATGAAAGCGGCTATTGAAACGTTAGTCGAGCTAGAAGGATTTGACCAAAAAATAGCAGTATTAGGTGACATGTATGAACTTGGTAATGAGGAAGAAGCTCTTCACCGAGATATCGCTTCAGCTGTAAAAGCGCCAATTACTGAAGTTATTACCGTCGGTGAAAAAGCAAAGTGGATTTATGATGGATTAGTAGAAGATAAAGCACAACAAGTGCCAGCTGTTTCCTTTATAAGCAAAGATGAAGCTACATCCTATTTAAAAGGCAAGCTTGACGACAGGACGGCTGTTTTATTGAAAGCGTCAAGAGGACTTGGCCTTGAAACCATAATAAAGGCACTAGGGAATTAATCTTAAGGAGGCAGTACATTGATTGAACGTTTATTGATTTTTAGTTTATTAACATCATTTATTATAGCGGTGCTAGTATCACCGGTATTTATCCCGTTTTTAAGAAGACTTAAATTCGGCCAAAGCATAAGAGAAGAAGGGCCTAAATCCCATCAGAAAAAATCCGGTACACCAACGATGGGCGGACTTATTATTTTGCTTTCGATCATCCTAGGAACAGTTATTATTGCTCTTAAGTATGACGAAATATCGATGCAAATTTGGTTACTATTATTTGTAACGGTGGGTTACGGACTTATTGGATTTTTGGATGACTTTATTAAAGTTGTAAAGAAACGAAATCTTGGGTTAACATCCAAGCAGAAATTACTTGGTCAGGTACTGATTGCAATTCTTGTCTATTTTGGATTAAGAACAGTTGGCTTCGATACAGCGATTCGTGTTCCTGGAACAGAATGGAGCTTTGACATTGGTATCGGGTATATTATCTTGCTCTTTGTCATGCTCGTTGGGGCATCGAATGCTGTTAACTTAACTGACGGATTAGACGGCTTAGTTGCAGGTACAGCGGCCATTGCATTTGGTGCTTTTGCTATCCTCGCTGCAACTGCTTATATGTATGATGTTGCGATTTTCTCAGTAAGTGTTGTAGGTGCAGTTCTTGGCTTTCTTGTCTTTAATGCACATCCAGCTAAAGTGTTTATGGGTGATACAGGTTCGCTTGCTCTAGGTGGCGCACTTGCTGCTGTAGCCATTATGACGAAATTAGAACTTCTTCTCGTCATTATTGGGGGCGTGTTCGTCATTGAAACGCTGTCAGTTATTATTCAGGTTGCTTCGTTCAAATCAACAGGTAAACGTGTATTTAAGATGAGCCCTCTTCATCACCACTATGAATTATCTGGATGGACTGAATGGCGCGTTGTCGCTACATTTTGGACAGTAGGGTTATTGTGTGCAACATTTGGAATTTATCTTGAGGTGTGGATGTAATGAAAAAGGTAAACTATGTAAACAAATCTGTATTAATCATGGGAATCGCAAAAAGTGGCTTTGCAGCAGCAAAGTTACTAAAGTCTATGGGAGCGAATGTAACTGTCAATGATCGAGAAGAAGTAGCAAACAATCCTAAAGCAATTGAGCTGCAAGAAGCTGGCTTTACGGTTGTAGGTGGAGGACACCCGCTTGAACTATTGAATGGAATCGATTTAATCGTAAAAAATCCTGGAATTCCATATCACAATGAGTTGCTAGTTGAAGCTGAGAAACGTAACATTCCAATCGTTACAGAAGTTGAAATCGCAGGTGAGATTTCTGAAGCACCTTTTATTGCAATTACAGGATCAAACGGCAAGACAACAACCACGACTCTAATTGGAGAATTGTTAAGTGGAACGTCATTAAATCCTATTGTAGCTGGTAATATTGGCACTGTTGTGTGCGAAGTAGCTGCAGATGCAACACCTAACCAGACGCTCGTTACAGAACTATCAAGTTTTCAGTTACAGGGAACAATTCATTTTCATCCTCATATTTCTGTTCTTCTAAATATCTATGAAGCACATCTTGATTATCACGGATCTAAAGATGCATATGCGCAAGCGAAGGCACGGATATTCGCTAATCAGACAGCATACGATTATGCAGTTTACAATGCGGATGATGACCTGGTCTCATCGTTTGCCGAAGCATCTGAAGCTACACTGATTCCATTTTCTACTACGAAAAATCTCGAACATGGCGTTGGTATTCTTGATGGTTGGGTTGTATTTAAAGAAGAGAACATCATTAAGGTTGCAGATCTTTCGATGAAACAGAATATCGAAAATACGCTTGCGGCAGTTGCAGTTGCTAAATTGTCAGGTGTGTCTAATGAGAAAATCCACAGTGAACTTACGAATTTTCATGGTGTGAAGCATCGTCTTCAATTCGTCGGTGAAGTAAGCGGTCGTAAGTTCTTTAATGATTCAAAAGCAACCAATTCAATTGCAACGAAAAAAGCGTTAGATTCATTTGATGAGCCTGTTATTTTGCTTGCGGGTGGACTTGATCGTGGAAATGGATTTGATGATCTTATTCCATATTTCCAATCAAAGGTTAAACATTTAATTACGTTTGGACAAACTGCTCATAAATTAAAAGATACAGCATCAATGGCAGGACTGAATTCTGTTACAGTTGTCGATAATGTAGAAAAAGCTGTTGCAACAGCTTACGATCTTTCCGAAACCGGAGATGTAGTCCTCCTTTCTCCAGCGTGTGCTAGCTGGGATCAGTTTAAGACGTTTGAAGAGCGTGGAGACATCTTTATTGAGGCAATGCATAGACTCTAATGAGAGGTTGTCTTGCTTATCCGGTTCTAACGGTTAGGTAAAATCGACGATAACGGAGTGTGGGTCTATTGCCGAAAACAAAATCAACGCCAGACCTCGTTTTTTTAACTGCTACGCTTGTTCTGTTAGCAATTGGATTAATTATGGTATACAGTGCCAGCGCTGTTTGGGCATCCTATAAATTTGACGATGCCTTTTTCTTCGCAAAAAGACAGCTTCTTTTTGCTGGTATTGGTATTGTAGCTATGTTCTTCGTTATGAACGTGGAGTATTGGACATGGAGAACATGGTCTAAAGTAGGGGTGCTTATCTGTTTTATTCTTCTAGTTCTTGTTCTTATACCTGGTATAGGACTTGTTCGAGGAGGAGCTAGAAGCTGGCTTGGTGTTGGTGCGTTTTCGATTCAACCTTCTGAATTTACAAAACTTGCAATGATTGCGTTCCTTGCTAAATATCTTTCTGAAAATCAAAAGCGAATTACTTCTTTCAAGAAAGGGTTAGTCCCATCTCTTGGTATTGTCTTCATCGCGTTTGCGATGATTATGCTCCAACCAGATCTTGGAACAGGCGCAGTGATGGTCGGAACATGTGTGATGATGATTTTCATATCTGGTGCAAGGATATCTCACTTTGTATGGCTTGGAATGATCGGTCTAGCTGGTTTTGCTGGATTGATTTTATCAGCTCCCTATCGTATTGCGAGAATCACATCGTATTTAGATCCTTGGAGCGATCCGCTTGGAAGTGGATTTCAAATTATTCAATCTCTCTATGCTATTGGACCTGGGGGTCTGATGGGACTTGGCTTAGGGCAGAGTCGACAGAAATTCTACTATTTACCTGAACCACAAACTGATTTTATTTTTGCAATTTTATCAGAAGAACTAGGGTTTATTGGCGGGACATTCGTAATTCTTTTATTCTCTCTTCTTCTATGGAGAGGGATTAGGATTGCCCTTAGAGCTCCTGACTTATTTGGAAGTCTCCTAGCAGTAGGAATCATTGGAATGCTGGCTATCCAAGTTATGATTAATATTGGGGTTGTAACAGGACTAATGCCTGTTACAGGCATTACGCTTCCTTTCCTTAGTTATGGCGGTTCATCATTAACACTAATGCTTGTCGCAATGGGTGTGCTTCTAAATATCAGTCGATATGCTAAGTTTTAACGATGTTCGGATGTTAGGAGGTCATAATGAGTAAATTAACACGGTTAGCAGAAACGTTACGAAAAGAAGATGTTGGCAGAATTCGTGTAAACGAACCGATGTCCAAACATACGACCATTCGAATCGGTGGACCAGCTGATTTACTAATTGAACCAAAGAACACTAAATCGCTGAGGAAAATAATGAAGGCGATTTACGAACATGATGTAAAATGGCGTGCGATTGGACGCGGATCTAACTTGCTAGTAAGTGATAAAGGGATAGATGGAGTCGTCATTAAGCTTGGAAAAGGCATGGACGACCTAGAACTCAATGGAACTGAACTTCGAGTTGCGGGAGGTCATTCTCTCATTAAGCTAGTTGCATTCATCAGTAAAGAGGGATTGTCTGGTTTTGAATTTGCAGGTGGCATTCCGGGTTCAGTTGGCGGTGCTGTCTACATGAATGCTGGAGCTCATGGTTCGGAAATTTCAGACATCTTAACTAAAGCGTTAGTGTTGTTTAAGGATGGACGTTTGGAATGGCTTACTAATGAAGAAATGGAATTCTCCTATCGGACTTCTATACTTCAGCAAAGGTCTGGAATCGTTGTAGTAGCCATCTTTGACTTGAAGAAGGGAAACAAAGATTCCATCATTGCAGAAATGAACAAGAATAAAGACTATCGATCAGATACCCAGCCATGGAAAGAGCCCTGCTGTGGAAGCGTGTTTCGAAACCCTCTACCGAATCATGCGGGCAAGTTAGTCGAACAATCGGGATTGAAAGGGCACCAAATCGGAGGTGCACAAATTTCGAACATGCATGGCAATTTTATCGTTAATGTTGGTGGAGCAAAAGCAGACGATGTTTTGGCCCTAATTAACTTGGTGAAAAAGACTGTGAAAAATCGGTATGATATTGATCTTCAAACAGAAGTAGAAATTGTATATGAGTAGAGTGAAGAGCCCTTTTGTAAGCAAAAGCGCTCTTTTTTTGCTTTTTTCTAAAGGCTCTTTCTAAAAGATTGTTACTTTTATAAGAATTTTTATATGAAAAACCACACTTAGCAAATTGGAGCGGAAGGTGGTCACCGCCCGCCCCGCGGAAAGCGAGCAACCCAAAGCGGAAATTAACCCACTCTAATAGCAACAATGTCTACGAAAAGCGCTCTTTTTTTTGACCTAAACCCAATACAAATGTGACAATTATTTTGTGATAATAAATGGGAACGAATCACCGCTTCTAAAAGATCGTACCAAAGGTTTCCATTATGAAATTGGAAGCAAATAATTATATGGTATGAATTTCTATCGTGTGGATAATAAGTCCCGTAAATGTGCTATAATATGTGAAATGACTATTATGAGGTTTATCATGCCGTTCGGTTGCCATGATGGGCGTTTTTTGCTCGTAAAAGAGTCAATAGTTTACTAACCGGAGACGGAGGCAAGACAATGGAAGATCGCAAAGTTGTCACAATTGAAGATCGGATTCCTACATTAAAAGCACAGCGTAAGCAGCGTGCGAATAGAAGGCTGATTGTCTATCTATCAATCTTTTTCTTTCTCATTTTGCTGATCATTTATTTCCAATCTTCCTTAAGTCATATTCGGAATGTTGACGTGTCAGGGAATAATTATGTTCCACAAGAAGAAATACAGAAGTTAAGCGGAGTGGACGAAAGCATTAGCTTCTGGAATATAAACACAAAGAAGATTGCTGAAAGCGTCGAGAAATCCAAAGAAATTTCAGATGCGAAAGTTTCAAGGAAATTTCCTGCTACTGTGCTTATCGAAGTTACAGAGAATGAACGGGTAGCTTACCTGAAAAAGGGAAGCAAGTACTTCCCAATTTTACAAACTGGTTCCATCCTTGAAGCATTACCAAAAGGAGATACGCCTGTAAGCGCGCCTATCCTTATGCAATGGAACGAAAGCACAGAGCTCTCAGATATGGCTGGTGAGCTTAGGAAAGTCAAGATGAGTGTTATTAATCGGATTTCTGAAATTCACTATACTCCAGATGACACAAAAGCGTTTAACCTGACGTTATATATGACCGATGGGTATGAAGTGAGAACAAGTATTACCACTTTTTCCGAGAAAGTTAACAGTTATCCGCTCATTGTGAACAAATTAAAAGATAAGCCAAAAGGAATTCTGTACTTGAACGAAGGTAGCTGGCTTGAACCATATGAAGAAGTAAAGGTAGAAGAAAAGCCAGAATCATAAGAAATGTTAAATTGTCTTTTGATGAATGGACAAGGAATAAACTTTTTTAACGAACGGTTATAAGCAGGTCATTTTATAGTGTAAAGTGCAGAAAACCATTAATATAAGACAGAATTTGAAAAAAACTAACCAATTATTGATACAGTGACTTTTATACTGCAATCACATGGTGTAGACTGTTATTTACGTGCTTCTTTTTATTTTGTTGAACTAGAATGAGAGATTGAAATGATATAAGATTAGAAGTAAAAGAAAATCCTGTACAAAAGAAGGGAAATAAACGCATTTGTGGAATAGAGTCCTTATATCACATTCTTCCCGGGAGATAAATAATTCAACCTTGAGGAAGTTTAATTCTGTTGGTTGTTGTGTATATAAAGGTGTTGGGCATTTTTTCAACCCTAATATAGAGAAAATAAAAATACCTGTATATGGTAGTATTTTGAAGGAGGTGCCAGGAGAATGAACAGCAATGAGATATATGTGAGTCTAGACATCGGTACATCCAATGTGAAAGTAATCATTGGCCAGATGACAAACGATTCATTGAATATACTAGGAGTCGGCAGTGCGCCTTCAGATGGAATTCGCAAAGGATCGATCGTGGATATAGATGAAACTGTTCGTTCAATTAAACAGGCAGTAGAAAACGCAGAGAGAATGGTAGGGTTATCCGTTCGTTCTGTCATCGTAGGAATTAATGGTAATCATGTTCAGCTTCAGCCTTGTCATGGGGTAGTCGCTGTATCGAGTGATGATCGTGAAATTCACGATGAGGATATTGCTAGAGTAATTGACGCAGCACAAGTTGTTTCTATTCCTCCTGAGCGAGAAATTATTGATGTAATTCCAGGACAGTTCGTTGTCGATGGCTTAGATGACATAACAGATCCACGTGGCATGATTGGCGTTCGCCTTGAAATGGAAGGAACAATCATTACTGGTTCCAAGACGGTATTACATAATCTGTTAAGATGCGTTGAAAAAGCGGGGCTTGAGATTGCTGATATTTGTCTTCAACCGCTTGCGTGTGGAGCAATGGCCCTTTCCAAGGATGAACGTAATCTTGGTGTGGCTCTTGTTAACATGGGAGCTGGTTCTACAACTATTTCAATCTTTGAAGAAGGCTCATTGAAAGCTACATCCGTTCTACAAATTGGTGGCGACCATGTAACAAAAGATATATCAATTGGTCTAAGAACAACGACTGAAGAAGCCGAGCGAATTAAGATTAAGCACGGCAACGCCTTCGTTGATCTTGCTTCAGAAGAGGAAGCTTTTACAGTATCGACTATAGGGAGTTCTGCTGAGCAGGAATTTAATCAGTACGAATTAGCTCATATTATAGAACCTCGGCTTGAAGAGATGTTAGAATTGATAGAAGACGAAATTAAGCGAATGGGAATTCGTGAACTGCCAGGCGGTTTTGTTCTAACCGGAGGTATGGTTGGAATGGATGGTGTACTAGAGCTTGCACGTGATATTCTGCAGCACAATGTACGCGTTGCTGTCCCTGACTATATCGGCGTACGCGAACCGCAATACACAACAGGCATTGGTCTTATCCAATTCACGTATAAAAATGTGAAAATTCAGGGTAAAGAAGTAGCAGCATCGCTTAACCCTGAAGATGAAGTGAAGCCCAAGCGTAGAACAAAAGCCGAACCTCAACCAGGTGAGAAATCTTCACCAGGCATGAAAGAGAAAGTGAAGAATTTCTTTAATCTATTTGTTGAATAAAGGGCTATTACAAGATTAGGAGGACCTAAGATGTTAGAGTTTGACATGAATATGGAGCAATTAGCGCAAATAAAAGTAATCGGTGTTGGCGGTGGCGGAAGCAACGCCGTTAATCGAATGATTGAAAATGGTGTACAAGGTGTAGAATTCATCGCTGTTAATACGGATGCACAAGCATTAAACCTTGCAAAAGCTGAAGTGAAAATGCAAATTGGTGGTAAATTAACAAGAGGTCTTGGAGCTGGAGCTAATCCAGAGATTGGTAAGAAAGCAGCTGAAGAAAGCAAAGAACAGATCCAAGAAGCACTAAGCGGTGCAGATATGGTCTTTGTAACAGCAGGTATGGGAGGCGGAACTGGAACTGGAGCAGCTCCTGTTATTGCTGAAATTGCCAAAGAACTTGGAGCGCTTACAGTTGGCGTAGTTACACGTCCATTTACGTTTGAAGGTAAAAAGCGTTCAACGCAAGCAGTTACGGGTATTGCAATGCTTAAAGAAAAAGTAGATACCTTGATTGTTATTCCTAACGATCGCTTGCTTGAAATCGTCGACAAAAACACACCTATGCTTGAAGCGTTCCGCGAAGCGGATAACGTTCTTCGCCAAGGTGTCCAGGGTATCTCAGATTTGATTGCAGTACCAGGTCTTATCAACCTTGACTTCGCCGATGTTAAAACCATTATGACTGAACGTGGTTCTGCATTAATGGGTATCGGTATTGCAACAGGAGAGAATCGTGCTTCTGAGGCAGCTAAAAAAGCGATCTCAAGTCCTTTACTCGAAACTTCAATTGATGGTGCAAAAGGTGTTCTTATGAACATTACTGGAGGATCTAACCTCAGTCTTTATGAAGTGAATGAAGCAGCAGATATCGTTTCATCTGCATCAGATGAGAATGTGAACATGATCTTCGGTTCTGTTATCAATGAAGATTTGAAAGATGAAATTCTTGTTACTGTCATTGCTACAGGATTTGATGAAAGTGAAAATAAAAAGAAAACAGCGCCTCGTCCTTCTTCTCAATCGAAGCAAAGTGCTCCGATTCAGCAATCTAAGCAAGAAGAAGAAGAAGTACAGCCAGAACCATCTAAATTCGGTTCTCGTGTAGATGAGTCGAATGAAACGTTGGATATTCCAACATTCCTACGTAATCGTAAACGCAATAGAAGATAAACCAGTAAACCAGCTCTTTATTAGAGCTGGTTTTTTATTTGTATTTGCAAAAGTCTCGTTTCAAAAGGCTCTTTTCTAAGTGATTGTTGCTTTTGAAACAACTATTGAAAAAAACCACACTAAGGGATTGGAGCGGAAGGAGGCTCACCGCCCGCCCCGCGGAAAGCGAGCATCCTGGAGCGGAGATTAACCACTATAGCAACAATATTTACGAAAAGAACCACGAAAAAAGAAAATAAATTTCTTTTTTTCTGAAAACGGTGTTGTGTTCCTCGCCTATCACACGTATAATGTCCATTATATAAAAACAAGTGTCCTCACCAGAAGGACAAAAGGAGTGGAGAATATATGAAGGATTGCGTATCAGTTGGATTGTTAGGACTAGGAACAGTTGGAAGCGGTGTGGTACATATGATTGATTCCCACCAGAAGGAATTGCAGCAACGTGTCGGTTGTCAGGTTAAAGTAGCAAAAGTTCTAGTAAGAGACATGGATAAGGAACGTAACGTTGATCTAGATGACAGTGTACTAACGCAAAATCCTGATGATGTGATTAACAACCCTGACGTTGATGTTGTCATTGAGGTTATTGGAGGAATTGATCAGGCTAAGGAATTCATTCTTGCTTCACTCAATAATCAGAAACATGTAGTAACAGCTAATAAAGATTTAATGGCGATTCACGGAAGAGAATTGTTAACAGCGGCTGTTGAGAATGAGAGCGACCTATTCTATGAAGCTAGTGTAGCCGGTGGTATCCCGATTCTTAGAAGTTTAGTAGAAGGCTTATCGTCTGATCGTATTACGAAGCTTATGGGAATCGTAAACGGAACAACAAATTATATTCTTACTAAAATGACAAAAAATAACGTACCTTATGAAAGTGTATTGAAGGAAGCGCAGGATCTTGGCTTTGCAGAAGCAGATCCAACAGCTGATGTAGAAGGTCTAGATGCAGCTAGAAAAATGGTTATTCTCGGCACGCTTGGTTTTTCCATGAAAGTTGGCCTAGATGATGTAAAAGTAGAAGGCATTACACGCGTTGATGAAGATGATATTGCCTATAGTAAAAAACTAGGGTACACAATTAAACTACTGGGAATTGCGAGCTCTACAAATGGATCAATTGAGTTATCGGTTCAACCGACATTACTACCATCACGACATCCACTAGCAGCCGTTAACGATGAATACAACGCGGTTTATGTTTACGGAGAGGCTGTCGGTGAGACGATGTTTTATGGTCCTGGTGCAGGACAGCTCCCAACAGCAACTGCCGTCGTATCTGACCTTGTAGCTGTTATTAAGAATATGAGACTTGGCGTAAATGGGAAGAGCGTCATCCTACCTCAACATGAACGTAAGTTGAAAGAAGATGAAGAGATCAAGAGCAAACATTTTATTAGATTGATTGTTAAAGATGAACCAGGTGCTTTTTCAAAGATTTCACATCTTTTCCAAGATCGTGGGTTGAGTCTAGAGAAGCTTATTCAGGAGCCTGTTGTGAACAATGGAACAGCTGAATTAGTGATCATCACACATGAAACTAATCAGAAAGCTTTTGAAGATGTTCATAATCGATTGAGAGATCTTGATGTTGTTGTAGAAGTGAAAAGTCGCTACCGAGTGGAGGGAATGTAATGAATAGCTGGAATGGGCTCCTGAAGCAATACAAGGACTACTTACCAATAAGTGAAAACACACCAGGGCTAAGTTTAAACGAGGGAAATACCCCTCTGTTGAAATTAGATCAACTCTCTCAAGAGCTCGGTATTTCTTTGTACGTGAAGATTGAAGGAGCAAACCCAACTGGTTCGTTCAAAGATAGAGGGATGGTGATGGCTGTAGCAAAGGCGAAAGAGGATGGGAGTGATGCCATCATCTGTGCCTCAACAGGAAACACAGCCGCAGCTGCAGCTGCCTACGGGGCAAGAGCAGGTCTTAGGTGTATCATCGTCATTCCAAAAGGAAAAGTAGCGCTAGGAAAGCTTGCTCAGGCTATGATATACGGTGCAGAAATCTTTGAAATTGACGGAAACTTTGATGAAGCGCTTAGGATGGTTCGGAATATTGCAGAAACTGAACCAATTGCACTTGTGAATTCTGTGAACCCCTATCGCCTTGAAGGGCAGAAGACAGCAGCATTTGAAGTGTGTGATCAGCTTGGAAAAGCACCAGATGTGCTGGCAATTCCTGTCGGCAATGCAGGGAATATTTCAGCTTATTGGAAAGGATTTAAGGAGTATGTAAACGATGGAAAACGACCGCAAATGCGTGGATTTGAAGCAGAAGGTTCTGCAGCCATTGTACAAAATAGAATTATCCCTAACCCTGAAACGGTTGCTACTGCTATTCGCATTGGTAATCCTGCAAGTTGGCATCTAGCTGAAGAAGCGGTTCTTGAGTCACAAGGGAAAATGGATTTTGTAACAGATGAGGAAATTCTTGATGCCTATCAGGAACTCGCAAAAAAAGAGGGTGTTTTTGCTGAACCCGCTTCATGTGCATCAGTTGCTGGCGTAATGAAACAGGTGGCATCAGGTGAAATTGAAAAGGGAAGCAGCGTTGTTGCTGTCTTAACTGGCAATGGACTAAAAGATCCATCAACAGCGATGGATAACGTATTGGTGAAACCTCGCGTTGTAGAAGCAGACAAAGAAAAGTTTATGGAAGAGTTAAAGGGATGTGTTAGCCATTGAGTCAGGAAGAACGAATTCATTTAAAAATCCCGGGCAGCACATCAAATCTAGGACCGGGATTTGATTCAATAGGTCTTGCTATCGATCGATACCTTCATGTTCAGCTTGAACCGTCATCGGATTGGTCGTTCCATTACATTGAATTTGACGAAACGTTTCCTGCTGGTAAAGAAAATATGATCTACCAGGCGATTGAGTATATTGAAGAGAAGTACGGCAATGGTCGTTATGCGAAGCCACATACTGTTACGATGGAAAGTGAGCTTCCTCTTGAGAGAGGATTAGGAAGCAGTGCTGCAGCGATTGTAGCGGCGGTTGAGATTGCGGACTACGCGATGGAGTTAGGGTTAAGTCTTGATGAGAAGGTTCATATTGCAACAGAGTTCGAGGGACACGCGGACAATGTTGCAGCTTCTCTTTATGGCGGGCTTGTTATTGCTTCAGGAATAAGAGAATTAGGGACGATTTCAAATACCGTTGAGAACTTAGAAATGATTGCCCTTATTCCTAGCCATAAATTAAAAACAACGGATTCTCGTTCTGTACTTCCGAATGTCTTACCACATCAAGAAGCTGTTGAAGCGAGTAGCATTGCAAATGTCTTCGTGGCAGCGGCTTTACAGAACAATTGGGATCTTGCTGGTAAATTAATGAAATACGATCGTTTTCATGAACCGTATCGAAAGAACCTTGTCCCTGATTTAGCTTATGTAAGGAATTACGCAACACAACATGGAGCGTTTGGGGTAGCCTTGAGTGGTGCTGGACCGACTTTAATTGTGTTTACAAGAGTAGGAACATCGCAGCAACTTCGTCTGAAAATGGAAGAGGCATTTCCTATGTATCGATGTGAAGTTCTATTACCCGCTCTAAGCGGAGTTGAACGATCCAATCGTGCTTTTCAAATCAATAGTTAAGAAGCCGTCCAAACGTGGACGGCTTTTGTTTGGGTTAGAAAGTGAAGGGTGACAAAACTAGTTATATTTATGCAAAATAACCTCAGTCAAAACAGCACAATCTGACAGTTTTTCAATGCAATGTAGTCTATACTAAGAATCAAAATCGCAAGGGGGGAGGCAACCGGTGGCAGTATATTTGGATGTAATCTGGCTATTGAATTTTTGCTTTGATTACATGCTACTTGCACTAACGGCTTTATTCTTGAAGCGACAAGTTAGGAAAAGACGACTTGCAATCGGTGCTCTTATTGCTTCCTTTTATGTATTGTTTCTGTTCATCCCAGTTCTTACATTCATGGTAAATCCTATAATTAAATTGTTGTATTCTCTTGTGATTGTAAGTGTAACATTCGGTTTCAACAGATTTCGCAGTTTTTTTCAATGCTGGCTACTGTTTTATTTTGTAACGTTTATGATTGGCGGAGGAATGATGGGTGCCCATTATTTTCTGCAACAAGATGTAACGGTCTACAACGGTGCTGTAGCTACACAAGGAACAGGATTTGGAGATCCGGTGAGCTGGCTTTTTGTACTAATTGGGTTTCCATCAATCTGGTGGTTCTCAAAAAGGAGAGTTGATACGCTCGAAACAACCAAGATTCATTACGATCAATTAGCTAATGTGGTCATTCATATTGATGACCATACAATTTCAGCGGTTGCACTCATTGATAGTGGAAACCAACTCCAAGATCCTTTGAGTGGTTCTCCAGTGATGATTCTAGATATGACAGTTCACGCCGAACATTTTCCAACAACTTTTATTGAAAAGGCAAAGAACGTCACCGACTTTCAAGAAGAAGGAGAGGTAGATAAATGGGAACATAGACTAAGAATCGTTCCTTTCAGAGCTGTCGGACAAGATCATCAATTCTTATGTGCCATAAAGCCGGATGAAGTCGTTATTTCAATGGACGATGGTGCCATAACTGTAAAGAAGGTTCTTGTTGGGCTGAGTTTTCACACTATTTCTGGCGAAAAAGAATATAGCTGTATCCTTCATCCGAAAATGTTGACAGGACATAAAGCCACTGCGTCTTAGGAGTAAAAAAAGACAATCAGGGAGGAATTCTGGATGGGGAAAATGAGGATTAAACTAGTACTTTTGTGGCAACGTTTGTTAATGAAGCTTGGCATTAAGCCAGACGAAATTTATTACATAGGAGGAAGCGAAGCGCTCCCTCCTCCTCTCTCGAAAGATGAAGAGGCACATTTATTAATTCAACTACCAAAAGGCGATAAGGCTGCAAGATCAATCTTAATCGAAAGAAATCTTCGCCTTGTTGTTTACATTGCAAGAAAGTTTGAGAATACAGGAATCAATATTGAGGATTTGATTAGTATCGGAACAATCGGTTTAATTAAAGCAGTTAACACCTTTAATCCTGAAAAGAAAATCAAGCTCGCGACCTATGCTTCAAGGTGTATAGAGAATGAGATTCTTATGTTTCTCCGGAGAAATAATAAAATCCGATCAGAGGTGTCATTTGATGAACCGCTAAATGTTGATTGGGATGGCAACGAGCTGTTGTTATCCGATGTACTTGGGACAGATGAAGATATTATTACAAGAGGGATTGAAGCACGTGTGGATCGACGTCTCCTTGTAAAAGCACTTGAAACGCTCAATGCTCGCGAAAAACAAATCATGGAGCTAAGGTTTGGTTTAGCGGGTGAAGAGGAGAAAACACAAAAAGATGTTGCAGATTTACTTGGCATTTCCCAATCCTATATTTCAAGACTTGAAAAACGAATTATTAAAAGGCTTCGGAAAGAATTCAACAAAATGGTGTAAGCATTCTAACATGACATATGCATAAAATTCCCACTCGCGGAGATACTTTACTTTGACAGCATCTCCGATGAGGAGGGAATGAGTTGACACGAAACAAAGTTGAGATTTGTGGAGTAGATACATCCAAACTTCCAGTTCTGAAAAATGAGAAGATGAGGATTCTTTTTAGACAGATGCAGGAAGGGGATATCTCTGCACGTGAAGAACTTGTGAACGGCAATTTACGCCTTGTTCTAAGCGTCATTCAGCGGTTTAACAATCGAGGAGAATATGTGGATGACCTTTTTCAGGTTGGTTGTATTGGCCTGATGAAATCCATAGATAACTTTGATTTAGGGCAAAACGTGAAATTCTCTACTTATGCGGTGCCGATGATTATCGGCGAAATCAGACGATATTTGCGTGATAATAATCCGATTAGAGTTTCTCGATCGCTACGCGATATCGCATATAAGTCTCTCCAGATCAGAGATAAATTGATGACGAAGAATTCTCGAGAACCAAACCCAACGGAGATAGCAAAAGAGTTGGGTGTAACAAAAGAAGAAGTTGTGTTTGCACTCGATGCGATTCAGGATCCAGTTTCACTATTCGAACCTATTTACAATGATGGGGGCGATCCTATTTTTGTAATGGACCAAATCAGTGACGATAAACAAAAAGATATTCAGTGGCTTGAGGATATTGCGTTAAAAGAAGCAATGACGCGGTTAAATCAACGAGAGAACATGATTCTTCAAATGAGATTCTTCCAAGGGAAAACGCAGATGGAAGTAGCAGATGAGATTGGCATTTCGCAAGCGCAAGTGTCCCGTCTTGAAAAAGCAGCTATTCATCAAATGAACAAAAATATTCAAAGTTAGAATGAGACCTGTGAAACAGGTCTTTTCTTTTGCCTACTTTTCATATAATGAGATGAAGGGTGGGTGCGCGATGATAAAAATATCAGAGTTTCAAGTAAAAGATGTTGTGAACGTATCGAATGGAAGAAAACTTGGGCACATCGCTGATTTAGAAATCAACTTAACGACTGGAAAAATAGAAGCGATTGTGATTCCTGGACCCGGAAAGATGATGGGCTTATTCGCACGGGAAAGCGACGTTGTTATCCCGTGGCGCAACATTGTGAAAATTGGTTCTGATGTGATTTTGGTCAGGCATCAAGATACGTCAGATGGTGAACCGTACCAAAAAGAATCATAAGAGAGGAAAGATCTAACAATCTATACCCCTTTGCTTCAACATATTATGATAAAATAGGGTATAAACTTGTTCAGGTATTAAAGGGGTGTAATTGTAGTGAAAGAACCGTTCCAACAGACAACTGCTTTAACATCACTGGCACTTCAGTTTGCAGATCAAGCTAACCGGGGTAGTAATCTAAAAGCAGGTTTTACAACCCGTAGAAACGGAGTTAGCCTTGCTCCGTTTTCTAGCTTGAATCTAGGCTTTCATGTACCAGATCTAGCCAAAGATGTACTAGCAAACCGAAATAAGCTTGCAGAAGATGTAGGAATACCTCTCGATCAATGGGCTGTTGGTGAACAAATTCATGGTTCAGCACTTGCAAAAGTGACATCAAACGAAAAAGGTCGAGGTACGAGAACTCATGAAGATGCGATTAGCCTTGTAGATGGATTATATACAGATGAAAAAGACCTTCTCCTAACAGCGCTATATGCAGACTGTGTGCCTCTATACTTCTATGCTAAAGAAGCAGGAAGAGTGGGAATAGCCCACGCAGGGTGGAAAGGTACGACGAAGAATATTGCAGGAGAGATGATTACTGTCTGGAATAAGGATGGTATTAAGAAAGAAGATATTCAAGTTGCAATTGGACCTTCAATAGGGAAATGTTGCTATGAGGTAGACGAAGGTGTAATCAATGAGGTCAGGAAAGTAACTAAGAACTCAAATGGACTTTTTGAAGAGAAAGCAAACGGTAAATATCAGCTTGATTTAAAAGAGGTTAATAAAGATCTTCTTCTGAAGTCTGGCATTAAACAAAACCACATTGCGGTAAGTCAATATTGTACAAGCTGCAGCAATTTGTTTTTCTCACATCGCAGTGAGAACGGCAAAACTGGTAGAATGATGGGATACATAGGACTTGAGGAGGTATAGCATTAACGTGAATGTAAGAGAGAATTTAGAAACGATTACACGTAATATTAACGAAGCTTGTGAACGATCATCACGTCAATCAACAAATGTGAATGTGATTGCAGTGACCAAGTATGTAAGTATTGAACGGACAAAGGAAGCGTTGGATGCAGGAGTGTCAAACTTCGGTGAAAGCCGAGATGAAGGTCTATTAGAGAAAGTAAATGCAATAGGAACTGATCCTTCATGGCATTTCATTGGTACGCTCCAATCTCGTAAAGTGAAAGAGATTATTGACTATGTTGATTACATCCATTCTCTGGATCGCCGTTCACTTGCAAAGGAAATTCAAAAAAGAGCAAATCGTGAAATCAGCTGTTTCGTACAGGTGAACGTTTCTGGTGAAGAATCAAAGCATGGCTTGTCTCCTAATGAAACAATTCCTTTTATAGAGGCTTTAAAAGATTTCCCTATGATTAAAGTAGTTGGGTTAATGGCTATGGCGCCAAACACGGAAGACAGCGAGGAAATTCGTAACGTGTTTAAAACGCTTCGAACCCTTAGCGAGACTGTTCAAGACCTATCCATTGCTCATGCTCCATGTACAGAACTTTCGATGGGAATGTCTAACGACTATGAGATTGCGGTTGAAGAAGGTGCTACGTTTGTACGAATAGGGTCATCACTAGTAGGTAATGAGAAATAAAATAAGCTTGCCAGGAGGTGCAGGGAATTGGGAATCAAAACGAAATTCAAACAGTTCTTTGAACTTGATGATGAAACGATAGATTTAGGTGAGCAATATGAGCAAGATGAATATGTTGAAGAAGAGGAACCTAGTGAATTAAGCAGGACGAATCGTAAGCAGAACAAGCAAAATGTTGTGAGCCTGCAAAGCATTCAAAAGAACTCAAGAGTTGTACTGGTTGAACCAAGAGTGTATGCTGAAGCTCAGGATATTGCCGATCACGTCAAAAATCGAAAGTCCGTGGTTATGAATCTCCAGCGCATTCCAAACGATCAAGCCAGAAGAATTGTGGATTTTCTAAGCGGTACCGTTTATGCTGTTGGTGGCGATATTCAGAAACTTGGTCCGGATACGTTTTTGTGTACACCGGATAACGTAGAGATATCTGGTAATATTACCGATGAAATTTATGAAGATTAGACATAAAGGATGGTGAACGATTTGAACATTGCTTCAATCTTAGTTTCAGCAGTACAAATTTATACATGGATCCTCATTATTTATATTTTCATGTCTTGGATCCCAAATGCTAGAGAGTCTTCGATCGGTCAGATGATCGCTTCTATTGCAGAACCGTATCTCGCACCTTTTCGTAAGTTTATTCCGCCAATTGGTGGCATGTTGGACATTTCTCCAATCGTTGCGATTTTTGCACTGCAATTTGTTCAATATGGTATTATAGCTCTCTTTAGTATGATAGGCTGATGTCGATCTATGATCATTTTCGTCCGGAAGAACGGACGTTTGTTGACCGTGTCTTGCAATGGCAAGATGAAGTACACGAAAGATATGTACCTAAACTGACGGATTTTCTCGATCCACGAGAGCAGGATATGATTAAACAAATTATAGGGAATCATCCTGATGTTGGAGTATCTTTCTCAGGAGGGGTGGATGGCACAGAGCGAAAGCGCGCGCTACTCACTCCACCATACATAGAGGTTTCGCCTGATGATTTTGAGTTGACCGCATTTGAAATTACATATCCAGCTAAGTTTGTTTCCCTCTCTCACCCGGATTTACTTGGTGCTATGATGGGACTTGGGTTAAAACGTGATAAATTCGGTGACATTATCGTCCAAGATAGTACCGCTCAATTAATCGTCGCAAAAGAGATAGCGGATTTCGTGAAAATGAATTTAACTCAAGCAGGAAAAGCTTCTATCTCACCTGAGGAAATCGATTTATCTACTTTACGTATTAATGAAGCGGAATGGGAAGAACAAACAGGAACCGTATCAAGTCTTCGATTAGATACGGTGCTCGCTGAAGTGTACAACCTTTCTAGAACAAAAGTGGCCGCTATGATTGAACATGATCGAGCGAAGTTAAATTGGAAAGTCATTAGCCAGCCTTCATCAGAAGTAGCTGCTGGAGACTATTTATCTCTTAGAAGCTTTGGGAGAAGTAAGATCATTTCACTTGACGGTAAAACAAAGCGAGATAAGTGGCGAATAACTTATCAGATACGAAAATAATTTGTCATAATTAAAAGGATATCCTAACGGATTGTCGAAATACGTTTAAGTTGGCTATATGAATGAGAGTAAATCGGAGGTGGCTGAATTGCCTTTAACACCATTAGATATTCATAACAAAGAGTTTACTCGCGGATTCCGCGGTTATGATGAAGATGAAGTTAATGAATTTTTGGATCAAGTAATTAAAGATTACGAGACTGTGATTAGGGAGAAGAAAGAGCTTAATGAGAGAGTCAAGCTTCTTGAAGAAAGACTTGGGCATTTTTCTAATCTTGAGGAAACGCTAAATAAATCAATTCTTGTAGCACAGGAAACGGCTGAAGAAGTGAGACAAAACGCGAAGAAAGAATCAAGATTGATTGTGAAAGAAGCGGAAAAGAACGCTGATCGTATTATCAATGATTCACTCGCTAAAGCAAGAAAGATTTCCATGGACAATGAAGAACTAAAGAAGCAGGCAGCTGTTTATCGCACGCGTTTTCGTATGCTTGTTGAAGCCCAGCTTGAAATGCTGAATAATGAAGATTGGGACGGGCTAGTTGCTCGATTTGATGAAGAAGAAGAGCAGCAGCAGGAACAAATCGAAGAAAAAGCATAAGGCATTTGTATTTTATTTATCAATTCCTTGACTTCTTAATTTTATTTACACTATACTTTTATTAATAGCAATAACGATCGACTAAGAAGGGAAGAGTATCTGATTCCTACTTAACGAAGCGAGCTAGGGGCGGTGGGAGCCTAGTGTTAAGCAATCAGAGAAGATCGCCCCTGAGTCCCGTGCTGAACGATAAGTAAGCCCCGGCGGATCATTCACGTTACGAATGCAAAGTGAGCGCAACATGCGCTTAAGTTGGGTGGTACCACGGGAAAAACCTTCTCGTCCCTTTTTTAGGGACGAGAAGGTTTTTTTGTTTCTTATCTTATCGTTTAAGCCACATCGTTATAATTTGAAGGAGGAAACGCCATGAGCTTTAAAGAAACGCTCTTAATGCCAAAAACGAAATTCCCAATGAGAGGGAATTTACCGAATAAAGAACCTGATATGCAGAAAGAATGGGAAAGCATCAACCTTTATGGAAAAGTACAGGATAGAACGAAGGATCGTCCTTTATTCGTCCTCCACGATGGCCCTCCATACGCGAACGGCGATATTCATATGGGACATGCGGAGAATAAAGTTCTGAAAGACATTATTGTGCGTTACAAATCTATGAACGGTTTCAATGCGCCTTACGTACCAGGATGGGATACACATGGTCTTCCGATTGAACAGGCATTAACCAAAAAAGGCGTTGATCGTAAGAAATTAACGGTTGCTGAATTCAGAAAGAAATGTGAAGAATATGCGCTTAAGCAAGTTGATCGTCAACGCGAGCAATTTAAGCGTCTTGGCGTTAGAGGAGATTGGGATAATCCATACATTACGCTTGACAAAGGGTATGAAGCACAGCAGATTAAAGTATTTGGCGAGATGGCTAAGCGTGGATATATCTACAAAGATAAGAAGACGGTATACTGGTCTCCTACTTCAGAATCTGCTTTAGCAGAAGCTGAAATCGAATACCAGGATAAGCGCTCTCCTTCTATCTATGTTGCATTTGATGTGAAAGATGGCAAGGGGGTCCTTGAAGGTGACGAGAAATTCATTATCTGGACAACAACACCGTGGACGATTCCATCAAACCTTGCTATTGCTCTTAACGAGAAGTTTGAATACAGCGTTGTTGAAGCGGATGGAAACAAGTATGTTGTTGCAACAGAGCTAGTTGATCAATTGAAGGAAGAGTTTGAGTGGAGCAGTGTTAATGAGCTTAAGCGTGTTAAAGGTAGTGAGCTTGAGTATGTAACAGCTCAGCATCCATTGTATGATCGTGAATCGCTCGTAATTCTTGGTGACCATGTTACGCTTGATGCTGGTACAGGATGTGTGCATACAGCACCAGGACATGGTGAAGATGACTATATGATCGGACGTAAGTACAAGCTTGATATCCTTTGTCCTGTAGATGAGAAGGGCGTATTTACAGAAGAAGCACCTGGATTTGAAGGAATGTTCTACGATAAAGCGAATAAGCCAATTACAGAGAAACTTGAAGAAGCTGGCGCTCTCGTTAAGCTCACGTTCTTCACACACTCGTATCCACATGATTGGCGTACGAAGAAGCCAATTATTTTCCGTGCGACAGAGCAGTGGTTCGCTTCTATTAAAGAATTCCGTCCTGAACTTCTTCAAGCTGTGGCGGATGTGAAGTGGTTCCCAACATGGGGCGAAATTCGTCTTCATAATATGGTGAAAGATCGAGAAGACTGGTGCATTTCGCGTCAACGTGCATGGGGCGTTCCAATCCCAGTGTTCTACGGAGAAAACAATGAACCAATCATTACAGATGAAACGATCGAACATGTTTCTGAACTGTTCCGCAAACATGGATCTAACATCTGGTTTGAATGGGATGCAAAAGATCTTCTCCCAGAAGGATTTACTTCAGAGCACAGCCCGAATGGAGAGTTCCGTAAAGAAATGGACATTATGGATGTTTGGTTTGACTCCGGGTCCTCTCACCAGGCTGTTCTTGAAGAGCGTGATGATTTAGCTCGTCCAGCTGATTTGTATCTTGAAGGATCTGATCAGTATCGTGGTTGGTTTAACTCATCCCTTTCAACAGCTGTGGCTGTAACAGGTAAAGCGCCATATAAAGCTGTTCTAAGTCATGGATTTATCCTTGACGGAGAAGGTAAAAAGATGAGTAAGTCACTTGGTAACACGATGGTGCCAAATGATGTTATGAAACAGCTAGGTGCAGATATCCTTCGACTTTGGGTATCATCTGCTGATTATCAAGCGGATGTTCGCGTGTCGGATGATATTTTGAAGCAGGTTGCTGAAGTATACCGCAAAATTCGTAACACATTCCGCTTTATGCTTGGAAATCTAGAAGGGTTTGACCCAACTCAGGATCAAGTTGCTTATGAAGAGCTAGGTGAACTTGATCAATATATGCTTGTAAAGCTTAATAACTTAGTTGCCAAAGTGAAGAAGGCTTATGATGAGTATCAATTCTTAACTGTATACAATACAATTCATAACTTCTTTACAACAGAAATGAGTTCATTCTATCTTGATATTGCGAAGGATACGCTTTATATCGAACATGAAGATCATCCTAAGCGTCGAGCAATCCAGACTGTTCTTTATCAAACAGCTGTTGCCCTTACAAAGCTTCTTTCTCCAATTATTCCTCATACAGCAGAGGAAGTATGGCAGTTCGTTCCTGGAGAAAAGGAAGAATATGTGCAGCTTTCTGATATGCCTGAAGTTAGAAACTTTGAAGGGACATCAGAGCTTGAGCAGAAATGGGATCACGTGATGGAACTTCGTGATGAGGTTCTAAAAGCACTTGAAGAAGCTCGTAATGAGAAGAAAATCGGTAAGTCCCTTACTGCACAACTTCACATCTATGCAAATCAAGACACGAAAGAATTGCTTGAAGGTATTGCTAATCTGGAGAAACTATTCATTGTTTCAGCAGCATCCGTAGCTGGAACAAAGGCAGATGCTCCTGGTGAAGCGAAAACGTACGACGAGCTAGCGATCTTTGTTTCACCTGCTGAAGGTGAAACGTGTGAACGTTGCTGGCAAGTGAAGAAAGATGTTGGGGAACATTCAGACTACCCAACCCTTTGCGCGAGCTGTGCTGAAACAGTTAAAAACCATTATTAAGTAGATAAATGACGCTTTGCCTTGTTTGGCAAAGCGTCTTTTTTGCTGCGTAATAATGGAGGGAAGTCCTTATTTTCCAACAGTTTCATGACGAAGATTGAGTTTGGATTGTCTGCTGGGGTAAGCTGTGCTAAACTTTCATAGGAAGTAACATTTGATCGGAGGAGCGCACGTGTGGAAATATCTTATAGCCATTGGCATCATTTTTCTTGATCAGGTGACAAAATGGCTAGTTGTAAAGTATATGGAATATGGGGAAAGCATTACGCTAATTAACGACTTTCTTTATCTGACCTCACATCGAAACAGAGGCGCAGCCTTTGGAATCCTTCAAGGACAGATGATTTTCTTTTATATCATTACGATTTTTGTTATTGGTGCGGTTATTTATTATATGCAACAGTACAAGCATAGCCGTTTTGTGAGTATTACACTTGCACTTATACTAGGAGGCGCAATTGGGAACTTTATAGATCGAGTGCTTAAAGGAGAAGTGGTCGACTTTGTAGACACACTTATCTTCTCGTATGACTTTCCGATCTTTAACGTAGCGGATGCATCTCTAGTGGTCGGAGTTATTCTCATTTTTATTGGTACAATTTTTGAAAGTAAGCAGGCTAAAGGGGAAAACTAATGGAAAAATTCACTTTTAACGTATCAGAAGAAGAAAAAGGAGAGCGGATTGATAAGCTCATCACCTCTTACGAAAGCGACTGGTCTCGTAGCCAGGTTCAAACATGGATTAAGGACGAGAATATCCAAGTAAACGGTGCAGCCGTTAAAGGAAATTATAAAGCTTCTGTAGGTGACGAAATTGAGGTTACCGTTCCAGAACCAGAAGAACTTGAAATCGTTGCTGAAGATCTAAATCTTGACATTGTGTATGAAGATGCAGATGTACTCGTTGTTAACAAGCCGAGGGGGATGGTTGTTCATCCAGCGCCAGGTCATCCGAGTGGGACACTTGTTAATGGATTAATGCACCAGGTAAAAGATTTAAGTGGAATCAACGGTGTTGTGCGCCCTGGAATCGTTCACCGTATTGATAAAGACACTTCAGGTCTATTGATGGTAGCAAAGAATGATAAAGCGCATGAATCGCTCGTAAAACAGCTTCAAGCGAAAACGGTAAATCGTCGCTACACTGCGATTGTCCATGGCAATATCCAACACGATGTTGGCACAATTGATGCACCAATCGGACGTGATAAGCAAGATCGCCAAAAGATGACGATTACAGATGAGAATAGCCGTGATGCTGTAACGCATTTCAGAGTTCTTGAACGTTATCAGAAATTTACGTATGTCGAGTGTCAGCTTGAAACAGGTAGAACACACCAGATTCGTGTTCACATGAAATACATCGATCACCCTGTTGCTGGAGATCCAAAATATGGTCCAAGAAGAAAGTCACTGCCAATTGACGGACAAGCACTTCACGCTGGCGTTTTAGGCTTTAGACATCCTGTAACTGAAGAATGGCTAGAGTTCTCTTGTCCAATTCCTGAAGATATTGAAAGACTGCTTAAACGACTTAGACAAGATTAAGGTTGACTTAACCGTCTTTCTCTGACATACTTCTTTTAGACAATAGCATAACCTTTAACGACAGTCCCGTGAGGCTGCAAAGGAAAAACGGCTATGTACACACTGTACATTTGTATGCCCAAAACCCCTTTTGCCCTCATGGCAAAAGGGGTTTTTTATTCCAATACTCTTTTCTAAAGGCTCTTTCCGTAGAAATTATTGCTGTAAGAGTGGATACATTTCCGCTCCAGGATGCTCGCTTTCCGCGGGGCGGGACACTTGAGCCGTCGCTAACGCTCCTGTGGGGTCTCACCTGTCCCGCTAGTCCCGCAGGAGTCGAGCATCCTTCCGCTCCAATTAGCTGAATGTGGTTCTTTACTCAATATTTATTTCAAAAGCAACAACCTTTTAGAAAAGAGCCTTTCTAAAAGATTTTGGTACTTGAAAGTGATTTTGTTTACTAATCCACATAAAGCTCAATTGGAGCGGAAATTAACCCGCTATAGCAACAATGACTGTTATTAAAACCTTTACGAAAAAAACTTGATATAAAGAGAAAGGAGCAATCACCTTGGATAACAAACGAATTCTACTTGATGATCAAGCGATTCGAAGAGCGCTTACTCGGATTGCGCACGAAATTCTAGAACGAAACAAAGGAATTGAAAATACAATGCTTGTTGGGATTAAGACGAGAGGCATTTATTTAGCTGAGCGTTTGGCTGAACGAATTGAGCAAATAGAAGGTTCTGCTATATCTGTTGGAGAAGTTGACATCACGATGTATCGTGACGATCTTACTTACAAAAATGAGGATCAAGATCCGTTAATAAAAGGAACGAGCATCTCAAAAGATGTAACGGATCAGAAAGTGATTCTCGTTGACGACGTCCTTTACACAGGTAGAACAGTACGCGCAGCAATGGATGCGCTTATGGATCTCGGCCGTCCATCACAAATTCAACTTGCGGTGCTTGTAGATCGCGGCCACAGAGAATTACCAATTCGACCTGATTATGTAGGTAAAAACTTACCAACATCTAGTGAAGAAATTATTGAAGTTGCCCTGACAGAAGTTGATGAATTTGATCAGGTAAGCATTACACAATCGTAAATCGTGCTCCCTTTAAATCCGTCCAGAGAGACGGCCAAGGGAGGAGACGCGTCCTTTTTAAGGAGACGCGTGTACCTCCTTGCGGCCATGCAAGGAGTTTTTTTATGGCCGGGAAGCACATACTCAAGGAGGAAACAACATGAAAGAAGTATTAGGTATTAGAGACGTTCCAAAAGCATCCAGCTGGCTAACACTAAGCATTCAGCACTTATTCGCCATGTTTGGCGCAACGATATTAGTTCCATTCCTAGTAGGGCTCGACCCAGCAGTAGCTCTTGTCTCTAGTGGACTTGGAACCCTTGCGTATCTACTTATAACAAAAGGGCGTATCCCAGCCTACCTTGGTTCTTCGTTCGCCTTTATCGCACCGATTATTTCGGCAGTATCTCTGCACGGTCCAGAAGGAGCTATGATCGGTAGTTTCTTTGCAGGAATTGTATATGGACTTGTGGCAATTGGCATTCGTGCACTAGGTTTGAACTGGTTATTGAAACTTCTACCGCCAATTGTAGTTGGACCAGTTATAATGGTGATCGGACTTGGGCTTGCAGGTACTGCTATTGATATGGCAATGAATAACCCAGCAACACAAGCCTATAGTGGAACACATTTTACAGTAGCGCTTGTGACGCTCGGAGTCACGATCATCGCTTCAATGTTTCTCAGGGGATTTTTCAGCTTAATTCCAATTCTGATTGGAATTGTGTCTGGCTACTCATTTGCCTACTTTATGGGCATCGTTGATTTAACACCAATTCGTGAAGCAGCGGTCTTTCAAGTGCCAGATTTCGTAATCCCATTCAAAGATTACAACCCTGCAAGTGTGTTTTCATGGGAGATCCTCTTCATCATGGTACCAATTGCAGTCGTAACAATAGCTGAACATATAGGAGATCAAATGGTTCTAAGTAAAGTCGCTGGAAAGAATTTCTTGAAAACTCCCGGTCTGCACCGTTCGATTCTTGGAGACGGTGTTGCTACGATAATTGCTTCTTGTCTAGGCGGACCACCAAACACGACGTATGGTGAGAACATTGGTGTACTTGCCATTACGAGAGTCTTCAGTGTATTCGTCATCGGTGGAGCCGCAGTGCTTGCCCTCATCTTCGGATTCATTGGTAAAATCACAGCACTTATCTCGACAATTCCAACAGCCGTTATGGGTGGCGTATCCATTCTCCTTTTCGGAATTATCGCTTCATCCGGGTTGCGAATGCTGATTGATAACAACATTGATCTCGGAGAAAAACGAAATCTAATTATCTCTTCCGTTATCCTTGTGATTGGAGTCGGTGGAGCGTTTATACAAGTAAGTGATAACCTTCAAATAGCTGGTATGGCGCTTGCGACAGTGATAGGCATTGTTCTAAATTTAATTCTACCTGGTGGCGCTACTCAGCAGTCAGTTGAAAAGATGTTTGACGAAGATTTTGATAATACAGATACAGCCGCTTAGATTCATCCTTTAAAAAGGTACGAGAGACCTTTAAGGGTGGAGGAGAGACGCACTACGCGTCTATCTTTCTGCACCCTGAGACTCTATCAGGGTGCTTTTTTGTGAGAAATGGGAGCTTACAAACTATTGATTGGGGAGTGAATGATGTGAAGCATTTACTTGATATGACGTCATTAGAAACTGAAGAGATTCATGAAATTTTACAACGGGCTGAGCAATTCCGAACTGGAAAGGTTATAAAGAGCCCTGAAATGAAGTTCGTCGCAAACCTTTTCTTTGAGCCTTCTACGAGAACGCGATTTAGTTTTGAAGTGGCAGAGAGAAGACTAGGTTATGAGGTTATGAATTTTGAAACCTCCTCTTCAAGTCTACAAAAAGGTGAGAGTCTCTACGATACAATCAAAACGCTTGAAGCGATCGGTGCAAATGCCGTTGTGATTCGGCATCAAGATGAACGTTACTTTGAACCCCTTCTTAATGAAACTTCCCTATCAATTATTAATGCGGGAGATGGATGCGGTCACCATCCAACTCAATCCCTTCTTGACCTGTTCACAATCCAACAAGAATTCAATAAATTTAAAGGTCTCGAAGTTGTCATAGCTGGTGACATAAGACATAGCAGAGTAGCACGATCAAATGCGAGTGTATTGAAAAGGCTAGGCGCTCACGTTACTTTTTCTGGACCATCAGAATGGCAGGATGAGAGAATGTCAGAATTTCCTTATATCACAATGGACGAAGCAGTAGAACGAGCAGATGTACTGATGTTGTTACGCATTCAAAATGAGCGACACAGTACAAAGTGCAACGCTTCCTCTTCATACTTAGAATCATACGGATTGACGATCGAGCGAGAAAAGCGAATGCGCGCAAACAGTATTATTATGCACCCTGCACCAGTTAACAGAGGGGTAGAAATTGATACAACACTAGTTGAGTGTGAACGATCGCGGATTTTCAAACAAATGGAAAATGGTGTTTACGTTCGCATGGCTTGCTTAAATTTACTCTTACAAAACGCTCAGGAAGGAATGGTCGTGTAATGCTAATTCAAAATGCAAAACTTATAGATGATTCAGGAGATTTGATTAAGCAAGACGTTCTTATTTCGAAAGAAGGGACGATCGAGAAGATTGCAAGCGAGATTGATGCATCGGGTCACAACGTCTTTGACGCGAAAGAGCAGCTGCTTATTCCAGGTCTTGTCGATTTACATGTGCATTTAAGGGAGCCAGGTGGGGAGCATAAAGAAACGATTGAAACAGGAACAAAAGCAGCTGCAAAAGGCGGATTTACAACGATTGCTGCGATGCCAAATACAAGACCAGTTCCTGATTCTGTTGAATCGATGCAAAAGTTAAGTAAAAGAATAGAAGATACAGCAAACGTTCGAGTTCTTCCATATGGAGCAATCACAACAAGACAGCTTGGAGAAGAGCTCACTAATTTCGAAGGATTGAAAGAAAGTGGAGCATTTGCACTAACGGACGACGGCGTTGGGGTACAAAGTGCTGGGATGATGCTAGAAGCTATGAAGCGTGCGGCAGATAGCAATCTATCAATTGTTGCTCACTGTGAAGAAAACACGCTAATCAACGGTGGTAGCGTACATGAAGGCCATTTCTCGAAAAAGAATCATTTAAATGGCATTCCTTCAGTCTGTGAATCGGTACATATTGCGAGAGATGTTCTGCTAGCAGAAGCAGCGGGTGTTCACTACCATGTTTGTCACATTAGTACGAAAGAGTCAGTGCGAACAGTTCGTGATGCAAAACGAGCTGGCATTAACGTTACAGCAGAAGTAACGCCACACCATCTGCTTCTATCAGAAGAGAACATCCCTGGGCTTGATACGAATTACAAAATGAATCCTCCGCTTCGATCGAAAGAAGATCGAGATGCTCTTATTGAAGGGCTTTTGGATGGAACTATAGATTTTATTGCTACCGATCATGCCCCACATTCCGCTGAAGAGAAATCAAATTCAATGGAAAAGGCGCCGTTCGGCATTGTAGGACTTGAAACTGCCTTCCCACTTTTGTACACGAACTTTGTTGAAAAAGGAACATTCACATTGAAGCAGCTTGTTGACTGGTTAACGATTAAGCCGTCTACTGCATTTGGACTTCAGTATGGAAGCTTGAGAAATGGTGTGAATGCAGACTTAACTATCATCGATTTAACACAAGAGGAAGAAATCAATCCTGAGTCATTTTTGTCAAAAGGAAGAAACACACCTTTTGCTGGATGGACTTGCAAAGGATGGCCAGTAAATACTTTTGTAAACGGGAAAATGGTATACACGAAAGGGAGCGATCAATGATGAAAAGACAGTTAATCCTAGAAGATGGATCTATTTTTGTAGGAAAAGCGTTTGGTAGCGATATTGAGAAAAGTGGAGAGGTTGTTTTCAATACCGGGATGACTGGCTACCAGGAAATTTTATCTGATCCATCCTACTGTGCTCAGATTGTCACGTTAACGTACCCCCTTATTGGTAACTATGGGATCAACAGAGATGACTTTGAATCAATTAATCCTTCCATTCATGGTTTGATCGTGAAAGAAGCAACAGAGGTACCAAGCTACTGGAGAAACGAAATGACGCTTGATGAGCTACTCAGAGTAAAAGGAATTCCTGGATTAGCAGGCATAGATACTAGGAAATTAACCAAGCTTATACGCGCAAACGGGACGCTTAAAGGAAAAATGTGTAGCATGGACGTTCTCACTGAGAAAATTATTCGTGATTTACAGGAGACGCCGCTTAAACGAAATCAAGTGGAACAAGTGTCAATAAAAGCTCCATACGCGAGTCCTGGTCGTGGATATCGAATCGTCTTAGTTGATTTCGGAATGAAACACGGTATCCTGCGTGAACTAACGAAACGAAAATGTGATGTCGTAGTCGTTCCTTATCATACTTCTGCAGAAGAAATTCTTCGTCTTAACCCAGATGGTGTGATGTTAAGTAACGGACCTGGAGATCCAAAAGATGTACCTGAAGCTATTGAGATGATTCAAGGAATACTAGGTAAAATCCCATTATTCGGTATTTGTCTCGGACACCAGCTTTTTGCTCTAGCATGCGGTGCTGATTCTCAGAAAATGAAGTTTGGTCATAGAGGTTCCAATCACCCAGTTATGGATATGAAAACAGGTCGCGTTGCGATCACTTCACAAAACCATGGCTACACCGTAGAAGCGAAATCGCTTGAGGCGACAGATCTTGAGATTACACATGTCGCAGTTAATGACGAAACAATAGAGGGTGTAAAGCATAGTGTACATGCCGCTTTCAGTGTCCAATATCATCCAGAAGCATCGCCGGGACCAGAGGATTCTAACGCACTTTTCGATGATTTCATTACATTAATTACAACTTTCAAGGGGGAAAAAACATATGCCTAAACGTACAGATATACAAAAAATTCTCGTTATCGGATCAGGACCAATTGTAATCGGTCAAGCAGCAGAGTTTGATTATGCAGGCACGCAAGCTTGCCAGGCTCTAAAGGAAGAGGGATATGAAGTTATCCTAGTAAACTCTAATCCAGCTACGATTATGACTGATACAACGATTGCAGATGAAGTATATATTGAACCGCTAACCCTTGATTTTGTTAGTAGCATTATTCGAAAAGAACGACCTGATGCCCTCCTTGCAACCCTTGGTGGACAAACAGGACTTAACCTCGCGATGGAATTGTCACAAGCGGGAGTTCTTCGTGACTATAGTGTTGAACTACTCGGGACTAGCCTTGAAGCGATTCAGCAGGCAGAAGATCGTGATCAATTTAGAACATTAATGAACGAATTGAACGAACCAGTACCTGAAAGCGACATTATTCATAATCTTAATGAAGCTCATACGTTCGTAAAAAGAATTGGTTATCCCGTTATCGTTCGACCGGCCTATACTCTAGGTGGAACTGGTGGAGGTATCGTTAACAACGATGAAGAGTTAGAAGAAATCGTAAGCAGTGGTTTAAAATATAGCCCTGTTACACAGTGTTTACTTGAGAAAAGTATTGCGGGCTTTAAGGAAATTGAATACGAAGTGATGCGAGACGGACAGGATCAGGCAATTGTAGTTTGTAATATGGAAAACATTGATCCAGTTGGCATTCACACAGGTGATTCGATCGTTGTAGCTCCGAGCCAAACGCTTTCAGATCGGGATTACCAGATGCTTCGGAACGTCGCTCTAAAGGTGATTCGTGCTTTGAAGATTGAAGGAGGATGTAATATTCAGTTGGCGCTTGATCCATACAGCTTTCAGTATTACATCATTGAAGTAAATCCGCGGGTGAGTCGATCGTCAGCCTTAGCGTCAAAAGCAACAGGGTATCCGATTGCGAAACTCGCAGCCAAAATAGCCGTCGGATTATCTCTAGCGGAAATGAAAAATCCTGTTACTGGTAAAACGTACGCGAGCTTTGAGCCTGCTCTTGATTATGTAGTTTCTAAGATTCCGAGGTGGCCATTTGATAAATTTGAAAGTGCTAACCGTAAGCTCGGTACACAAATGAAAGCGACTGGGGAAGTAATGGCAATTGGTCGCACGCTAGAAGAATCACTCCTTAAAGCCGTTCGCTCACTTGAGTCGAATGTAAGTCATCTAGCCATCCCGTCATTACAAGGCATTGATGATGAGACGTTGGAGGCACGAATTCGTGTAGCAGATGATGAGCGTATCTTTGTTGTAGCTGAAGCGTTCAGACGTGGGGTAACGATTAAAGAAGTTCATGATTGGAGCGCAATAGATTATTACTTCTTAGTAAAAATACAGGGGATCATCGCACTAGAAGAGAAGTTAAAAGAGAATAAAGGCAATCTTGAGCTTTTACATGAAGCGAAACAAAAAGGCTTTTCTGATGAAATTATTTCTGAATTATGGAATCAAACTGAGCTCGAAATCTACGATCTCCGTAAGAAAGAAGCGATTGTGCCCGTCTATAAAATGGTAGACACGTGTGCTGGAGAATTTGAGTCAGAAACACCTTACTATTACTCGACTTATGAAGATGAAAATGAATCTTACAAAACAAGCAAAGAGAGTGTTCTTGTTCTTGGATCAGGTCCGATCCGAATTGGTCAGGGGATCGAGTTTGATTACGCGACTGTTCATAGTGTTTGGGCAATAAGAGAAGCAGGATATGAAGCCATTATCATTAATAACAACCCGGAAACTGTTTCGACGGATTTTAGTATCTCAGATAAGCTGTACTTTGAACCGCTAACGGTAGAAGATGTTATGCATGTAATTGAGCTTGAGAAGCCAACAGGTGTCATCGTGCAGTTCGGTGGTCAAACGGCTATTAATCTAGCAGATGAACTGTCAGCACGTGGCGTAAAGATTCTTGGAACGTCCCTTGAAGATATGGATCGAGCGGAGGATCGTGACAAATTTGAAATGGCGATGGCTGAGCTTAACATCCCTCAACCAGAAGGGAAAACAGCAACATCCATCGACCAGGCGGTTACCATTGCCACACGAATTGGCTATCCTGTTCTTGTCCGCCCGTCTTATGTACTTGGTGGCAGAGCGATGGAAATTGTTTACAAAGAGAGTGAGCTTCTGCACTACATGGAGAATGCTGTTAAGGTGAACCCTCAGCATCCCGTTTTAATTGACCGTTACTTAATGGGAAAAGAGATCGAGGTTGATGCCATTTCAGATGGTGAAACTGTTTTTATCCCAGGCATTATGGAGCACATTGAACGCGCGGGTATCCACTCAGGCGATTCAATCGCAGTGTATCCACCTCAGAGCTTATCAAAAGCAGTGAAAGAAACCTTAATCCAGGAGACGATTACACTTGCAAAAGGATTGAAGATCAAAGGACTACTAAACATCCAGTTTGTGATACAGAATGAGCAGGTTTATGTGCTTGAAGTTAATCCAAGATCAAGCCGAACCGTTCCATTTTTAAGTAAGATCACTGGTGTACCAATGGCGAATCTAGCAACAAAAGTGATTCTAGGAAAGTCGTTGAATGAACTTGGATACAGCACAGGCTATGGAGAAGAAAGAGCAGATGTGTATGTAAAAGTTCCGGTATTCTCTTTTGCAAAACTGCGCCGCGTTGATATTACGCTAGGACCAGAGATGAAATCAACAGGAGAAGTAATGGGGCGTGATTACACGCTCGAAAAAGCACTTTACAAAGGACTAGTAGCATCAGGAATGAACATTCCAACACACGGATCTGTTTTGTTCACGATTGCTGATAAAGACAAAGAAGAAGCAACAGATATTGTGAAGAGATTCCATGCAATCGGCTATCATATTCTTGCAACAGAAGGTACAGCTCAAGCCATTCGTGACATGAGCATCCCGGTTACAGTTGTTAATAAAATTGGAGCTGAGAAGCCGAACTTACTTCATGTAATAAGAGAAGGGCAGGCGCAATTTGTTATCAATACGCTAACAAGAGGGAAGCAGCCAGCAAGAGATGGCTTCCGCATTCGAAGAGAATCTGTCGAAAATGGAGTTGTATGCTTTACATCCCTTGATACTGCGAAAGCTTTATTACGCGTCATTGAAACAATGACATTCACAAGTACTAGCATGCCGAAATTTCACGAAAAAGAAGTGATTCATTCATGAGACAACTGAAAGCTGAGCTTGTTTCACAAACGGAAATCGCTTATTCCATCTTTGAAGTGATTGTTTATCACGAAGCGATTGATGAGCAGTTTCAACCTGGTCAATTTGTTCATGTCAAAGCAGGCAATGGATACGACCCTTTATTAAGAAGGCCTATAAGTATTTGCCATATTGACCCTGAGAAGCACTTGTTAACAATGATTTATCGTGCAGAAGGGAAAGGTACACGTTTGTTAGCTAAGATGGTGCCGGGGGGGGTAGTTGACCTCCTTGGCCCACTTGGTCAGGGATTTCCTGTTGAAAGTGTAGGAGCGGGAGACACAGCGTGGCTTGTTGGCGGTGGCATTGGTGTTCCACCACTTTATTACCTTTCTGAGGAGCTTACAAAACGTGGCGTAACAGTTAAGCATGTTCACGGTTTTCAAACAGAATCAGTTGTTTTCTATGAAGAGAAATTCAAAGCACTTGGTCCAGTGACGATTACAACTGCAGATGGTAGCTACGGTGAAAAAGGGTTCGTAACGACTCAACTTGATCACGATGCTGACTACCTATTTGCTTGTGGACCTTCGCCAATGCTTCGTGCGCTTGAAAGTTATCCAGCAAAGAAAGGTGTTTACTTGTCTCTTGAACAACGAATGGGGTGTGGCATTGGAGCGTGCCTCGCCTGCGTTTGTCATGTTCAAGGAGATGAAACAGGACTCGCTTATCGCAAAGTGTGCAGTGATGGCCCTGTATTCCGAGCAGGGGAGGTCGTTCTATGAGTCGATTACAGATTGAGCTTCCAGGTCTTCAGTTAAGAAACCCAATCATGCCTGCTTCTGGTTGCTTTGGATTCGGTCGTGAATACAGTCAGTTCTATAAGTTGGATCAGCTTGGCGCTATTATGGTGAAAGCAACTACAGCAGAACCCCGTTTCGGTAATCCGACACCGCGTGTAGCAGAGACCACATCAGGCATGCTTAACGCCATTGGTCTTCAGAATCCGGGACTTGAGAAAGTGATGAATGAGGAACTGCCCTGGCTCTCGCAGTATGATGTGCCAATCATTGCAAACGTTGCCGGATCAACGATTGATGACTATGTTTCAGTAGCAAAACGAATCTCAACCGCACCGAACGTTCATGCACTTGAATTAAATATTTCTTGCCCGAATGTGAAAGAGGGAGGGCTAGCGTTTGGAACTGTTCCAGAAACGGCTTATGAAGTGACGAAAGCGGTGAAGGATGTATCAAGTGTCCCTGTCTATGTGAAGCTTTCACCGAATGTAACGGATATCGTTCAGATGGCAAAAGTTGTTGAGAAAGCGGGAGCTGATGGACTTACAATGATTAATACGCTGCTTGGCATGCGGATTGATTTGAAAACGGGAAAGCCTATCCTTGCTAATGGTGCAGGTGGGTTATCAGGTCCAGCCATTAAACCTGTTGCCATTCGAATGATTCATCAGGTTAGTCAGCAGGTGAATATACCTATCATTGGCATGGGTGGAGTTCAGACAGCTGAAGATGTTGTAGAGTATTTCCTTGCTGGAGCAAGTGCAGTTGCAGTGGGTACAGCGAACTTTGTAGATCCATTCGTTTGTCCAACAATTATTGAAGCCTTACCTGCACTTCTTAATGAACTAGGTGTAGATCATATTTCAGAACTAACAGGAAGGAGCTGGAAAAAAGAATGGAACCTTCAATCATCCTCGCATTAGATTTCTCGAAAAGACAGGAGTTAGATCACTTACTATCAGCCGTTAAAGATGAAGAGCTTTTTGTAAAGGTAGGTATGGAGGCGTTCTATCTGTATGGACCTAAGCTAGTTGATGAATTGAAACAACGAGGTCATAGCGTTTTTCTAGATTTAAAGCTACACGATATACCAAATACCGTTAATAAAGCCATGAGGGGCCTTGCAGGACTAGGTGTTGATCTGATCAATGTTCACGCAAGCGGAGGCTCGCGCATGATGGCTGCAGCGATAGAAGGCTTAGAAGCAGGAACAAGTGCAGGAGAGAAGCGTCCAATGTGTATCGGTGTAACACAGCTAACGAGCACATCAGAAGAAATGCTTCGAAAAGAATTGCAAATTTCTTTGAACATGAAGGATAGTGTTGTCACGCTTGCAAATCTTGCGAAAAATAGTGGCCTTGATGGCGTCGTAAGCTCTGCCTTAGAAGTACCGATGATTAAAGATGCATGTGGCGACGAATTCTTAACTGTAACGCCAGGCATCAGACTTGAAGGCGATCTAGCAGGTGATCAGAATCGCGTCTGTTCACCAACAAAAGCTCGTGCACTAGGTAGTGATTACATTGTTGTCGGCCGCAGCATTACCGCTTCACCTGATCCATTAGCAGCCTACGTAAAACTCAAAACAGAATGGGGGATGACTCATGAAATCCATCGCTAAAGCACTACTTGATATCGAAGCCGTTAGCCTTCAGCCAAGGAAACCATATACGTGGTCATCAGGTCTTTTATCACCTATTTATTGTGACAATCGATTAACGCTTTCCTATCCAAGGGTGAGAAAAGAAATTGCTGAAGGACTCGTGGCGATTATTAGAAATCATTATCCTGAAGCAGAAGTCATTGCTGGAACGGCTACGGCAGGTATTCCCCATGCAGCATGGGTTAGTGATCACCTTGATTTACCAATGGTATACGTGAGAGGGAGCGCTAAAGGGCATGGGAAAGGAAATGTAATTGAAGGAAAAGTATCAAAGGGACAAAAAGTTGTAGTGATTGAAGATCTCATATCAACAGGTGGAAGTGCAATTGATGCAGTTAAGCAATTACAATCTGCTGGTGCAGAAGTGCTTGGCGTAGCTGCAATCTTTACATACGGAATGGAAAAAGGAAGAGAGCAGTTTGCGACAGAGCAAATTGCGTGGCAAACGCTAACCAATTTCGATGAATTGTTAACAAGCGCTGTTGAAACAGGTATGATTGAACAAAGAGAGGTTCAATCACTGCTTAACTGGCGTGACAATCCTGCTTCGACAGAATGGCTTGAGCAGCTGAAAAACCTCTCCGTTTAGGAGGGCTATGATGAGGAAAATGCAAGGAGAAGAGTTTGATTCGCTCGTATCCTTTTTTGATGATATGGCGAGAACAGAATGGCTTGGTGGTGTACACGATGAATTAAAGAAAGCTTCCGGTTCATGGGAAGATTTATCCGTTCTCGACGTTGGATGTGGAACAGGAAGACTATTGCTTCGCGGAGTAGAGGAAGCGAAACAGCTTTCAGGTATTGATCTATCTTCTGAAATGGTGAAGGCAAGCAAACAGAACTTTTTCTTTATTAATCGATCAAACAAAAGTCATTTTTCAGAGGGGGATGCTTGTAATCTCTCTTTTGAAGACAATACGTTCGATTTGTCATTGTCTACTTGTGTCATGTTTCTCTTACCAGAGCCTGAGGCAGGGATGAAGGAAATGATCCGCGTTACAAAAGATGGTGGAAGGGTTATCATGTTAAATCCATCTCTTCAAATGGATCAAATGGCTGCTTTTAAGTATGCAAAAAAGCATCAGATGAGCGGTTTTGAGCAAACATCGCTGTTAAAGTGGTCAAACGTATCAACGAAAAGACATCGCTATACACCAGAACAACTTAGCGAGAAACTAAAAGGACTTGGTGCTAAGGAAACGAAGCACATAGAAGTGCTTGATGGATTAGCGATTATTACGGTTGCAGAATTATAATAGATAAAAGAGGCTGGGACATAAGTAAATAACCATGAGAAAGACCCGAACAATTCATTTGAATCAGATCGGGTCTTTCGTAATTTACAGATAGGAAACAACCGCTTCGCCAACATACTTCGCTTTCCGCGGGCACGGCCTCAGTCTCCTCAGAAAGCAAAAAACGCTTTCCTGCGGGGTCTCTCGTGCTGTTNAGGAGTCTACGTATGTTGGCTACGCTAAGGTCTTACTCTTAACATTCAATATTCGCGATTTCCTTCATGTATTTTAGTTTTGTCACAGCCTCTTTTTGTTGGGAGAATTAACTCTCTCTAATAGTAACAATATCTACGAAAAGAACATAAAAAAGAGGGGCTTATCGCTACACAATAGCGATAAGCCCCTCTTTGATAAAAGCTATTTTTTCATTTTGAAAATAAGATCTTGATCTGGTGTTACATAGAGCGTGTTTTGCTGGTCATATGTGACAAACCCTGGTTTTGCTCCATTAGGCTTTTTCACGTGACGAACTTCTGTGTAATCGACCGGTACAGAACCAGACTCACGTGCCTTACTGAAATAAGCTGCTAAGTTCGCTGCTTCTTTCAGCGTTTGTTCTGAGTATTCTTTGCTTCGAATAACAACGTGAGACCCAGGAATATCCTTCGTATGAAGCCACGTTTCACTTCTAGCAGCGAGTTTATTTGTTAAATACTCATTCTGCTTGTTGTTTTTCCCTACAAGAATTTCAGTTCCATCTGTTGACTCATAAAGATCGAGCTGAGGTTTCGTTGGTTTGGATTTCTTCTTTTTGCGGCGTTTCTTAATATACCCTTCCTCTTCAAGCTCCTCGCGAATTTCTTCAATATCACGTGGAGAAGCAGCCGTTAGCTGCTGAATAAGCTGGTCAAGGTAAGCAATTTCTTGATGAGCCATTTCAATTTGTTCTTCTAGTACAGAGATGGAATTCTTCGCTTTGTTGTACTTCTTAAAATAAGCTTGAGCATTTTCAGATGGTGATTTTTGAGGATTTAATTCAATCTCAATCATTCCACCATCTTCATCATAATAGTTCTGTACGGACACCTGTTTATCACCGCGTTTTACCATATGCATGTTCGCAGTTAAAAGCTCACCGAGCAATTGGAATGTATCTGCTTCCTGTGCCTGTTTAATAGTGCGTGACAACTTTTCGATTTTCTTCTCATTTTTCTTTAGTTCATTCGAAAGAAAACGTTCAAGGTCATTCGACTGTTGTTTCACACGATCGCGATCAGCTTTGCCGTAATAAAAGCGATCAAGAAGTTCACTGCTTGAGTCGAACGTACGTGACTCGCCGCTTAAATGCGTTAGTGGCACAACAGAGAAATATTCTTTCGACGCAGTTACCATTTGTGGCGTGTAGTGGTGATCACCTAGCTGATTGAACACATCGAAAAAGGCTTGTGGAAGTGTAGTGCGATTTGCAAGACCGGCTCGATGAATTACTTCATTCGCAATAAGTGGTGACACCCCTCCAAATGCTTGGACAAGTTGCTTACTAAGTTTACCGGCATTAAAGTCAATCTGTCTTAGAAAGTCATCTGTACTTAATCCGAATGGTGATACTTTATTCTGTGCTGGTGGCGAGACATAGTCCTGTCCAGGAAGCACTGTCCTATGTCGGTTAACAGATGGAGAAAGATGTTTAATGCTATCAAGGATCATGTTTGATTCATTTAATAGAATAACGTTACTATGACGACCCATAATTTCAGCGACCAATGTTCTTGTCGTTAAATCGCCTAAATCATTGCGAGCTTTAAACGTCACATGAATAATTCGTTCGTTATCGATTTGTTTGATTTCTTCAATAATGCTTCCTTCAAGATGTTTTCTAAGGAGCATGCAAAACATTGGAGGTTCCTTCGGGTTTGCATAGGATTCCTTCGTTATTTGTATTCTTGCATAAGATGGATTTGCTGAAAGAAGGAACTGATGGTTTTTTCCTCCAGAGCGAATGACGAGCAATAAATCAGTCCCATAAGGCTGATAGATTTTCGTCACTCGTCCACCTTTTAACAATTCATTTGTTTCGTGTGCAACGGCTCTCATAACCATTCCGTCAAAAGACATATTGTTCACCTACATTCCTATCAATAGACATCGTTCTTAGTATAGCATTTTTTTAAGCTTGTCTGAATATAGATGAACTAAAAGCGAGATAACGTGCAGGATCGGGGTGTAATTCATGAACTGGTATAACATGACGACAAAGGAAGTAGCCGAAGAATTAGAAACAGATCGTGAGAATGGCATACGTTCAGACGAGGCGGTCAAGAGAAGAAAGGTCTTTGGACCAAATCAATTGGACGAGGCAGAACGACCGTCGATGATTCTAATGTTTCTAGCACAGTTTAAGGATTTCATGGTTGTTGTATTGCTAGCAGCAACGCTTATTTCAGGTTTGCTTGGGGAATACCTGGATGCGATTGCGATCATTCTAATTATTCTTGTGAATGGAGTGCTCGGATTCGTACAAGAACGTAAAGCTGAAAAGTCACTACAAGCGCTGAAACAATTATCCTCACCCAAAATGAAAGTATTGCGAAATGCTCAGTGGATCACAGTACCCGCAAAAGAAGCTGTCATTGGTGACGTAGTAAGGATTGAAAGTGGAGACCGTATTGGAGCGGATGTACGCTTCCTTACATGTCAGGATTTATTAATTGAGGAGTCCGCTCTTACAGGTGAGTCTTTACCAGTAAATAAACACCCAGAACCGATAGGAGATGATCACCTAGGACCGGGTGATCAACATAACATGGGATTTATGGGGACCCTTGTAACGAAGGGAAAAGGAACGGCTATTGTAACTGCAACCGGCATGAAAACGGAGATGGGAAAGATTGCCCATTTGATTCAATCGGCAGATACGATGGAGACTCCATTACAGCATCGTCTTGAGCAGCTAGGTAAAATTCTTATAGCTGCGGCATTATTATTAACCGCGTTAGTCGTAGTGCTTGGTATTATTCAGGGGCGTGATGTATATAGCATGTTCTTAGCGGGAGTGTCACTCGCTGTTGCAGCGATTCCTGAAGGGTTACCCGCGATCGTAACGATTGCGCTCGCGATCGGAATGCAAAAGATGAGTAAGCGGAAAGCGATTGTAAGAAAGCTCCCATCAGTAGAAACACTAGGCTGTGCGACGGTGATCTGTTCAGACAAAACCGGTACATTAACTCAGAACAAAATGATGGTAACGAAGCTATGGGCAGGTGGTGAAACGTGGGACGTCACTGGATCAGGTTACGAGCCATACGGAGATTTTTTTAAGGGGAATACGCGCGTCTATTCAGATGAAGAACGTTCATTAAAACAGCTTCTAACATTTGGTCTCCTTTGTAGCAATGCAAGAATTGTTGAACAGAAAGGTGACTATGTATTAGACGGTGATCCAACAGAAGGCGCTCTCGTTGCTGCTGCGATGAAGGCTGGATTGACAGATGAAGTAAGGGAAGAAGAATTTAAAATCATTCAAGAGTTCCCTTTTGACTCGAATCGAAAAATGATGAGTATGATTGTGGAAGACACACTTGGAAAAAGGTATGTAATTGCAAAAGGGGCTCCAGATATCGTTCTTAAACAATGTGAATCTCTTCTTTGGAACGAGAAGAAAGCACCTCTTCGTAAAAGCTACGAGCGGCAAATACAAGAGCAGCTTACCAACTTTGGAGAATCTGCTCTCAGAACGATTGCTGTGGCATTTAAACCGATCCAGAATGAAGAAAAGATGCTTCACAGCGTACAAGCTGAATCGAGATTAACTTTTGTTGGTTTAGAAGGGATGATCGATCCACCGAGAGAAGAAGTTAAGCAAGCTGTAGCTGACTGTAAAACAGCCGGCATTAAAACAATCATGATTACAGGAGATCACGTGACAACAGCGACAGCGATAGCTCTTGATCTAGGTATTCTTCCTGAAGGTGGGAGAGTGATAGAAGGAAATAAACTTTCCTCCATGACAGTTGAAGAGCTTGAGAGTCAGGTGGAAGAGATTTATGTATTTGCTAGAGTGTCACCTGAACACAAATTAAAGATTGTCAAAGCTCTCCAAAATAGAGGACATATTGTTGCAATGACTGGTGATGGCGTAAATGATGCACCAGCCATTAAAGCATCAAATATTGGAATTTCGATGGGGCAGTCTGGCACGGATGTATCAAAAGAAGCTTCCTCTCTGATCCTTAGTGATGATAATTTCGCTACAATTCGAGCAGCAGTCGAAGAAGGGCGAAACATCTATGAAAATATAAGGAAATTTATTCGTTACCTGCTCGCTTCAAATGTAGGTGAGATACTAGTGATGCTGTTTGCCATTCTGTTAATGCTCCCACTCCCGCTTGTACCTATCCAAATTCTCTGGGTGAACCTTGTGACAGATGGACTTCCAGCTATGGCGCTCGGGCTTGACCCAGCTGAAGGAAACGTTATGAGAAGAGATCCACGTAAACCAAAAGAAGGTGTATTTGCTAGAGGCCTTGGATGGAAAATTATTTCACGAGGTATTATGATAGGAGTGTGTACACTAGCAGCGTTTATGATTTGCTATGGTGAGAATCCAGATGATTTGGTTAAAGCTCAAACAGTCGCATTTTCGACTCTTGTACTTGCTCAGTTAATTCACGTCTTTGACTGCAGAAGTGAACGGTCTGTCTTTCATCGAAATCCTTTTGAGAACAAAGCCCTCGTTCTAGCGGTGCTTTCTTCTGTAGGATTACTGCTCGCCGTTATTTATTATGAACCACTTCAACCTATCTTCCATACTACGTACCTCTCTATGAGAGAATGGATGTTAATTATTGTTTTCTCTTGTATCCCAACGTTTCTTCTAGCAGGATCAGCCGTATTTAAGAGAAAACATCGTTTGAGCAGAGGATGAAAAAGATCCTCTGCTTTTCCATGTGACCGCTTAGTCTAAAGAAAGATATCCCTTTGTTTCAGTTTGATGAAGTGGTACAATTGGTTAGAATAGCAATTGGATGTGATAAAATGATTAAAAGTATGACTGGATATGGAAGGGCATCTTATGAACACAACGATGTTCAACTAACTATCGAAATAAAATCCGTGAATCATCGATACTTCGATGGCTCATTTCGCATGCCTAAAGCGCTACTGTCTTTAGAAGGAGATATAAAAAGAGCAATCCAAAGCCACCTATTACGCGGGAAAGTCGACTTGTATGTAACAATAGAAGGCACTGGGTTTAACTCGAAGAAAGTGACGGTAGATTGGGAGTTGTTTGATCAGTACATAACAATAGTAAAACAAGCTAAGGATCGCTATAGCTTAACGGATGACTTTACTACCTCACAATTTCTTCAACTGCAGGATGTGATTCAAGTGCAGGTGACTGAAAGTAATGTTGAACAATTTGAAGACGTGATTTTTCGTACGCTTAGTGAAGCCCTAGAGGCTCTAGTTAAGATGAGATGTAAAGAAGGTGAAGCCCTCGACCAGGATATTCGTGAGAAGTTATCACGACTGCAAGAAGGCATCTTATCCATCTCGGAACTTTCACATGAAGTAACGGAATCCTTTGAGAAGAGAATTCGTAGTCGATTAGAAGGATTTAGTGAACTCGAGTCTGTCGATGAAGGGCGTATTTTAACTGAAGTTGCTCTTCTTGCTGATAAAGCAAGCGTAGACGAAGAAATCACTAGGCTACGTAGTCATCTAGCACAATTCCATGATATTCTTGATAATGATGGTGTCGTAGGAAGGAAGCTTGATTTCTTAGTACAGGAAATTAATCGGGAGCTGAATACGATCGGTTCCAAGTCTTCACACCATAAGATTAGCCAGCACGTGGTTGATCTTAAGAGCGAAGTGGAAAAGATCCGTGAGCAGGTTCAAAATATTGAATAGACTGTGCGACTTGTTTAAAATCACCTTACTGGTGTAAAAATAGAATCGAGATTCCCGGGAGGAAAGACCATGAGTATTAAATTAATTAATATCGGATTTGGGAACATTGTTAATGCAAATCGAATTGTCTCTATTGTTAGTCCAGAGTCGGCACCAATTAAACGAATCATTACAGTTGCGAGAGATCGCAATATGCTTGTAGATGCAACGTATGGACGAAGAACACGCGCTGTTATTATCTCTGACAGTGATCATGTTATTCTTTCAGCTGTTCAGCCTGAAACAGTAGCTCAACGTCTTGGTACTAAAGATGAGCTATCAGACGAGTAAGATCGATAAAGTGGAGGTTAGTATGGAAAAAGAACGTGGATTATTAATTGTTCTTTCTGGCCCTTCAGGAGTTGGAAAAGGAACGGTAAGAAAAGCTTTTATGCAGAACGCGGAGGAAGTACAGTATTCAATCTCTGTCACAACCCGTAAACCTCGTGAAGGTGAGGTTAATGGAGTAGATTACTTTTTTAAATCACATGAAGAATTTGAAAATATGATTGAAAATAATAAACTACTCGAATACGCTCATTACGTAGGAAATTACTATGGCACCCCGGTTGATTATGTGGAAGAAACACTGCAATCAGGGAAAGATGTTCTTCTAGAAATTGAAGTACAGGGAGCTAAGCAAGTAAGAAAGCATTTTCCTGAAGGAGCATTTATTTTCTTAATGCCACCAAGTCTTTCGGAACTTCGGAACCGCATCGTTAATCGCGGAACAGAATCAACTGATTTGATTGATAACCGCATGGGTGTAGCGAAGGATGAGATTGAATTAATTGATCAATATGACTATATCGTCGAAAATGATCAAGTTGAGTTAGCTTGCGAGCGAATTCATGCTATCATTACAGCAGAGCACCTAAGACGTGATCGCCTTGCACATAAATATAAGAATGTAACGGAGGTTTAATTATGATTTTATATCCATCGATTGATTCACTTATGGACAGAATTGATTCAAAGTACACACTAGCAACGCTTTCGGCTAAGCGAGCACGCGTTATTCAGCAGACTGGTAACGTTTATGTAGATCGTCCAAAGTCGGTTAAAGCTGTTGGTAAAGCACTTGAAGAAGTAATGGACGGCAAGCTACTTGCTGACGGAATGATAGAAGATTGATGCTCTAGTAACAACCTATGTGAATAGGTTGTTATTTTTTTCTTACTTTGCGCCACGTTTATTTTTGGCTCATTTTCGCTGCGAGAGTCAGAGACCTTTCAGCAGAGCTGAAAGGCGAGTGAAACTAAGGTTTCACTCGAATGAACCAAATATAGAGCGGTAGATTTTAGACAATGATACAAAGAGAAACAAAGACAACCATAACTATATTATGTTAACTATTGAGATGGAAGGTGATGTTTGATGAGTCTCAGAGGAAAGAAGATATTGCTGTGTGTGAGTGGGGGTATTGCTGTTTTTAAGGCTGCGGCGCTTACTAGTAAATTATATCAAACGGGTGCTGAGGTTAAGGTGTTGATGACAAATTCGGCAACTGAATTTGTTACGCCTCTTACTTTTCAAACGCTATCTCGAAATGAGGTATACCTAGACACATTTGAAGAGAAAGAGCCATCGTCTGTTGCTCATATCGATGTTGCTGACTGGGCAGATCTCGTTCTAATTGCTCCTGCAACTGCTAATATGATTGGTAAGCTAGCGAATGGGATAGCCGATGATATGATGTCTACAACCTTACTTGCGACAGAGGCACCTGTGTGGGTTGCTCCTGCAATGAATGTACATATGTATGACCATCCTGCTGTAAAGAAGAACATGGATACATTAAGGTCATTTGGGTGTCATTTTCTTGAACCTGGAGAAGGGTTGCTTGCATGCGGCTACGTTGGTAAAGGGCGTATGGCAGAACCTGAAGATATCCTTTCAACGCTTGAAACGTACTTTTCAAGCGATAGGAACGATTTAGACGGTAAGCAAATTGTTATTACGGCAGGGCCAACGCGAGAAGCAGTAGATCCAGTGCGCTATTTTACAAATTACTCATCAGGCAAAATGGGGTTTGCGCTAGCTGAACAGGCAGCCAAACGAGGAGCAGACGTTACGTTAATTGCAGGACCAGTATCACTTCCAACCCCAGAAAACGTGAAGAGAATTGACGTTGTTACTGCGGATGATATGTTCCAAGCGGTTATTAAAGCGGCGGATTTAGCGGATGTTGTTATTAAAGCAGCCGCTGTAGCTGATTATCGTCCTGCTCAAGTTGCAACTGAGAAAATGAAAAAGTCTGACGATGCGATGGCGATTGAAATGGAACGAACGAAAGACATTTTGTGGACGCTTGGACAAATGAAAACAAATCAAATCCTAGTCGGGTTTGCTGCTGAATCTGAGCGGTTGGATGAGTATGCCAAGAAAAAACTAGAGAAGAAGAACCTGGATCTTATATGTGCAAATAACATTAAAGCAGAAGGGGCCGGGTTTAATAAAGATACGAATGTCATGACGCTAATGAGAAGAGACGGTGAGCGTGTTGAACTTCCGCTTCAGTCTAAGCATGAAGCGGCTAATCGCATTTTAGATGAAGTGAAACGATTGGACGTGAACCATACATGATTGCAAAAGTCATAGTCGACGTACCGGCGAATCAGACTGATCGCCTGTTTGATTATGCAATTCCAAAAGAGTGGGAAGAAATGATAGAACCTGGTATGCGTGTTGTTGTGCCGTTTGGACCGAGAAAAATCCAGGGATTTGTTATTTCTGTTGTGAGTGAATCTGAACACGCTAAGTTAAAAGAAATTAGTGAAGTGAAAGATGTTACCCCGGTTTTGACGAGAGAATTATTGGATCTTGGGTTCTGGTTAACAGAAAAAACACTATGTTATGCCGTTTCTGCTCTTCAGGTCATGCTTCCTGCTGCGATGAAAGCGAACGTGACGAAAACGGTTGTGCTTGGAAATAAAGTGAATCATGAGGCAGCATGGGTTAGAATGATTGAAAATAGTGGTTTGAAATGGGATGAGTTTCTCTCTCATTTTAGCCATAAGGAATTAAATCGTGCCATCAAAAATGACGAGCTTGAAGTGCGATATGATGTGAAAGAGAAAACGGCACCGAAAACAATTCTCTCCATTTCTGCTGCCCTTACAAAAGATGAACTTCGAAACGAGAAAGAGAAAATGGGGAACCGAGCCATGAAACAGCAGGATATCATTAGCTTTTTTCTCGATAACGATGGAGCTATTTCCTATAAAGAGCTAATGGATGTATTGGATACAACGCGTTCTACCATTAAATCTCTCGTTTCTAAAGCGATTTTGAAAGAAGAAGAAGTCGAGCTTTATCGAGATCCTTATAAAGGACGGAGTTTTAAGCCATCAGAAGCAATGGAACTGACAGATCTTCAAAAAAATGCGATTTCTCCTATCCTAGAAAGCCTTGAGAATCGTCAACATGGAACGTTCCTTATTCATGGAGTAACAGGAAGTGGCAAGACGGAGATTTATCTACAATCAATTCATCGCGTTCTCGAGCAAGGAAAGGAAGCCATTGTCCTTGTTCCAGAAATCTCATTAACACCTCAAATGGTGACCAGGTTTAAAAGTAGGTTTGGGTCAGAAGTTGCTGTCCTTCACAGTGGATTGTCACGAGGTGAAAAGTACGATGAGTGGCGTAAAATTCATCGTAAAGAAGTAAAAGTAGTCGTTGGGGCGCGGTCTGCTGTTTTTGCTCCATTTACGAATCTTGGTATTATCATAATTGATGAAGAACATGAAAGTAGCTATAAACAAGAGGAGAATCCTCGTTACCATGCAAGAGACGTTGCTATCAAAAGGGGTGAACATTACCAATGTCCGGTCGTTTTAGGTAGTGCAACTCCGTCACTAGAATCGTATGCGAGAGCCTCTAAAGGGGTTTATACTCTGATCGAACTACTCGAACGCGTTAACAAGCAGGCGATGCCGGAAGTCTCGATTGTTGATATGAGAGAAGAACTCCGGTCAGGAAATCGATCAATGTTTTCAAATGAACTGTACGATAAACTGAAGGTACGACTCGAGAAGAAAGAACAAACGGTGCTCTTTTTAAATAGACGGGGATATTCTACGTTCGTTATGTGTCGCGATTGTGGGTTTGTTGTTGAATGCCCTCATTGCGATATTAGTTTAACGTACCATAAGATGAACGGCACAATGCGATGTCACTATTGTGGACATGAAGAACGATTCCCGAGTCAATGTCCTGAATGTGAAAGCGAGCATATTCGTTTCTTCGGTACGGGAACACAGCGTGTGGAAGAAGAGTTAACGAAAATATTGCCAGAAGCACGCGTGGTTCGAATGGATGTTGACACAACCAGGCGTAAAGGATCTCATGAGAAGCTTTTAAATCAGTTTGGAGAAGGAAAGGCTGATATTCTACTCGGTACACAGATGATTGCCAAAGGCCTTGATTTCCCAAATGTTACGCTCGTAGGAGTTCTTGCTGGTGATGCAATGCTTCACTTGCCCGACTTTCGAGCTTCAGAGAAAACATTTCAGCTTCTTACACAGGTGAGCGGTCGAGCAGGTCGTCACATCCTTCCTGGTGAAGTTATTGTGCAGTCTTATACGCCAGAGCATTACAGTATTGAAATGGCAGCGGATCACGATTTCCAGTCGTTTTACAAGCGAGAGATGGTTACAAGAAAACAGTTTGGCTATCCGCCTTTTTATTTTCTTGCGATGGTAAACGTGTCACATGAAGAATTAACAAAAACCGTAGATGTGACAGAGAAAATCACAAGCTTTTTGAAGAGTAAGCTTTCAAATGCAAGTGTTGTGCTAGGTCCGGTAGCATCTCCAATTCCTAGGATCAAAGATAGATATCGCTATCAATGCATGATAAAATACAAAACTGAACCGAATTTAAATGATCATCTTAAAGAAATACAAAAGCATTATTCAAAAGACATTAGCCGTGGAGGATTGCAGCTGACAATCGATACACAGCCTTATATGATGATGTAAGTGTGAAAGGGAGAATAACGTTGGCCATTAGAGAAATAGTAATGCACCCAAATGAGGTGCTTGAAGTAAAATGTAAGCCCGTTGATACGTTTGACAAAGAGCTACATGCACTGCTTGATGATATGTTTGAAACGATGTATGACGCAGAAGGAGTAGGGCTTGCTGCGCCACAAATTGGCATTGATCAACAAATTGCTGTCGTGGATACACGAGAAGAAGAAGCACTGGAATTAATTAACCCTGAAGTAATAAAGTCGTCAGGTAAAGAAGTTGATCTAGAAGGTTGCCTTAGTTTTCCTGGATTGTTTGGTGAGGTAGAGCGTCCGTTTCGAATCACTCTGAAAGCTCATAATCGCTTTGGTAAAGAGTTTAAGTTAAAAGCGGAAGGGTTCTTTGCAAGAGCCATCCAACATGAAATCGATCATTTGCATGGCGTTCTTTTCACTGAGAAAGTCATTCGCTACATCGATCCAGAGGGAGCTGAAGAATAAGTATGACGAAGATTGTATTTATGGGAACGCCAGATTTCTCTGTTCCTGTACTTGATATGCTAGTTGAAGAAGGATACTCGATTGTCGGCGTTGTCACACAGCCTGATCGACCAAAAGGTAGAAAGAGAGTAATGACACCTCCTCCAGTTAAAGTTGCAGCAGAAAGGCTCGGTCTACCTGTTTTGCAACCTGAGAAAGTAAAAGACAGTGAGCAGCTCCAGCCTATCCTGGATTTACAGCCTGACTTAATTGTTACCGCAGCTTTTGGACAAATCCTTCCGAAACAGCTGCTTGATGCGCCTAAACATGGGTGTATTAATGTCCATGCATCACTTTTACCTGAACTACGAGGTGGAGCGCCAGTTCATTATTCCATTCTGCAAGGAAAGAAAGAAACGGGTATTACCATTATGTATATGGTAGAAAAGTTAGATGCAGGTGACATTTTAACGCAATCCGTTGTTCCAATTGAGGAGCGTGACAATACAGGTAGCCTACATGATAAATTAAGTGTATCAGGCTCTGAATTACTGAAAGATACGCTTCCTAAACTATTAAATGGTGACATTAGTCCGGTGAAGCAAAATGATTCAGAAGCAACTTTCGCCCCGAATATTAAGCGTGAGCAAGAGAAAATTGATTGGGCAAAATCTGGCGAAGAAATCTACAACCATATTCGTGGGTTACATCCGTGGCCAGTTGCTTTCACTCATTATGAAGGCAAGGTCATGAAGATCTGGTGGGGTGAAAAAATCGAGAGTACATCAGATGCAGAGCCAGGAACGGTTCTATACACAGATTCTGACGGTCCTGTTGTAGCTACTGGAAACTCAACTGCAATTAAACTGACTGATATCCAACCAGCTGGAAAGAAACGCATGACATCCGCTCAGTATTTACAAGGGCGTACATTCGAGAAAAATGAAAGATTTGGTGAATAAAATGGCAAATGTAAGAGAAGCAGCACTTGATGTAATTGAAAAGATTAATAAAAATCAGGCTTATAGTAACCTTTTATTAAATGAAACGATTAAGAAGCACCAGCTTAGCCGAAAGGATACTGGTCTATTAACTGAAATTGTGTACGGTACGATACAAAGGAAGCAGACGCTCGATTTCTACCTTGACGATTTCCTTGCAAATAGGAAACGAATTCAAACGTGGGTGATCTCTCTTTTACAATTATCTCTTTACCAAATGATCTATCTGGATCGTGTACCTGATCGTGCAATTATTCATGAAGCTGTCGAAATCGCTAAAAAGCGTGGTCATAAAGGCGTTAGTGGAATGGTGAATGGGGTTCTTCGCAACACCCAACGAAAAGGACTTAGAAATCCTGAGGAAATTGAAGACGTTGCTGAGCGTATCTCAATCGCTAAAAGTCATCCACTTTGGCTTGTGAAGCGTTGGATTGATCAGCTCGGTGTCGAAGCAACAGAAGCAATGTGTGATGAGAATCTTCTAGCTCCATATGTGACAGCACGAGTAAATGTATCCAAAACATCTATTGATCAAGTTATGACCGATTTAGAAAAAGAAGGCGTACAAGCTGTCCCAGGTAGCCTTTCAGAGGACGCAATTAAAGTCCTTGAAGGGAAACTACTAGAAACAAGCGTTTACAAGCGCGGTGATTTAACGATTCAAGATGAAAGTTCCATGCTTGTAGCAAGAGCGCTCGGTATTGAGCCAGGACAGAAAGTTCTCGATGCTTGTGCAGCTCCTGGTGGGAAGTCAACTCATATTGCAGAACGATTAAACGGATCTGGACATGTAAATTCCCTTGATCTTCATGCACATAAAGTGAAGTTAATTAAGAAACAAGCACAACGTCTTAATTTACGTGCAATCGAAGCAGAGACGCTCGACAGCAGAAACGTAGCAGAGAGGTTTAAAGCAAAATCCTTTGATCGTATTCTTGTAGATGCACCGTGTACAGGATTCGGTGTTCTTCGAAGAAAACCTGATATTAAATGGTCGAAGCAAGAGGAAGATATCAATCGCATCACGAGTGTACAAAAAGGAATTCTTGAAGCTCAGGCAAGTCTTGTAAAACCAGGTGGAAAATTGGTTTACAGTACGTGTACAATAGAAGAGGCGGAAAACCAAGAAGTGGTAAAACAATTCCTGGCAGACCACCCGGAATTTAAGCTAGATGAGACGCTTATTAATCGATTGCCTGATAAGGTAGCAGAGTATTGTGATGGTGGAGAGCTTCAACTTCTTCCACATTACTTTGGTACAGATGGCTTTTATATTGCATGCTTAGTTAAAAAATAGGGCTATTACGAAGAGATTGTAGCGGTTGATTCCGCTCTGAAGTGTGGCTTTACTATATGGCCCCTTCCAAAAGCAACTTTTAGAAAATAGCCAAGAATAAATAACCGGCGCTGGCGGGTTGCTTCATAGGAAGCAATTTTCGCCGCGTCATTATTGTAGAGGAGACGGGGTGACCACATGCAAGCTGTAACATTGACAGACCAGGGACAAGTAAGGGCATACAATGAAGACAGTACGAATGCAGTGAAGAATAGCCTGGGAGAATATCTAGTTGTTGTAGCGGACGGAATGGGTGGCCATAAAGCTGGTGATGTTGCTAGTGCGCTGGCTGTTGAATCGCTTCAACTTAGCTGGAAAGAAGAAGAAGCTGGCTTTCGACCGGGAAGAGCGGAAGCATGGCTCCTACATACCATCCAACAAGCAAATGAGACGATTCTATCTTTGTCAAAAGAGAAACCGCAGTATGCCGGAATGGGTACGACGATTGTAGCGGCAGTATGTACCAATGAGTTTATTACAATTGCGCATGTCGGAGATAGCCGTGCGTACTTGATTGGACATGATGGTCTTTCTCAAAAAACAAGTGATCACTCTCTTGTAAACGAACTGGTCAAAAATGGGCAGCTTTCAGAAGAAGAAGCAGAAGACCATCCAAGAAAAAATGTGTTACTTCGCGCACTTGGGACGGATATGAATGTGAAGGTTGATGTTCATACGTTTGAATGGGATGAACAAGATGTAGCACTCTTTTGTTCAGATGGTTTAACGAATAAAGTGTCAGATACAGAGCTTCAAGATGTGTTGAATTCAAATCAATTGCTAAAGGAGAAGGTAGCTAAACTTATTCGTTTAGCAAATGAGGCAGGCGGAGAAGATAATATCACTGCAGCTATTGTTGAGAACTCACCTTCTTCAGGAAGTGAAGTCTAATGTTAGGAAAGCACATAAATGGACGTTACAAACTACTAGAAATTATTGGTGACGGTGGCATGGCGATTGTGTATAAAGCTACTGATCTAATCCTTGATCGTACTGTAGCTGTTAAGTTGCTTCGCCCTGAGTTCTCTCAAGACAATGATTTCATTAAACGGTTTCGTAGGGAAGCAGAGTCTGCAACAAGTTTAGCTCACCCAAATATCGTTTCTATTTATGATGTTGGAGAAGAAGAAGACATTTACTATATCGTAATGGAGTATGTTGAGGGAGCTACCCTTAAGCAGAAAGTCCGTGACCGCGGTGCATTACCTATAGAAGAAGCTGTAGATATTATGAAACAGATGACTTCTGCTATTGACCATGCTCATGAAAATCACATCATACACAGAGACATTAAACCTCATAATATATTGATTGATGAATATGGGGAAGCGAAAGTAACGGACTTTGGTATCGCAATCGCTATGACGTCAGCTACAATCACTCATACGAACTCCGTGCTTGGCTCTGTCCATTATTTTTCACCTGAACAGGCACGTGGGGGATTGGCTAACGAGCGATCTGATATTTATTCTCTTGGGGTTTGTTTCTATGAAATGGTCACAGGGGTACTTCCTTTCTCGGGTGATTCTCCAGTATCTGTCGCTCTTAAACATTTGCAAGATCGATTCCCTAAACCAAGTTTAATTAATACGTCACTACCTAGAAACATTGAGAACATCATTTTGAAAGCAATGGCGAAAGAACCCTCCCAGCGTTTTCAAAGTGCACAAGAATTATTTGACGCACTGGAATTGGCGCTTGATCCAACGAAGGTTTATGATAAGCCCATAGAGTCAACGGAAGATGAAGAGACCAAAATTCTAGCTCCTGTAGTCTCTAATCGCTCCGAAAAAACACAAGAAGTAAAACCGATGGGACCCGTTCAGAAGCAAGAAGTTGAGCCAGAGAAAAAGAAAAAGAAAGCTGGAAAAATAACAGCGATCGTATTTTTAATTCTACTGCTTCTTGGTGGAGCTGGTGCCTTAGCCTTCATCTTTATGCCAGGTTTATTCTATGTTAGTGATGTTGAAGTACCAGACGTTACCGGTTTGTCATACGAAGAAGCAAGAACGACGCTCATCCAAGAGAAGCTCGATGTAAAGAAAGAAGAGCAATTTGACGATGAGGTAGAGGAAGATGACGTGATCAGTCAAGATCCTGGTACAGGTATTATGGTGAAAGAAAATAGTACAATAACCCTCTACGTTAGTATGGGTGCTGAAAAGACAGAGCTTGAAGACTACATTGGTAAATCAAAAGACGAAGTGGAAGCACTGTTAGAGAAACAAGGTTTTACGAATGTGAAGTTTGAAGACGAGTATCGCGACGAACCTGTAGGTGAAATTTACGATCAAAACCCTGAAGCAGGCAAAATGGTTCTTCCTACCGAAGATCGCATTATTATCTGGTATAGCCTTGGACCAGAACCTGCTCTTATGCAAGATATAACAGGTTGGACCAAAGAAGAAGCTGAGGCTTATGCTAGTAAGAAAAGTTTAACGATTGTATACGAAGAGGCTGAATATAGTGATTCAATCGATGAAGGAAGTGTTATGAATCAATTCCCTGGTGCAGCAGCAGAGGTTGATGAAGGTGACGAAATTAGGCTAACTCTTTCCAAAGGGAAAGAGCCCGAACCTGAACCTGAACCTGAACCTGAACCCGAGCCAGAACCCGAGCCAGAATCTGAGCCTGACCCTGACCCAGAGAATGATCCAGATCCAAAGCCAGAACCTGAGCCGTCTCCAGAAGATCAGGCAATTATAGTCCCTAACTCATTCACGTTTGATGTGAAAGAGGGCGAAGAGCATCTAATTGAAATTTTATATACAGATTCAACAACAAAAGGTGAAGAAATTTCGGAGAAAATCACAGAAACAAAAGAATTTAATTTTGATTTAACGATTTATCCAGGTGAAGAAGCATCTTATAAAGTTCTTGTTGATGGCGAAGAGAAAAAAGAGAATTCGAAAACAATAACGTATGATCAAGCTAAACAAAAATACGGAAAAAACGAGTAAGGAGTCCTACATGGCAGATGGAAGAATTATTAAAGCATTAAGCGGCTTTTACTACGTGCAGGATGAAGCGAATAAAGAAATTTATCAGTGCAGGGGAAGAGGGAATTTCCGTAAAAGGAAAATCACCCCACTTGTTGGAGATTTTGTTGTGTATGAAGCAGAAAACAAGACAGATGGATATATTCTTGAGGTGAATGAACGAGAAAATGAATTAGTTCGTCCTCCTATAGCGAATGTCGATCAGGCTTTTCTAGTTTTCTCAGCCACACAGCCTACTTTCAATACACAGCTTCTTGATAAATTCCTTGTGCATATTGAAGCAAGTGATATTAAGGCGATTATTTGCATCTCAAAAATTGATCTTGTTTCAGAGTCAGAAGAAAATGAAATTCTTGCTTATGCAGAGAACTATAGAGACATCGGATATGATGTACTTGTTTCTTCTGCCCAAAGTCTATCAGGCGTGTCTGAAATAGAGCCTCATTTTCAGGAGAAAGTTACCGTGTTTGCAGGTCAGTCTGGCGTTGGTAAGTCTTCTCTATTGAATGCAATTAAACCAGAACTGGATCTTGATACGAGTGATATCTCAACACATCTTGGGCGAGGTAAACATACTACGCGTCACGTTGAGCTTATTCCGTTTGGATCAGGCCTTGTCGCTGATACACCTGGATTTAGTTCTTTAGACTTCAGAGGCATTGAAGCGGATGATTTGTGGCTTTACTTTCCTGAGATTAGAGATAAAAGCAATGAGTGCAAATTTAGAGCGTGTACTCATCAAGCTGAGCCAGGATGTGCTGTGAAAGACGCGGTTGAAAGCGAAGAAATCAAAGCTTACCGCTACGATCACTATTCTTCTTTCTTTCAAGAGATTAAGGACCAAAAACGGAGGTACTAATATGATTAAAATTGCACCCTCAATTCTGGCTTCGGATTTTGCCAGGTTAGGTGAAGAAGTGAAAGATGTTGAAGCTGCTGGTGCTGATTATATCCATGTTGACGTGATGGACGGGCATTTTGTGCCAAACATTACCATTGGCGCACCAATTGTACGTGCACTTCGACCTGTTACAACGCTTCCTCTTGACGTACACCTAATGATTGAAAATCCTGATCTTTATATTGAGGAATTTGCGGACGCAGGTGCAGATATCCTAACGGTTCATGCAGAAGCATGTCCACATTTGCATCGTACAATTCAGTTGATAAAGAGTACAGGCACTAAAGCGGGGGTAGTGATTAATCCAGGAACTCCCGTAGAAGCTATCAAACATGTTATTGAAGACGTAGATCTAGTTCTTTTAATGACAGTCAATCCAGGTTTTGGTGGTCAGGCTTTCATTGAAAGAGTTCTGTCTAAGATAACAGAGACGAAACAATTGGCAGCGTCTCTTGGAGTCTCACCTGAAATAGAGGTGGACGGTGGTGTGAACGCTGAAACAGCACGGTTATGCATTGAGGCTGGCGCAACGGTATTAGTGGCAGGATCAGCCATATATAATCAATCTGATCGAAAAGCAGCAATTGATCAGATTCGCCACTCATAAAGCAGCGGGGCTATTCCCGCTGTTTTTTTGTAACACTCATAGGTTAGATTAAATCGTCAATTCGTTAATAGGGAAGACGATGTTAATGGGGGATTAACTCTTTATGAAGAAAAATTATAAACTCGTACTGCTTGTTGAAATTGCTCTAATGGCAGCAGTCGGTGTTATTCTTGATTTATTATCGCTCCGTCTTTGGCCAAATGGTGGTTCAATTTCGCTTGCTATGGTTCCAATTTTCCTAATTGCTTTTCGAAGGGGAGCCGGTCCTGGACTTATTACTGGTTTACTAGTTGGTATATTACAGCCACTCCTTGTTGCGCCATTTTATGTGCATCCAATTCAGTTCATCCTTGATTATCCTGTCGCCTTTATGCTAGTTGGATTAGCAGGGCTGTTTCATGTTTCTGTTGACACGAGTCAAAGGAAGCGTCTTGTTATGATCGCGATCGGCTGTGTTGTAGGTTCGCTTTTACGATTAGTGAGTCATTTTATTTCTGGTGTGGTCTGGTTTGGTGATATGGCTCCAGAAGGTACACCTGTGGCTCTTTATTCTTTCCTCTATAATGCATCTTATCTCCTTCCGACAGCAGCGGTTTCTATAGTTGTACTCGGTCTCCTTTCAAATGCTGCTCCTAAGATGGTGCATTACGAATGAAGTCAAAAGAAATATACATTGTGGCAGGAGGACCTTTAGAAGATCTTCCTCGGAATTTGCTTGAAGAAAAAGATGTTCGCTGGATAGGTGTCGATCGAGGCGTCTATACGCTATTACAGAATGATATTCTCCCTGAACATGGCTTTGGAGATTTTGATTCTGTTACGTCTAGTGAAAGAGCGTGGATGGAATCATACAACCTTCCATTCACGGTTTACCCTTCTGAGAAAGACCATACGGATCTTGAGATAGCGCTAGATTGGGCCATTAATGAAAATCCTGAAGCGATTACGATGTTTGGCGTTACGGGAGGCAGACTTGATCATAGCTGGATGAATGTCCAAATGTTAATTAAGGGTGTTAAATCAAACGTGAGCCTCGCGTTAGAAGATCGGTTAAACCGTCTCGAAATGAAAAAGCCGGGCTCTTTTGTAGTTAAAAAAGATACTCGTTTTCCATACATGTCATTTCTCGCATTTACACCTGAAGTAAAGGGATTAACGCTTAACGGATTCCGATATCCGCTAGGGAATCAAACCATTTCTTGGGGCTCAAGTCTTTGTATAAGTAATGAACTGGTTGAGGAAAAAGGGTCTTATTCATTCACTGAAGGCATACTATTGGTGGTAAGAAGTTCGGACGCCGAACAGCAGCTTTAGGTACTATTTTATTTTCGGCGAATATAATAGTAATGCATCTTATATTCTCATATTGTTCATCCGGAGGTCCATCTTTGACTTTCTGAGGAGGGGGAAATATGAAGTTCTATACGATTAAATTACCAAAGTTTCTCGGTGGTTTTGTGAGGGCTGTTCTGGGGTCTTTCAAAAAGAATGAGTAGCAACAAAAAAAGCACCCAAAAGGGTGCTTTTTTGTTAGTTATTATACGCGTTCAACTTTACCTGATTTAAGAGCGCGAGCAGAAACATAAACCTTCTTTGGTTTACCATCTACCATGATACGTACCTTTTGAAGGTTAGCACCAAATTTACGTTTTGTTGTATTCAACGCGTGAGAACGCTTGTTACCAAACGTAGTCTTTCTTCCAGTGATTGCACATTTAGCCATTATTTCAACCTCCTTACTGTCCTACATTGCACAAAAAGTGCAGGATAAATCCTCCACTATAGTATCACGTAGGTTTAGTGAATGCAAGATGTTTAACTAGTGATATCAAGAAAAAAACTTAACAGTAAAAGCTGTCTATAATAGAGGTTTTGAAGGATGAACTTTTATTATGACTAATATTGTAGTAAAATAACGTTAGCTCTGCAAATTATTTATTTCACTTATAACATTTATCTTGAATGCTGAATTAGGATAGACTGATCATCAGGTTAGCACCCAAATCGCTAAGGGAGGAAATATAATGGCAATTGAAATGAAAACCCAATACGGACAAATTGATATTTCGACGGAAGTGGTAGCTGCGATTGCAGGTGGCGCGGCGATTGACTGTTATGGTATCGTAGGTATGGCTTCACAGAAGCAACTGAAAGATGGCATAACTGAACTTTTGGGAAAAGACAACTTTAGCAGAGGGATTGTCGTTCGAAAAGACGAAGACGATCTTAACATTGATATGTATATAATTGTGAGCTACGGTACGAAAATTTCAGAGGTTGCTCATAATGTTCAAACGAAAGTAAAGTATCAGCTTGACCAGATGCTCGGACTTTCAGTGGATTCAGTAAACATCTACGTTCAAGGGGTCAGGGTGACCAACCCTTAAGTGGAGTTAGGAGGAACAGTTTGTGACGATTGAAAAGATTAACGGTAAAAAGTTTGCGCATATGGTTCTTGAAGGGGCAAATAACCTTTCAAAGAACGCTAAGATGGTTGATGCGTTAAACGTATTCCCTGTGCCAGATGGCGACACAGGAACGAATATGAATTTAACCATCACATCAGGCGCAACAGAAGTCAAAACAAGTAATTCTGATAAAGTGGGAGAAGTAGCTTCCCTTTTTGCAAGAGGATTACTGATGGGGGCACGCGGTAATTCAGGCGTTATCCTTTCACAATTATTTAGAGGCTTTTCAAAAGCAGTGGAAGGCAAATCTGAGATTACCTCAGTAGAACTTGCTGCTGCTCTTGAAAATGGTGTGGATTCAGCATATAAAGCTGTTATGAAACCTGTTGAAGGGACTATTCTAACGGTTGCGAAGGATGCAGCAAGAAAAGCTGTAAAATCAGCCAAAAAGATGCCAGACGTGGTTGAGTTGATGCAAGAAGTTGTGAAAGAAGGAAAAGCGTCGCTTAACAGAACTCCAGACCTTCTCCCTGTATTAAAAGAAGTAGGGGTAGTGGATTCAGGTGGACAGGGTCTTCTTCTTATTTACGAAGGGTTCTTAGCTGTGCTTGAAGGCAGAGAAACGCCAGATTCTTCCGTAGACGAAGAAAAGATGGAAGAACTAGTTCGTGCAGAGCACCACAAGAGTGCGCAGGGACATATGAAGACAGAAGATATTGAATTCGGGTACTGTACAGAATTCATGGTTCAATTCGAGGGTGAAAAGCTTAAGCATTCTCCATATGATGAGGAAGCGTTCCGTAATGAACTTGATAAGCATGGCGACTCCCTACTAGTCGTATCTGATGACGATATCGTTAAAGTACATATGCATACAGAATACCCAGGCGAAATTATGACGTATGCACAGAATTACGGTAGCTTAATTAAAATTAAAATTGAGAATATGCGCGAACAGCACACAACGATCCTTAACCAAGAACAATCTGCTCCGGTTAAGAAGGAGAAACCTGCTGAACGTAGTAAGTACGGAATTATTACTGTTTCAATGGGAGATGGCATCGCGACTTTATTTGAAAGTCTCGGAGCAAGCTATGTAATCCCTGGCGGACAGACGATGAATCCAAGTACAGAAGATATTATTAGAGCTATTGAAGAAGTGTATGCAGAGAATATTATTATTTTACCGAATAACAGTAATATTGTTATGACAGCACAGCAGGCAGCTTCTGTAGTGGAAGAGAATGTTATTGTAATTCCTTCCAAAACAGTCCCACAAGGAATTTCAAGTTTGCTTGGTTTTAACCCTTCCGTTGATCCAGATGCAAACGAGGAAACGATGAAAGATAGCTTATCTGCTGTGAAATCTGGTCAGGTGACATTTGCTGTAAGAGATACGAAGATTGATGGAATTGAAATCGCTAAAGATGATTTCATGGGAATATCAGACGGCAAAATTGTCGTATCTGAACCTGGTCGATTAGAAGTTGCAAAAGCATTGCTTCAATCGATGGTAACGGAAGAAGATGAGATTGTAACGATCATCTTTGGTGAAGACACAGATCAGAAAGAAGCAGAAGCTTTGGTTGCCTATGTTGAAGAACAGTTTGAAGATGTAGAAGTTGAGCTTCATGAAGGAAATCAGCCGGTTTATGCTTATATTTTAGCAGTCGAGTAATTCATAATGACGGAAAAAGAAACGTGGCATGTGCCAGGTTTTCTTTTTCTGTAAAGCTATGTTAGCTCATATTGTTGATTTTAGTGAAAGGTCACCACAGGGCGAAAAGAGCCAAAAATCACCACTGTTCATTAACATAGCCATTTGTAAAGACGAATTGCATTTGAAGAAAGGTGGAGTCAATGTGAAGTTTCGCAGTGTTTTTGACATTATTGGTCCTGTTATGATTGGCCCTTCTAGCTCCCATACTGCTGGAGCAGCAAGAATTGGACGAGTTGCAAGGCACCTCTTTGGGCGTGAACCGAAAAGCATAACGATTTCACTTTACGGTTCCTTTGCAAGAACATACAAAGGACACGGTACTGACGTAGCATTAATCGGTGGCGTTCTTGATTATGACACTTTTGATGAGCGAATAGTGAATGCGCTTTCAATAGCAAAAGAAAAGGAAATCAAGGTTCGATTCATCGAAGAAGATGCTATTACAGATCATCCAAACACCGCTCGAGTTTCTCTAAAAGATGATCATGGAGAGATCGAGTTAGTTGGTATTTCGATCGGTGGCGGCAAAATAGAAGTAATTGAGCTAAATGGATTCGCGCTTGGACTTTCAGGAAATAGTCCGGCTATACTGGTTGTACATAATGATCGTTTTGGGGCCATTGCAGGTGTGTCAAATACGCTTGCCAAACATGAAATCAACATCGGTCATATGAATGTATCGAGAAAAGAAAAAGGTAAAGAAGCGCTAATGACCATTGAAGTTGATCAAAACATTCCACAAGTCGTTCTTGATGAAGTGGAGCTGTTACCAAATATCATTCAAGTTGCTAAAATAAGTGACTAACAGATCAAGGAGGAATGGCAATGTTTCGAAATGTAGCAGAATTAGTAGAGTTAGCTCAATCAAAGAATGTGCCGATTTCTGAGATTATGATTGCTCAAGAAATGGATTTTAGAGGCAGTACACGTGAACAAGTTTATAATCAAATGAAGAATAACCTCGAGGTAATGGAACAAGCCGTGGAAAGAGGGATCAAGGAAGATGTGCGCTCTCATTCAGGGTTAACTGGAGGGGACGCTGTTCTCCTTCAGGAATATATGAAAACAGGCAATTCTCTTTCAGGCCATATGATGCTTGATGCCGTTAGTAAAGCCATTGCAACGAATGAAGTGAATGCGGCAATGGGTACGATATGTGCAACACCTACTGCAGGTTCTGCAGGAGTTGTTCCTGGCACACTATTTGCTATTCGTGAGAAAGTTAATCCAACCGAAGAGCAGATGGTTAGATATTTATTTACTTCAGGAGCATTCGGTTTTGTCGTTGCAAATAATGCATCGATTTCTGGCGCGGCAGGTGGCTGTCAAGCAGAAGTGGGTTCAGCAACTGGTATGGCTGCTGCAGCCATTGTAGAATTGATGGGTGGAACGCCAGAACAGTCATCTCACGCATTTGCTATTGCTCTTAAGAATATGCTTGGTCTTGTTTGTGACCCTGTTGCTGGTCTTGTGGAAGTTCCATGCGTGAAACGGAATGCAATGGGGGCATCTAATGCTCTTGTAGCTGCAGATATGTCACTTGCTGGTATAACAAGTCGTATTCCATGTGATGAAGTGATCGATGCGATGTACAAAATCGGTCAAACGATGCCATCTGCTCTGCGTGAAACAGCTCAAGGTGGTCTAGCTGCAACGCCTACTGGTCGCGAGTTAGAAGCAAAAATATTTGGAGTATCTCTTGATAGGAAATGAGTGAGAATCAATGGACGATCGGATCACACAAATAAAAGGGATTGGTGATGAGAAAGCTGCTTCTCTCTCATCAATCGGTATAAATAAAATCACAGACTTAATTGAATATTTTCCATTTCGCTATGAAGATTATGAGCTAAAAGATCTTGCGGATGTTAAGCATGAAGAACGCGCAACTCTGGAAGGGAAAGTTCATAGCGAGCCGGTCGTTCGCTTTTTTGGCAAGAAAAAATCACGTTTGTCTGTCAGGCTGTTAGTAGGGAAATTCCTCATAACAGCCGTTTTTTTTAATCGTGCGTTCTTAAAGAAACAGTTTACGCTCGGACAGATCGTGACAGTGACCGGTAAATGGGATCAGCATAAAATGACCCTTTCTGCCAATGAAATCACGTTCTCATCCCACAATCCAGATGGAACGATTGAACCGATCTACCCTGTTGGCGGAGATGTAACAGTTAAGGCGATGAAGCGATACATCCAGCTTGCTCTGAAGCAATTTGGTGATCACATTGAAGAAAACCTTCCCGTACAAATGCTTGAACGATATAAGCTAATGCCGAGGAAATCTGCTGTTATGATGATGCATTCACCTGATTCTCATGAAGGTCTTAAACAGGCAAGAAGACGCTTTGTGTATGAAGAGTTGCTTCAATTTCAATTAAAAATGCAGATTTTCAGAAAAAGAGAGCGCGAAAGTACACAGGGAGCTGCGCAACGGTATGAGAAAGAGAAGCTTGATGAGTTTATTCAAAGCCTTCCATTCCCACTAACGGGTGCACAGAATCGGGTTGTCGGAGAGATTCTAACCGATATGGAAAGTACTTATCGTATGAATCGCTTACTACAAGGTGATGTTGGATCGGGAAAAACCGTTGTAGCAGCAATAGGATTATATGCTAGTTATCTTGCGGGTCATCAGGGAGCGCTTATGGTGCCAACAGAAATTCTAGCTGAACAGCACAATGAATCATTTCAAGACCTTCTTGGCGATCGATTGAATGTTGAACTTCTTACAGGATCTGTGAAAGGGAAAAAGAGAAGAGAGATTCTAGAGCGACTCGCGCTTGGAGAAGTTGACCTTTTAATAGGGACGCATGCTTTGATTCAGGACGAAGTGGTATTTAACAACCTTGGACTCGTAATTACAGATGAACAACACCGATTTGGTGTTGGTCAAAGAAGGGTTCTAAGAGAAAAAGGTCTGAGTCCTGATGTTCTCTACATGACTGCAACTCCAATTCCAAGAACCCTTGCCATTTCGGTTTTTGGGGATATGGATGTTTCAACCATCGATGAAATGCCAGCCGGACGAAAGCCAATCGAAACGTATTGGGCGAAGCCAAGTATGCTGACACGCGTCATTGATTTTGTGAAAAAAGAGTTGGATCAGGGTATGCAAGGCTATGTGATATGTCCGTTAATAGAAGAATCAGAGAAGCTTGACGTTCAGAATGCGATTGACGTTCATTTTCAAATGCAAACTGCTCTTCCTGATTATCAAGTTGGGTTAATGCATGGACGTTTGAGCTCAGACGAGAAAGAAGCAGTAATGGATGAGTTCAGTAGAAATGATGTACAACTTCTCGTTTCAACAACCGTAGTGGAAGTCGGTGTAAACGTTCCTAACGCAACGATCATGGTCATATACGATGCTGAGCGCTTTGGACTAGCTCAACTTCACCAACTTCGTGGACGTGTTGGTCGAGGTAGTGAACAATCATATTGTGTGTTGCTTGCAGATCCTAAATCCGAAGTTGGTAAAGAGCGAATGCAAATTATGACGGAATCAAACGATGGATTTGTTTTGTCACAGCGGGACCTTGAACTACGAGGACCAGGTGACTTTTTTGGTCGAAAGCAAAGCGGTTTGCCTGAATTTAAAGTAGCGGACCTTGTTCATGATTACCGCGTTCTTGAAGTAGCGCGAAATGATGCTGCTGCACTCGTTGATTCCAGTGCATTCTGGGAAGATGAGACGTATAGTAGTCTTAGAAACTACCTAACCAATCAAGGCGTATTGAGCGGGGAAAAGCTTGATTAGCTTGCATAATCAAACGCCTCGGTATATACTACCTTTTAGGACCTAGTCATAAGACTGAGATAAAGAGGATCATTCGATCCTCTTTATCCGTTTATTAATGCTAGATAGGCGGCGGTAGTGAATGAAAAGGAGTAAAAAAGATCGGCAGGAGCAACTAAAGGAAACGATTGAGAGTACGCCTTTTATTACAGATGAAGAACTTGCAGATAAATTTAATGTAAGTATCCAAACAATTAGGCTTGATCGACTTGAACTTTCCATACCAGAATTGAGAGAACGTATTAAATATGTTGCTCAGCAACAGCTAGATGAAGTCAAAGCATTACCAATTGATGAAGTAATTGGTCAAATCATCGATTTGCAACTGGATGAGAGTGCAATTTCAATTCTAGACATTCGACCTGAGCACGTGTTTTCAAGAAATAAGATTGCTAGAGGACATCATTTATTTGCACAAGCAAATTCGCTTGCGGTTGCAATTATTGATGATGAACTAGCTCTGACAGCGAAAGCAAATATTCGCTTTTCAAGTCAGGTAAAAGAAGGTGAACGAGTGGTAGCTAAAGCAAGCGTCACCGAACAAAGCAAAGACAGAACAACGGTGGAAGTGAATAGTTTTGTTCACAATGAGAATGTCTTTACTGGTGAGTTTGTTATGTATCGCTCCACTAAATCCTGAAGGGAAGATTTATTATGAGACTTGCGATAGATGCAATGGGTGGCGACAATGCGCCAAACGCTATTGTTGATGGCGTATATGAAGCAATTGAAGCTTTTCCCGATCTTTCAGTAACGATTGTTGGAGACGAAGAAAAACTTAACCCGCTTCTTAAAGGGAATAAAGATCGTGTTGCTGTTCTACACACAGAAGAATACATAACATCTGAGGATCAGCCAGTAAAGGCTGTCCGAAGAAAGAAAAATGCCTCAATGGTGCTTGCAGTCAATGAAGTGAAAGAAGGACGAGCAGATGCGGCTATTTCTGCTGGGAATACTGGGGCATTGATGGCAGCTGGTTTGTTGTACGTAGGCCGTATTAAAGGGATCGATCGTCCTGGCCTTGCACCTACCCTTCCAACTATTGACGAGAAAGGATTTGTCCTTCTTGATGTAGGCGCAAATATGGATGCGAAACCAGAACACTTACTTCAATATGCTCATATGGGTTCGATCTACGCGGAGAAAGTTCGCGGAGTTAATAATCCACGTGTAGGTCTATTGAACATAGGAACAGAAGAAGGAAAAGGAAATGAACTAAGTAAAGAAGCATATGCGCTTCTCCAAGGTAGCGGTCTTAACTTTGTTGGGAACGTCGAGTCACGAGATATACTAGGCAATGAAGCTGATGTTGTCGTATGCGATGGATTTTCTGGCAATCTGGTGTTGAAAACGATTGAGGGAACAGCGCTTACCATGTTTAAAATGTTAAAAGAAGAGCTAACTAGTTCATTAACAAGTAAAATGGCAGCAGGCGTTCTAAAACCGAAATTGAAGAATTTAAAAAGTAAACTTGATTACTCAGAATATGGTGGTGCAGGACTATTCGGTCTTCGGGCACCGGTGATAAAAGCACATGGATCATCTAATGGTCGCGCTGTTTTTAGTGCTATTAAACAGGCGCGTATGATGGTGACTGGAAATGTTGTATCAGCTATTCAAACATCGCTAAAACAGGAAGGGGATCAGTAATGGGTAAAACAGCATTTTTATTTCCAGGACAGGGTTCACAGGCTGTCGGAATGGGACAAGCTTTTATGGAAGCTTACTCAGTATCGAAGGATGTTTTTACTGAGGCAGACAACCGATTAGATTTCGAATTAACAAAACTTATTATGAATGGACCGATCGAAACGTTAACAAGAACTGAAAATACACAGCCTGCGCTCGTAACAGCAAGCGTTGCTGTTCTTGAGGCTCTTCGTGAAAAAGGGATTACAGCAGACTACACGGCTGGTCATAGTCTCGGAGAATATTCGGCACTTGTTGCTTCTGGATCTCTTACTTTTTCAGATGCAGTGTTTGCAGTTCGAAACCGTGGACTATATATGGAGGAAGCCGTTCCTTCAGGTGAAGGCGCAATGGCAGCTATTATGGGAATGGAGCGAGAAGATCTACAACAAATCGTTGATGATGTTTCTGCTTCAACTGCTACCGTTCAACTTGCGAACTTGAATTGTCCAGGGCAGATTGTTATTTCGGGTGCTAAAGCAGGCGTTGAAAAAGCTTCGGAAGTTGCGAAGGAAAATGGCGCAAGACGAATCATTCCATTGCAAGTTAGTGGACCATTTCATTCAAGTTTAATGAAGCCCGCAGCTGACAAGCTTTCAAGTATATTAGCAGGTATTGAAATTAAAGATGCTTCGATTCCTGTTATCGCAAACGTTACGGCTGAACCTTCTACTTCAGCAACAGATATACATGATCAACTTCTAAAACAAATTTATTCACCGGTTCTATGGGAAGATACGGTACGTAAACTTATGGATCTTGGTGTGGATACCTTTATTGAAGTTGGACCTGGAAATGTTCTATCTGGTTTAGTGAAGAAGGTAAATCGTCGTGCAGCTGTTCATGCAGTTGGAACACCTGAACAGCTTGATCAACTAATTGAAAAGTTAGGGGAGGAATAACGAATGTCGGATAACAAAACAGCACTTGTTACAGGTGCTTCTCGCGGAATTGGACGAGCAATTGCTCTAGAACTTGCGGCACAAGGCATGAATGTAGCTGTAAACTATGCTGGAAGTGAAGCGAAAGCGATGAACGTCGTTGAAGAAATTAAGGCAGCAGGCGGACAAGCCATTGCAATTAAAGCAAACGTTGCTAGCATGGAAGAAGTACAGAGTATGATAAAAGAAGTTGTAGGCACTTTTGGTAGCCTTGAGGTACTTGTAAACAATGCTGGTATTACACGTGATAATCTTCTTATGAGAATGAAGGAAGAGGAATGGGACGCAGTCATTGACACGAATTTAAAAGGCGTATTCAATTGTACAAAATCAGTAACGCGACAAATGATGAAGCAACGCTACGGCAGGATTGTTAATGTCGCTTCTGTTGTTGGTGTTGCTGGTAATGCTGGTCAAGCGAACTATGTGGCTGCTAAAGCAGGCGTTATTGGATTAACAAAAACAACTGCAAAAGAGCTAGCAAGCCGTAATATCACGGTAAATGCTCTTGCGCCAGGGTTTATTGAAACAGACATGACTGATGAACTTTCGGATGACGTGAAAAGTGGCATGAAAGGCCAAATTCCTCTTGGAAGACTTGGTGCTGCTGAAGATATTGCGAAAGCTACGAAGTTCCTAGTATCTGACGATGCTAATTACATTACAGGACAAACGCTTCATATAGACGGCGGCATGGTGATGTAACTTTTTCATCAGCATCTAGTTTTTTTGTTTTATATATCCTATAATAGCTTGAGGGGAGGTGAGTCTAATGGCAGATACACTAGAGCGTGTAACAAAGATTATTGTTGATCGTCTTGGAGTTGAAGAATCTGAGATTAAACCAGAAGCTTCTTTCAAAGACGACCTTGGTGCCGATTCCCTTGATGTAGTGGAATTAGTCATGGAACTTGAAGATGAGTTTGATCTGGAAATTTCTGATGAAGATGCTGAGAAAATTGTAACAGTTGGCGATGTAATTGATTACATAAACAGCCATCAATAATCTTCAGGATATACCTGAAGTTGTGGAGTAAGCCCCGCTGGCCGGGGCTTTATTCCCTTTCAAGTAAGAGAATTTCAATCAACTAAGATGTCATTGATAAGTCGTGGAGGTATCTATGTCCAAATCTAAACATTCACCAAAAACGAGAGCAAGACGTTACAAACCTAAGCATTCACGACAACTCGTGGTTGGAGACGCGACTAGATCGCAATTCGCTGCATTTCAAGAGGAAATTGGTGTATCGTTCGAAAATGAGCAGCTGCTATTTCAGGCTTTTACCCATTCATCCTATGTGAATGAGCATCGACTGCATCCGCAAATGGATAACGAACGTCTTGAATTTCTTGGAGATGCTGTACTTGAGCTCACAATATCAAGATACTTATATGAGAAATATCCGAACATGAGTGAGGGGCAACTAACAAAGCTTAGAGCTGCTATAGTATGCGAACCATCACTTGTTCAATTCGCAAACGATTTGAATTTTGGACATCTTGTTCTTTTGGGCAAGGGGGAGGAAATGACAGGAGGTAGAATGAGACCTGCTCTACTCGCTGATGTGTTCGAATCATTTGTTTGCGCACTGTATCTTGATCGTGGTCTTGAAGTAGTCTTTGAATTTCTTGAGAAGTTTGTCTATCCAAAGATTAATGCCGGTGCTTTTTCTCATGTGATGGATTATAAAAGCCAACTTCAAGAAGTCATTCAACGTGAAGGCCTTGGAGGAATTGATTATGTTATTACCGACGAAAAAGGCCCAGCCCACAATAGAGAGTTTTCTTCAAAAGTCATGTTGAACGGAAATGATCTTGGTGTTGGAATCGGACGCTCAAAGAAAGAAGCCGAACAAATGGCTGCTCAAAAAGCACTTCTGAATTTAAAAGAACGTAATGAAAAAGAATCCTGAAGCTTCAGGATTCTTTTTCATTACAATTTAGTTAATCATGATACGCGCATTTTACCAAGCTCAGCTAGTAACGCTTGCATTTCTGCAACGCTTAGAGAACTTTTCTTATTCACCATGACGTAAATTTCATGAATATCTTCATATGAAGATAGATCGAATGATTCTGGTTGAATCATTCCAGCGTTGATTACCTGCATTTTTTCTTTAATACCTTCGACCATAAATGCAAGATTTTCTTCTGATTTAATTGAAAGATCCATGAATACCACCTGCCTTATTCGTCATTTAAAACGAAAGGTAACACATTGTGTTATTTCGTTATGTAGTGAGAAAGGCGACTCCAAGATAACAGAGTCGCTTTCCTAATTGTAACATGTCTTCGCTCGGTATCGTAGAGGGCATTGTTTTATGATAAAATAAGACAGTTAGCGAGAAAATGTATTACACTTGATTTGCATACATAGATGAAACAGATGAGGGGGAAAGATGATGTTCCTCAAACGATTAGATGTAGTCGGCTTTAAATCATTTGCCGATCGTATTTCAGTTGAGTTTGTACCAGGAGTAACATCAGTTGTCGGACCAAATGGTAGCGGCAAGAGCAATATTAATGACGCCATTCGTTGGGTACTTGGTGAACAATCAGCCAAGTCACTTAGAGGCGCTAAAATGGAAGATATCATTTTCGCAGGTAGTGATACTAGAAAAGCTGTAAATCTTGCAGAGGTAACACTAACCCTTGATAATACAAATCAATACTTACCAATTGATTATAACGAAGTAAGCGTAACGAGACGTGTGTACCGTTCAGGAGACAGCGAGTACTTGTTAAATAACCAGACATGTCGCTTAAAAGATATTATTGAACTGTTTATGGATTCAGGTCTTGGGAAAGAATCGTTTTCGATTATTGGCCAGGGCAGAATTGAAGAGATTCTTAGTAGTAAGTCAGAGGAACGTCGGAAGATCTTCGAAGAAGCGGCGGGTGTTCTGAAATACAAAACACGTAAAGTTAAAGCGGAAAACAGACTTAAGGAAACAGCAGATAACTTACACAGAGTAGAGGACATTCTTTATGAGCTAGAAGATCAAGTAGAGCCCCTTCGAATGCAGGCATCCATTGCAAAGGATTACTTGCAAAAACGAGAAGATTTAGAGAAGTTTGAGGCTGCGCTCACTGTCCATGAAATTGAAGAATATCATAAGGCGTGGAAGCAGAAAACAGCAGAGCTTGACTCACTAAAGCATAAAGAGAGTACATTAGCTGTATCTGTTCAAGAAAAAAAAGATGAGCTTAGCAATGCTCGAGAAAAGCTTGATCGTTCAGAAAGTGATCTTGAAATGTATCAGCAAAAGCTTCTTGATACAAGTGAAGAACTTGAGAAACTTGAAGGTAAAAAGGAAGTTCTAAAGGAACGGAAGAAAAATGCACACCAAAACCGGACGAATCTCAAAGAACGTATAACCTTTTTAAACGAGAAAAAGAGTTACTATGAAAAAGAGATTGAGCATCATCGAAAAAGGTTTGAACAGCAAAGAAAAGAACTTGGTGATCTGAAAAGCAAACTAAAAAAAGAAACAGAGCTTCTTTCTGATATTGAACAAGATATCGAAGTAGAGCTTGATCGAATGAAGTCTGACTATTTCGAGCTTCTTAATGAACAAGCTTCAATTCGGAACGAAAATCGCTACCTTCAAGACCAGCTGTCAGTTCTTAAGCAACGTAAACAGCGCTTAGAGGGTGATAACTATAAATATATTGAAGAGCGGAGTTCCGTTGACGATAAGAAGAAAAACCTTACAAGTGAACTAACTGAATCAAAAAAACAGCTCGAAGCACATGTGTCACATTTCTATAAAAGCAAACATGATGTGGAAGAAAAGAAAAAATCCCTAAGTGATAAAGAATCAAAGCTTTATCAAGCTTATCAATATATCCAACAGTATAAATCGAAGAAAGAAATGCTTGAAGAAATGCAAGACGATTATGCTGGATTCTTTCAGGGTGTTAAAGAAGTATTGAAAGCGCGAGAAGAGCTTGAAGGTATTGAAGGGGCGATCGCTGAGCTTATCACCGTTCCTAAAGAAGTAGAAACAGCTCTTGAAACGGCACTTGGAGGAGCTATGCAAAATGTTGTTGTGCGTGATGAAGCAGCTGGACGCAAAGCCATTTCTTTCTTAAAGAAGAATCGTTCAGGTCGAGCAACGTTTCTGCCATTAACTGTTATTAAATCTAGAAAGCTGTCTGGATATGATCTTGAGCGTATTAAACAACACGACGCTTTCGTAGGGATAGCTTCTGAACTCGTTCAATACGACTCGAAGTATGAAGCTGTAATTGAAAATCTATTAGGATCTGTTCTAATTGCAAAAGAATTAAAGGGTGCAAATGAGCTCGCTAAAATCATGCAGTACCGAACGCGTATCGTTACACTTGAAGGCGACGTTGTGAATCCAGGTGGATCGATGAGTGGAGGAAGTGTTAAACAAAAATCGTCTTCTCTTCTTAGTCGACAGCGTGAACTTGAACTGCTTGAGAATAAACTCGGTGATATGCAACAAAAAACAGAAGTAGTTGAGCAAGAAATTAAACAAGATAAAGCAGAACTAGGTGAACTCGAAGAGAAGCTCGATGCTATGCGAGAAAAAGGAGAAAATCTAAGGCTACAAGAGCAATCTCTCCTTGGGGACTTAAGAGCGATTGAAGGTGAAGAACGAAATACGAATGAGCGTCTTCAGCTTTATGATCGGGAGAAAAAGGCAATCGATGAAGAAGAAGAAACACACGAGAATCGAAATGTTTACCTTTCTGATCGTTTGGAAACAATCACGAAGCAGGCAGCTTCGTTAGAAGAGAATATTGAGAACCTGACGGCAAAGAAGCAAACCCAGCAATCGTCTCGTGAAACGATCCAAGCGGAAATTACTGAGTTAAAAGTGAAAGTAGCAGAACATCAGCAATCTTTCCAGAACCAAAAAGAGACGCTTGATCGATTAACAACAGAACAAAATGAAACGATTGAGCAACTTAATGAAACTGTTGAAGAGCACACTCTTTTATCTGAAGCCATGTCTTCTAATTCGAATGGGGAAGAAAAGCTTGATCAGAATATCCTTACCTATCGAGCGCAGAAAGAAGAGCTTCTAACAGCACTCCAGCATGAACGGGAAGTAAAACTTGCTTTGCAGAAAGATATTTCAGATATTAGTGGCAACCTTGATAAATTAGTAGCTGAAGAAAAGCAATTGTCTGGTCTTATGCAGGCTGTAGAAGTGCGAATTAATCGCCTCGATGTAGAACTTGAAAATCGATTAGCTATTTTGAGTGAAGAATATGAGTTAACGTATGAAGCAGCGAAAGAAAAGCATGTTTTAACAGTAGAGCCTGAGGAAGCAAAACGAAAGCTGAAACTGATTAAAATCGAAATCGATGAACTTGGTACAGTGAACCTTGGAGCTATTGATGAATACGATCGGGTGAACGAACGGTTTACGTTCCTTAGTGAGCAACAAACGGATCTTCTGCAAGCAAAAGAGACCCTTTATCATGTTATTGATGAAATGGACGAAGAGATGAAGAAGCGTTTCCAAGAGACGTTCGAAAATATTCGCCATCACTTTCAAATTGTATTTAAGGAGTTGTTTGGCGGAGGGAAAGCTGATCTTGTCTTAACGGATCCAGAAAACCTTCTAACAACTGGTGTTGATATTCTTGCGCAGCCTCCGGGGAAAAAGCTTCAGCACTTGGCGCTCCTTTCAGGGGGAGAACGAGCATTTACTGCTATTGCTCTTTTATTCTCAATATTGAAAGTGCGTCCTGTACCTTTCTGTGTACTAGATGAAGTAGAAGCTGCACTTGATGATGCGAATGTTGGCAGATTTGCTAAGTATTTAAAGCAGTTTAGTGAGAAAACACAATTTATTGTTATTACGCATAGAAAAGGTACGATGGAAGAGTCAGACGTGCTCTATGGGGTAACGATGCAGGAGTCAGGTGTGTCAAGGCTCGTATCGGTTAGACTGGAAGAATCGAAACAATTACTATCGCAATAATTAACAAGGGGGATCATTCATGAGTTTTTTTAAGAAGCTAAAAGATAAATTCACAACACAAACAGACGACGTTACAGAGAAGTTTAAAGGCGGTCTCGAGAAGACGAGAACTTCTTTCTCCACAAAAATGAACAATCTTGTAAAGAACTATCGGAAAGTGGATGAGGATTTCTTTGAGGAGCTTGAAGAGCTTTTGATTAGCGCTGACGTTGGCGTAGCTACTGTAATGGATCTCATTGATGTGTTAAAAGATGAAGCGAGAACACGTAACATTAAAGATACCAAAGAACTTCAGAGTGTTATTTCGGAGAAACTAGCTGAGTTGCTTCATAAATCTGAAGAAGATGGTTCCCTAAATGTACAAGAAGACGGTCTATCCGTATTCCTATTTGTTGGGGTTAACGGAGTGGGGAAAACGACGACGATCGGCAAACTAGCTCATAAGTTTAAACAAGAAGGTAAAAAAGTTGTATTAGCTGCAGGAGATACGTTCCGTGCGGGTGCAATCGAGCAATTAGACGTGTGGGGTGAACGAGCAGGAGTAGATGTTATTAAACACCAGGCGGGCTCAGATCCAGCGGCGGTTGTATTCGATGCTGTTCAATCTGCTAAATCAAGGCAGGCGGATATTCTTCTTTGCGATACAGCAGGACGACTACAAAACAAAGTCAACTTAATGAATGAACTTGAAAAGGTAAAGCGTGTGATTCAACGTGAAGTGCCTTCTGGTCCTCATGAAGTCATCCTCGTTCTTGATGCAACTACAGGACAGAATGCTATGAGTCAGGCCAAGCAGTTTGGTCAATCAACTGACGTCTCTGGTATCGCGCTAACAAAGCTTGATGGTACTGCAAAAGGCGGTATTGTTCTCGCAATTCGACATGAGCTTGATATACCTGTTAAACTCGTGGGGCTAGGTGAGCAAATAGACGATTTACATGAATTTGATGCAGATACATTTGTGTATGGTTTGTTCTCATCAATCATTGAAGAAGAGGAAGAAAACGAGGAATAAAACAACTTGAAAATGTGTTAAGAAAAAATCTTGACAAATAAAATGACGCATAGTAATATAATTAACGTAAAGGTGATTACCTTAACAAGGGGCTGTTAACAATGCTAGAAAAAACGATGAGAATTAATTCGTTATTCGACTTTTATCAGTCGCTTTTAACACCAAAACAACGTAATTATATGGCATTGTATTATCTAGATGATTACTCTCTTGGCGAAATCGCGGAAGAGTTTCAAGTTAGCCGTCAGGCTGTTTATGATAATATTAAGCGAACAGAACAAATGATAGAAGAATATGAAGCAAAACTGTTACTATTCGAGCGATATATCAAACGGCAGGAGCTATTAGAACAGCTCAGAAACACAGTGAAACGTGAGCATGAGAATTCAAACGCGCTGTCATTGATTGACTCTCTTGAAAAACTGGATTAGGAGGCGGCGAACATGGCATTTGAAGGGTTAGCCGACCGACTGCAAGACACCCTGCAGAAGATTCGCGGTAAAGGGAAAGTAACGGAAGCAGACGTAAAAGAAATGATGCGTGAAGTAAGGCTCGCTTTACTTGAAGCAGACGTTAACTTTAAAGTCGTAAAACAGTTTATTAACAAGGTTAAAGAGCGTGCAGTTGGACAAGAAGTAATGAAAAGTCTGACGCCTGGACAGCAGGTCATTAAAGTTGTTAATGAAGAGCTGACAGCGCTTATGGGTGGCGAGCAGAGTAAAATCGCCGTATCAAGTCGCCCGCCTACTGTTATTATGATGGCCGGTCTTCAGGGTGCAGGTAAGACGACAACTGTCGGTAAGCTTGCAAACCATCTACGTAAAAATCATAATCGCAAACCATTGCTGGTAGCGGCGGACATTTATCGTCCTGCGGCAATCAACCAGCTTGAAACATTAGGCAAACAGCTCAGCATGCCGGTGTTCTCAATGGGTGATCAAGTTAGCCCGGTTGAAATTGCTTCCAAAGCGATTGAAAAAGCGAAAGAAGAACATCTTGACTATGTCATTATTGATACAGCAGGTCGCTTGCATATTGATGAAGATCTGATGCAAGAGCTAAAAGATGTAAAAGAAGCTGTTACACCTGATGAAATTTTCCTTGTCGTCGATTCGATGACAGGACAGGATGCCGTGAATGTAGCTGAAAGCTTTAATGATGCCCTTCATATTACAGGTGTCGTTTTAACGAAGCTTGATGGTGATACCCGTGGTGGTGCTGCGCTTTCCATTAAGGCTGTGACAGACAAGCCAATCAAGTTCGCAGGTATGGGAGAGAAGCTTGATGCTCTCGAACCATTCCACCCTGAACGGATGGCGTCACGCATTCTAGGAATGGGAGATGTGCTAACACTCATTGAGAAAGCACAAACTTCTGTTGATGAAGATAAAGCGAAAGAGCTTGAGAAGAAGATGCGAACGATGAGCTTTACGTTCGATGATTTCCTTGATCAGCTCGGTCAAGTTCGCAGCATGGGACCGCTAGATGAATTGATGGACATGATTCCTGGTATGAATAAGAAAGCCATGAAGAATGTAAGTGTTGATGAGAAGCAAATTGGTCGAGTAGAGGCCATCATTCAATCGATGACAACACGTGAGAAAGAAGAACCTGATATCATTAATGCGAGTCGCAAAAAAAGAATAGCCGTTGGAAGTGGTACAACTGTGCAAGATGTCAATCGTCTCTTAAAGCAATTTGATGAGATGAAGAAAATGATGAAGCAGATGACCAACATGTCTAAAGGCGGCAAGAAAAAGGGTAAAGGCATGAATTTCCCATTCATGCAATAAAATCGAAGTAAATTTTTCTCTTTACAAGAGTATAAATTTATGATATTATATTTATTTATGTGAACATTTTTTGGAGGTGAAATACATGGCAGTTAAAATTCGTTTAAAGCGTATGGGTGCTAAAAGAGCTCCTTACTATCGCTTAGTTGTTGCTGATTCACGTGCACCACGTGACGGACGCTTCATCGAGGAGATCGGAACTTACAATCCGGTTGCTAATCCAGTTGAAGTGAAAATCAACGAAGAGAAAGCTCTTGATTGGATGCTTAAAGGCGCTAAGCCTTCTGATACAGTACGTAACTTATTCTCCACTGCAGGACTTATGGAGAAGCTTCACAACGCAAAAAACACAAAGTAATTTAACACCTTAGAGGAGGCTTTCTTGAAAGCCTCCTTTGGTGTATCTAGGTCCATCATTTTATTAAAGGTGGGAGATTATAATGGAATCCCTGGTAGAAACGATTGTAAAAGCTCTTGTGGACCATCCTGAAGATGTTCGGATCGAGAAAGAAGAAACAAACAGTTTGGAAATATACAAACTTCACGTTCATTCTAATGATACGGGTAAAGTCATTGGGAAGCAGGGGAAAGTTGCGAGATCAATTCGAACGGTGATGAACGCCGCTGCTGTTCAGTCCAATAAACGTGTACAGTTGGAGATACTTTAGGGGGGAGATGAAACTCCTCTTTTTTTGTTCGTTTTAGTTCTTTTTACAAGACTCTTTTCTAAAAGATAGTTGCTTTTGAAAGAATTTTTATATAAAAAACCACACTTCGCTAATTGGAGCGGAAGGATGCTCGACTCCTGCGAGACTAGCGGGACAGGTGAGACCCCGCTGGAGCGGAATTAACACACGCTTCTCCCTAATGAAGACCTGGCTAGTTTCTATTGCCTGTTTTTAGCATGTAAAAAACAGTACCTATTTACATATGGAGGGACAGCGCTATGAAAATCATTGTAACGTATGAAGTGAAACAGATACTAACCGAAGAAAGCCGGGCTTCGTATCTAGAAAAATGGCAGAAAGAGTACGATTCTCTCCTGCAAGAGAAGGAACATCTTCAATTTGAAATGAAACGATTACAAAAAAAGCGTCCTTCTGATCAAAAATGGATAGCAGATCAATTTGATAAAGAATTAAAAACAAGAGCTGAACAGATGTCATTTCTTGATTTTAAAATGGATCAACTCGATCAGCTCTCTATAGGCTCTGAAATTCATGATGGAGAAATACAATCTGTTCAGGAACTTCAAATCGGGGATAAGTGGCACGGAAGAGAACAAAAAGGTAAAATAGTTATAAAAGATGGGATCGTTGAAAGCATCGTCCCTGACTCAACAGGAAAGGATATCATGATATGACAGAATGGCTTAACGTAGGCAAGATCGTAAATACACACGGCGTACGAGGAGAAGTACGCGTTATTTCTAGAACCGATTTCCCCGAGGAGCGTTATGAAATAGGCAACAAGCTATACTTATTTAAAGATGACGAGCCTGTCGCATTAACGGTTTCATCTCACAGAAAACACAAGCAGTTTAACTTGCTTACATTCGAAGGGTATCACAATATAAACGACGTAGTGCATATGAAGGAAGGCATTTTGAAAGTAAAGGAAGATCAAGGCGGAAAGCTTGGGAAAGAAGAATTCTACTACCGCGATATCATCGGTCTTGAAGTTCACACTGAAGACGGCGAATACCTCGGTAAAGTGAAGGAAATCCTTTCACCAGGAGCAAATGATGTATGGGTTGTTCAAAGTGTGAACGGTGGTAAAGATCTTTTGTTACCGTACATCGAACAAGTCGTAAAGAACGTTGATTTAGATAACGGTAGAATTACCGTTCATTTAATGGAAGGACTTCGTGATTAGCATGAAGATTGATGTTCTATCATTGTTCCCGGAAATGTTTACTGGCGTTTTTAATCACTCTATTCTAAAACGAGCGCAAGAGAGCGGTACTGTAACGTATCAGGTGACAAACTTTCGAGACTATAGTACGAACAAACACAAAAATGTGGATGATTACCCATATGGAGGCGGTGCAGGGATGGTTTTAACGCCACAACCTGTTTTTGATGCCGTTGCAGACCTTGCTAGTGACAAAAAGCCTCGTGTTATTTTGATGTGCCCTCAAGGAGAGCGATTTACTCAGAAGAAAGCAGAGGAGCTAGCAAAAGAAGATCATCTTATTTTTGTTTGTGGTCATTATGAAGGCTACGATGAACGAATCCGTGAGAATCTCGTAACGGATGAGATTTCTATTGGAGATTTTGTCTTAACTGGCGGTGAACTTGGGAGTATGGTTGTGATTGATAGTGTAACAAGACTGTTGCCTGGTGTGCTTGGCAATGATACCTCTGCACCGATGGATTCGTTTAGTAGTGGGTTGCTAGAGCATCCCCATTACACACGCCCGTCTGAATACAACGGGATGAGTGTGCCTGATGTCCTGCTTTCAGGGAATCATGCAGCTATTGATAAATGGCGTCTTAAAGAATCGCTCAAACGCACATGGAATAGAAGACCTGATCTACTTCAAGAGAAGGAACTAACAAAAGAAGAACAGGCATTACTGCAAGAAATTATGAGTGAAAACGACTGATTTCTTCCTTGTAATCTAAATAACGCTATGCTATGATATCAGTTGTGGCATAAGTCACGTATTACGATGTTCCGCTGTAATGAAAGCTTATTTATAAGAGCATCTGTGTGGAAGGAGGGTTACTTGATGCACAAGTTAATCCAGGATATCACAAAAGACCAACTTAAGTCGGATCTTCCTACTTTCCGACCAGGAGATACTGTTAAAGTTCACGTTAAAGTTGTCGAAGGCACTCGTGAGCGTATTCAGTTATTCGAAGGTGTTGTGATTAAACGACGTGGTGGCGGAATCAGCGAAACGTTTACAGTTCGTAAGATTTCTTACGGTGTAGGAGTTGAGCGTACATTCCCTGTACATTCACCAAAAGTTGCTAAGCTTGAAGTTGCTCGTCGCGGTAAAGTTCGCCGTGCTAAGCTATACTACTTGCGTGCACTTCGTGGTAAAGCCGCTCGTATTAAAGAAATTCGATAAAGTAACACTTGGAAAAGGAGCTTGCACAGTCAGGCTCCTTTTTTCTATTGTAAAAACTCATATGAAATTAAAAACACATTATGGTAGAATATAGCGGTACATACAGGTTTCTTAGCGTATGTTTATGGGGAATTAATAGTCAAAAAGACCTTGTAGGAGGAACGAGCATGAATAGCTCTAAATCAGCTGAGAAAAAAGACTCATGGGAATGGATCCGTGCTCTTGTCATTGCTTTTATCCTAGCAGGAGCCGTACGCTATTTTATTTTCGCTCCAATTGTAGTAGATGGTGAAAGCATGATGCCAACGCTTCAGGACCGTGATCGAATGATTGTAAATAAGATTAGTTATAATATAGGTGATGCTGAGCGTTTTGATATTGTCGTTTTCGAAGCGCCGGAAGGTAAAGATTATATTAAACGAGTAATTGGCCTACCAGGTGATACGGTTGAATACAAAGAAGATACTCTTTATGTAAATGGTGAACCAATTGAAGAACCGTACCTTGAATCGTTCAAGAACGATTTGCTAGATGGGAACTTAACATACGATTTCGACTTATCAGGAGTAACAGGTCAAACAACAGTTCCTGAGGGGCAACTTTTCGTAATGGGAGACAATCGTCAGCACAGTAAGGATAGTCGTTCAATTGGATTCGTTCCAATAGAAAAAGTAGTAGGAGAAGCGAACGTAGTCTTCTGGCCTCTAAATGATATTCAAGTAATGGAATAGAAAGAATAGGGTGAGATAGTATGACGATTCAATGGTTTCCTGGACATATGGCAAAAGCACGCCGGGAGATTACCGAAAAGCTTAAGATGATAGATGTTGTAATTGAACTAGTTGACGCAAGAATTCCTCTTGCTTCGCGTAATCCGATGATTGACGAAATAGTTTCATCTAAACCAAGATTAATCTTGCTTAACAAAGCAGATATGGCCGATGATCAGAAAACAAATGAGTGGAAGCACTACTTTCAGTCGCTTGGCCATAAAGCACTGCCGATCGATTCGCAAACAGGTAAAGGTGTGAAAGCCATCCCGGGTGCTGCTAGAGAGCTTATGAGTGATAAGATTGATCGTATGATTGAGAAGGGGATGAAACCCCGTGCTGTACGAGCTCTTATTCTTGGTATTCCAAACGTAGGTAAATCAACACTCATTAATCGACTTGCGGGTAAAAAGATTGCCAAAACAGGCGATCGACCTGGTATTACAAAAAAACAACAGTGGATTAAAGTTGGCGATGAAATGGATCTTCTTGATACACCAGGGATTTTGTGGCCGAAATTTGAAGATCAGCAAACAGGATATAAGCTGGCCGCTACAGGCGCGATCAAGGATGAAATTCTAGATTTTCAGGATATTTCTGTTTTCGTTCTTAAATTTCTAAGCATTCATTATCCAGATCGATTAATGGATCGATACAAGCTTGAGTCAATTCCTGAAGATGTTGTTGAACTATTTGATGAAATAGGCAAAAAACGCGGCTTTTTAATGAGCGGAGGCTGGATTGATTACGACAAAACAGCTGAAACTGTTCTTCGAGAGCTACGAAGTGGGAAACTTGGCGACGTAACGCTAGAAACGCCCGAAAGGTAAGGCCAACAGTGCCTTGCCTTTTTTATTGGTTGTTTTCGTAAACATTGTTGCTATAGCGAGTTAATTTCCACTCAAGTCTGCTTGCTTTCCGCGGGGCGGGACGCTTGAGCCTCGTCACCGCTAACGCTCCTGTGGGGTCTTACCTGTCCCGCTAGTCCTGCAGGAGTAGAGTATCTTTCCGATTCAATTATCCAGGTGTGGTGTTTGTTCAATAATTGTTTCAAAAGCAACAACCTTTTAGAAAAGAGCCTAATATAAAGAGAAGAAAGAGGGAGACGATTGAAAGAAAACTGGTCAATTAAAGAAATAAGAGAAAAAATGAAGAAAGGATATTCAGAAGAGGAATGGGAAGCGTTTAAGAAGGATAAACGTAAAGGGGTAGAGCAGCTAGTTGCGAGAGAGAATAAGAAAAAGCAAGAAAAGCAGAAACTGATTGATATGAATGTCGATATGAGCGTGTTTGAAGCCCGTTATAGAGGCGATGGATATAAATCAATAGCGGGAGTCGATGAGGTGGGTAGAGGACCTCTAGCGGGTCCTGTTGTTGCTTCAGCCGTTATATTAAATCCTGACGTAACTATCCTTGGTTTACAAGATTCCAAAAAACTTTCCGCACGGAAACTCGATGAGCTGTTTGAAGAAATTCAGGAGCATGCTATTGCAATCAGTGTGGGTGTAATGAGTGCAAGCGAAATTGATGAGCTAAACATATACCAAGCAACAAAACAAGCGATGCAAAAAGCGGTTGAAGGTTTAAATGTGCAAGCGGATTTGCTACTAGTAGATGCGATGCAATTGCCGGTTCCAACGAAACAAGTATCATTAATTAAAGGGGATGCAAGAAGTGTTAGCATTGCTGCAGCATCAATAGTTGCAAAGGTTACGCGAGACCGAATGATGACAAAATTAGCAGACAAATACCCTTATTATGGATTCAATCGTCATGTTGGATATGGAACGAAAGAGCATTTAGCAGCCTTAGACGAACACGGTGTAACTGAAGTTCACCGCAAGTCTTTTGCACCAGTACGAGAACGTCTTGGCATGCTTTAGTATGATTGTTGCGAAATAGATGATACTATACCTATTCCAGAAAGAAGGAGCAATCATCAGTGAATGATCCAGGACATCCAGAAAAAAATAATTCGTTTTATGAAGAAGCAAGCGAAGAGTTTGGTGTTTACACACCAGCTGCAGCAAGAGAACTTTCTATCACAGATCACCAAAAGAGAGAGCAACAGGAAGGTTCACAACCGAAAAAGTCAGGTAGAGATGAACAGGAAGACGGGAGATAACCCGTCTTCCTGTTCTTTTAACGAAATTGGTACACCGGAGTTGTTATTGAGACTTAAAGAAGTTTTTTACCCAATCATTAAAGCGCTTCCAATACTTTACTGTAATAAAAGATGAGTGACTTTTTGCAAAAGGGTAGACAATCGGTGTGAATATTCTATACAATGAAAACGTCGTCAAAGATTTGATTGACTAGGATAGGAGGATGAGAGAATGAATATCCATGAATATCAAGGAAAAGAAGTCCTAAGAAGCTACGGGGTATCAGTCCCTAACGGACAAGTCGCATACTCCGCAAAGGAAGCTGTGGACGTTGCAAAGCAATTAGAAAGCAGTGTTTACGTTGTGAAAGCTCAAATCCACGCAGGTGGTCGAGGAAAAGCTGGCGGTGTTAAGATTGCCAAGAACCTTGATGAAGTTCGTACATATGCCGAGGAAATTCTCGGAAAAACGTTAGTTACTCATCAAACGGGACCAGAAGGTAAGGAAGTAAAGCGCTTACTTATCGAAGAAGGTTGCGATATTGACAAAGAATATTACGTTGGTCTTGTACTTGACCGCGTCACTTCACGAGTTGTCATGATGGCATCTGAAGAAGGCGGTACTGAAATTGAAGAAGTAGCTGAGCATAGTCCTGAGAAGATCTTCAAAGAAGTAATCGATCCTGCAGTTGGCCTTCAAGGTTATCAAGCTAGAAGACTAGCTTTCAATATGAATATCCCGAAGAAACAAGTAAACAAAGCAGTGAAATTCATGCTTGGTTTATATAAAGTATTTATCGAGAAAGATGCATCCATTGCAGAGATTAATCCACTTGTTACAACTGGTGACGGCAATGTAATGGCGCTTGATGCAAAGTTAAACTTTGATCCGAATGCACTTTATCGTCACAAAGATATCCAAGAACTTCGTGACCTTGATGAAGAAGATGCGAAGGAAATTGAAGCTTCTAAATATGAACTAAGCTACATTGCTCTTGAAGGTAACATTGGTTGCATGGTTAACGGTGCTGGCCTTGCTATGGCAACAATGGATATTATCAAGCATTATGGCGGCGATCCCGCTAACTTCCTTGACGTTGGGGGCGGTGCGACTGCTGAGAAGGTTACTGAAGCCTTCAAAATTATCCTCTCCGACAAGAACGTTAAAGGTATCTACGTTAACATTTTTGGTGGTATTATGAAGTGTGATGTAATCGCTGAAGGTGTAGTAGAAGCTACGAAACAAGTTGGACTAGAAATTCCACTTGTCGTGCGTCTTGAAGGTACAAATGTTGATCAAGGAAAGCAAATCCTGAAAGATTCAGGATTAAATATTACCGCTGCAGAGTCTATGGCTGACGGCGCGGAAAAAATTGTTTCATTAGTTAAGTAGAAAGGCGGGACTAGGAATGAGCGTATTCATTAATCAAGATACAAAAGTCATCGTTCAAGGGATTACTGGATCAGTTGGTTTATTTCATACACAGCAAATGCTTGAATATGGTACGAAGATTGTTGGTGGCGTAACGCCAGGAAAAGGCGGCACTGAAGTAGAAGGCGTTCCTGTATTCGATACAGTTGAACAAGCTGTTCAAAAAACTGGTGCAAATGCCTCAGTTATCTATGTTCCTCCTGCTTTTGCTGCAGATGCAATCATGGAAGCTGTTGACGCTGAGATGGACCTTGCTATTTGTATCACTGAGGGTATTCCGGTAATTGATATGGTTAAAGTAAGTCGTTATATGGAAGGAAAGAAAACACGTCTTGTTGGACCGAACTGTCCAGGTGTGATTACTCCTGAAGAATGTAAAATTGGCATCATGCCTGGATACATTCATAAGAAGGGTCACGTAGGTGTCGTTTCTCGTTCTGGTACGTTAACGTATGAAGCTGTTCATCAGCTTTCAGAAGCTGGAATTGGTCAGTCTACGGCTGTAGGTATCGGTGGAGATCCGGTTAACGGAACAAACTTCATCGACGTATTGAAAGCATTCAATGAAGATGACGATACGTATGCAGTCATTATGATTGGTGAAATTGGTGGTACTGCTGAAGAAGAAGCTGCTGAATGGGTTAAAGCAAACATGACAAAGCCTGTTGTTGGATTTATCGGAGGCCAAACGGCACCTCCAGGAAAGCGCATGGGTCATGCTGGTGCGATTATTTCTGGCGGTAAAGGTACAGCCGAAGAGAAGATTAAAACAATGGAGTCATGTGGGATTAAAGTCGCACCAACTCCTGCAGTTATGGGCGATACACTGATCTCTGTTCTAGAAAACAAAGGTTTACTTGAGAAGTGCACAACACATAAGGCTTAATGGTAATAGCTCCCGTTCGGGAGCTATTTCTCTTATACATAACAAATTGCTTTCAAAATTTTGTTTCTGATAGGAGAGATCACTGTTTGATAACGTTTAGAAGCCGGTTAATACAGTTGCATCAGTGTCAAGGTACGGACTGGAAGCTGCTTCAATCATTTCTCATATTTGACCCAACGCTTCAAAGCATATATGATATGTCTGCTGCTCAGTTAACGCGGTTTGGACTATCAAGTGGACAAGCCATTCTACTATATGAAGATCTTCATATAAGGAAGCCGTGGAGAATATCTCATGTTAAAGCAGGCGATATTAGAGCCATAACAAGATTTGATGAAGCATATCCTGAAAGGCTTTCTCATATTTATGATGCACCATGGGTGATTTATTGTTTAGGGAACACAAAGCTTCTGAGTGAGATAAAATCTTTAAGTGTTGTTGGTTCTCGGAATCATTCGCCAAATGCCGAAGCGATGATGAAACATATACTAACGCCAATTGTATCAAGTGGGTGGACGTTAGTCAGCGGTCTTGCCCTTGGCATTGATACATTTGCACACCAGCTTGCGCTTGATCATCGGACAGGAACAATAGCTGTTCTTGGTGGTGGATTCAAACATATCTATCCTAAAGAAAACCAATTGCTTGCTTCCATTATTGCTCAAAATGGTCTTCTTCTATCAGAGTACCCACCTAATCGTCGACCTGAAAAACACCAGTTTCCTGAGCGCAATCGGATTATAAGCGGATTATCTGCTGGGACACTGATTGTGGAAGCTAGAAAGCGAAGCGGATCGTTGATTACAGCTGATCAGGCGATGGAGCAGGGACGAGACGTATTTTGTTTACCTGGAAGAATGACAGATCTGCATGCAGAAGGGACTAATCGTCTCATTCAGCAAGGGGCAAAGCTTGTTATGGAAGCGAATGATATTTTGAACGAATTATCGAATATTCACGAAAATCAAACTAGCACTATTTGACAAACGAGTTTTGACTATTTAATAATAAGGAAGATTTTAAAATATACCTCAATGGGGGGAGGAAACGTATTGTGGCAGATTATCTAGTTATTGTTGAATCTCCCGCTAAAGCAAAAACAATTGAAAAATATTTAGGGAAGAAATATAAGGTGAAAGCCTCATTAGGTCACGTCATTGACCTGCCAAGAAGTCAGATGGGCGTTGATGTGGAGAATAACTATGCACCTAAATATATAACAATTCGCGGGAAAGGCCCTGTACTTAAAGAAATTAAAGATGCTGCTAAAAAAGCAAAGAAAGTCTATCTCGCAGCTGACCCCGATCGCGAAGGGGAAGCAATTGCGTGGCATCTCGCTCACAGTTTAAAAATTGATGAGCAAGCCGAGTGCAGAGTAGTATTTAATGAAATTACAAAAGACGCAGTAAAAGATGCGTTTAAACAGCCTAGACCGATTAATATGGATCTTGTTGATGCTCAGCAAGCGCGCCGTGTTCTTGATCGTCTCGTTGGTTACAACATAAGTCCTTTATTATGGAAGAAAGTGAAAAAAGGATTAAGTGCTGGTCGTGTTCAATCAGTAGCTGTTCGTCTCATCATTGAAAGAGAGAAAGAAATTCAAAACTTTGAAGCAGAAGAGTACTGGAAAATCAAAGCCTCTTTTGAAAAAGACGGGGAGCAATTTGAAGCTGGTTTCTATGGTGTAGATGGTAAGAAAGCTGAGCTCCACTCAAGAGAAGATGTGGATAATGTATTAAAACGCATCGAGGGAGATCAGTTCAACATACAATCGGTTCAAAAGAAAGAACGTAAGCGGAACCCTGCTAATCCATTTACAACGTCTTCTCTTCAACAAGAAGCAGCACGAAAATTAAATTTCCGTGCAAAGAAAACAATGATGTTAGCACAGCAGCTTTATGAAGGGATTGCGATCGGTAAACAGGGCACAGTTGGTTTAATTACGTATATGAGAACAGATTCAACAAGAATCTCTGAAACGGCAAAAGAGGAAGCAAAAGAATATATCGAAGGAAAGTACGGCGAGACATACTTATCTGGTAAAAAAACTGCTAAGAAACAATCTGGTAAATCTCAGGACGCCCATGAAGCTGTCCGTCCTACTTCCGTTATGCGTGATCCATCTGAAATGAAAGCGTACTTGAAACGAGATCAATTACGATTGTATAAATTGATTTGGGAACGCTTTGTTGCAAGTCAAATGGCACCTGCCATTATGGATACAATGAGCGTTGACCTTGAGAACAATGGTACGATTTTCCGTGCTACCGGTTCAAAGGTGAAATTCAAAGGATTTATGAAAGTGTATGTAGAAGGCAATGATGACAACAAAAAGGAAGAAGATAAGATGCTTCCTGATCTTGAAGAAGGTATGAATGTTGATTCATCAGAAATCGATCCTACTCAGCACTTTACACAGCCGCCACCAAGGTATTCAGAAGCTCGTCTTGTGAAAACGATGGAAGAGCTCGGTATTGGGCGCCCATCCACATATGCGCCTACGCTTGACACAATTCAGCGAAGAGGCTATGTTGCACTTGAGGATAAGAAGTTTGTCCCTACTGAGCTTGGAGAAATTGTCCTTGAGCTTATTCTAGAGTTTTTCCAGGACATTATTAATATCGAATTTACTGCTGGTCTTGAAAATGATCTTGACAAAATTGAAGATGGAGATGCAGAATGGATTTCTGTCATCAACGAGTTCTATCAAAATTTTGAGCAGAAATTAAAAGTTGCAGAAGAAGAAATGGAAGAAGTCGAGATCAAAGATGAGCCTGCTGGAGAAGATTGTGAGAAATGTGGTTCTCCAATGGTGATCAAGATGGGCCGTTATGGTAAATTCATGGCTTGCTCGAACTTCCCGGACTGCCGAAATACGAAACCAATCTTAAAAGAAGTTGGCGTTACTTGTCCTAAATGTAAAGAGGGTAACGTTGTTGAACGTAAAAGTAAGAAAAATCGTCTTTTCTACGGCTGTGATCGATTCCCAGAATGTGATTTCCTATCATGGGATAAGCCAATCAAACGACCATGTCCTAAATGTGGCGATTTGCTTGTGGAGAAGAAGACGAAGAAGAAAAAAGAAATCAAATGTGTAAACTGTGATTTCATCGAAGAAGAAAACTAGTAAGGAGTTTTAGCAATGAGTAATCATGTTACGGTTATAGGAGCCGGACTAGCTGGAAGTGAAGCTGCATGGCAACTGGCAAAAAGAGGCGTAGATGTTCACCTTTATGAGATGCGTCCTAAGAAACAAACGCCAGCTCATCATACTGATAAATTTGCCGAGCTTGTTTGTAGTAACTCGCTACGTGCAAATACACTAACAAATGCTGTTGGAGTATTGAAAGAAGAAATGCGTAAGATGGATTCAGTTATTATTAAATCTGCGGATGAATGTGCAGTTCCTGCTGGCGGTGCGCTAGCAGTCGATCGCCATGAATTCGCAGCTAAAGTAACTGAGAATGTGAAAAACCATCCGAATGTGACTGTTTTTTCTGAGGAATGCACAAAAATTCCCGATGGTCCAACAATTATTGCAACTGGACCTTTAACATCAAAGGACCTATCTGATCAATTAAAAGCGCTTAGCGGCGAAGAGTACTTATACTTCTATGATGCAGCGGCGCCAATTATTGAAACAGAAAGCATTGATATGAATAAGGTTTATAAAAAATCCCGTTACGATAAAGGGGAAGCAGCTTACTTAAACTGCCCAATGACAGAAGAAGAATTCAACACGTTTTATGAGGCGCTCATATCTGCTGAAACGGTTCCGCTTAAAGAATTTGAGAAGGAAATCTTCTTTGAAGGGTGTATGCCGATTGAGGTAATGGCTCAAAGAGGACAGAAAACTATGACGTTTGGTCCGCTTAAACCAGTTGGTCTTGAAGATCCTAGAACAGGAAAGCGTCCTTATGCTGTAGTTCAATTAAGACAAGATAATGCTTCAGGAACACTTTATAACATTGTTGGTTTCCAAACACATCTTAAATGGGGTCCGCAAAAAGAAGTAATCCGTCTTATACCAGGCCTTGAGAATGCAGATATTGTAAGATACGGTGTTATGCATCGAAACACGTTTATCAATTCTCCGAATCTATTGAAAGCAACATATCAGTATAAGGAGAGAGAGAACTTGTTTTTTGCTGGTCAAATGACAGGTGTTGAAGGGTATGTAGAATCTGCTGCTTCAGGATTAATTGCTGGGTTTAATGCAGCCCGCTTTATGAATAATGAAGAGCCTGTGGTCTTCCCGGAAGAAACAGCTCTTGGTAGCCTAGCAAATTATATTACGACGGCGAACCCTGATAACTTCCAGCCAATGAATGCGAACTTTGGATTATTTCCACCGCTCGAAACGCGAATTAAAAGTAAGAAAGAGCGCAATGAAACAATCGCTAATAGAGCGCTAGAAACAATTCAGAATTTTGTAAAAAGATTGTAAATTCCTATTGCTTAGGCTTCTAGATTGTGATACGATTTAGAAGCCTTTTGAGGTGATTACTATGAATAACAATCAGCAAGCTCATATTCAGTCATTTTCTGAATATCTTCAGATTGAAAAGAATTGTTCACCACATACGATCTCAGGTTACTTACAGGACATTGAACACTTTAAGTCTTTTATGAAGCAGCAGACTATCGATGTCCTTGCTGCTGTTTCTTATGTAGACGTTAGAATTTATTTAACGGAACTTCATGAGAGAGGCTATGCAAGGAAAACGGCTGCGAGAAAAATCTCGACGTTAAGAAGTTTGTATCGCTTTCTACTAAGGGAGAACATCGTACAGATCAACCCTTTTACAATGAGTTCACTGCCGAAGCAGGAAAAGCGGCTTCCGCAGTTTCTCTATGAGCAGGAATTGAGTCAGTTGTTTGAAGCGCCTGATTTGACTACACCACTAGGACAGAGAGATAAAGCACTGCTCGAAGTACTATATGCGTGTGGCATTCGTGTTAGTGAATGTGTAGCGCTTGATGTAGAAGATATTGATTTTGCGATTGGCACAATTTTTGTTACTGGTAAAGGGCGCAAAGAACGGTACGTACCAATTGGTAGTTTTGCTATAGATGCAATCAAAGAGTATATTAACGGTGGGCGTTCCGACCTCCTTTCGTCAGCAAAGGAACCTACAAAGGCTTTGTTTTTGAACTTTAGAGGTGCTAGAGTAACAGCAAGAGGTGTCCGCACAATCCTTGATAAGATTGTAAAAGACGCTTCATTGCATGTACATATAAGCCCGCATGTGATGAGACACACATTCGCAACACATTTGCTGAATGAAGGAGCCGACTTACGTTCGGTTCAGGAACTTTTAGGGCATTCGAATCTTTCGAGCACGCAAATTTATACGCATGTCACAGGTGATCGATTGAAAACGATATACATGAACCATCACCCAAGAGCATAATTGCTCGGGAGGAGGAACTTATGGGAGACTTTCATTCAACAACGATTTTTGCAGTACGGCATAACGGTGAATGTGCAATGGCAGGAGATGGCCAGGTAACATTCGGGAATGCTGTCGTAATGAAACATACAGCTAAAAAAGTTAGACGACTTTTCCATGGCAAAGTAATTGCAGGTTTTGCAGGGTCAGTAGCAGATGCTTTCACCCTTTTTGAGAAGTTTGAAAGCAAGCTTGAAGAATATGGTGGTAACCTTCAAAGAGCTGCGGTAGAACTCGCTAAAGAATGGCGAAGCGACCGAGTGCTCAGAAAGTTAGAAGCTATGCTTATTGTGATGAATAAAGATGAACTACTCCTTATTTCTGGAACAGGTGAAGTAATTGAACCTGATGACGGCATCCTTTCCATTGGGTCAGGCTCTAATTATGCGCTTTCGGCAGGCAGAGCACTTAAACGATACAGCGAGAATAAAAGTGCGGAAGAGATTGCGCGAGCATCTATGGAAATAGCTTCAGAAATTTGTGTTTATACAAACGATCAGATTATCGTAGAAACCATTTAGTATCAAAACTGTATCTTTTGGAGGAGATCGTATGTCTAATCCATTAACACCAAGACAAATTGTTGAAAAACTTGATCAGTATATCGTTGGTCAGAATGATGCCAAGAAAGCTGTAGCGGTTGCACTAAGGAATCGATATCGCCGTGGTCTATTAAGCGATAAACTGAAAGATGAAGTAAATCCGAAGAACATCTTAATGATTGGTCCTACTGGCGTAGGGAAAACAGAAATCGCAAGACGATTGGCTAAACTTGTGAATGCTCCTTTCATTAAAGTAGAAGCAACGAAATTTACTGAAGTAGGGTATGTCGGACGAGACGTTGAATCAATGGTTCGTGATCTTGTGGAGACATCAATCAGACTTGTCAAAGAAGACCGAATGGAACAGGTGAAGGGCAAAGCGGAGGAAAATGCAAACAAGCGTATTGTAGAACTACTTGTACCTTCTAGTAAAAAGCAAACGCAATACAAGAATCCGCTTGAAATGTTATTTGGTAACCAGGGCCAAGAGGAGTCTAACTCCCAGACCACTTCAGATGATCAATCGATCGCTTCAAGAAGAAAGCAAATGGCACAGCAACTTGCTCTTGGAGAACTTGAAGATCGTATGATTACAGTTGAAGTTGAGGAACAAAATAATTCAATGATGGATATGTTCCAAGGCGCTGGCATGGAACAGATGGGTATGAACATGCAGGATATGCTTGGCAATTTCATGCCTAAGAAAAAGAAGAAGCGTAAGTTACCAGTTTCTGAGGCACGAAAAGTCTTAACTCAGGATGAAGCTGCTAAACTGGTGGATATGGATGAAGTAGCGCAGGATGCTGTTTCAAAAACGGAACAATCGGGAATCATTTTCATTGATGAAATCGATAAAGTTGCAGGAAAGAGCCAGCAATCTGCAGATGTTTCTAGGGAAGGCGTTCAAAGAGACATTCTACCAATCGTAGAAGGATCAACTGTAACAACGAAGTATGGTCCAGTGAAAACAGACCACATCTTGTTCATGGCAGCTGGCGCATTCCACATGTCTAAACCGTCTGATTTAATTCCGGAGCTCCAAGGGAGATTTCCGATTCGCGTTGAGCTTAATAGCTTAAACATAGATGACTTTAAACGCATTTTAACAGAGCCTGATAATGCACTTGTGAAGCAGTATACAGCGCTGTTAGAAACAGAAGGTATAAAAGTTGAATTTTCAGACGATGCTATTCATAAAATTGCTACAATTGCCACGGAAGTAAATCAAGATACTGACAATATCGGTGCACGTAGACTTCATACAATTCTAGAAAAACTTCTAGAAGATCTCTCGTTCGAAGCGCCGGATATTAATCTTGAAAGCATTACAATTACACCAGAGTATGTTGAGGAGAAGCTAGCTTCAATCGCGAAGAACCGTGACCTCAGCCAGTTCATCTTATAACACTTGCAGGAGGAAAAAACTATGGATTTACTTGAAAAAACAAGAAAAATTAATGGAATGCTACAGAAATCAGAAGGACCAGTTAACTTTACAGATATGGCGGAGACGCTTCGTGACGTTATCATGGCAAATGTTTATGTCGTTAGCCGTAGAGGGAAGCTACTTGGAATCGCGATCAATCAAGAAATCGAGAACGAGCGCATGAAAAAGATGTTCTCTGAGCGTCAATTTCCTGAAGAGTATACACAAAACCTTTTCAACATTAATGAAACGTCTTCTAACCTCGATATTTCGAGTGAGTACACAGCGTTTCCAGTAGAGAACCGTGACCTATTTGAAAAAGGTCTTACAACAATTGTACCAATCGTTGGTGGCGGCAGCCGTCTAGGTACACTGATTCTTTCTCGTTTAAGCGATTCTTTCTCAAATGATGACTTATTGCTAGCGGAGTATGGTGCTACAGTAGTAGGTATGGAAATTCTACATGAGAAAGCAGAAGAAATTGAAGAAGAAGCAAGAAATAAAGCTGTTGTTCAAATGGCGATTTCTTCTCTTTCTTACAGTGAGCTTGAAGCAATTGAGCACATCTTCGAAGAACTTGAAGGCAATGAAGGGCTTCTAGTTGCTAGTAAAATCGCTGATCGTGTAGGGATTACTCGTTCAGTTATCGTGAATGCACTTCGTAAGTTAGAGAGTGCCGGCGTTATTGAGTCACGCTCACTAGGTATGAAAGGGACGTATATTAAAGTCCTTAATGATAAATTCTTGGTGGAGCTATCAAAACTTAAAACACAATAACACTAACGCTCCGGTTTAACCGGAGCGTTTTTATGTCTCTAATACTATAGGTACTTGTGGATTTTGTAATTTAAACTTGCGGCATTAAATTCTATATGTTATATTAATCAACGGTGTTAATCACACACGCTTGTTGATTTGGGAAGTGGTGCTGCGACTGCAGTTTTTCTCGGATACGATGCAAGCGGAGGCTAAAAAAACCATTAGGAGGAACACAATCATGGCAGTAATCTCTATGAAACAGCTTCTTGAAGCTGGGGTACACTTCGGTCACCAGACTCGTCGTTGGAACCCGAAAATGAAACCTTACATCTTCACTGAAAGAAACGGTATCTACATTATCGATCTTCAAAAAACAGTGAAGAAAGTCGAAGAGGCTTATAACTTCGTTCGTGACATCGCTCAGGACGGTGGTAAAGTTCTTTTCGTAGGTACAAAAAAGCAAGCGCAAGATTCCGTTAAGGATGAAGCAATCCGTGCTGGTCAATACTTCATCAACCAACGCTGGTTGGGTGGAACACTTACGAACTTTGAAACAATTCAAAAGCGTATTAACCGCCTGAAGAGTCTTGAGAAGATGCAAGAAGACGGCACTTTCGAAGTACTACCTAAGAAAGAAGTTATGCTTCTTAAAAAAGAAATGGATCGCCTTGAAAGATTCCTTGGTGGTATTAAAGATATGAACGGCGTTCCAGACGCATTGTTCGTAATCGACCCTCGTAAAGAGCGTATCGCTATTGCCGAGGCTCGTAAGCTTAATATCCCAATCGTTGCGATCGTGGATACAAACTGTGATCCAGATGAGATCGACTATATTATCCCTGGTAACGACGATGCAATCCGCGCTGTGAAACTTCTTACTGCTAAAATGGCTGACGCTATTATCGAAGTTAGCAAAGTAGAAGAAGAAGCAGAAGTTGAAGCGGTAGAAACTGAAGAAACATCTGTATAAGAACACAAAGGGGTGATAAAGGGGAACTCAAACCCCTTTATCACCTTTTTTTAACCCAAAAGGGTATGATTACATATCATAATTCAAGGAGGAATTACTAATGGCAGTAACAGCTCAAATGGTAAAAGAATTGCGCGCACAAACTGGTGCGGGTATGATGGATTGTAAAAAAGCTCTAACAGAAAACGACGGTGATATGGACAAAGCGATCGATTGGCTTCGTGAGAAAGGTATTTCTAAAGCAGCTAAAAAAGCTGACCGCGTAGCAGCAGAAGGTCTTGCAACAATCGCAGTTGAAGGAAACAAAGCAGTAATCGCTGAAATCAACTCTGAAACTGACTTCGTTGCAAAAAACGAGAGCTTCACTTCACTAATCAATGATATTTCTCAACACCTTCTTAAAGCTACTCCTGAGTCTGTTGACGCAGCTCTTGAAAGCAAAATGGAAAACGGACAAACAGTTACTGAATTCCTAAACGAAAAGATTGCTAAAATCGGTGAGAAAATCTCTCTTCGTCGCTTCCAAATCGTTGAGAAAACTGATGCAGACGCATTCGGTGCTTACCTTCACATGGGTGGACGTATTGGTGTTCTAACACTTCTTGAAGGAACAACAGACGAAGAAGTAGCAAAAGACGTAGCAATGCACACAGCTGCAGTTAACCCTCGTTTCGTATCTCGTGACGCTGTTCCAGCTGAAGAAGTTGAGCGCGAGCGCGAAGTACTTAAGCAACAAGCTCTTAATGAAGGAAAGCCTGAGAAAATTGTTGAGAAGATGGTAGAAGGTCGCATCAACAAGTTCTTCGAAGAAATCTCTCTTGTCGATCAGCCGTTTGTTAAAGACACTGATCAAAAAGTTGGAAAGTATGTTGAATCTAAAGGCGCTACTGTTAAAGGCTTTATCCGTTATGAAGTTGGAGAAGGCATGGAAAAGCGTGAAGACAACTTCGCCGATGAAGTTATGTCTCAAGTGAAGAAGTAAAACAATGATAGGGAACACGTTGTGTTCCCTATTTTTCAAGAACAAATAATGATTACATGCTGGAGGGTTAAAATGAGCGGAGCCAAGTATGAACGCGTTGTGTTAAAATTAAGCGGAGAAGCATTGTCTGGTGGAGAAGGTCAAGGTATTTCACCAACAATTGTTCAGTCTATTGCATCACAAGTGAAAGAAATTCATGAAATGGGTGTTGAAGTAGCCGTTGTTGTTGGTGGTGGAAACATCTGGCGTGGTAAAGTAGGCAGTGAGATGGGAATGGACCGAGCTACAGCTGATTATATGGGCATGCTTGCAACAGTTATGAACTCACTTGCAATGCAGGATAGCCTTGAAAGCATTGGGGTTGAAACGCGTGTTCAAACTTCAATTGAAATGAGGCAGGTAGCAGAACCTTACATCCGCCGTAAAGCAATTCGACACCTGGAGAAAAAACGCGTTGTTATTTTTGCTGCAGGAACGGGTAACCCTTACTTCTCAACAGATACGACGGCAGCACTTCGTGCGGCTGAAATTGAAGCTGACGTTATTTTGATGGCGAAGAATAACGTAGACGGAGTATACACAGCAGATCCATCAATCGATGCAACAGCGAAGAAGTATGATACGCTTTCATACCTTGATGTACTTAAGGAAGGTCTAGCAGTTATGGATTCCACTGCTTCTTCACTTTGTATGGATAATGATATCCCGCTCGTTGTCTTCTCAATTATGGAAGAAGGTAACATTAAACGTGCCGTTCAAGGCGAAGAAATCGGAACAGTTGTAAAAGGGAGAGATTAAGAATGCCAAAAGAAATTTTGAAAAATGCTGAAGAACGTATGCAGAACGGAATAACAAGCTTTAAGAAAGAGTTAGCTACATTAAGAGCTGGAAGAGCAAACGCTTCTCTTCTAGATAAAATTCAAGTAGACTACTACGGCGCACCAACTCCTGTTAACCAGCTTGCTGGTATTACAGTGCCGGAAGCTCGTATGCTTTTAATTCAACCATACGATAAGTCATCTGTAGGCGATATCGAGAAAGCAATCCTTAAATCAGATCTTGGCCTAACACCTTCAAACGATGGTAACGTGATTCGTCTTACAATTCCAGCTCTTACGGAAGAGCGTCGTAAAGATCTAGTGAAGCTCGTTAAGAAGTACGCTGAGGAAAGCAAGGTTGTTATCCGTAACATCCGTCGCGATGCTAATGATGATCTTAAGAAGAAAGAAAAAGATGGCGATATTACAGAGGACGAACTTCGTCGTGGCAATGATGATGTACAGAAGCTAACGGATAAATTTGTAGCTGAAGCGGATGCCATTGCAGCAGATAAAGAAAAAGAAATCATGGCAGTCTAATTCAATAACATGTAAAATAAGATAATAAAAGGACCCTCTTTTCCCACAGGGGGTTTTTTTGTTAAGTAAGCGACACAATGGAGGATTTGCAATGCTTGGGAAGTTCTCGAACTGGATGAGAAAGAATGAAGATGAGGAACATTTTGAAATAAACACATCTGCTAATATCCCAGGACATATTGCGATCATTATGGATGGCAATGGACGCTGGGCGAAGAAGCGAGGTCTCCCGCGTGTGGCTGGCCATCGTGAAGGTGTGAAAGTCGTTAAGAAGATTGTAAGAAAAGCTAACGATCTTGGGGTAAATTACCTAACGCTTTATGCCTTTTCAACAGAAAATTGGAAGCGGCCGAAAGAGGAAGTAGACTTTTTAATGAAACTCCCTGAACAGTTTCTGCTTAGTCATCTGCCAGAGTTAATCGAGCAGAATGTACAAGTTAGAATAATGGGAGAACGAGAGCAGCTACCCCCCCACACGTTCAAAGCCATTAGCAAGGCAGTTAAAGACACGAAAGACAATACCGGACTCATTCTTAATTTTGCGCTGAACTATGGAAGTCGACACGAAATGAAAATGGCGATGCAAAGGTTATTAAGTGACGTTAGAAAGGGGATACTGACTGAGGAAGATATTACTGAAGAGAGGATTTCTTCGTATTTACTCAGTAGTCAATACCCTGATCCTGACCTATTAATACGGACAAGCGGCGAAATTCGCTTAAGTAACTTTATGCTCTGGCAACTAGCTTATACTGAACTGTGGTTTACTGAAGTGCTGTGGCCAGATTTTACAGAACATCATTTTCTTGAGGCCGTACAGGAGTATCAGCGACGAGGAAGACGTTACGGTGGGGTGTAAGTGTAGGAGGACATTGACGTAATGAAACAACGTGTTATTACGGGTGTGATTTTTGGCGCCCTATTGTTAGGTATGATCATTTTAGGAGACTGGCCGTTCATTATTCTCATGGCACTTGTAGCTACAATTGGCATGATAGAACTGCTGTTAATGAAGAAAATTACTTTAGTTTCACTTCCAGGATTACTTGCCATTACAGGAACCTGGGTTCTAGTAATGCCTGATGCTTGGATTGCTTCTCTTACATCATCTGTCTTTACTAAAATTGATTTGTTATTCTTTGGTTTGCTCATTTTGCTAGCTATGACTGTTCTTACTAAGAACAAATATAGCTTTGATGAAAGTTCATTTATCATGATGGCATCCCTTTATGTTGGTCTAGGTTTCTATTATTTTACCGCCACCCGTTATTTAGGAGATACCGATTTGAGTGGTATGGTGCACCTGTTTTTTATCATTTTTCTAATTTGGGCATCTGATTCAGGTGCGTACTTTGTGGGACGCTCTTTAGGAAAGAAGAAACTTTGGCCCCATATATCTCCTAATAAGACGGTAGAAGGTGCAATCGGCGGAGTTGTGATGGCTTTAGTGGTAGGTGTTGTTTTTCAACTAATCTACCCTGTTTATGAATCAATGATTATTGTCATTGTCGTATCTGTTCTAACGTCTGTTTTTGGTCAGATTGGTGACCTCGTTGAATCTGCTTTTAAACGCCACTATGGTGTGAAAGATTCTGGCAGCATTTTACCTGGACACGGAGGGATCCTTGATCGATTTGATAGTCTTATTTTCGTTCTCCCCCTTCTTCATTTACTTAACTTAGTTTAAAACTAAGTGGATTGGAGGAACAGGTCGATTGAAGAAAATCAGCTTACTAGGAGCATCTGGTTCCATAGGAATCCAGACTCTTGATATTGTGAGAATGCACCCTGACTTGTTTTCCCTAGTTGCCGTTTCGGTAGGAAAAAACGTTGAAAAAGCCGTTGAAATTGTAGAAGAATTTCACCCAAAGTTACTATCGGTTCAGCATAGGGAAGATGCGGAATCACTAAGAAGAATTATTTCAAGAAAAACAAAGATTGTTTATGGCGAAGAAGGTTTGTTAGAAGTAGCCTGTCATCCTGATACAACAGTCCTTGTTAACGCCATTTTAGGTAGCATTGGTCTTTCGCCAACACTTTCTGCTATAGAACAAGGCAAAACCATCGCAATTGCTAACAAAGAAACACTCGTTACAGCAGGCCACTTAGTAACTGATGCTGCAAAGCGACATGGATCAGCATTAATTCCTGTAGACAGTGAACATTCAGCTCTTTTTCAATGCTTGAATGGAGAAAAGCAAGATCAAATGGAGCGGTTGATTTTAACAGCTTCTGGTGGTAGTTTTCGCGATAAAAAACGTGATGAGTTGGTAGGCGTAAGCGTTCATGATGCGCTAAATCATCCTAACTGGTCAATGGGAGCAAAAATTACAATTGATTCAGCAACGATGATGAATAAAGGCCTTGAAGTGATTGAAGCACATTGGTTATTTGGAACCCCATATGATCAGATTGATGTTCTTCTTCACAAAGAAAGTATTATCCACTCAATGGTAGAGTACATAGACGGTAGTGTTATGGCCCATCTAGGTACTCCGGATATGCGAATTCCGATTCAATATGCACTAAGCTATCCTGATCGACTTGAAATCAGAAATGCAAAACGGTTAAACTTATGGGAAGTTGGCAAGCTCCACTTTGAGAAAGTGGATTTCAACCGATTTCGTGCGTTAAAACTTGCCTACGAAGCCGGCCGAATTGGTGGTTCATTACCTGCTGTCCTTAATGCAGCGAATGAGACTGCTGTTGCAGCATTTCTCGAGGGTAAAATTGATTTCTTAACGATCGAAGAACTCGTAGAACAAGCGATGGAGAACCATACTAGCATTCAACATGCTTCGCTTGACGATATTCTTGAAATTGATTCAGAAACAAGATTGCGAGTTCAGTCATTAATTAAATAAAGGTGGTACGTGGGTATGAATACTGTGATTTCGATCATTATCATATTCGGAGCGCTTGTCTTTTTCCATGAATTGGGTCATTTGCTCCTAGCAAAGCGCGCAGGAATCCTGTGCCGAGAATTCGCAATAGGCTTCGGACCAAAGTTATTTACAATCAAGAAAGGCGAAACGGTTTATACAATTCGATTATTGCCTCTCGGTGGCTTTGTTCGCATGGCTGGAGAAGATCCGGAAATGATCGAACTGAAACCCGGACAGCGTGTCGGGCTTTTGTTCAATAACGCTAATAAAGTTGAGAAGATTGTTATCAATCAAAAATCAGCTTACACAAATTTAAAAGAAGTAACAGTAGAAGAAGCAGATTTAGAGCGCGGACTTTATATTAAAGGCTATGAAGGTGAAGATGAGCCAGCAGTGACGTATGAGATCGATGAAATTTCTCACTATGTGATGGATGGATCTGAATTTCAAATCGCACCAATTGATCGTCAGTTTGGTTCGAAGTCACTCTGGGATCGCTTCTTAGCTATTTTTGCTGGACCAGTCATGAACTTCTTATTGGCAATCGTTATTTTCATTGCTCTAGGCCTTTTACAAGGAACGCCAACAAACCAGGTTAGTGAGGTTGTTGAGGGCAGCCCGGCTGAACAAGCTGGAATGATGAATGGTGATGTCATTACTGAAATTAATGGCACTGAAATAACGAGCTGGGACAAAATGACGTCAATTATCCAAGATAATGCGAACAACCAGCTTGGATTTAAAGTGGATCGAGAAGGAGAAGCCGTTACGCTATCGATAACACCTGAGAAACAGGAGCTTACAGAAAATCAATCTGTTGGTAGAATTGGTGTTGCTCCTTCATATGAAGTGAATTTCTTAGATTCAATCGCATTTGGATTTACATCCACTATAGAATTCTCAAAAGCGATTTTTGTTGGTTTAGGGCAATTGGTTACAGGTCAGCTTTCGATTGATGCGTTCAGTGGGCCTGTTGGGATCTACAGTTATACAGAAGAAGCTGCATCTGGTGGATTTTATGTTCTAATGAGATGGGCAGCCTTCTTAAGTATTAACCTTGGTATCTTTAACTTGCTCCCGCTACCTGCACTCGACGGAGGAAGACTTCTGTTTATAGGTGTTGAAGCATTAAGAGGTAAGCCAATTGATCCACAAAAAGAAAGTCTTGTTCACTTTATAGGGTTTTCGTTCCTCATGTTACTCATGCTTGTCGTAACATGGAATGATATCCAACGCTTCTTTCTATAAGGAGCAAAACCCGTTTTGAAGAATGAAATGAGGTGCAGATTATGAAACAATCTAAATACTTTAATCCAACCCTTCGAGACAATCCAGCTGATGCAGAAATTAAAAGTCATCAGCTCCTTGTCCGAGCGGGTTTTATCCGTCAAAATGCGTCAGGCATTTATTCATATTTACCGCTTGGTAAAAAAGTATTATCAAAAATTGAACAAGTCATTAGAAAAGAGTTAGATGAAGCAGGGGCTCAAGAGTTGTTAATGCCTGCCATTCAGCCAGCTGAGCTTTGGCAAGAAACAGGTCGTTGGGACGTGTATGGTCCAGAATTAATGAGGCTAAAAGATCGTCACGGGCGTCCATTTGCCCTTGGTGCTACTCATGAGGAGCTTATAACAAGCCTTGTGCGAGATGAACTAAGTTCTTATAAACAATTACCTGTGACGCTGTATCAAATCCAGACGAAGTATCGTGATGAACGACGTCCTCGTTTTGGGTTGTTACGCGGAAGAGAGTTTATTATGAAGGATGCTTACTCTTTTCATTCTTCAGAAGAGCAGCTCGATGATGCATACAAACTTATGCACAAGACTTATAGCAAAATTTTCACTTCACTTGGACTGGACTTTAGGCCAGTCGTTGCGGATTCAGGTGCAATAGGTGGGAAAGATACAGAAGAGTTTATGGCTCTTTCCAGTGTAGGTGAAGATACAATTGCGTATAGCGACTCTTCTGACTACGCTGCTAATATTGAAATGGCAGAAGTTCACGTTCAATACGAGAAGTCGGATGAAGAAGAGTTACCATTTGCAAAAGGTGAGGTTGAAACGAGTTTAGATCATCAAATTCATACAACTGTTATGAAAGTTGAAGATGAAATGATTGCTGTCCTTGTAAGAGGGGATCATGAGCTAAACGAGATTAAGGTGAAAAACCTTTACGGTACGAATATGGTTGAGGTTCAGAACGAAGAAGTAGATTTAAAAGAGTTCAAGGGTACGGTTATTGCAGATACTGCAGTTAAGGCTATAGCGAATGGATCAATCATTGGTGCATATGCCTATCACAATGTAAATCCTGACCGTGACCTTTCTATTGAACGTTACGAAGATCTTCGCTTTATTCAAGAAGGAGATCCTTCACCAGATGGAAACGGTACAATCGTATTCGCTGAAGGTATTGAGATTGGACAAGTGTTCAAGCTCGGTCAAACGTATAGTGAAACGATGGGAGCCAAGTTCCTAGACGAAGGTGGTAAAGCTCAGCCACTAATCATGGGTTGTTATGGTATCGGTGTATCAAGAACGCTAGCTGCTATTGCGGAGCAAAATGCCGATGACAACGGTTTACGTTGGCCACTTGCTGTCACGCCGTATCACGTTCATCTTATTACGATTAATGTGAAGGATGCCGATCAAAGTGACTTATCTGATCGTCTTTATGACTCACTTAAAGATGAACATGACGTGCTCTACGATGATCGCAAAGAACGCGCTGGTGTGAAGTTTAAAGATGCTGATTTGATTGGATTACCATTACGCGTTGTTGTTGGTAAGAAAGCAAATGAAGGTATTGTAGAAGTAAAGCGCAGAGATACAGGGGAATCAATTGAAGTGCCTGTAGATAACTTGAACTCGACACTTCAGCAACTTTTAGAACAAATGAACTAAAATTGTGGATAGGTGCCAGTGGTACCTTCCACCTTTTTTTTTCGTTCATGTATTGGTTAAGAAGGAGGTAGAATTGCATGGACCAGGATTTAACGATAAGAAAAGAACGTCTTCAGCTGCTCCTTCAGCAAATATCATTTCCAGATAAGTTTGAGGAATATTTTAAAGAGGGCTATATTTCAAAGCTAACTGTTTATAAAGAGACGAGAAAATGGCATTTTGATTTTCACCTTCCTGATGTTCTTCCGTTTCATGTGTATGAGCTTTTTCAAAGCCGAATAGTTGACGGATTACGTCACATTGCTTCCGTTTCTTACACGATTTCAACTGATGGTGGAGGAACAGAGGAGCTTGCAGCTGCTTATTGGGAAAATGTTGTTGAACTCATGCAGGATCATTCCGCATCGCTTACGGCACTTTTGAAAAATCAAGCACCTAAAATCAGCGGAAATAAACTGATTGTTACCGTGCGTAATGAAACGGAAGCTGCTATTGCGAAACGGAAGCTTTCTGGACCGCTTACAGACTGTTACGTCGCAGCTGGGTTTCCGAAATATATGCTTGAGGTTGAAGTAAAAGAATCTAAGCAGGATTATCAAAAGTTTGTGGAGCAGAAGCAACAAGAAGATCAGTCTAAGATGATGGAAGCGTTGATTGAGAAACAAAAAGCGGATAATGCTTCAAGTAAAGGTCAAATCCCTGACTCACTTGTTATTGGTTATAAAATTAAAGAAGATCCTGTTCCAATTGAAACGATTCAAGATGAAGAGCGCCGCATTGCTGTTCAAGGATATGTTTTCCACGCGGAAACAAAAGAGTTACGAAGTGGTCGTACGCTACTCACTTTCAAAATTACGGATTATACAGATTCCATTCTTGTGAAAATGTTCTCTCGTGATAAAGAAGATGTGCCGATTCTTGAAGCCGTTCGTAAAGGTATCTGGGTTAAAGTGAGGGGCGGCATTCAGAACGATACGTTTGTTCGAGATCTCGTTATGATAGGAAATGATTTAACAGAGATTAAACCAGACCTTAGAATTGATGAAGCTCCTGAAGATGAGAAAAGGATTGAACTGCATGCTCATACGCAGATGAGTCAAATGGATTCAGTTAGCACCGCTGGAAGTTTAATTGCTCAAGCTGCTAAGTGGGGGCATCCTGCCATTGCAATCACAGATCATAACGTTGTTCAATCGTTCCCTGATGCGTACGCTGCAGGCCAGAAAAACGGTATTAAAGTGATCTACGGACTTGAAGCGGATCTCGTCGATGATGGTGTACCTATGGCGTATAACGAAGCAGATCGAGATCTTGAAACAGGAACCTACATCGTATTTGACGTTGAGACGACAGGACTATCAGCTGTTTATAATAAAATCATTGAGCTTGCTGCTGTAAAAATGAAGGATGGCGAAATCGTTGATAAATTCGAACGGTTTGCGAATCCTCACCATGCTCTATCATCGACTACCATTGAGCTTACGGGTATTACAGATGATATGGTAATGAATGCGCCAGAAATCGATGATGTTATTAAAGATTTCTACGAATTTATCGGTGATGATATTCTTGTTGCTCATAACGCCAGCTTTGATATGGGCTTTCTAAATGTTGGATTACGTAAAATTGGTGTAGGTGAGGCAACCAACCCTGTTATTGATACGTTGGAACTCGCGCGTTTTCTTTATCCAGAAATGCGAAACCATCGATTAAATACGTTATGTAAAAAGTTTGATATTAATTTAACTCAGCACCATAGAGCCATTTACGATGCTGAAGCAACTGGCTATCTTTTATGGAAGCTTGTGAAAGATGCGCTTGAACGTGAAATTACAAATCACAACATGTTAAATGATAATATGGGTCAGACTGGTTTCCAACGTACTCGACCATCGCATGCTATTATTCTTGCGAAAAATGATGTTGGTTTAAAAAACCTATTCAAACTTGTTTCTCTTTCACATATAGATTATTTCTATCGTACGGCTCGTATACCAAGGTCAAAGCTCGAGAAATACCGGGAAGGATTACTCATCGGTTCAGGCTGCGATAAAGGTGAAGTATTCGAAGGCATGATGCAAAAGTCGCCAGAAGAAGTAGAAGAAATTGCGAAATTCTATGATTACTTGGAAGTGCAGCCGCCACAGAACTACATGCATCTAATTGAAAGGGAGTTAGTGCAAGATGAAATGGCTCTAAGAGAAATCATCGGAAAGATCGTGAAGCTTGGTGAGAAACTCGATAAACCGATTGTTGCGACAGGTAACGTTCATTACCTTGAACCTGAAGATCACATTTACCGTAAAATACTGATTAAGGCTCAGGCAGGTAATCCTTTGAATCGCCAAACGCTCCCACAAGTTCATTTCCGTACAACAAATGAAATGCTGGATTGCTTCCATTTCTTAGGTTCAGATAAGGCCAAAGAAATTGTCGTGCATCATCCTCAGAAAGTAACAGACTTAATCGATGACATTAAACCGATTAAAGATGATTTATTTACGCCTAGAATTGAAGGCGCAGATGAGGAAATGAGAGAAATGAGCTACAACATGGCTCGGAGTATTTATGGAGATGAATTGCCGACTATCGTTGAAGAACGACTTGAAAAAGAGCTTAAAAGTATTATTGGACATGGCTTTGCCGTTATTTATTTGATTTCCCATAAACTTGTTAAGAAATCCCTTAATGACGGCTATCTAGTAGGATCGCGTGGTTCAGTAGGTTCATCTTTCGTCGCAACAATGACGGAGATTACCGAAGTTAACCCTCTCCCACCGCATTATGTTTGTCCATCTTGTAAGAAGTCAGAGTTCTTTAATGACGGATCAGTGGGATCTGGATTTGATCTTCCAGACAAATCATGCGAAGACTGTGGTGTTGCATTGATTAAAGATGGTCACGATATTCCATTTGAGACGTTCCTTGGCTTTAAAGGGGACAAAGTTCCAGATATCGATTTGAACTTCTCAGGAGAATATCAACCTCGTGCTCATAACTATACAAAAGAGCTTTTTGGTGAAGATAACGTATTTCGTGCAGGTACGATCGGAACTGTAGCTGAAAAAACAGCTTATGGATATGTGAAAGGTTATATGGGAGATCATGACCTTCATTATCGCGGGGCGGAAATTGATCGTCTTGTATCAGGATGTACTGGTGTTAAACGAACGTCAGGACAGCATCCTGGTGGTATTATCGTTGTACCTGACTATATGGACATATACGACTTTTCACCAATACAGTTCCCGGCAGATGACAAAACATCAGCATGGAAAACAACGCACTTCGATTTCCATTCAATCCATGATAATCTACTTAAACTAGATATTCTTGGACACGATGATCCAACAGTCATTCGTATGCTGCAAGATTTAAGTGGAATTGATCCAAAAACGATTCCAACCGATGATGAGGGTGTAATGAAGCTCTTTAGTGGAACAGATTCTCTTGGTGTTTCACAGGATCAAATCATGTGTAAGACAGGAACTTACGGCATCCCGGAATTTGGTACCCGTTTCGTTCGTCAAATGCTTGAAGACACAAAGCCAAGCACATTCTCAGAACTTGTTCAGATCTCAGGTCTTTCACACGGAACTGATGTATGGCTCGGAAACGCACAAGAGTTAATTCAAGCAGGGACGTGTAACCTTAGTGAAGTAATCGGTTGTCGTGATGACATTATGGTTTACTTAATCTACAAAGGTCTTGAGCCATCACTTGCTTTTAAAATCATGGAGTTTGTGCGTAAAGGGAAAGGGCTACAAGAAGAATGGGTAGCTGAGATGAAGAAGCATGATGTACCTGATTGGTATATTGACTCTTGTTTAAAAATTAAGTACATGTTCCCTAAAGCTCACGCTGCGGCATATGTGTTGATGGCCGTTCGTATTGCATACTTCAAAGTGCATCATCCGATTCTTTTCTACGCTGCATATTTTACGGTAAGAGCTGATGACTTTGATATCGACACAATGTCGAAAGGGTCGAATCCGATTCGAGCAAAAATCGAGGAAATCAATGAAAAAGGATTAGATGCTTCTCCGAAAGAGAAGAACCTTCTGACTGTTATGGAGATTGCGCTAGAAATGTCAGAGCGCGGTTACCGTATGCAGAAGGTAGACTTGTATCGATCTAAAGCGGCAGAGTTCGTTGTTGATGGAGATACGCTCATTCCACCTTTTAACTCCCTACCTGGAGTTGGAACGAATGCTGCACTTAATATCGTTAGCGCAAAAGACGGTGGTGAATTCCTTTCTAAGGAAGATCTACAGCAACGTAGTAAGATCTCGAAGACTGTTCTTGAGTATCTTGATGACCATGGCTGTCTTGAAGGCTTACCAGATGCGAACCAGCTCAGTTTGTTCTAGAGGAGCACGTTCTCTTCTCTGTTGAATTGGTGATATGAGTATGGTATAGTAATTGTGGAAATACTAGTGAATAAACACGCGACGGAAGAGTGGGGCTAACCCACTCTTTCGTTTTCGATTGGGACCCTGCTGTACAGGATCAGAAAGGAGGACAACCAATGACTGAAAATGTAATTACGGTAACTGAAGAACTAGTAAAACCAATAGTAGATGAAATGAACCTGGAACTCGTAGATATAGAATTTACGCAGGAAGGAAAGAACTGGTTTCTCCGTGTCTATATCGATTCTCCTCAGGGCGTTGATATCGAGGAGTGCGGTACAATAAGCGAAAAATTAAGCGAACAGCTTGATAAAAATGACCCAATTACGCAACCTTACTTCCTTGAAGTCTCCTCACCTGGTGCTGAGCGCCCGCTTAAAAAGCGGATTGACTTTGAAAAAGCAGTAGGTAAACATGTCTATATGACAACCTACGAACCCATTAATGGGGAAAAAAGCTTTGAAGGTAAGCTTTCCGACTTCAATGGTGAAACGGTTGTCATTGAACAGAAAGTGAAAACGAGAATTAAGAAGGTTGAATTACCTTTTGAAAAAGTTGCAAGCGCAAGGCTTGCTGTTGTTTTTTAGTTAAAGGGGAGAATGAAAATGAAGAGTAGTGATTTATTAGATGCGCTGACCGTTCTTGAAAAGGAAAAGGGCATTAGCAAGGATATTATTGTTGAGGCGATCGAAGCTGCGCTTATCTCTGCATATAAGCGAAATTTTCATCAGGCTCAAAATGTTAGAGTTGACTTCAATCAAGATACAGGCTCAATTCGCGTATTTGCTCGTAAAGACGTTGTGGAAGAAGTTGAAGATGTTCGTCTTGAGATCTCTCTTGATGACGCAAAGGACATCGATCCACAATATGAATTAGAGGATATCGTCGAGATTGAAGTTACACCTCGTAATTTTGGTCGAATTGCAGCTCAAACAGCTAAACAAGTTGTTACCCAGCGCGTACGAGAAGCTGAAAGAGGCATTATTTTTAGTGAATTTATTGATCGTGAAGACGATATCATGACTGGAATTGTGCAGCGTCAAGATCATCGTTTTATTTACGTTGACCTTGGTCGTATTGAAGCTCTCCTCCCAGCAGGCGAACAAATGCCGAATGAAACGTATCACTCACATGACCGCATCAAGGTTTATGTTACAAAGGTTGAGAAAACAACTAAAGGACCACAGGTGATGGTTTCACGTACTCATCCTGGTCTTCTTAAGCGTTTATTTGAACTTGAAGTGCCTGAAATTTTTGACGGTACAGTAGAAGTGAAATCCATATCTCGTGAAGCTGGTGATCGTTCAAAGATTGCCGTTCATGCAGAAGATCCTGAAGTAGATCCAGTTGGATCATGTGTTGGACAGCGCGGACAGCGTGTACAAGCCATTGTGAATGAGCTAAAAGGCGAGAAGATCGATATTGTAAGCTGGTCTGAAGACATCGTCGAATATGTGGCTAATGCGCTTAGTCCTTCAAAAGTACTTAAGGTAAATGTTGATGAAGAAAATAAAATGACTCAGGTTATCGTACCTGATTATCAGCTTTCACTTGCCATTGGGAAGCGTGGCCAAAATGCACGTCTTGCAGCAAAGCTGACAGGCTGGAAGATCGATATTAAGAGTCAATCAGAAGCGGAAGAGCAAGGAATCTACAGTCCTGACGAAGCACCGCTTTTTGAAGAGAACGAATCAGAAGACTCTGAGCTAGATTAAGCAACGGAAAGATCAAGAGAGGTGTCCATCGTGCAAAAACGTAAAATTCCGATGAGGAAATGTGTCGCCTGTCAGGAAATGAAGCCAAAGAAGGAGCTCGTTCGTATCGTTCGATCACCTGAAGGTGTTATATCGATCGACGAAACGGGTAAAAAGAATGGAAGAGGAGCTTACCTTTGCAATAGTGAAGAGTGCTTCGCGCTTGCCAAGAAGAGAAATTCATTAGCGGCTCATCTTAAAACAGAAGTGACAGAAGATATCTATGCTGACCTACAAGAATCGCGGTCAACTTAAATGAAGAGTAAGAATTGGGAGTCACTTCTAGGACTTGCTCAACGCGCTGGTAAAGTCGTATCTGGAGAAGAACTTGTCGTAAAAGAAATTCAACGCAAGAGTGCCAGATTGGTTTTAATAGCGAATGATGCATCTGACAACACAAGAAAGAAAATTACTGATAAAGCAACTACTTATAAAGTCCCTGTATGTACCGTTACAGGACGATATGAACTTGGCCATGCGATAGGGAAAGTTCAGCGAGTCACGATAGCCGTTACTGACGCAGGTTTTGCGAAGAAACTCTTTGCGATTCTCGATCAATAACTCGGGGGTGATCGTTTGAGTAAGATGCGAATTCATGAATATGCAAAAGAACATAATACAACTAGTAAGGATGTTATCGAAAAGTTAAAAAGCATGAATATTACGGTGAATAACCATATGTCTGTGATTGACGATCAGACAGTTGATAAGCTTAAAAACAATTCGAAACAATCCAAAAAGGGAAGCGACAAAAACAGTATGGAAAATAAAAATAACCGAAACAACCCAAAAGCAAATGCAAATCCAAAAAGTAAAAGTGCACCAAATAACCGCCGTGGCGGCCGACGTCCTAACCGTCGTGGTAAAGGACAGCCTCCTAAAAACACGGCTGCTCCAAGAAGACTGCCTTCAAAAGTAACATTTATGGGCTCATTAACTGTAGGGCAGCTTGCTGAGAAGCTTGGTAAAGATGCTTCAGAACTAATCAAGAAATTAATGGGTCTTGGCGTAATGGCTACTATTAACCAAGAACTTGATAAAGACACAATGGAACTCATCTGTGATGACTACGGCGTGAAGGTCGAAGAAGAAGAACCATTCGAAGTAACAGACCTTGATAACTACACAAGCGAAGACAAGGAAGAGAAGCTTGTTGAGCGCCCTGCAGTTGTTACAATTATGGGTCACGTTGACCATGGTAAAACAACTCTACTTGATGGTATCCGTGATACGAAAGTAACTCAAGGTGAAGCTGGCGGTATTACTCAGCACATCGGTGCTTATCAAATCGAAGAGAAGAATAAGAAGATTACGTTCCTTGATACACCTGGACACGCTGCCTTTACAACGATGCGTGCACGTGGTGCGAAAGTAACGGATATTACTATTCTTGTTGTTGCAGCTGATGATGGTGTTATGCCTCAAACAGTTGAAGCAATTAACCATGCGAAAGCGGCTGAGGTGCCAATTATCGTTGCCGTTAATAAGATGGATAAAGAAGGTGCAAATCCTGACCGTGTTATGCAGGAACTAACTGAGTACGAACTCGTTTCTGAAGCATGGGGCGGAGATACAATTTTCGTGAACCTTTCTGCGATCAAGCGCGAAGGAATCGACGAACTTCTTGAAACAATTCTTCTTATTTCTGAAGTAGAAGAATTTAAAGCAAATCCGGATAAGCTTGCAACAGGTACAGTTATTGAAGCTCAGCTTGATAAAGGCCGTGGCCCGGTAGCGACGCTTCTAGTTCAAGAAGGTACACTTAAAGTAGGTGACCCGGTAGTAGTAGGAAATACATTTGGCCGTGTTCGTGCCATGGTTAACGACCTTGGTAACCGTGTAGAAACAGCAGCGCCTTCAACCCCTGTTGAAGTAACAGGACTAAGTGATGTTCCACACGCTGGAGATCGTTTCGTAGCATTTGAAGACGAGAAAACAGCTCGTCAAGTTGGGGAAGCACGTAACCAACAAAAAATTGAAGCACAGCGTAAAGAGTCTTCAAAAATGAATCTAGACGATCTATTTGAAAAAATTCAACAGGGCGATGTGAAGGATATTAACGTTATCGTTAAAGCTGATGTACAAGGTTCAGTTGAAGCACTTGCTGGCTCACTTAGTAAGATTGAAGTAGAAGGTGTGAAGATTAATATTATTCACACAGCCGTTGGTGCAATTACAGAATCAGATATTATTCTTGCTTCAGCATCTAACGCAATCATCATTGGATTTAACGTACGTCCAGATACGAATGCGAAGAAAGTAGCTGAATCAGAACAAGTGGAGATTCGTTTACACCGCGTAATCTACACTGCAATTGATGAAATTGAATCTGCAATGAAAGGGATGCTTGACCCTGTCTATGAAGAGAAAGTTATTGGTCAAGCTGAAGTTCGTGAAACATTTAAAGTATCCAAAGTGGGTACAATTGCAGGTTCTTACGTAACAGAAGGTAAGATCACAAGAAATTCTGGAGTTCGTGTTATTCGTGACGGCATTGTAGTCTTTGAAGGCGATGTAGATACCCTGAAACGCTTTAAAGATGATGCGAAGGAAGTTGCGAAAGGGTACGAGTGCGGAATCACACTTGCTAAGTTCAATGATGTGAAAGAAGGAGACATTATTGAAGCTTACATCATGGAGGAAGTTAAGCCTAAGTGATTGGATATGTAGAATGTGAATGCATCATTTATGATGCGCAATCTCTGAAAGAAAAAAGGTCAGTGCTTCAGTCGGTTATTAGCCGGCTGAAGCATTATAATCTGGCCGTTTCTGAGCTTGATAGTCAGGATCTGTGGCAGCATACGGTAATAGGTATCGTCACAACCGCTTCAAGTAAGACGGCCTGCGAGCGTGAGCTTCAGCGTGCCGTCTCATTGATTGATTCACGTCCTGATATCGAGCTCACTCGAGCAACTTATGAATGGCTTTAGGAAAGAAACGAGGTGTAACGATGAGTAATGTTCGCGCAAATCGTGTTGGTGAACAGATGAAGAAAGAACTTGGTGATATAATCAGCAGGAAAATCAAAGATCCGCGCGTAGGTTTCGTTACGGTAACAGCTGTTGAAGTTACGAATGATCTACAGCAAGCAACAGTATTTATTACTGTACTCGGTGATGAAGAGAAGAAAGAAGCTACCCTAAACGGTCTTGCGAAAGCGACTGGATTTATCCGTTCAGAAATTGGGAAACGAATTCGTCTTCGTAAAACACCGGAAATTTACTTTGAATTCGATGAATCGATTGATTATGGTAACAAAATCGAGCGACTTCTTGCAGATTTAAATCAATCGGATGAGTAATGATGAAGGGATAGACAGGAATGTCTATCCCTTCTCTATGTCATCAGAGCGAAAGGAGGAAAAGAATGAACGGCATATTACCATTAAAAAAACCGGCTGGCATGACGTCTCATGATTGTGTCGCTATTACAAGAAAACTTTTGCGGACGAAGAAAGTTGGTCACACCGGAACGTTAGATCCTGACGTTACAGGTGTTCTTCCATTATGTATTGGAAGAGCAACAAAAGTGGCGCAGTACATGACCGATTTCTCAAAAACGTATGAAGCAGTAATAACACTAGGGTTTTCAACCACTACAGAAGATGCTTCTGGAGAAAAGGTCGAGGAGAAATATGTAGACAAATTGCCAACTGCTAACGAAATAGAGCAAGCACTTAGGGCGTTTAGAGGGGATATTGAACAAGTTCCCCCTATGTATTCCGCTGTGAAAATTAACGGTAAGAAACTATACGAGTATGCCTTTAAGGGAGAAGTTGTTGAGCGTCCTTCTAGAAAAGCGACAATTCATGAGCTTGAGTTGATTGGTGAGGTTACTCACGAAGAAGGGACAGTTTCAATTCCTGTTCGTGTAACGTGTAGTAAAGGGACATATATCCGAACACTAGCGGTTGATATCGGCGAAAAGCTTGGTTTTCCAGCTCATATGTCTTACTTAATTCGTACCGCTTCCGGCCCCTTTAAACTAGAAGAATGTTTGACATTTGATGAGATTAAACAGATGATAGAAGATGAAACGCTATCTCTGTTCCCAATGGAATACGCTCTTTCCGCAATGCCGTCTTTAACCGTAGAACGTGAACTTGAAGAAAAGCTTCAAAATGGAGCTGTACTTCCTCAAGTGGATGAGATGACAGAGGATCGACTTGTTATGTACAATAAGGACGGAGAAGCAATTGCAATCTATCAAAAACATCCTGAGAAACCTGGCTTAATGAAGCCTGAGAAAGTGTTTTCGAGATGAAGTTAGAAGGTGAAACCGTTGAAGACAATTTATTTATCTCATCCTCATAAGATGGAAGCAGACAACCCGTCTGTCATGGCACTCGGTTATTTCGATGGCATTCATCGTGGCCATCAGAAAGTCATTTCTACTGCAAAGGAAATTGCAGTAGAAAAGGGAGTAGACGCCTCTGTGATGACGTTCTACCCACACCCATCCGTTGTATTAGGGCGATCAACGCCACAAACAGAAGCGATTACACCTTTGGATGATAAAATAGATCTAATTGAACAGCTTGGCATTGATGTGCTTTACATTGTAAAGTTTGACCCAACGATAGCAGGGTTAACACCACAGCAGTTCGTAGATGACTACATTATTGCCCTATCAGTTGTACATGTTGTAGCTGGTTTTGACTTTACATACGGTAGTAAAGGAAGAGGGACGATGGATTCATTGCCATTTCATGCTCGAAACAAGTTTAATCAAACGATCGTTGATAAAGTTTCAAAACATGATGAGAAAGTTAGTTCTACATTAATTCGTTCTTATATTCGTGAAGGAGCTGTCGAGAACATTAAAGGTGTTCTTGGACGGCACTACACTGTGAAGGGAACGGTTGTACAAGGCGATCAGCGAGGGCGTACGATCGGCTTCCCAACAGCGAATGTTGATCTAAAAGGGGATTACATTGTTCCATTAACAGGTGTATACGCTGTTCGGATGAAAGCGGAGGATTCTTGGATGAATGGTGTTTGTAATATAGGGTATAAACCTACATTTTATGATGATAAACCTGAGCATCCATCTCTAGAGGTCCATGTTTTTGACTATGAAGGAAATTTGTATGGGCAAGAAGTAATGGTAGAATTCCACAAAAAAATTCGTGGGGAAGTTAAATTTCCTTCTGTTGATGCCTTAATTCAACAAATTAATCAAGACTCAGAAGAGGCAAGAAGAATACTTACTTAGTTTCCTCTTGCATTTTGGTAAGAAAACCTGTAATCTAATATTCGTACGGAAAGTACACAACCTATACTGGGCAATCGAGTCACCGACGTTTGCGCGGTACCAGGGGATTAGAAATTAAGGAGGTGAAACGGATGGCAATCACACAAGAGCGTAAGCAAGAACTTATCACTAAGTTCAAAACTCACGAGAATGATACTGGTTCTCCAGAGGTTCAAATCGCTGTCCTTACTGAGGAAATCAACAATTTGAACGATCATCTACGTTTCCACAAGAAAGACCACCACTCTCGTCGCGGTCTTCTTAAGATGGTTGGTAAACGCCGTAATCTTTTAACGTATCTTCGTAACAAAGACGTTACTCGTTACCGCGAACTAATCAAAGAACTTGGTCTACGTCGATAATGATTCAGAAAAGCGGGATAATTCCCGCTTTTTTATTAGGTTAAAATACATAGATTTCTTCCTTTCTTTTTAGATATAAAAAGGTTAGGGTATAATAAAAGAAATGATTTTATTGGATGAGAGGAGTTCTCACATTAATGGCACAGGACAAGCAAGTGTTTTCAATTGATTGGGCTGGTCGTGAATTGTCAGTTGAAATTGGTCAACTGGCAAAGCAGGCGAGCGGTGCGGCTTTGATTCGCTACGGCGATACAGCCGTATTAGCAACGGTTACAGGTTCAAAAGAGCCTAAAGACCTTCCGTTTTTCCCACTAACGGTTAACTATGAAGAACGATTATATGCAGTAGGTAAAATTCCTGGAGGCTTCATCAAGCGTGAAGGACGTCCAAGTGAAAAGGCAATCCTAGCGAGCCGTCTTATTGATCGCCCGATTCGTCCTTTATTCCCTGACGGCTTCCGCAACGAAGTACAGGTAGTAAGTACAGTCATGAGCGTTGATCAAAACTGTTCCTCAGAGATGGCAGCTATGTTCGGTTCATCTCTAGCACTAGGTATTAGTGATCTTCCATTTGATGGACCGATTGCTGGTGTTATTGTAGGACGTATCGACGGTGAATTTGTTGTGAATCCAAACGTTGATCAGCTTGAACAAAGTGATATTCACTTGACGGTAGCTGGAACGAAAGAAGCCATTAACATGGTTGAAGCAGGTGCTGAAGAAGTTCCTGAAGAAGCAATGCTTGAAGGTATTCTTTATGGACATCAGGAAATTAAGCGTCTAATTGCATTCCAAGAGCAAATTATTGAAGCAACTGGTAAAGAAAAGCGCGAAGTATCGCTTAAGAAAGCCAACGAAACGCTTGAAGCAGAACTTAGCGAGCAGTACTTATCTGACGTTAAAGAAGCTGTAAAGGTGATTGAGAAGCATGCAAGACAGGAAGCTATTGATGCTGTAATGACGCGTGCAACAGAAGCATATGAAGAAAGCGAAGAATATAGTGCTGATGAAGTGAAATCAATTCTGAATAGCTTCGTGAAGCAGGAAGTTCGTCGTTTAATTCTGAAAGATAAAGTACGACCTGATGGACGTGGCGTTGATGAAATTCGCCCGCTTGATTCTGAAGTCGGTATTTTATCAAGAACACATGGTTCGGGTCTGTTCACTCGTGGACAAACTCAGGCGCTAAGCATTTGTACGCTAGGAGCACTTGGGGATGTTCAAATCCTTGATGGTCTAGGTACAGAGGAATCAAAGCGTTTTATGCATCACTATAACTTCCCTAAATTCAGTGTAGGTGAAACTGGCCCTATGCGTGGACCTGGTCGTCGTGAGATTGGTCACGGTGCTCTTGGTGAACGTGCTCTTGAGCAAGTTATCCCAACTGAGAAAGATTTCCCTTATACAATTCGTCTTGTATCTGAAGTGCTTGAATCGAATGGTTCGACTTCACAGGCAAGCATCTGTGCAAGTACGCTTGCGATGATGGATGCGGGTGTGCCGATTACAGCACCGGTTGCAGGTATTGCTATGGGACTTGTAAGCGATGGAGAAGATGTTACAGTTCTTACTGACATTCAAGGCATGGAAGATGCTCTTGGTGATATGGACTTTAAAGTAGCTGGAACGAAGCAAGGTATAACAGCTCTTCAAATGGATATTAAAATATCTGGAATTAACGAAGATATCCTTCGCCAGGCTCTTGAACAGGCGAAAAATGGACGTCTCGCAATTCTTGAAAACATGATGAGCGCTATTAATGAGCCTCGTACTGAGCTTTCTGCTTATGCTCCTAAGATCCTTACAATGTCAATTAAACCAGACAAAATTCGCGATGTTATCGGACCAAGCGGAAAAATGATCAATAAAATTATTGAAGAGACTGGCGTTAAAATTGATATCGAACAAGATGGATCAGTCTTCATCTCTTCTACTGAACAAGAGATGAACGCAAAAGCTAAGAAAATCATCGAAGATCTTGTGCGTGAAGTTGAAGTTGGGACAACATACCTTGGTAAAGTTAAGCGAGTTGAAAAGTTCGGTGCATTTGTTGAACTATTCGCTGGCAAGGAAGGTCTTGTTCACATTTCTGAACTTGCAGAAGAACGAACTAACAAAGTTGAAGATGTGGTTTCGATCGGTGATGAGATCATGGTTAAAGTTAAAGAAATTGATAGGCAAGGACGCGTTAACCTTTCTCGTAAAGAGCTATTGAAAGAGCAGCGTGAGCGTGAAGAACAAAGTCAAAATAACTAAAGAATCCGGCTGAGCCGGGTTCTTTTTTTCGTCTAATATAAAAAGGAGGCTGTAAATTTCCGCTCCAGGATGCTCGCTTTCCGCGGGGCGGGCGGTGAGCCTCCTCGTCGCTAACGCTCCTGCGGGGTCTCACCTGTCCCGCTAGTCCCGCAGGAGTCGAGCATCCTTCCGCTCCAATTAGCGAAGTGTGGTTTATATTCAATAATTGTTTTAAAAGCAATAATTTTTTAGAAAAGAGCCATTAAAAAAGAAAAGAGACTATAAAATAGTGTAGGACGAAAGAGTAGCTTATAATGAAAGATTATTCACTCGCGTTCGTTCTATAGCTTGACTTAAGCACATACCCTTTGTACAAAAGGGGGCAATTCAATGAAGAAATCCTGGATCCATTTAATTGTTTTTGTCATGATTTTAGCGGTTGCAGCAGGTTCACTTCAGAACCCCTATACATCAATGTACTTAGGAAATTTAAAAGAAGAGGCTGCTATAACGGTAAATGGAAGTCCGTTATATAGTGAAATAAACGAAGCAAAATCGAAACTTGATATACTTCCTGTTAATGCCACGATTGATCGTGTATGGAAAGGGATACCTGGTTATAATGGTATCGTGATTGATGCAAAAGCTTCCTATGAGAAAATGAAAGGAAAGTCGTTTAACGAAGAGATGCTTGTAAGAAAAGAAGTTGAGCCAGATATCCAGTTAGATGAACTAGAACCTACAGCAGTGTATAAAGGCAATCCAAATAAAGCGATGGTCGCTTTAATGATAAATGTTGCGTGGGGAGAAGAGTATTTACCAGATATGCTACAGGTGTTAAAGAAAAACAATGTTCACGCAACGTTTTTCTTAGATGGATCATGGTCTAAGAAAAATTCAGATATGGTACGTATGCTTGATGAAGAGGGACACGAAATAGGAAACCACGCCTATTCTCATCCTGATTTAAAGCAATTAAGCGATGCATCGATTCGAAAAGAGTTAGAAGATACAAACAAAGTTATTGAAGCGACAATTGATAAAAAGCCAGTTGTTTTTGCGCCACCAAGCGGTAGCTATGCGAACAATGCAGTTCAGATTGCTGACAGTCTTGGCATGCAAACAGTTCTCTGGTCGGTTGATACCGTTGATTGGAAGAAGCCCTCTCCACACGTTCTAACGGATCGCGTATTGCAAAAGGTACACGCTGGGGCATTAATTTTGATGCATCCGACAGACCCAACTGAAAAAAGTTTAGACGCGATCATTCGTGGTGTTAAAAAGCGTGGATTTCAGCTCGGTACTGTCTCACAGGTGTTAGATTCTAAACGAATTGAGAAAAGACCATAGAATTGTTTCCTATCTTTATTAATGATATAGTGATTTTGGAAGATTAAGATAGAAATGGTAACGATACAGGAGGAAAAGGCTTGATAAATAAAGTTACTTGCAAAAATGGTGTTAGGGTAGTGTTAGAAAATATACCAACAGTTCGATCGGTCGCGATCGGAATCTGGATTGGAACTGGTTCACGTTTTGAACCAAAAGAATTAAATGGTGTTTCACATTTCCTTGAGCATATGTTTTTCAAAGGAACTGAAAAGCGGAGTGCAAAAGAAATAGCTGAATCATTCGATAGTATTGGTGGTCAAGTTAATGCGTTTACATCAAAAGAATATACATGTTACTATGCGAAAGTTCTTGATGAGCACGCAGATTATGCGCTTGATGTTTTGACAGACATGTTTTTCCAATCAACGTTTGAAGCTGGAGAGCTTGCGAAAGAGAAGAACGTTGTTCATGAGGAAATCAAAATGTATGAAGATACGCCAGATGACATCGTTCACGATATGTTAAGTCAGGCAAGTTATGGTGATCACGAATTAGCAATGCCAATTCTCGGTACAGAAGACACGTTAAAAGGATTTTCTGGAGATACGCTTCGAGACTATATGCAAAGTCACTATACACCTGACAATATTGTCGTATCGATTGCAGGAAACATCGATGAATCTTTCTTGAAAAAAGTAGAAGCTGCTTTTGAACATTGGGAAACACCTGCAGGAAAGCCTAATGGTACTTCGCCACTTTTCCATTCAAGACACCTTGCTCGTAAAAAAGAAACAGAGCAAGCTCATCTTTGTCTCGGATACGAAGGACTTCCATTTGGTACAGACGATATTTACAGCTTAATTGTTATGAATAACGTTCTTGGTGGAAGTATGAGTAGCCGCCTCTTTCAGGACGTAAGAGAGGATCAGGGACTTGCTTATTCCGTGTTCTCGTATCATTCTGCTTATCAAGATAGCGGATTGCTTACGATATATGCAGGAACAGCACAGAACCAGCTTGACCGTCTATATGAAACGATTCAGAAGACATTGAGAGATTTTAAGAAAGACGGCATAACGTCTAAAGAGCTCAACAATTGCAAGGAGCAGCTGAAAGGGAACTTGATGCTAAGCCTTGAGAGTACAAACAGCCGGATGAGCCGTAACGGTAAAAATGAATTATTGCTAAATCAACATCGTACGCTTGACGATATTATTACGAATATCGAAAGTGTGAATCATGAGAATGTTAACAACATGATTCAGTCTATGTTTACAGACGACTTCTCTTGTTCGTTGATTAGTCCGAACGGTGAACTACCTACTGGTATGAAATAAAAGCGAAAACCCGTCTCTTTTGTAGAGGCGGGTTTTTTGTGTCTCGATAATTCATGTCTTCCTTCCAATCGTGATTCATAGACTAAACTATATAAACGTGATTGTAAGGAGGAGTTTGATGAGATTAAGTCAACTAAGTGGGAAAGAATTAATTGATATTGAGAGAGGGCAGAAGCTAGGTGTCCTAGGTCAAACAGATCTATTATTTGATGAAAAAACAGGTTTGTTAAAAGCTCTAATAATTCCAAAGTCCTCCTGGATGGGTTTAAAACGTAGAGAACAAGATATTTCAATACCATGGCATCACATCGAAACAATTGGAAGAGATATGATTATCGTTCAGAATAATAAAAAGGATTAAATTGGAGTTCATTCTAAATTCACCAAGCGGGTATTCACCACATAGAATGTTGAGAAATTACATTAATCCCCGTAGTAAGACGTGGAAAAGGAAAGGGGAGGAACGATGCTAACGAATCAACACATCGCCATCATTGGCGGTGATGCCCGCCAGCTTGAAATTATTCGAAAGTTGACCGAACTGAATGCGGACTTATACCTAATAGGGTTTGATCAGCTTGATCACGGATTCACTGGAGCAACGAAATGTACAATGGATGAAGTAAAGCTTTCAACACTCAATGCGATTATCCTTCCAGTGGGTGGAACGACGATTGAAGGGGAAGTAGATACGATATTTTCTAATGAAAAAGTTATGCTTACGGCAGATCAACTTAAACAAACTCCTTCCCACTGTACAATTTATAGTGGAATTAGTAACAGTTGTTTGAATCAGATGGTTAAGGAAGCGTCGAGGACGTTAGTTTGCCTATTTGAACGAGATGATGTTGCAATTTATAATTCCATCCCGACGGTAGAAGGAACTGTCATGATGGTTATTCAGCATACCGATATTACAATTCATCAATCAAACATTGCAGTACTTGGTCTAGGGAGAGTTGGAATGTCAGTAGCAAGGACATTTGCAGCCCTTGGTGCGAACGTCAGCGTAGGAGTAAGAAAGCCCGAACATATTGCTAGAATTACAGAAATGGGATTAAAGCCGTTTTATTTATCAGATCTCGTAGATAACGTATCAGATCTGGATGTTTGTATTAATACAATACCCGCTCAAATTGTAACATCACAAGTGATTGCGAAAATGCCTTCTCATACGCTTGTGATCGACCTTGCTTCGAAGCCTGGAGGAACGGATTTTCGATATGCAGAAAAACGAGGAATTAAGGCTCTTCTCGCACCGGGTCTTCCTGGGATCGTTGCTCCTAAAACAGCAGGGAAAATTATTGCGAATGTCTTAACTCAGCTGTTAATTGAGCAGTCTCACAAGGGAAAGGAGAACAATCCATGAGTTTGAAAGGGAAGCATATTGGTTTTGGTTTAACAGGTTCTCATTGTACGTATGACGCCGTTGTCCCTCAAATTGAAGAACTCGTTCAATCTGGAGCTAAAGTCACTCCGTTTGTGTCACATACTGTTATGAATACGACTACTAGGTTTGGTGTAGGCGAAGATTGGATTGCTCGAATTGAAGAAATTACAGGCAATCCTTGCGTGAATTCAATTGTGAAGGCAGAACCATTTGGTCCGAAAACTCCTCTTGATTGTATGGTGATTGCGCCAATAACAGGTAATTCGATAAGTAAGTTTGCGAATGCAATGACTGATTCTCCTGTTTTAATGGGAGCAAAAGCAACGTTAAGAAATGAGAAACCAGTCGTTCTTGGTATATCGACGAATGATGGCCTGGGTTTAAATGGCACAAATATTTTAAGATTGATGTCAACTAAAAATATTTATTTTATTCCATTTGGGCAGGATGATCCTGTTAAAAAGCCGAACTCCCTTGTCGCTCGAATGCCATCATTGAAAGAAACAATTGATATGGCAATTCAAGGAAAACAAATTCAACCCGTATTAGTCGAAAGGTATTTAGATTAGCCAATTGATTTTTCTTTCTTTAGAATAGGTTTATGATAAAATAGAGAATAAAATCACTAAGTAGGAGGAGAAACCTCGGTTTCTCCTTCTGTTGTGATGGATTTAGGAATGGACTATGGGAGGAGAATAAGAAATGAGCGGGAACCAATATCATGTAGCAGTAGTTGGAGCAACAGGCGCAGTCGGACAACAAATGATTCAAACACTAGAGGAACGGGATTTTCCGATATCGACCTTAACGCTCCTTTCGTCATCACGATCAGCAGGTAAGAAAGTTATGTTCAAAGGGCAAGAGTTAACAGTAAAGGAAGCAACACCTGAAGCTTTTGAAGGGGTGCAGCTTGCCTTATTTAGTGCTGGAGGTAGTGTTTCGAAAGAATTAGCTCCTGAAGCTGTTAAACGCGGCGCTATCGTTGTTGATAATACAAGTGCATTTCGTATGAATCCTGAAGTTCCACTTGTCGTACCAGAAGTGAACGAAAGCGACTTAAATGATCATAAAGGCATTATTGCAAATCCAAACTGTTCAACCATTCAGATGGTGGCAGCACTTGAACCACTTAAGCAAACATATGGCCTTCATAAAATTATTGTTTCTACTTATCAAGCCGTTTCAGGTGCAGGAGCGAATGCTGTTACAGAGATGAAAGAACAGTCAAAAGCTGCATTGAATGGTGAAGAGTACACGCCAGAAATTCTTCCGGTCAAGGGAGATAAGAAGCATTACCCAATAGCGTTTAATGCAATTCCTCAAATCGATGTATTTGAAGAGAACGGATTTACTTATGAAGAAATGAAGATGATAAATGAAACGAAGAAAATTATGCATGATGCTGAGCTACATGTTGCGGCAACTTGCGTACGTCTCCCGATTGAAACAGGTCACGCTGAGTCTGTGTACGTAGAGATTGGCCGTGACGATGTGACTGTTGAAGATGTGAAAGAGCTTATGAAAAACGCTAGTGGAGTAACATTGAAGGACGACCCTTCTAATCAAGTTTATCCTATGCCACTTGATGCTGTAGGAAAATCAGATGTTTTTGTGGGTCGTATTCGAAAAGACCTTAATCAAAAAAATGGCTTCCATATGTGGATTGTCTCTGATAATCTACTGAAGGGGGCAGCATGGAATTCTGTTCAAATCGCCGAAAGTTTGGCAGCCCTCAATATATTGAAATAGACATAAGAAGGTGTTCTGAATGAAAGTCATCGTGCAGAAGTTTGGCGGAACTTCATTAAAAAGTGAAGACGGCAGACTTAGAGCTGTTAACCATATTAAAGAAGCAGTCAGCGATGGATATAAAGTTGTTGTCGTAGTATCAGCGATGGGTCGAAAAGGTGATCCGTATGCAACGGATACTTTGCTTGGATTAATTGGTGATCGAAATCGGAAAGTAACGTCAAGAGAATATGATCTCTTAGTTTCCTGTGGAGAAAGCATTTCTTCTGTCGTTTTTTCAAATTTGCTCCTTACAGAAGGACTTAAAGCGACAGCCTATACAGGCGGGCAGGCAGGGTTCATGACGACTGCTGAACATAGCAAAGCAAGAATTCTTGAAATGAAATCCGAGCGTTTAATGGAAGAGCTTAAGACTATGGATGTTGTCGTTGTAACTGGCTTCCAGGGTGTTACGAAGGATGGCGATGTAACAACACTTGGTCGCGGAGGCAGCGATACGTCAGCAGCAGCACTTGGTGCTGCACTTACAGCTGATATGGTCGATATTTTCACAGATGTGGAAGGAATTATGACAGCTGATCCTAGAATAGTTGAAAAAGCTCGTCCCCTTTCCATCGTAACTTATAATGAAGTTTGCAATATGGCTTATCAAGGTGCAAAGGTGATTCACCCACGCGCTGTTGAAATAGCAATGCAAGCGAAGATTCCGATGCGCATTCGATCAACCTACTCGTCATCCACAGGTACGCTAGTTACTTCTGCAACTGGTAAGATCACAGGGGAACAAGTTATAGATCGTGTGATAACGGGTATTGCCCATGTTAGTGGCGTAACACAAATTAAGGTGTTCGCTAAAGAAGGACAATATGATCTTCAGTCCAGAGTTTTTAAAGCGATGGCACGAGAAGGGATTAGCGTTGACTTTATTAACATTAGCCTTACTGGGGTTGTCTACACAGTAATGGAAGAAATGACAGAACGAGCAGTGCTGACATTAAATGAAATGGGATACGATCCAGAAATTATTCAAGATTGCGCGAAAGTATCTGCAGTTGGAGCGGGCATGAGTGGTGTACCTGGTGTCACTGCGAAAATTGTTGAGTCGCTTGCTCGAGAAAACATTGATATTCTTCAGTCAGCTGATTCTCATACAACTATCTGGGTTCTAGTCAGACAGCATGATTTGTCGGCGGCAGTTAACGCGCTCCACGATGTATTCCATTTACATCTTGCCCCTGGGCAGGAATTAGAAGAGATGAAGGATCAGCTTCAAGCTGAAGGCAAGGAGTGAAAGAAATGAACTTTGGAAAAGTATTAACAGCAATGGTCACTCCCTTCGACCGAAAAGGGTATATTGACTTTACAAAAACAGAACAATTGATTAATTATTTAGTGAAGAATGGAACTGATGGACTTGTTGTTGCAGGAACAACAGGTGAATCTCCAACGCTTTCGTCAGAAGAAAAGGTAGCCCTTTTCAAACATTCAGTTGAAATAGCAGATGGCAGAGTGCCAATTATCGCTGGAACAGGTAGTAACAATACACATGCATCAATAGAGTTAACGAAGAAGGCAGAAGCTGTCGGTGTGGATGCGATCATGATCGTAGCACCATATTACAGTAAGCCTTCGCAAAAGGGTCTTTATGAGCACTACAAGGCGATCGCTGAATCAACAAAGCTTCCTGTTATGATTTATAACATTCCAGGTCGATCTGTTGTGAACATGACAGCTGAAACAATTGTAGAACTTTCTAAAATCGATAACATCGTTTCCGTGAAAGAAGCGAGTGGAGATCTTGATCAAATTACTGAGATCATCAGTCAAACAGAAGAATCCTTCTCTGTTTATAGCGGAGATGACGGATTAACATTGCCGATTATGTCAATCGGTGGAGATGGCGTTATTTCTGTAGCTTCACACGTTCTTGGAAACGAAATGCAGGAAATGATCGCTGCTTACGAAGCTGGAGAAGTGAAGAAAGCAACATCAATCCATCATCAGATTTTACCGATTATGAATGAACTCTTTAAAGCACCAAGCCCATCACCAGTGAAAACAGCCCTTCAGTTAAAAGGAATGGATGTTGGTAGTGTTCGACTTCCAATGATTCCACTTACAGCTGAGGAGCGTTCTTCACTAGCTGCTGCGCTAACGAAATAACAACTTGCAGGACGCCTATGGCGTCCTTTTTCTTTTGATATTTGTTGAGCATTTGTAATGAATGGTAAAACAATGTCTCGTTCATACTACTACTACCAGAGTAAGGAAGGGGACATTAGTATGAATAATGAGTATCGAAATGAAAACCCAAATCCAGGTCAGGAGCCTGATAAAAAGGATGACCAGAAATCATCGCTTGTTGATAAAATACAGCAGCTTGGTCAAACAAATGTGCCGAGCATGGATCATTCAAACATTCATTGTTTAACAATTATCGGTCAAATTGAAGGACATGTTCAGCTTCCCCCACAGAATAAAACAACGAAGTATGAGCATTTGATTCCACAAATCGTAGCAATTGAGCAGAATCCTAAGATAGAAGGAGTCCTTATTCTTCTAAACACAGTAGGAGGAGATGTCGAAGCAGGTCTTGCTATTTCAGAGATGATTGCTTCCCTTTCAAAACCATCTGTGTCAATCGTACTTGGCGGTGGCCACTCCATCGGCGTTCCAATTGCTGTTGCTGCGAATTATTCTTTTGTTGCTGAAACAGCTACGATGACGATCCATCCTGTTCGATTAACTGGACTTGTAATTGGCGTCCCACAAACGTTTGAGTACTTAGATAAAATGCAAGAGCGGGTAGTGAGTTTTGTGACAAGGCATTCAAATATTACAGAAGATAAATTTAAAGAGCTAATGTTCTCAAGAGGAAACCTTACAAGAGATATTGGAACGAACGTAGTCGGGGATGATGCCGTCAGTTACGGACTAATCAATGAAGTAGGTGCAGTTGGTCCAGCGATGAAGAAGCTCAATGAACTAATTGATGAATACAAAGGGAAAAAGGAAGGAGATCTTGTGCAATGATTCTCTACACGATCCTTCCACATGAAGCGGTTTTTCCACCTGAGCAATCCGTTTATGATCAACAAAACATTATTGAATGGAATGGTGTAGAACTTCTTGTTGAAAGAACTTCCCTGACCGAATGTAGAGTTGTCCAGGTTCTAAGTACAAACCCTCAGGACTATTTAAATGAAGCAACGCAGCCTGGACAAATGCTTACTTTATCAACCTCTCCTTTGAAATAGAGCCTATAGGACCACGGCAAGATGTGGTATACTAGGAATAGATTGGTGAACGAAAAGCAGCCGGAAATGGCTGCTTTTTCTTACCAGCTATGGCTTGTATAGAGGTGAGAATATGGCAAAGCGAAAAAGAAGGAAAACAACAAAGAAACAGGCCGCTTGGCAATCTCAAGTTAAAATTGAATTTATCGGTTTGACCGTTCTAGCGTTTACCGTTTTAGGCGTTTTAAAGATGGGAGTTGTCGGTCGAGCAATCTATCATATGTTTCGTTTTTTTGCAGGCGAATGGTTTGGGCTTATTGTCGCTGGACTCGTTCTATTTGCGGGCTATTTGATAGTGAAAAGAAAACTGCCACCATTTTGGACAAGACGTCTTGCCGGTTTTTATTTATTAGGAACTTCGTTTTTACTATTAAGTCACGTTGGCTTATTTGAAACCTTATCTCGAGAAGGGGAATGGGGTAGTGCATCGGTTATTGCTAATACATATGAACTCTTCCGAATGGATGTAACCAATCCATCAGAATCTAGCCCGCTTGGCGGTGGCATGATCGGTGCTTTATTATTTGCATTTAGCTATCGTTTATTTGATGCAACTGGTACTCAGTTAATGTCTTTTCTTTTGATTCTTCTATCATTTGTCTTAATCACAGGTAAATCATTTAGTGATGTACTTGGAAAGATCGTCGAATGGATCAAAGGATTTGTCTCTAATACTTTTGCTGAAGCAAAAGCTTTATTCGCAGAAAGCAAAAATGCAAGAAGAGAAAAGAGAGAGCAGCGAGCAGCTCTAAGGGAACAAGAGGAAACAATGGAACCAACTGAAACCTACGATGTGTCGACGCAACAGAGTGTGCAAGAAGAGGAACCTTTCGAACCAGAAATTCGTACGTTTACAGAAAGTGCCTATAGATCTGAACCTGAGGTAGCTCAAGATAAGCAGGAAGAGCCGAAGAGTGAAGCTACCTCTGAAGCAGCGGATGGAACACCTATTCAATCGTTAACGGTTGGCGAACTAGAAAACAAAGATTACCGTCTGCCGTCACTTTCATTGCTTCAGCCTCCTAAGAAGATTTCACAAGATAATGAGCGACAGCAGATTTCAGCTAATGCAAGAAAACTCGAGAAAACTTTTGAAAGTTTCGGAGTGAAAGCAAAAGTAATGAAGGTTCATCTTGGACCAGCCGTAACGAAATACGAGGTATATCCAGATACAGGTGTGAAGGTAAGTAAGATTGTTAACCTTACTGATGACTTGGCCCTTGCTCTTGCTGCAAGAGATCTCCGAATTGAAGCACCGATTCCGGGTAAATCGGCAATTGGTATTGAAGTTCCAAACTCAGAAGTTGCGATGGTTACTTTGAGAGAAGTACTTGAGTCGAAAGAGTACCAATCTCATGAATCTAGAGTAGCTATTGGGTTTGGAAGAGATATATCAGGCGAAGCCGTCGTATCTGATTTATCCAAAATGCCTCACTTGCTTGTCGCGGGGGCGACAGGAAGTGGTAAAAGTGTGTGCATAAATGGAATCATTGCAAGTATTATGATGAAAGCTAAACCACATGAAGTGAAAATGATGATGATTGATCCTAAGATGGTAGAACTTAATGTCTACAATGGTATTCCTCATCTTCTAGCACCAGTGGTAACGGATCCGAAGAAAGCATCACAAGCTTTGAAAAAGGTCGTTAGTGAAATGGAACGTCGGTATGAGCTTTTTTCTCATACTGGTACACGTAATATCGAGGGGTATAATAATTACATTAAGCGTCAAAATGAAACGTCTGAAGCAAAGCAACCGACGCTACCTTATATTGTCGTGATTGTTGATGAGCTAGCTGATTTAATGATGGTTGCGTCAAGTGACGTGGAAGATGCTATCACAAGACTTGCGCAAATGGCACGTGCGGCGGGTATCCATTTAATTATCGCTACTCAGCGACCGTCTGTTGATGTTATTACTGGGGTTATTAAAGCCAATATCCCTTCTCGAATTGCATTTAGTGTTTCATCCATGACCGATTCCAGAACCATCCTTGATATGGGTGGGGCAGAGAAATTGCTCGGTAAAGGAGATATGCTTTTCTTACCTGTTGGTGCGAATAAGCCGAAGCGTGTTCAGGGTGCTTTCTTATCTGATGAGGAAGTCGAAGAGCTAGTGGACTTTGTTATTGCTCAACAAAAAGCGCAATACCAAGAAGAAATGATTCCAACAGATAAACCTGAAGAAGAGCAACCTGAAGTAGATGACGATCTTTACGATGATGCTGTCCAACTTATTACTGAAATGCAAACAGCATCTGTATCCATGCTTCAACGTCGTTTTCGAGTTGGTTACACACGAGCAGCAAGGCTGATCGATGCGATGGAAGCTAGGGGAATCGTTGGACCGTATGAAGGCAGTAAGCCACGCGAAGTGTTAATAAGTAAAGAAGAAGAAGCACAATCTAGCTAGATTGTGCTTCTTTTTTTATGGGCTTTTTTAACTTTTTGGACTTCGAAACAGTTTTTATATAAAACCTCACTTAGGTAATTGGAGCGGGAAGTAGCTCCCTTTCATAGCTAAAGTAACAATAATTTCACGTAATGTATTGAACGATTTAAAATATTGGTAATCGAGTTTTTTTTCAAAAAACTATTCCTTTATCTCCTTGAAAATGGTATAGTTATGTCGAAATATGACTTATTATCACAATTATTTCAAGCGTATTACATACTCCCGCCTTTATATTTTTAGGAGTTATGAGAACGCAACCAAACAAAGCACAGCTCGATAGAGAGAGAAGAGCAAGCGGCGTTAAAAAACATTAGGGGGATTACTATGAAGAAGAAGTACGGTTTTATGTTGTCGGCTGTATTAGCTGCCGGTACACTTTTGTCTGCTTGTGGAACGAATGATTCAACAAACGAAAGTTCTGGAGGCGGCGGTACCGAGGATAAAAGCAGCGATTTTAAAGTTGCGATGGTAACTGATACTGGCGGTGTTGATGATAAATCATTTAACCAATCTGCTTGGGAAGGTCTTCAGCAGTTTGGGAAAGATAATGGACTTGAAGAAGATAAAGGCTTTAAATATGTTCAATCAACTGCAGCAAGTGACTACCAACCGAACCTTTCAGGTTTGATTCGCGAGGATTATAACTTGATTTTCGGAATTGGGTTCTTAATGCAGCAAGATATTCAAACAATTGCTACACAGAAGCCAGAAGCTCAGCTTGCACTAGTTGACAGCGTAGCTGTTAACGAAAATGATGAGCCACTTGAAAACGTAGCAAGTATTACATTTAAAGAGCACCAGGGGTCATTCCTTGTTGGTGTTATTGCAGGAATGCAGTCTGAATCCAACAAAGTTGGCTTCATCGGTGGGGTTAACTCTGAACTTATTAAAAAGTTCGAAAGTGGATTTAAAGCTGGAGTGAAATCTGTTAACCCTGATGCTGAGATCTTTACTCAGTATGCGGATGATTTTAACGCTGCAGAAAAAGGTCAGCAGATTGCTGCAACTCTTTACGATAAAGGCGCAGACATCATCTATCACGCTGCTGGCGGAACTGGTAATGGTGTGTTCACAGAAGCTAAGAACCGTGCAAAGAACGGTGAAAAAGTTTGGGTTATCGGGGTAGACCGTGATCAGCATGAAGAAGGTATGCCGGAGAACGTTACACTAACGTCTATGGTTAAGCGAGTGGATACTGCTGTCATTGAAGTATCCAAGCAAACTGTTGATGGAAACTTCCCTGGTGGACAAGTTACTGAATTTGGTCTTGAAGAAGACGGCGTTGGAATTGCTGAAACACAGGAAAACGTATCAGAAGAAGCATTGAGTAAAGTTGAAGAGTATAAAGAGAAAATCCAGAGTGGCGAGTTGGAAGTTCCTAGTACGGACGAAGAATTCGAGGAATTTGAAGGCTCTTTATAAGAGATTTTAGAGCTGAACAACCTCTTGGAAATCTCACCTATATTACAGCCAAATACGGGACAAAGGCTAGTTAATGAACTAGCCTTTGTTTCATGTTTTGGATAAGGGAGTGACATCTGTATGGAGTATGTAATTGAAATGAGAAATATCCGCAAGGAATTCCCTGGCATTGTCGCAAATGATAACATTACTCTTCAGCTACAAAAAGGAGAGATTCATGCTCTTCTAGGTGAAAATGGTGCGGGTAAGTCAACGCTTATGAATGTGTTATTTGGTCTATATCAGCCTGAGCAAGGTGAAATTCATGTTCGCGGTCAAAAAGTAAATATAACAGATCCAAACATTGCAAACGAACTTGGGATTGGTATGGTTCATCAACATTTTATGTTAGTAGAAAAGTTTACAGTTACTGAAAATATCATTCTTGGAAATGAACCAACGACCAAAGGACAAGTTAACCTTAAAACGGCGGCTAAAGAAGTGGAATCGATTTCCAAGCAGTACGGCCTTTCAGTTGATCCTAACGCAAAGATTGAAGATATTTCAGTTGGGATGCAGCAGCGAGTTGAAATATTAAAAACGCTTTATCGTGGTGCTGATATTTTGATCTTTGATGAGCCAACGGCTGTGCTTACGCCTCAAGAGATCAAAGAATTGATTGCGATTATGAAGAAGCTAATTGCAGAAGGTAAGTCGATTATTTTAATAACTCATAAATTAAAAGAGATTATGGAAGTAAGTGACCGCTGTACCGTAATACGCCGCGGTGTTGGAATTGGAACTGTGGATGTCGCCAATACGAACGAAGATGAACTAGCTTCCATGATGGTTGGAAGAGAAGTGAACTTTTCAATACAGAAAAAGCCTTCTGAGCCTACGACAGATACGCTTGAGATAAAAAATCTTGTAGTCGAAGACGCAAGAAAAGTACCTGCTGTTAATGGAATGGATTTGTCTGTTCGTGCTGGAGAAATTGTGGGCATTGCAGGTGTAGATGGAAATGGACAGTCTGAGTTAATTGAAGCTATCACTGGACTACGAAAATCAAAATCCGGCAGCGTCATGCTTAATGGAAAAGATGTTACGAATTGGAAACCGCGTCGCGTAACAGAGGGCGGTATTGGACATATTCCGCAGGATCGCCATAAGCATGGCCTTGTATTGGATTTTTCTATTGGTGAAAATATGGTCCTTCAGACCTATTATAAAAGACCTTTTTCGAGGAATGGAATCTTAAGTATCCCTACGATTATGGAAAAAGCAAAGTCTTTAATTAAAGAATATGACGTCAGAACACCAAGCGAATCAACACCAGCACGAGCTTTATCCGGAGGAAATCAGCAAAAAGCAATTATTGCACGTGAAATTGATCGTAGTCCAAATCTCCTAATTGCAGCACAGCCTACACGTGGGCTTGATGTTGGAGCAATTGAATTCATCCACTCAAAGTTGGTGGAGGAGAGAGATAAAGGGAAAGCTGTCCTCTTAATCTCTTTTGAACTCGAAGAAATTATGAACGTGAGTGACCGTATTGCTGTTATATACGAAGGGAAAATCGTTGCCATCGTTAAGCCTGAAGAAACAACAGAGCAGGAGCTTGGCCTCTTAATGGCAGGCGCAAACCGCAAAAAGGCTGGTGAGACTTCATGAAGTTATTAAAAGGAAAGTGGTCTGCTATCACTGTACCAGTGCTATCAGTAGCGCTTGGGTTACTTGTTGGTGGTATGATCATGCTTGTGAGTGGATACAATCCAATCGTTGCTTATGCAGCGTTATTTAACGGTATTTTCTCTAACTCATATGTCCTTGGTGAAACAGTTCGTCAAATGACACCGCTTATTCTTTCAGGTCTTGCGGTAGCATTTGCATTTCGTACAGGGCTTTTTAATATCGGTGTAGAAGGACAGTTGCTTGTCGGCTGGCTCGCATCAGTTTATGTCGGTCTACAATTCGAAGGCTTAAGTCCACTAGTTCACATTCCATTAGCAATTCTTGCAGCTGGAGTGGCAGGGGCGATGTGGGCATTTGTTCCAGGTTTCTTAAAAGCAAAGTACCATGTACATGAAGTTATTACGACGATTATGATGAACTATGTTGCATTACACGTTGTAAATGCTATTATTCGTACGTATTTGCTAGCACCAGGAGAACGTACCGACCAGATTAATCAATCAGCATCTCTTCAATCTTCATTTCTACAAACGGTTACAGATTTTTCTCGTCTTCATTACGGATTCGTTGTCGCAATTATTGGAGCAATTATTATGTGGTTCTTGCTTTGGAAAACAACGACGGGATATGAACTTCGCTCAGTAGGGTTTAATAAATATGCATCCGAGTATGCCGGCATTAACGTTCAACGAAACATTATTCTGTCTATGGTCATCTCGGGTGCATTTGCTGGTGCAGCTGGGGCAATGGAAGGCCTTGGAACATATGGGTATATGACTGTTATGGCAGATTTCACTGGCGTCGGTTTTGATGGGATTGCCGTAGCTCTTCTAGGAGCAAACAGTGCGTTTGGTGTTGTCCTAGCATCAGCCTTATTCGGTGGATTAAAAATTGGAGCCCTCAATATGCAGTCCGTAGCACAAGTACCTACACAGCTAGTTGAAATCGTAATAGCTATGATTATTTTCTTTGTCGCATCAAGTTACTTGATTCACTGGATCAGCAACAGAGTGAACAAAAGGGGGAAAATTTAATGGATTTCATGCAGATTCTTCAGCTCGTCATTCCTGCTGCTATTTTCTCAGCAGCTCCCCTGATTTTCACTGCTCTTGGTGGAGTATTCAGTGAACGGTCAGGCGTGGTTAATATCGGACTTGAAGGTCTTATGCTCATGGGAGCCTTCACTGGTGCGTTATTTACAATTCTCGGTGAGCAGTGGGGGATGGGGGCAGCTTCACCTTGGTTTTCTCTCATCGTGGCTATTATTATAGGTATGCTATTTTCACTCCTGCACGCTGTTGCAAGTATTTCGTTCAAAGCGGACCAAGTTGTAAGTGGTGTAGCACTGAACTTCCTTGCAGCTGGTCTTGCGATTTTCCTTGTGAAGAAAATTTTTGACGCAGGTCAAACACCAATTATTCAAGAGCGTATTTACAAAACAGACGTGCCTTTCCTAAGTGATATTCCATTTATCGGTCCGTTGTTTTTCTCGAGTGCTTACTATACGTCGTATATCGCAATTGCTCTTGCTTTTGTCGTATGGTGGATTCTTTTCAAAACGCCATTTGGTCTTCGTCTCCGTTCAGTAGGTGAGCATCCAATGGCAGCAGACACGATGGGGATCAACGTTACCAAAATGCGCTATGTAGCAGTTATGCTGAGCGGTGGTTTTGCTGGACTGGGTGGAGCGGTCTATGCCACGTCGATTGCAGGTAACTTTAGTCATGCAACGATTTCTGGTCAAGGATTCATGGCATTAGCTGCGATGATTTTCGGGAAGTGGCATCCACTAGGTGCGATGGGTGCAGCCTTGTTCTTTGGTCTTGCTCAGTCTCTGAGTATTACTGGTCAACAGATTCCTGGACTGAAAGAAATTCCAGAAGTCTATCTCCTCATATCACCTTACGTTTTAACAATTCTTGCGCTTGCAGGACTTGTCGGACGAGCGGATGCACCTAAGGCAATTGGGCAACCGTATGAAAAAGGAAAACGATAGAAATGTAGCTCTCCGTGAAAACGGGGGGTTTTTTCTTTAGGGGTAATTGCTTACACTATTACACATACTATGGTATAAAGGGGATAAGTTACGCTTTCCTCTATTGGTAGTTAATGGATATTAAAAAGGAGTGAGGTCAATGGCTATTATCCCTCATGAGAAAACCTCTTGCGGCGGTTTGACGCTACATAGGATACAGACGGATAAATATAAGACAACAACAGTAGTAATGCAGTTTAAAGCTAAATTAACGAAAGATACGGTTACTGAGCGAGCACTTTTACCTTATGTTCTTCAGAGTGGAACGGCACAGTATGGATCTTCTAAAGCCGTGAGAACAGAACTTGAGAAATTGTATGGAGCAACGCTTGGTGTGGATCTTGCTAAAAAAGGTGATTTTCATATTATGACGTTCCGAATGGATTTTGCTAATGAGAAGTTCTTATCGGAAGATGATCCGCTTTTTAAGAAAGCTCTAACGTTACTTGCGGATGTTGTCATGAATCCTAAGACGGGGAACTCTGGATTTGATTCTTCGATTGTAGAAAAAGAAAAGCGAACAATGAAGCAGCGAATTGAATCGATCTATGATGATAAAATGAGATATTCTAATATGAGGCTAACTCAGGAAATGTTTCCTGATGAGCCGTTTGGCTTACATGTTTTTGGAGAGAGTGACCAGGTGGATCAGATTACATCACAATCGCTTTATGATTACTACAAAAAGGTTTGTGCAGAAGATGAAGTTGATCTATATTTTGTAGGTAATTTAGAAGGCATTGAAGTCGAAAACATCGTTAAAGAATTATTTCCATTTGACGAACGAAGCAGTAGAGAGTCTGAGACAACTGTGAAGGCATCGCTTGATGTTGAAGAGAAGGAAGTACAAGAATCTCAGGAAATCAAGCAAGGTAAGCTTCACATGGGCTTTCGCACCGGTGTTGGATATGCTGATGATGAATATTATGCTCTTCAAGTTTTCAACGGCATGTTCGGTGGCTTCTCTCATTCTAAGCTATTCCGAAATGTTCGTGAGAAAGAGAGCCTTGCTTATTATGCAGCTTCACGTTATGAAAGCCATAAAGGTTTAATTATCGTGATGTCAGGAATTGAATTTAAGAACTATTCCAAAACTGTAGAGATAATTAAAGAACAGCTCACTGCAATGAGGAATGGTGACTTCAATGAAGAAGAAATGAAGCAAACCAAAACCATGATTCGTAATCAGTTACTTGAAACAGTCGATGATGCGAAGGGTATGGTAGAACTTCTATACCATGGTGTTGTATCAAGAAAGCTTCGGAGTATCGAAGAGTGGCTCGACGGCGTTGAAGCTGTGACGAAAGAAGATATTCTAGCTGTTGCTGATAAGGTTAAGCTTGATACCGTATACTTCTTAAAAGGGGAGGAAGCTTAATCATGAAAACTATCCCATTTAATCAACTACAAGAAACACTTTATCATCAAACGATGGACAATGGACTTGATGTTTATGTTCTTCCAAAGAAAGGGTTTAACAAAACATACGCAACGTTCACAACGAAATACGGTTCGGTTGATAACCATTTCGTACCGTTGAATGGTTCCGAGAACGTTCAAGTTCCAGATGGCATTGCTCATTTCCTTGAGCACAAGCTGTTTGAAAAAGAAGACCGTGACGTATTCCAAGATTTCAGTAAGCAGGGTGCTTCATCCAATGCCTTTACGTCTTTTACTCGAACGGCATATTTGTTTTCTACAACACAGAATGTGATGCAAAACCTTGAGACGCTTGTAAACTTTGTACAGGACCCATATTTTAGTGACAAAAGTGTCGAGAAAGAAAAAGGAATTATCGGCCAGGAAATTGAGATGTATAATGATAATTCAGATTGGCGTGCGTATTTTGGTGTGATTGAAAACATGTTCCATCATCACCCAGTTAAGATTGATATTGCGGGTACAGTAGAATCCATCGCTAAAATTACAAAAGAATCTTTATATACGTGTTATGAAACGTTCTACCATCCTTCGAACATGGTGCTCTTTGTTGTTGGAGCTGTAGAACCAAATGAAATTATGTCATTTGTTGAGAAAAATCAGGCTGCAAAATCGTATAAAGATCAGCCCCCAATTGAGCGTTTCTTTGATGAAGAACCTAAAAAGGTTGCCGAGAAGAAAAGGGTTCTACCAATGTCTGTTCAAGTGGCTAAATGTCTTGTTGGATTTAAAGAGCCGAATCCAGGCCGTCAAGGTGAAGAACTACTTAAGCATGAGTTATCCATTAATCTCGCACTTGACTTAATGTTTGGTCAGAGCTCAGAGAATTATGAAACATTATATAACGAAGGCTTAATTGATCAGAGCTTTTCATACGATTTTACAGAAGAAGAGAAGTTTGGTTTCTCGATCCTTGGAAGCAACACAAGCTCACCAGATGAGCTCGCTGATCGGTTGTACAGTATGATTCAATCGTTCAAAAATAGAGCTGTAGACGAAGAGCAGCTTGAGCGAATTCGTAAAAAGAAAATCGGAAGCTTCTTGAGAGCGTTAAATTCACCAGAATTTATTGCAAATCAATTTACGCGTTACCGGTTCAATCAAATGGATTTGTTTGAAGTAGTACCTGTTCTTGAGGCTTTAACAGCTAAAGATGTTGAAAAAGCTGTGAAGGAACACTTCGCTGAAGAATGCTTCACGGTGTGCCAGGTGGTTCCGAAGGCGTAAAAGCACCCTATCGGGTGCTTTTTTCTTTTTGGCTATGTTAGCTCATATTGTTGATTTCTCGATTTTTGGCTCATTCGAGTGAAACCTCAGTTTCACTCGCCTTTCAGCTCTCCTGAAAGGTCGCCCTGTGGTGCCCATTCGCCTGAGTAAATGAATTTGCTCGAAGCGAATGGGCACCACAGGGCGTAAATGAGCCAAAAATCAACATTGGTCATTAACATAGCCTTCTTTTTAGAAAGGAGATTAATGCGTGAAAAACATTCTAATAACAGGAGCAAGTGGAGGAATTGGAAAGGCTGTCGCAGAGCAGTTTCTCAGTAAAGACCATAAGATCTTTGCACATTATCACTCCAATATGAAAAGTATTACAGCTCTTAAACATAAGAATCCTGAAGCATCCATCATACCAGTTAAAGCTGATTTATCTTGTTCGAATGGGATAGAGGCTTTGATCAATGAAGTGCCAGAAGTCGATACGCTCATTCTAAACGCAGGAAACAGTTTTAACGGGTTATTAACAGATATGACTGATCAAGAAATCGATGAAATGATTCATCTTCACCTCACTTCCTCTATAAAGCTTGCAAGACACTATACGAAGAACATGGTGCAGAAAAAGAGCGGTTCGATTATCGTTGTTTCTTCTGTTTTTGGCATATCTGGCGCTTCATGTGAAGTTGTGTATTCTTCTGTTAAAGGTGGATTAAACGCGTTTGTTAAAGGGCTTGCGAAGGAGCTAGGACCAAGTGGCATTCGTGTTAATGCAGTCGCTCCAGGCTACATCTCAACAGCAATGAATGCCTCGCTTATGGAGGAGGATGAAAGAGCTTTGCTTGACGAAATCCCATTAGGAAGACCTGGTAAACCGCATGAAGTCGCTTCACTCATTTCATTTCTTGATTCAGATCAAGCGGCGTACATAACTGGACAAATCATTACAGTTGACGGTGCATGGCAGTAAATCAATGCATAAAGTCCTCCTTTTCGACGCAACATATAGGTGATGAATTGATAAAGGAGGGACATAGATGTCTGTACTAGATAATTTTGATACGTGGAAAGAATTTTTGCACGATCGTTTAGATCAGGGGCAGCAGCAAGGGCTTTCTCAAGAAGTTGTCTCAGATGTTGCTTTTCAAATTGGCGGATACCTTGCTGATGGCGTTAAAGCAAAGAACGAACAAGAACAAATTCTTGCTGACTTATGGCATGTAGCGAGTGAAGAAGAACAGCACGCTATCGCTAACATGATGGTTAAGCTTGTCCAAAACGAAAAATAAATTAAGCAATGAAGGAGAAGGGTGTGAGAACATCCTTCTTTTTGTATGGATTTGGACAAAACTCAAAGAAAAGTACACAAAATCCGTATTCATCTCTTTTATACTAATTGAAAATCATTTATGATTAAAGAAACATAGGAAATTTGTGGCTGAGGGAGTTGGCATATGGACAAAAAGGAATGGTACCTTGAATACGAGATTCATAAGAACAGACCTGGTCTTCTTGGAGACGTTGCATCTCTTTTAGGAATGCTAGGTATTAATATTATTACAATCAATGGTGTTGATGATATGAGACGTGGACTTTTGCTTCTTGTCGATGATGTTGAGCAAATTGAGCGACTGGAATCTATTCTTAACACAATGGATAATATTACGGTTACGAAAATGAGAGAACCTAAGTTGAGAGACCGTCTAGCTGTGCGTCATGGTAGATACATACAGCGGGATGCAGATGATAAAAAAACATTTCGTTTCATTCGCGATGAACTCGGTCTTCTTGTTGACTTCCTCGCAGAAATATTTAAACAGGACGGTCATAAGTTGGTTGGGATTCGCGGGATGCCACGGGTAGGAAAGACAGAATCAATTGTCGCTTCAAGCGTATGTGCGAATAAGAGGTGGGTTTTCTTATCTTCAACAATGTTAAAACAAACCGTACGAACCCAGATTGCGGACGATGAATTGAATAGTGATCACATCTTTCTTATCGACGGAATTGTTTCAGCAAGAAGAGCGTCTGAGAAGCACTGGCAAGTACTTCGGGATATTATGAGGCTGCCTGCGACGAAAGTTGTTGAACATCCTGATATATTTGTTCAAGAAACAGAGTATACGATGAACGATTTTGATTATATAATTGAATTGCGAGACGATCCGGAACAAGAAATTACATATCAAGTGATTGAAAATCAGAATTCTGGGTTTTCGAGCTTAGACTTTAACTAATTGGTAGGTGTTTTTCATTGACAGAGCTAGGTCAACGATTGAAAGAGGCTCGAAATGATAAGGGATTATCAATCGAGGAAGTTCAATCCATTACTAAGATTCAAAAACGCTATCTTCATGCAATAGAAGAAGGAAATTACGAACTGCTTCCAGGTAATTTTTATACGCGTGCATTTATTAAAAACTATGCGGAAGCAGTTGGCCTCGGCGGAGAAGAATTACTAGAAGAATATGCTTCTGAAATTCCTAAAGCCAGTACAGATGTGCCAGAGAACTTGCCTCCAAGAAAAATGAGGCGGCCGACATCACCAAGCAAAACAGCTTCGAAGTGGTCATCCGTCTTTCCATCAGTTCTTGTCGTGCTCGTACTTGTCGGTGTTGCAGCTATCATTTGGTTTGTCGTGCAAAATGGTGACGAGAAAACAAACCAGACTGCTACGACAAATCAAGTAGAAGAACAGGTATCAAGCGATGAAAATAGTAGTAACGCGCCTTCATCTGATGAAGTGTCAAATTCAGAAAAGCCTGAAGAACCAGCTGATCAGCCTAAGGAAGAAGCTAAAGACCAATCTTCAGATGAAGAGGAAAATTCTGAAGAAAAGCCTGAGGAGGAACCTGAAGAGGAACCAGAACCTGAAATGGCTATTAAGAAAGTGGACGGCAATTCTTCAAGCTCAACTTATGAATTATCGAACACAGATAAGTATGAGGTGAAGTTAGAAGCTAAAGGCGGTAGCTGGGTTGCTTTAACAGGTGCTAGTGACAAGAGATATGTGTACAAGAGTCTTAAAAAAGGTGAAAAGGTCACACATGACTTAACGAGTGAATCTTCAGCGTCATTACGACTAGGGAGCTCACCGAACGTTTCAGTGTTTGTAAATGGAGAAAAGATTGACATTCCAACTGAACCTGTTGTTCAGAATGTTACATTGAATTTTAAAAAATCAGAGTAAGGTAGTAGGGTCATCTTCGTTAGATGACCCTTTTTCTTTCGACTAATCAATGGAGAAGTTTTCCTTTCTGCATGAAAGAAACAATGATAGAATAGAATACGATTTAAGGGGTTGCTTATCCAATACGTTCAGCTACCCTTACAGGTTAAATGACATTTAGGAGGAACATACGTGAATTTGCCTAATAAAATTACAGTATCTCGCATTTTTCTGATACCCGTATTTCTCATTTTTTTATTAGCTCCACTCCCTTTAGGAGAAACGGAAATTGCTGGTACCGTTTTATTGAATTCTCAGTTGATCGCTACAGCCATTTTTATTTTCGCTTCTGTGACGGATTGGATTGATGGGTACATAGCAAGGAAACATAATCTTGTCACCAATCTCGGTAAATTCCTTGATCCACTTGCAGACAAGCTTCTAGTAACGTCAGCTTTTGTATCGCTTGTGGAACTTGGGGCAGCACCTGCCTGGTTAGTTGTTCTGATTTTAAGCCGTGAATTTGCTGTAACTGGTCTTAGACTTGTTGCATCTTCTGAAGGAGAAGTGCTTGCAGCAAGCAATCTTGGTAAGTTGAAAACATGGATTCAAATCGTTGCTATTATTGCCCTTTTAATTGAGAACGTGCCATTTGAAGCAGTAGGTTTTCCATTTGCAACAATCTCATTATGGGCAGCACTTATTATTACCGTATACTCAGGATGGGATTATTTCTATAAAAATCGGGAAGTACTCCTAAAATCACGCTAAACACCTAAGGAACAGATTATTCTGTTCCTTTTTGAAACCTTTGAAGTCATCACTAATCGTCCGTTTCATTCGTACTATATTTAAACGGACATGAGGCGCTTTCTTATACGGAATAGCCATTCCAATGTATAATGGAAGTAGAAGAATGATGATCAAGCTAATAAATCTGGTTTCTAATCAGGTTTCTAAAGGAAGGGATGAGTACGTATGAATGCAGAAATTATCGGAATCGGTTCAGAGTTATTGCTCGGACAAATCGCTAACACAAATGCACAATTTATTTCTACCCGACTGGCTGATCTTGGCATAAATGTTTTTTATCACACCGCAGTAGGAGACAATAGTGATCGCTTGAAACAAGTGATCGAAATAGCAGAGTCACGTGCAGACTTGTTAATTTTCACTGGCGGGCTTGGCCCAACGAAAGATGACCTTACAAAGGAAACCATTGCTGAAACGCTTAATAAAAAGCTTGTCTACAACGAAGAAGCGATGGAGACCATTCAAGCGTATTATACGAAAACAGGGGCTCCTATGTCAGAGAACAACCGTAAACAGGCGCTAGTCTTAGAAGGTGCAGAGGTATTGCGAAATGACAATGGCATGGCTCCTGGGATGGCTTTAACAGAGAACAATCGAACGTATATGCTGTTTCCAGGGCCTCCGAAAGAACTTTACCCAATGTTCACCAACTATGCTGAGCCATACTTACTTAGCCAGATGAAGCAGGGTGACACGATTGTCTCTCGCGTGCTTCGTTTCTTTGGCATTGGTGAATCCAGGCTTGAGGCGGATCTTGAAGACTTAATTGATCAACAAACGAATCCTACCATTGCTCCGCTAGCAGGCGACTGGGAAGTAACGCTTCGCCTGACAGCAAAATCAGACTCGAAAGCAGAAGCTGAGAAGCTTATTGATGAAACGGAAGAGAAAATCAAAAAGCGTGTTGGGAAGTTTTTATATGGGTACGACCAAACTTCTCTTGCAAAAGAAACATTTGCTACTCTTGAAAAACGCAATTGGACAATTTCATCTGCAGAGAGCCTTACCGGCGGACTGTTTAGTCAACAAATAACGGATCTTCCTGGAGCCTCTTCTCTTTTTTACGGTGGGGTGGTGTGTTACTCTAACGAAGTAAAGCGAGAGATCGGCGTATCAAACGAAACGCTCGAAGCATACGGTGCCGTAAGCGAAGAGTGTGCGATTGAACTTGCAAGAAGCGTTAGAGCGAGATATAACACCGATGTCGGCATCAGTTTCACTGGAGTAGCAGGGCCAGATCCTAGCGAAGGAAAGGAACCTGGTACAGTGTTTGTTGGAGTAGTTTCACCTCTAGGCGAGAAAGTCATTTCGCTTCATCTTGCCGGAAACAGAGATGCTATCCGTAAACGAACTGCGAAACATGGATTGAATACACTATTGAATTTAGAAAGGTGAATTACGTAGGTATGAAGAATTTTGAAGACTTTGCTTTATCAAACGAAGTAAGAAAAGCTGTGCTTGAACTTGGTTTTAAGGAACCGACTCCTATCCAGGAAAAAGCACTTGAACCAATACTAGAAGGAAGAGATATCATTGGTCAGGCGCAGACCGGAACAGGAAAAACGGCTGCCTTTGGGATCCCTATTATTGAAAAAGTGAAGAAAGTTGGCGGCCCTGAAGCGATCATTCTTACCCCAACACGAGAACTTGCAATGCAGGTTGCGATTGAACTTCAGAAGCTTTCAAAGCATAAGGGTCTTAATGTTCTTGCTGTATATGGTGGAGAACCGATTTATCATCAGATTCGTGCATTGAAGAAAGGTGTTCACATCGTAGTGGGGACACCGGGACGTATGCTTGATCATTTAAAGCGCAAGACGCTACGAACAGATAATGTGCATACCGCTGTTCTTGATGAGGCGGATGAAATGCTCGACATGGGCTTTATTGATGATATAGAACTAATTTTCAAGCAGTTACCTGTTCAGCGCCAATCATTGCTTTTTTCTGCAACAATTCCAGCCCCAATTCGTAAGCTTTCAGGAAAGTACTTAAAAAATCCTCTTACGATTTCTGTTTCAAAAGGTGATGTAACTGCAGATACTGTGGAGCAAGTGTATTATCGAACGTTTGAAAGTGATAAGTTTGATACACTTTGTCGTGTGATTGAGAATGAGGAAATTCGTTTAGGAATCATCTTTACGAAAACGAAAAAGGGCGCCTCTCAGCTAACGGAATCGCTAAAGAAACGTGGCTACCGTGGTGAAGAACTTCATGGAGACCTTACGCAACAGCAGCGTTCAAAAGTGATGAATCTCTTTAGACGTTCCCAAATTAATTTCCTTGTTGCGACTGATATAGCTGCAAGAGGAATTGACGTTGCTCACGTCAGTCACGTGATAAACTATGATATCCCTGAAGATCCTGAGCGTTATGTTCACCGTATAGGTCGTACAGGTCGCGCAGGAAACAAAGGTATTGCATTAACTCTAGTAACACCGAAAGACATGCGTTTTCTTCAGTCGATTGAATCCAAGATTAAATTGAATCTTTCTGCTGAACCACTTCAGGATGAATCAGTAGATCTTGAAAACATTGTTAAATCAGTTGAAAAGCAATTGGTAAATCAAAAGCAGGACTCATCAGCTCGAGAAACGTCTGAGCTTCTTCTTGCTAAATATGATGCCCATTCGCTTGTGCAAGCGTTGCTTGAAAATGCGATTCAGGAAAAACAAAATACCACGCCTTCCGAATATAACTTCGGTGAAACAGGTGGACAGAATGGCATGGTTCGTTTCTTCCTAAATGTAGGACGTAACATTGACCTACATCCTAAGAAGCTCCTTAGCGAGCTCTCAGTGATGGCTGGAGTAGATAGTGATTCTGTTGGACGAATTGATATCTTTGAGAAGTTCTCATTCTTTGAAGTTCACGAAGATGTAGCTCCATTCGTATATGAAGCGCTTCGTGCAGGTGGAATTGATGGTAAATCGATCCATTTAGAACCGGCCAAACCCCAAAAAAGCAGAGTGTAAAAATGAAGCGATCAGCTCTATACTTGGAGCTGATCGTTCTTCATGAGAATTATATTCGCTTTAAGACGAAAGAGAATCGAAAAGTCAAGAGGAGATCAACGATAAAAAGACGAATAAATGTTCGGTTTTCTATTGGCAAATCGATAAAAAAGAGATATGATAGTGATAGTTTAATAACGAGGAGGAATTTATTCGTGAGTGATCGCAAAGCTGCCTTAGATATGGCATTAAGACAAATAGAAAAGCAATTCGGAAAAGGTTCCATTATGAAACTTGGCGAACAAGCTGAGCAAAGGGTCTCGACTGTTTCCACTGGATCGCTAGCACTCGATATTGCTCTCGGTGTAGGAGGATATCCAAGAGGACGCGTTATCGAAGTATACGGTCCGGAATCTTCAGGTAAAACAACTGTTGCTCTTCACGCTATCGCAGAAGTACAACGAAACGGCGGCCAAGCCGCATTTATAGATGCTGAACATGCACTTGATCCAGTTTATGCAGAAAAACTCGGTGTTAATATCGATGAGCTACTACTTTCCCAACCAGATACAGGAGAACAAGCCCTAGAAATTGCCGAAGCACTTGTACGAAGCGGTGCAGTTGATATGGTCGTTGTTGACTCCGTAGCTGCCCTAGTACCAAAGGCAGAAATCGAAGGTGAAATGGGAGATGCTCACGTTGGTTTGCAGGCGCGTCTAATGTCCCAAGCGCTTCGTAAGCTTTCAGGTGCAATTAACAAGTCCAAAACAACCGCGGTCTTTATTAACCAGATTCGTGAAAAGGTTGGGGTTATGTTCGGAAATCAACGATTAGTTGCTTAGTTTTTTCTCTTTAGATACAAATTTCCATCTCAAATAATAGTGAAATGGAGAAAAAAATGCCGGTTAAAATTGGGGATAGAACATTTAAAAATATTGAACAATGGCAAGTAAACTTTATAAAGGAACATTATCAACTTAAACTTACTGAAATTGCCACAGCGATTAACATTGATTACAGAAGAGTTGGGGAAATTATTAATCTTTTAGGGTTACAAAGGGAAAGGCATTGGAAAATCTATTTGCCTAAAACCGATGAAGTTCTAGAGGAATTGAAAAATCCTTATCTATCTCATGTAGAGATTGCCGAAAAATATGGTGTTTCTGACGCTTGTGTTGCTAAACGAAGAAAAGAACTTGATGTTAGCGTGAGAAAGAAAAATTATGACACGTTAATTGAGCAACAAGTTGAGATGATTTTAATTGAGTTAGACCTTGCTTATCACAAACAAAAAAGAATTGACAAATGGTCAATTGATTTTTATTTAGGTAGAAAGTATTGCTTAGATGTAAATGGATCATGGTCTCACTCTCTCCCAATAGTGATAGATCGTGATAAAAGAAAAACGGCATTTTTAAACTCACAAGGTTATTATTATTTAGCTATTAATGAAATTGAGTTAGGAAATTTGGATATTGTTAAAGAAAAAATTAAGGAGTTTACTATGGGTTTCCCTTGCTAGTGATAGCAAGTTAAAAAACCTTGTGAACCTTATTGCCTAAGGGTGTGGCATTAATATGCTGCTAACGGTGAAGCCCTCCATTGTATGGGTAATACCGTGCCAAGCCTTTAAATAGGAAGGTGTAGAGACTACCGAAAAGAACTCTAAATCGAGTTAACTTAGTAGGGTACGGCAGAAGATAGGCTGCTGCTGGAAGTGCAAGGCTCTCAATTTATTGAGATGAAGAGATAGTCCACACTATAGAAATGGAAAATCTATAGATTACGCCAGAAACAACTCCAGGAGGACGTGCACTTAAATTCTATTCCTCTGTTAGATTAGAAGTGCGTCGTGCTGAAACTCTTAAACAAGGTAACGATATGGTTGGTAACAAGACTCGTATTAAAGTTGTAAAGAACAAGGTTGCTCCACCATTTAAGCAAGCTGAAGTTGATATAATGTACGGTGAAGGTATTTCGAAGCAGGGTGAAATTCTTGATATTGGTTCAAATCTTGAGATCGTTCAAAAGAGCGGTTCATGGTTCTCATTTGAAGGCGAACGTCTTGGACAGGGTCGTGAAAATGCGAAACAATTCTTGAAAGAAAACCCGGCTATTGAAGCTGAAATTGAATCACGCGTACGTGCTCATCATAATCTTGACGCAGATAAGCAAGTGGAAGAAACTGCATCAGGCAACGATACGCTTCTTCCTGAAGATAAGTAAGATATGCAGAGATAGTCGGTCATTTAGACCGGCTTTTTCTCTCATTACATAGATTTTATTATGCAAAACACGTTCGTAATCAAGTAAACCAATCCTATCATTTCCATGATCAGGCAGTAAGATGTCAGTTATTAGTAATGAATAATCGATAACTTAGGTGCGAAAAAAAGAGCAATAATGAGCAATCTGAAGCAATTTTGACTCTATGTGCTCTCTTGACAACCTTTACGCTGAAAGATACAATATTAATTGTATAATTATAATTTTCTAGTAAGATTATACTTTACTCTTAACAAGTGACATGTGCTGGATTGAAATCTTGCAAATGGTACAAAGAACTAACATGACAGTAAACCAACAAGTTGATAGCAGGAGGAGGTGAGTTCGATGGATATAGTGATCATCATCTCCACTATGCTGGTCTCTGCAGTAGTCGGAGCAGTTGTTGGATTTCTTGTTCGCAAAACGATTGCTGAAGCGAAAATCTCCAGTGCAGAAATGGAAGCGCAACGGATTATCAAAGAAGGTAAAAACGACGCGGAAGCTTTGAAAAAGGAAGCTATGCTTGAAGCGAAGGACGAGAATCATAATCTTCGTGTTGAAGCTGAGCGTGAAATTCGTGAACGCAGAAATGAGTTACAAAAACAAGAGAATCGTTTGGTACAAAAAGAAGAGGTCCTTGATCGCAAAAGTGAGACTCTTGACAAAAAAGAGGATTCCCTCGAAAGAAGAGAGGACTCTCTCACCAAAAAACAACGACAAATTGAAGAGATGGAAGGCAAAGTGGAGGAGTTGCTACAAGAACAGCAACAAGAACTTCAGCGGATTTCCGGTCTTACAAGGGAAGAAGCGAAGCAAATCATCTTCCGTGAAAGCGAGCATGAGCTTGAATTAGCGCAGATGGTGAAAGAGCGTGAAAATCATGCGAAAGAAGAAGCTGATAAGAAAGCGAGAGAAGTATTGTCGCTTGCGATTCAGCGCTGTGCTGCGGATCATGTTGCAGAAACGACGGTTTCCGTTGTTAACCTGCCAAATGATGAGATGAAAGGTCGAATTATTGGCCGTGAAGGTCGAAACATTCGAACTCTTGAAACGCTGACGGGGATTGACTTAATTATCGACGATACACCTGAGGCAGTTATTCTGTCCGGTTTTGATCCGATACGAAGAGAAATCGCTCGTAACGCCCTGGATAAACTCGTTCAAGATGGAAGAATACACCCTGCTCGAATTGAAGAAATGGTTGAGAAATCACGCAGGGAAGTAGACGAATACATCCGCGAAGTTGGAGAGCAATCCACATTTGAAATTGGAGTTCACGGACTCCACCCGGATCTCATTAAGATTCTGGGACGATTGAAATTCCGTACAAGTTATGGACAGAATGTACTGAAGCATTCCATGGAAGTTGCCTATTTAACAGGATTAATGGCAGCAGAGCTTGGGGAAGACGTACAGCTTGCTAGACGTGCGGGTCTCCTACATGATCTTGGTAAAGCAATTGACCATGAAGTGGAAGGAAGCCACGTTGAAATTGGAGTAGAGCTAGCAACGAAGTACAAAGAGCACCCTGTTGTGATTAATGCAATCGCATCTCACCATGGTGATACAGAAGCTACATCTGTTATTTCAACTCTTGTGGCAGCAGCCGATGCATTGTCAGCTGCACGTCCGGGAGCACGCCGTGAGACGCTTGAGACGTATATTCGCCGTCTAGAGAAGCTGGAAGAGATTTCAGAGTCGTTTGAAGGCGTTGAGAAGTCATTTGCTATACAAGCAGGTCGTGAAATCAGAATTATGGTTAAGCCTGACCTTGTAGATGACGTTTCATCCTACCGTCTTGCACGTGAGATTACAAAGAAAATTGAAAATGAACTGGACTACCCTGGGCACATTAAAGTCACGGTAATTCGTGAAACAAGGGCAGTTGAGTATGCAAAATAAAGCGATGCCGCGTGCATCGCTTTATTTAATTGGCTTTTATATAAAAGAGACACACTTCAAAGTTGATTGGAGCGGAAGGTGTTCGACTCCTGCGGGATGAGCGGGACAGGTGAGACCCCACAGAGGCGCCTAAAGCGCTCCGAGGAGGCTCACCGCCCGCCTCGCGGAAAGCGAGCATCCTGGAGTGGAAATCAACCACTACTCTTATAGCAAAAGCAAATGTTTACCAAAACAGCAATTTAACTTTATCTATTACTTAATATCAATGCTTTCTTTTGATAAACTGAAAGAACGAAATAAGAGATTGGAGTATCATTATGAAAATACTATTTATTGGAGATGTTGTAGGCTCCCCAGGACGTAATATGATTTCGACTTACCTACCTCGTTTAAAAAGAAAGTACAAGCCTACATTTACAATTGTAAATGGTGAGAACGCGGCAAGTGGGCGTGGCATTACTGAGAAAATTTATCGAGGCTTCCTAGAAGCTGGTGCTCAAGTGATTACGATGGGAAATCACACTTGGGATAATCGTGAAATCTTTGAATTTATCGATCGCGCTCCTAAGCTCGTTAGACCAGCGAATTTTCCTCCAGGTACTCCTGGGAATGGGTCAACGATTGTGAATATAAACGGAGTCGAAGTTGGTGTAATCAACCTTCAAGGAAGAACGTTTCTTCCAGCAATTGATGATCCTTTCACCAAGGCAGATGAGCTTATTGAAGAGATGAGAGAACGGACGCCGGTTATCTTCGTTGATTTCCATGCTGAAACAACAAGTGAGAAGCAGGCAATGGGGTGGTACCTTGATGGTAGAGTAACGGCGGTTGTAGGAACACACACTCATGTTCAAACAGCGGATGAACGAATTTTACCTGGGGGCACAGGCTATTTAACAGATGTAGGCATGACTGGCCCGTATGATGGTATTCTCGGAATGGAACGCGAAGCAGTTATTAAGAAATTTCTGACAACGATGCCTGTAAGGTTTGAAGTGACAAAAGGTCGGGAACAACTTAGTGGGGTCATTTTAACATTAGATCCAAAAACTGGTAAGGCTACTAAGATTGAAAGAATAGCGATCAATGAGGATCGTCCATTCTATGATTAGGTTTTGAATGTTTTGAAATTTTGACGGAGACAGCAGGAATACAAGCTTCTTACAAGGAATATAGTCTAGAGTGGTAATGGATGATCAAATTAAGGAGGGGCTATAAAAATGGATATATTAAAAGTTTCAGCAAAATCCAATCCTAATTCTGTAGCTGGTGCACTAGCTGGCGTCCTTCGGGAACGCGGTAATGCTGAAATTCAAGCGATTGGAGCAGGTGCATTGAACCAGGCAGTGAAAGCAGTAGCCATCGCAAGAGGGTTTGTAGCACCCAGTGGCGTTGACCTCATTTGTATCCCTGCTTTCACCGATATTTTGATCGATGGTGAAGAGCGTACCGCAATTAAGCTAATTGTAGAGCCTCGCTAAATAGTTCCGTCAAGAAAACCTGTTTGTTTTTACAAACAGGTTTTTTATACTTTGATATGATTAATAGGTATGTGCTATACACGAATTGGACAAACATAGGAGGCTCACGATGAATATACATGACGCGCACTGCGATGTACTTTGTAAAATGTGGTTGGACCCTTCTCTTTCATTTGAGAACGGGGATGGTCTTCACACGAACCTTAATCAAATGAGAAAAGCGGGGGCTAAACTTCAACTGTTTGCGATCTATGTACCTGAGAGCGTACCGGATGGAGCTAAATTTGACTGTGCGTTAGAGATGGTCGATATTTTCCATGAAAAAGTGATCAAACCTTATGACGATGTTGTACCAGTTTATTCGAAAGAAGATGCTGAGAATATTCCCGATGGAAAGATAGGTGCCATGCTAACACTAGAAGGTTGCGATGCGATTGGAAAAGAAGCGGGAAGATTAAAAACACTCTTACGTCTTGGTGTTCGATCAGTCGGCCTTACATGGAATTATGGCAATGCAACAGCTGATGGCATTCTTGAGTCCAGGGGAGCAGGTCTTTCTGACTTTGGTAGAAGCATTGTGGATTTACATAATCAGCATCGAATCTGGACAGATGTGTCACACTTATCTGTTCGAGCATTTTGGGATGTGATCGATCAGGGACGCTATGTTATTGCTTCTCACTCAAATGCAAAAGCGATTTGCACACATCCACGAAATCTAGATAATCAGCAGCTGACAGCATTAATTGAAAAAGATTCTTTTATAGGTGTTACGTTTGTGCCTAAATTTCTACGAAATGATAGAAATGCAAGCGTATCAGATATTATTCATCATATTGAGCATATATGTAGTCTTGGTGGAACATCAAATATCGGACTGGGATCCGATTTTGATGGAATTAAAGAGGTGCCAGCAGGACTAGAGTGCTATGAGGATTATTCACGTCTCATTGAAGAGCTGAATCGGTATTATAGTAAAGAACAAGTCGATGGATTTTTAGGGAAAAACCTCATTACACGAATGCCCTGATAAGTAAGAATTTAGGTTTTGTCGAATGAATGAGCAGGGAATCATAATCCTATTTCGAACTAGTAATATAAGCAAGCGGTTTCAGGTACTAGATTAGAAAGGGTGGGGCGATATGATCGAACAACTTTCATGGAAAGTTGGTGGACAGCAGGGTGAGGGAATTGAGAGTACAGGTGAAATATTCGCGATTGCGTTAAATCGTTTGGGATACTATCTATATGGTTACAGGCATTTTTCGTCCCGTATTAAAGGCGGGCATACGAATAATAAGATACGTGTGAGTACGAAAGAAGTACGCTCTGTTTCTGATGATCTTGACATGCTGATCGCGTTTGATCAGGAGACAATTGATGTGAATGCTCATGAACTGCATAGCGGAGGCATTATTATTGGTGACGCTAAGTTCAAGCCTGTTAAACCAGAAGGTTGTAAGGCAGAGCTTGTTAGCATTCCTTTTTCGGAGATCGCAACGGAACTTGGCACATCACTTATGAAAAACATGGTTGCTATTGGTGCAACAAGTGCAGCTTTAGGAGTCGACACTGCTACTTATCAGGCTGTGGTAGAAGAGATATTTGGTCGAAAAGGGGAAAAAGTTGTTACGAACAATATGGAGGCGATTCAGCGTGGAGCGGACGCTTTTATCCAATCTGCGGGAAAAGGTGTTCAAACGCTATCTCTTAAAAAAGCCGATGGAAAGAATCGTATGTTCATGATTGGAAATGATGCGATAGCACTAGGAGCCTTAGCGGGTGGTGCAAGGTTGATGGCAGCTTATCCCATTACACCTGCTTCAGAAATTATGGAGTACCTGATCAAGAAGCTCCCAGAGTTTGGTGGTACTGTTATACAGACTGAGGATGAGATTGCTGCTGCAACTATGGCGATTGGGTCGAATTATGCGGGAGTTAGAACACTAACGGCTTCAGCAGGTCCAGGACTTTCTTTGATGATGGAGGCAATCGGATTATCCGGCATTACTGAAACACCGCTCGTAATTGTAGATACACAGCGGGGTGGACCGAGTACAGGTCTTCCAACGAAGCAGGAGCAGTCTGATTTACTTGCCATGATTTACGGAACTCATGGGGAGATTCCTAAAATTGTAATAGCTCCTAGCACAGTTGAAGAAGCGTTCTATGATGCGATTGAAGCTTTCAATCTTGCAGAAGAATATCAATGTCCTGTTATCTTGCTTTCGGATCTACAGCTTTCACTCGGTAAGCAAACGGTTGAACCACTTGACTATCATAAAATAAACATTAGAAGAGGGAAGCTGAATGATCAAGAGCTTCCTGAACGAGAAGACAAATCCTATTTCAAACGGTTTGAAGTAACGGATGATGGCGTATCGAACCGCGTTATTCCAGGTACAAAGAATGGGATCTTTCATGTAACTGGAGTTGAACACGATGAGACAGGAAAACCTTCTGAAGTTCCACAGAATCGTAAAGACCAAATGGAGAAGCGGTTGAGGAAAATTAGCAATTTATCGTTTCCGTTCCCAATTTACAAGAGAGAGCAACATGAAGAGTCAGATGTGCTGTTGATTGGATTTAATTCAACAAGAGGAAGTATCGAAGAAGCGATCCCAAGGCTTGAAGAAGATGGCTTTAAAGTAAACCATGCACAAATTCGATTGGTTCATCCATTTCCAGCTGATGAGTTGTTACCGATGCTTAATCGTGCGAAGAAAGTAGTCGTTGTAGAACATAATGCAACAGGACAACTTGCTAGTCTTGTAAAAATGAATGCAGGTCACGGCGATAAGATTGAAAGTCTTCTTAAATATGACGGTAATCCATTCTTGCCAGGTGATATCCATCAACAATGCAAGGAGATGTTAGTAAATGGCCACATTTAAAGATTTTCGAAATCAGGTAAAACCTAACTGGTGCCCAGGCTGTGGTGATTTCTCGGTGCAAGCTGCTATTCAGCGCGCGGCTGCAAATGTTGGACTAGAGCCAGATGATCTTGCAGTTGTTTCAGGAATCGGATGTTCTGGACGGATCAGCGGCTATATCAATGCGTATGGATTTCATGGGATTCATGGTCGCTCCCTTCCAATTGCGCAAGGTGTGAAAATGGCTAACCGTGACTTAACTGTTATCGCTTCTGGAGGAGATGGGGACGGTTTTGCAATCGGCATGGGACACACGATTCATGCGATGAGACGAAATATTGACGTAACCTACATTGTAATGGATAACCAAATTTATGGACTTACAAAAGGGCAAACTTCTCCAACGAGTGCAGAAGGATTTAAAACAAAGAGCACACCTTCTGGCTCAATCGAATCATCTTTATCAATAATGGAGCTTGCGCTTTCAAGTGGATGTGGCTTTTTGGCGCAGAGCTTCTCAACAGATCTTAAGGATCTTGTTGCGATTATTGAGCAAGGCATCGAGCATAAAGGCTTCTCGTTAATTAATGTTTTCAGCCCTTGTGTCACATTTAATAAGGTGAACACATATGATTGGTTTAAACAGAATCTAGTTAGTTTAAGCGATATCGAAGGGTATGATCCTACGAACCGTATGATGGCCATGCAAACGTTAATGGAGCATGACGGACTTGTGAAGGGCTTAATTTATCATAATCCGACACGACCTTCATATCAGGAATCGGTAAAAGGATATAGCGGAGAAGCTCTATCTAAACAAAATTTGACACTACCAGAAGAAAAATTCAAAGAATTAATGACAGAGTTTATGTAAATCCTAATCAAGACCCTTCCTTCACAGGAGGGTCTTTTTTTGGTCGATTGAATTTTTGTCCATTTTCCATTTATAAAACTATAAGTGTCCGCATATAGAGGACATATCAACTTTACGGTTAACACAAAAAGTGATAGAATGATTGTGTTAACAGTGATTAATGAACGTTTTGAATAAGTGAGGTGTACGCTGTGGAAGGAAAGATGAAAGCGGTTGTGAAGCATGAGCGTGAAAAAGGTGCCCGACTTCAAACGGTGGATATTCCAAAAATTAATGATAATGAAGTATTAATTCAAGTTAAAGCAACATCGATTTGCGGTACAGATGTACATATTTATACGTGGGATGAATGGTCTCAAAGTCGTGTGAATCCTCCGTACGTATTTGGACATGAATTCGCAGGGGTAGTTGTAGAAAAAGGAAAGAATGTAACAAATCTTGAAATCGGCGATCACGTGTCAGCGGAAACGCACATTGTATGTAATCAGTGTCCGCAATGTTTAACAGGTAAATTCCACATCTGTGAGAACACCAAGATTATTGGCGTTGATACAGACGGCTGCTTTGCTGAGTATGTCGCATTGCCGTCCCAAAACATTTGGAAGAATCCTGAATCGTTATCTTTTGATGTGGCATCTGTTCAGGAACCAATGGGGAACGCGGTTCATACGGTTCTAGCAGGAGATGTTGCAGGGAAAACGGTAGCGATTATAGGTTGTGGACCAATTGGTATTATGGCTGTTGGTGTTGCAAAAGCAGCGGGCGCTTCACAAGTAATCGCACTTGATTTGAATGATTATAGGCTGGATCTTGCGAAAGAAATGGGCGCTACCACAGTTGTTAATTCACGAAATGAAAACCCTCTTGATGTTGTTCATGAACTCACAAACGGTCATGGCGTAGACGTTGTATGTGAAATGTCAGGTCACCCGATTGCGATGAATCAAGGATTTAAGATGGTAACAAATGGTGGAAGAGTGTCTATTCTAAGTCTTCCTGTTCGTCCGGTTGAAATTGATGTAACGAACGATATTGTTTTTAAAGGCATTACCGTGCAAGGGATTACCGGAAGAAAAATGTTTGAAACATGGCGTCAGGTTTCTGGGCTTTTACAATCAGGTCAGGTAGACGTTGAGCCAATGATTACACATCACTTTCCTCTAGAAGACTTTGAAAAAGGCTTCGAATTAATGATTAAGGGGAAATGTGGTAAGGTAGTATTGCATCCATAATGCTCGTAAAGAGCTGTTACATAATGAAGAGGAGGTCAACCAATGAAAGGTTTTGAATATCTTCAAGAAGAGTTAGATCAAATGCAAGAGGAAGGTGTTTTTCGTAACCTTATTCCATTAGAATCCGCTCAAGGGTCACGGGTAACAATCAAAGGGAAAAATGTCATCCAGCTATCTTCCAATAATTATCTTGGACTAACGGATCACCCTAAAATGAAGCAAGCCGCGATTGAAGCGGTTGAAAAGTACGGTGCAGGAACAGGTTCTGTTCGTACAATTGCTGGTACGCTATCTATGCATGAACAGTTTGAAGAAAAGCTTGCAGAATTCAAGCACACAGAAGCTGCACTTGTACTACAATCTGGGTTTGCGACAAACCAGGCCGTTCTTTCTGCAATTCTAACAAAAGAAGATGTTGTCATTTCAGATGAGCTGAATCATGCATCCATAATCGATGGCATCCGTCTAACGAAGGCCGGGCGTCGCATTTATAAGCACACAGATATGGAAGATCTAGAAAAAGCTCTTAAAGAAACACAAGATTATCGCACTCGTTTAGTCGTAACGGATGGCGTTTTCTCAATGGACGGAAATATCGCTCCTCTTACTGAAATTGTGGAGCTTTGTGAGAAATACAATGCCCTTGTAATGGTCGATGATGCTCATGCGAGTGGCGTACTTGGAGCAAATGGACGCGGAACAGTCGATCATTTCGGACTAAACGGTCGCGTGCACATTCAAGTGGGTACACTAAGTAAAGCCATTGGCGTTCTTGGTGGGTATATTGCAAGCACAAAGACGCTTCGCGATTACCTTATCCATAAAGGTCGTCCGTTCCTATTTAGTACATCGCACCCACCTGCCGTAACAGCAGCGTGCTCTGCAGCGATCGATGTCCTTCTAGAAGAACCAGAATTAATTGAAAAGCTCTGGGACAATACGAAATTCTTTAAAGCAGGGCTTGAAGATTTAGGTTTTGATACGGGCATTAGCGAAACGCCCGTAACTCCAGTGATTATTGGTGATGAAGCCTTAACACATAAGTTCTCTGATAAGCTATTTGAAAATGGTGTGTTTGCTCAGGGGATCGCTTTCCCAACTGTAGCAAAAGGAAAAGGCCGCGTTCGCACAATCGTAACCGCACAGCATTCAAAAGAAGACCTCCAAGAAGCACTTAATGCTTTTGAAAAGTCTGCTAAAGAGCTTGGTATATTGTAAGGAACAGCGAGGGGGAGCGATCCCCCTCTTTTTTGTATGTTAGGGAGTTAAAAGTCGTTTAGATGTTGTGAGGTCTCATTGCTTAAATACTCTGAAACCCTTATAATAAAGGAATGTCCACTAGTTACACATTTTTTATTTGACGTTAAAGGATAACGAATAAAACAGAGGCTTTTTGGTATCTTCCTTTCATAAGCCTAGTTTTCTAAGTTTAGGAGCACAGTGCTCTTTTTCATAGCATGGTCATCCTTTTAATTGGAAAGGAGTCGAACGACATGAACGAAAAGCAAAGACTAGATTCACAAATAAATGTGAAGAAGACAGAGAAAACGACAGAAGACTTTGCGAAATATTTTCAGACAACGTACCAAGCACCTAATTTAAAGGATGCAAAGCGCCGCGGAAAAGAAAATGTTAATGTTCATTACGATTTTGAAATTCCAGAGAACATTAAAAATCTCGGGAAAGATAAGAAGTTCTTGATTCGTACATACGGCTGTCAAATGAATGAGCACGATACTGAAGTCATGGCCGGCATTTTTGAAGAGATGGGTTTTGAAGCAACAACAGCGGTCGAAGAAGCTGATGTGGTTCTTTTAAATACGTGTGCGATTCGTGAAAATGCTGAGAATAAAGTATTTGGTGAACTAGGGCACTTAAAGCCATTGAAAATGGAAAACCCTGACCTCATTATTGGTGTGTGTGGATGTATGTCTCAGGAAGAGTCTGTGGTCAATCGCATAATGCAGAAACACCAATTCGTGGATCTGATTTTTGGTACACATAATATTCACCGTTTACCAGAATTAATGGAGCAAGCTGTATTCGGTAAAGAAATGGTGATGGAAGTTTGGTCAAAAGAAGGCGACATCATTGAGAACCTTCCGAGAACGAGAAAAGGTGAAATAAAAGCCTGGGTTAATATTATGTACGGTTGTGATAAGTTCTGTACGTACTGTATCGTCCCATATACAAGAGGTAAAGAACGAAGTCGTCGCCCGGAAGATATCATTCAGGAAGTCCGTCACCTTGCGGCAAAAGGGTATAAAGAAGTTACGCTTCTCGGACAGAATGTAAACGCTTATGGGAAAGATTTAGAAGACATTGACTATGGTCTAGGAGACTTAATGAATGAGATTCATAAAATCGATATTCCTAGAGTTCGATTTACAACGAGTCATCCGCGAGACTTTGATGATCGACTAGTAGAAGTACTAGGTCAGGGTGGGAATTTAGTTGACCACATTCATCTCCCGGTTCAAAGCGGAAGTAATGAGGTTCTGAAATTAATGAACCGTCGCTATACACGAGAAACGTATCTAGAGCTTGTTGGTAAGATAAAGAAAGTAATGCCACATGCAACATTTACAACGGACATCATCGTCGGTTTTCCTAACGAAACGGATGAACAATTCGAGGAAACAATTGAGCTTGTTAAAGAAGTAGAATATGATAGTGCCTATACATTTATTTATTCACAGCGTGATGGAACACCAGCAGCTAAGATGCAGGACAACGTTCCAATGGATGTGAAGAAAGAGCGACTTCAACGATTGAATGCTCTTGTAAATGAGATGGCAGCGAAGAACAATGCAGTCTTTGAAGGTGAGATTGTTGAAGTGCTCGTAGAAGGTGAAAGCAAGAAGAATGCTGACGTCCTTTCTGGTTATACGAGAAAAAATAAAGTAGTGAACTTTAGAGGTCCTAAATCTCTCATTGGTCAATTGGTACAAGTGAGAATTACAAAAGCAAAAACGTGGTCTCTTGATGGAGAATATATCGAAAAAACGGCTGAGGTGAATGCATAATGATGTCAAGAATGGAAGTAATCGCAAAAGCAAAAGATCTTGCTAAATTAGTTTCAGAAACAGAAGAAGTTGATTTCTTCAAACGTGCAGAAGCAAAAATCAACGAAAATAAAAAAGTGCAAAGTTTAATCGCGCGCATTAAGCTTGAACAAAAAGAAGCAGTTAATCTTCAACACTATTCAAAACATGAAGCGTTGAAAGAAAAAGATGAGCGTATTGATAAGCTCATGCAGCAGCTTGATGAAATTCCTGTTGTTCAAGAATTCAAACGTTCACAGTCTGATGTGAATGATTTGCTTCAGCTTGTTGCGAACACAATTTCAAATACTGTTACAGATGAAATCATCGAGGCAACTGGTGGGAATGTTCTAGAAGGAACAACCGGATCAACTCAAAGCGGACCTGGATGTAAGTAAGGTGAAAGTCGGGACAATAATCCCGGCTTTTTTTATTTGTTCTAAATAATAAATTTCATATACCGTACTTTTTTAAGAAAAATATCAAAAGGTTGTAAAGCATTGGACATTAAAGACATAGACTGATAGTGGAACAGCCTTGATAGAGTGAAACTTCCATATGAACATGGAAGAATTACTGCCACTTAAGGGTGGGATAAAAAAAGAGGCACACTAGTCGTTTGTCTTGCATAGGATGAGAATGAAGATTGGAAGAGGAGGTATGATCGATGTCAGAGGAATATAATTACAGAGAGATATTCGCCAAAGCAGTTTGCGGCAAAGGGCGTAAATTTACACAGGATACACACACCGTTTCACCGTCCAATAAACCATCAAGTATTCTTGGTTGTTGGATTATTAACAATGAATTTAAGTCAAAGAAGCACGGTGACACCGTAGTCGTTGAAGGCTCTTATGACATTAATATCTGGTATTCTTACAGCCATAATACGAAAACAGAAGTCAAAACAGAAAATGTAAAATACCGTGAAGAAATTCCTCTTCGCTATAAAGACAAAGACTCTGTGGCTGAAGAAGTAGTGGCGAAAGCAATCCAAGAGCCGAATGCACTTGAAGCTACCATAGCTCCAAGTGGTCAAAAAATCATTGTTCAGGCTGAGAGAGAGTTTCTCGTTGAAGTCATTGGCGAAACAAAAATGTGTGTTTACGTAAATCCTGATGGTTGTGAAGACGATGATGATTGGGATTATGAAGTTGATGATGAAGAGTTTGAAGATTTAGATCCGAACTTTTTAATTGGTGATCTTGAAGAATAGCTATGCCAGGGAGAAGCAAACCTTCTTCCTGGTTTTTATTTTGGTTTAGGGGTGGAGAAGGGGGTTCCAGTGCCTGCCGAGTCTAACCGCCCACTTCCGCTTTACATGATCCAGCTGCAGTGGGCAGACTCTCGGTCACTTCACCTTTCAACCTGAACACAAAGACCGTGTTCATTTTGAAAGGTTCCAGTGCCTATCGAGTCTAACCGCCCACTTCCGCTTTACATGATCCAGCTACGACTCGCAGAAACTACGATATTTCACTCCTGAACGGGAACACAAGAAACGTGTTCCCGTTCAAGAGTTCCAATATCTTCGTTTCTAGACGCTCGTCTCCGCTTTTCACAAGATCCAGCTACGTGGGCCAAATCCTCCGGCTGTTTCACCCTTTCAGTTGAGACAAAAAGCGTCTCATCTGAAAGGGCTCCAACATCCTACGGATTTTAACAGGCCCACTCCGCTTTTCTGATATGCTATACTGTTATTTGAATAGAAATAAGATTGGTGGAGAAGAATCATGGCGCGATATACACCTATGATGGAGCAATATCTTAGAATTAAGGCAGAGTATCAGGATGCCTTTTTATTTTTTCGTTTAGGCGATTTTTATGAAATGTTTTTTGATGATGCGACACGTGCATCGAAGGAATTGGAAATTACGTTAACGAGCAGAGATGGTGGAGAGCAGGGACGCATTCCGATGTGTGGCGTGCCTTATCATGCTGCTGATAATTATATATCTCAACTAGTGACAAAAGGTTATAAGATAGCAATTTGTGAGCAAACGGAGGATCCAAAGCAGGCAAAAGGGGTTGTGAGAAGAGAAGTTGTTCAGCTTATTACACCTGGGACGGTGATGTCGGATCACTTAATTAAAGAGAAAGAGAACAATTACATTGTTGCGATTTCTGAATTTGAAGATGATACGTTTGCACTTGCCGCGAACGATTTAACAACGGGTGAATCGATGGCGACGATACTAGCTGGGGATCATCATGAAGTGATTGGAGAGCTTTCGAACCTTGCACCACGAGAAGTTGTTGTAAATAGCGAGAGTGTGGAGCTGTCGAATGCCATTCAAGAACGGATGACTGTTACGATTTCGATTGAGGATGACACTAGGATTCCTGAAACATTAACACCGCTTAGTGACCACATTGACCAACCAAAGCTATTGCATGTGTTTGGTCGTCTTCTACAGTATTTAATTCGAACACAGAAGCGCTCGATGGATCACTTGCAGCCTCTTCGTCATTATCATATTTCTCAATATATGAAGCTAGATGTAAATTCAAAACGAAATCTTGAACTTGTTGAGACCATTCGTGATAAAAAGCGGACAGGCTCTCTTGTCTGGTTTCTAGATAGTTCTGTTACCGCAATGGGTGGAAGGCTTTTAAAGCAATGGGTTGAACGACCTCTATTAAAGCAACGTGAAATAGAAAAGCGCCAGGAGCTCGTTGAAACGCTGATGAAACAATTTTTCGAACGGGAAACAATCAGAGAACAGCTTCAAGGTGTTTATGATTTAGAGCGTCTAGCTGGTAAGGTTGCGTTTGGCAATTTAAATGCACGCGATCTTGTGCAATTAAGAAAGTCGCTAGAGAAAATCCCTGAAATTAAACAAGCTGTCTCATCGCTCGATAATCCATATGCAAAAGAACTCGGAGAAGAAATTCTTCCGTGTGAAGAACTTGTGAAACTATTGCAAGATGCGATTGAAGATAACCCGCCACTTTCTGTGAAAGAAGGGCAAATGATTCGAGATGGCTATCATGCGGATCTTGATACGTATCGTGATGCGAGTCGTAATGGTAAAGATTGGATCGCAGCCCTTCAAATGCAAGAGAGGGAGCGGACTGGCATTAAGTCGCTTAAAATCGGATACAACAAAGTATTTGGTTATTATATAGAAGTCACACGATCGAACCTTCCTAATCTTCCTGAAGGCAGATATGAGCGTAAACAAACCCTTTCGAATGCCGAGCGGTTTATAACGCCAGAGCTTAAGGAAAAGGAGACCTTGATTCTAGAAGCAGAAGAGAAAATTGTGGATCTTGAATATAGTTTATTTGCCAACGTTCGTGAAGAGGTTAAAGCGTTTATTCCACAACTCCAGCAATTAGCTAGGAAAATTAGCGAGCTTGATGTGCTTCAATCATTTGCCGTCGTAAGTGAAGAGAATCGATTTACAAAGCCAATTTTCTCAAAAGAACGGAAAGTAGCTGTTGAAGGTGGACGTCATCCAGTTGTTGAGAAAATGCTCAAAGGGCGAGAATATGTAGCGAATGATGTGATGATGGACCGTGATCGAGAAATTTTACTAATCACAGGTCCTAACATGAGCGGTAAAAGTACGTACATGAGGCAGCTTGCGCTGATTTCCATTCTTGGTCAAATTGGTTGCTTTGTGCCAGCCGAATCTGCCGTTTTACCTGTGTTTGATCAGATATTTACACGTATTGGTGCTGCAGATGATCTGGCGGCAGGCCAAAGTACGTTCATGGTTGAAATGTTAGAAGCGAACTATGCAATTACGCGTGCTACCCAAGATAGCTTAATTCTTCTAGATGAAATCGGAAGAGGAACGTCTACTTATGATGGTATGGCACTCGCGCAATCAATTATTGAGTACGTACACAGTGAAGTTAGAGCCAAAACGCTTTTCTCAACTCATTATCATGAGCTAACAACACTTGAAGAGGACCTTGATCGCGTGAAGAACGTTCACGTGAAGGCAGTTGAAGAAGAAGGACGAGTTGTTTTCTTACACCGAGTACACGATGGATCAGCTGATAAAAGCTATGGAATTCATGTAGCACAGCTTGCGAATTTACCTGAACCTCTGATCAAACGTGCTGAAGCGATACTAAAAGAATTTGAATCAGAGTCAGATACCGTTACAAAACCTGAAGTAGAATCAAATACGGTCACGAAAGAGAAAGTTACTGTCGAGGAAGAAGAAGCGCAGCTTGCTTTCTTTAATGAAGAAGCGAAACGTAAGCCAGCAAGAACGCCGGCTGAAAAAGCGATTCTAGATCGTTTAAAGTCCGTTGATATTATGGAGATGACCCCAATGGACGCGATTAATACGTTGTATGAGCTGAAAAAGCAGTTAAAGTCATAAAGAAAGAAAGGTGAGGATAATGGGAAAGATCGTGCAGCTTGATGATCAGCTTTCAAATAAGATCGCTGCTGGTGAAGTAGTCGAAAGACCGGCTTCTGTCGTAAAAGAACTGGTTGAGAATGCCATTGATGCAGAGAGCAGTGAAATTTCAATTGAAATAGAAGAAGGCGGTCTTTCCAAAATCCGCATCGTAGATAATGGTAGTGGGATGGATGAGGAAGATTGTAAGCTCGCTTTCTTCCGTCATGCTACGAGTAAAATAAAAAATGAACGGGATCTATTTCAAATTGAAACGCTAGGATTCCGTGGTGAGGCCCTACCGAGTATCGCAGCTGTTTCTCATCTTGAATTAAAAACGTCTACTGGTGAAGCTGCCGGAACTTATGTACGAATAGAAGCTGGGAAAGTAGCTGAATTTAAAGCGACTGACAGCCGAAAAGGGACGGAAATGACAATTACGGGGCTGTTTTATAATACACCAGCTCGTTTAAAACATATGAAAACCGTTCACACAGAACTTGCCAATGTTGCAGATGTTATTAACCGTCAAGCGATGGCGCACCCTGACATCGCCTTTCGTTTCTTTCACAACGGTAAGAAATTGCTTACGACAACTGGAAACGGTGATCTGTTGCAAGTCATTGCGGCAATTTACGGGTATAACACAGCTAGAAAAATGCTACCGCTGTATGCAGAAACGATTGATTTTACAGTAACGGGCTATGCGGCCAAACCGGAATTAACTCGAGCGTCCCGGCAGTATATTTCGCTAGTGATTAACGGTCGCTATATTAAGAATTTCACGATATCAAAAGGAATTCAGCAGGGCTATCATACGCTACTTCCGATTGGACGGTATCCGATTGTTGTTCTTCATATTAAGATGAACCCAACGTTGATTGATGTGAACGTACATCCTTCCAAATTAGAAGCGCGCATTAGTAAAGAGCAAGATCTTGCACTTGCGATCGAAAATGCTATTAAAGGAATCTTTAAGCAGATTGAACTTATACCTGAACAAACAGCACCGAAGAAAAAGGAACCCGAAAGCGAACAGCCTGCTTTTCGCTTTCAGCATGATCGACCTAAGAGTAGAGAAGAAGAGCCGCCAGTCAAGGATCCTGAAATTAAAACGGACGACTTTGAACCGGCACCCTTCATAAGGGATTTTAAAAAACCGTTTAGCGTGAAGGAAGAATTGAAGTCAGACGACTATGAGACGAATCAGTCTGAGCCTGATACACGCGATGAGCTTGAGATGGCAATGGATTATGTGAAAGAAACGAATGATAGCGATACTCGAATTCCGCCCCTTTACCCAATTGGTCAGATGCATGGCACTTACATTCTTGCTCAAAATGAGAATGGACTATATATCATCGATCAACATGCGGCACAGGAGCGAATTAAGTATGAATTCTACCGAGAAAAAGTCGGTGAAATTGATCCTGTGGTTCAAGAATTGCTCGTTCCGTTTACGCTTGAGTATAATACGTCAGAATCGGCCATTATTGATAGTAGGATAGAAGATCTTGCTAAAGTTGGCGTGTTTCTTGAATCGTTTGGTCGGAACAGCTATATGGTTAGCGCTCATCCGGTCTGGTTTCCGAAAGGAGCCGAACAGAATACGATTGAGGAGCTAATTCAAGAGGTCGTTGATAATCGTGCGATTGATGTGAAGAAGCTTCGCGAAGAAGCGGCTATCATGATGTCCTGTAAGAAATCCATTAAAGCCAATCGGCATTTGCGGGATGATGAAGTATTCACTCTGCTTGAGACGTTACGGCAATCGATTGATCCGTATACATGTCCTCACGGCAGGCCAATTATTATTCACTATTCCACATATGAGATGGAGAAAATGTTTAAGAGGGTTATGTAACGAGCTGAAAACATTGAAGGAAAGTACGTGAATCAAATGGACAAAAAGAAACAAAAACTAGTTACCGTTCTCGGTCCAACAGCTGTTGGGAAAACGAAGACAAGTATTGAGCTTGCTAAAGCACTTGACGGTGAAGTCATTAGTGGAGACTCAATGCAAATTTACCGAGGCATGGACATCGGAACGGCAAAAGTGACAACTGAAGAGATGGAAGGAATTCCTCATCATTTAATCGATATTAAAGATCCGACCGAAAGTTTTTCAGCCGCTGAATTTCAGGATCTTGCTACAGACCTCGTAGCTGATATTAATAGTCGGGGGAAAGTTGCGATTATAGCGGGTGGAACAGGTCTTTATGTTAAATCCGTCACGCATCAATATGCCTTTTCTGAAGCGAAGGAAGATCCTGCGTATCGTGCGAAACTAGAGCGATTTGCTGAAGAAGAAGGTGCTGTAGCATTCCATTCGAGACTAAAAGAAATCGATCCTGTAAGCTATGAGAACGTTCATCCGAATAATGTAAGAAGAGTTATAAGAGCCCTTGAAGTCTATCATGTAACTGGCGAGCCTGTATCGGCATCGAAAGACGCGCTTCCAGAACATTCTCCTTATCATCTCGTGAATGTTGGCCTTACGATGGATCGAGATTTGCTTTATGATCGTATCAATAGAAGAGTCGATCTTATGATGGAGGCTGGATTACTTGAGGAAGCGAGAGCTTTACACGCTGAGGGTGTTCGAGATTGTCAGTCAGTCCAAGCTATTGGCTATAAGGAAATCTACCGATTCATTGATGGTCGTGTTTCATATGAAGACGCCGTGAATGAATTGAAGCAGAACTCAAGAAGGTACGCGAAACGTCAGCTAACCTGGTTCCGCCATCAAATGGAGATGGATTGGTTTGATATGACGAATGATCGTGAAGAAAAAATCCAAACAATCTTGCAAGTTGTTGCAGGAAAGTTAGCAGAAAGCTAGAAATGTAATAATTGAATGCCTTTAGAGAAAAAGAGGAGGACTGACAATGAAGCAGCAAATTAACATCCAGGATCAATTTTTAAATCAATTGAGAAAAGACAATGTATTTGTGACGGTTTATCTGCTTAATGGATTCCAGCTTAAAGGGACGATCAAGGGATTTGATAATTTCACAATTATCCTTGAGTCCGATGGAAAACAACAATTGATTTACAAACACGCCATTTCTACTTTCGCTCCACAGCGATCAGTTGAAATAAATTTTGAGTCTGACAAGTAAAAATAGGTCCCTCGTTCTGATTTCTGCAGGATGAGGGACTTTTTTGTACCTATTTTAAGATGTCATTGGCTGCTTTTCCATATAATCAAAATAGCGTTTTAGCGTTAAATCTGATTTCATTCCGAATTGTGTACGGAGCTGATCGATCGACAAGTCGTTTTCGATAGCTCGAATAACACAAGTACGCCTCATATGCTGTGCAGAAACACCTTTTCGTAGTCCGGCACGCTGGACTTCCTGTCGAATCATTTTTTGTACAGCAATTTCTGTCAATCGTTTCGGGCGATCAACTTCATAGCTCCATCTATATGTTTGGCGCTGGAAATCAAAGGATACGAACAAAGGGTCATCACTCTTTAATCTTGGTCTAACAGGAGTAGGGATCGTTTGATAATAAGAAAAAAGGATCTTTTTATGTTCAACGTCAAGGTGCACAGTACGTTTTCCATAGGCGGACGTAACTAAAAGTTCATTCTGTTCAAAAGAGACGTCTTTCATAGAAAGACCACAAAGCTCCTGTAGAGTGAGGCCATATGAAAGAAAAAGACGAGCAATAATTAAATTGCGGTCAATTAAAAACGATCGAGCCCTCAACTGGTTTTCTGTTAGATCTTCGAGAGAGATGATTGTTTCTAATAATTTTTCACATTCTTCATCATGAAGGAAATCACTATCCATGTACCCGGCTACATCATTTGTTGGAAGGACAACTTCTTTCATTGGATTGTTCTTTGTACGATTTAACGACATATAATAACGATATACTTGGTTTAGGACAGTCATGATCCGTTTAAGTGTTCGTTCGGAATAATGTCGTTCTAGATGTAAGTATCGAATGTATTCTTGAAGCCTTTTTGATGTCAACTGACGAAAATTCTCGAAATCGACATCGCGGTTAAACGTCCTTAGCCAGAAGGTAAAGTCAACAAGGTCATAGCGGTAACGCCTTAAGGTAGATTCTTTTCTGCCTTTGCGTTCAAGCGATTGAAGGTATTGTTCAAGAAATTCAGGAAGTGTTTCTTCAAAGAGCTCCATCATGCTGCCCCCTTCTGTTTTCTTCTATTATAACAAAAATCACGATAGAATTATTTCGATGCAGTTACATGATTTTGGGATTTATGGGAATACTGTAGGTACCAAATAGAAAAGGAGCGTTTGTTATGGCCTTTTTTTCAAAACAGCAGCAAGAACCGATTCCAGAAGTAGATACAGATGTATGGTCATGTTCAGGAGGAGATTGTGCGGGCTGGATGAGGGCAGATTACTCGTTTTCTGATACGCCAGCTTGTCCGTTATGTGGAGCAGAAATGATGAGTGAAGTGCGAAACCTCCCAGAAATTAAGTAAAGCGAGGAATATTATGAGTAAAATTATGGAGAAAATCATTCATAAAGCTGACCAAGTCGTTAGTATCACGAAAGCGGCAGGTAAAGGCAAGCATATTGTTCCGCTAGAAAGATTCTGTGAAGTATTCAAAACGTTACCTGAAGTACAGAAGAACGAAATCCCCCATTTAAAAAGCGATTTTGTTTTATATACGCTTAAAGCCGGCGATGTATTCATGAAAATGCTTGAACGATCTAATGGGTATGTGCTTGAAATAGATGTAGTAGAGCATGGCGAAGAGCTTACCTTTTATCGATCGTATCAGCATCCGAAAGGGAAACAAAAAGTAACGATACCGGAATCATACGTATCACGATTTAATTAAACACTCTGTCTAGGGTGTTTTTCTTTTGGGCTTTTGTCACGATTTCTGGGCAGGTGCGTATACTATCGTGTCAGATCAAAGCGAGGTGAGCATCTTGCAGCATTCGATTACACAGCGGAAGAGTAGTCAAATTAATATCGTTCTTCGTCAGAATGAAGGCGAACGGGAAGTGGCTGAGGAGGCGCTTAGTGAAGCAGCTAAAAAGCATATGCCTCTTGAACGAATTCAACAGGAGATGGAGCAGCTTATCGGTCTTAAAGAAATGAAATACTTACTAAAAGAAGTCTACGCCTGGCTGTATGTGAACAAGTGCAGGGAAGAGAATGGTTTAAAGCAGAATACGCAAGCGCTCCATATGATGTTCAAGGGTAATCCTGGCACAGGCAAAACAACAGTTGCCCGCCTTCTTGGTACACTATTTCTTGAGATGAATGTCCTTTCGAAAGGACACCTCATTGAAGCAGAACGTGCAGATCTAGTCGGAGAATATATCGGTCACACGGCTCAAAAAACGAGGGATCTCGTTAAGAAGGCAAGAGGAGGTATTCTTTTTATTGATGAAGCATACTCCCTAGCACGTGGCGGGGAGAAGGACTTCGGGAAAGAAGCTATTGATACGTTAGTCAAGGCAATGGAAGACTATCATAAGGATTTTATTCTTATTCTTGCAGGCTACTCTGAGGAAATGGAGCATTTCCTATCATTAAACCCGGGCTTACCGTCACGCTTTCCGCTCGTTATTGATTTTCCTGACTACTCAAATGAGCAGCTGTTACTGATTGCTAGAAAGATGGCAGCAGAGCGTCAATATCGCTTTTCAAAAGAAACTGAGTGGAAATTGAAACAAACTTTTATGAAAAAGCGGGAACGTGAAACAGCTGCTTTTAGTAATGGAAGATTCGTACGTAATATTATAGAGAAAGCCATTAGGAAACAGGCAGTGAGACTACTCCAGGCTAAAGTAATCGACCGGTCTTCATTGGAGCTCTTATTACCAGAAGACATCCATGTAGAAGATTAAATGTGGTTCTGGTATGATGGGAACAGACTGATAGATAAAGGCAGGGAATGAACCTTTGAATAAAGAACGAATTGAAATAGCTGAACCAGCAATATTAATAGGATGTCAGCTTCAAAAATATACTGATGAGCAGTTTGCTTATTCGATGGATGAGCTGGCTGCTTTAACCAAAACAGCGGGTGGAGTTGTTGAAGGGACTCTCACACAAAAACGTGAACGCATTCATTCTGCTACATTTATAGGAAAAGGGAAAGTTGAAGAACTTGCCGAGCTCATAGAAGAAAAGGAAGCAAGTATCGTAATCTTTAATAGCGAGCTTTCTCCAAGTCAACTTCGGAACCTCTCGGAAGAACTTGATGCTAGAGTCATTGATCGGACTCAGCTTATTCTTGATATTTTCGCTCAGCGAGCGAGATCTAGAGAAGGTATGCTACAGGTTGAGCTCGCACAGCTTCAATACATGCTTCCACGCCTTGCCGGACAAGGAACATCTTTATCAAGGCTTGGAGGCGGTATTGGAACAAGAGGACCAGGGGAAACGAAGCTTGAAACGGATCGACGCTATATTCGTAATCGAATAACAGACTTAAAGAAACAGCTTGATCATACCGTTAAGCACCGAGAACAATATCGTGCAAGAAGGAAACGGAATGAAACGCTACAGGTTGCTTTAGTAGGGTATACGAATGCGGGTAAATCGACGATTTTTAATCGGTTAACGAATTCAGATTCCTATGAAGAGGACAAGTTGTTTGCGACACTTGATCCAATGACAAGGCAGTTGAAGCTTCCAAATGGTTTCAATGTTCTCTTAACTGATACAGTTGGTTTCATCCAAGACCTTCCTACAACACTTGTTGCGTCTTTTAAATCAACGCTTGAAGAAGCAACGGAAGCAGATCTTATTCTACATGTGATCGATGCTGCTCATCCTGACCGAGCACGACACGAAGAAATCGTGCTTAAGTTGTTGAAGGATTTAAAAGCATCACACATTCCAGTGCTAACCGTATTTAATAAAATGGACAAAGCAGATCCAGCTGTACAGAGCAGTGTGAACGAGCAAATTCATATTTCGGCTATAAAAGAATCTGACTTGAAGAGTCTAAATGACCGCCTTCAAAAAGAAGTTTTGAAGCAAATGGAGTATTTCTCTATCTCAATTCAAGCGGATCAAGGCGATAAACTTGCTTATTTGCAAAGTAACACCGTGCTTTTAGAACGGAAATGGGACGAAGAGAAGGACCATTACAGATGCAAAGGTTATGCACCAGCACATCTTTACGAACGAATCGTGAAAGACTGGAACAACGACTAGGAGTAGACAAACATGTTTAAACATTTTACACATCAAGATGAACTAAAGAACTTATCACGTAATGCAGAAGATAAAATTCAACCTGTTCTTCGAGAAATTGACGAACGGGTCGAAGCGAATCAATACCGCGTTTTACAAGCATTCCATCAAAATAGGATAAGCGATTATCACTTTACGCCATCAACAGGCTACGGCTATGACGATGACGGAAGAGATACGCTTGAGAAACTATATGCGGATGTATTTGGTGGGGAAGCGGGCCTTGTAAGACCGCAAATTGTTTCTGGTACCCATGCGATTGCTACAGCGCTGTTCGGCGTATTGCGACCAGGAGACGAGCTCCTCTATATAACGGGAGCGCCTTATGACACGCTGGAAGAAATCGTCGGAAAACGAGGGGCCGGTAATGGCTCGTTGAAAGATTTCAACATTGGTTATCAGGATATTCCATTGTCTGACGGAGCGGTTGATTATGATGCGGTTCAAGCAGCTATAACTGACCAAACAAAAGTAATTGGAATTCAGCGATCAAAGGGATATGCCAATCGTCCTTCTTTCACAATTGATGATATTCGTGAAATGATCGAGTTCGTTAAATCGATTAAAGAAGACGTAATTGTGTTTGTAGATAACTGTTACGGTGAATTTGTTGAAGAGCTTGAACCTTGTCACGTTGGAGCCGATTTAATCGCAGGCTCTCTCATCAAGAACCCCGGAGCTGGCATTGTTAAAACAGGTGGGTATCTCGTTGGGAGAGAGGACTTAATTGAACTTTGTGGTTACCGGTTAACGTCACCTGGAATTGGTAGAGAAGTCGGAGCTTCACTTTATTCCTTACAAGAAATGTATCAAGGGATCTTTCTTGCGCCTCATACAGTAGGACAGGCTGTGAAAGGAGCTGTTTACAGCTCTGCGCTTTTAGAAGCTGCCGGATTTGATACAACGCCGCACTGGAATAGTAAACGAACAGACCTTATCCAATCTGTGCAGTTCAACGATCGCGAACGCATGGTTGCATTTTGTCAGGCGATTCAATCTGCATCACCAGTTAATGCACATGTACGACCTGAACCTGCTTACATGCCAGGCTATGAAGATGATGTGATCATGGCAGCGGGTACGTTTATTCAAGGAGCAAGCCTTGAATTATCGGCAGATGGTCCGCTAAGACCACCGTATGTCGCATACGTTCAAGGTGGACTTACATTTGAACATGTAAAGATCAGTGTTTTGCGCGCAGTGGATGATTTGTTAATAAAAGGTTTAATCACCGTATAATGGGGAATGTGGACAGAGATCAAGTCGATCTCTGTTCTTTTTTGCTTAAAAATGATGTGAGATTATCTAACGTACTTTAACACGATGATGTGAAAGCTATAGTATATTGATAAGTAAGTGAAGAAGGAAGTGGCAATTGCGAATGCTCAATTAATTCTGAATTTTGGCATTTGCATCTATTGCCTACGTACGGCGAGTCGATCTTTACGTTAAACTCGTGCTGTTTGTCCAACGGATTCACTAAATCTTTATATTTCTTAAGGAGGATTCATTTTACATGGCTAACAAATTCACAACAGACGATATCAAAAAGATGGCGCAAGAGGAAAACGTTAAGTTTATCCGCTTGCAGTTTACTGACCTACTAGGGATTATTAAGAACGTTGAAATTCCAGTTGATCAGCTTGAAAAAGCTCTTGATAATAAAATGATGTTTGACGGTTCTTCTATCGAAGGTTTCGTTCGCATCGAGGAATCTGATATGTATCTTTATCCGGATCTTGATTCATGGGTCGTTTTCCCATGGTCATCTGAAAAAGGCAGAGTAGCTCGTCTTATCTGTGACATTTACAGCCCTGATGGCACTCCTTTCGATGGGGATCCTCGTTCAGTGCTAAAACGCGTTCTTAAAGAAATGGAAGAGCTCGGATTCTCTGACTTCAACATCGGACCAGAGCCGGAATTTTTCCTTTTCAAGATGGATGAGAACGGTGAGCCAACGCTTGAGCTTAACGATAAAGGCGGATACTTTGACCTTGCTCCTACAGATCTAGGTGAAAACTGCCGTCGTGATATCGTTCTTGAGCTTGAAGACATGGGCTTTGAAATCGAAGCTTCTCACCACGAAGTAGCACCAGGACAGCACGAAATTGACTTTAAATACGCTGATGCGATCACAACGTGTGATAACATCCAAACGTTTAAATTAGCGGTTAAAACAATCGCACGAAAGCACGGACTTCACGCAACGTTCATGCCAAAGCCACTCTTCGGTGTTAACGGCTCAGGAATGCATGCGAACATGTCTCTATTCAAGGATGGAGAGAATGCATTCTACGATCCTAAAGACGAACTTGGACTAAGCGAAACAGCGCGTCAATTTATCGCAGGAACAATGAAGCACGCTGAAGCGTTCACTGCAGTAACAAACCCTACAGTTAACTCTTACAAGCGTCTTGTTCCTGGATACGAAGCACCTTGCTACGTTGCGTGGTCTCTTCGTAACCGTAGCCCGCTTATCCGTGTACCAGCATCTCGCGGAATCAGTACTCGTATTGAAGTACGTAGTGTAGATCCATCTGCAAATCCATACCTTGCAATGGCCGTTCTACTAGCAGCTGGACTTGATGGTATCAAGAACAACATGACGCCACCAGAGCCAACTGAGCGTAACATCTACGTGATGGACAAAGACGAGCGCGTAGCAGAAGGCATCACAGATCTTCCTGCAACACTATACGATGCACTTCAATTGCTTAAAAAAGATGAAGTTATGATGACTGCTCTCGGCGAGCACGCATCAGAGCACTTTATCGAAGCGAAAGAAATTGAGTGGGATATGTTCCGTACGCAAGTACACCCTTGGGAACGCGAACAGTATATGACGACTTACTAAGAGCCAAACCCCTTGATACGACTAGTATTAAGGGGTTTTTCTTATTTTGGTCAAAATCACATTTTCTTGTAAGTGGTTGTTTTGACCAAAAAATGACCAAAAAAAGTTCAAAAAAAAGATTTTGACCAAAAGATTGGCCAAAATCATTTCAAGATATTCTTCATGTATTCCTCGTATTTCTCCAGTGTATCTGTCTCGATTTTTTTACTAACGTGTGCATAAACGTTTGATGTAATTTCCATACTTCCATGGCCCAAACGAGTCTGGACATACTTCATATCTGCACCAGCTTCTAAAAGTAATACAGCATGTGTATGGCGGAGAGAGTGGATAGGCAACTTCGGTTTGTTCGTTCTTTTTAGTATCCGGTTAAATGCATTAAACAAACTAGACTTCGGCATAATGTTCCCGTTATTACGACAGAGGACCAGGTTCAAATCGTGGTGATAAATTTCATTAAGTGCTAATTTATTTTGATTTTGTTGTTTCTTATGAAAGTGGAGATCATTGATTAAACTCTTGCTGATTGTAATCGTTCTTTGTGATTTAAAGGTTTTAGTGTCTCCAAACAATTCTTCTTTCGAACGCGCTTTGAAATCGAGTGTCTTATTAATGGTGATCGTGCCTTCCTTTAAGTCTAGATCCGTCCATTGCAGAGCAGCAGCTTCACCTTTTCGCATTCCAGTCTCTATGAGTATTTTGAAGAAGATCCAATACTCATAGCCATACTTATAAGCTTCCTGTAAAAAATCATGGATATCTTCAGAATCCATATATTTTAATTCTGAGCTCTCTTTTTCCTTCCCTTTAATATCAACTCCTTCGCAAGGACTTCTCTCAATCTTACCGAGCGTTACAGCTTTCTTCATAGCATTTGCCATTGTGGTATGGATAATTTCAATCGTACGCTTACTATATCCGTGGTCAGTAAGACTGTTTAAGAATTTTTGATACATAATAGGCTTTAAGTCTACTAAATTGATTTTTTTAAAATAAGGAAGTATGTGCTTATTGATATTTCTTTCATGGATTTCATAAGTGTTTTTTCGCACTACACCGGATTTATAGTTGATCAGCCAATCGTTAAGGTAATGTTCTAGAAGAAGAGAGGAGTTGTCCACTTCAAACCCAGAATTAAGTTTTGCTTTTTCTTGGGAAGCAGCATGTTGAGCTTCTCGTTTTGTTTTGAAGCCCCCCTTGGATTTTAATTTGTGTTTTTGTGTAAAGAGGTCTTTGTATGAAATTCTATACTCCCATTTTTCTCCTCGTTTACGATATGTAGCCATGGAAAGTCCTCCTTGATTGAAACGTTTTCTTTTTTACTTGTAATAATCGGTCTACACACAGTTCTTGTGAAACCTTAAATGTAGAAGACATTTGCTCAATAACATTAGGATTGTCGAGATCAATATCTGAGATCATGTGATATGGAATAGAAGCGTATTTTGTAAAATGTCTGGCATCTCGTTCTTGAAGCTCTCTAAAAGCTTCAGGCATCATGCCTTGCATTCCTGCATGGCGAAGGATATGACATAGCTCATGGAATGCAACTTCACGCTGTTTTTCTATGGATAATCGGCTATCAACTGAAATGATTTTAAAGTTTCCATTCTGTTTCGAGTAAGAAGGTAAAGGTTTCTGAGAATAGAAAATCCTATAAGTCTTACAAATTTTATGGATACTTATGTCAGAGGGTTTGTAAATGTTCATTTTTAGATACCAGTTCGAAACCCATGACTCAAGTGGGGAGGATGTATACGATAGAGACATTTTCTCACTCCTATAATTAAACGAATGTATGTTCGCCTTAAGATTAAAAATAAATTATACATACGAACGTCTAATAACGAGTTATATGTATAATTTATCTTTAATTATCATCTTTAGTAGAATCCTTCTTTGCTTCTTTTTTCATTTTCTTTGCTTCAAATGCTTTGTACTCAAGAAATGATTCAAAGTCTCTTCGAAGTTCATCAACTTGTTCTGGATTTAAGTCCTTCCAGTCTTCAATATTGTGCATGAAAAAATCTGTTACACCAAGGTCAGTAAGTATTTTATTGATTTCTGACAGAGAATCATAATTTTTATCACTATTGTTACTTGAATGCTGTGGATCGTCTGTATCACCAAGTAGATAAGCTCTAGAAACCTCAAATAGTTCACTTAAAGCTTTAAGTGTTTCAAAAGAAGGTTCTCTTTCATCTCTTTCATACATACTAACTGCACTTTCACTCAATTTGAGAATTCTAGAAAGTTCCTTTTGTGTTATTCGCTTAGATTTTCTTAATTCTTTTAATCTAATGCCAAAAGTGGCCATATCCATCACCTACTTGAAATAATAACACGAAACGTGTTATTTGGATAGTTAACTTCACAAAAAGTGTTGACAACACTTTAAGTGTGGTTTAATCTAGTAATAGAAACACAATATGTGTTGAAAGGTGGTGTATTTATGAATAAAGAAATTATTGGAAAGAAGCTAATTAATTTACGTGGTGATCTAACAAGAGAAGAAGTAGCTGATGAACTTTCCATAAGTGTAAGTGCGCTTGCTATGTATGAGCAGGGAAAGCGGACACCTAGAGATGAAATTAAAATTAAGCTTTCAAATTTTTATGATGTATCAATTGAGTCTCTTTTTTTTAATATAGAACCGCACAATATGTGTGGTTAATGAACTAAGGGGTGTTCAAAATTGCTAAACATACAAATCGATGATCAAGAAGCAAAACAGCTTTACCTTCAAAAAGTGGAAGAAAAGATTAAGCAAATTGATGCTGAGCGAGTTTTCTGGGATGCGAAAGAGCTTCAAAAGCGAACATGTATGTCCTGGGGATCGATCCAGGAGAAGTTCTTTTTTGACTCACGCTTTAAGAAATACAAGGTAGGGCAGAAGTGGTACTTCCCAGCTGGAGATACAAAAGATTTCTTGCTCACATGGTTGAGTGAACAAAACACTCGTTAATTAGTTTCTAAGTTTATTTTACCCATTATCAACAAAAAAATTGGTAGAAAGGTGGTCAATTTTAATGCTAAATGGTAGATCAGCTTCTGAAGTGCGATCTGCAAGGAAAGAAACCGGTATGACGCAATTGGCATTGTCAATGGATTTGCATACATCTCGTGAAGCTGTTTCTAAACAAGAAAACGGAGAATACCGTGTTCAACCTGATATGGTGAAATATTTTGCTGAAAGTCATAACAACCCATTTGTGGGAATGACTGCTGCAGCAGAATATACAGGCTGGGGAAGCGGAAGGCTTGATGGTGATGATATTGATCTTCATCGATCCAGTGTTAAATGTAAGGCTCAGGAAGAGTTGCAAGAAGCTCTCATTGCGATTAATAAAACAAATCTAGTAAATCATCCTAGAAAAGTAGAGCCATTTCAATTTAATGATGTGAAGGAATCAGTCATTCAAGCGATGGATGCCATCATTGCATTGAATCATTATATTGCTGTTATTTGTAAAGAATATTCTATTTCATGGGCTGAAATGTGGCTAACTCATAGAAAGAAACTCATTTCTCGCGGTTATATGAAAGGTTAGAAGAATTAGGGGGGCGTACTGATTGAAGGCAGTTTCTGAACGCATTTTTTATTACACAAAAAAAGTAGCTGAATATACAGCAATTCATCCAACGCGTTATCAAAATCCATACAGATATAACCGATTGCTTAGTTATAAAAAAGAGCTAAATCATCGAATTAAGGAGGCTAAATAATGGAGACTAAAGCTAGTTTTAGATTTTTGCCAGTAGAGAGAAACATGGCAGTTGAAGCCATGTGTGCGTATAGAGATAAGTTAAAGGGGTGGGCTCTGAAACAGTTTGACATTGCATACAACAAAATGAAAGAAAGCTCTAATGGAGTCATAAAGTTTGATGGGATGGAATTGGAGTATCTAAAAAGAGCATTAAATTTTCGAGGCTGGCAGTTTTACCAGGAACGCAGAAAGATCAAGGCGGATACTTATTTTACCCTAGCTTTTTGGATAAAAGAGCAAAAGCGAATATTTCAGGACAATAACAATCCATTGAAACAAAAAAATACAGCAACCTAAAAGCTCACTGTCAATCTTTGACGTAATTAATTATCAATAAAATACCACTAATTGAATTTATTGTAAACAATAATATTTGGAAGGTGTTGAAATGATGTTTGGACAAGCTGAATTGTCAGGATGTATACAGCTTAAAACATTCTGTAATGAAATAGATGCGAATTGCTGGCTACAAGAAAACCCTGATCTTGAAGTAGTAGATATAAAGTTTTCTGCTACTGAAGCGGATGATTGTATTTTACTTATTTATCGAATAGAAGAGCAAGGATTATCTGTAAACAAAAAATGACCGCGCTGCAACGCGATCATTCAGGGTCTTGTGATTAATCATCTTATTTTAATTTTACTCCAAGACCCTATCAAAATCAAATACACTCTGGGAGGCATATATGTGAAGTCTGAAAAAACAGAGATTGCCATTCCTATACCCCTACACTATTTATCAGTTATTAAACACATCCAAAACAAGCAAACTCAAAAGCTATATTTTAAGTCCTATGTAACGAAGTACATTAAGAAAAACTATCCTGAACTTACCTTTGAGCGAATTAAAGGTATGAATGCTTTGTGTTATATCAAGGCAGTACCCCCAACTAGATAATCGTCAGTGTATGTAAGGAGGAGAAAGATGTCCGAGAGTTATCCGTTTTCTACTTATTCTGGCATATTGGACCCAACACATTATCAAAACATAGGATCAGGTTTGTGGCTCTTTCTTTGGGCTGTAAGTTCAACCACAGATGAAATTGAAAGAGAAGGGACTGTGTGGGGTGTTGTGTTAGGAAATAAACCCTTGAAGCTTGGAGAACTTTCAATTGTGTTTGGAGTTAGTGATAAGACGATTCGTCGCTGGTTAGATGTCCTGGAGAAACATGAATATATAAAAGTGACTCGCGCTCCATATGGGTTAATTTTAACCGTTAAAAACTCAAAAAGAGGATATATTCAAAAGAAAAAGAGGGTGGACAAAAATGTCCATTCTGAAAAAAGAGAAAGGACAAAAGTGTCTCCTCTCAATAAGAGAGAGGACAGAAATGACCACTCTGGAATGGACAAAAGTGTCCAATCTAATAAAGATATTAGTAATGTTGTTGTAGTTGATAATAAACCTCATAAAACTGAATCACAGTCCAATGCTGATTACTTGCTAGATTATTACATGGTAGTACGAGGGAAACCGGGCATGCCTCCCAAGGTCTCCGATTACCAACACGTTCAAGCGGTATTAAAGGCGGGTGTTTCGATCGAAGAGGCGGTACAGGGAATTGACCAAGCGTTTAGGGATTTTACAGCTGCCTATCATGGTGATGAGATCAATTCGTTCGCTTATTGCAAGAAGGTTATCCTTGCCCATCATTATCGATTGCAACAATCTGAAAAAGCGAGTAATGTTCGCCCGTTTCGAAAGCCAGAACAGCAAGATGAGCAAAGATATGATTATGGATTTTGATTGGAGGGAGAATCATGAAGGAAACATCATCTTTGTTAAAAACAAAAATTGCCCCGATGAAGGTGCTTCGCCAAATTAAATGTTCAGGTTGTGGAGAGATAGTTAACGAAGTGGAAGGAACGGTTGCACTTGGACCTGAAGCAGGAAAGCTTTTCAGAGCTTTCAAAGGGTGCAGGTGTGAAGAAAAGCGATTGGCCGAAGAAAGCAGAAAAGTCCAGTCAGCTATGCTTGAACGGAAAACAAAAGCAATTTTCAATCAAAACTCTTTAGTGAACCGTAGTTTACAGAGAGCTACTTTTGAAAACTATGAACCTACTAACAAACAGCTTTTAGATGCAAAGGAAACCGTAGAAGAATTTGTTAAGGAATTCAAAAGTTCCAATCCTGAAAACCTTCTTCTTGCAGGATCATATGGAACGGGGAAAAGTCACTTATCATATGCAGCTGTTCGAGCGTTATTAGATAAGGGCTATTCAGGACTTTTTCTCTCGGTTCCAAAGCTTCTTACAAAAATTAAAGACACATACAACAGTCACAGTGAATTTTCAGAAGCAGAGCTATTAGAAGCTGTTGAAAAGGTAGATTTACTAGTGCTAGATGATATTGGTACAGAATACACGAACGCAAAGAGTAAAAATGACAACTGGACTCAAACCAAGTTATTTGAAGTCATGGATAGTCGAGCAGGTAAACATACGATATTTACCACCAATTTATCTAGTGATGACCTTTCTAAAAAGGTTAATGAACGGAACTTTTCACGCATGATGGATGGAACGACAGTACTTAAAATGACTGGTAATGACTATCGAAGAAAATCATTTTGAAGGGGGTATTTTGAATGTTATGTTCCTATTGTTTCAATCGAGGGGTCACTTATAAAAAAAGCTTTGCTGGTACTGAGGTTAATCCTTGTAAGAAATGTGACTCTGCAAGTCACTCTAAACAAGAATTTGAAGCGTGGAAGAAACGGTTCTATAAAAAGCATTTTAAACAGGAGGCAAGTTAATGAGTCAACTGAGGAATGCAGTGACAAAACGAAAAAAATTTTAGTAATCAAGCTTAAGAAAAGAGGCCATAATTCTAATTGGTTGCTGAAGCAAACACTAACAACACTTGAGAACTTATGGGCCAATGAAAAATAGATTAATAATTTCTATGTTTAATTATTGTTAAAGGTGGTGTTTTGATGAGTTCAGCTCATGGTGAAGTTATAACTTACTATTTATCAGATAGTGAACTAGAGTACTATCGCAATCTTCCAAGTAAATATGATCCTGAAGATCGACCAAAGGTAAATTGGAAATGGGAAAGAGGAAATTCAAGAAAGAGAGAAGAACAGAATACAAAGTGACTTTGAAAATCTTCATAAAAAAAACCACCTGAGCGTCCAGGCGGTAAAAGTTCCCTTACATCTTATTTTACCACAAAAGGGGCGCTTAGGATGGAAAGAAACCATAAACAACTTAGTGATATTGAGAATCTAACAAAGGTTCTTGAAGAAGATCATTGTTATATCGTTAAAGATGGTAACTTAATTTCAAAACAATTGCCATCACATGGAAAAACAACGATTTTCACATATCAAGGAAAGGTAGATCGGTTCGAATTCCAAATGTCTGAGAAAGTTTGAGAAAGGAGCTATAGCAGTGATTGAATACTACTGTCCTGATTGCGAAGTTTCTGAGGTTTTACCTAATATTATTCCTCAAAAGAAATGCAACAAATGTTCTTTTATTATGGATGCTCATGAGTGGGAGGGAGAATGAAAAGCGCTTTTCATTTCGTTCTTTACCACTATCATCATTTTCTATATAAACACCAGGTAAACGGTAAATACATCGACTATCATTATGTAAGGATGCAAAGACATTACGTGAAAATCAAGAATTGTGACAGAATTAAATAAGTCCTGAGCCATAACGCAGGGGCACCAACTAAACAGAAGTGTTTTCTGTTTGATTGGTGTTCCTTTTTTATATAAATCAACGGAGGTGCCATATGGCAAAACAAATTGATTTTAATCTACCAGAAATTGATCGTGAGCAAACCAAAGCTGCTGTTGAAGGAGCTCTTGAAAAATACACCATATATCTACTTATGGAACCAGATGACCATTTGCCTAAAGTAACCCAAACCTTTTCTATCGTACCTCCATCTCATTCAAATGAATTTCGTTCATCTACTGAAAATGCAGCAATTAAAAATATAGATCAGGCAACTGTTCGTAGGAAGTATCTTAGTAAAATTAGAAAAGCTGTCAATCGCCTCTCTTATCAAGAAAGGTCGATCATTATTCAGCGCTATATGAATGAAGAGGATGTATTTGATTATGAAGTTTATAATGATCTAGGCATGAGTGAGAGAAAGTACTACAGAGTAAAGGCAAGGGCCTTTTATAAATTAGCTTTCATCTTACGTATTGAAGTGACTAAAGAGAAGGTGTTCGCCGGATGAACTTCGTGCAACCAATTCGGGATCCTGAACTGATTAGAGCAATAAAACTTTTTCTAAAAGAGAAAAATGAAAGAGATTATATGATGTTCATTCTCGGTATCAATAGTGGGCTTCGCATTTCCGATATTTTACCTCTTCGTGTTAGCGATGCAAAAAGACCCTATTTTAGTATGAGAGAAAAGAAAACTGGGAAGCAAAAAAGATTGGATATGACTCCTGCTCTAAATAGGGAATTAAAAGAATATGTGGATGGTAGAGAAGATCATGAGTTTCTTTTCAAGAGTAGAGAAGGTATTAACAAGCCTATTGGGCGAAGCATGGCTTATAAAATTCTACGAGAGGCAGCAGAATACATTAATTTAAATGAGATAGGTACTCACACTCTTAGAAAAACATTTGGATACCATTTTTACAAACAAACAAAAGATGTTGCATTACTACAAACAATTTTTAATCATACTAGTCCATCTGTTACCTTAAGGTATATTGGTATTGAGCAAGATGGTATAGATAAAGCAATAAAAAAATTTAAAATTTAAATCGATAACATTGAATAAAAAATTATTGATGTTTAAAAATTAATGAAGGTCTTTTTTCATGAATGTAGAATTTGTAATTTAGTGGAAATCCATCATATCATGGAGGTAAAAAATGAAATTAACTAAATTACAATTAAAAAATTTTCGTGGGTATGAAGAATTAGAAGTAAAATTCAATAAAAATTTAAATGTAATCATTGGAAGAAATGATGTAGGGAAAAGCACTATTCTTGATGCTTTAAACATATTTTTTAATGATGAAAAACCTGAACCTAATGATTGTTATAAATATGCGTTTGAAAAGGTTATTGAAATTAGTGCTTTTTTTGAAGTAAAGGAAGAAGATTTGGTAATATTAGATGCTTCAAATCCAACTTCATTAAATGATGAGTATCTATTAAACGAGGAGGGACTTCTTGAAATAAAAAAAGTAATAAAAGCGAGTGGTAATACAATCAGCGCAAGCAATATTACTGTTCACCTAAATACATATCATCCTATTTTATTCGAAAACCCACTAATTACTTATAGCCTTGCAGAATTAAAGAGTGCGTTGGAAGAATATAAGGATGAAATAAGAGATTATAATGGTATTAATAAAACGAAAAAAGCAGATATAAGAAAAGCAATATTTAATCATTTAATAAGTGAAGATACAGTTTTAGATGTTTTACCTATTAATGTTAAAGATATTCAGGATGAGAGTATGAAAAACTGGCTGAAATTGAAAGAAAATCTGCCGCTTTTCAACCTTTTTCAATCTGATAGAGCAAATACAGATAGCGATAAGGAAGTACAAGATCCAATGAAGGCGATTACTAAAGAGGTGTTATCTGAGCTTCAAAGTGATCTAGACGCTATAAGAGACAGAGTTGTAAAAAGAGTTGAAGAAGTTGGGGAAAAAACAATTGAGAAATTAAAAGAGTTTAATGGTGAAATTGCAAACCAATTAAAAACGTTGCCCGATCTTAAAAATTGGGACACTGTTTTTAAATTTAATTTGGATACAGATAACGATATACCATTAAATAAAAGAGGGAGCGGTGTACGAAGATTAATACTATTGAGTTACTTTAGGGCACAGGCTGAAAAGAGCTTAATGGATAGACAACATCAAAATATAATTTATGCTATAGAAGAACCAGAGACTTCTCAACATCCTGACTTTCAAAAAATGATAATAGACTCTTTATCGATTATTGCTGAGCAGGAGAATAGTCAAGTATTTATAACTACTCACACACCTGAAATAGCACAGATGGTTGATGAAGAGTCGTTAATATTGGTTTCAAAAGATGAAGAAGGTTGTCCAGAAATAGTAACAGATGAAAAAGTTAAAATCAGTGAAATAGTTAATACTTTAGGGATTTTACCGACGATACATTCAAGTATGGTAATTTGTGTGGAAGGTCCTAATGATGTGAATTTTATTAAGAATGTAAATCAATGTGTACCAGAATTCAAAGAAATAATAGATATAGAGCAGACTGATATTAGTATCTATAATCTGGGGGGTAGTAGACTTATAGACTGGATTAACCTTAACCACTTTCAACACTCAAACATAAAGGAATTTCATTTGTATGATGGAGATGTTGAGAAGTATAAAGAACTAGTTGATGATATGAACGCAATGAATGATGGTAGACGCACAGGAATGATAACACAGTTACGTGAAATGGAAAACTACATCCCAATTGCTTTAATAGAAGAAGAGTTTAATTGTAATTTATCTGAGCACCGTTCAAGGTGGGGCAATTTCGATATACCGAACCATTTAAAAGGGATTGCTATGAGTCAAATCAGAGATGATAAAAAAAGAGATATGGCAATCAAAGCTAAATTGAATGGCCAATTAACAAAAAAGGTTACTGCAGAAGATTTAAAGGAAAATGGAGTTTATAGTGAAATGGAAAGTTGGTTTAATACTATTAAAGACATATATTATTCCACAGCTAAAGTTGGCAACCCAAGAGGTGTGCAAATAGGTAAATATTGAACTCCTAACAAAAACTCCCCTGAATCGGGAGTTTTTTGTTAGGAGTTATTATATTCTTTGCCAGTTCTTCTTAATAAGATAATGTATAATTCATAATTGCATTTTAATATTAACCGCATTCTACTAGGACATTCAGGAGTTAAATTAATTACACACAATATAAGATATGGGTAATTAATGCAAGATAATGGTAAGTTAATCTATGAGGGAATGAAATAATTGACTTGATATTTATGGGAGGTATGAAAATGGATAAAGACAGAATGAAATGGATGTCTATACAAGAAACTAAAACTTGGATGATGGCCGTATTAATTGAAGGCGAGGATTTAATTAAATTAAGCAATGAATCCGTTAGTTTAATGGATGATTTTTTCGATCAGCCAGGAGTAAATCTTCAAATGAAGAACAGAATGGATTACATTCGAGAGTTAAGCAGAGTTCGAGAATACTATTTTGTTATTGCTTTAAATAAAGTTCAAAAGTGGTTAAATGTTGCCGTAAAGTATGATGAAGAATATCAGCAAATGATAGATGAAATAAATGAAAAAATTCCTTATATAAAAGAAGTTAGAAACATGCGAGAGCACGAAATTGAATACTTTGAAGGAAAAGGCAACAAACAAAAGGATTTTATTAGAGGCGATGATAATGTAATGTCAGATGCAACTTCAACCATTAATAATCCAGATAATTATTTAGTTGGTGGGAGAATTAGCGTTCAGCAGGTAAACGTGTTGTTTAGGAAGTTGCATCCAAAAGCAAAATTAAAGTTTGAGAATATGTTTTCTTAAAATCTTCTTCGTCTGCATATAATTTTCTTGGCAGAAAAATGGCTGACTACTGGCAGAACATTCATGCATTTAAATGATAAAATGTTATTAGTTTGAAAAGCAGAGAAATACAACAAGGTTATGTATAAATGCTCGAGCAAGAAGAGTAGTCACATTTGATTATTCGTTATAGAAAGCTTAATTGTAATAGATCAATACCAATTGTATGAAGCGCTTCTAATACAAAAATAAAGTCACCTATTGCACCAATATATCTATTTCATGAAGACACTCCTTTTTTTACAGATTAAACAGGATTCAACTTCCTTTTGCTGAAATTAAACAGTGAAGGGAGGGAGGATTATGAGCATACAAAACTCGTTAGATGAGTTTCTAAAAGACATGAGTATAGAAGAAAAAAACAGTTTTATAGCTGAAGTATATACATGTGTTGATAATGGAGGCGATTTTGACACAATCAAAGAAATTTGTAAGAGAAGAATTACAAATGAATTCGGAAGATGAGATTTAAAACTTAGCACCCAAGTGGTGCTTTTTCTTATGTGAAAATACACATAAACAGATTATTAAAGAGTCACTTCAAGAATTTCATTCTTTTTCTACACACAATCAATATTAATAAACCAACCTCTTCATACAAGGTGATCCTTGGTTGTGTGTAGAGAGGTGAATGTAGATGGAACTACAACGAATTATTGAACTCATAGCCCAAGATAAACTGGTTAAGTTCTACCAGAGTCTAGCTTGGAGAAAACTTAGACAACGTGTACTGGTTAGAGATAATCATGAATGCCAGACTTGCAAGCGTTCAGGTAGAGTAGGAAGGGCAGAGAACGTGCATCACATAAAGGAAGTTAAACAGCATCCAGAGCTTGCGCTTGTTTATAGTAACTGTGAATGCATATGCATTCGTTGTCATAATGAAGAGCACGGTCGATTGGAGAAGTACATTCGAAAGAAGAAAGTATTTGATGATGAGAGGTGGTGACTATAAGGATGGAAGAGATGATAAGAGAACAGTTAAAGGATGCTTTATCAGAGCTTCAATTACTCTTAGACTCAGGGATGACAACAAAGGAAGCTTTAGATCGATTCATGGAGTTTGAGGACATTACAGAAGATGAGAAGAAAACGATAGTTAAAGCATTTGAGCTTAGAGAAAAATAATTTTCAAAAGCCCCCCCGTCAAAAATTTTCTGAAGTTTTTGGGGACCCGTGAAACGGGGAGGGGGCTCGACTTTCCAAATTTTTTATCAAAATCTCACGATAGGGGGGTGGCCATGATTGAAAGCGGCCTTAAGAACTGACGTAAGTATAGATAAAATAAAGGATTATCTGATGTCCAGCGTTGATACAACTAGTCCTGTTGAAGTGGAAAAAGTCGGTAGGTACTTGAAGCATATTGAAATTTATAGACGAATGGAACGCACAGTTAAAAAAGAGGGCGTTTCGATCATGGTAAAGAATGCGACCCAAACATTTGTGAAGTCCCACCCTCTGTTGAATGAAATGAGCAAAGTAAATGCATCCATCATGAATATAGAACGAACCTTTCATTTTATAGACGAAGAGAACAAGGGAAATCCGAAGTATTCAGCAGATGATTTGATATAAATGAAAATAAATCAGCATGTTACCTTTTATATGGACCAATACGAAGCTGGCAAGATAAAAGTCAGTAAGTATGTGGTCCTTTTATTTTCTTACTTAAATAACCATGTTCTTAATCGTGATGATATCTACTTTGATGAAATAACTCATAAGCGTTATATCGCTTTTACAGAAAAGAATTATTTTACATTAATGCCGTTTCAAAAGTTTATTACAGCATTCGTTTTTCTCTATTACACAGAAGGAAACTTTCCTTTTTTCGAACAGTTCTTTTTATACAAAGCACGGGGAGCTGGTAAGAACGGATTGATCTCATCCCTTACAAATTTCTTTATCAGCGATTTGCATGGAATCGAAAACTACAATGTATCGATCGTAGCGAATAGCGAAGAACAGGCTAAGACTTCTTTTAATGAAATTTACAGCACTATTAAAAACTCAGATAATCACAAAGTGTTGGAATCATTGTTTTATGCGACGAAATCCGAAATTAGTAGTCGAACGAACAATAGCAAACTCAAGTTCCACACTTCTAACCCTAAAACAAAAGATAGTTTGCGTGACGGTTGTGTCGTATATGATGAAGTCCACGAATATGAAGATTCAGCAATCATTGATGTCTTTTCATCCGGTCTGGGAAAGGTTAAGCACTCCAGAGAATTCTTTATCACTACAGATGGATTTGTTCGCGGTGGTTATTTGGATGATCTGAAAGAACGGGCAACGAGAGTTCTGAATGGGGAATCATTAGAGGATCCGTTATTTGTCTTTATGGCCACGCTGGACAGTGAATCGGATATGGATGACTTTTCAAACTGGCAAAAAGCAAATCCGATGTTCCATGAACCCATGAGTGAGTACGCGAAAGAGTTATTTCGTAAGGTTAGAACGCAGTACATCTCTTTAGGGAATTCTAAGCCATCTGCACGCATTCGATTTATGACAAAGCGTATGAATTTACCTGCTACCGATTTAACTGCATCTGTGGCGACTTGGGAAGAAATTAAAGCAACTAATAGACAAATTCCTGATTTAAAACATAGGGAGGCAGTCGGAGGTTTGGATTTCGCTTCCATTCGGGACTTTGCTGCAGTCGGATTATTATTTAAAGTTGGTGAAGATTATATTTGGAAATCACATTCATTCGTAAGAAGAGGTTTTCTAAAGGATGCAAATTTACAGGCGCCAATCCATGACTGGGAAGAGGAAGGCTTATTGACCATTTTAGACGGACCGGTTATTGATATAAAACAAATCGTAAATTGGTTCGTAAGAATGAGAGAGCAATATGGGGTTAGCACCATTGTAGCGGATACCTTTCGTCTTGATCTCGTGAAAGCTGCACTTGAAGCAGAAGGCTTTCTTTTAATTTATATACGGAATCCTAAAGCCATTCATTCACAACTTGCACCAAGAGTTGAAACGGTATTTGCTAATAAGCAGATTATATTTGGCGACAATCCATTAATGCGATGGTACACAAATAATGTGTATGTGAAAATCAAAAAGGATGGCAATAAAGAATACTTAAAGAAAGATGAAATCAAACGTAAAACCGATGGATTTCAGGCATTTATCCACGCCTTATGGCAAGCGGATAATGTCCTGGTAGAGGAAGAAGAATTTTACCTGGACGATATTTCATTTTAGGAGGTGAGTGACAATAGGATTATTAGACATATTCAAACGTAATACTGAGCTGGAGTGGATGTATGATGTCGATTTATTAGAAGGCACTTCCGAACGGATTAAAATGAAACAATTGGCGATTCAAACCTGCGTCAATATGATCGGTCGAATCATCAGTCAATCTGAATTTCGAGTGAAGAAGAATAAAGAAACGATAAAAGATGAACTCTACTACCGGTTAAATGTTCGACCAAATAAAAACATGTCAGCAAGTTTTTTTTGGCAAACGGTGGTTTATAAACTTATCCATGACAATGAATGTTTGATTATCAAATCTGCTACAGATGATTTGTTAATTGCTGATGATTTTGATCGCGTTGAGTATGGAGTAGTGGAGGATACGTTCAAAAACGTTACTGTCAAAAACTTTACCTTTCAACGAACCTTCACGATGAATGATGTGCTTTATTTGGAATTCGATAATGAAAATCTATCAAAATTGATTGATAGCCTTTTTATGGATTACGGATCCTTGTTTGGAAGAATGGTAGAATTCCAGAAACATAAAAATCAGATTCGTTCGACGGTTGATCTAGAGACGACAGGTGCGAAGGATCCTGAAACTCAACGAAAGTTACAGAGTTTCATTGATCGGATGTATCAAGCGATAAAAGAAAAAACATTCGCCATCATCCCACAACAAAAAGGATTCACTTATACCGAACAGGCAGCTTCTTCTGGTGCAAGTGTAGATGAGATCAATAAAGTCAGTAACGGATTTTTAGATCATGTAGCAAAGGCATTAGGTATTCCAGTCGCTTTAATTCATGGTGAAATGGCTGATGTGGAAAAAGCGACTCGTAACATGATGACCTTTTGTATTGATCCATTACTTAAGAAAATTAAAGATGAGTCAGATGCCAAGTTTATCGATAAGAAAGAGTACCTTGCTGGTAAGCGAATCGATATTAAGCGCGTCTCCTACAGTAATATGTTTGATGTGGCAACTTCAGTCGATAAATTAAGGTCATCCGGGGTGGCCAATGGTCATGAGTTAAGAGATGCGATCGGTCTCGAACAGATGGATGATCCGATTCTTGATAAATTCGTGATCACGAAAAACTACCAAGAAACAAACGAACTTGAAGGGGGTGATAAATAATGTCAAAAGAATTCAAAGATCAAATTAAGAACATGATGAACAAAAAAAACGATGTTCGTTTTGAAGCGGGTGAAAAAGACAAGGAGTATTCCCTCTATATTTATGGACCCATTGGTGGTTTCTTCTTTAGCGACAATAGCGCACAGAGTATTCGAAGAAAGTTGCAAAGTGTTGATGCTGAAAAAATTCACGTCCACATTAATTCTCCAGGCGGTTCTGCATTTGACGGTGTAGCCATTGGCAATATCCTTAAAAACCATAAAGCAGAGATTATTGTTCATGTAGATGGTATGGCTGCAAGTGCTGCTTCTGTAATAGCGGTTGCTGGCGATAAAGTCATCATGCCTGAAAACACCATGATGATGATACACAGAGCATCCACCTTTGAATATGGTAATGCTGCAGTTTTTGATAAGACAGCTTCAGATTTAAGGAAAATTGACGCCTCACTTGCTGCATCGTATAAAAAGCGCTTCGTTGGTGAGCAGTCTGAATTGGAACAACTTCTTGATGAAGAAACCTTTCTTACCGCAGAGGAAGCCGTTGCTTTTGGACTTGCTGACATCGTAGGCGAAGAGATAGAAATTCAAGAACTTGAAGATCTAGGTGATGAGGAAGAAGACGAAGAAGAGTTCGAAAATCTAAAGGACAAGTTAGTTGCAAAGTATTCAGCTAAGAAAAACAAACAAAAAAATGAACCACCAGAACAAAAGCCTACTCCTGCTAATAAGCAGAATATGAGTAAGCTTTTTTTAAATTTAAAATAAGGGAGCTTAAGACATGACCATTAAATTTAACAATTTTGAAGAAAAGAAACAGGCCTTTGCTCAGGTCGCTATAAATGGCTCAGAGGCAGAACAATCTGAAGCCCTATCTAATATGCTTGAAGCCCTAGCAAACGACGTTCAGGGTGATATTTTGAATCAAGTAAATACCCAAATGTCTGATAATGCCGTCATGCAAGCTCGTGGTCAAAATGTATTGACTTCAGAAGAGCTCAAGTTTTTCAATGCTGTTGTCGAAGATGGTGGTTTCAAAGAAACAGAGACCTTACCTAAAACCACACAAGAGCGCGTCTTTAAGGATTTAGTAGAAGTTCATCCTCTCTTACAAGAAATTGGGATTCAAAATCTAGGAGCCGTAACCGAATTTATTTATTCCGATCCTGAAGGAGCTGCTGTCTGGGGGCCATTATTTGGGGATATCAAAGGACAGTTAAATGGTGCCTTCCGTAAAGAAACCATTAGTCAGTTGAAATTAACAGCGTTTATTCCACTTGCAAACGATATGTTGAAGCTGGGTCCAGTATGGATCGAACGTTATGTACGTACCATGATCAAAGAAGCCATGTCCGTTGGACTTGAAAAAGGATATGTTGCTGGAACGGGAATCAATCAACCTATTGGACTTCTGAAAAGTGTGGATGCTAGCACTGGGGCCATTTCAGATAAAACTTCATCCGGCACTCTAACGTTTGAACCAGGTAAAACAACGATTCAAGAATTGAAAGGTGTCGTCGAAAAATTATCGATCCGTAAAGTAAATGGAAAAGATAAAGTTCGAAACGTATCCGGAAAAGTTGTGATGGTTGTGAATCCCTTTGATAACTTTGGCATTCAAGCGAACGCCACGATTCAAAATGCGAATGGTGTCTATGTAACGAGTTTGCCATTTAATCCAAAAATCACAGAATCACAATTTGTTCCACAAGGCAAAGTACTCTTCTTTGTTAGAGGTGAATACATTGCTGCTATTGGTGGAACGGAACCGATTAAAAAGTACACTGAGACGATGGCATTAGAAGATGCGACGTTGTATATCGCTAAGCAATTTGCTACTGGTAAGCCAGTGGACAATTATGCTGCTCAAGTCTATGACCTACAGTTAACGGAAGAACCAGCAGTATAAACAATTTGAAGGGAGCATAAGGACTTATGATTTATAAAGTAATGAATGGATTTAAAGATATAGATGATCATGGGACAATCTATAAACCTGGTGAAAAATATCCAAAGGGAGATTACAAACCCAGTCAGAAACGCATTGCAGAATTATCGAAAGAACATCCGAAATATAAGCGTGTCTTCATCGAAGAAGTGGAAGAAAAGTCCAATGAATCTATCGAACGTTTAACTGCAACGGATATTAAAAAGATGAATAAAGCTCCTCAAGAGGAATTAATAGTGAATTTAAATGGAGATCCAAGCGAGGCTAGTAACGAGGAAGAACGAATTGCTCTTATTTTAGATCTGCAAAAACAGCTAGAAGAAAATGAAAAGCCATCTCCAGAAAAGTAGGGGGTGGCTTTCTTGGGTGAAGAACAACTTGAAGGTTTAAGAGATCAATTGAAAAGTTATCTGCACATTACGTGGAATGAAGAGGATGCTACCCTGCTAGATAAGGTGAAAGAAGGGATAGCTTATCTTGATGATATTGCTGGTACTAAAATTGACTATACCACCGATCTGAAAGCAAAACCTTTGTTAATGGATTATGGACGTTACGCTTATAATCATTCCTTGGAATTGTTTGAGATTAACTTTGAAAGAGAGCTCTTCAAGCTTTCTCTAAGAGAGGGAATTAACGCATATGAAGCGACAAATACAGAGGCCGGTTCATGAGACGTTTAATGACGGGTTTTTATATTATGGGTTTCAATCTGTCCAACGATCATCAGAGGGGAAGAGGATAGGCGAAACGTATCAACAAAAAGGGAAATTAGCATTTCGGCTGATGAGTGCACGTGATCAAGATTTTCAGCTAGCTGGCACCATGAGTAGTCGCCTGGATCTTAAAGTGAAAACCAAACTGCCACCATCTGCTCAAGAATCTTCCACTATTCCGTCTTCCTTTTTTGAAAGCTATAAAAACTTACGGAAGTCTAATATTAAAATAAGGATAGGGACAATGGAATATGATGTTATTACCGTGGACTTTGATACAAGTCGACGGTATTTATTTTTTTACTTGCAGGAAGTAGGAGGATTTAGGGATGAATGAAAAAGCTAAAGTGCTTATTAGCAAACAAAACGAACAAATTTATAACCATCTTGTACAAACCTTTAATCTTCCTGTCTTTCAGGATGATGTATCAGAAAGCGAACGTCCTGAAAAATTGAATTTGTTTTTAATCATTTATGGTGATCTGCAGCAAGGGGAAAACCAGGGGAATATGAGGCAAGATGTTTTTATTACCTACCTGGCTGAAAATAGTCGTTCCCTCGAAACAGATCAATTAGACATTATCTCTTCGATAACCAAAATCAACGCTATGAAATTTGTACGAACAGAACGTGATCGTGTCCAAAAATTAGACACCGATGAATATGTAGATCGAGTTAATTTTATTTTTTCAAGGAGTATTCGTTATGAGTGTTCGATTTGAAATTGATGCTGAAGAGCTAAAGCTACTGCAAAAAAAATTCAAGAGAATACCTGATCAAGTTGAAAAGAGAGTGAATCGGATCTTGCATTCTTTTGGGATAAAGACAATTGAGGATAGGATCCTCTTAAGAATCCCAGTATCCCAATCACCAGCGAAAAAGAGACATGCGAGCAATTCGAAGTCTCTTCGAAGTGCAACCTTCAACTTAGGATTTGAAACAAAACCAAAAAAGACTTACAACTATCTGGTTTTCCCTGATAAGGGGTTAGGAACGTCTATCGGAAGAGCACCAGACGAATTCATGACTGAGGGAATGAATGATGGGACGCCACGTATTCTGCAAGAAATCAATGACCAATTAGACCAATTAATCGAGGAGGAATTTTAATGGCCACTGTTGTCGAATCATTTGATTCAACAAAAATCACGAATGCGAGCACGCAATTTTTCGCAGAGGACGGGACCCAGCAAGATGGGGTGAAATTCCCCTGTATTGGCTCTGTAGAAGGCGAAACGACCTTAAAGGAATTAATCAAGAAGTGTGAAGGTGTGGAGGTTGCCAAAAAGACCAAGCCTGAAAAACATGATCTTACCATCTCAGCTCATGTTCCAGTAGCTATTGTTCGTGAGTTATTTGGTATTACGAATGAGGATTTAAAGCCTGGTGTATACAAATACTCTCAAAATTCCAAAGGAAAACGATTTGTGTTCACAGCTGACGTTATCGACGAATTTGAAGAAATCACAAAATTAATCTCTTTTCCGAATGTGGTATCAACCACTGGATTTAAATTTGCGATTGAAAATGGCGCTGATGAAGTGGCAGAAATGGAAGTGGAAGTAACAGCTTATCCTGATGCCAAAACTAACCTCTATTACGAGGCATACATTTCAGAACTTGAAGATCCATCCATTGCGGATACCTGGCACATAGCATTTGATTATTCGTTAGTGGAGGCAATCCCTTCACCATAAAGGCTGACAAATTGTCGGTCTTTTTTGTTTGGTAAGAAAAAGGAGGAAATTAAGATGGGAACAAAAATAAGTACGATTGAACTAAAAGAGGTCGAAGTAATCGAGCTTGAAAACAATGAATTTGAAACACGGTTTGTGAATCCCAAGAAATATCCTGCATTTTTAACGAATCGTTCATTGGCTACAGGGATGCGTCTTGGGATTACAAAAACCTCGTTAATTACAAACTTGGTCCAGATGCAGGGATTAGTCGGAAAAGATGGCAAAATTGATCCTGAAAATATTTCAGAAGAACAAGCTGAATTTATCGATGCGGATCGCGACTTGCCTGTAATTTACCTCGGGATTATGGGAGCCAATAAAAGTCTAGACCTTACGTTCGAAGAATTTCTTGATCTCTATCATGGGGATCTCGAAAAACTCCTGAATGATTATCTCGATCTTGTCATGGTCTACTTGAATCAAAACCCGAATGAGTTCAGGAAGGGGTTAGAAGCGAGCACCTCAAAAAAGTAGAGAAAGGCGAGAAAGTAAAAGCGCCTCAACTTAACATTGAATGCGTTGAAGATTTGTACGTGCTTTATGTTCTTGTCTATGGGATTGATCCTGAAGTGTTCTGGGATTTTCCAATCGTGGAAGTCGATCGGATATTCGAAAATAAACAGGCTTATGATACTTGGTCCAATAATCCGAAAAAGCAATAGAAAGGGGGTGGATGAATGGCAAGAAACCCCGAAACGAAAATCAAGTTTAGTGTATTTAATAAAGATTTTAATTCAGCAATGCGTGATATGAAAAATGAAAGTTCTAAGCTGAGACAGGAATATCAACTACAAGCTGAACAACTGAAATTAAACGGAAGTGCAACGGAAAAGCTTCAGGCCAAAATGAACTATCTTCAACAGGCTCAACAGTTAGCATCAAGAAAAACACAAGAAACTGCTACACAATTAACGCGAGCTAGAGAAATGTATGGAGACAATTCTCGGGAAGTTGAAGCTCTTTCTCGAAGGTTATTAAGTGCTCAAACAGCTGAACAGCGTCTATCAAATGAGTTAGCCGAAACAACCGATCAATTCCAAGAACAAACGGACGTTGTTCGACAAACGTCAGAGGCCATATCAGAACAAGGGGATAAACTGAAAAATGTCGGCGGAGCCATGACAGCAACCGTAACCCCTGCTTTAACAGGTTTAGGTGCTGTGGCCATGAAAGCTGCTGACAATTTTGATCAGGCCCAAGGGAAGATTCAAGCTTCGCTCGGCGTCACAAAATCAGAAGCAGAAGAGTTTGCAGAAATTGCTGAAACGCTTTGGGCTGATGCATTCGGTGAGAATATTGATGAAGCAGCAGCTGCCGTAACAACTGTCTCAAAAAACATGAAAGAAATTCCTGTAGATCAATTACAGGCAGCGACAGAGAAAGCCTTTATTCTGTCTGACGCCTTTGAAGCAGATGTAGGAGAAAGCACAAAAACAGCCAATACGTTGATGAAAAACTTCGGCATTTCATCAGATGAGGCATTTGACCTTATGACAGTTGGTTTTCAAAAAAGCGGTGCTCATTCTGATGAACTTCTTGAAACCCTTAATGAATATGCACCTCAGTTTAAAGCTCTAGGCTACGATGCTGAAGGATTTACAGCTACTTTAATTGCCGGTGCTGAAAGTGGCGCTTTTAGTATGGATGTCCTTGCCGATACGGCAAAAGAAGGATTCTTACTAATGGGCGAAGGATCTGATGATACGAAGGACGCTTTAAATGCAATGGGATTAGATGCTGATAAAGTGATATCTGATATCAATGCAGGGGGACAAGATGCACAAAGTGCATTTATGGCCGTATCGTCTGCTATATCAACAATTGAAGATCCTGCTAAACGTAATCAAGCTGCCATTGCAGCTTTTGGTACGCCATTAGAAGACCTTGGACCTGAATTCCAAACGTTTTTTAGTAGTGTGAATCAAGATCTTGAGGGTGCTGAAGGAGCAACTGATAAGGCTGGTGAGGCATTATACGATAATTTTGGAACAGACCTTCAGGCTGTCATGAACCAATTGCAATTAGCTTTAGTGCCACTCGGGGAAGTGTTACTAGGTTTTGTGAGAGATATCTTACCCAAGTTAACAGCTGGGATCCAAAGTGTCTCAAACTGGTTTGGTAGTTTATCACCTTTAGGACAAAAATTAACCGTCATTTTTGGAATGATCGGAGTAGCGCTGGGTCCATTTCTTGTTGTTTTGGGGTACGTTGTAGGAGCAGTTTCAAATTTAATACCGATATTCGCAAAAATATGGAGCTGGTTATCAAAACTGGGTCCTCTTTTTAATGTTTTACGTACGGCATTGTTGTTTCTAACTGGTCCAGTGGGCATTGTGATCGGAATCATCGTCGCTCTTGTAGCAGCTTTTGTTCTTCTCTGGAATAAGAGTGATGCTTTTCGAAACTTCTTTATTAATTTATGGACCCAAATCAAAGCAGCTCTTGCGGTAGCTTTACCGGCCATAAGAGACTTCTTAATCATGGTTTGGAATGGTGTTTTAGTAGCGATTAAAATCACATTAGCATTTATGAAAAACGCTATCCTAAATACTTGGAACGGAATTAAGGCCTTTACCCTCATGGTCTTTAATGGTCTGAAAACAGCCCTTATTGCGATATGGACCGCAATTAAAACAGCGGTGATCATGATTGTGACAACCTATGTTGCTGTTATCAAAGCCATCTTCAATGCTTACGTAACAGCTGTTAAATTCATTTTTAACGCCTTAAAAATCTTTTTTACAACGGTTTGGAATGCGATAAAAAAAGCTGTTGTGGCTATCGTTACGGCTTATGTGAATGCTGTGAAAGCATTGTTCCAATTATTTGTTAGTGGTATTAAAGCGATCTTTAATGGGGTCAAAGTCTTTTTCTCAACCGTCTGGAACTCTATAAAAAATACCGTTACCTCCATCGTTACGGCTTTAAAAAGTACGGCTATTTCAATTTTCAATGCGTTAAAATCCAGTGTAAATGCTATTTTTAACTCAGTGAAATCAACTATCACGAGTATTTGGAAGGGTATTAAATCAATCATCATTCGTGTCGTTAATGAGGCGGAAAGTCGTGTGACATCTACGTTTGATTCGATGAGCAGTAGAATCAGTTCCATTTTCTCATCGATTAAATCAACGGCAACGAGCATATTTAACAGTGTCAAATCTGCTATCACGAGGCCGATTGAATCAGCGAAGGATACAGTGATCGGCATTATTGATTCCATTAAAAGTGCTTTCAGTCGAATGAAAATTACCATCCCAAAACCAAAGATTCCTAAAATCGATGTCAGTATGGGATCCAAGAAGGTCGGACCAGTTAGTGTTCCATACCCAAAGTTCAACGTTAACTGGCATAAAACAGGTGGCGTCATGACCAAACCATTTACGGCAGGGAACGCTGGGTTCGGGGATGTAGAAGAAGGAATTGTACCGTTTGAAGGACCACATGCGATGAAGATTGCTAAACTGATCGCCAGTGCTCAATCCAGGCTATCAAACGTTTCAACGGGGCTAGTTAATCGCGTAATGGACAAGTTAGTGGAAGTGAATATTGCTTCTTCTGATGTGGTGATGGACGGGCAAACCGTTGGAAGAATCACATGGGATACCGTCCGAGATGAAATTGAACGAGATGAAGAAATGAACAGTCGGGCTCTGGGGGAGTGAGAAGATGAAGAGTAAATTGAATTTCAAAATCGAATATGTGAACAATCAGATCATTGATATGCATGATATGGGGTTATGGGTTGATTCTTTTCACATCTTTTCTCCTGATGTTGAGCGAAATACCATTGACATCCCGAATCGACATGGGGCTCTGTTGGCTTCTTCTCGTATCAAAACACGGAAAGTCAAACTCTCTTTTACAGTGGATACTAATAGTGTCGAAGACTTAGATTATTATCGCCATGCGATTTTCCAAACCTTTTACTCAGAAAAACCGTATAAGATCATTCGAGATGTCAATCCCAATCGTGAGCTATTTGCCATTCAAGATGGGGAATACGATATCGAGAATGTGACTTTCTCAGATGGGGCTTGTGCAATTGAATTGATGATGTTGGACCCGATTCTGTATTCGCTTGAACGGAACCAGGTGATCAATGATCCAAATGGCTCTTTTGATCCCAATATCACCAATCATGGCACGGAAAAGACTTTTCCGACCTTCATGATCGACATCTTAAAGCCAACAACGTTTCTCTCGATTATTAGTCCTGAGGATTATATTCAATTGGGGCAACCAACTGAAGTAAAAGAAAGATCCGTGGAAAAGGAACAGCTCTTGTTGCGTCATGGTTGTAGTGATATGACGGGTTTTATGCCAGGCACAATGATAGAAGGAGGCACAGTTGCCGGTTCGATGTATTCAAACGGGAAAGGGCTACTTGCTAGTTCCTATGGGACGGGGACATATTGGCATGGTCCGGCTCAAAAATTGGAGTTGAGTGAAACCATCCAAGATTTTCGAGTTGAAGCGACGATCACCAATGAGAGCACTTCTCCCCTTGATGTAGGGCGAGTAGAAATCTCACTTCTAGACGATTTGAACCAAGTGATTGGCAAAATGGCGATGAAAGATACCAGCCAACAGGTGACGTCCAACCATGGCGAAATGAGAGCTGGTAACTTAATGGATGGCTATTACATGATTAATGAACGAAGAAGAACCTGGAACTACATGAAAGGGGGGCTTCTAAGTTTACAGCGGATTGGTGCTCGTTTCCGGGCTTATATCGCTCAACAAGATCCGAATGATTCCAACCATCATTATGCAAGAGAAACCGAGTTTTTCACGGACTTAGATGAGGTGTATTTAGATAAGTTGGCTCAAATCCAGGTCCATTTAGGGGCTTTTGGTACCCTTTCCATTCCGAAGCTTCAAGTGCAACATTTGCAAGTGTTTAAGATTAATAGCATTACAGAAGAAGAAATTCCTTACATCGCAGTCCCAGGGGACCAAATTGTGCTAAATCATAAACGATCACGGATCGAAAAGAATGGAGCTTTAATGAACAAACAAAAAGATCTCGCATCCAACTTCTTTGGGATTGGAAAAGGAGAATCGGAATTGAAGGTTTATCCGTCAGATGCAGCTAGAGTGGTGGCCAAGTGGAAGGAGGGGTCGATTTAATTGATTCATATCCTCAATCGTTTTGATGAAATCATCGGGTTTTTATCGAACGAAAACCCAGAAACCCCAGTTTACTGGGGAGGAAAGCATACGGAGAAGTTAAATAGTGCAGCCAATTATTACGAGTTTTCAACAGTGACCGATCATGAATACGTCCAGGAATTGACCAACATGAATAAGGTGGTGGCCAGTCACCCGGATGGTTATTTTATTCCGTTTCGCATTCATCGCGTGACACAGCGGAACAAAGATGGCGTTCGTGAAAAGGTGGTGGAAGTAGAAGGGGAGCACATGCGCCTTCGTACGGCGAAAGTGTTAAGTCCGATTACGCTCACGAGTGCAACTTTAAAGACAGCAGCTCGTTTTATCTTATCAGGGACAGGGTGGCAGGTGGGACTCGTTGAGTTTGCTGGGGCGAAAACCATTGAATTTAATGATTTTACGAATGCGTTGAAAGCCTTGCATCACATAAACGAACTTTTTGGTATGGAAATCCGTTTCCGCATCGTGATTCAACGAAATAAAGTCGTGGGTCGGTACGTCGATTTCCTTGAACGAATTGGGGAAGATAACGGAAAAGAAATCGTTCTTGCGAAAGACCTGATGAGTGTGGAACGGATCGAGGACTCTAATAATGTTTATACGGCATTAATTGGAATTGGAAAAGCCAATGAAGAAGGAAAATTCATAACATTTGAAGGCATCAATGGTGGGAAGAATTACGTGGAAGATCAAGACGCCTTTCAACGATGGGGGGATGAAAGTGGCCACCACATCGGTGTTTATTATGTCCAACCTGAAGAAGGCGAAGAGCTCACACCTGAAATCGTGAGGGAACGCACAAAAGAGGCATTGAAACGCCACATTGATAGTGTCGTGCAATATAAAGTGACGGGGGCTTCCTTGGAGAAGGTGTTCGATCTAGACCATGAAAAAGTGCGAAAGGGAGACACTGTTCGCATTAAAGATACAGGTTTTACACCCCCTCTCTATTTGAAAGCTCGTGTTCTAGAAACGTTTCGGTACGATGATCCCGGCAAAGAAGATGAGTTTCTTTTAGGGAACTATCATGAGTTGAAGATCAAACCAAATCAGTTACTACTGGATTTACAGAAGCGGCTGTTTCGAAATGAACGTAAATGGAGCAGTGCGGTTCGAAAAGTGCGAAGTGCGTTACCTCCACAGGATCAGACCGTAATCTGGATTGATACAACCGAGGTACCGAACATTGTAAAAACCTATAATGAAGCAGAAGCAGCGTGGGAAAAGGCAAGCCCTACAGTAGCAGCTGAAGTAGGAGCTGAAACGCCTGAGGGTGCTGAAGCGAAAGCCAATACGGCAAAATCAGAAGCCATCGCCTATATGAATACACAACTGACGAATTATGTAAATGCGACGCTCTATAGTGAGGAAATTTCCGACCTTCAGGCTCAAATTGATAATCAAATTCAATCACATTTTAAACCCTATGAACCTTCTTTATCCAATGAGCCAGCAAGTGACTGGCGTACTGATGAAGAAAAAAGGAATCATGTTGGCGATTTATTTTACAATACTGAAACCGGTCATTCTTATCGCTTTGCATTAGATGGCACGATCTATACATGGTTAATGGTTCGGGATGAGGGCATCGCCAAAGCATTAGCTGATGCTGCACAGGCACAAGATACAGCAGATAGCAAAAGAAGAACGTTCGTATCACAACCGAATACTCCTTATGATGAAGGCGACTTATGGGATAAGGATGGGGCTGTTTTCCGTTCCACTGTGACCAAAACAAAGTCGGCTTCTTTTTCATTGTCTGATTGGGTGAAGATTGGGGACGTGACGAGTGAAAATAAAGCAAAAGATACAGATTCTGTAGGTGGCGTTCCAGCAGAGGATATCGAAACGAAAGATGGTGCTTCTGGGAAAGCAAATCAAGCCAAAGCCGATGCCCAAACCTTTACAGAGACCTATGCTAATAAAAAGGTGACACAAAGCACCTCCCCACCTGAGAGCCCTTCCCATGATGATCTCTGGATTGATATTTCAGTGGATCCCTATGTATGGAAACGATGGGATGGAGAGACGTGGAAGAAAGCGACACCGACAACAGCTGATGAGGTGGGAGCTGAAACGCCGAATGGTGCTCAATATAAAGCTAATCAAGCGAAAGAGGATGCAATCGCTGTCGCTGAATCAAAGGCCGAAGATGCACGGAAGGATGCCGTGACCTCTGCTCAACAAGATGCAGCTGAAAAGGCAGCGAATGCTGTAAGTGAAGCCCAAGCCTTTACTGAAGAATTTGCGAATAAGAAAGTATCTCAAGGAACTTCTGCCCCACCTGGTGCGACTGCCAACGATTTATGGATCGACACTTCTCAAACGCCTTACGTTTGGAAACGGTACACAGGATCATCATGGGTGAAAGCGACACCAACAACAGCAAATGAAGTTGGTGCTGAAACCCCAACTGGTGCTCAAAGTAAGGCAAATCAGGCGAAAGCTGATGCGTTGAGTGAAGCCAACAGCTTTACCGAGGAATTTGCGAATAAAAAAGTGTCTCAGGGAGGAACATCCCCTTCAACTCCTTCCATGAATGATTTATGGATTGACACATCCCAAACGCCTTATGTCTGGAAACGTTATACGGGTTCTTCGTGGATAAAGGCTACCCCAACCACAGCGAGTGAAGTGGGAGCTGAAACGCCTTCTGGAGCTCAAGCGAAAGCAAACGCTGCAAAGGCAACTGCTGAATCAGCAGCTAAATCCTATACTGAAGGATATGCAGAAAAGAAGGTTACGAAATCAACGACTGCACCTTCTAGTCCGAGTAATGGCGACATGTGGATCGACAGTAGTGAAAACGTCTGGAAGCGTTGGAATGGGTCATTATGGGTGAAGTTGACCAGAACGTCACTTCCAGAATTGTCAGGGAGGATTAGTGCTGGACAATTGTCCGCAAATATCATCACAAGTGATCATATTGGAACTGCTGGTCTTGATGCAGGTGTAATCAAAACCGGCGTTCTGGATGCTGGTCGTGTTCGAATCGGACCTGGATCGGTTTTCGAAAGTGGATTCGATCCTTCCACAAAAGAAACACCTTCAGGTGCCCAGTCAAAAGCGAATTCAGCTAAATCAGCTGCGATTAGCACTGCCGCGAGCGATGCGACTTCAAAGGCAAATCAGGCGAAGACAGACGCAATTAGTTCAGCTGCTTCAGACGCTACTTCGAAGGCTAATTCGGCTGAATCAGCCGCGAAAACATATGCCAGCAACAGGTTCGACGGAACAAAAAATTTGGTCAGTGGGTGGAAGTACGGATCTACAACGTATATCGATGGCGGAAATATTTACGCAAATACCCTTACCGCGAATGCCATCGCTTCAAAAACAATTACAGCAAACGAACTTAAGGCTGGAATCATTGACTCCGATCTGATTGTGACTGCCGGGCTTGATGCTGGTGTTATCAAGTTTGGTGTAATGTCAGGATTACGTATCCAGGTCGGTACACTGAATGCAGATCGAATCGGAGCAGGTGTAATCGATGCACGAAGAATCGCAATTGGAAGCGGAACTTCCTTCGACAGTGGATTCGATCCTTCCACAAAAGAAACACCGTCCGGCGCCCAAGAGAAAGCTAACGCTGCTAAATCGTCCGCTATCAGTGCAGCTGCAAGTGATGCTACGTCGAAAGCGACCGCTGCGGAATCAGCTGCGAAGAAACACGCTGATGATACGTATTCTAGTACAAAGTCGCTAGTTGACGGCTGGAAGTACGGATCGACCACGTATATCAATGGTGGTGACATCTACACAAATACGATCACGGCAAATCAGATCGCTTCAAAAACGATTACCGCAAATCAATTGAAAGCTGGAATCATTGATTCTGATCTAATTGTTACTGCTGGTTTAGATGCGGGTGTCATTAAATTTGGCACAATGGATGGTGAGCGTATTACAGCGGAAACAATTACAACTGAACAATTAGTCGTTAAAGATTTTACAAACTTGGCAGAAAATCCTGACTTTGAAGATGATGTAACCGGAACAGTGCCACGAGGATATACTGCTGGAAGTGTGCGTGACATGTCGTCATGGAGTAGCGGAAATGGTTCTATTAAATGCCTTGAAATTCCAGCGCGTAGTGGTGGGAATTCAGATGTATATGGGGTTCGTTTGATTCCGGTACAACCAGGACAGAAGTTCTTTCTTTCTGCTGAAGTGCGTTACTTGAACACTAATGGGGATGGTTATGCTTCAATGGGATTCCGTGTTTACGGTAAGGACAAGAGTCATATTTCATGGCTAAGAAATGTCGCATGGTCGTCTAGCAAACATGCAAACTGGGTCACAAAATCAGCAGTATTCACGGTTCCAGCTAACGTGTACTATATGCAGATTTTCCTGGGATTCACAAACAATCACGAAAGCACGAACGCCGTCTTCATAGATAATTTGCGTATTAATCGAATGGCAAATTCCGAACTGATTGTCGATGGATCGATCACGACAGACAAAATCGTAACAAATGGTTTGAATGCAAACGTGATCAAATTCGGATCGATGGATGGTGAGCGAATCGCCACAAACAGTCTTCATGCGAATCGTATCCAGTCGCAAACAATTGATTCTGATCTAATCGTCACTGCTGGTCTTGATGCAGGGGTGATCAAGTACGGCACGATGCATGGAAATCGTATTATTTCAAACTCCTTACATGGCGATAAAATTACGGCTGGGACATTGAATGCTGACCGTCTGGAAGCCAACAGCATCATTGCAGATGACATCAAGTTCACCGGAACGCTGGATGGGGCAACAGGTAATTTCGCGGGTGAACTGACAGCCTATTCATTGAAAGTGGATACGCAACAGGGAGGCGAACTCCTTATCGGAACCGGGAGCTTCGGATCAGGTGGATCTGTTTGGCATGATGGCGGAGACGTTCGGATTGGGAACGACGCCATAAGTGGATCTGAAAGGGCAATTAATATTGAATCCTATACAGGAGACGTGGAAGTGGATGTAAAAGGAACGCTCCGGGCAAAGAACATCAACTACGTAGAAACTATTAGCGCAGATGAAGTCTACGGAACAGAAGTACGTGGGACTGACTTTTATAGCAAGAAGTATGCGGGGGATTTAGTTGTAGCAGACAGAGTGCAATCTAGTGTGTTTGAACTAGCATCTGGTGATAAAAACATCGTGATTTCTGACGATAACCCGAACTTTAGGGGATATAGCATGGGAGCTGTCATTCAGTTTAATGGTGACGGTCGTGCTGATGGTGCATTAATTAAAGCAGCTGGCATCCAGGCGACAAGTGTTCTGGACCTCGGAACGGGTCGAATGTATGGCAACCGAGGAAGCTTGTTTAAATTCGATCATGACGGGTCGAGCTATGAACATCACACAATGCAATTTGGTAACGCACTGATGAAATCACTAAATAGCTCGCAGTCTACGATTCAAATAAGAAACATAAGTGATACTGCCTATTCAAAAATGACTGCTTCTGATTTTCAAGTTGGGTCTCTCCGTTCTTATAAGAAAAATATAGAGCCTTATATGGGGGATGCGCTTCAGAAGGTAGTCAGAACTCAGGTTTATCACTATCATTTGAACAGTGATGATGATCGTGAGTTAAAGCGTGTGGGTTTGATCTATGAAGAGTCTGATGCCGATGTCGTTGATCCAGCTGGTGATGGAATGTCCTCTTATTCCATGACAGCAGTATTATGGAAAGCACTTCAAGATTTAAACAATAAAGTCGTGGATTTAGAAAATAAAATTGCATAAGGAGAGAATTTCATGAGTAACGTTTCAGCAGATGCGAACCGAGTCATTCACATTTTAAAAGAAAAGCTAGGTGATGCCCATCAAGAAAATGCAATCTTAATGGCCGTACTTGAGCAAAAAGAAGAAGAACTGCGATTGGAGAGACAAGAGAAAGAGCAGAGTTCTAAGGAAAGAGAAAAATAATTAACTAGTGAAGAGCATGAATCGATCATGCTCTTTTTCATTTGCTTGAAAGGGGGATTCCATGGGAGGTAGCGTCAAAACGGCAGAACAAATCGTGTCATCTGATCAAACCTTTGGAGTGTTATTTATTCTAGTTTTGATCATTGTTTTCTATTACATTAGGCAGCTGATTAATGACGCGAAAGAAGAACGAATGCAAAACAGAGAGGACAGCCGTGAGAGAGAGGCAGCCTTAATGACTCAGCTGGGTCGTTCAAACGATACTCTAGAAGAAATCAGTCGAACGCAAGCCAATATCCATACTAGCTTGTCAAATATTCAAAAAGATGTTGGGAAGCTAGAAGATCGATTTGATAATCAGTTTGATGATATTTGGGATTATGTGAAGCACAAAAATTTCCGCGAACTTAATATAACTGATAGGGGAGAATAAAATAATGAGTAAATTTGAAATTATTACTGCTGATCAAGTTATTGAAATGTTGAAAGGTCGTAAATATTCTAGAGCACAGGTTCACCATACATGGAAACCGAATCACAGTGATTTTAATGGGAAAAATCATATTGCCTTACAGGATAGTATGTATAGGTACCATGTGAATGTGAGAGGGTGGGATAATATTGGTCAACACTTAACTTTAATGCCAGACGGTTTGTTTGTGACTGGGCGTCCTTTCTGGAGCATGCCAGCAGGAATTAAGGGATATAACACGGGAGCCTTTATGATCGAACACCTGGCTAATTTTGATAATGGGCATGACAAGTTAAATGGGGCCCAATTAAACAGTAGTTTGAAAGTTTATCAATATCTTGTTAAAGAGTGTGGTGCTGAAATCATGTTTCATAATGAGCACGCTGCAAAGAGTTGCCCAGGAACTGGGGTTAACAGAGACGACTTCATTTATTCTGTTCTTGCGTATACTCCTAACCAAGTTGAGCCTAAGGTGATTCTCCATCCTACACAGGAGAAAGTGAAATCAGGTGTTGTTGAGTTTGTTCTTGGAGTAGGTGACGCTGGTGAACAGGTTAGAGATCTCCAAAACAAATTAAAATCACTAAAGTATGACATTGGAAAATATGGTGCTGACGGCAAATTTGGAAGAGATACCAAAGCAGCAGTTGAGAAATTCCAACAAGATCACGGTTTGGTGAAAGATGGACTAGCTGGTCCGAATACTTTTGCCGAGCTTAAAGAAGTTATTGCAGCAGAAAAATACACCAAAGCAAAAACAGTTTCTAGTTCGGCTGTTGTTACCTATCCTGGTCATTTAATTAAAAATGGCTCAAGAGGTAAAGATGTTGAACGGATTCAGAGAGCTGTTGGGGTTAGGGTAGATGGAATTTACGGTCCTAACACTGCCTCTGAAGTGAGGAATTATCAGGAACGTCATGGTTTATCAGTCGATGGTATCGTAGGTCCCAATACATGGAATACATTATTTTAGGAGGAATGTGAAATGGAATTACAACAGTTTATTCAGGAGAACTATTTGTTTTTAGTACCTGCTCTCTGGGTGATCGGCACAGCTTTAAAGAAGACTCCAAAAGTACCTGATTGGTCCATCATCTGGGTGCTTATTTTTGTGTCGTTAATTGTTGCTACATGGTCATTTGGATTTACTGGTGAGGCATTTGCAAACGCGATTGTAGCCGCAGGTGTTGCGGTGCTAGGGCATCAGTTAATTAAGCAGACCAAAGATCCAAATTGAAAAAGCAATACAAAATACTCCAGATGTGCTTTTAACGATAGAAGCGATGGAAGTGATAGAAACGTATAACGAATATAGTATCATCCTTTGAAAAAATATTTTAAATTAATTTAAAACAAAAAAAAGAGTGTAAAATCATGTGATTTTATACTCTTTTTTTTTGTCATGTGCTAGCGCGTGTTATAAATGATCTTTTTGAAGTGCTGCAAAAAATTAATAAAGCCTGCTATATAATCAAGCTATTATGATAAACTTGAGTTTGAAAATAGTACTTTGGTTATTAGGAGGGATTTATTGATATGGAAGAAATAAAGGGGCAAGTAATCCGTAATTCATTTGATAAGATCATTCATGATTTAGATATAGAACATAAGGATATGATACAGCGTGATCGTGGAACATTTTTTGAGTTGTTGGTTACAGCATATTTGAAAAATGAGCCTATGTATGCACGATTGTTTGATGAAGTGTGGATGTTAGGAAATGTTCCTGAAGAATATGGGATTCCTAAGAAAGACACTGGCGTAGACTTAGTAGCAAGGTATCGAGATACTGGTGAGTTGGTAGCTATTCAATGTAAGTATTTCTCAAAGGATACTACAATTCAGAAATTACATATTGATTCTTTCTTAAACGAAGTGGGGAAAAGTTATTATTCAGAAGGTATTATTGTAACTTCAACGGATAAGTGGAGTAATAATGCAAATGATGCATTATTGAATCGAGATAAGAGCATTGCTCGAATTGGATTGTCTCAATTACGTGATAGTGAGATTGATTGGAGTAAGTTTTCACTTGAGAAACCGAAGACTGTAAAATTAAAATCATCTAAACAACCTCGTCCTCATCAAATTCCAGCTATTGAAGCAGTAGTGAATGGATTTGATAATGTTGATCGAGGAAAGCTAATTATGGCTCCAGGAACAGGGAAAACATATACTTCAATGGTTATTGCCGAAAAGATGGCAGAAAAGAAGGATGGTATATTTAGAGTATTGTATTTAGTACCTAGTATACAGTTACTTTCTCAATCTTTAAGAGGTTGGACTGCTGATTCAAAATATAATGAACACATGGATACTTTTGCCGTCTGTTCAGACAGAAAAGTTACAAAAAAGGTAAAAGGCGAAAATGAAATGGAAGATATTGCAGCAGCAGACTTAGGTTATCCTGCAACAACTGATTATAATAAGTTATTGGAACGTCAGAAAGAGATTGATGCAGCAGATAATCAAAGTGCTTTTTTAGTGGTGTTTTCTACGTATCAGTCGATTGATGTAATAATGGATGCTCAGAAGAATGGTTTTTATGAGTTTGATTTGGTAGTTTGTGATGAAGCACACCGTACAACTGGTGCAACTGAAGTAGGAAAAGATGATAGTGCTTTTGTGAAAGTACATAACGATAACAACATTAAAGCTAAGAAACGTCTGTATCAAACTGCAACACCTCGTATTTATGGGGAAAATGCAAAGCAAAAGGCAGATGAAATGTCAATTGTTATTTCTGATATGAATAATGAAGATATTTATGGTAAAGAGTTTTATCATATAGGCTTTGGTGATGCTGTAAATAAAGGGATATTGTCAGACTACAAGGTAATGGTTCTTGCAGTTGATGAAAAAGAAATTGCCCGTCGATTTCAAACAATGTTGGCTAATAACCAAGATACAGAGCTTGAATTTGATGATGTAACGAAGATAATTGGTTGTTGGAATGGATTAGTTAAGCGAAGAAGTAATTCTAATGTAATTTCAGCCAATCCTATGAAACGTGCGATTGCTTTTGCTGGAACGATACGCGAGTCAAAGTTGATTAAGGAAATGTTCACTGAAGTTGTAGATATGTATATCAATGAGTCAGGTGACCAAGTCGATCCATTTCAAGTAGAAATAGATCATGCAGATGGTTCAATGAATGCAATGCAGAAAAATGAGAAGATTTCTTGGTTGAAATCAGATGTACCATCAAACACTTGCCGTATACTTTCCAATGCACGGTTCCTTACAGAGGGTGTTGATGTACCGGATTTAGATGCAGTTATGTTCTTAAAACCTCGTAAATCACGTATTGATATTGCACAGGCTGTGGGACGTGTTATGCGTAAAGCAGAAGGAAAGGATTATGGTTATGTCATTCTTCCTATCGGTATTCCCGCGGGGGTTGATGAAAACACGGTTTTAGATAAAAATGAGAAGTATAATGTAGTTTGGGATGTTCTAAATGCATTGCGCTCATTAGATGAGCGATTTGACTCAACGATTAATAAATTGGAATTGAACAATAAAAAACCTGAACAGTTAGAAGTTATTGGAGTAGGTTCTGCTCCAGACGAAAGTGAAGGAGGATTTACAGTAGCGGAACCAGCGACAGAACAATTATCGCTAGGACTTGATGAAGAAGAATTCACTGACATTGAACGAGCAATTTATGGGAAAATCGTAAAGAAAGTCGGGAATGTACGCTATTGGGAAGAGTGGTCCAAAGACGTTGCTGAAATTGCCAAAAACCATATGATGCGTATACATGTCATGCTGGAAGATACGAGTAGTGAGGCATTTAAAGCGTTCCAAAAGTTTGTTTCAGAGCTACGCAGGAACATTAATGGGGCTATTTCAGACGAACAAGCAATTGAAATGTTAGCACAACATTTGATTACAAAACCAGTATTTGAAGCATTATTTGATTCGTACAGCTTTGCTAATGATAATCCTGTCTCACGTGCTATGGATGCTGTTTTGAAAGTTATGGATAATCAGGGGCTGTTGAAAGAACAAAAACGATTAGAAGACTTTTATGAGAGTGTACGGATTCGTGCGCAGGGTATTGATAATCTTAAAGCTAAACAAGACATTATCATTCAACTGTACGACAAGTTCTTTAAAGTTGGTTTTAAAGAAACAACAGAACGATTGGGTATTGTTTTTACACCAGTTGAAGTTGTAGATTTTATAATTAATTCCGTTGATGAAGTATTAAAACAACATTTTGGAAAGTCACTCAGTGACAAAGGAGTACATATCCTTGATCCATTTGTAGGGACGGGTACATTTATTGTTAGATTGTTACAAAGTGGTTTAATAAATAAAGAAGACCTATTACGTAAATATATGAATGAATTACACTCAAATGAAATAGTTTTATTGAGTTATTATATTGCTGCAATAAATATTGAGGAAACATTCCATTCGATAATGAAAGAAGAAAATAAAGAATATCAACCATTTAATGGAATAGTATTAACAGACACTTTTGATAGTACAGAAAATACTAACTCTTTTATGGATGAGCTATTCAGTGAAAATAGTGAGCGGTTAAAAAGACAACAGAGTGAAGAAGTTTTTGCGATAATAGGAAATCCACCATATTCTATAGGACAAACAAATGCAAATGATAATAACATAAACATTAAGTACCCTTACTTAGAGAAGAGAATTGATGAAACTTACGCAAAGAATTCTTTATCTTCTCTTAAAAAATCTAATTATAATTCGTATATTAAGGCTATTCGCTGGGCATCCGATAGGGTTTCTAACAAAGGAGTAATCGCGTTTATCACTGCTAACGGATACATTGATAAAACTTCATCAGATGGTATAAGGAAGAGTTTGTATAATGAATTTAACCATATCTATGTTATTAACCTCAGAGGAGGTACCAAGGGAAGAATAGGAGATGAAGCTAAAAAGGAAGGAGGAAATGTATTTGATATAGTTACAGGTGTAGCTATATGTTTATTAGTTAAAGATGCTTCAAATGAAAAAAACATTTACTATTATGATATAGGGGAGTATTTAACTACAAAAGATAAACTCGAAACCCTGTGTAATAAAGAATCTATAAAACAAATTGAATGGGAAAAAATTATTCCAGATGATAATGGTGATTGGATAAATAAAGGAAATGTTGATTACGATAAACTTCCATCAATGTTAGATTACTTTTATGATAAGGGAATAGGGGTTAGCACAAATAGGGATATATGGGTATATGGGTTTAACAGGAATAAGGTACTAAAAAATGCTACTACAATGATCGGAAATTATAATTATGAAGTAGAAAGACTTACTAAATATAAGGATAAAGATGAGAAACTTGCTGCTCGAAATCTTAATGGAGATTTTATTAAGTGGACAAGAGGATTGAATAATTTGTTATTAAAAAATAAAAAAATTGATCTTGATAGAGATGATTTAATTTTAAGTAGTTATAGACCATTTACAAAAAAATGGCTATTCCATAATAAAAATATCATTGAGATGCCTGGTCGGTTAAAAGATATAATGGGAGGAAATAATAGAATAATAGTAATTACAGGTGTAGGTGCTAGAAGACCTTTTTCGGCTCTAGTGACAGATTGTATCCCAAATCTACATTTTCAAGATTCGGGGCAAGGGTTTTTTGAATCTAATCATACTAAAAATGTATTGTTTAAAGAAAATAGTAATATTTCTGAGACAATTGCAGGAAAATTAGGTGTGAATTTAGAGGATGTATTCTATTATGTATATGCAGTGCTCAATTCAAATGAATATAAAGAAAAATATGGTAATGATTTAAAGAAAGATTTGCCTCGGATACCTATCTTAAAGAAAAAAGAGGAATTTATAAAAGTAGGTAGAAAATTGGTTGAACTTCATTTGAATTATGAAAATGTACCGCCATATGAAGGACTTGAGATTGAATATAAGTCAACGAAGCCTTCATATGAAGTTAAAAAAATGAAATTTTCAAAAAAGAATATTAAAGATTCAATAATATTTAATTCCGATATTAATATTTCGAACATTCCAGAAAAAGCATTTAAATATACGGTAAATGGTCGTCCTGCAATAGAGTGGATTATTAATCAATACCAATTTAAAAAAGCTGATCAAAATTCAGGAATTAAAGATGATCCTAATCAATACTCAGACGATAAAAAGTATATATTTAATTTAGTGCTTAGTATAATTAATGTGTCAGTTCAAACAGTAGATTTGGTGAATAGTTTGCCTCCTTTGGAAAATTTAGAGGATTAGAAAGTAAAAATGCAATTTAAATGTAGGGGCTTCTGATTATTATAAAAATTTCTTTAGGATACCTCACCAAATTATGACCAAAATTATGACCAAAAAATGACCAAATAAAAACCATATAATAGCATTAAATTTAAAAGTTATTTTCTCAAAAGTCTTATAAATAAAGGGTTTTTCACTATGTGGAACCAGATTATAAACCATAAATTCTGTTCCGTACACAAGTACACCCTTGGGAACGTGAGCAGTATATGACGACTTACTAATATTCAAAAACCCCTTAGCATGTAATGTGCTAAGGGGTTTTTCATTTAACATATAATTAAGTCAAATATGGTATTGTTAATAGAGCAAGAGAGGTTTGCTATGGAAGACCGTGCGTAAAACTATTAAAACTAGTGAGGATCTTCTTTAATATAAATGGAATACATCAAACAAGTGAATCATAATAATATTATGTAAACTTATTGAGAATAGTAAATGTCGAACTAATCCTATCATGACATTTTCAATACTGCTTAATGAGAAGGGGGCCACCAAATAGATTAGATTTTATACTTTATTCTTGGTCTGTAAAATTCAACTCAACACCAGAATTGTAACTTTTATAAGGTGGTTTTAGCTTGTCTATGCAACACTCATTACAAAACATCTATCAAAGAAAATTAGCTGTCAGTGCTGCATTTATTGTGATTTTTTCACTTCTGCTTTCAAAATTCTCATACCCTGACCTAGCATACTTCGCTGGTGTAAATCATATGTACTTTTTTGTTATTGTAGCCATTTCTATTTATGGCATTTGGGCATCGTTGTTAAGCGACATGTTTGCTTCAATAATATCGGATCGTACGCGAATTCCAGAAGTATACCTAGCGGCGTTATTACATATTTTGGCTGGATTAGTCTTTGGCCTAGGCACTTTAGCTATCGCCTTTTCATTTTTCCTATTGGATCGTTTTTTCATGAAATACATAAACGTTTTTTTTCTGTAGCTGTCATTTCTTTTGGGATAGTCGTTCTCATTTTTGCTTTGAACTTTACTAATTATTTTCCGTCTTAATCGACATACAATAGCTTCATTACAAACGAAGAGGGAGGGTGATTATGGATTATATAAAGCATTTACGCTCAATGGTAGGTCACGAAAAAGTGATTATGGTCGTAGCGGGGGCCATGGTGTTTGATGATCGAAATCGATTGTTGCTACAACTCAGAACAGATAGCGAGTCATGGGGACTACCAGGTGGATTTATGGACTTAAACGAATCTGTTCAGGAAGCAGCTCGACGAGAAGTGTTCGAAGAAACGGGACTTACTTTAAAAGATATGGAGTTGTTTGGGATTTACTCAGGTCCTGATAAACACAAGCAATTTGCCAACGGAGATCAGGTTTCACCTGTTCAAATTCTATTTCGTTGTCATAAGTATGAAGGGGTTTTAAAGAAAGATAATGAATCCCATGATATAGCGTTTTTTCACCTAAATGAACTTCCAGAAAACCTGTTTCAGGAGCATCGTATAATGATAAACGATTTATTACAGCATAAAGAACAACCGATAATTGGTTAAGGAAGGAAGGTAAATAATGAGTGAAAGAAAGGTAAGTGTCTATATTGCTACAAGCGTGGATGGCTATATTGCTACGGAAAATGACTCGCTTGACTGGCTGTTTCGATCAGAGCCAGAAGGTGACGCTGGGTACGGGGAGTTTTATGATACGGTCGATACGGTTATAATGGGCCGTCGAACGTACGACTGGGTGATGGAACAAGTAGAAGGGAAGTACCCATATGAAGATAAGCAGTCCTATATTTATACTTCTAGACTTGAAGAGAGCACATCAGATATCACTTTTACGAGCGAAAAACCTTCTACTCTCATCGATCGGATAAAAAAGGTTGATGGTGGAACGATTTGGCTCGTAGGTGGTGGGGCGATTATTAACGAATTTCTGCAGAATAATCTTATAGATGAGTTCATTATTTCGATAGCGCCTGCGTTAATTGGAAAAGGCATTCCATTGTTTAATAACAGTAAGATGGAGCATAATCTTGAGTTAACAGACGTTCGTCGTTATGGACAGTTCGCACAGCTTCACTATTCAATAAAAAAAGCTAACGATTAACACCTATTCTGATCAGGATAGGTTTTTTTAATAGTAATAACGATTTGGACATGTCATCACTTTACCGGTCTTAAGGTATGGGGAGAAAGTCTCGATTTGGAGCGTATTTAAGAACTCATCTGATTCCATAGAATCAATTTCACTTCCTATTATTATAATTATTTGAAAATTATTCCTCTAGCTATCTACAATAGGAGTGTAGTTTCAACTAGAAGGGGTGAATTGATGGATGAAGAAAACAAATTGGAAGTGGGGCATTGCTCTATTACTTATAGGTGTATTGCCTTTTGTTCTTATGCCGACTGTTGGGAGTGCGAAGAGTAGTTGCTATGATTCTGATATTCCTTTAACGCCTGAGGAACAGCGTATTGAAGATGGAGCACCAATACCTCAACAATTAATGAGTGATGCAGAATTCACCGAATTCGCAGACGAATTTAAAGAAGATTTATGTAAAGCAAAGAACATTAAAAAAGCTCAGAAAGCAATTGAAAAACACGGAACAAAATTATGGAATACTGCTGTAGCTCGTGCCCAAGGAGAAAAACCAAAATTAGGTGATCTTGATCGGTATGATGATCGTCCGTTATATTGGACACGACTACATATGACTTCTGCTTTACGTCAGTGGAAACCTGATTACACGGTATCTGAGAAAGAGCGGGAAAAGCTGATGAAAAAGCTTGAGTACACTTCGAGAGGCATTACATCCATTGATTTTCCAAAGGGTAAAGGTGTAAAGCGTATTCTTGTTAGTGGTTTTGATCCTTACCGTCTCGAACAGGAATTCAGAAGATCCAATCCATCCGGTGCTGCTGCGCTTCAGCTTGATGGCAAAATGATTTTGACAAATGAGGGGCCTGCGTTCATTCAAACAGCGAACTTTCCAGTGCGCTGGGATGATTTTGAAGAAGGGATTGTGGAAGACACATTTGGACCTTATTTAAAAGAAAATAAAAATCAGGTCGACTTGATGATGACGATCAGCCAGGGAGGCCCACGTGTAATGGCTATTGAAGGCTTTGCTGGGCGATGGCATACGGGTGTAGGGAACAACTTGGAAGATCGATCAGAGGTAATCCCGACGGCAAATGATTGGGAAATGCCTGAGAAATTGCCTGAATTTATAGAAACAACCCTACCATATGATGAGATGATTGCTGCTCAAACTGAACCTTGGCCAGTTGAGCGAAATGATGAGGTGTGCGAATGGCTAGCTCCTGAGTATCGGGATCAGCCTTACGAATGTCATGATGGTGGTCCTACCGCAGGATCTAAAGCACGTAAAGGCGGTGGTGGAAGCTACTTATCAAATGAAAGTATGTATAGATCAAATCGTGTGAGAATTGGTCTTGGAGCGTACGATATTCCTGGTGGTCATTTGCATGTTGCTGCACAGGAATATTATCCTGATGACACAACTATTTATATAACTGATGAATTTACAAATTTCCGTAGAAACACTGTTGACCAAACCGTTGAATTGGTTTCAGCCGCAGCTGAGGCTGCAGAGAAATAATACTCGAGATGAAACAGAGAGGAGGCATTCGGCTTCCTCTCTGTTTTTATGCAAAAAAAGAAGCGCACACAGCGCTTCTAGTGTAATGAACGAAAGACACCAACAACTTTACCAAGAATGGAAACAGAATCAAGAATGATTGGCTCCATTGATGAATTTTCCGGTTGAAGACGGAAGTAATTGCTTTCTTTAAAGAACCGTTTTACGGTTGCTTCACCTTCATCAGTCATCGCAACAACAATGTCCCCGTTGTTTGCGGTTGGTTGTTGTTTGACGATAACCATATCTCCGTTATAAATACCAGCTTCAATCATGCTATCCCCTTCGATAACAAGAATGAACGTATGCTCTTCGTCTTGTGCAAATTGTTCAGGAAGTGGGAAATATTCTTCTACATTTTCAATTGCAGTAATCGGTTGACCTGCAGTAACTTTACCGATGACAGGAACGTTTACAGTGTGTTGACGAGGAATATCAATCGCTTCCTCTAAACCAAGCACTTCAATTGCTCTTGGCTTTGTAGGATCGCGACGAATGTACCCTTTTTTCTCGAGTCTTGCCAAGTGGCCGTGGACAGTTGAGCTTGAGGCAAGTCCAACGGCTTCGCCAATTTCTCTAACAGATGGTGGATAACCTTTTTGCTTTACTTCGACTTTAATAAAGTCCAGAATGTCCTGCTGACGATTTGATAGTTTCATATTTCTGGCACCTCGTTCCAATCTATCTATTTGTTACTAGTATACCAGAATTTTTGTTCGCATACAAACATAAGTTCGAAGATAGCAGTTGACACGAACAGGGGTTCTGATTATACTAAAAACAGAACAAATATTCGTATATGGGGTGATTGGGATGAGAAAGCAAGCTGGGGGCTTGTCTGGAATTGATTTTCTTGTCATTATATCTTTTGTAGCTGTGTTAATTATTGTGTTCATGTCTTTGCGAACAGCTGCAGCTGATGAATATGATCGTTACACGACCATTGAATTGGAGCAAGGTGATACTGTTAGTGAACTTGCGGAAGAGTATCGTAATGCGCATGATTTGTCTGATCGTAAGTTTATCAGTTGGGTTGAGAAAGTAAATCGCATTAATGCAAACAAAATTACAGCAGGAGATACTCTCATCATCCCTGTTGAAGCGAACGCTACCGCACTTGGGGGTATAGAATAAAGAATGAACGCCATTATTTATTGTCGGGTAAGTACAAAGAAAGAAGCACAGGAATCATCACTTACAAGACAAAAGGAAGAACTGCAGAGATTTGCATCAGAATCGGGATTTACGGTATATAAAATGATCGAAGAAAAGCACAGCGGGTATGAAATTGATCGAGATGGCATACTTGAGGTGCTAGATTTGTTGAAAGAAGGATATGCCGAAGCATTGTTAATCCAAGATGAAACAAGACTCGGAAGAGGAAATGCCAAAATTGCATTGTTACATTCAGTTCATAAATATGGAGGCACGATTTATACGGTAAATCAAAACGGTGAATTGCAACTGTCTGAAGCTGATTCAATGGTGCTTGAAATTGTGAGTATTGTTGAAGAGTTTCAGAGGAAACTCCACAATTTAAAAATTAAACGTGGCATGGACAAAGCTGTGAAGGACGGCTATCGACCACAGCGTAACCTTAGTCATCAGACTAACGGTGGAAGAGAGCGTGTAGAAATTCCAATTGAGGAAATCGTGAACCTTCGCAACCGAGGACTTACATTTAATGAAATAGCTGCAACATTAAAAGGGTTTGGTCATAATGCTTCTAAAGCAACGGTACATAGGCGTTATCAAGAGTATGTTGACCAGCAAACGGAAAGGCACTAAACTTGTCTATGTGCAACATTTACGTTAGCATTATAGATACAAGTTGCTATAAAGGAGCTATATAACATGCTTTCACAAGATAAAATCCAAAGAATTAACGAATTGTCACGTAAATCCAAAGAGTCGTCATTAACGGAAGCCGAAAAGAAAGAACAGAAAGATCTTCGTCAGGAATACCTGAAGAGTCTACGTTCTTCTTTTGACAACCAGTTGAATTCCATAAAAGTAGTGGACGAAGAAGGTAATGACGTGACACCTAATAAATTAAAAGAAAGCAAGAAAAACCGCCGCTTTCTTCAGTAGAAAATAGCCTAATTTTGCGAAAAGCAAAATTAGGCTATTTTTATGGTTGCAATTTTTTGAATTTTCGTTATACTGTACTATAACAAGATGTACTAATACAAAAAACGGAGAGGGCGGATAAGATGTTTGTTGTAACTGACTCAGCTGCAGAATTTTATAAGAATGAAATGGAACTTGGGAACGGAGATAGCTTGAGATTGTTTGTGCGCTATGCTGGAAGCGGAGATAGTGGCGGTTTTTCCCTTGGTGTTATGTCAGATCGGCCTTCATATGAAGATTATAAGCAAGAAATTGGTGGGGTTACTTACTTTGTACGACCGGATGATCAGTGGTTTGTTGATCGAATGAAGCTTGATTATGATGAGAGCTGTGGCGGCGTTCTTTGCGACTTGCCGAGCATGGCATAGCATTAAAAGCCTGTACTATAACATATATGTTATAGTACAGGCTTTTTTTGATTTCGACAAAACTAGTGGACACGTGCTACATGCATAGACAACGATTTTAAAGAGAGTCGTGTATACTATCTTTCATAATCATGCTTTGTGTGACAGGGGGAAGTGTATGAGGCACTATGAAATGTATTTCATTAAGCAAGACGTCGCTTCTGAATATGCTGGTAAGGAAACCCTTTTGTATCACCTATTCTCTGAAAGAAAGCGTGCTTTATTTGTAGAAGAAAAATCGCTTTTGGATAAACAGGTTAGTTTTATTACCGAGCCTGTTTGTGAAGAGGATCTGAATAAGTATATTGTGAATGAATTAGGTGGTTTTCGTACCTATGAATTCAGAAATGACGGCCATAGGCTATCGATTAAACAATCACAGAGTGATGCTTCCTTATTTGTAAGGCGTGAAAAACTTAATTTATATTCTAGCGGTTCGAACGATGCTGAGACCGTTTTTTTTGAAGTGATTCGGAAATTAACTCCTTCTTTTTTTGCGATTGACTTCCAATCTGGTCGATATGGCTGGCTTAACCCAATAAAACAGCAGAAACTAGTTTAAACAAACTCCTACTATTTTAGTAGTCGTTATTGTATAATCATTACGGGTTGTAGTACACTATTGGAAGAGAAAGAATAAGGAGGAAATCTAGAATGTGGTGGATGTACACGATTGTGGGCGTTCTAGCGTTGATTGCTGGAGTAGCACTTGGCTTTTTTATTGCCCGCAAGTATATGATGGACTATTTAAAGAAGAATCCCCCAATTAATGAGAACATGCTGCGTGTTATGATGATGCAGATGGGGCAAAAACCTTCTCAGAAGAAGATTAATCAGATGATGAAGGCTATGAATAGTCAAATGAATACAAACGATAAATAAAGCACGGGCACTCTGATAGCAGAGTGCTTTTTTTATGGGTTGATTTTGGTTGACGGGTCTAAATGGTTAGATGGTATGATAGATTAGACTATAAAACAATCAGGAAGTGTTGATATGACGATGAAGAATCTATTTATTGCAAGTGGCTTATCTCTTGCTCTTCTTGCTGGGTGTCAAGCAAATGACGCCAATCAAGACCCAGGGCAGACGGCGAATGAGAATCAAACGAATTTACCATCTAACGAAACGAACAATAGCGCAAATAACAATCCAGAAGACACTAAAAAGAATGAAGATCAAGAGACTAACGGCAATCAGGATGATGCCAAAAAGAACGAAGATCAAACTGAAGAAAAGCAAAGTGAAGATAAAAGTGAGCAGAGTGCCTATCCAACAATGGCTGAAACCATAGAAGAAAACGATGGACAACGCACTGTAACGAATCCAGGTAGTATCTACGTTGTTGCCAACAAGGAACGCAATTTACCTGCAGACTTTGTACCGGAGAATTTAGTTGAACCTGATGTAGCTTTCTATGCTCCAGAAGGTGACCCGAAGAGATTAATGGTGGAAGAAGCAGCGAAGGCGCTTGAAGAGATGTTTGTAGCTGCTGAAGAAGAAGGTCATGAGTTGAAAGCTGTTTCCGGTTATCGCTCTTATGATCGCCAAGAAGCGATATTTGCTTACAATGTTGATCGCTATGGCGAAGAAGAAGCGAATCAAGTTAGTGCTCAGGCCGGTCAGAGTGAACATCAAACAGGGTTAACGATGGATATTAGTACGCCATCCCTTGGTAGTTCATTAACTGAAGAATTTGGAAGCACACCTGAAGGACAATGGGTTGCTGAAAATGCGCATAACTATGGGTTTGTTGTTCGTTACTTAAAAGGGAAAGAAGAGATAACGGGTTATCAATACGAGCCTTGGCACGTTCGATATGTTGGGAAAGAAGCAGCACAAGATATTCATGAAGCAGGGAATACGCTCGAAGAATTCTTTCCTAATACAAAATAGTTGATGAATGTTCATAGTATGAACGTACAAATTCAATTACAATAAAGGTTGGAATGGTAACTACATGCACATGCTATAATGACCATGTGCATTAGACAAGGAGTAATGCAATGGCAGATTTGAACTTGTTTTTAGCGTTCGGTGCCGGTTTTCTATCGTTTATCTCACCGTGTGTCTTGCCGCTTTATCCGGCGTTTATTTCATACATCACAGGTGTGTCAGTTGACGATTTAAAAGAAGATGGTGGAATGATGCAGCGGCGAGCGATCTTTCACACGATTTTCTTCTTAATTGGATTCTCAATCATCTTTCTCGTGCTGGGCATGTCTACAACATTCATCGGACATTTGTTTATCCAATATAAAGAACTACTGCGTCAAGTAGGAGCTATTTTGATTGTTGTGTTTGGACTTGTTGTAGTGGGATTCTGGAAACCGACATTTCTTATGAAAGATAGGCGTTTAACGATTCGGAACCGACCGACTGGTTTTATAGGCTCTATTCTAATTGGAATGGGATTTGCAGCAGGCTGGACACCTTGTACAGGACCAATCCTCGCAGCTGTCATTGCCCTTGGTGTTTCGAATCCAGATGCTGGCTTATTGTACATGGTAGCGTACACGCTTGGTTTTTCCGTTCCATTTTTCATTCTTTCCTTTTTTATTGGACGAATGCAATGGATTAAGAAAAACAGCCGGTTCATTATGAAGGCTGGCGGGTATTTAATGATTGTAATGGGTGTGTTGTTATACTTTAACTTTATGACAATGTTCACATCATTTCTCGTGAATAACCTCTTTAATGGATTCCAAGGATTTTAAGATGGAAAGGATGCAGTCATGTGAAAGGGACAAATGATCTAATACTTAAAACAACTACAACAATTATTGTTTTCATTATTTTAGGATTCTCCATCTACTTATTTTTTGCAGGACACAATGCGCCTGGTGGTGGATTTATCGGTGGACTTATGACGGCGGGTGCCCTTGTTCTTCTTTACATATCGTATGGTTTCAAAACGATGGACAGGGTCATTCGAATTGACTTTAAGAATTTTATTCCGATTGGATTATTAATCGCTGTGTTAACGGGGATGGGTTCATTTATCTTTAATCAACCTTTTTTGAGCCAAACGGATGCCTATTTCGAACTTCCGATCTTAGGTCATTCTCACCTTGCAACTGCTATGCTATTTGACCTTGGCGTCTACTTCACCGTTGTAGGTGTAACGATGACGATTATTCTATCAATAGCTGCAGATGAGGGTGAAGAAGAACTTTCTAAGCAAAATGGTTAAAGGAGAGCAGGGGAGATATGCCCCTGTTCTTTTTTCGTAAGCTTGTATTTTCCGTCTCTTCCACATACAATGGAAAGGATAGGGAGTAACGGTATAGGTGAGGGATGAAATTATGCTGATTTTTAGTACAATTGTAGGAGCTATGATGGCAATGGCAATGATTGTCATCAGGTTGAAAGCTTCGAAAAAACCAGCAACAATTAGAAAGATTATACTTCCGCCTTTTTTCATGGCAACAGGTTTTTTTATGTTTGCCCTACCAGAGGCGAGAGTTCCATGGTACGAAGCGATAGAAGCGCTTTCTGTTGGTGCTGCGTTTTCACTTCTTTTAATTAGAACATCAAAATTTGAAATTAGAGGGAACCAGATATACTTAACGCGATCGAAGGCATTTGCGTTCATTTTGATTGGGTTATTATTGGTTCGAATTATTTTCAAACTCATAATAGGGGAGTCCATACCCGTTCTTCAAACAAGTTCACTATTCTTCGTTCTAGCATTTGGTATGATTGTGCCATGGAGAATTGCGATGTACTTTCAATTTCGGAAAACGGAGAGAAGTAGAGGGCATCGAACTACTTTGCATCAAACCTTATTATAAAAAACTCGTTTAGCTCTTATGCTAAACGAGTTTTTTATTGAAGCAAATGATGATATGGTGTCATATCAATTCGCTTTTCATTTAATTTTTTGATGAGCCACTTATGATCTCGTTTCGGAGTGGCGATAATATACCCTCGGATAATAAGATCCTGAGACATGTGTTTCGCGTTTTCTTGTAAAGCGAGCTCTCCAACTGTTCCTGCAATTTTGTATTTAGCAATGTCTCTAAATAATTCTGGAACAGGAGATACCAGTTCATCTAGGAGTTTGATTTGATCAGGACTCCACATGTGTTTTGTTTTTTCGATATGATATTCTTGCCAATCTAATATTGATTTGCCATCTTCTTTAGGTAGGCGTTTGAGAAACTTCCGAAACATAAAGAATCCACCAATAGCAATTAGCGATATTAATATGACTGTCCAGCTGACAATAAACCATTGAAACCAACCTGCCAACACCATCACCTCTTGGCATTATAGTGTAAATAATTGTTTGAATACGGTCACATTATACGTCGAAAATGATGATTAATCAAGAGGTGTAGCGTTATTTAAGTCTCGGCTTCGGAGTCTATGACGGTAGAGAAGATCGCTTCTTGATGCTAAGTCAGTATTTAGAGATTGGGCAGGTTGTCGGCAAAATGGAGCTCGATCCAAATTAACAGAGAACGACGATTATGAATGAGGGTTAAGAAAGTAGTGAGATTTAAAGAAGTTAGAAGAGAGTAGGGGAGAATTTGTTTCTTTAAGGCTCTTTTCTAAAAGATTGTTGTTTTTGAAAGTATTTTCGTAAAAGAACCTGACTACGCTAATTGGAGCGGAAGGATGCTCGACTCCTGCGGGAATAGCGGGACAGGTGAGACCCCACAGGCGAAGCCGAGGAGGCTCACCGCCCGCCCCGCGGAAAGCGAGCATCCTGGAGCGGAAATTAACCCAAACATATAGCAACAATGTATACGAAAAGAGCCTTCTTTAATGACAAAAAGCAGACTAGCATGCAGTCTGCTTTTTAATATGTAGAAATGTTTCATGATAGTTAGTCGATTAAAATTGGCGGGACTGTGTGGGAATCGAACCCACCGAAGACGGCACGCGCCTCCCAGGCGGTTTTGAAGACCGTGGCACTCACCAGACGTACAACCAGCCCCATAGAAATGAATCATTCTTTTAATATAATAACTGAAGAATCATTGAGATTCAACTGTTGTGCTCAGAAAGGAGTGAAGTTTAGTAAATGTCTTAGTAAACATTTACTGTGGGTAAAGTGAGAACGGTATTTTTTGTCGAACCGTGCGCTTAGCTCTATAATAAAGTAATGAGTCATACCTCTTGCATTTTTCGACAACAAATCTAAAAATATACCAAGCCTCATATTTCGACAAAAAATAAGATATGTAACAGTTGTTTTTAGCCGACTATAACAGCTGGAGGAGTGGTACAGCGTGATTTGTAAAGTATAACAGTTCTCTCCTGTGGATAGCTGTTAGTAACTTTTTGTACATGCATGACTGTATAATTATACAAGCGTGTATAGTTGAGAGTAGTGGATGTACATTACTATATTTGCGCATTTCAGGGGTTATAAGTTGCAACCTATTACGACTTTTATTAATGTTAACATCGGATGTATGTAGATTGGCGGGTGAAAGTATGAACTATTTTACGATCGGTCTTGCAGGACATATCGATCATGGAAAAACGACGTTAACTGGTGCTTTGACAGGCATTGATACAGACCGGTTAAAAGAAGAAAAAGAACGAAATATTTCAATTGAGCCTGGTTTTGCGCCATTTCGTCTTTCGGAAGACATGACAGTCTCAATTATTGATGTGCCGGGTCATGAACGTTTTATTAGACAAATGATTGCGGGTGTCGCTGGGATTGATCTTGTTATCCCTGTTGTCGCAGCTGATGAAGGTGTGATGCCACAAACGAGAGAGCATCTAGAAATTCTCTCTCTCTTAGGTATTCAAAGATCCATCATAGCGATTACAAAAGCAGACCTTGTGGATGAAGAAATGCTTCAGCTTGTTCAGGAGGATATACTTGATTACATTTCAGGTTCTGGATTTGAAGGTTCTGAGATTCATTTTGTAGATGCTAAGTCCGGCAGAGGGCTTGAGGGATTGAAAAAAAGTATTGCATCATTTCTTTCCAGTTTGCCTTCAAGAAATAAAGCAGGAGCGTTCCGTCTACCTATTGACCAGGTTTTCACACTACAGGGACATGGAACGATAGTAAGAGGAACGATTTTTGATGGGGAAATAAGAGATGGTGAAAAAGTTACGCTTTTACCTGATCATTTCGAAGCTAGAGTGAGACAAATACAAACGCATAACGAGAAAGTAGATCGAGCGTTTGCAGGTCAGCGTGTTGCGATTAATCTTGCAGGGACAAATAAACATGAGCTTAGTCGAGGTCAGGTTATGGTTAACTCTAATCATTACGCGGTAACGTCAACCATCGATCTTGCATTCACGCAATCCCTAACAATGTCTCATGAGTTGAAACAGCGCTCACTAGTTACGGTGCATAACGGAACAGCTGAAGTAAGGGGCACTATTGTCTTTTTCGATCGAAACGTATTGAACTCAGGTGAGCGAGAAGAGCTTTATTGCCAGATTCGACTTCATGATCCTTTGGCAGCCAAAAAAGGAGATCATGTTATTGTAAGACGCCCTACGCCTGTTGAAACAATAGGAGGAGGGAGCATTTTAAATGTAGCTGGAGAAAAGTATCAATTTGGTCATGACACGATAGCGATGTTTGAACAGATGCAACGAGGTACACCAGTAGAAAGGTTAGATCAATTGCTTGATCAAGAACTTCTACTCTCTAAAGATCAAGTGATGCAGAATATTGGTCTTGATGAAGAAGCTTATGTACAGCTCTCTAAAGAATCGCAACTTGTTCTTTTTGATGACTATGTAACATCGGTTAATGTATTTAACAGAGTTGATCAGGCAATTCGAATTATTGTTGAGGATATTCATAAGCAATTTCCGATGCGAAAAGGTATGCCTAAAGCAGAGTTAATACAAGAAGTTAGAAAAACTTATCCGGTAAAACTTATAGAAGAGACCATTGATGTGAATGTAGAAAAAGGTGAGCTAAAGAGTACGGGTCCTTTCCTTTCAACAGACTCATTTGAGCCGTATCTTCCTGGATCGTGGAAAACAAGAATGACGCAGGTTATCGAGGAATTACGAAAACAAGGCTTGAACGTTTCACCAATTGATATGCTCATTGAGAAAGAAAGCATACCAGATTCCCTAAAAGGTGAATTTAAGCAATACGTAGTAACAGAAAACATCGCCGTTAGCCTGACCGATGAATTATACGTTCACGAGAATAGCTTCAAAAAGGCCATTACTGAGTTGAAATCACGCACAGGTGAATCATTTACACTTCAAGAAGCGAAAGATATCCTAAATGTGAGTAGAAAGTACCTGGTTCCTATTCTTGAGAAGCTTGATGATAGTGGATATACAATTAGAAAAGATCGGAATCGATTCTGGAGAACATAAAAAAGAGATGTTTAATGGATGAGGAGTGGAAAAGATGAAGAAATTAGGAATCGTGTTAATGGTCCTATTCGTAAGCATTCTGGCGGCATGTGGATCAAATCAACAAAATGATGATCAGGCTAGTGAGGATAAAAAAGAAAGTAAGCCATTTACAATTGGTGTAATCCCTGTTCAAACTGAAGGTGAAATTGACGAAGCAATGACAAAGCTTCAGGGTGAACTTTCGAACAAACTCGATCGAGATGTGGAAATTACCACATTTCCAGATTATAACGGTGTTGTTGAAGCAATGAATTATAATCAAATTGATATGGCTTTTTTCGGTCCACTTACTTATGTCATTGCACATGAGAAGAGCGGTGCTAAAGCGATTGTCACGCAGTTAATCGATGGTGAACCTTTCTATCATTCTTATATCATTACAAACACGGATAATGATTGGGATACGCTAGATGCATTTTTAGAGCAAAGTGACTCAAAAACGTTTGCTTTTGGCGATCCAAATTCGACTTCTGGATCACTTATTCCATCGATTGAACTTCAAGATCGAGGCGTATTTGAAGATCAAGATAAGAACAGTTTTGAATCAGTGAAGTATACAGGCTCGCATGATGCTACTGCTTTATCCGTTCAAAACAATCAGGTTGACGCCGGAGCAATTGATAGTGCCATTTATGACCAGCTCTTAGAATCTGGCAAGATTGATGGAGATAAGCTGAAAGTGATTTGGGAATCAGAGAAGTTGTTCCAATACCCATGGGCTGTTACGAAAGAAACGGACGATGAGACGATTGATAAGCTTCAAAATGCATTTCTATCGATTGAAGATGAGTCTATTTTAAATGCATTTGGTGCATCGAGCTTTACAAAAGCAAGTAATGAAGACTACGAGAGTATTCGTCAGGCTGCTGATAAACAAGGATTATTAAGCGAGTAATCATGGCATGGTTTAAATGGAAGCATCTAATTATTTTTATCGTGGTCATTGGATTTATGATTTGGAGCGCGAGAGTTACAGAGTTCGACATAAGAAAGTTCAGTCAGTTTAATAACATGGTGGATTTTCTATCAAATTGGTTTCCGCTGAACACGAGTATTATCCCCAAAATGCTTGAAGCAAGTTTTGTGACGCTAGGAATGGCGTTTCTTGGGAGTTTTGTAGGGCTACTAGTTGCGCTGCCAATTAGTCTTCTGGCTGCTAAAAATACAGCGGGTCGATTCTACGGAATTATCAGGATTATGCTCAGTTTTATTCGATCGATTCCAGAGATCGTACTTGGATTAATGTTTCTAACAGTAGTGGGCCCTGGGCCGTTCGCTGCAACCATTGCAATTATTGTTCATAATGGGAGCGTGCTATCGAAATTAATTGCAGAGTTGATTGAAGCGGCAGATAAAGGGCCCCAAGAAGCGATGAAAGCCGTTGGAGCACGGTCATTACCAGGAGCGCTTTTCTCCATCTTTCCGCAAATTTGGCCAAATGTGTTATCACACTATTTCTACCGTTTTGAGGTTGCGATTCGCACATCTTTAATTCTTGGTCTTGTTGGTGGAGGGGGAATTGGGCAGCAATTGTTTGTTCATTTTAAAACGTTTCAGTATTCGACCGTAGCTGTGGATGTGATGATCATTATGATGATCGTTATTGCGGTGGATTTTCTTGGGAGTAGGGTGAGACAATATGTTATGTAAGGAAGAGCTACTAACAATTCAAAGTGGTACTGTTACCTACAATAATATAGCTGCCTTAAGTGATGTCTCTCTGACGTTTTATAAAGGTGAATTTGTTTGTGTGCTCGGGAAAACGGGTGCGGGTAAATCAACTCTCATACGAACATTGAATGGTCTTCAACCTCTCTCAGAAGGAGAAATATCTTATAATAAGAAAGTTTATAGTGAATTAGATCACGAAGGCCTAAGGCAAATCAGGAGCAACATTGGGATGATTTTTCAACATCATCAATTAATTCCTAGGCTTTCAGTAATACAAAATGTATATACAGGCTTATTTGGATCTCGATCAACGTTTCGGAATCTTGTTGGCTTGTTTTCGAATGAGGAGAAAGAGCTCGCTCGAGACGTTCTTAATCAGGTAGAATTATTACCGTACCTAAATCAACGCGTTGATTGGCTGAGTGGTGGACAGAGGCAAAGAGTTGGGATCGCAAGAGCGTTGATACAAAAGCCAGAAGTTTTTCTCGGTGATGAACCTGTTGCAAGTCTAGATCCAGGTACAGCAAACCGAATTTTTCAATTGATCGAACGACTGCATTCAGAACGTCAATTACTAACAATCATGAATGTTCATGACGTTAAAATCGCAAAAAGGTATGCGTCGAGAATTGTGGCGTTAAAAGACGGAAAGGTCGTATTTGACGATAGCCCTGAGGCATTTACTGAAGAGATTGAAGAAATGATATTTGCATATTAGAAAAGCGGAAGGGATCATCCCTTCCGCTTTAATTATGCGTTTATTTACGTGCAATTATCGCAAAATCTTCTTGCTCCGTAACATGACCAACAACGCTTGCCTCTTTCCCATTTTCGCGCATGCGTTTTTTGTATATGTCTGCTTGATCTGATGGAAGGCTTATTAGTAAGCCACCAGATGTAACAGCATCGCATAGTAAATATTGTTCAAGTTCGCTTAAGTTTTCATACTGAACAGATTCAGAGATCCAGCGGTGGTTTGCTTTAGAACCACCTGGGACAAATCCTTGTTCAGCAAGCTCTAACGTTCCAGGAAGAACAGGAACACGGTTGTAATCAATATGAATACTCACATTGCTGCCTGTCGCCATTTCATAAGCGTGACCAAGTAATCCAAATCCAGTAACATCTGTTACCGCATTAGGGTTTAACCCAGAGAGAGACTCTGCTGCAGTTTTGTTTAATTCAGCCATTGTATTTGAAACTTTGTTAAGCTGCTCCTCAGTCAGTTTCTCAGGCTTAATAGCCGTTGTTTGAATTCCAACTCCAATAGGCTTTGTTAGAATCAGAACGTCTCCTGGTTTCGCACCAACATTCATATAGATTTGATCTGGATGAACAAGTCCTGTAACGGATAATCCGAACTTTGGCTCTTGATCATCAATCGAATGGCCACCAGCAGTGACTGCACCTGCTTCATCGACCTTGTCAGCAGCTCCTTTTAGGATTTCAGCTAGAATCGATGGGGCAAGGTTCTTAATTGGAAAACCAACAATATTTAGTACTGTTTTAGGTACACCACCCATCGCATAGACATCGCTCAATGAGTTGGCTGCAGCAATTTGACCAAACATATATGGATCATCAACGATAGGGGTAAAGAAATCTACCGTTTGAATCATTGCAAGTTCATCAGTTAAACGGTAAACACCAGCATCATCGGAGGTTTCGACACCGACAAGTAAATTTGGATCTTTTTTCTTATTAGGCAATTGACGCAAAACTTGCGCCAGGTCCTCAGGACCAATTTTGCATCCTCAACCACCTTTTGAAGAGAATGACGTTAATCGAATTTTTTCATGACTAGACATATGACCACCTCCTTACAAGAGTATAAATCTTTTCATGCATTTTTTGAAATGATATAGTATGGAAAACGGGAATTTTATTAAGGAGGTCGTTCAATTAATGTACAAAGTTAAGATTGAGTTTTGCATGCAGTGAAACTACGCACCTAAAGCCGCGAGTTTCGCGGAAGCGTTATTTAACCATTTTAGAACAGGGGTTACATCACTTGAATTAATACCAAGTTCAGGTGGAGCATTTGAAGTGACTGTAAATGGTGACCGCATGCATTCCAAGTTGGAATCAGGTCACTACCCAGATCCAGAAGAATTTATTAAAGAAATGGAAAAGTTGAATTTATAGTATCGGCACCCGGCAAAGGGTGCCTTTCCTTTCGCCATTAGGAGCTGAGAATATTGAATTTGTTAAGAGAACTGCCTCCAGTTCACCTAGTACAGGAAGAACTGGTGGAAAAGGGAATTGCAACCGACCTACCTCAATCGTTAGTAAAGGAAATGATCCAACAAGAAGTGAACGAAATTCGTCATCAATTATTAAATAACTCGTACAACGGAACTGCTCAGTCGAGAGAAGAGTTTCTGAACAAAATCATCCATACGATTCACTTGAAATCTCAGCAATCAGGTACGCTAAACCTTAAGTCTGTTATAAACGCTACTGGTGTTGTTCTTCATACAAATCTCGGACGAGCGCGTCTTAGTGAAGCTGCACTAGAGCATATGGTGGAAGTAGCAAGAAGCTATTCTACGCTTGAATACAACCTTGAAAAAGGTGAACGAGGATCAAGACATAGCATAGCTGAGGAATGGATATGTAAATTAACAGGTGCAGAAGCCGCGATGGTAGTGAATAACAACGCTGCTGCTGTTTTCTTAATTCTCAGTGCACTAGCAGAAGAGAAGGAAGTGATCGTATCGCGTGGAGAGCTTGTGGAGATTGGTGGATCGTTTCGAGTTTCTTCGATAATGGAGGAAAGTGGTGCGAAATTAACTGAAGTTGGAACAACAAATAAAACGCATCCCTACGATTACGAGAATGGGATTACCGATGAAACAGCCATGCTTATGAAAGTTCACCGCAGCAATTTTGCACTGATCGGTTTTACAGCTGAAGTGGAAAGATCAAAGCTCGCTAACATCGCTCGTGCTAACAATGTAATCTTTTACGAAGATTTGGGTAGCGGAGCTTTGTTTGATTATCGTAAAGCATTGATTGGCGATGAACCGACTGTTCAAGAAACGCTTCAGGCAGGTGCTGACCTGGTTTCATTTAGCGGAGATAAGCTGCTTGGGGGACCGCAGGCAGGGATGATAGCTGGTAAGAAAAATCTTATTGATCAACTAAAGAAACATCAACTTGCAAGGGTGCTTCGAGTTGATAAATTTACGCTTGCAGCACTTGAAGCCACACTTAAACAGCATTTGTTTAACGAAACCGATAGTATTCCGGCAATTAGAGATATTACAAAAGATGAGCATGAGATTAAATCACGTGCCGAGAGTTTTGAAGAAAAGCTTCAATTAAATACTTCTTCATATGTAACAGAAATTGTTCAAGGAACTTCACAGGTAGGCGGAGGGACAATGCCTGCAGTCGAGCTTCCTACGTACATTCTTTCAATTGCGTCATCATCGTTTAGTGTGAATGAGTTAGAAAAACGATTAAGAACGCATACTTCTCCTGTCATCACACGAATAAACGGAGATCGGATTTTGATGGATTTCCGCACCGTTACAGAGAGCGAAGAAGATGTAATATTAGACACATTAATGGAAATCGCACCATAAAAGACGGCCATAAGGCCGTCTTTTTAGCGTTTTATTAAGGCTCTTTACTAAGAGGTTGTTGTTTTGTAAACGATTTTTTATAAGAAACCACACTTAGCTAATTGTAGCAGAAGGAGGCTCACCGCCCGCCTCGCGGAAAGCGAGCATCCTGGAGCGGAAATGAACCCACTCATATAGCAACAATGTATACGAAAAGAGTCTTTGTGAATAATTTAAAACCCTTCACCATTTTTTTGTCTAGTGTGGTTTCTATTCTTCACTTTATGTGAGCCCTTCATTGGCTCTGGCTGTCCAGTATGTCCCTTAGGAGCGTTTTTACGAGCGTCTTTGAATGTGTTGCTCTCTGTCATATGAATCCCTCCTTAGTCATTAGTATTAGCAGTAGGAAAGTACTTATGCACGTCGTATAGGAAGCTTGTACGTGGTTACACTATGTTGAAAGTAGAAGAAAAGGAGGTTGGGTTTATGCCGTACAACAAGGATAAACAACAGTCGTTTCAAGCTGCTCAGCAAGGTTACGAACAGGCAATTAGTGCAAAGCAAGAAATTATTGTAAGTAGTAGTGGCTATGGAAAAGATCTTAAGCATTTGCAGCAAGAGGTTGGAGAAGCAAAGATGCAGATTGAAAATGCGCTCGTAAATGCCTCTGAACATCAGAGAGCTCAGCTACTTCAGTTTCAACAGGATTTGCAATCAATCGAAACAGAAATGAACGATAATTTGTAAAGAAAAACCCGTCATCTTGTGATGACGGGTTTCAATCCTATTGACGCTTTTTCGTCTTTTTATTGTATTGACGTTGTTCCTGCGTCATATTTTCGTGCGCGTATTCATTATCGGAGCCTGCACCATTTCCTTGTGCGTCGGCATCATTCATTCCAGGACGAACTCCGTTTGCTTTTCGCTTACCCATGTTAATCACCTCCGTTCTTTTAATTTCTCCTGAAGTAGAAAATATATGTGGTGAAGGTGATAAGGTGATCTTATGAAGTATAATAACAATCTTGTTATTTACTTATGTTTGAAAATTTACTAAGATGGATAAAGGGAAGTTGAAAACGTTTTTTTCGACATTCGCTTTGTTATGCAATTTGGAGGAGGGAACTACATATGGCAAATCATGAACTTTATAACTCAAAAGCAACATTCGATGCCAATGGTAAATCATATTCCTTCTATCGCCTTCAGGCGCTAGAAGAAGCAGGTATCGCTAAAGTAAGCAAGCTCCCTTATACGATCAAGATTTTGCTTGAATCAGTTCTACGTCAGTATGACGGTAAAGTAATTAAAGAAGAACATATCGAAAATCTCGCTAAATGGGGAACTAGCGAGCAAAACAAAGATATTGACGTACCATTTAAACCTTCACGCGTTATTCTTCAGGATTTCACAGGCGTACCAGCTGTTGTTGACCTTGCGTCACTTCGTAAAGCAATGGCAGACATTGGTGGAGACCCTGACAAAATCAACCCTGAAATTCCAGTGGATCTTGTAATTGACCACTCAGTACAGGTTGATAAATATGCTTCTGATGATGCGCTTGAATTTAATATGAATAAAGAATTTGAACGTAACCTTGAGCGTTATAAGTTCCTTAAATGGGCTCAAGATGCATTTGATAACTATCGTGCCGTTCCACCGGCAACGGGTATCGTTCACCAAGTAAACCTTGAGTACGTTGCGAACGTTGTTCAAGAAAATACGGTAGATGGTGAGAATATCGCTTATCCAGATACACTATTCGGAACAGATTCCCATACAACAATGATCAATGGTCTTGGCGTCCTTGGATGGGGCGTAGGTGGTATCGAAGCTGAAGCAGGAATGCTTGGTCAACCTTCTTATTTCCCTGTACCTGAAGTTATTGGTGTGAAACTTATTGGTGAACTTCCAAGCGGAACAACTGCAACTGATCTTGCATTGAAAGTGACGCAGCTTCTTCGTGAGAAAAAAGTTGTTGGTAAATTCGTTGAATTCTTCGGTCCTGGTCTATCTGGCATGCCGCTTGCAGACCGTGCGACAATTTCAAACATGGCACCTGAGCAAGGGTCTACTTGTAGCTTCTTCCCAGTAGATGAAGAAGCGTTAGAGTACATGCGCTTAACTGGTCGCTCTGAAGAGCACATCAATCTTGTTCGTGAATATTCAATTGCTAACGGCTTATTCTATACACCAGAATCAGAAGATCCTGATTTCTCTAGTGTTGTTGAACTTGATCTTGGAACAGTAGAACCAAGTCTTGCAGGACCTAAGCGTCCACAGGATTTAATTCTTCTTTCTGATATGAAAAAAGAATTTAACAAAGCACTTACAGCTCCTCAAGGCAACCAGGGTCTAGGTATGGATAAGAAAGAAATCGATAAAGAAGCAGTTGTTAAATTTAACGATGGCAAAGAAGTAACAATGAAGACTGGTGCAGTTGCAATCGCTGCGATTACTAGCTGTACAAATACTTCGAACCCGTCTGTTATGCTTGGAGCAGCACTTCTTGCGAAGAAGGCTGTTGAAAAAGGTCTTAAAGTTCCTGAGTACGTTAAAACAAGTCTTGCTCCAGGATCAAAAGTTGTAACTGACTACCTTGATAAGTCAGGGCTTATGCCTTACTTGAGAGATCTTGGTTTCCACCTTGTTGGTTACGGCTGTACAACATGTATCGGTAACTCTGGTCCACTTAAAGAAGAAATTGAAGATGCTGTTGCTAAGTCAGATCTTACAGTAACTTCAGTTCTATCTGGTAACCGTAACTTTGAAGGACGCATTCATCCTCTTGTGAAAGCAAACTACCTAGCTTCACCACCGCTAGTAGTGGCTTATGCACTTGCGGGAACTGTTGACTTTGATCTTCACTCTGAATCATTTGGTAAAGACAAAGATGGCAACGATGTATTCTTGAAAGATCTATGGCCATCAGCAGAAGAAATTAAGAAAGCAGTTGCTGAGACTGTTACACCTGAAATGTTTAAGCGTCAGTATAAAACAGTGTTTGATGAAAATAAACGTTGGAATGAATTGAGCACTAGTGAAGGAGAACTATATAACTGGGATGATGAGTCCACTTATATTCAAAACCCTCCATTCTTCGAAAATCTTTCTAAAGATCCAGAAGATATTCATGAGCTTAAAGACCTAAGAGCGGTTGCGAAGTTCGGCGATTCCGTTACAACGGATCACATTTCACCAGCAGGTGCGATTGCGAAAGAAATGCCTGCAGGACAGTATTTGCAAGATAACGGCGTACGCCCAATTGACTTTAACTCTTATGGTTCTCGTCGTGGTAACCACGAAGTTATGATGCGTGGTACATTCGGAAACATTCGTATCCGTAATGAAATTGCACCAGGTACAGAAGGTGGCTGGACTACTTTCTGGAAAACGGATGAAGTTATGCCGATTTACGATGCAGCTATGAAGTATAAAGAAGAAGGAACAGGTCTTGTAGTTCTTGCTGGTAAAGATTACGGCATGGGAAGCTCACGTGACTGGGCTGCTAAAGGAACGAATCTTCTTGGAATCAAAACGGTTATCGCTGAAAGCTATGAAAGAATTCACCGCAGTAACCTTGTTCTTATGGGTGTGCTTCCTCTTCAATTTAGAGATGGCGAAAGTGCTGATACGTATAACTTAACTGGTAAAGAAACGTTTGATGTTGAAATTACAGAGAACGTTAAACCAAGAGACGAAATCAACGTAACAGCTACTTCACCTGAAGGCGAAAAGCAAACATTTAAAGTTCTAGCTCGTTTTGATAGTGAAGTTGAAATCGACTACTATCGTCACGGCGGAATCCTTCAAATGGTTCTTCGCGACAAAATTGCAAACTAAAGAATGTTCAAAAGGTGACCTAAAAATGGGTCACCTTTTTTTGTATGGTCTCTAATAGCTTGTTGACTATATAGAACCCACACTTATCGTATTGAAGCGGAAGGAGGCTCACCGCCCGCCCCGCGGAAAGCGAGCATCCTGGAGCGGAAATAAGCTCACTCATTTTTTTCATTTAAAGAAATAAATAAACAAAAAAATCCGAATATGTAATAAGTTTTGGAAAATCGGGAATACTTGCAATAAACAAGTCCGTTTAAGAAAGGAGACTAACATGAGAAAGTCTAAAAAAGTATCATTTAAAGAACTTGTCATGCAAAATAAGCTTGAGCTTATGAACGATAAAAAAGCAATCGAACGTATTGAAGACAAATTTGAGCAAAAACACGCTAAAAATTTGTAACAGGGTAGATATTTCTCCTCCAATTGCACAGCCTAATATGTAAAGGAGGAGATAGTAATGAGTAATCCTAAACGCTTTCCTAAATCTTTTAAGCCGAATCACCTTGCTTCAGTCAATCCTGAAGCAGAAGGAAACAAAGGCAAACAGATGCAGACGAAAGGGAATCAGGAACCAGACTATGCACCCCCTAAAGGGAAGTAGACTAATCAAAACCAGAAAGGAAATAACTTTCTGGTTTATTTCATTTTTAACAAGTTCTTTTCAATCACCGTAAAACTGTCCCAAAAGGATAAAGGGGTGCGAACGGTTAGATATAAGAACGTTTTCGGGGGGACAATTATGACAATCACAGCAAAAATTCAACCTATTTCTACGATGGGAGTGGAAGAAGGCACGAAGGAAGATCTTCTATTAAAAGAACTTGAAATTAAAATGCAACAAATGGGTTATTTAGTACCTTACCGTGAAGAATTGAACTGGGAGAGAACAATAGCGAGTCTTGAGCTAGGCGAAGCACAGTCACTTCATCAATTAAAGAAAGCAGCAGCAAGAAATGATCGGGTATTGCTTATCTATGCGAGACTTTTTAAGGGAACAATTTTCCAACACCTTATTCTTCATCCTAACCATTCAGGAATCTATCTTCCGTTTCGGTTTGATGAACCTTTTACGATTCAAATTGAAGGCCAAAAAATTTGGATTGGTTCTTCTGTAAGGCTTCTTGAGGAATTATCATGGCTACAAATTAGCTTTGATCAGGGAAATCATAATGACACCGTCAAAGATTACTGGCAGAATCTTATGGAGATATCTAGAAAAAGTGTTGATTACATGAGTCCGATTATTTTTGAAGAAGCCATTTAGGAGATTTTAACAAAGAAAGATCGGGTATGGACATATAAGGTGGGTGATGAATATGGAAAGACAACAAAAAGTTGGCACTGAGATTTATCGAATGTTAGAGGAATCTGGGCCACCATATGGATGTGGGACCGCTGGAATTGTTGGTGGCTTCGCGGCACGACTAGCGATTATGAGCCTTACAATTTCTGATATTGACCATGACTTACATGATGTACCAGGTACGTTCTTTCTTCTTTGTGATGAAGACAACCAAGAATTTCAATCATTTCTCGATGGGGAGGAAGAGCGGTCGATAAACGACGTACCTCTTCAGCTGTTGGAATGTTCTTATCGTCTTCTAGTCGCGCTATCCTCTTATGAGAATCAAATCCAGGATAATGTTGTTGTGGATTACCGAATGGGAATGAGGATGTTAAATCAAGTGTTTCTAGCTGCTGAAAACATTCTCCTCTCAAACGGGTGTAGTGCAGAGATACGAAAAGATATGCTTTATTATGAGAATAAATTATCTGGAACGATTCCTAAAAGCTTACAATCCTAAATAAGGAAACATAACCCGCTTGATAACAGACATACTAGAAGTGTGCCATCATGCACATCAAATTCTAGGTCAAGGGGGATATGATATGAAAGCTAATCCAGACGATCGTCGAGACAATGCAGCTAAATTACAAGAAATGGTTCAGGATACAATTGAAAACAAAAGGGATGCAGAGGCATCTCTAGAGTTTACCGATAGTGCCGAACAAAAGAAACAGATTGAAGCGAAAAATCATCGCCGTGAAGAAAGTATTGAAGCGATGCGAAATGAAATTAAAGATGAATCCAATAATCATCAATAACTGCATTGACTGAATGGCTCTTAGCCATTCAGTCTTTCTAATTTAATATTGCTTTAAGGTGGTTCTTTTCTAAAGACTCTTTTCTAAAAGATTGTTGCTTTTGAAACAATTATTGAATAAAAACCACACTTCGCTAATTGGAGCGGAAATGAACCCGCTATAACAACAATGTCTACGAAAAGAGCAATTATGGTAAAATATTAATGAAACAATGTAACAGTAAGAGGAGGAATTTTTTTGTACATAGCAACAACTCCAATAGAGGTTCGTTATGCTGAAACAGATCAGATGGGTGTAGTCTATCATGCTAACTATCTGATTTGGTTTGAGTTAGGACGAACAGCTTTAATAAATGATCTTGGCTTTCGATATGCTGATATGGAGAAAGAGGGGATTTTATCACCTGTCGTAGACATAAAGGCAAGCTACAAGCGCCCAGTCCGATATGGTGATCAAGTGATGATACGAACGTGGGTAGAAACGTATGACGGTATTCGGGTGTGTTATGGATATGAAGTGTTGAACGGTGAAGGGGAAATATGTGTAACTGGAGAGTCAGTTCACACATGTGTGAAGCGTGAATCATTTCGTCCTGTCTCCATTCGGAGAAAATTCCCAGAATGGCATAAAGCGTATGAAGAAGTTAAAAAAGAGCCTGTTATGGATCGGATGTAACGATGGCATTTGGACTATCAAAGCGGGAATTAGCAGAATGGAAAGAAAGAGTCGCTTCTGGAGAAGTCGCTTTGCTAACACATTTCTGGTATGATCCAAGGTTTCCAGAATATAAAACGGTAACGAAAGCAGGATGCAGTAATAAAGCAACTCTTGCCAGATGGGGAGAGAAATACGGATTAAAAGCCGAATGGATGCATGATCGAGAGGAATTTCCACATTTTGATTTACTAGGTGATGATCAGTTCCGCATTCTTCAATCAGAAGGACTAAATTCGCACATTAATCGGTTCAATTTGAAACCGACTTTTAAATGAAAAAACGCGAAAGCACTTGGCTTTCGCGTTTTATAATCAATTAATTACCGTGAACGAATTCAATTTCATCCTTGTTGCGGCTAAACTTAACTGTAAAATCTTGATTTTCAAAGAACCAAATATCTTTTTCTTCAACAAAAAAGGTAATGCCCTCTTCTTGAATACTGAGAGCGGGTTCGGCTGGTGCTTCTACAGTCATTCCAAGTGAGAAGCCATCCTGTACTGTGCTGCAACCGCCAACACGTACAAAAAAGCGGAGGTTATCACCTTCTGTTAGTTCCATTTCCCGTTTAAACCATTTCATAGCGGGTTTCGTAATTGTCATTTTCATATATATTCCTCCTTGCCGTACAAGTCTACCACCTCTATTATAAAGAAGTAGCACCAACTTGCAAAAAGAAAAGGGTTCATTTCGCAATAAACGTTAAAATCTCATACAATGAGGGTATAAATGGAAGTGAAATGGGGAGGTTTTTCTAGTGAAAAAACAGAGAGCATGGCTGTTTTTATTCCTCATTCTTGCTGGAAGTATTCTTCTAAGTATTAAGCCAGTGATGGAATACCGCAGTCAACGTTTAAATGAAATAAAGCAAGCTGCCTCAATGATGGTGATGAATAAAGCACCAAATGAAACGGTCATTTCATCTATTGCAGATAAAAAAGATTCAGAAAGCACAACGGTTACTCCAGAAGTAACGAGTAAAGAAGTAGAAGAAGTATCAACTTCCAAAGAAGATGGTGAGAAAGATCCTGATGTAACGATGGTTGGTCTTGGAGATTCACTAACAAAAGGGAGTGGAGATTCAACTGGTCAAGGGTACATCGGGCGGCTAGCAGCGAATATAGAGAATGAAGCAGATACATCCGTTCTAGTTGAGAACTATGCAGTACATGGTAGAAGAACACCTAAATTATATAAGATGCTGAATGAAGAAAATGTCAAAGAAGCATTAGGCGATGCTGATGTTATTGTTATGAGCATAGGTGGAAATGATTTGATGAAAGTTGTGAAAGAACATTTTCTCGATCTTCAAATGGATGATTTTCAAAAAGAGCAAACAAATTATGTTGAACGTCTTAATCAAATCATGAATAGAATCAGAAGCATTAATTCCGAAGCACCCATCTTATTTATTGGACTTTATAATCCATTATTAGTGAATTTTCAATCAGTAACAGAAATTGATCAAATCGTTCAGCGTTGGAATGGAGCGACGCAAGAAACTGTTGAGAAAGATGAAAACACAACTTTTGTACCCATCTACGAATTGTTTCATTCAGTTGATGAAAATCTGTTCTTTGAAGATGGTTTCCATCCAAATGATCAAGGGTATGAATTAATGGCGAGGCAAATTCAGTATCGCCTTCAACAAGATGAACTAGTTGAAGATATCCCATTTGAATAGACGTTTGATGGAGTGACAATTTGCACTTATTGAACTAATATTATTGACAGAGCAGTAGGTAAAGGTAGGGAACGAGCATGGAAGAGACGTTGAATTACGAAGAACTATACAATGTACTTGCAAATCGTTACGAAGTACAAGGTGTCATTACTCCTAATACAAAATTAATCTTTATATTGGAATCTCCGCATATTGCTGAAATAAAACATGGGGTGCCAGTAGCTGGTCCCTCTGGTGCTACGATGTCAAAAAAGTTATTTGGTGAAGAATATGGTAAGCCACTTGGTCTTCTTCTTCAGAAACAGTTAGAGGAGAGCAAGGATCGACCTTCTCTCGATGTCGTTGGGCTACTAAACGTTTGCAATATTCCTATGCAGAAGCGCCCATACGAAAAAGAGGATATTGAGCAATCGAACGGTTTCTTGAACCACCTGGAAACCATTCGAATATCAAATCAGAAAAGTCAATTCAAAGATGAGAATCTAAATAACGTTCAAAGTTTTATTTTGAGTAAGTTTCAACATAGGCTAGAATCTCTAGTTGATCGAGAATTAACAATTGTTCCGTGTGGGCGGTTTGCTCAAAAATTCTTCAAGCTTGCAAATGTGTCTAGTCAGAAGTGGACAGTTGTTGAAGAAGTTCCCCATCCCTCTTATAATTCATGGAGTCGTGAGCGATACCAGACTCCTGTAAATAACGTGATTCAAGAATTAAACCGTCATAAAATATAAGCATGTTTATTAATTCTTATGAAAAAGCTTCGTTCAACTTGAACGAAGCTTTTTTGATGGGCCGTTTGCGCAATTTAAGCAAACGCATAACTATTGGAAACGTTGTAATATAAATGTAACAAAGGGGGTGTTGATTTGAAAAAGTGGGCAGCTCTACTTTTCCTTTCTATTGTCGTATTCAGTGGTTATGCTGTAGCTCCTTCACACTCGCAGGAAGTAGTACAAGTTTCAAATTATATAATGAATGATGAAGATCTTCCTTATTGCCATTAAAGAATGAAGAGGGGTTTAGAATTTGGTAGCAGCCGAAGATATACAAATTAGAATAAATAGTCCGTAAAATTAGTGAAAGGAGGACATGCAATGGAAGAACTCATGTTATTTATTACAGCCGGACTTTTCTTCGTGTCTCTCTTTAATTTCATCGTTATCTTAATAGAGAAAACAAAGCATAAATAACTTAAGCTTTACGAGGTAGCATGCCAATCTTTTTGGCGTAGTCATCTACGTGACGTTTAAACGGTTCATTTTGATCTAGTTGAAAAATAGTGGAGGCAGTGGTGAGGTATTCCGAAGCAAGTTCCTGGTTATTTAATAAGTAGTTCAGTTTACCACATTGGTAGCTTAGTTCACCGAATAAATAAAGGCGCTGTTTATCACGACAAAGAAGAAATCCCTCTCTTGCAATTGAAAGTGCTTTCTCGTAGTTTCGACAAGTGGAAAGAGCCTTTGCGTAATTATAATAAAGTCTAATTTCTATGGTTTCATCCTTAATGATAGGGAAGAAACGAACATGATAGAGTGCTTTATGGAATAAAGGTAGCGCACGATCCCAATTTTCTTCCTCACTATAAAGAATGGCCATACTTATAAGGATTTCAATTTCCCGTTCAGAATAATTTTTTGAAGTTGTCGTTGTATAGTGGAGCGCAGCATCCAAGAGTTGAAGCGCAGTGTCTGCTTCCTTGTGAAGGTAATACATGCAAATACCCTTATGCCACAGATAGAATTGCTGATTTTTTACGGGTCTAAAAAGGGGGTTCGATTCTTCTGCATCTAATATTTCTTCCACTTCCGAGTATTCACGCCGTTTAATGTGTCGCCTTACCTGACGAATCACTTCATTGACGTAATCCAGGCGAGGCGTTTCTCTCATATGAAAGAAATAGTTGATATCAACACCAAGTCTTAATGCAAATTGATAGAGTAATTCTGCGGACGGAGAGACATCATTGTTCTCGATTTGACTAATCAATGCCTGTGTACAGATGCCATCTGAAAGCTCAGCCTGTGAAAGTCCAAGGTACAATCGAAGTTCGCGCATGGAAAATCCGAGTGTATCCTGATGCACCTGCAATCCCCCTTTTTACTTTCAGTGTATCATGAAGCTAGAAATGAAATACATATTTTTCTAAAACGCTGTTTTTTAAAGGCTCTTTTCTAAAAGATTGTTGCTTTTGAAAAAGGTTTAAAGACAACACTTAGCAAATTGGAGCGGAAATTAACCACTAATCTAATAACAACAATGTCTACGAAAAGAGACTTCTAAAAATAAAGTGGATGTTAAGGAAACAAAATCAAAGCAGGAATTGATACTTTTATATTGAAACGTACTCTAGTAGTCGTATAGAAAAGGAGTGGAAAAAATGTCTTATTTGCCATCATTTGAACTAACTGATCAAGTCGTTGTCGTCACCGGAGCAGGTAAAGGGATTGGAAGAGCCCTTGCAGTAGGTGCAGCTGAAGCAGGTGCGGATGTTGTTATTCTTGCTAGAACAGAAGCTGATATTAACGAAACGGCTGGACTCATTCGTGATTTAGGACGAAAAGCCTATTCTATTCAGGCAGACATTACAAATAATGAGGATATAAGCAACGCAGTAAAGCGAATAAAAGTAGAGGCTGGTTCGATTGATGTACTTATTAATAACGCTGGCATGAACATTCGCTCAAAAGCCAAGGACGTAACAGAAGCAGAATGGAACCAGATTTTTCAAACGAACCTGCAAGGTGCTTTTTTTATGTCTCAAGCATGCGCTGAGTTTATGAAAGAGAATGGTGGAGGAAAAATCATTAATATTGCATCCGTTGCAGGACTCGTTGCTCTCAGAACAGGAGTGGTGTACGCAGCAACGAAAGCAGGGATGATTCAAATGACCAAAAATCTTGCTTTAGAATGGGCGGAGGACAATATAACAGTCAATGCAATTGGACCGTGGTATTTTAGAACACCGCTTACGGATAAGCTCTTACAAAATGAAGAATACCTTCAGGATATCCTATCAAGAACGCCGATGAAACGTGTTGGTGAGCTTAAGGATCTTGTTGGTGCAAGTGTGTTTCTGTCATCCGAAGCCTCTAATTATATGACAGGACAAACACTTTATGTTGATGGTGGAATGACCATTTACGGTTTCTAATATGTTATATAAAAAGCTATGTTAACTCATATTATTGATTTCTCAATTTTTGGCTCACTTGAGTGAGCCAAAAACCAACACTGTCCATTAATATAGCCATATAAAAAACCGTTACACATTGTAACGGTTCAATCATTTCTATTAATCTACTAAATCTGCTGCAAAGCTTGGTGCTGTAAGACCTGCGTCTTTGTAAACAGTACCCATTTTTTCTTCAAAAGAAGCGAATTGAGCATCAGATTCTTCATAAGCTGCTTCTGCCTCATCAGATAGGTTAGCTGCTCTAGTTTCGTATGATTTTGCAAGATCTTCTAATGCTGTCTCGATATCGCTTTGGTAAGTTTCAAGCTCAGCTGGAACCTCAACGCCACGAACATCTTCAGCAACTTGCATCGCTGCATCTTCAGCTTCAGACTTCATTTTAGCAAGTTCTTCATCAGAAGGCTTTTCTTCAGCAACTTTTGCTGATTCGAATGCGTAGATTGGTGAGTCATTCTTGTTAACCGTTGAAATAAGATTCATTTGGAAATCAAGAAGTGCACTCTTAACATCTGTTTCGCTAGTAGTTGTTTCCTCACTGTCGCCAGAATTGGTAGCGTTTTCGTTACTAGTATTAGTCTCACCGTTGTTGCTGCAAGCTGCCGCAAAGACAAGTGCGAATAACATAAATGGAAGCAATAATTTCTTCATTCAAAACCCTCCTAATTTTTAGAAAATTATCCTTACGAATACAAATTCTAGTGTATTGAAAGCCTTTTGTAAATAACCAGGCTTGAATTTGGAAAAAATAGATAAATGAGACTATTCAGACACAAAAGAAAGGCAAAAAAATCCTATGTATATGTTAAAGTAGAGAGAGAAAAAAGGTGATAGGAGTTGTATGAAATTGATTCTATTAAACGGCGAATTACTTTCGAGAGAACAAGCTTCAATTGATATTGAAGATAGAGGATATCAGTTCGGAGACGGTGTTTATGAAGTTGTACGAATTTACAATAGTCATTTTTTTGAATTAGACGCTCACCTGGAAAGGCTTGAAAGAAGCGCTCATGAAATTAAGATCAAACTACCGTTTACGATAAGTGAACTTAAACAAAGAATAGAGAAGTTGAAAAAATCAAACAATGTCCATAGTGGGCATCTCTATCTACAAATTACTCGAGGTGTTTCGCCTAGGAATCATGCGTTCCCTGAAAAAGCTGAACCTGTTCTAGTTGCATACACAAAAGAGTACAGCAAAGAGCCTTCTCGTATTCCAGGACGTGCCATGTTTACTGATGATATTCGGTGGTTACGCTGTGATATAAAGAGTCTTAATTTGCTTGGTAATGTGATGGCAAAGGATGATGCAACCGTTAAAGGATATGATGAAGCGATTTTCCACAGAGGAGAAATTGTTACTGAAGGAAGCTCAACAAACGTTTTTATCATTAAGAACCGCATCCTTTACACCCATCCAGCAAATCATTTGATTCTTGATGGCATTACTAGAAGAAAAATATTATCAGTAGCGGCGAGTCTTGACATACAGGTGAAAGAAGAATCCTTTACGAAACAGCAGCTGCTTGAAGCTGATGAAGTTTTTATTTCTAGTACAACACAAGAAGTAAGACCGATCATTGAAGTAGATGGTCAACCAATCGGAAATGGCAAAGAAGGTGATGTCACAGCTTCTCTTCAAGCGGAGCTTGAGAGACATATCTCTCGATCCGAGAAGTAAGGATTTAATCTTTTTAAGAAGTATAGTTGAATTATCAACATAATAGTGGTACTCTTAACTTTGGCTATATGTTAATGAAGAATTGCTTGTTCTGAGCGTTTTCCAACATTAGGGAAATGCTTTTTTGAACATTATCAGGAGAGTTGTCTCCCGTTTATAGCATTTAATGCATTTAAAAGTAAAAAGGAGTTTTTAAAAGTTGAAAAAATTTCAAGATCTAGGTTTAAGTAATACACTAATTGAAGCCGTTAATCAGATGGGCTTCGAAGAAACAACACCAATTCAATCAGGTACTATTCCAATTGCCCTTGAAGGTAGAGACGTAATTGGTCAAGCACAAACTGGTACTGGTAAAACAGCTGCATTTGGTATCCCAATGATTGAAAAGATCGACACTTCACTTTCGCACGTACAAGGTATCATTCTTGCTCCAACTCGTGAGCTTGCAGTACAGGTTGCGGAAGAATTAAATCGTATTGGTCAAGCAAAAGGCGTACGTGCCCTTCCTATATACGGTGGACAAAGCATCGTTCACCAGATTAAAGCACTTAAAAAGAGACCTCAGCTAGTTGTAGCTACTCCAGGTCGTCTTATTGACCATATGGAACGTAAAACAATTCGTCTTTCAGAAGTTTCATTCGTTGTTCTTGACGAAGCAGACGAAATGCTTAACATGGGCTTCATTGAAGACATCGAGAAAATTCTTAAAGGCGTACCTACTGAGCGCCAAACACTTCTATTCTCTGCTACAATGCCTAAGCGTATTGCACTACTTGCTGAGAAGTTCATGAGCAATCCTGAAACAGTAAGAACGAAATCAAAAGAAATGACTGTTCCTTCAATCGAACAGCATTATTATGAAGTTCGTGATTCTAAGAAATTCGATATTCTTTGTCGCCTTCTTGATACTCAGTCTCCTGAGCTTGCGATTGTGTTCGCAAGAACTAAAAAGCGCGTAGATGAAGTATCTGAAGGCCTTAAGAAGCGTGGATACATGGCTGAAGGAATTCACGGTGACCTACCACAGGGCAAGCGTGATCAGGTTATTAAACAGTTTAAAGACAGCACAATTGACATCATGGTAGCAACGGACGTTGCTGCACGTGGTCTAGATATCAGTGGTGTGACTCACGTTTATAACTTTGACATTCCTCAAGATCCTGAAAGCTACGTTCACCGAATCGGACGTACAGGCCGTGCTGGTAAATCAGGTCTTGCTTCAACGTTCATCACTCCACGTGAGTATGATCACTTGAAAGTAATTGAGAAAATTACAAAGAAAGATATGCAAAAGCGTACGATCCCAAGTTTTGCTGAAGCAATGGAAGGTCAGCAACAAATGGCGATTCAACAGCTTCAAAGCACAATTGAAGAGCAAGATCACTCAGGTTACCGTTCATCAGCTGAACAGCTTCTTGATGATCACGATTCTGTAACACTTCTTTCTGCAGCACTTAAGTTGCTAACGAAAGAGCCGGATACAACACCTGTTAAAATTACAGAAATTGCTCCTCTACGTGCGAAAAAAGCACAAAACCGCGGTGGCGGCGGTGGAAATCGCAACCGTAACCGTAGCAACGATCGCGGAGGCCGTAAAGGCGGAAGCGGTGGCGGATACCGTGGCGACCGTAACAGCTCTGGTGCTGGTAATAAGCGTCGTAAGTTTAACGACAAAGGAAATAAATAAGTACACTAAAGTCGGGCTAATGCCCGGCTTTTTTTGTTGTATATAGATAAGAAGATAGAGCATGAAGGAAATACTTTTAGATAAGGCGTTTTGAAAGGTCTCTTTTTAGTTGTTGCTATTGCGGTTATTTTCGCTCCAGTGAACTAAGTTGTTTTTGAAGCAATTATTGAATAAAACTCAACAAATCGCTGATTGGAGCGGAAGGATACTCGACTCCTGCGGGACTAGCGGGACAGGAGAGACCCCACAGGAGCGTTAGCGACGAGGAGGCTCACCGCCCGCCCCGCGGAAAGCGAGCATCCTGGAGCGGAAATCAATCGCTATACAGTAAAAGCAACAATGTCTACGAAAAGAGCCCTTCATAAACATTGTTGCTATCAAAGTAGAGTGAATATTAACCAATCCTCTTATCAATGGCTCTGAAATGAGTTTTTTTTACAAATCAGGACTGGGAAAAATCGTTTGAAAGCGTTATTCTAAGGTAGACACTATTAATGAAAGGCAGCGGTATAATATGAAGCATGATTCCAAGTTGCATACAAGACTTAAAGAGGACGTTTTATTTGAACGTCTTGCGCTTATTGAGCGAGAACTTGATACACCTGAAGCTACAAAAGTAAAACAGCTTATTCAAAAGCTAATGACTGGAGAGCAACACTTTTTATTTTCGGGGCATTTTTCTGCGGGAAAATCATCATTAATTAATGCTTTATTTGATACAAAACTACTGCCGTCAAGTCCAATACCCGCAAGTGCTAACACGGTTCGAGTTCGTTCAGGTGAGCCCGGTGCTTCTGTCCATTTTTTGAATGGGAAAAAAATGGTGTTTCAAGCGCCTTACGACATTGAAGTGGTAAAAGGATACTGCTTGAATGGAGAAGAAGTGGAGCGTGTGGAATTGTCTTCACCTTCCATGCTTAATGAAGATGTAATTTTAATAGACACTCCAGGTATTGATTCAACCGATGAAGCGCATCGTTTATCAACTGAGTCATCGATGTATTTAGCTGATGTTGTTTTCTATGTTATGGACTACAATCATGTACAGTCTGAAGTGAATTATCAATTCATTAGAGAGCTTTATCGTCAGAATAAGAAAGTGATTCTGATCGTTAATCAAATTGACAAACATAAAGAATCTGAACTTTCCTTTACCTCGTTTCAGCGATCAGTCGTTGAGTCATTTGAGACGTGGGGGATTTCGCTTGAATCTTTCTTTTTTATTTCATTAAGACATCTTGACCATCCACACAATCAGTTTAACCAACTTAAGTCTTATATTGAGGGACTGTCAGTTAAAACAACGGAAGAGAAAGTGAAGCGAGTTTATGATGCGGCTGTTGAGCTACTAGTAGATGTAACAGCTGTTCAAGTGGAAGATGATGACGTGAATGATGCGTTTAACGATATGCAACAGGCGCTTTCAAATTCAAATGAACGTTTTGAATTAGTAGAGGAAGAGTTTCAGGTTGAATCATCTAAGATTTTAAAGAGCGCTAACCTAATGCCTTACGAAGTTCGTGAATCAGGAAGAGCGTACCTTGAGTCTATCCAACCTAGTTTCAAAGTAGGGTTTATTTTCAGAGAAAAGAAAACGGAGCAAGAGAGAAATGCGAGGTACCAGGCGTTTAGTGATGGCTTACAAGAACAGGTTAAATCACAGCTTCAATGGCACTTTCATCAGCTATTGCAACAGCTGGTGGAGACAGCAAAGGTTGAGAACGAAGAAATATCTGAAAAACCACTCACTGTTGATCTCAATGTCATTCAGGAAGAAGCAAAAAAAGGAACTGGTGCATCAGGAGAGGCCGTCTTACACTATACTGAAAATGTTGCAAGCCTCCTTAAGTCACAAATTAAGCAGAAGGCAGAACGTGTGAAGGATGAGCTGCTTGAACAAGTGAAAATTGACCATGAAGAAACTTTTGAAAAAGCAGAAGCATCTTTTAAAGAAACGGTTGGCGAAAAAGCAGCGGCTACCTATTTAGCGAGAGTAAAGATTGCCAATCGCAAATACGAAGACCTCTGGTCCATTATGAGTGGTGAGTATGATGAGGATGCTACTCACGCGGCTGAACAAATAAAGCAGTCGTTAGAATCAGAAAATGAAGATGTTGTCTTTATTGAAGCGGCAGAAGAAAACCAGGTGCGTCAGAAAAATCAACCGACCACAAACGCCAAAAGAACTCAACGAGAAGAGTCCACGGATCGTTTACCTTCTACTGAAGAAACGGCTCTTGCTCTGTCTGACATCGCTAACCAACTAGATGATTTACCAGGATTTGAACAAACCAAAACAGCTTTGTTAAATAAAGCAGCTAAAATGAAAGACAAATCCTATACTGTTGCTTTATTCGGAGCGTTTAGTGCTGGGAAATCATCATTCGCGAATGCTTTGATTGGAGAAACTATTTTACCGTCATCACCAAACCCAACAACGGCTACACTCAATCGTATTTGTCCTGTTACACACGAGCATCCACATAAATCAGCTATGATTTATTATAAAACGGAAGAAGAACTTCTTAATGATTTAAAGCATTCGCTTTCCTATTTCGGTGAGCAAGCCTTTTCAATACAAGATAGTTTGCGCTTGATAGAAACAGGAAAGATATTTAAACGAGAATCCGCAGATACGAAACCACATGCGCTCTTTTTAAGGGCTGTACTAGAAGGTGAGTCGGAACTCGATTATCTTGGAAAAGAACGAGAAGTATCCCTAAAAGATTATAAAGATATGGTTGTTAATGAGACGAAAGCTGCATTTATATCTTCTATCTCGCTATTTTATGATTGCCCGCTTACGACAGAAGGCATTACGCTTGTTGATACGCCGGGAGCTGACTCAATCAATGCACGACATACAGGTGTTGCGTTCCAATATATGAAATCTGCAGATGCGATTCTGTATGTAACGTATTATAATCATGCATTTTCAAAAGCGGATCGAGAATTTCTCATTCAGCTAGGTCGTGTGAAAGATGTATTTGAATTGGATAAGATGTTCTTCCTATTAAATGCTTCTGATCTTGCAGAGAACCAAGAAGAATTACATGTTGTCCTTGATCACGTGACACTTAAGCTTCAGCAACATGGTATTAGTCAACCGTCTCTTTATCCCGTCTCAAGTCTTGCTGGCATGCTTGAAGGGCAGCATAACCTTAATCAGGAAGAAACGCGTTTTCTAGAACGACTACCTGATAAATTGAAGAAGAAGGGTGGACTTGAGGAGTTCGAGTCTCGTTTTTATCAATTTATCCGTTCGGATCTTTCGAAACTTTCGGTCGAAGCCAATCTGAATGAAATGAATCGTATTCAGCAGTTAATCGAACAGTGGTTATTAAATTACGAACTTGATTCGAATGATAAAGAAAAACAGTTACATCGAATAAAAGGACGAGCTGTAGATGCGAAAAAGGAACTTTCTCATTATGCAATTACATCATCACAAAAATCGATTGAACAGGAATTAACTGAACTTGTTCATTATATTCCGCAGCGTTTGTTTTATCGATTCAATGATTTCTTTAAAGAAGCGTTTAATCCTTCTGTAGTAAGTAGCCGTGAAGATTTGGTAAATGCATCATCTAGCCTATTAGACGACATTGAGCAGGATATCGTTCAGGAATTAAGAGCTGCTTCACTTCGAGTTGATCGGTTTATTAAACGAGAGCTTCAAAAGAATGAGAAAGACATTCAGATGATCATTAGTTATAAACTATCTGAATTTCGCTATTCGGGAGAAGGTTATAAAGAAATGGAAACTCCTGCATTTTCGGAGTCCCTATCTTCTTGGCTTCCGCTAGATGATGTTCAAAAGAAAGCCCGATCCGTGTTTAAATCTCAGAAGCAGTTTTTCGAACAAAACGGTAGAAGTCAATTGCATGATGAGTTAAAAGACTTGTTCAAGCAACCAGTTAACGATTATTTAAAAGCGGAACGGCAAATTCTTGAAAATACCGCAATTAGTTATTATGAACAGATGATGAAGGTACTGAAAGATCAGGTTGATTCTCAAATTACGAACCACGCGGATTCTACTTCTTACATGCTTACAACTACAATCAAGAAAGAAGTGTTAGTTCAAAAAGAGCAAAAAATGGAGCAAATTAAAACAAAATTATTGGGGGAACAAACCGATGAAGAATCTCGTTACAGCTGAGTGGCTATCCAAGCATTTGCATGATGAAAATCTAGTCGTTGTAGATTGCCGTTTCGATCTTGGGCATTCTTCATCCGGATACGAAGCCTATTTAACTGGGCACATTCCAGGTGCTGTTTATGCGGATTTAGAAAAGGACTTAACAGGAGAGGTTGGGGAACATGGTGGAAGACACCCTCTCCCTGACCAAGAGCAATTACAGCGTCTAGTTGAACGTCTAGGTATCGAACAGGATTCAAAAGTGATTGCTTATGACAATCAGTACAGTGCGATGGCTTCAAGACTATGGTTTCTGCTAGGCTTTGCGGGTCATAAACAACGTGCTGTTCTAAATGGTGGAATGGAAGCGTGGAGAGGGAAGGGGTTAAAAGTCGAATCGAAGCTCCCTTCTGTTCAGGAATCCCATTATCCGATTAGCTTAGATAGTTCCATGATTGTGTCAATGAATGATGTGAAACAAGCTCAGAGTGAAGGGCGTACGATAGTTGACTCACGAGCACCTGAACGATTCTCCGGCAAAGAAGAGCCGATCGATGCAAGAGCGGGGCACATTCCAGGTGCAGTAAATTATTTCTGGAGAGATAACCTTACAGAAAATCAAAAATGGAAAGAGCCATTGGAGAGAGTAGGGGAGGTAGGAACTGGTGAAGAGCCTATCATATACTGTGGTTCCGGGGTAACGGCATGCGTCAACATACTTGCTTTTCAAGAAGCTGGTATTCATGCTAAACTTTATCCGGGTAGCTATAGTGATTGGATTTCATACAGTGACAACACAGTCATAACTTTATCGTAAGAAAAGCCATCCTGGACAAGATTGTCTAGGATGGCTTTTTTGTTATGAATTAAAGAGTGTTAAGAAACCGTTCTAATCGATCCATACCTTCCTTTAATATATCCAGCTTGTAAGCGAATGATATTCTTACATAACCTTCTCCGTAGTGAGAAAAAGCACTACCTGGAACTACTGCGAGGTTTCCATCTTTCGCTAGCTTCATTGCAAAATCAAATGACGATAACCCGAATTGCTTAATGGAAGGAAGGATGTAAAAAGCGCCATCTGGTTTGATCGGAGAAAGTCCCATCTCAACAAGTCGGTTATAAACATAATCCATTCGGTCCTTATATTCTTTTCTCATCTGGACAGGATCTTCTAGTCCATTTTGCAGTGCTTCGAGAGCTGCATACTGCGATATTGATGAAGCACAGGAAACATTGTACTGATGAACTTTAAGAATGTGTTTGCAAATCTCTTCAGGAGCGAAAAGGAAACCTACTCGCCAGCCTGTCATGGCGTGAGATTTTGAAAGTCCGTTAATGACGATCGTTTTCTCTCTCATTCCTTCAAATTGTGCAATGGAGTTATGGTCATCTGAGAAATTGAGTTCAGAATATATTTCATCCGAAAGAACGAAAATCTCTTTATCTCGTAAAAGGTCTGCAATGTTAGCAAGTTCTTCTTTAGACAATGCAACGCCTGTAGGGTTAGAAGGTGAAGGAAGGATAATACACTTTGTTCTTTCAGTAATTGCAGATTCAATTAAAGAACGCGTCATTTTAAATTCGTGTTGCGTCGTATCAACGTGAACCGGTGTTGCGCCTGAAAGCGTGATAATTGGTTCGTAACCTGGATAAACAGGACCGGGAAGAATCACTTCGGATTCCTCAGTTAAAATAGTTCTTAATGTCACATCAATCGCTTGACTAGCGCCGGTAGTTGTAATGATTTCATTCTCAGCTCGATAAGTAAGGTTATATTTTGATTGAAGAAAGTTTGCAGCAGCTTTTCGTAACTCAAGTATGCCTGCATTATGGGTGTACGTTGTTCGATTTTCATCGATGGCTGATTTTGCAGCTTCTTTAATGTGGTGTGGTGTTTCGAAATCTGGTTGGCCAATTGTAAGAGAAATCATATTCTCATAATCTGAGACCATATTGAAAAAAGTACGTATTCCTGATATTTCTATTGATTTCACTTTTGGGTTCAATAAGTGTTCCATATGGTTGTCTTCCTTTCCGTATTAAGCTCATATCGTTCATTTGATGAGATGGACGTTCTGTCCCTCTGTTCGTTACTTGAACTAATCAGACCTTAAGTGGAGGTTCCGCCAAAGCTTAATATTCTTTGCATTGCATTGGAGATTACACGATCACTTAAAGTGGAGTGAACATCATTGTAGCATAATTTAAAAGCTATCGTCGAAATTACCATTTTATGTGGATTAGGAAAGAGACGTTCCTAATAAAAGATTGTTGATAACTTCTGTAAGTACTGGTACGATTGGGTTTCGGTCACTTATCAACAGCTTAAACCTTATACCCTATATGGGTATATTCGGAAGTTGAGGGGGTATAAGCATGGGTATAGGGTTACCCACAAAAATCTGTGGATAACCAATATTCTGAATATTAACCCCTCTGATTTCCTATATTTACATTTATTGTATTTATCCAAAAGTTGTGGAATAATGGTTGTGTTTGCTAACGGAAAAAAGTTTAGCAAAAGATTCTTTCTCATTCCGTTTTACAATAGGAATAAGATAATAAATTCTTATAAGGGGAACGAGCCTAATGAACCAAAGATTGCTCTTCAGTGCACTTTTTATTTCTCTTAGTCTCTTAGTAGCATGCGGACAAGACGAGGACGTAGCGAAGGAAGATTCTAAAAAAGTAGATGAAACCGTTTCAACATCAAAGTATGACGAAGGAAATGTAAGCTCTGGCAATAGCGAAAATGATAGAGAAGTAGACGAAAATTCGTTAGAAGATAATGGTTCGACAGAGGGTGATTCTAAAACAGAGGAAGATGCCGCTTCAGAAGAAACACCTAATGATGAAGAAGAGAATGTGGATTCGAGTGAACGTTATGATCTTACGAAAGAGCAATTTACTGAAAACGGTGTTTCAATCAACTATCCACAAATTACTGGATTAATTGATAGTGAGAAACAGAAAGGTTTGAATGATCTTCTTTATAATGAAGCATACAAAGTATTAAATTTTTATGATGGATCAGAAGGGGTAGACTTAGAGATTGACTATCTGATTTCATATAAGAGCGACTATTTTTTAAGTGTTCAGTATGCAGGGAGCGGATATGTAGAAGGTGCTGCGCATCCGAATAATCTCTTTTACACGACAAACGTAGATGTGGAAAACGTGGAGCGAATCAGGCTATCTGATGTGGTTGTCATTGACGAATCATTCCTTTCGCTCTTCCAGTCAGATACTTTTAAGGTGGTTCATTCAGACCAAGCAGCTTTTGCAAACGACTTAAAAGCAAATGTAACAATAGATCAATTGCGAAATGCTGATAATTTGGATGGTATTGGAACTGAGGTGCATTCAGAAACGTTTACGTACTTTACGGATGAGGGGATAGGAATTAGCATTGGCACGAGTCATGCAGCTGGAGGGCATGCAGCTTTCGAAATGATGTATGTTGATTCCCCTGATGAGATATGGGCTGGAGATAAAATGTGGGATCTACTAAAAATATACCAATAACTATGGGGGACTCTGTGACATGCAGAGTCTTTTTATAATGGTATGACAACAAAAAGTAATCATTAAAATGAGAATAATTTAGAAATAATGACATCTTAGTAGGCATCTTTCATACACTATTTCGGGGTGAGTAAAATGCCAAGAGTAAAATACACGAGTTCAGATATTGATTTAATGGCAAGAATGATGAGAGCTGAAGCCGTGGGTGAAGGGCAACAAGGAATGTTGTATGTAGGAAATGTTATTGTTAATCGGGCAAAGGCGGATTGTTTAGACTTTAGAGATGTAAGAACAATTTCACAAGTGATTTATCAAGTACAGGGAGGGAATTATTCTTTCGAGGCTGTTCAAAAGGGTAATGTATTTTATAATAGAGCAAGATCTGTTGAGAAGAAATTAGCCAAAAAGAATTTAGATTATTGGAGAGAACATCCTGGTAAATATTCTCTTTGGTATTTCAATCCGTATGCTCCGTGTCCTCCAACTTGGTACGGCCAACCGTTTGCAGGACAATACAAAAATCATTGTTACTACGAACCAGCACCGGGAACGTGTGGCAGCGTCTATGTAGGAAGTTAAGTAAAGAAAGCTTGCTGAGAAACGTATGGTTTCTCGGCAAGCTTTTTGTAAGCCTTACATAATAAAGTTCTACTTAGAAAGAATACGATCCGTTAAATAAGCAAGAAGGGCAAATTGGATATGGATCCTTTGCTCGTAAGAATAGATATCAATCCCTGTGAGTTTCTCTAATTGTTTAATACGATAATTAAGTGTATGACGATGAATAAATAACTTGTCAGCTGTTCGATTAATTACGAGATTGTTCTCTAGAAAAGTCTCGAGGGTTGTCATTAACTGTGATTGATGCTTTTGATCATAATCGATAATTTGAGATAGCAGTGGAGTGTAGTAAGTGGAAAGGTCTTCACCGCTTTCTTTTAGTCGTACAAAAATCTGATACGCTCCGAGTTCCTCATAGTTAAGGATCGTTTCTCCTCGGTACTTGGCAAATTGATGAGCGGTTGATGCTTCTTTTAACGCTTCCTCTAAATAATGAATCCCTAATGTACTTGAACTAATCCCCGCATGAAAAGGAAAGGGAGTCTTCTTATTCGTGAACGGCACATAATCTCCAGTGAACAACACAACAACATGGTCTATTTTCCTATTAACAATACCTTTCGTTCTACTAGTGACTAACTGTTGGTGGCATTCTTTCTCGAGCAATACAAGGTTGCTAGACGAAAAGATAGCAACTCGATTGACTCCGCTTAAATCAAATCCCATATCTCTGCTCTTCTTTAAAATGTAGTCCCGGTCCTCGTATGAGTGAGAGAGAAGGGTATCAAGGAAGTCAGCTTCAATCTGAGATCGAGTATCTTCTACAATCTTTAACTTCAGGAATTCAATTGCAAATATGGTAGATGCATGTTTAAGAGCTAAATGTTCAAGGGATGTAAGAGGTGTTTGCTTTTGGATACATAACTTCCCGATCGTTTTCGTTTCTGCAGTGATAGGATAAGTTTCTTCAACACGATAGTTTCGATTTGCGTAGTATGTGCCTGCTACTAAATCTCCATTCTTATCGTATAACGTTATATTGCTATTCAGTAGTTTAGAGAGTGCATCCGTTATGGCAGAGAAGCCAGTGTTCTTTAGAACAAGCGAAGTTAATTCGTCTTGAATTTGTTGGGCATAAGTAAGCATGGAAAGCTGCTTGTTGACTAGCTGCTCAAGGATACTCCTTGTTACCATAGAGAAATTCATCGTCCTTGGAATCTCTAGAAGGGGTAGGCCTGTTCGATTTGCAGCTTCAATAATAGTTATCGGGATGACATCAAGGTAGAAGCCAGTATGAATGGCAAGTGCAGAAAGCTGTCGGTTAGCTAGCGCTTCAACTAGTTTCGTATAGGTCACTGAATTTTCATTCCATCCATAAGCGGTTGTTATCAAAAACTCGCCTTCATGCAGCCTTGTGATGTCTTCCATCACTTCTACAATCGTCAGCCACTTAATATCACGATCAATTCCTTGTTTGCCAGCAATGAGCTTAATTCCTTTCATCTCTCTTAGTTGCAATGCTTCTCTGACTGTTAATCCCATAGACGTCCCTCCGTATCCTCTTATCCAAATCGTACAACAAAGTCAGAATTTTTTGTAGATAGTGTGGAATAGAATTTTCACCTTTTTCAACATAAGCTATAACTATACACAATAATAGTGAGGTGAAGTTCTGAATGAACAAGAGAACCCACTTAATTAAACCGCTGCTCGGTATGGATTATGGCGTCATTTCTCATGGAAAAGGTATTTATTTATACGATGAAGAGGGGAACTCATTTCTTGATGGTTGTTCAGGTGCTGTAACAGCGAATATCGGTCATGGGGTATCAGAAATTACGGAAGCCATGGTCAATCAGGCGAATCAAGTTTCTTTTGTTTATCGTTCTCAATTCACCAGTTCATCTGCTGAAGAACTTGCAGAGCGCTTAGCTCAGTCAGCTCCTGGAGATCTCGACTGGGTGTTTTTTGTAAATAGCGGGTCTGAAGCGATGGAAACCGCTTTGAAAATAGCGATTCAATACTGGCAGGAACTGGGGAGGCCAACGAAGAACAAAGTCATATCAAGATGGATGAGTTATCACGGAATTACAATGGGAGCGCTCTCCATGTCTGGACATGTGATTAGAAGAAGCCGCTTCACTGCTATGCTTGAACAATATCCAACTCTTTCTCCACCGTACTGTTACCGGTGTACGTTTAAAGACCATTGTCCTAACTGTTCAAAACAATACGCGCTAGAGTTTGAGAGGGAAGTTCAGCGACTTGGAGCGGATACGATTGCAGCTTTTGTTTGTGAACCGATCGTTGGAGCTGCAGGTGGCGCTGTTGTCCCCCCGGAAACCTATTTCAAGGAAATGAAAGCGGTTTGTAATCGCTACGATATTTTGTTTATTGCAGATGAAGTCATGACGGGGATAGGAAGAACGGGCAAAATGTACGCGATGGAGCATTGGGGCGTTGTACCAGACATTCTCGCATTAGGGAAAGGGATGAGCGCTGGGTACACACCTATGGCCGCTACGCTTGTAAGTGATCGCATCATACAAACAATTGAACGGGGGTCCAAAATCGTTCTAAGTGGGCATACGTTTAGTGCAAATCCACTCTCAGCTTCCATCTGTCTAGCTGTTTTTAATTATATTAAAAAACATAATGTTGTTGAGAATGCTGAAAAGAGTGGTGCAATTCTATTAAGGGGATTAGAAAACCTAAAGTCTATTTATCCTATTATCGGTGATGTGAGGGGTCGAGGTCTGTTAACTGCGATCGAATTTGTTCAAGATCCGTTAACAAAGGAACCCTTCCCTCTTCAGAATGAAGTAACCAATCGATTTATCCGAAAATGCTATGAAGAAGGATTGCTTGTTTACACAGCAGCTGGTGGTTTAAATGGTGTGGCAGGCGATGCTGTGATTGTAGCACCTCCACTAATTATTCAAGAGCATGAGGTGCAAATTCTTCTCGATAAATTGAATAAGGGGCTTACAGAACTTGTTTCTGAACTTGCGACTGAAGGACTATATGAAACAAGATCAATTAGCTGATGAGGGGGAGTCCATTAGTGAGAAGTAAAAAAAGTAGACTTTCAAATCTAGACATCCTATATGATGGTATGACAATTATGTGTGGTGGATTTGGTGGGGTTGGTTCACCTCCTACCACTATTGATTGGATTATTGATTCTGGCGTTACGAATTTAACATTAATTTGTAATGATGCCGGTTTTCCGTGGATTGGGCCAGGCAAGCTAGTCACGGAGAAAAGAATTTCTAAGCTCATTGCTTCTCATATCGGATCTAATCCTGAAGCTGGTAAGCAAATGCATAATGGTGAACTAGAAGTACAGTTCTTTCCACAAGGAACGCTTGCAGAGAAAATACGTGCAGGAGGAATGGGGCTAGGTGGGATCCTGGTAGATGTTGGTCTTGGGACGTCTGTGGAAGAAGGAAAGGAGAAGGTGGTTGTTAATGGTAAGGAATATATGATCGAGCCTGCTCTAACCGCTGATCTTTCTATCATAGCTTGTAAACAGGCTGATCCATATGGCAATTTAATCTATGATCAAAGCGCACGGAATACAAATCCTCTTGTCGCAGCTGCAGGAGACATTACGATTGCAGAAACAGTTGAGCTAGTTGAAGCGGGGGCATTGAACCCTGAGGAAATTATTACTCAGGGTGTTTTCGTTGATTATGTAATTGAAAGCAAGGGGGTGGACTGGAAGTGGGTATGGGAGCTGAAACGAGAAGGCTGATCGCAAAGCGCGCAGCGCAGGAAGTAACATATGGCATGATGGTTAATCTTGGAATAGGAATTCCAACCCTTGTAGCGGATTTTATTCCTCCAGCACTTGATGTGATGCTTCATACCGAGAACGGCATACTTGGAATGGGAGGAAGTCCAGCTCCTGGCAAAGAGGATGGAAACCTTTCTAATGCTGGAGGTTATCCTGTAACCATTAACACTGGTGCATCATTTTTTGATAGTGCAGAAGCGTTCGGCATGGTGAGGAGAGGGCACCTTGATCTGACAATATTAGGGGCACTTGAGGTAAATGGTCGAGGTGACATTGCGAACTGGATAGTTCCAGGTAAGCGTGTTCCTGGTATGGGGGGAGCGATTGATCTCGCTCAGAAAGCGAAGAAAGTAATCGTTCTTATGAGCCATACAACGAAAGAAGGAATTCCCAAAATTCTCAAGGAATGTTCTTTACCGTTAACGGTCAAAGAAGGAGCCCATATGATTATTACTGAAAGGGCAGTAATGAGAATCAAAAATGGTGAATTGTTTCTTATTGAAGTTATGCCTGGTTTCTCAATTGAAGACGTGATCGATTCGACCGAAGCTAAGCTTAATATAGAACTTGTAGGGAGGGGCACTTCGTGAAGGATAAGATTAGTAGTTGGATGAACGAGAACAGGGACTACGGAATCGAATTACTTCAACGTCTTGTTCGATGTGATAGTGTTCAAGGCAATGAATCGACTGTACAAAATATTGTTGAAAAAGAGCTTCTACATCTAGAATTAACTGTTGATCGCTTTATTCCTTCAGAAGATACAATAAACCATCCGGCTTTTTGTGCGAATAGAACCGACTTTACGGAAAGTCCAAATATCGTAGGTGTGCTTAAAGGGAGTGGGGGCGGCCGCTCTTTAATCCTGAATGGACATGTTGATGTTGTTCCCCCTGGAAACCGAGAAGATTGGAATGAAGACCCTTATAGTGGTCAAGTGAAAGATGGACGTGTTTATGGACGAGGCGCTACCGATATGAAAGGTGGTAACACGTCGATGCTTCTGGCATTAAAATGTCTAAAAGAGCTCGGGATTACGCTTAAAGGAGACCTTATTTTTGAGAGTGTTGTAGAGGAAGAAAGCGGAGGGACTGGGACGCTCGCTACTATTCAAAGAGGCTACCGTGCAGACGCTGCGCTTATTCCAGAGCCAACGAAAATGAAGGTGTTTCCAAAGCAACAGGGATCGATGTGGTTTAGAGTAACAATTACAGGTCGCGCTGCACATGGTGGAACGAGATACGAAGGCATCTCAGCTCTTGAAAAAAGTGTCGCAATCATACAAGCGATTCAGAACCTAGAGAAGTTAAGAAATAAACGTATCAAGGATCCTTTGTATAGCAACATCCCAATTCCTGTTCCGATTAATATTGGCAAAATATCTGGTGGTGACTGGCCTTCTTCCGTTCCAGATCTTGTAACCATCGAGGGGAGAATGGGTGTCATACCAGGGGAATCCATGGACGATGCGAAAGAGGAAATGACTCATGCTCTAAAAGATATTAATGATTCTTGGCTAAAAGATCATCCCGTATCACTCGAATGGTTTGGTGCAAGATGGCTTCCGGGGGAAGTTGCAGAAGATCATCCACTAGTTGGTATTATTGGTGAGCACTATAGTCGAATGACAGGAGAAGAGTTAACAATTGAGGCATCACCATGGGGGACAGATGGAGGTCTTCTTAATGAAGTAGGTAAGACGCCTTCAATTGTGTTTGGACCAGGAGAAACCTCGGTTGCTCATTTCGCAAATGAATATATTGCAATCGATCAAATGATGCTAGCAGCAGAATTGTTTGTCCATATTATCATAGATTGGTGTCATCAAAAGAGCGGATAAACCGTTCTTTTTTTATTCCCCTCCTTTCAAAAGACTCTTTTAGTAGACATTGTTGACATAGCTGGTTAATTTCCGCTCCAGTCGCTTTCCGNCCGCGGGGCGGGCGGTAAGCCTCCTCGTCGCTAACGCTCCTGCGGGGTCTCACCTGTCCCGCTAGTCCCGCAGGAGTCGAGCATCCTTCCGCTCCAATCCTAAGTTTGTTTTTAGAAAATGTTTCAACAGCAATAATCTTTTAGAAAAGTTATGTTAGCTCTTATTGTTGATTTCTCGATTTTTGGCTCATTCGAGTGAAACCTCATTTTCACTCGCCTTTCAGCTCTGCTGAAAGGTCGCCCTGTGGTGACCAAATCGTCTGAGCAAATAAATTTGCTCGAAGCGATTGGTCACCACAGGGCGTAAATGAGCCAAAAATCAACACTGTCCATTAACATAGCCTTTTAAAAAATTGTTATTCTAAAGGTTTTTCTATAGAGAACCCCATTTCACATTGGAGCGCAAATCAACTACTACTCTTATAACAAAAGCAACAATGTTTACGAAAACAGCGTTTCATTATGAAGGATTTCAATTAGAAAAGGAGAAGCAATTTGTATAACAGGAAAACGAAGGAGGGCCATTAAGTGAGTCAAGAGCGAAGTAAGGCTGTTTCAAGCGTTTATAAAGGGGGCGATTATTCCTTTTCCTGTACGCATGATCGATTCAATGAACGTATACGAATTGATGAATATACAGGTAATATTAAAGCGATGATCAGTCATATCCACTCCTTATTTACAGAAGAGTATACAAAATGCATTATCATAGCAAAAGAAGGAGATGTAACCAGGCTTCTATCTTTTGGTCTATCTTACGAAGGAATAATTCGACATTATTTCTGTGGAGTCGATGCGCACGTGATGACAAAGTACCGAGACAACTGGCGAAGAAACAGTCAGACCTGGAAGGATGAAGATCTTATCCTAGAAGGTGTATTAACGAAAACATGTTCCGAATTAAACGGAAAACCGCTTATGCGACCTGGTCGTGAAAGTGACGCAGTTGCTTTAGCAGAATTGTATAATGAAGTGTTTGCTGTTTATCCGACGCCAATGGATGAACCTGCTTACATTCGTAAAGTAATGAATGAGGATACTATTTTTCACGTGTTAGAAAAGAATGGGCGCATCATTAGTGCTGCTTCAGCAGAGATGAATCGAAAGTATAACAATGCAGAAATAACGGACTGTGCAACACTTCCTAATTATCGTAAAGGAGGTACGATGCGCCACTTAATCACCGAACTTGAGAAGAGATTACTTAACGAGGAAATTTATTATGCCTACTCGATCGCAAGAAGCCTTTCATTTGGAATGAATGCAGTGTTTCATCATCTTAACTATGACTATGGTGGGCGGCTTATAAATAATGTAAGGATTTATCAAGACTGGGAAAACATGAACCTTTGGAGTAAGTCGCTGACGTGTGGTGCCGAATAATAGGCACCTAGTGATGAAAATTCGGCAAAAAGGAGCTAACTATGAACGAAAACATTTCAATCACGGATGGAATGTTTAAGGCTATTCTAGAAAGTATCGATGAAGGCATCCATGTTGTAGACAACAAAGGCATAACGATCTATTACAATGAAATTGCAGCAAGACACGATGGGTTACAAGTCGAAGAAGTTCTTGGAAAGCATTATTTAGAAGCGTTTCCATCTCTGTCAAAGGAGACAAGCACATTATCCCATGTAATGGCGACCAGGAAAGCAATTTTCAATAAAGATCAAACATACCAGAACGTTAAGGGGCATTTTATTTCTACAGTTAATACAACACTTCCTATTGTAGTGAATGGTGAGCTTGAAGGTGCTGTTGAAATAGCGAGAGACATCTCCCGAATCAAAACACTTTCTGACAAAGTGATGGAGTTACAAGCGAAGATTAATAAAAAATCCATCAGAGAATTTGATAACGGAACAACATATACATTTGATGACATTTTAACGAACGATGAGACGTTTTTGAGTGTGAAAGCAAGGGCTAGAAAAGCAGCAGAACTCCATTCACCTGTTCTTGTTTATGGAGAGACCGGCACAGGTAAAGAGCTGATTGTACAATCTATTCATAATGCTTCGAACAGATCAGGACCATTTATTGCACAGAACTGTGCAGCCTTACCAGCAACTATCCTTGAGTCAATATTATTTGGAACAACGAAAGGTAGTTTCACGGGCGCAGAAGAGCGTGAAGGGTTATTTGAGCTGGCTGATGGTGGAACGCTTTTTCTAGATGAAGTAAATTCGATGCCAATTGATGTACAGGCAAAGCTTCTTCGTGTTCTTGAGGATGGAGTAATTAGAAGAGTCGGTGCTGTTAAAACAAGAAAAGTGGATGTTAGAATTATCGCTGCAATTAATGAAGAACCAGAAGTAGCACTTCAAGCAAAAAGATTACGTGTTGATTTATTCTATCGATTAAATGTCATTTACTTGAGGATCCCACCTCTTCGTGCCCGAAGACAGGATATCCCACAGTTAATTGATCACTTTATTGATAAATACAACCGCAAGTTCCATAAGAAGGTTAAGATGATTCGTGATGATGCAGCTGACTACTTATATGAACGTAATTGGCAAGGGAATGTAAGGGAGCTCGAACATGTGATACAGTCGGCAATGAATTTTGCAGATGGCGAAATGTTAAGTATGAAAGATTTCCCTATGCTACAGCCTCAAACAAACGAAGTGGTAATGAACAAGTCAATAGAACCACTGAGAGAAACACTGAAGAAAACTGAAAGAAGAATCATTGAACGAGCGATGATCGCCAGTGAGGGAAATGTGAAAAAAGCCGCCAAGCAACTTTGTATTCCAAGACAAACGTTACAATATAAATTAGCTAAGTTACCAAAACGAAGCAGTGCCGAATAGTGGGCACTGCTTCGTTTTTTATTAACGGCTATCGGATCCTTTTTTTTGAAGATTTTGATCACATTGGAGTAACCACGACTCTTATAGCCGCAATGTCCTAGAAAACATCCAAAAGAATTAATGGAGCTGGCATTAAACTTGCATAGTATGTAAGTAGATTATTTGAAGGGGGAATGCTTCATGCTTATGCAACTTTATAAGCCAGCTCGACATTGGAAGGACATTGAGATTTGGAAGGATGTAACGGAAGAACAGTGGAATGATTGGATTTGGCAATTAACAAATACAATTCGTACCCTTGATGATCTTAAAAAAGTAGTGGATTTAACTCCTGATGAAGAAGCGGGTGTTAAGATTGCTACCAAAACGATTCCCTTAAACATCACACCTTACTATGCTTCTCTCATGAATCCCGATGATCCACGTTGTCCAATTCGTATGCAATCTGTACCAATATCGCAGGAAATGCACAAAACAAAATATGACCTTGAAGACCCATTACATGAAGATGAAGATTCTCCTGTACCGGGACTAACACACCGGTATCCAGATCGTGTTCTTTTCCTTGTCACAAATCAATGCTCTATGTACTGTCGTTACTGTACAAGGAGGCGTTTCTCGGGCCAGATAGGAATGGGTGTACCGAAAAAGCAGCTAGATGATGCGATTAACTATATTGCGAATACACCTGATGTAAGAGATGTTCTTATTTCTGGAGGAGACGGCTTATTAATTAACGATAAAATACTTGAATACGTACTCAAAAATCTGCGTGCAATCCCACATGTTGAAATCATCCGAATTGGAACAAGGGCGCCCGTCGTATTTCCCCAACGGATCACTGAAGATTTGTGTAATATTCTAAAGAAGTATCACCCTGTCTGGTTAAATACGCATTTCAATACAAGTATAGAGATTACGGAAGAATCAAAGAAAGCTTGTGAAATGCTTGCTGATGCAGGTGTTCCAGTTGGTAATCAAGCGGTTATTCTTGCAGGTATCAATGATAGCGTGACGATTATGAAGAAGCTAATGCATGACCTCGTTAAAATAAGAGTAAGACCTTATTATATTTATCAGTGTGATTTATCAGAAGGAATCGGGCATTTCAGAGCACCAGTTTCAAAAGGATTGGAGATAATTGAGGGACTTAGAGGTCATACGTCAGGGTATGCCGTTCCGACTTTTGTTGTAGATGCACCTGGTGGTGGCGGCAAGATAGCTCTGCAGCCTAATTACATGATCTCCCAGAGCGCAGATAAAGTTATTTTACGAAACTTTGAAGGTGTGATCACTTCATATCCTGAACCAGAGAATTATACTCCAGGTACAGCTGATACCTATTTTAACGATGTTTATAAAATAGAGAAAAAACCAGCCATTGGAATTCACTCTTTAATGAAAGATGAGCGGTTTAATCTTGTACCTGAGGGTCTTCAACGATTAAATCGTAGATCACAATATGAGAAAGATGCCGAACATAGTTCTCTAAAAGACAGAAGAGATAAACGAGATCAAATGAAAGAAAAGAAATTTAATGCTGAACAGAGCAAATACAAGGAAGGAGAAAAAGGGGAGGTAAGTGAATGAAGTGCAAATGGTGTGATCAAGAAGGGGCGTTCGAAACGCTTGATAAAGGATACTGGGAGCTACCAGATGGAACGAGAGCTGTAGAGATTAATGAGTTACCATCAATTCAATGTGTTTATTGTGGAATGTGCTACCAAACGGATGAATTGGTAGGTGATGTAGAGGAGCAGCTTATGCTTATCGACACATCAAAGCTTTCTGCAACGTTTACGTATAAAGAATTAATGAATCAGGAACGACTTCTTAAGAAAAACTACTTTGATATTGATCGATACCCACTTTAGAGCTCTCTAAGTACCGTGATAGAGGCAAAAATGACCAACGGAAAAAATTATATCGGAATATTCTGAAAAATATTGATATTTTGACGATTCCCTCGTATAATATAAAAAAGAGCTTCAAGAGGGGGGAGAGCTAACATGAACAATCATCACAAGTCTTATAAAGATAATATGAAACAACGTGCAATGAAAAAGAAACAAGAACAAGAAACGTTTGAATTGGAATTGTACGCCCAGTTGATCCTTGATGAAGCCGTGTTTACTTTCCAAGAAGAACGTCATCAGCAAACTATTGATCAGGCTCTCGACCAAAGAGATGAGAAAGCATTTAAGGAAGCATCAGAACAGTATGTCGCGTTCCTACGCTCATACAAACAAGAGCTTCATTTTGACTGAATAGAATAAGACCTAATTGACACAAACTAATAGAGAAGTAATGATAAAGGAGTGTCACAATGGGTCGACAGAAAAAGGGCAATCCGAATGCCCAGCGCAATAACAATGCCAAACAAATGAAAGACAAACAGAATTTCCCATCATATGCAGAGGTAGAAGCTGAAAAACTTAAGAACCCAGAGAAATAGAAAAGAAGAAGCCTTCATACGAAGGCTTCTTCTTTTCTATGAATGGCAATGTTTTCTCTGACCAATAAGCGTTCATTCCTCGTTTATGTTACCATTACAAAAGATATTGGATGAACGAAAGGAAGAAAAAACAATGAGCCGATTAATTCTTATTGATGGTTTCAATTTATTGAGCAGAGGTTATTTTGCAACAGCATATGGAAAGACAGAGGAAGAATTAACGAAAACGGAAGAAGGCCTCTTTACAAATGCTCTACGAGTGAAACTTCAAAAAATAATCTCACTTGTTAAAGAGTACGAGCCGAGCCATATGGTTGTGACTTGGGATGTCAAAAGGAATGAAACGAAGCGGAAAGAAATTTACGAAGAGTATAAAGGGACAAGGCAGGATTTGCCATCAGCTCTAATTCAACAGTATGAAACGGCAGTCAATTTGTTTCACGCAACCGGAATACCCCAAATGTCCGTAGAAGGCTTTGAAGCGGATGATGTGATGGGAACCCTCTCGCACAGATGGACAAATGAGGGTAATGGTGATTGTTTCATCTATAGTAATGATCGCGATCTACTTCAATTGTTGAATCCTTCCGTTTCACAAATCATTGCGATTCGAAAAGAAGGGGATAGGGTATATACCGAAGAAGATTTTAAATTAGAATATGGTATAACTCCTGATCAGTGGATTGATGTAAAAGCATTACTAGGTGATAAGAGTGATAATATTCCAGGTGTAGCAGGAGTCGGTGATAAAGCGGCGTTACCTCTTATTCAACAATATGGATCTGTTAGAGGCGTGTATGAGAACATCGAAACACTCGATAGCAGATTTAATCGTTATCATAAAAAATTAATTGCAGGGGAAGAGTTGGCGAAATTGAGTCATCAGCTCGTTACAATTGAACGTGCAATTCCTCATCTCGAAAATCATTCATTTGAAGATAGTAAGCTTGATCTTGATTACGACAAGTTAAAGAACGAACTTGATTTATTGGGGCTGAGGATTCGAATGTGAAACAATTCTTTTTTGAAAGGCTGCAATAGCTCGGGAATTTTAGCTCCAGGATTCTCGCTTTCCGCAGGGCGGGACGCTTGAGTATCCTGAAGCGGAAATGAACCCACGCTTATAGCAACAATGTATACGAAAATAGCCTTTAGTAAAAGCCTTACGATCAGATTGTTGTTATAAATGAGGTTTGCTATTCAAAAACAGCGCCTTTGTAGAAAGGCGCTGTCGCTTTTTTAAGCAGTATTTAGCTGTATGGCTTTTCGTGCTAGCTCATCTGCATTTTTATTTTTGGAACTTGGAATCCATTTAATAAAACATAAGTCAAATTGGTCAACTAACGCAAGCGACCTAGTTAAATAAGGCTGATATACTTTGTTTTTTACATAGCGGTTATCGACTGCACTACTTACGAGTTGAGAGTCTGTACGAATGGATAGTGTTCTAAAGTTATGTTCGTTACAAAGTGTAAGTGCATGAATAAGCGCTTCAAATTCAGCTTCATGGTTTGTTAACATTCCAAGGGGCATGGATGAGCGGATGAGATTGCCTTCAGCTTTAATAAACACACCGGCTCCAGAAGGTCCAGGATTACCTGCGCTTGCTCCGTCTACATATACTTCAATCACGTGTATTCCTCCCTGGCGGCTAGTCGTGATTCATTTTATCATAATCATGTTCTACTAGAGAAGACATACATTTAAGGTAAAAGGAGAAACCTGTAAAGAAGGGATTGTGCTTAGGAGTGAAAAGTATGAAAAAGAAAGAAGTTATGATGGAGTTAGGGTTAATTCTTGATACATATTGTCAAGATTGCTTATTAAAGCGTGTCAATCAGCACGACTATGGTAAATGTCATGCTCAACGCTTTTGTATAACAGAATGCACGGTAGGAGACGAATTGAAGCAGTTAGGGAAACATCTAACGTAGGGAGTGGAGAAGGCATGATTGTCATAGTGAAATGGAAGTATAAAACGCCACGTGGTATACAGTCATGGATGACTTCTGATGAAATGGGGTCAAACGAAGCTATGCTTCTTGCACGTGATATTGCAAAAACGGGACGATCCATAGATCTTTACTTTCTTGATGATCGTGGAACAAAATGGTCGCTCAAGGAGCTCGAAACATTTACAACCAAAAAGCAAGAACGTCCAGCTTCTATTGAAGTCATATTTGATGGAAGTTTTGATAAAGAGACGAAACAATCTGGGTGCGGTGCTGTTATTTATTTTTATGAAGGTAGAAAAAGAAAGCGAATTCGAGTTAATAGAGCAATGGATTATCTTGAGAACAATAATGAAGCAGAATATGCGGCGTTATGGGTTGGACTACAAGAAGTGAAAACGATTGATGTAGAAGATACTGAAATTACCATTAAAGGTGATTCACAAGTTGTAATTAATCAGCTATCAGGACAGTGGGCAGTATACGAGCCGCTTTTGAATAGGTGGATGGACCGTATCGAGGAAGCCTTACGGGATCTAAGACTTCAGCCAGTGTATAAACATATTGCGAGGGATGAGAACAAAGAGGCTCATCGTTTAGCGGTACAGGCAATGAAGGGGACTGAAATAAGCAGTTCAATTGAATTGGATAACGAATAAAAGAAGCAGCAGGAGCTGCTTCTTTTATTCGTTTGCTTCTCTTAGTTGAGTCTCGCATTTCTCAATGAGTTCACTTGAGAATTCATAAAACTGTTCGTTTGTTCCTGTTTTGTGTGAAAGTGCTTGCTGAAATTGCTCTTTTGCCTGATTGATTGCATCTTGTGCTGCTTTTAACTGATTACCATTCATGCTTTTTGTCGCTTGCCCAACAAGGTGCTGAGCAGACTTAATTGACATTTCAATCTGTTGAAGATCAGAATATGGTTCTGACATACGATCCCACCTTTACAAATCATTCAGGAATAGTATGACCTAACGTTGTTATCATTAAACGAATGAAACAAAAAAAGAAGCAGATGAATTCATCTGCTTCTTTAGCTCATTTATATATTAGAGTTTGTTTACGTTAGCAGCTTGAGGTCCGCGATTTCCTTCAACGATTTCGAAAGAAACGTCTTGGCCTTCTTCAAGTGTTTTGAAACCTTCGTCATTGATTGCTGAGAAGTGTACGAATACGTCTTCAGCACCTTCGATTTCGATGAAACCGAATCCTTTTTCTGCATTAAACCATTTTACTTTACCGTTTTGCATGTTTGTTCCTCCTAAAAGCTTAGCACAATTCTTGTGCACTTAAAATTTCAACCATTCAAAAGATATTGTTACTGATGAACTTAACTGTACATATATCCACACAAATAAGATCAACAATTAAATATCCTATGTGATAAATGGTTAATTTAACTATACCGAATCATAACGTAATTGTCAAGGATGTGCTCAATTTTGTAGATAATCCTTAACGAACGGAATAAACTTGGGTAAGATGGAAAATGGAATACATATCTGAGTGCATGGAGGGGTTTTATGAAATCAGAATTAAAAATTAAAAGTGATATAGAAATTGCTCAATCAACAGAGATGAAACGAATTAAAGATATTGCGCAAAATCTAGGTCTATACGAGGATGAGTGGGAGCCATTTGGACACTATAAAGCAAAAATCTCATTAAATACAATGAAGCGTTTAAATGATAATCCATCAGGCAAAGTCATACTTGTAACTGCTATTAATCCCACTCCTGCAGGTGAAGGAAAAAGTACCGTAACTGTAGGGTTGGCTCAAGCTCTAAACCGAATCGGCAAAAAAGCGATTGTGGCAATGAGAGAACCTTCCCTTGGTCCGAGTATGGGCATTAAGGGTGGCGCAGCAGGTGGCGGGTACTCACAAGTCATGCCGATGGAAGATATTAATTTGCATTTTACTGGTGATCTTCATGCAATTACTTCTGCCCATAATGCTTTATCCGCTTTAATCGATAACCATATCCATCAAGGAAATGAAGTTGGTTTTGATACACGCAGAATCACATGGAAGCGGGTAGTCGATTTAAATGATCGAGCTTTACGTCAAGTGATAGTGGGACTAGGAGGACCGACTCAAGGTGTGCCTCGAGAAGATGGATTTGATATTACGGTAGCTTCTGAAATTATGGCTATCCTTTGTCTGGCTTCTGATTTAACTGATTTAAAAAGAAGGATTTCATCAATTGTTATTGGCTATAATTCAGTGAAAGAACCGATTACGGTTTCAGATATTGGTGTGCAGGGTGCAATAACATTACTTCTAAAAGATGCTTTAAACCCTAACCTTGTTCAGACACTTGAGAATACGCCAGCCCTTATTCATGGTGGCCCATTCGCCAACATTGCACATGGCTGTAACAGCGTTGCTGCTACTAAAATGGCTCAAAAGCTCTCTGATTATGTTGTGACTGAAGCTGGGTTTGGAGCAGATCTTGGCGCAGAGAAATTTTTTGATATCAAAACAAGAGCTGGGGATATTGATCCTGCTGCAACTGTTATTGTAGCAACGATACGAGCGCTTAAAATGCATGGTGGTGTTCCGAAAGATCAGTTGAAAGATGAGAATGTTTCTGCACTTGAGAAAGGACTAGCGAATCTTGAGCACCACGTTGCATCAATCCAAAAATATGGTGTGCCATTCGTTGTCGCAATCAATCGATTCGTTACTGACTCTGATCTTGAAGTTAATAAGCTTCTTAATTGGTGCGAAGAGAATAATATACCTGTTGCATTAACAGACGTGTGGGCAAAAGGAGGAAAAGGTGGGATAGACCTTGCAAAAACCCTTCTTGATGAGATCAAGACGAAAGAAAATACCTTTAAGCCTATCTATGAGCTTGACATGCCGATTGAAGAAAAAATTCAAACGATTGCAACTGAAATATATGGTGCAGATGACGTGGAATTCTCTCCAAAAGCATTAAAGCAATTAAAGGAATTTGATTTGAACGGTTGGAGTCATCTTCCGGTTTGTATGGCAAAAACGCAATATTCCTTATCCGATGATCCTGCTTTACTTGGTAGGCCGTCAGGATTTACGATTACAATAAGAGAATTTAGACCTTCAATTGGAGCAGGCTTTATCGTGGCTCTCACAGGAAATGTGATGACCATGCCTGGATTACCAAAAAAACCAGCAGCCCTCAATATGGATGTTTCTGAAGATGGAACAGCAATCGGGCTTTTCTAGAAAGAGGAAGTAGACATGTCAGACACAGCGTTACCCAAAAAACTAATCCGTGCATCAAGAACAACAAAATCAAGCTTTGTCTTACCGTCAGATACTAATACTCACGGTACATTATTTGGTGGAAAGCTCATGGCTTACATTGACGACATTGCTGCGATTACAGCATCAAAGCACGCACGATCAGCTGTTGTTACTGCTTCCGCTGATTCCATTGATTTTCTCAGTCCAATTAGAGAAGGTGAAGTAGTAAGTCTTGAATCGTATGTTAGCTGGACACACAATACGTCAATGGAAGTCTTCGTGAAAATAGTTGCAGAAAATGTGTTAACAGGCAAAAAGAAAGTTTGTGCAACATCCTTTCTAACCTTTGTCGCATTGAATGAAGACGGCAAGCCTTCTAAAGTACCTGAAGCAATTCCAGAAACAAAAGAAGAGAAATACGTTCACGACGGCGGTTATGAGCGAATGATTGCAAGAAAAGCAAGGAGAAAGAACTCTGAGAAGATGGCGAGCGAGTTTGGCTCTTTTTCTTAGGCTCTTTTGGTAGGCATTGTTGCTGAAAGAGTGGATTCATTTCCGCTCCAGGATGCTCGCTTTCCGCGGGGCGGGCGGTGAGCCTCCTCGTCGCTAACGCTCCTGCGGGGTCTCACCTGTCCCGCTAGTCCCGCAGGAGTCGAGCATCCTTCCGCTCCAATTAGCTAAGTATGGTTTCTTATTCAATAATTATTTCAAAAGCAACAATCTTTTAGAAAAGAGCCTTTTATTAAGAACCGAGCATATTAGAGCGGGAATTAACCACTTTTAAAGCAATAATTCCTAGGAAAGCATCCAATACAACAGAAAAAGATCTGCTAACAGCAGATCTTAAGTATCAAATCCTAATATAAAGTCATTTTGGCAATCCTGAACTTGCTGTTGTGCTCGTGATAACGCATCACGCTGTTCAGGATTCGCACTATGAATCATTTTATCAAGCTCTACAGACATACGTTCAAGCAGCTGTTGAGTTTCGGTGTACCCTTTATCTGACACAGCTGGTTGCTGCTTTGTTGCAAGCTGTAGCTGTTCATCAGCAAATTCTACAAGTTCATGTGCATGTTTTAACATTTCTTCGACTTTACGGTAAGTAGACATCGTTCACGACTCCTTTTCGATTTGTGTCGATGTTAGTATTTACAACATAAAAACTTTTATGATAAATGATAAAAAACAAGCGGATGAAGTGATATACTAAGACGAGTAAAAAGAAAGGCGTGAATTAAGTTGGCAAGTGAATTACTAGCAGGAGAGATTACACAATTACGTGTAGCGCGTATGCAGGAATACGGCTACTTTTTAACGAATGGTTATGAAGATGTTATGCTTCACAAAAAAGAAGCTAAAAATAAATATGAAGAAAATGATGAGGTAGAAGTATTTTTGTATCATGATCATCAGGGCAGACTTTCTGCAACAGAAACAATGCCAACCGTTACACTCGACTCTTTTTCCATTCTTAAAGTGGTAGAGGTCAAGCGCAGTCTTGGTGTCTTCGTAGATATTGGCATCCAAAAGGACATGCTTCTTTCAAAAGACGATCTTCCTTACGATTGGGCCTTGTGGCCAGCAATTGGTGATGAGTTGTATTGTGGATTAAAGCTTGATAAAAAGCAGCGTCTTTTTGCTGATTTAAGTAAATTTGAAGAAATTCAAGAGCTATCCATTGTGGCACCAGCCGAATCAAAAAATACAGAAGTAGAAGGACTTGTCTTCAGATTTTTAGAAGATGGTGTGTCGATTCTAACAAGTGAAGGTTATCTTGCTTATCTTCATAAAGATGAGATGAAAGAGCAGGTAAGACTTGGACAGCGACTGACAATGAGAATAACTTTTGTTCGAGAAGATGGTCGAGTGAATGTATCGACACGACCGCTTGTCAAAGAAGCAAGAATTGAGGACTCTGACCGCCTTCTAACGTATATGAAGGAAAGAGATAATCAAATGCCTTTTACAGATAAGAGTGATCCTGAAGCAATTAAAAAGGAATTTAATATTAGTAAAGCAGCATTTAAGCGAGCAATGGGTAAGTTGTTAAAGGAAAAGCAAGTGGAACAGAAAGACGGCATGACCTTCATTAAATCATAATATGACTGTTATCTTTTTCTTCGTGTTATCGGAGCCACCATGTAGATACTATAGGTAAGCTCCTAGAAAGGGGGCAAGTCATTGGACATTACTGACTATGACAAAGCTCTTTATTACACCCACCACTGCGCTTGTATCGATTTAAGTGTATTGATGATGAAGACTCAAGATGACATTCTTTCCAAGCGAATTGAGACCTTCGTTTACGCGTTTATTCGTGAAACGGAATTCCTTAAAGTTAAAGAAGCCAGAGATCAGCTTCTTTCGTATATCGATTACGTGTATCGAATGGAGCCAGAAACTGGTGAAGTTGCTGCGATTAATCAGACTTTAGACTGACCTTTTTTCCTCGGGTTAGTCTTTTTCGTACAATAAAAAGGTTAAGATTTGTCGAAAAGGGTATAATCGTAGTAAAAAATAAGGAGCAGGTGAGGAATATGAATCAACATAAGCTGCACAGTGTTTTAGAGAGTATGCGGTTACCGAATGGCGCATATGTAGCAAGTACTTCAGATGACTACGATTACGTTTGGATTAGAGATGTATGTTATGCAGTAATGCCATATTTGAACTCAAAATGTACAAGATACGAAAAAGCCTATCATGCGCTACTTTCATTACTTAGAAAATATGAGTGGAAGTTAGATATTCATACAGAACAAAAGCCACAATATCTTCATGAATACATTCACGCAAGATACACGAGAAATCTTGAAGAAATACCGGTTGAGTGGGGTCATGCGCAAAATGATGCAATTGGGATTATGCTATACGGTATAGGACAGGGGATTCTTAACGGGAAACCAATTCTAAGAGATAAAGTCGATCTTAGAATCGTTCAAAAGCTTGTTAATTATTTAGAATGTCTTGAGTACTGGGAAAGTCCTGATAACGGGATGTGGGAAGAGAATGTTGAAGTTCATGCATCAAGTGTTGGAGCATGTGTCGCCGGACTAAAGGCAGTTAAAACACTTGTAGATGTTCCAGAATATATGATTGAAAATGGAGCAAACACTTTGAATAAACTTCTTCCTTGTGAAAGTGAGACGAAAGAAACCGATTTATCGCTATTATCCTTAATTTATCCTTTAAATGTCGTTACAAGACAACAAGCAATCCAAATTCTAGATCGTGTGACAGGACGTCTTGAGCGTAAAAGAGGCATTATCCGATATGAAGATGATCAGTATTACAATGAAGGTAGCGAAGCTGAATGGTGTTTCGGGTTTCCGTGGTTAGGCTTATGTTACGAACAAATAGGAGAACTTGATAAGATGAATGAATACTGGTCTAAGACAATGAGCATTACACCTGAGACTGGGAAAATTCCTGAATTGTATATTGGAGGAACGGATATTCCTAACAAGAACACGCCCCTTGCCTGGTCGATCTCAATGGCTTACCAACTTCAGGTAAGAATGAATGAAATGCAAGAAAATGTATCTTAAGAGTAATTTTGAGGTCTGCGCTTTATAGCGCAGGCCTTTTTTTATGAAAATAATTTCGAAATTTGACGAAAAAACTTTATTCTTTCGACAAATTATTTTTTAAAAGGAAACAACGCATCGTTTGTCGAATGTGTAAGATGTAAAGGATTTCTAAGGCGGAATCCCTATATCTTATCTAGAGAGCGAGGTGTCGCAATGACTGTAATGATGCCGACAGATTACGATCGGTATTTATTTCATCAGGGAAATTTATTTCAGGCGTATCGTTCCATGGGCGCGCATTTAAGGGCTGAGAATGGACGATATGGAGTACGCTTTACAGTCTGGGCTCCTCACGCAGTAGCCGTATCCGTGACAGGGAATTTTAATCATTGGGATCCCACTTCTCATCCGATGGCGAAAATTGAAGAATCAGGTCTCTGGTCTTTATTTATCGAAGAGCTAAAGGAAGACGAACTGTATAAGTTCGCAGTCGAAACAAGTAGTGGAGAGGTTTTAATGAAATCTGATCCATACGCCTTTTTCTCTGAATTAAAGCCAAAAACCGCGTCGATTGTTAAGAAGGTGGACGAATATGATTGGCAGGATTCAAAATGGATGAACCAGCGACAGAAAACGGAACCGTATCATGGTCCACTGTCTATCTACGAAGTTCATCCTGGTTCTTGGAAAAGGAAAAAAGATGGATCGTATTACTCTTACAGTGATTTAACAAATGAATTAATCCCATATGTGAAAGAACACGGCTATACGCATATCGAACTTATGCCAATTATGGAGCATCCGTTTGACAGATCGTGGGGCTATCAGCTTACTGGCTACTTTTCGGTCACCAGTCGATTTGGTGAACCACAAGATTTGAAAGCGTTTATTGATCGCTGCCACCAAGAAGGTATTGGCGTTATTCTAGACTGGGTTCCAGCTCACTTTTGTAAAGATGCACATGGTCTAGGTCAATTTGATGGTGGTCCTGTTTTTGAACCTTCAGATCCAGCAAAGGCAGAACGCCAAAATTGGGGTACTTACAATTTTGATTATAGTAAGCCGGAGGTTGTAAGCTTCCTTATCTCAAATGCGGTCTTTTGGTTTGATTACTATCATATTGATGGGCTCCGTATTGACGCTGTATCGCAAATGTTACTTTATCATCACGATGATGGAAACAGCGTTGATGTAGGAGAAAATATAGCTGCGAAGGAATTTTTGCAGAAGTTGAACAAAACGATTTTCGAGAAATTCCCAAATGCCCTAATGATGGCAGAAGAGTCCACAGATTATCCTCTTGTAAGTGCACCAATTCATGAAGGTGGTCTTGGGTTCAACTATAAGTGGAATATGGGATGGATGAACGACGTTCTCAAATACATGGAAACCCACATGCCTGATCGGAAGCATCATCATAATTTGTTAACGTTTTCGTTTTTTTACGCGTTCTCTGAGAACTATCTTCTTCCTTTATCACATGATGAAGTTGTTCACGGGAAGAAGTCGTTACTTAATAAGATGCCGGGCGATTACTGGCAGAAATTTGCCAATCTTCGAACGTTATATGGTTATATGATGGCTCATCCGGGAAAGAAATTGCTGTTTATGGGTGGGGAATTCGGCCAGTATGATGAATGGAAAGATTTATCTGAACTGGATTGGATGTTATTTGATTATGAAATGCATAAAAAAATGAACACCTACGTGAAAGATTTAAATCATTTCTATTTAGAGTCAAGAGCAATGTGGCGAATTGATCATGAACAAGAAGGGTTCGAATGGATTGATGCGAATGACAATACTCAATCCGTGCTTACCTTTATGAGAAAGGGAAAAGCAAAAGGGGATTGCGATATAGCAATAATCAATTTTTCTCCGAATGTTTATTACGATTATCGAATAGGTGTCCCTTCATCAGGCGCATATATCGAAATGTTTACTAGCGATCAAGAAAAGTATGGTGGATCAGGTCAGCTAAACGCAGAAACGCTTCAGAGCGAGAAGCAACCTTATCATAATCAACCTAATAGTCTGATGCTAAAAGTTCCACCACTTGGTATTGTGATTCTCGGCAAAAAAAATAAAAGCAACCTTGAAAGGAGAAGTCGCTATGTCTAAAAAACGCTGTGTCGCCATGCTACTTGCAGGAGGACAGGGAACACGATTAGGAAAGTTGACCACACGTTTAGCAAAACCAGCTGTACCATTCGGAGGAAAATACCGCATTATTGATTTTACACTTAGTAATTGCAGTAATTCTGGTATTGATACGGTTGGGGTTCTAACACAGTATCAGCCTTACATACTCAATTCTTATATTGGGATTGGGAGTTCGTGGGATTTAGATCGTAAAAATGGCGGTGTATCAGTGCTACCTCCTTACCTGGGTCAAAAAGGTGGAGAGTGGTATAGAGGAACAGCTAATGCTATTTACCAAAATATGTATTACATTAAACAATATGATCCCGAATATGTACTCGTTATTTCAGGTGATCACATTTATAAAATGGATTATTCTGAAATGCTTGATTACCACGAGGAACGCGGTGCTGACGCGACGATCGCTGTGTTAGAAGTTCCATGGCATGAGGCTAGTCGATTTGGCATTATGAACACAGATGATGAAGATCGAATTGTTGAGTTTCAAGAGAAGCCAGCTGAACCTAAAACAAATCTTGCATCAATGGGAATTTATATTTTCAACTGGAAAGCTCTTGAGAAATACTTAACAGAAGATGAACAAAATCCAGAATCCTCGAATGACTTCGGTAAGGATATCATCCCTGCCATGATTGAGGATCAAAAAAATGTCTTCGCCTATTCCTTTGATGGATATTGGAAAGACGTTGGAACATTACAAAGTTTGTGGGAAGCGAATATGGATTTGTTAGATGATGATCCATCTCTAGTTCTAAACGATCCTGCTTGGAAGATTTATTCTGTTAATCCTAACCAGCCACCACAATACATTGCGCCACAGGCAAAGGTAACGCGTTCCCTAGTAAACGAGGGTTGCGTTGTCTACGGTGATGTTTACCGATCTGTCCTATTTTACGGTGTTCATGTAGGGCTTGGTAGTACAATTAAAAATTCAATCATTATGCCAAATGTAAAAATCGGTGCGAATGTTACGATCGAAAATGCAATAGTTGAAAGTGGTACAGTTGTAGAAGATGGTATGACGCTTGGATCCAATGATGGTTCCATTTCATTAATTGCAGATGGCGAAATTGTTTCGGTACCAAAATAGGATAGGAGGATGAATCGATGAAAAAAGTAGTAGGAGTAATTAATTTAGTCGACGAAAAAAACAACTTGAGTGAGTTAACAAATCATCGGAGCTTTGCCTCTGTTCCTTTTGCGGGTCGTTATCGCCTAATTGATTTTTCGTTATCGAATATGACAAACGCAGGTATTAATACCGTAGCGGTGTTTACCCGTGAAAAATATCGTTCCCTTTTTGATCACTTAGGTTCAGGAAGAGAATGGGATCTAGATCGTCACAGAGGAGGTCTGTTCTTTCAACCGCCTGCTGACCATGAGCGAAAAAGCGAAGGAGATATTAGTTCATTTTACGAAAACCTTTCCTACTTTAAAAGAAGTCTTTCTGATTATGTACTAGTGACAAATGGCCAGCTTGTGTGGAACGTAGACTTTGATCAAGTCATTGAAGAGCATGAAGCTCAAAATGCAGATATTACGGTCGTGTATAAGCCGTGTGATGATCCTTATACAAGCGGTAAAAATTATAATGTTCTTTACACAAATGACGATGAGCGTGTTGATCGTTTGAATCTTGATGTTGAGGCATTGCCAGGAGATAACGTATATTTAAATACTTTTTTAATGAAATCATCCCTCCTTATCTCTCTTGTTGAAGATAGTGTAGGTTCAGGTAAATACGATACAATCAATGAAGCTATCGCAGGTAGTCTAGATCGTTACCATGTTCATGCGTATCATTTTGGTGGATATGTTACTTTCATTGATAGCATTGAAAGTTACTATCGCTACAGCATGGAGATGCTAGATCCAAATGTTACACAGGAGCTTTTCTACAATAAAGGACCAATCTACACTAAGGTTAAACATGAGTCGCCTGCCAAGTATCTCGAAAGCTCAAATGTTTCAAATTCCCTTGTTGCAAACGGATGTAAAATTTCAGGGACTGTCGAAAATAGCATTTTGTTCAGAGGTATAAGAGTTGGTAAAGGGGCAGTTATTCGTAATAGTATTATCATGCAAAAATGTGAGATTGGTGAAGGTGCGATCATTGAGAACGTTATTTTAGATAAAGATGTTTCTGTTTCACCTGGTGAGACAGTTAGATCTGAAGATGAGCCACGTGTAGTTGCCAAATCCACTGTTATATAGTAGGAGGAACATGTAATGAATGTTTTATTTGCAGCGTCTGAGGGCCACCCGTTTATTAAAACTGGGGGCCTTGGGGATGTGATAGGAGCCCTACCAAAAGCTCTTAAAAACCAAGGTGTAAACGTTTCAGTTATCTTACCTAAATATGAAGATATGAACGAGACTTTTAAAAGTCAACTTAAGCTTAAGGATACGATTACAGTATCTGTAGGATGGCGACATAAGTACTGTGGCATAGAAATGCTTAAGTACGACGGAATCACGTATTACTTTGTTGATAATGAGTATTATTTTAAGCGGAGTGGAAGCTACGGGTACGCCGATGATGGTGAACGGTTCTCCTTCTTCTGTAAAGCAGTTCTAGAGGCTATTCCATATCTAGAGGAGCAACCTGATATTCTTCATTGTCATGATTGGCAAACAGGTATGATTCCGGTATTGAAGAAAGCACATTACCGTAATCATCCAACATACGAGTCGATTAAGGTTGTCTATACTATTCATAATTTGCGTTACCAAGGCATTTTTCCGAAATCAATTTTACATGACCTTCTCGATTTAAGTGAGCTTCATTTTAACAATGAGGGTGTTGAGTTTCACGGTAATGTCAGCTTTATGAAGGGTGGCCTAGTGTATTCAGATTACATTTCAACTGTAAGTCCTTCTTATGCTGATGAAATTAAATTGCCTTATTTTGGAGAGTATCTCGATGGCATCATGCGTAAAAGGGAACAAGATTTTGTTGGGATCATAAATGGCATTGACACAGAACTTTACAATCCTAAAACAGATCAGTCGCTTCCTTTTAGATACCAGAGCACGAACCAGCTATTGAAGGAGAAAAACAAAACAGACTTGCAAAAAAAGGTTGGATTGCAAGTTGGTGAAGGTATCCCTGTTTTGTCAATGATTACACGTTTAGTTGAACAAAAAGGGATTGATCTATTCTTCCGCGTTCTTCCAGAGATTATGGAAGAGAATGTGCAAGTTGTTGTGCTTGGTACTGGCGAAGAACAGTACGAGCATATGCTGCGTGAAGCCGAGGCACGTTATCCAGGAAGATTTTCAGCTCATATTTATTTCGATGATGGCTTTGCCCGTCAATTATATGCTGCATCTGATCTCTTTCTAATGCCTTCGCAGTTTGAACCGTGCGGACTTAGTCAGCTTATTGCACTTCGATATGGAAGTTTACCAGTCGTTCGTGAAACAGGTGGATTAAAGGATACCGTTATTCCTTTCAACAAGTACACGGGTGAAGGTCATGGTTTCAGCTTCGCAAATTACAATGCGCATGAGATGCTAGATACGATCAAGCTTGCTCTCAATCTTTACCACCATGATGAAAAAACATGGCATAAGTTAGTTGCGAGAGCGATGCAACTTGACTATTCGTGGGAAGCGTCTTCTGAAAAATATCTTGATTTGTATGAAAATCTATTAAAATAAATATAGATTTGTCCGATAAAAAAAGCAGGAGATTAATTCTCCTGCTTTTTTTTGATAATTTAAGGATTAAACTATAGTATAGGTAAGGAGAAGATAATGAATGCTTGCATGTTCAAAATGCAATAGGATTCCGGATATATTGTTTGAAGGATATTTAGAAATTTACACACCAGTCCCGCAACTAGTTGAAAGCCTGAAAGAAATTTTTAACATGGAATCGGCAAATCCAATTTTGATTTCCTACGATAATGCCAATAAGCTCAAAGAACTTTGTGAGATAATTAATTGTTCCTTTAATACTAAGGCTAAAGAAATGTTGTATTGCTCAACATTAACTGCACCTGGAATCAAGGGAGCAACATCCATACCTTTTCTTCAGTTTTATTCGCGGGTTCAGCGACCAGATTACATAGAAATTATGAATAATTCTTTGTTTACTAACCATATGCAGCCTATTATAAAGTTAGAGGACAATGAAATATCCGGTTATGAATTTCTAATGCGTCCTACCAATCAAGACTATCCTTTTCAGCCTTATGATTTGTTTCAAATGGCGAAAGAATCTGGATTACAATCCTACCTTGATAGCGCTACTAGAATTTCTTCTATTAAAGTAGGTGCAGAGTACCTCCCTAAAGGGATTAAGCGATTTATTAATTTTTTACCTTCTTCAATCTACGATCCAACGCATTGTCTTCGAACGACATTCAAGGCGGTTGAAAAATATGAAGTGGACCCAAATGATCTTGTGTTTGAGGTAGTAGAAACAGAGAAAGTTAATGAAATAGATCATCTGAAAAATATCTTTAACACCTATAAAGCTGAAGGTATGAAAATGGCACTGGATGATGTTGGAGCTGGGTTTGCAACTCAGGAGATGCTGCTTGAATTAAAGCCGGATTTCGCAAAAATTGATCGTAGTGTTGTTTCGTATTGTGATCAGGATGTTGGAAAGCAGTCTAAGCTTTCTGAGTTGGTTTCTATTGCAGAGGCAGAGGGGATTATACTTCTAGCAGAGGGGATTGAGCGGAAAGAAGAAGCTCAGTTTTGTCGAGAAGTTGGTATGACGTTTGGTCAAGGTTATTATTTTGGAAAACCCACAGAGCGTCCAGTTCCAAGGATGAAGCTATAATCTTTAAAGAGGGGACAGTCCCTTCTTTTTTGTTATGGAAATTTAGCTCCAAAACCGATATGCTTACGACAGATGAATTTAGTGAGGTGAAAGCGTGTTAACTTTTTATAAGCGGTATGCGAGAACGGCATTTGATATCGGACTGATCGTATTAACCGTGTTTCTTATTATGTTTGTATCCAGTTTCCTATTTGATATTGCCGCTCCAATTCTTGTGGGCTATGTCATCTTCTTAATTATTGAGCCTTTTGCTCGCTTTCTAAATCGGAAAGGGCTCGGTAAAACAGCAGCTACGACAATTTCAACACTGCTTTTTGTTTTAGTTGTGGTGAGTGTTGTTTTTCTTGCTGGAGCAATATTTGTTCTACAGTTACAAAATCTAATTGCATTAATTCCTGAGTACGTTGCTAAATTTCAGGAACAGGTGATGAGCTACGTTCATTGGGGGCAACTCCAGTTGAATGCACTTCCTCCAGATGTCCTACAAAAAGCACAGGATTTCTCTTTAACTTTAGTTGAAAAGGCTTCATTCATGCTTACATCATTCTTAAATAGCGTGTTTGCTTTTGTTACCTCGATTCCTACCCTTGTGATTAATTTTATCATTGGAATCGTTTTGGCCTATTTCTTAAGTATTGAAATCGACATGTGGAAGCGCATTGCAGAGAAACGCACGCCGAATACGTTTAAATCCGCTTATTATTTTCTAAAAGAGAACGTACTTAGTGGAATTGCCTCCTATCTGAAGGCTCAGCTTAAACTAATTACGATCACCTTCGTACTTGTTCTTTGTGGATTATGGATATTACGAGTCGATAATGCATTTACTCTTGCACTCTTATCTGCATTCTTTGATGTTTTGCCATTGCTTGGAGTATCTGCTATCTTCGTACCTTGGGCTATTTATCTATTCGCAGTTGGCGAGTCATCCCTTGCTATATCATTGTTAATTCTACTTGCAGTTGTGATGCTTGTTAGACAAATAATGGAGCCGAAAATAACCGGTGACTCACTTGGTGTATCGGCATTTACAATTCTATCATTCATGATTATTTCGCTATCGCTTTTTGGTATTGCAGGCGTTGTGTTATCGCCAATTTTACTCATTTTAATAAAAGCTCTATATGATCATGGTTATCTAAGTAAGTGGATTCATCTTCCGAGTGAAGAATTTCAAGATCGGAACGACCGCAGCTAGGAAGGAAGAATAAATTTGAAACGACCAGGTGTAGCAATTCTAATAACAGTCATTATTAGCGTAGTTTTTGCCGTTCTTTTACAGAAGAACCCTGAAGCTTTTCCCACTCCATTGAAAAAGGCACATGTTCCAGAAGAATACATTGATCTCTACAGAGAGGCGGCTGAAGAATATGAGCTACAATGGGAACTACTTGCAGCTGTCCACCGAGTAGAAACAAAGTTCTCAACGATGGAAACGCTCGAAAGTCCAAAAGGGGCGATCGGACATTATCAGTTTATGCCACTTACATGGATAGGGTGGAGCTACGGTGGGAGCAGGCTTGGTGAACTTGATAAAGATGATTTAGTTGATATAACCGATCTTAAATTAATCGACAAATACGGTGGCTATGGTAAGGATGGAAATGGTGATGGTAAAGCTGATCCATACAATCTAACGGATGCCGCTTATACTGCAGCGAGCTATCTTTCGGCAAATGGTGCAAGTGAAGGCAGACTTAAAAGCGCGCTATTCGCATACAACCAGAGTGATGAATATGTAGACGAGGTGCTTTCCTTTTATAATGAGTACAGGGAAAACGCTACGGTAGTTAAGCTCGAACAATGATCCTCTGGAATGGTAGAGCTTAGTCACATATGATAAAATCACGAATAGAAGGGGGAGATTGCATGAAAATTGTTTCAATCGAACCGACACCAAGTCCGAATTCGATGAAAATTAACTTAAGTGAAGAATTAGAAGCTGGTGATACGCGCCAGTATAAACTGGATAGCGATCTAACGGACGCGCCGGATTTCATTCAGAAATTGATGGCTGTACCAGGAGTAAAAGGTCTTTATCATGTGATGGATTTTATCGCACTTGAACGAAATGCTAGGTACGCTTGGGAAGATATCTTGCCGGGTGCTAGGGAAGCGTTTGGACAAGAAGTTGAAGAATCTTCTGCACCTGATGGGCCTAAAGTTGAAGACTTTGGAGAAGTAAAGGTCTTCATTCAGATGTTCCGTGATATTCCAATGCAGGTTAAGCTTGAAGAAGGGGACAAGGAACATCGTTTTGGTCTTCCTGATCGATTTATGGAAGCGGCTATGAGCGCTTCTTCAGCATCTGATAATATGGTTATGGAACGAGAGTGGAAAGAGCAAAGTCCAAGATATGGTGGAGCTGAAGACATCGGAACGGAAGTAACGGAAGAAATAGCAGCAACTTATAGCAAAGAGCGCCTTGACGAGCTTGTAAAATCTGCGTTTGATCCAAATCGAACAACTCAATCGAAAAAAACAGATAAGAAAAAAGTAACTCTAGAAATGCTTGATGATCCAGATTGGAAATCAAGGTATGCTTCTCTTGATCGAATGGATCCTGATCTTTCGGATTTACCTGTTCTTGAGAAAGCATTGGACGACGATAAAGCTTCTGTACGAAGACTTGCAGCTGTCTATCTAGGTATGATCGAATCAAAAGAAGTGCTTCCGCTACTGTATAGAGCTTTACGAGATAAGTCGGTGACCGTAAGGCGTACGGCAGGTGATTGTATGTCTGATTTAGGTTATATTGAAGCGATCCCAGAAATGATTGAATCGTTAAAGGACTCGAATAAACTCGTCCGCTGGAGAGCAGCGATGTATCTGTATGAAGTAGGTGACGATACAGCTATTCCAGCACTAGAAGAAGCGACTCAAGACCCTGAGTTTGAAGTGAAAATGCAGGCTGGTATGGCGCTAGAGCGCATTAAAGGCGGAGAAGAAGCCAGAGGATCTGTCTGGCACCAAATGACTCAGGCAAGAAAGTCCAATTAAAATCAGGAGGTATCGGATATGAACCCATACGAAGAATACATGCGCCAAATGGCACAACCAATGCGTGATGAATTAACATCAGCTGGATTTGAAGAATTAACAACACCTGAAGAAGTTGCGACCTTTATTACTGAAAAAAAAGGAACGTCTTTAGTTTTCATTAATTCCGTTTGTGGATGTGCAGCAGGTCTTGCACGCCCTGCTGCACGAGAAGCGATTGAGAATGACAAGAAACCAGAACACTTAGTCACAGTATTTGCTGGTCAAGACAGAGAAGCGACAGGCAAGATGCGTGAATACCTAGAAGGATATGAACCATCTTCACCTTCTATTGCACTACTTAAAGATGGTCAGGTCCTTCACTTCATTCCAAGGGAAGAAATTGAAGATCATGAAGTAGAAGAAATCGTTGAGAATCTAACAGGAGCTTTCGAACAATATTGTTAATGACAAACTCCACTCATCCGAGTGGAGTTTTGTCGCTACTTTAAGGAGGATATTATATGGATCATATTTTTGAACTGAAAGGTAGTTGGAAAGGCGGACTATCGGGTGTAGGCAAAATTAGTACCGATCATTTAACAACAGATGTATCCATCCCCGCTTCGATGGGGGGAAGTGAGGTTGGTACGAACCCAGATGAATTATTGTTAAGTTCATCTGCAGCATGTTATTTTATGACAATTGGTTTGTATTTAGAGCGAAACAAAGTTCAGTTTGAAGATATTTCAATTTCATCTAAATTAATCGTAAGTGAAAAAGGAAGACTACATGTAGAGTCGATTCACCATTACCCTGTTATTTATCTTACTGAAGAGCCGGATGCAGCATTAAGTGAACAAATTTATAAGATTGCTCATCAAGCCGAAGATGGGTGTATGATTACACGAGCCATTAAAGGGAATGTGAAAGTTATTGTGGAGCCATCAGTTAAACAAGTGTGATTTTTCTCTGTTTCATTAACCGTTGTTAGCTAGAAGGGCACTCCTTTTTCATTTCCTAATCATTATTAAATTGGCTATGTTAATGAACAATGTTGATTTTTGGCTCATTTACGCCCTGCCCATTCGCTTCNGACCTTTCAGCAGAGCTGAAAGGCGAGTGAAACTGAGGTTTCACTCGAATGAGCCAAAAATCGAGAAATCAACAATATGAGCTAACATAGCCATTAAATTAAGCGATACAGTTGCATTTCGAGTAATTTTTATTATAATTAAGATTTGGAACGGTTCAACGACTGGCAAAAAGGAAACAGTGAAATAAAGGAGATACTAGTATGGATAAAGACTATCGCGTATTATTGTTTTATAAATATGTACAAATTGATCAAGCGGAAGAATATGTTGAAGAGCATCTAGCCTTTTGTAAGGATAACAACCTGAAAGGCAGAATTCTTATTTCTGAAGAAGGCATTAACGGAACACTTTCTGGAACAATTGAAGATACTCAAAAATATATGGATATGATGCATGCTGATGAGCGCTTTGCTGATATGTTCTTTAAAATTGATGAATCAACAGAGCATCCGTTCAAGAAGATGCATGTTCGCTATCGTGAAGAACTTGTCACACTTAGACTGGAAGATAATCATAATCCAAATGATGTGGGTGGCAAGCATCTTAAGCCAGCAGAATGGCGTGAAGCGATGCAACAGGATGACGTTATCATCCTAGATACTCGTAATGACTACGAATATGACCTTGGTCACTTCCGTGGAGCGATCCGCCCTGATATTCAGAATTTCCGAGATCTTCCTGAATGGGTTCAAGAGAACCTTGCTGATCAGAAAGAGAAGAAAATTCTCACTTACTGTACTGGAGGCATTCGCTGTGAGAAATTCACAGGTTGGATGGTGAATCAAGGATTTCAGGATGTTAACCAACTTGATGGTGGTATCGTGACGTATGGTAAGGATGAAGAGACGAAGGGTGAACTCTGGGATGGCCAGTGTTACGTATTTGACGGTAGAATTTCCGTTCCAATTAATCAAAAAGACCATGTAGTAGTGGGAAAAGACTACTTCACAGGCGAGCCGTGTGAACGGTATGTTAATTGTGCTAACCCTGAATGTAATAAGCAAATTATTACGTCAGAGGAGAACGAGCATAAATATTTGCGCGGATGTACCCATGAATGTAGAACTTCTCCGCGAAATCGCTATGTCGCAGAACATGGTTTATCGCAAGAAGAAGTAGACGAACGTATTCAAGATCTTATGAAAGAGCATATTGAGCAAGAAGTATAGAAAAGCTAGCTGTCGCCTTCTCGACAGCTAGCTTTTATTTATCGTATCTTAATTTACTCACTTTAAGAAGGTGATCCACTCTTGATAATCGATTTCCTTCGATTTTATCAAGGTATTCGTGCAGTGTTAATTCCATCTTACATAGCGCTTGAAACAGATCCTGATGACGGAGCTCTTGGTTTTCAGGTGACAGTGAGATATACCCTGTTAATAAATCGGGTAATTCAGTAGTGAGCATTCGTTTCACAACATGCCGTTCTTCAAGATCCAGTGGTTCAAGTTCAGGCAAGATTTTTTGGAATAAATTGATTAGCCTCGTAGATCTAGAGTGTATGACCCCTTTTATGGGCGAATGTGAGGTAATTCGCTTTAAGTTATCAAGTTGATTTAGAAGCAAAGGATCAATAGCTGGCGAAGAGCTAGTACCAGTAGGTGATGTGCCTAGTAGAGAATGGTCCAACAACCGAATTCTTTGATAAATTCCAGTGAAAAATGGCGATCGTTTAATGTTTCTTTTAATGATACGACCTCTATCATTTATTAATATTGTACCTTGTTTACAGCGTCCGCGATCTTTTTTCGCTACCATTTGTCTTTCCCACTGAATGAAAAACTTTTTAGGCATTGACGATCTGTTTTTCTGACTGTCATAGCCAGACAGAAGAATGAGGTTTCGTCTAATTTTTAAGTAAATCGTATAGCCTTGTTCAGATCGCTTCCATTTCTGAGGTTTATCTGATCCTGGGTCAAGTTTATCAATAAATTCATCTAACAATCGTTCAGCGTAAGTGAGGAAGCTCGTTGAACTTGCATCTTGAAGAAGCGCTGGTTCCACCGTTTTGTATTGTGGTGGTAAAAGCTTTTCAAGCCACTGTGATTCTAGAGAATCGAAAAGCCCCATACTAGTACCCTCCTGTCCTTAAAATCGATCAGCCGCGTCAGAAAGTTGCTTCTGTCTCTGAGTCGAACTGTCTAATTTAGCTTTCATTTCGTTATTTAAGTCATTCATTTCCGTAATAAATTTCTTACCACTTTCGATAATTCGTACGTTTGATTTCTCGGTAATATCAATTGCGTCAAACACATCGTTATATGCTTTGCGGAAAGATTCTATTGCAATCGCTGGCTTTTCAAGGGTCTTAACAGTGTCTTCAGTATTTTGCTTTAACATCTCCGCATTCCGAAGTAACATGGATTCAGTCGCTTCGTTCACATTCTGAACTGCAGAAATGACTTTTTGTTGGTTACCTAGAGCAAGCTGAATCGATGCTGTAACAGTAATGATGTTTTTGGTCATGGTTACGGCATTAAAGATCGCTTCCTCAAGCTTTTCATTGTTCTCAATAATAAGATCAACTGAAGCCATGGATTGACGAAGGACCATCACCGCCTGAGACATATTTTTCACTCTGCTTACTACTTTCTGCTGTGCTTTCTGAATCGGGAGAGGATTTTCTTTCCACTCCTCTTTGCTAGCTTCGTCATCAAGCATCGTCATGAGCGTTTGCCCAAGCTCCATTTGCTCTTCAAGTCCAACGATTCGATCCCTCGCAACGTCTTTTAGTTCCTTCAGCATCACATTGTCTTCCTCAAGCTTATCTTTACCTGTTAGAAGAGATTCAACAATGACTTCAACTTGAGATTCAACAGTTTTGTACTTTTTAGCGTATTGTTCAACTTCGTTTCGTCCCATTACTCGGTTTACTAATTTATTGAGTTTACTCTTTTTAAGATAAGAGGGCTCAAGTTCTGAAACATGTTCTCGAAGTTTATGAAGATGATCGGGTAAATCATTATTGGGCTGGTCAATCATCCCTTTAACAGGCCTTTTCAGTGCTTCAAGTGATTCACCGGCACTTCTTTGTGCATCTTCTCCTAGTCCTGAAAGAGATTGTAGTAGTTTTTCCGTATCATCTTCATGATAAAAGCTTTGTATTATTTCTGCCGCTTTTTCACGCTGGTCGTTTGAATGTTCAGGTTGTTGACTCATATATGTCACTCCTTCAATAGAATGAAATCATTAGGATGTGTAGCTTTCTTATTCTATACGATTAGATTTCGAGAAAAGTTTCAAAACACCTTCAGCAACCCAATTCCCCTGGATCTCTTATGACAAACTTTCTAGAACAGATGAGTTGAAAGATTTGTAACGTGGTGGTATGTTTTAGACGGAATTATTTGAGAACGATAGGATGTGATGATAGATGAAAAACGTTAAACTTTATACTCAACCAGCTTGCCCGCCTTGTGAATTTGTGAAGAATTACTTCCAAATGCATGAAATTACTTATGAACTACTAAATATTAAGGAAAATACAGCTGCACGGAACGAGCTCATTAACGAACATCAATCGATGTCTACACCAACAATTGTTATTGATGGAGAAGTGATTATTGGTTTTGAGAAAGAACGGATCGATGAACTCCTTGAAATCACTTCTTAATGATACGTTACACCGATAACAAAAGGAGAGTGCATAGAATGATTGGCCAATTCATTAGAAATGAGCGAGATCAAGAACTAATAACGTTAGCAGAGAAGCACAGGATTGAACTAAGCGAATATGCAGAAATGATAGATAAAGATGCTACTGTACCGTCACACATTATCGACAACATGAAGATGTCTGGCTTAACCGCACTCCCTGTTCCTGAGCAAGCTGGGGGGAGGAGCATGACCCTTTATGAACTCGTTTTAATTCAAGAAGAATTAGGAAAAGGTGAAGCATCTGCCGCATTATCAATTGGTTGGCATCTTGGAATATTAAAAGATTTACACGACCGCAAACCATGGGCAGAAGAGACCTACGCGAAACTATGTAACGATGTTGTGAATGGATCGATTATTAATCGTGCTCAAACCGAGGAAGAGACGGGTGACCCTACACGTGGAGGTTTGCCTGCTACAATAGCGACCCCTGTTGAAGGAGGCTATACAATAACCGGGAGAAAAACATTTACAACGTTAAGTCCACACCTTGATCAGGTTATTGTAAAAGCAACATGTGAAGGTGTTCCTGCCGATTTTCTCGTTTCAATGAATTCTGAAGGTGTGCAACTTGAAAAAACGTGGGATACACTTGGGATGAGAGGAACAAGGAGTGACGATTTAATTCTTAACAATGTGTTCGTTCAAACAGGTGCGCTCCTTGAAACTTATGATAAAGAACGGAAAACAAAAGCGCTACCACCGGCTTGGCTGCTTCATATTCCAGCTGTCTACCTTGGAATTGCTGAAGCTGCAAGGGTAGAGGCTCTGAACTTTGTTTCGAGTTACCAGCCAAATAGTCTTGATACACCGCTAAAAGATGTTCCGCACATACAAGATAAATTCGGTAAAATAGCTCTTTCACTAGTAACAGCACGTCATTTTCTGTACTCTGTAGCGGATCAATGGGATCGGTATCCAGAGGAACGAATGATGATGCAACCTCAACTGTTTGCAGCTAAACACCAGGCCGTGAGTAGTGCGATGGAAGCTGTTGATTTATCAATGAGGATTGTTGGTGGCAGAAGCTTAATGAAGAAGAATAAATTAGAAAGACTCTATCGTGATGTTCGTGCAGGGCTTCATAACCCTCCGAGTGATGAATTAACACTTCAGGTGCTTGGAATGAGTCAGTTTAAAGAGTAAGATCGAAACTCCTTTCGCTGGAAGGAGTTTCTTTCTGTTCTGGTATGTGGAAGTACGTCCTGTGTTTCCCTATTGATTCAGATGACCAATTCCTCTATCCTTGAATACGTGATTGAGAACGGTATAGAAAGGATGGGGTCTATGATCAAATCGCTATCTATTCTTCTTACGATGAGCTTGTTGCTAACACTATTTTCTGCTCAATCTCATCATGTTGAAGCGAAGACGATGATTAAAGCTGGAACGTCTGTATTCGAAGAAGAAATGACAGTTCCTGAGTATGTATTACCAGAACCTGATACGAAACAGGATGTTGCTCTACTCTTAAACCTCCCTGTTAAACATATGAACGACGTAAAGCAAGTCACGAAAGATCAATTGTCCGTTACGAAGTATTCTGTAGAAGAAATTGAAATGTTAGCCAAATTAATTAATGGTGAGGCAAGAGGGGAGTCTTTTGAAGGGAAAGTAGCGGTTGCAGCTGTGACCGTTAATCGTGTCTCCTCTTCTGAATTTCCTAACTCTATTGAAGAAGTAATATTCCAGAGCGGTGCCTACACGGCTGTGTCAGATGGCCAGTATGATCGAAAGCCAGGTAAAGACGCTTACAAAGCTGTTTACACTGCGCTTATCGGAGAAGATCCAAGTTCAGGTGCGTTATTCTATTACAATCCTGAAACGGCTACAGATAACTGGATTCGAAGCAGGCATATTATTAAAGAGATTGGAAAGCATGTATTCACAAGATAAAATCCTCCTGACACAGGAGGATTTTATGATATCATCGACGTGAAGAATCATAGAAGATGAAGGAGTGAAGTTGTCATGTCAGAGCATAAATCATTTCAACCAGGAGAAATTGTTACAGCAGGTTACAAAACAGGAAGATATATCGGCGAAATTGTAGATTTGAAATCTCCAAAGGCTGTCGTAAAGATTCTTGCAGTTATGAAACACCCTACACAAGGTGATCTTCATAATCCAAAAGAGCTGGATGTTCCGCTTTTTCATCAGCGTAAAGCACTAGCAGAATTTGAAAAAGCGCTCGTTCCGATGTCAGCAATTAATCATTATGAGGGTGAAGTTCCTGATTATAAAGCATCATTACAAGAAGCACTGGATACACAATCTGCAGAATTAAAACACGAAGGTGGCCGCTGGGCAGAAGCTTCTTTAACAGAGATTGAAAAACTCAAAGATGATTATTTTCCAAAAAGCTAGTCTTCTTTACATCAATTAAGAGATAAGGTAAGATTTATTATTGGTTTAAGAAGACGTAAAGGTGGTTTTTGACTTGCAATCAGAAGCTTCAGCATATCAAGTGCTGTTATATTATCAGTATGTCGAAATAGAAGATCCTGCCTATTTTGCGAAAAAGCATCTAAAGTTTTGCCAATCTCTTAATTTAAGAGGTAGGGTGCTAGTAGGCGTTGAAGGTATAAACGGAACTGTTTCGGGTACAATTGAAGACACAGAACGCTATATGAAAGAACTAAAGGAAGATCCGCGTTTTGAAGATATGGTCTTTAAAATTGATAAAGTAGAAGGTCACACATTTAAAAAGATGCACGTTCGTGCACGCGATGAGATCGTTTCTCTTCGTCTCGAGGAAGATATTAATCCTAAAGAAATAACTGGTGATTATCTAGAACCGAAAGAATTTATGGAAGCACTAGAAGATGATGATGTGATCGTTATTGATGCGAGAAATGATTATGAATATGACATCGGTCACTTCAGAAACGCAATTCGTCCTGATATTAAAGCGTTTCGAGATTTACCTAGCTGGATTGAACAAAATTTAGCTGACCAAAAAGATAAAAAGGTTCTCACGTATTGCACAGGTGGAATTCGCTGTGAGAAATTCTCTGGATACCTCATGAAACAAGGATTTTCTGATGTTTCTCAGCTTCACGGAGGCATTGTCACATACGGAAAAGATCCAGAAGTTCAAGGTAAGTATTTCGATGGCAAATGTTTTGTATTTGATGATCGACTAGCTGTAAGTGTCAACAGGACTGATGAAGATAAAGTAGTAGGGAAATGCTATCACTGTGAGACGCCAGCAGATACGTATATTAATTGCGCGAATGTTGAGTGCGATAAGCTTCATATCGTTTGTGATTCTTGTAAAGAGACACATCAACATTATTGTTCATCTTCATGTGAAGAGCACGCAGTTAGTTTCCAGTAATGTAAAGCGCAGCGTTGATCGCTGCGCTTTTTTGTATCGTGAATCGTGAAGGGAGAAGAGTAGCTATGTGCTTAATTGGTATCGCCCTACATGCACATGAGAAATACCCGTTTATCCTCATCGCGAATCGAGATGAGTTCTATGAACGACCTACAGAACGAGCGCAGTTCTGGCAAGATGAACCTCAAATTCTAGCAGGTCGAGATCTTAAAGCAATGGGGACGTGGCTTGGCGTAACAAGCTCAGGGAAAGTTGCTGCACTAACCAATTATCGAGAGCCTGGAGAGAAGCCTAAAGAGAGATCCAGGGGAGATCTCCCATTAGACTATTTAAGAACAAATCAAAGCATCACTACATATATGGAAGAAGTGGATTCGAAAAGCACCGAATACAATGGCTTTAATCTGATTGCAGGGCATTTTAATGAATTGTATTACTACTCGAACCGTCAGAATCAAATCATTCAAATGCAAGAAGGAATTCACGGAGTTAGCAATCATTTATTAAATTCTAGCTGGCCAAAAGTTGATGGATTGAAAAACGAATTATCAAATTATCTTTCAAGTGAACCAGACATTCGTATTGATCACTTGTTTGAAATGCTTAACCAGGCAGAACCAGCCCCAGATGAGGCTCTCCCACATACGGGGGTACCAATCGAATGGGAGAGGATGTTATCTCCTATCTTTATTGCTTCTGATTCGTATGGAACAAGAGCCCAAACGATTATTACAGTTAATAATGAAGGTCATGTCACATTTACAGAGCGCTCAAAAGGACAAAAAACGAATGAAAAACATTTTGCGTTCATAATTAATCGCTAATCATTCATAATCGAAGCATTAGAAGAATACATTAGATGTTACCTGTACCTTTTACTATAAATAAAAATAAAAAGATTTGGTTTAGACATCGTCTAGCAGGGGTAATAATGAACTATTACTCATGAGGAGGGGTTTTTTTGAAACGAAAGCGTCACTATGTAGAAGATCAGCTTTTGAGGGAATCGTCTGACATGAAAGAGTACCGCAAATATGATTCTGATATGGTGACCAGAAAAAGACCAGAACTCAGCAGGAATAACAAAAAACCACTTATGAAATCGCCAGTATAAGCAGGGACTTTCCCTGCTTTTTTTATTTGGAAAAAGGGTTGCAATTGTTTTAGAAGGATGGTAAGATTACTCTTGTCCTCGAAAAAAACAAAAAACACATTAAAAAAAAGTGTTGACGAGTTAATGTGATACATTATATAATATAGAGGTCGCTGTTTAATGGAGGATTAGCTCAGCTGGGAGAGCATCTGCCTTACAAGCAGAGGGTCGGCGGTTCGAGCCCGTCATCCTCCACCATTTATTTTAAGTAGATTTCATAATACTTCGCAGGTCTAGCTCAATTGGTAGAGCAAGGAGCAAGACATCTACGAATAATCAACGACTTGTCTCGACGCAGTTTACTTCAAAGCAAAGCTAGTAGAGGAAGAGACAACAACATGAGTATGCATCATAATACTTCGCCGGTCTAGCTCAATTGGTAGAGCAACTGACTTGTAATCAGTAGGTTGGGGGTTCAAGTCCTCTGGCCGGCACCACACATGCGGGTGTGGCGGAATTGGCAGACGCGCTAGACTTAGGATCTAGTGTCTTACGACGTGGGGGTTCGAGTCCCTTCACCCGCACCATATAGTTTGCGAAAGTAGTTCAGTGGTAGAACACCACCTTGCCAAGGTGGGGGTCGCGGGTTCGAATCCCGTCTTTCGCTCCAGGAAACACGCGCCCGTAGCTCAATTGGATAGAGCGTCTGACTACGGATCAGAAGGTTAGGGATTCGACTTCTCTCGGGCGCACCAAAATGGGGCCTTAGCTCAGCTGGGAGAGCGCCTGCCTTGCACGCAGGAGGTCAGCGGTTCGATCCCGCTAGGCTCCACCATATAACACGGAGGAATACCCAAGTCTGGCTGAAGGGATCGGTCTTGAAAACCGACAGGGGCTTAATCGCCCGCGGGGGTTCGAATCCCTCTTCCTCCTCCATTTTGCGGGTGTAGTTTAGTGGTAAAACCTCAGCCTTCCAAGCTGATGTCGTGGGTTCGATCCCCATCACCCGCTCCATTTAGTTTTGGCCCGTTGGTCAAGCGGTTAAGACACCGCCCTTTCACGGCGGTAACACGGGTTCGAATCCCGTACGGGTCACCAACGAAATTTATATGATTGTATGTTAAGCATCTCAACGAGAATGCTTTTTTTGTTTGTTTTTTATCGGTACGTCTCCTTGTAATACCGCATACATTGGCTGTAACAAGAGAGAGGGGATGGACCGTATGTATTATGAAGAACATGAACATATTGAGTATCATTATGACATTGGTGACCAGAGTCGCCAGCAGCCTGTGACCGCTCCAACATCTAGTCCGCCAGCTTCCGAACCACCAAGACCTCAACAATCAGCACAAGCTGGGTTGCAAGCTGTCGATCCTGGGGCAATTAGAAGGTGTATGTATCGCTTCACTTATATTTGGATGAAGGGTGGAAACTCTTTTTGGTTTTGGCCAGTATTTGTTGGACGCACATCCGTATCTGGGTTTCGTTGGACAGGAAGAAGATGGGTTTATACAGGAATAGGCCTTAATCGAATTGATATGTTTACTTGTTAATCCAGTAAGGAGCGCTTAGCGCTCCTATAATACATAATATTTAGAAAAATAGAGTAAACATCTGGCTTTTTTAATTCGTTCATGCGAAAATAAAGAGAACAATTGAACTTTGAAAGTCAGGTGCGAACAATGAAATTCCCTCTTTGGATGAGAAAGTTATTCGTTGCATTTGTCGCTGTCATTACGCTTGGAACGGTTGTTCCAACAGGCTATCTCGCAGATGACAAAACAAAACCATCAGAGAACTATCAAGATGACAGCTTTCTACTAGTTGATACGAGAGACGAGCTTACAGATCTAAATGATAACGAAAGTCAGGATGAACTTGATTGGCCATCACTTGCTAAGTATGCACCATCCTCAGAACTGCTTACAGGTTTTGTGAACTATGCTAGCGTTCAATCAGAAGAGATTGGTTTAGTGAAATTTGGTGAAACGATTTCTAATCGCGTTGGTAATGAGTATACAGATACGATTGTACCTAAAATCACTGAAGCGATAGAATCATCAGTTAAACTGCTTGATGAAGAAACCATTCGATCGCTTCGTTTGACGGACAAGCCTTCAAGTGGTTATGGTGAACGTATTATGCACGTATACAATGAAGAAACAGGAGAAGATCTTCTTCGATTCCACGTAAGAAGAGACCATCCACCACAAGATGGGTACTGGTTTAATTTTCATTATCACGATGCTTCTGATGATTTTGAAGAACATTATGAAGTGGGTAAGATATATTGGGATAAAAACACTCCGCCTAAGTGGCTCTCTTAAGAGAGGCACGCGGAGTGTTTTTGGTTGGTAATAAGGGAGGACTACAACATAGATGGAACTTGTACAGTGTATTAGAGATGTTTTTGAAGAAGAGCCTTTATCTGGAGCAGAGAATCCGTTAGATAGAAAATTGTTTAAGGAAGGTAATTTCTATCCTGTCTATCGTGATGAGCACAATAGTTGGATAACAGTAGACGATGATGGAGAGCAGCACATTATTGCCTCAGGAGTAACGTTAATGGAGGACTTTTGGTTTACATTTCGATTTCGCATCGCATAGCAAAACGCCGCTTAATAAGCGGCGTTTTGCTATTTCTTTTTAGGTCGCGCGTTTTGCGGACCTCTTTTTTTATTCATAAGAAGGGCATTTTCGCCTTCTTTTTCACCTTGAACACCGGTTTTAGGGTCATATCCATTTCGGGTTTTCATTAGAAGTGCCTCCTTTTTTGGGATTCACTAATTAGAATGCCCGATTTGAATTAAAACATCGGATTTTCTTCAATGAATTGGTATACATTGTCTATAAGCTCATCTGGCGTATCACCAGTTACGCGTTCGCCATTTACGAGACAATACATTTCTTGGCTACAAAGTGTGCAATGGCCTAGACAAGAGTACTCAAGCACGTCTAAATCAGAATCTTTTTCAAGTATTTCCATTGCTTTATGTGAACCGCTTGAAAGATTGCTCATGCAGAATTCTACGATTGGATTCATCTTACATTCACCTCTGGTTCTTCATACATATTGTACACTGACTCTATTTTATCAAGAAGGAAGGAAAATAAACAACCATTTCACATTGTAGTAAGAATGAAGTATGAAATAAACGATACTATTTGTAAGAGAGGGGTTTATTTCTTGGAATTTAGGAAAAATAACATAATGAAGTCAATAGAGGAGGGTCATTATGCATAAAGCAGTAATTGTAGGCACAGGACCAGCAGGTTTAACAGCAGCCATTTACCTCGCGAGGGCGAATATGGAGCCACTAGTAATTGAAGGACCTGAACCGGGCGGTCAGCTTACTTTAACAACCGATGTCGAGAACTTCCCGGGGTTTCCTGATGGTGTACTTGGACCTGAATTAATGGAGAATATGAAAAAGCAGGCACTTCGCTTTGGCGCTACGATTGAACGCGGATGGGTGAAGGACATTGATTTCTCTGAGCGTCCTTATAAGCTCTCTACGGATACACTTGGTGATATTCATGCAGAATCTGTTCTGATCTCAACAGGAGCTTCTGCAAAACTTCTAGGTATTCCAGGAGAATCTGAAAATATGGGGAGAGGCGTTAGCACATGCGCAACGTGTGACGGTTTTTTCTTCAGAGGCAAAAAGATTGTTGTGATTGGTGGAGGTGACTCTGCAATGGAAGAAGCGACTTTCTTAACAAAGTTTGCATCTGAAGTCACTGTGCTTCATAGAAGAAACGAGCTTCGTGCATCTAAGATCATGCAAGAACGAGCTCGCAAAAATGATAAAATAACCTGGAAGTTGAATTACTCACCAGTAGAGGTAGTAGCAGAAAACAATAAGGTAAGTGGAATCAAAGTACAAGATAGTGATACAGGTGAAGAAGAAATTGTAGAAACAGATGGAATCTTCGTTGCGATTGGTCATCGTCCTAATACAGATTTCTTAAATGGAAAAATAGATATGGACGACCAAGGCTACATTAAGGTGGAGCCAGGAACGACCAATACGAATCTGCCAGGTGTTTTTGCTTGTGGAGACGTCCAAGATTTCACCTATCGCCAGGCTATAACTGCTGCAGGAACAGGTTGTATGGCAGCAATGGACTGTGAGCGATTTCTTGAAGGAAATGCGTTTATTGATTGGAGTATGTAACATAAGAGCGGAGGCCTTAGCCTCCGCTCTTTTTAATCGATGGGTAAATACGAAGAGTCTTCTTGTATACGATCATCCTTCGGTATTTTAATTTCTAGGATGCCATTTGCGTACTTGCCTTTAACGTTCTCCATTGAAAAGTGATAGGGTAACTTAATGATTCGACTTGTACTTGAATAAGATCGTTCCTGTTTATAAAACTTTTGTTTGTCATTTCGCTCTTCTTCGTAGCTTTTAGATTCAATTGAAATTCGAAGTCCATCTCCTAGTGGTTCAACCTTTATTTGATCCTTCGTAACTCCAGGTAGTTCTGCTTCCACAATAAAAGCTACATCTGTTTCGTAAAGGTCTACACGAAACGATTGGGCGGGCAGTAAATTTGCGAAGGGCTCTTTAAAGAAATCATCAAATGTATTCATCCAGCTTTGAATCGTAGGGTCCTGAAACAGTTTAGGCAACTTATCGCCTTTTTTCACTTCGCTTCATCCTCTCACTAATTTCTGATATACAATATGACAGGTAAATTAGAATGTTCCATCCGTGCTATAATGAAAACTTTCTTCGTGTTACAATAACTTGTAGTGAATTGAAGGAGGAGTAAGATGAAGACTTATTTAAACTTATGCGAAGAAATTCTACATAATGGAACCAAGAAATCAGATCGAACAGGGACAGGTACAATCAGCGTGTTTGGTCATCAGATGAGATTCGATTTACAGGAAGGATTTCCGGCTTTAACAACAAAGAAATTACATCTACGCTCTATCATTCATGAGCTACTTTGGTTCTTAAAGGGAGATACAAACGTAAAGTATCTGCAAGATAACGGCGTGCGAATTTGGAACGAATGGGCAGATGAAGATGGTGAACTTGGTCCGGTTTATGGACATCAGTGGCGATCTTGGAGTGCAAATGGAGAAACGGTTGATCAAATATCTAAAGTTGTTGAACAAATTAAAACGAATCCTAATTCTAGAAGAATGATCGTAACCGCTTGGAATCCTTCTCAAGTCGATGAAATGGCTCTACCTCCATGTCACTGTCTGTTTCAATTTTATGTGGCAGATGGAAAACTTTCTTGTCAGTTATACCAGCGCTCAGCTGACGTGTTCCTTGGTGTCCCATTCAATATTGCTTCGTACGCGTTACTAACAATGATGATGGCGCAAGTATGTGACTTAGAACCCGGTGAATTCATTCATACCTTAGGTGATGCTCATATCTACAATAACCATATTGAACAAGTACAACTACAGCTAACGCGAGATACGCGTACTCTTCCAAAGATGAAAATCAATCCAGATGTGAAATCGATTTTTGATTTCACATTCGATGATTTTGAGTTAATCGAGTACGATCCTCACCCACACATTAAAGGGGAGGTTTCTGTATGATTTCATTTCTACTCGCTATGGATGAACAGAATTTAATTGGCAAAAACAACGATCTACCATGGCATATCCCTGCTGACCTTGCATACTTTAAAAGAATGACAACAGGAAAGCCAATTGTGATGGGAAGAAAAACGTTTGAATCGATTGGCAAAGCTCTACCTGGACGAGAGAACTATTTGATTACAAGAAAAGATCTTGAGTATGAAGGAGTCACAACACTCCATTCGGTTGAAGCATTTTATGAAATGACCCAAAATGAAGAAAAAGAATGGTTTGTTATAGGAGGAGCAGAAATATACAAACAGCTATTACCTCGCGCTGATCGATTGTATATTACTGAAATTCATGAATCATTTGAAGGAGATACGTATTTCCCTTCATTCTCAAAGGATGAGTGGAAAGAAACATCAAGGGAAAAGCATTCAAGTGACGATAGAAATAAATACGCTTTTGATTTTGTGGTCTATGATCGCAAATAACGAAAAACCCCAGAGTGTGGAGATCGATCACTCTGGGGTTTTCTTATGTTTTTGGAAATGTAAATCCTTCACCAAATACGTCTCTTACATCATGTACAACAACAAATGCTTTATCATCAACCTGTTGAATCATCTTTTTTAATAGAAATAGTTCTTGCTTATTAATGACAACATACAAAATATCTTTTGCTTCATTCGAATAATGACCTCGTGCGTTGATAACCGTAACGCCTCGATCCATTTCAGCACTTACTTTTTCAGCGATGGCTAGTGTGTTTTGAGAAATAATTGTAACAGCTTTTCTAGTATCGAAACCGTCAATCAAGTAATCTAATATTTTCGTACTAATATAGATTGAAATACCTGTATACATCGTATTCTCAATCCCAATAACGACAGATGAACCAAGAACAACTAGAATATCGAATACAAACATGGATGTACTAACACTCCAGCCAAAATGCTGATTTAGCATACGAGCGATAATAGTCGAACCTCCCGTTGTTCCACCTGAGCGCAAGACTAGTCCAAGTCCAATTCCGATAAATACGCCTGCAAAGACTGTTCCTAGCATAATATCGAGTGGATTTCCCATGCCTTCTGTTAAATGAATAAAAAGGGACGTAAAGAAGATCGCAATCATTGTATACCACGTTACTCGTTTATTTAGAACCTTATAGCCGATTGCTAATAGAACACCATTCATAACAAAGTTCGTAATACCTGGCGACCATCCTAGAAGGTAGTAAAGCGTCATCGAAATACCTGTAACGCCGCCCTCACCAAGTTCATTAGGAATAGCAAACCAGTTTACGCCAAGCGCAAAGAACAGGGATCCAATAATAATTAGCGTAATTTCTTTCCCTGTGTTATTCATATAATCACTCCGTTCTATTCTGAATACGTAGGATAATATATCACAGTGAAGTAGTTTGAACAAGATTGTTCTACAATATTGTTCAAACTGAATATATAATAATAAATAAATATGATAAAATAGCTAAAAAAGAGCGGTTGGGCGGGTTAATTAACATGCGAAAAGAAACAGTTGAACAAAAGGTATATCACTTAATAAAGAATGCGATTATGAAGAGACAAATTGCACCTGGTAACCAGTTGTTTGAGAATGCCATTGCAGAGAAAGTTAACGCGAGTAGGACGCCTATTCGAAGTGCAATTACGAAATTAGAATCAGAGGGGTTAGTAAACATTGTTCCCAATAAAGGAGCTTTCATTGTGCAGCCGACGATTGAAGAAATGATTCAAGCTTTTGAAATGAGAAAAGCACTAGAAGAAATGGCTGTTCAAAAAGGGTTCTCGAATCTTGGAGAAAATGAGATCACTCAACTACATCAATATGTAGAAGAAATGAGAAAAGCTTATAAAGACCGTGAGATTGCTATTTATCAAGAAAAAAACAATGCTTTTCACCTCTTGATAGCAAAGGCAAGTGGAAACAGCTATTTAATTAATTTCATGGCAGAAATATTAAATCAAATAACAATCTATATGGTCCTATATGATGTATTTAATGGAGATGATGAGGAAGAAAAGGATATCCTTGAACATGAAGAAATGATTACGTATATCGAAAATGAAGAGAAGAAAGAATTTCAACTACTACTTTTTCGTCATCTAGATAGTAGCTTAAGAAAGCTTGAGCAGGATAAATTGAATTATCAGTCGCTTACGACGCTTTTTTAATTGAAGGAAGCCAGTCTATCGAAGACGAGGCTTCCTTCTTGTTCACTTACTCAGCTGGTCTTGGGCCAGCATCAAGGCCAGAACTTTCAACGGTCATCGCTGGTTTAACTTCACAATCCCCATTTACACGAACTTGACAGGATAAACGTAGATTATCTTCTACACCTTTTTTCTTAAATGCTTCTTGCTCAATCTCAGTCAAATCTCCAAATTCCCCGTCTACAACTTCAACACGACAGGTTGTGCATTTAGCATTCCCTCCGCAACGGTGAAGAATTTGCACCCCATTGTCTTCTAGTGCAAGTGTAAGCTTTGTTCCTTCTGCAACTTCAAATGTTCCGTGATCTGGTACTGTAACTTTAGCCAAAGAACTTCCTCCTTTAAGAAAATATTTCCTTTACATTGTCTATCATAACGGTCTTTCATTATAGTGTGCAATTCGATATGTAAAAATCGTCGAATAATGTGTAAAGAATGGAGGTAAGGGTAAAGAAGTAGTAGTAAAGAATAACCAGGAGGATAATGATGGAAAAAAAGTATTTTACCGTAGAAGAAGCAAATAATTTGTTGCCTGAGTTAAAAAGAGAGCTTGCCGCACTTAAACGACTTAAAATCCAATTTAGCGAACACTACGACCAAATTGAACAGCATAAAAAAACCCTCCTATATAGACATAAGACGAAAGTAGATGAAGATATTATCTTCAAAAAGGAAGCAAGAATGGAATTTATGGAAATGGAAGCTCAAACGTTCATTCTTAACTTGAAAGCACTTGGTGTGGAGATTAAAAATGTAGATGCAGGCTTAATAGATTTCCCTGCTCGTATTAATGATCAGGAAGTGCTGTTGTGTTGGAAAGAAGGGGAGGAAGAAGTTTCTTTCTACCACTCACATAAAGGTGGATTCTCTACAAGAGAACCAATTCAAAAACTCATGAAAGAAAGCGATGAAGGCTGACTTAGGTCAGTCTTTTTTGTTTGGCTCATTTACGCCCTGTGGTGACCAATCAGCAGAGCTGAAAGGCGAGTGAAACTGAAGTTTCACTCGAATGAGTTAAAAATAGAGAAATCAACAATATAAGCTAACATAGCCTTTTGTTTAAACCAAAATAATTTCACATACCGTATTAAGTATAAATTTTTTCAAGAAAGATCACATTAAGAAAGGAGCGGAGGTGAGAATCATGACAAATCCTAAACAGAATCATAAGCATGAAACTGAGTTTGCAAGTGAGCTTGCAGCAGATCAGAATAATAACAAGAAACACAAGAAAAACAAGCAACAGAAAAAGAATAATTCATGATTAGAAGAAGCTCTCTAGAGAGCTTCTTTTCTAATACCGTTTTTCTCCTTTGTAGATTAGTTCCTTTCTTCTCACAAAACAGTTAAAATAGAAAGCAGACTATAGAGAGAAAAGGATGAATGTCATGAGCTTACTTCAAGCTGAATTAATAACAAAGTCTTACGGAGAAAAGACGCTTTTTGATGGTATATCTTTTTCCTTAGAAGAGAAACAGCGGATCGGGTTAATTGGAGTAAATGGAACTGGTAAATCCTCATTGCTTAAAATACTAGCGGGAATTGAATCGATGGATAGTGGTACACTTTATCATGCCAATCAATTTCATGTGGAATATTTGCCACAAGACCCTACTTTTAATGATAAGAAGACAATTCTTGAAACGGTTTTTGATAGCGATATACCACTATTCAATGCAGTTAGACAATACGAGGAAGCACTCCAAAATGTAATGAACAATCCAGAGCGGGAAGTTTATCAAGATCACTTACTCCATGCACAAGAGGAGATGGATCGTCTTGGGGCATGGGATTTCAGTACACAAGCAAAAACGATTCTAACAAAGCTAGGCTTAAATCAGTTTGACGCTAGGGTAGACGAGCTATCAGGGGGCCAGCAAAAACGGGTTGCCCTTGCTAAGGCGTTCATTAATCCAGCTGATTTATTAATACTGGATGAGCCGACGAACCACATAGATAATTCAACAGTCGAATGGTTAGAACAATACCTTGCTAACTATTCAGGCACGCTTCTGCTCGTTACGCATGATCGTTATTTCTTGAATCGTGTAACGAACCGAATTTTTGAACTTGATAAAGGTCGGTTGTTTGAATACGATGGGAACTACGCAACTTTCCTTGAACAGAAGGCTATGCGAGAAGAACGAGAGATGAAAGAAGAAGATAAGCACAACAAATTGCTGAAAAGCGAGCTTGAATGGCTGAAAAAAGGTGCAAAAGCTCGAACAACGAAACAAAAGGCGAGAAAACAGCGGATCGAAAAGATGAAAGAAGTACCGGGTAAAAGCACTGAGGGAAATGTTGACATGGAACTTGGAGCTAGTCGACTTGGTAAGAAAGTTATTGAAGTAGACAAAATTTCTAAATCAATTAACGGTAAATCATTAACGGACGAATTTAGTTACCTTGTTCTTCCACAAGATCGAATCGGAATCATTGGTCCGAATGGGTCAGGGAAGACGACCTTGCTAAATATGCTTGCTGGGAGAACAGCTCCAGATACAGGAACTGTTGATATCGGTGTTACAGTCAAAGCCGGATTCTATAGTCAACAAAATGAAGGACTTGATGAATCACAGAGAGTGATTGAGTATATTCGAGAAGGCGGAGAAGAAATTCGCTTGCGTAAAGGTGGAACAATAACAGCTTCTCAAATGCTTGAACGGTTTCTATTTACTCCTGATCTACAGTGGACCTACATATCAAGACTTTCTGGTGGGGAAAAGCGACGCTTGTATTTACTGCGCATTTTAATGGAAGAACCTAACGTTCTTTTTCTTGATGAGCCTACAAATGATCTTGATGTTCAAACTCTTGCCGTATTAGAAGACTATTTATCAGAGTTTCCAGGAGCTGTAATCACAGTATCCCATGACCGGTACTTTCTCGATAAAGTAGCACAGCAGCTCTTTGTGTTTGAAGGTAACGGTGAAATAAAGCATTATTACGGTGACTATTCTGACTATCTTGACGTGGTCAAAAGAGAGAAAGAACTTGTAGCAGAAGAGAAGAAGCAGGTAAAAGAAGAAGTTGTTCAAGAGAAAACACGGTCTACAAAATTGTCTTACAAAGAAAAGAAAGAATGGGAAACGATTCAAGAAACCATTGAAAAAATTGAGCAGCGGATTGAAGAGGTAAAGAACCAAATAACAGAATCCGGAAGTGACTTTGCTAAAGTCGACGAACTCTATAAAGAAGAGCAAGCTCTGACGATGGAATTAGAAGAAAAAATTGAGCGCTGGTCTGAGCTCTCTGAAAAAATGGAATAGAATGTGATAGATAGTAGTTCAATCTAGGTACGCAGGTTTTGTGTGTACCTAAAATGGACTGCTTTTTTATTTGGCTATTTTAATGAAAAGTATTGATTTTGACTCATTTACACCCTGTGGTGACCTTTCACTCGAATGAGGCAAAAATCGAGCTATCAACAATATGAGCTACCCATTTTTTGTTTTCATTAAAACGCGAAAAAGGGTTTAAGTATAGTAAATCGAATATAGGTATTGGAAGCTAAATAAAAGCATGTCTCATTAAATAATGAAGGAGGAAATGACATTATGGGTAGAGTCATTCATTTTGAAATACACGTTGATGACATGGCGCGGGCAAAGGAGTTTTACGGCGAAGTCTTTGGGTGGAAATTTGAGGATTGGAGCGAGTTTGCGGGCATGCCATATTTTGGTGCTGTTACTGGTGATAATAATGAATTAGGCATTAACGGCGCTCTAATGCAAAGACAAAGTGCACCTCCAGTGTTAAAGCAGGCTGTTAATGCTTATACGTGTACGATAGGTGTAGAAGATTTGGATTCAATCGAAGCTAAAATCTTGCAATATGGATGCAAGATAGCCTTGCCTAAATATGCTCTTCCTGGAATGGCTTGGCAAGCATACTATTTCGATACCGAAGGAAATATATTTGGTGTTCATGAACCAGACGAAAATGCTAAATAGTTATATGAATTAGTATCATTTTATCAAAAAGGAGAGGTACTCATGAACCTAATAGAACACGATATATAACAACTTTATCCGCTTATTAGGGGGCCTCCATATTGTAGTAGAAAACGAAATAGGATAAGTAAACTACTAATTGGAGGTACTCGAATGGACACAGATGCGCAATTCATGGATTATCTTAAAGACGTAGATCATGATTTTACAGGATGGGACTTTTCCTTTATAACAGGTACTGGAAGAATGCAAACCCAATTACTTCCATGGTCGTATGGAAGTATTGCGAAAACAGCGATACAACAATCCAAAATCATGTTGGACATGGGTACTGGTGGGGGTGAGTTTCTATCTTTGCTAAGACCTTTGCCAGATCATGTTTACGCTACGGAAGGATACGAACCGAATGTTGCAATTGCTAAAAAGAGACTTGAACCCCTTGGGGTTAAAGTGATTGAGTTTGTAGATGATGCTATTCTACCCTTTGATAATGGACAATTTGATTTGATCTTGAACCAGCATGAGTCGTATTCTGCTATAGAACTTCATAGAATCAGTTCGAGTGGAGGAAACATTATTACTCAGCAGGTCGGTTGGACAGACTGTTATCAAATAAATGACAAGCTAGGGGTTCCTTTAAATGAAGATCCTTTAAATGAAGATTTTCAAAATTGGTGCTTGGAAAAAGCTTTAGAGGAACTTGAAGGAAGCGGTTTTAAGATATTAGAGAGCAGCGAAGCATTTCCAGTACAGCGTTTTTACGACATAGGAGCATTAGCTTATTATTTAAAAGCAATCCCCTGGCAAATACCAGACTTCAGTATACAAGGGTATATGAATGAATTGTATAACGTGCATTGTATGATAAAAGAAAAAGGGTACTTCGATGTAAATCAGCATCGCTTCCTTATTAAAGCAGAAGCAAGATAAAGAGATGAAGCCTTCATACGAAGGCTTTTTTTTATTTATAAGGGTCTTTTCTTAAAGATTGTTGTTTTTGAAAGTATTTTCGTAAAAGAACCTGACTACGCTAATTGGAGCGGAAATTAACCCACGCTTATAGCAACAATGTCTACGAAAGAGCGATTTATAAAAAATGAGCTTTTACCCACATGAAAGGAAGGTAATGGAAACAGTTTCTTTTGGGAATGATGAGAAGTAAGAAAGGGGTGCTTGTCATGGATATATTAATGGATAGCGTAAAGGTCATTTTCCGTATCATAACCATACTCCCGCTCATGCTTGCAATCGTACTCTACATGGGAAAGCGCTCAATCGGTGAACTTCCAGTTTTTGATTTCCTAGTCATTCTTGTTTTCGGAGCTGTTGTAGGTGCGGATATTGCAGACCCAAAGATTAATCATTTTCATACGGTTGTCGCAATGATTATTATTGCCCTTCTACAAAAACTAATTATCTACTTGAAGTTAAAACATCAGAAAGTAGGAAAGTTACTTACGTTTGAACCTACTGTTGTTCTATATCAAGGTGTATTTTTAAAGGAAAATATGAAACAAATAAAATACTCGATTGATAACATTCTACAGATGCTCAGGGAAGATGGTGTATTTCATACAAAGGATGTTGAGCTTGCTATTGTGGAAGCTAACGGCAAGTTAAGCGTGAAATTATACTCTGATAAAGAGGCCGTTATCCGTGAAGACCTATCGATTCATAAATCGGATAATCAATTTGAATTCCCAGTTGTCCTCGACGGGATTGTTCAGACAGACTTGCTACACCATATGGATAAATCAGAAGCCTGGCTAATGGCGGAGTTAGAGAAAATTGGAGAATCTAATGTTTCCTCCTTTTTTTATATAGGTCTAAATACAAAGAATGAACTCATCATGTCCAAAAAGCACACGGTGAAAACGAAGAATGTTCCTCCTTTTTACCATTGAACGATCGTATAAGCTTCGTATCAAAAAAGGTCATCATATTGATGACCTTTTTTATTGTGGGACGTTATAAGGTTAGTACTTTTATCCCGATTTAGTTCTATTCTGGAGAGGGTATTTTGAGAGAAAATATAGGTAATATGTAATAAAACTACATTTATTTTTTAGAATATTTTGAGAAAACAAGTAAATGGTGGTATAATTGTTCAGAAAGTTAAGAAAAAAGAAGGGGAGGAGGGCAATTTGTGAAGTTTTATTTATCAGTGGATATGGAAGGAATTAGTGGTCTAGTAGATGATACGTTTGTTGATTCTAGTAAACAAAACTATCTTCGCGGTCAAGAGATTATGACGAAAGAAACCAATCATGTGATTGAAGCTGCACTTGATCATGGGTGTAGAGAAGTAATTGTAAACGATAGCCATTCCAAAATGAATAATCTGCTTTTTGAGAAGTTACATCCAGAAGCAAAACTAGTTTCAGGAGATGTAAAGCCATTTTCAATGGTTCAGGGGTTGGATTATACATATGACGGCATGGGGCTTATTGGTTATCATGCAAGTGCGTCCAAGCCGGGTGTAATGTCGCACTCAATGACGTTTGCTGTAAAGAATTTCTACATAAACGATCGAACAGTTGGTGAACTTGGTCTGAATGCATATGTTGCAGGATATTTTGGCGTACCCGTTTGGTTAGTTGCTGGAGATGACAGGGCAGTAATTGAAGCGAAGGAGCTTCTTCCGAACGTTACGACAGCTGTAGTCAAGGAATCGATTTCTCGATCATCAGCACTTGTTCTATCACCTGAGAAAACTGGTCAGCTTCTTAAGAACAAAACTGTGCAAGCGATGGAGAACAGGCGGAATGTAGAGCCATTAATCCCACCAAAACAACCAATTCTTCGTATCGAATTTACAAATTATGGACAGGCAGAATGGGCAAGTATTATGCCTGGAGCTGAACTTGAAAAAGGTACAGTCGTCAAGTTTCAAGCGAAAGATATGCTAGAAGCCTATCAAGCTATGCTTGTTATGACCGAATTAGCAACTAGAACAACATTTTGCTAGAAAGTAGGGATGCCTGTGGCGAAATATGTATTAAGTCGATTGATCGCTATGGTGATTACATTGTGGATAATTGTGACCATTACATTTTTCTTAATGCATGCGGTTCCAGGTTCACCATTTAACCAAGAAAGAAATACAAGTGAAGCGGTCCAACAAAATCTCGAAGCGCACTATCATTTAGATGAGCCTGTCTTTATTCAATATGTTATTTATATCAAATCACTTGCAACACTTGATTTTGGTCCTTCTATTAAACAATCATCAACATCTGTGAACGAAATGATTGGGAGAGGATTTCCTGTTTCTGCAGAGTTGGGGGTGATTTCATTATTGATTGCAGTTATTTCTGGAATGATTCTAGGTATATTGGCTGCTCTTAAACACAATGGGGTCATTGATTACATAGCTATGACATTCGCTGTTATCGGTATATCGGTTCCAAACTTCATTATGGCAACCTTGCTTATTCAGCAGCTCGCTGTTACGTGGGAGATTTTCCCGGTGGCTACGTGGGCAAGCCCAGTTCACATGATATTGCCTTCAATTGCTTTAGCTACCGGGCCAATGGCCATTATTGCTCGATTAACACGATCGAGCATGATTGAAGTACTTAACCAAGACTATATTTTAACTGCACGAGCAAAAGGTATGACAACGTTTCAAATTGTTACGAAACACGCGATGCGAAATGCGCTACTTCCTGTTATCACAATCCTTGGAACGCTTGTAGCGGGTGTTCTCACTGGTAGTTTTGTTATTGAGAAAATCTTTGCTATACCAGGTATGGGAAAGTACTTCATTAATGGGATCAATGACAGAGATTATCCTGTCATTATGGGTACAACAGTGTTTTATAGCGCCTTTTTAATTCTCATGCTTTTTGTTGTAGATATTGTCTACGGGATACTAGATCCGAGAATCAAGCTACATAAGAGGGGGAATTAAGATGGGGCTCCCAGAACAAAAAGAAGGAAAGATACAAGCGCCAGACGATTTATTCGTACCTCTCCGTGAATCATCAGCTGATGCTGAAATGATAGCCAAGCCTAGCATTTCTTACTGGAAGGATGCCTGGTTAAGGCTTTCGGGAAACAAACTTTCCATGTCGGGTCTTGTTATGTTAATTCTACTTGTCACAATGGCGATCATTGGTCCAATGATTACACCTTATTCATATGAACACCAAGTTTTAACAGAGGGAAATTTACCTCCTTCGTTTGAACACTGGTTTGGAACCGATAACCTTGGGCGTGACATGTTTACAAGAACATGGAATGGCGCAAGAATTTCATTATTTGTTGGTTTTATGGCTGCGATTATCGATTTCCTGATAGGTGTAGCTTATGGTGGTTTTTCAGGTTATAAGGGCGGTAGAGTAGATCATTTCATGATGAGAATCATTGAGATTCTATACGGCCTTCCGTACTTACTCATGGTCATCCTATTAATGGTCGTTATGGGGCCAGGTTTATTCACGATTATTATTGCGTTGACTGTAACTGGTTGGGTAGGGATGGCGAGAATTGTTCGAGGACAGGTGCTTCAATTGAAAAATGCAGAACACGTTCTCGCATCTCGCACATTTGGAGCGAGTGCTAGTCGGGTGATTCGTAAGAATTTACTACCGAATACAATGGGACCAATCATAGTTCAAATGACATTAACCGTGCCGACGGCAATTTTTGCAGAAGCATTTTTAAGCTTTCTAGGTCTTGGTGTCCAGGCTCCTGTCGCAAGCTGGGGAGTAATGGCTAATGATGGATTATCCGTTATTTTATCAGGGCACTGGTGGAGATTATTCTTTCCTGCGTTTTTCATTTCATTAACAATGTTTGCGTTTAATGTTCTAGGAGATGGGTTGCAAGATGCACTGGATCCTAAACTTCGTAGATAGTGGTTTAGTCTATTAATTATCATAAAGGGGGAATTGGTTTGAAGAAACTAGTAGTACTTTTACTTTCACTTGTGCTTTTGTTAGGAATTGTAGGGTGTACAACAACGGAAAACAGTTCTTCTAACTCAGGCTCTGAAAATGATGAGTCTAAGGAAGAAAGCAAGAAGGTATTGAAACTTAACAACGGTAGTGAACCGACTTCTTTTGATCCGCCTATTGGATTTGATAGTGTTTCATGGAATGCATTGAACAACTTAATGGAAGGTATGACTCGTTTAGATCAAGACGACCAACCGCAACCCGCAGCGGCTAAAGAATGGGAGTTATCTGATGATGGCAAAACGTACACGTTTCATCTTAGAGATGCTAAATGGTCTAATGGAGAGCCAGTAACAGCAGAAGACTTTGAGTACGCGTGGAAGCGCCTTGCGAATCCAGATACAGCATCTCCAGCTGCTTTTCTTGCTTATTTTATTGAAGGAGCTGAAGCCTTTAATACGGGTGAAGGTTCTGAAGAAGATATGATGGTGAAAGCGGTTGACGAATCAACGTTAGAAGTACAGCTTGAAAGTCCTGTACCTTACTTCCCAAGTCTTGTTTCAAACCCAGCATTTTTCCCTGTGCATAAAGATACTGTTGAAGCAGATCCTGAATGGCATACAGAAGCAGATACGTATGTAAGTAATGGGCCGTTCAAGCTTACGAAATGGGAGCATGATTCTAAATTTGTCTTTAGTAAAAACGAGAATTACTGGGACGTAGCTAATGTGAAACTCGATGAAGTTGACTGGGCAATGGTCGACGATACGAATACAGAGTACCAAATGTACAAAACAGGCGAACTTCATACATCTGATGTCCCTGCTGACTTAAGTGAAGAGCTGTTTGATAATGGTCAAGCTCAAGTAGAGGATCAATCAGGAACGTATTTCTACCGTTTTAATCTAGATATGGAGCCTTTCCAAAATGAGAACATTCGTAAAGCCTTCGCAATGGCTATTGACCAACAGAAAATCGTAGAATTTGTTACTAAGAATGAAGAAAAACCAGCTCACGGCTTTGTCGCATATGGGTTTGAAGATGCGTCAGGAGGCGATTTTAGAGAAGTTGGTGGAGATCTTGTAACAACAGATGCTAACAAAGCGAAAGAGCTACTCGAAAAGGGAATGGAAGAAGAAGGATATAATGAACTCCCTAATGTTACTTTAACTTACAATACAAGTGATGCTCACAAGAAAATAGCTGAGACGCTTCAGCAAATGTATAAAGAAGTGTTAGGTGTAAATATCGATCTTGCAAATCAAGAATGGAATGTGTTCTCTGATGAACAGAAGCAACTGAAACTTCAATTCTCGCGTAGCTCGTTCCTTGCAGATTATGGAGATCCTATTAATTTCCTTGAAAGTTTCCAAACAGGACACTCCATGAACCGAACTGGTTGGAGTAGTGAAGAATACGATAGCTTAATTCAGCAAGCTAAAGAAGAAACTGATGAAGCTAAGCGGTTTGAATTAATGCACGAGGCTGAAGCATTGTTATTTGAAGAGATGCCTATATTCCCAATTCATTTCTACAATCAGGTGTACCTTCAAAATGAAGATGTGACAGGGATTGTTCGTCACCCTGTAGGTTATATGGAATTGAAGGATGCAGCTATTAAATAAGTCATCTGAGCCCGTCTTTCGAGAACGGGCTCTTTTCAATGATTTAGTAAACAGATGTTGGCATTTAATCCAATATAAAGGAAGTTCGGTTAATGAATACGAGAATGTTTCATATTCTCTGTCTCTTTTCTCAGGAAAGGGCTATAGTTCTAAGGAAATCATTGATAGAATTGTAGGTGGAGCAAAAGTCCTATTTTACTTAAAATACATGCAGTACTGGGAGGGTCTATCATTGGAATTGATTCGTAAAACGATAGCAGTTACAACAGCAACACTATGGACTTCGCCAGAAAAAGCACGACCGATCGATCAAAAAGCGATTACTAATCCAGTAAAGCTTGAAAGCTGGATAGAGAATCTTACATACTCACAGAGTCTTGAATTATGCGATGATAACCATATTCAATCACAGGTTCTGTACGGTGAAGAAGTCATAATCTTAGACGAACGAGGGAATTGGTCATATGTTCTTGTGCCCTCACAACCTTCTTCAAAAGACGAACGTGGTTATCCTGGTTGGATTCCTACTGTTCAATTATCAGAACAAGTGCCAGAGCAATTCGATTCTAGCATTACGGTTAACAAACACGGTGCAAGAATGATCACAGTCAATGGCGACACGGAACTTTCTTTAAGCTTCCAAACCGTTCTACCATTGATGGAAGAGAGTCAATCAGACTACCTCGTGTGGACTCCACACGGAAAAAGCATCGTACAAAAAGATGATGCCAATTTGCGTCCTTCTAAGACGCCTTATGGAACAGGTGAAGACCTTGTACATGAAGCTGAACAATTCATTGGTCTCCTTTATCTATGGGGCGGCATGTCATCATTCGGATATGACTGTTCGGGGTTTAGCTACAATATGGCGAGGGCAATTGGATGCACCATTCCAAGAGATGCCCATGATCAGTTTAAGGGTGGGAAGGTAATAAAAGATGGAGAGTGGGAAAAAGGAGATTTACTTTTCTTCGCTTACGAGCAAGGTAAGGGGGCTGTTCACCATGTCGGTATCTATTATGGTGAAGGTAGAATGATCCATTCTCCGAGTACTGGACGTTTTATTGAAATCACTCCTCTAAAAGGAACGCTTTATGAAGAAGAGCTTTGTGGTGTACGTAGATATTGGGGGAACAGTTGATGAACTTTAGTCAAGTATCAGAAAGAATTCTTGATTGCTTTCGTACTCTAGAAGGCAATCAATCACTATATGTATTTGCTCCTGATGGAGAGATAGCATTAAATGAAGATCAGCCAGTCTCATCAGCTAGCATTATTAAACTCGCAATTATGATAACAGCCTTAAAAAAAGTAGATAATAGAGAACTTAGCCTTGATAGCATCATTCCTATTGAGTTAAGTAATAAGGTGGAGGGAGCAGGTGTAATTTCTTTCCTCTCTAATGACTTACATTGGACACTTTCGGACCTTATTAAGCTAATGATCGTTTCGTCAGATAATACTGCAACGAACCAGCTAATTGAATTACTAGGTGAAGCTGAAATCAATCATACAATGAAATGTGCAGGAGCATACCATTCAAAGCTTATGAGAAAAATGATGGATCGGGAAGCGTTTAAAGATGGAAGAGATAATATGATTAGCGGTAAGGATACCTACTTATTGCTAAACGAACTTGTTACGACACATCTTCTGTCAGAATCGTTAATGGAATGGGGTACCACTGTTCTTATGCAGCAGCAGTTGAAAGATAAATTCCCTGCTAAAATAGCTAAACTACAAAACAACGTTCTCGCTCATAAAACGGGAGAACTTCCTGGAGTGGAACATGATTCTGGAATATTGTTTACTTCAAAAGGACCAGTTATTTATGCGTTTCTAACTGCAGGACTGATCGAAAATCGTTACGGTAGAGATGCGATTTCGAATGCTGGTCGTCTTTTATATGATTACTACATGTAAATCCTTTTATTAAACACCGTCAGTGAGACGGTGTTTTTTTGAATGAATTTTGTCTTACTGACCTATCGTAACGGATGTTCCAATTGGAATAGTCATTGCCAGCTCTTCTACATCACTATTTTGCATTCGGATGCAACCACGCGATACATACTTACCAATAGATGAAGGATCATTTGTACCATGGATACCATAATGGATTTTCGAAATACTCATCCACATTGTACCGAACGGGCCACCAGGATTTGGAGCTTTGTTAATGATGATAAAGTTTCCTGATGGAGTCTCATGAAGCATACGTCCAACGCCAACAGGGTATACCTTAATAACGGAGCCGTTTTTTAGAAGTGAAAGAGTTCGGTTTTTCAGAGATACATAGATTGTGTAAGGAAGAGTAGAGGGATCTGGGTATCCTGGGATTGTAATAAGCTGACCTGGATAAATCAAGTTTGGGTTAGAAAGTGAATTCGCTTGGATGATGGATAATAAAGGAACGCGATAATCTCCTGATATAGAACTAAGGGTCTCACCGGGTTTCACAATGTGTCTCACGTGCATACCCCCTGTAAATAATAGTAAGATGAAGGGAATGAAAGAAGTGAAGGTAATTGTTGTAGGTGACACTCATATGCCTCGAATGGCAAAGCAGCTTCCTGAACGTCTGCTTAGTGAATTAAGCAATGCTGAGCTCATTATTCACGTTGGCGATTGGCAAACAAGAGAGGTTTATGAGCAATTGAAGCAATTTGCACCTGTGGAAGGTGTCTACGGTAACGTTGACGAACCTTTTTTTCATGATCACTTTCATAGCACACTAGTGCTTAATCTTGCTGGGCATCGGATTGGTGTGACACACGGCCATGGGAAGGGTAAGACAACGGAGAAGCGGGCATTCGAGCAATTAAGCGATCAAGATGTTGAATTGATTCTATTTGGTCATTCACATATTCCACTCCATAAAGAATATGAAGGAACCGTTCTATTTAATCCTGGATCACCTACAGATAAAAGAAGACAATCTCATTACTCCTTTGGAAAGCTTACTATTTATAAGGATGAGCCCATTCAAATTAAGCATATATTCTTTGCTGAAAAGAACCAATGATGGACACGGCATATTGCTTGTGCCTTAATTGTTGAACAAAAAAGCCTCAGTATGTATAATGTTTGTATAACTTATGTGCGAAGTGGCATATGCGGATAGAAGGGAAGAACGTCATGACAACAACAAAACGAATTATTGTAATCGGGGCCGGACCAGGAGGTTTAACTGCCGCAATGCTGTTGGCTAGCAAAGGATACTCGGTTACTGTTTATGAGAAGCAGCCTTTTGTTGGTGGTAGAACATCAGGATTTGAGCGAAATGGCTATAAATTTGATAGAGGACCTACCTTTCTTAATATGCCGCATATTCTTGAAGAAATGTTTGAAGAAGCAGGACGAAACGTCCATGATTATCTTGATTTAGTAGAAATTGATCCGATGTATGAATTGAAATTCGATGATGTATCGTTCTACCCTACTAGAGATCAAGATGAGATGGTAACAAGGATCGAAAAGACGTTTCCAGGAGATGGAGAAGGCTATCGACGCTTTATGAAGGAAGAAAAAGAGAAGTTTGAAGCATTGATGCCTATTTTACAGAACAAACATGATTCCCTACTAGACTATGGGAGATGGCGTTTTGTAAAAGCGTTACCGAAGCTCACTGTTACGGAAAGTGTTTATAAGCGATTAGCTAGTTATTTTGACGATGAACGCCTTCGTCTTTCATTCACATTCCAAGCGAAGTATCTCGGCATGTCACCATGGGAATGTCCCGGAGCCTTTACGATCCTCTCTTACATGGAGCATGCATATGGAATCTTCCATCCAATTGGAGGACTTAATCAAATCCCTGAGGCCATGGCAAGGGTCATTAAAGAAGAAGGCGGAGAGGTTCATACTGGAAGAGGTGTGAAACAGCTTTTACTTGATGGGAAAACAGTTGTAGGTGTAGAACTAGAAGATGGAAGCAAAGATTATGCAGATGAAGTAATCATTAACGCTGATTTTGCGCATGCAGTGAATCATCTTATTCCATCTGGGGCAGTAAAGAAATACACCCCAGAAAAAATGGAGCGGAAGAAATATTCATGCTCGGCCTTTATGCTTTATTTAGGAGTGGATAAAACTTATGATTTATCACATCACTCCATCGTCTTTTCTTCTGATTATAAGAAAAATGTGGAAGAGCTTACGAAGCAGAAAATGCTCTCGGGTGATCCATCAATTTATATACAGAACGCTTCTGTTACGGATAAAACACTTGCACCAGAGGGCAAATCAGCACTCTATATTTTAGCACCAGTCCCTAATAATTTTAGTTTAATTGATTGGGAGAAGCACAAAGATGATTTTAGAAGACTTGTTCTGGATCAGATTAAAAGAAGAACAGAATTTAAGGATTTAGAAGAGCACATTGAAGTTGAAGAAATGTATACGCCTACCGATTGGGAAATGGACATGAATGTATACAAGGGAGCTACGTTCAATCTTGCTCATAATCTTCCGCAAATGATGTATTTCAGACCACCTAACCAATTTAAAGAGCTGAATAACTGTTGGCTTGTTGGAGGGGGAACACATCCAGGAAGCGGACTCCCTACAATTATGGAATCTGCCCGTATAACTAGTAGAATGTTGCATGAACAACCTTCATTAATGGGGACAGAAGCATGAGTATCGGTATAGTTGGTGGAGGAATTGGCGGAATGTTTTCAGCGCTCTTTCTCACACAAAAAGGGTACGATGTAACGATTCATGAGAAAGCAACATCACTTGGAGGTCGACTTTCTTTCATTGAACGAGATGGATTCAAAATTGATAAAGGTCCCACCATCGTTTTACTTCCCAACATGATTTACGAGTTTCTTGATAAAGCAGGAATTCCAAGAGAAGAAGTTGAGATGGTGCGCTGTGATCCACTTTATCGCATGATCTACCCGGATGGTACGACGTTTACAAAAACAAGTGATGTTGACAAACAGCTTGACGAAATCAGTCGTGTTTTCCCTGGTGAGGAGGAACACTTTTTATCCTATTTAAGTGACATGCGTGTTCGGTTTACTAAAGGAAAAGAGGCCTTTCTGGAACAGTCCTTCGTGAATAGGAAAGACTTTTTCACCCCAGCTAACATTAAGCTATTGCTTGAGCTTAAAGCGTATCAATCCGTTGAGTCTCAAGTGGGAAATTATTTTACACATAAACGAATGCAAGATGCTTTTTCTCTACAGACGCTATATATTGGTGGAAAACCATCCGCTTCACCTGCTCTTTATTCACTTGTTCCATTTAGTGAGTACGAACATGGGATTTGGTATATAAAGGGTGGATATGCTAGCTTAGTTTCTATTCTAGAAAAGCATCTAAAAATTCAAAATGTAACGGTTCATTTGAATTCTGCTGTAGAAGAGCTTCTTATTGAAGGCAACACCTGTAAAGGAATTCGAACATCAGATGGCGAACATTATTACAACAAAGTTGTATACAATGGAGATTTCCCACTAATTAACAAATTAATAAAGGGTAAAAAACCTCCTAAAAAGAAATACAAAGCCTCATCTGGCTGTCTACTACTTTACATGGGTCTTGATCGCGTTTATGACGAGGCAGATGTCCATCAATTTTTTATGACTGATGATTTTTCAGCACATATGAAGGATGTATTCAAAAGTGGGAAACTGACTGATCAACCTGCTGTTTACACGTTTAATCCGTCACGAATTGATGATTCGTTAGCTCCACCAGGGAAGGGAGTTCTATACGTATTAGTTCCTGTCCCTTCAGGTGAATCAATTGATTGGAATGAGAAAGAAGAAGTAGCCAACAGAATGATTCAATTAATAGAAGATCGAGGCTTTCCTAATTTAAAAGAATCAATTGAGTGGTTAGAGATCCGCACACCAAGTGATGCAGAAAAAGAAGGGCTGTATCGGGGCGGAAGCTTCGGGATTGCACCTACACTTACACAGTCTGGTGCTTTTAGACCTCAGGTTAAGCCGTTTAAATATGATAATCTTTATGCAGTTGGGGCTTCCATTCATCCAGGTGGAGGAATACCGATCGTGATTCAGGGAGCAGATCTTCTAGTGAAAGAAATCGAAAGGGTGTGAGCGAAAGATGCTGGAACAAGCTTATAGTCACTGTGAAGCCATTATTAAACATCATTCTAAAACATTTTACAAAGCTTTCTCTTTTTTACCTCCTATAAAGAGAAAAGCCGTTTGGGCTGTTTATGGTTTTTGTAGACAGGTCGATGACATTGTCGATGAAGGCACAGATCCAGAAGCACAGTTAACGGTCTTTCGCGCTCAATTTGCCTCTTTTCTTAATGGACAAGTACCAGGTAATGATCCAATGTGGCTAGCTCTTGAAGACGTATTTCAGAAGTTCCCAATGGAACCACAAGCTTTTCATGATATGATTGCAGGCCAGGAAATGGATCTCTATAAAACGGAATATTATACAATGGAGGAGCTCGAACACTATTCCTATCATGTCGCAAGTACAGTTGGATTAATGTTACTTCCAATCCTTGCTCCCAAAAAGGTTGATGAATTGAGGGATAGTGCAATTGCTCTTGGTCTTGGAATGCAAATCACGAACATTCTTCGTGACATTTCAGAAGATCTTGAGAGGCAGCGAATTTATATTCCAATAAATGAAATGATTGCTTCAGGTTATATGGTCGATGATCTACTTAACCATCGTTTAACGAAGGAGTTCATTGAAGTTTGGGAAAGACTAGCTTCAAGAGCAGAAGATCATTATGAGAAAGCTTTCTCAGCTATGCACCACTATCCGTTAGATGCGCGTCTACCTGTTAAAAGCTCTGCTGTTTTTTATCGGGCGATTCTAAAGTCAATCCGCAAGAAAGACTATAACATTTTTGAACAGCGTGCCTTTGTAACAGAAAAAGAAAAAGAAGAATTATTGGCTGGTATAGCTGGTCACTAAATGATCGCTTCCTCACTTCATTGAGGAGGCTTTTTTATTGCTTATTACTCTGATAAGGCAAGAAGTTGTTGAGAAAATGGTTCAGTTTTGAAATAATTGACATTGTGTAAACCTACAGGAAGCGAAAGAGGACATGAAAATATGAAGAGTGTAATGATTTCAGAAATGCTACATCTTAATGATCTTTGTCAGATTGATTCACAAGTAATCGGTGACGATAGAAGAAGGCACGAAATAGAGAAAGCGATACAAGAACAAAGATGCTTAACTTGTGTTTTAGATCTTGAAACTGCTGGTTTTCTTATTTATCATACATCATTTTTTGAGTATGCATTCATTTCGTTGTTAATGGTCCGTCCCTCTTCAAGGCGGAATGGTGTTGCGCGTTCCTTGATCGATCGGTTTGAAGAGATATCTCCAACGAAGAAGATTTTTTCTTCAACTAACAAATCCAATACGATCATGCATCAATTGTTTCATTCGCTCGGCTATGTGAAAAGCGGCTCAATCGATCATATTGATGAAGATGATCCTGAAATTATTTATTATAAGTCGAAATAGATAAAAAACGATTCATAAGGTGGGAACAACTTTTGATAACGATTTCGAAAGATAAAATTATGTTAAGAGAAGCCACATGGAATGATATTAATGTACTTTACTATTGGAAATATGAGGAGGTTGAACAGGAAGCGAAGAAATGGAATGGTCCTTACATCCCTGAAAAGAAGATAACTAGGCGAGAGTATCGAAGAATGTGGGAGCATAACAATGAAATTCTACCCGGGATACCAGATACTCTTGTCATACTAGCTGGGGAACATGTGATTGGAACGGTTGGCTCCTATTGGGTGGATCGTAATACAAACTGGCTAGAGACTGGAATTGTGATTTACGATAAACAATATTGGAATGGTGGGTATGGATCTGAAGCATACAAAGTATGGATTGATTTTCTCTTCCGTTCAACAACACTCCACCGCCTTGGCATGTCAACCTGGTCTGGAAACCATCGCATGATGAAAGTGGCTGAGAAGCTTGGCATGAAAGAAGAAGCGAGAATAAGAGATGCGAGAATGGTAGATGGAGAGTATTATGATGCCATCAAAATGGGAATGTTGCGTACAGAATGGGAGATTCTTAATAAATCTTAGTTTCCCTGTGTTTTTTTACATAGCCTGTGGCATGATAGAGAACGAGCGAGTCAAAAATTGGAGGATTCTATGAAAATAATGACATATACACATTTATTAAATGAGACGATTGCTATTTATGATAAGAGCGGTAGTCTAAAAGCTTATCAGTTTATGAAAGAAAATGCCGATGGAGTAGAAGGAAATAAGGCACAACTATATAACTTCAAATATGCATTAGCAGCAGCGTCAGGTCTAGAGAAAGAAGCACTAGCTACGATGAAAGAAGCAGTCATAGATTATGGATATTGGTACGCCTACGACTATTTACAGTCAGATGAAGACTTAAATTCCCTTCGTAACTATGATGAATTTAAAGAGTTGGTAGCTCTTTGTAGAGATCGAGAACGAGAAGCAAAAGAAGCGACAAGTGCGGAACTGATTATTGAAGGTGATGGCGAACACCCCGTTCTAATGGCACTTCATGGTGATCAAGAAAATGCTGAAATGACCAAAACTGCATGGCTAGGTGCTCTCAAAGAAGGATATACATTAGCGCTTCCTCAATCCTCACAAATACAATTTTCAGATGCGTATGAGTGGGAAGATGTTGAACAAGGAGTAGCAGAAGTATCAGAGCATGTTCAAAACCTTAATAACAGTAAGAACATGGTCATCGGCGGATTCTCAGCAGGAGGTCGCGTAGCACTGAAAGCACTACTAGATAAGCGCTTTTCGGTAAAAGGGTTTGTATTTGCTGCACCATGGCTTCCAGAAGTAGAGGAGTGGCGCAATGCTCTAGATCACTTAGAAGGAGAAGGTATAAGAGGTTATATTATCTGTGGTGATCAAGATGAAGACTGTCTTGAAGGATCTCAAAAACTATCAGAATTGCTGAAAAAGAAGGGAATTCAGCATGAACTGAAGATTATAAAGAACCTTGACCATGAATATCCTGAAAACTTCAATGAAGAATTAGCAAGTGCACTTAAGTACATTAACAAGGATAATTAGAATCTTTTTCTACGAAGGTAAGTAAGAGGTGGTTCGATGAAAGAAAGGGTAGGCGAATGTGCAAACTGTCATAAACCAATTTATTGTTTAGATGGTTTCCTGGATGGGGTTATTTCTGAAAACCGGACACTTTACTGTTTCTCTTGTAAAGATCTTGCTGATAACGTTACTGATAAATATGATAGTAAGGAATATGGTAGTTAGATGTTAGCCTACTTGTTAAAAAATTGGCTTCCCTTTGCTTTAGGAATAGTGATCATTGTACCATTAGTCAATCTAGTGGATGGTGAAGGGAATAGTTTAAAGTATAGTATTGGTATGAGTATAGGTGCCATATTTGGGTTTATGTTGAAATGGTATGTCAAGAAGGGGAACGAAAAAAGCAAAGACAATTAATGTGAGTAGTTCAGTTATGGAGGAAAAAAACAATTTGTCTCCTAAACTGAGCTGCTTTTTTATAGGGAAATAAAACAAAAAATGAAATCGGAACTGTCAGTTTAATTGATGAATGTATTGTGATATGAAGGGATACGATTGTTCTGTTAAAGGGCAGGATAATGGAAGACTTGAATTCGAGATAATATGAAGATGTGAAGTTTTTGTGCAATCAAGCTTAAGATTTCTTTTTAAAATTTCATAGGATTAGGGCGTTTAAGAGGAGAGGGAGAAAGTTATGAGTGAGCAAGGTCAATCCTTAAATGAATTTATTGATCTAGAAGATAGATTGAGATTAGTTTATCAAGAACCTGAAGAATACTTTAAATATTATTCAATTTATTATGGACAAAAATATTCAGACTACTTCTTTAGAAGGTCCTCTGAGACAATGAAAGAAATTGCAACCATTTTTGACTGCGGATATTTAATCATAGAGGATGAAAACGTCATTGGTGGTGTATTTCTAAGATCTAATTTTATGGCGGATTTATTCGTAGTACCACCTTATGAGGATTACGAAGGATTAGTCGATAAGATCTTAAACCATTTAAAAAAGATATCAAAGACTGAAGAAAAAATTATTGTTAGAGACGTTGTAGAAGAACACGTTACAACGTATGAGAAAAGAGGATGCCAGATTAATGAAGTTAATTATTGGATGATTCGTCCAACCCAACAAATAGAGGCAATGCTTCCAGAAGGGTATTCTTTAAAATCAGTATTAGATGAAAATAAAGAAGATATAGCAGATTTAATTTTAAAATCCTATAAAGCAAATCCAGCTTATAAACAAATCGGAACCAAAGAGGATTATACTAAACATGTAAAGGAGTTTATAGAAAAATATCAAAACAATAAAATAATGGAAGAGTGTTCAAGAGTCATTATAGAAAAGAGTACGAACAACATTGTGGGTGTATGTCTGCATATGGAATTTGAAGATTATCCTCTCATCATGAGTTTAGCTGTAGACCCAGAACATCAACATAAAGGTCTTGGACGATTTTTATTAACCCATTCTATAAACATTTCGAATAAAGAGTACCAAGCTACACGTTTAGCTGTAATCAAAGATAATCCAGCGATTAAGCTTTATGAAAAACTTGGATTCATTAGGAATAAATCTATAACTGATATGTATCTAGTATTATAAAAGGTTCAAGTGATTGCAATGGGAGGGTTAATATAAATAGATTCCATTTCAATTTACAAGTCACAAAAATGGAAGGGGTTTCACCTTAATGATACGTACTTACAATGAAAGAGAAGATAAAAAAAAGTTATTAACTTTTATAAAAAAGTCAGGTGTTGAAGATAATGTTGGTAGTTTAGATGAATTAACCTCAAAATCTAATCGACTTCTTTTGTATGAGTGTAATGGTTTGAGAGGGTACTCATATGCATCTATCTCTCCAAATGAAGAAGAGTCAATTACCGAAATTATTACATATGTTGAACCGAAGTATCGCTTAAAAGGGATTGGAACTGCATTATATAAAGAAATTGAAAAGTTAGTTTCAGAGACTAAACCTGATTTTTTGTGTACTTATATTGGAATTGAATCAGGAAATCCAGTTGGATTCGCTAAAAAAATGGGGTATGAAAAATGGTGGGGCTCTCCTGAATTAGTCTACACGGGAGGGTATTTCCCTAAAACAGACATAGAGTTTGTAAAATATGAAGATCAGTTTTTTAAGCGTTTTGTTAAAGTAGTGCAAGATTCTTATTATGATTTGCATAGAAAGAATGATCTTAAACCATATATTACTTCAGAAAAAACCGTGAAACAGTATAAATTAAATAATAAAGATAAGATTTATTTAATTTTAGATAATGATCAAATTGTTGCATCAGTCACAACTGGTGAAGGAGAAGTAGATAATTTAATGGTTGCACCAAGATACCAGGGGAAAGGTTATGGACGTAAGGCTCTGCAATTTGGTATTAACAAAATGCTGAATGAGGGTTATAAAGATATTCGCATTTGTTTTGTAGAGGGAAATGATAATGCTAAGAAGTTGTACATCTCTTTAGGGTTTAAGCCACTTCATTATACTCAAGTATATCGTAAGTTCTTGTAGAAATTATTTCTTATTCAGCAATATCGGAGCGATAGCTGCACTTTGGCTATCGCTTGTTGTGCAGTAAAATTATACAAGAAAGTCACAGGGGAGATATTAAATGATGAAAGGAATATATGAATTTATAAGTGAAGCACAGTTAAAAAAGTATGCAGAACTTGCTGTAGGAGCAGGTGTGAATCTGCAAAAAAATCAACTATTGATTATTCATAGTGATATACAAAATGCTACGTTTGCACGTCTAATCCAAACGGTTGCCTACGATGCTGGAGCTTCAAATGTATTTATAGATTGGACAGATGAACAGTCTACGAAAGAATTTTACTTAAATGCAGCAGATACTGCCATCGATCACTTTCCTGATTGGCAGGCTGCCCGTTTTAAGGAATGGGACGATGCCGGTGCTGCTTACATACATATTATTTCTGAAAACTTAGAGGTCTTTAAGGAGGTTTCTACAGAAAGGATAAATCGTTTTCAAAAAGCCTCTCGTGCCAAGTTGAGGGATTATCATGCGAAAATTAGTTCCCACGAGGTACGCTGGTGTCTTCTAGCTGTCCCGAGCGTTGAATGGGCAACAAAAGTATTCCCTGACCTAAGTAAAGAAGAAGCTTTACGATCATTGTGGGAATTAATTTTAATAGGGTCTCGGGCAGATGGGAAGAATCCTATAAAAGATTGGGAGACTCACAATAGAGCCTTTGAATGCCGAAAAAAGATCCTAAACGAGAGCCAATTTGAATCTCTGCATTTTACAAATAGACGCGGAACTGATTTATCAGTTGGTATGCCTAAAAATCATCTCTATATCGGTGGGGGAGTCATAGATAAAAAGGGAACGCCTTTCTTTCCGAACATTCCTACGGAAGAAATATTTACTGCTCCTCATAAAAATATGGTGAATGGCAAATTAGTAGGTACAAAGCCTCTTATCTATGGAGGAAGTGTCATCGATGAATTTTATCTGATTTTTAAAGATGGACGGATTATCGACTATTTTGCCGCTAAGGGACAGGAAGTGTTAAAAAATCTCATCGAAACAGACGAAGGATCACATTATCTAGGTGAAATTGCCTTGGTCTCTAATAAATCTCCTCTTGCTCAGGCGGATACTCTTTTTTTCAATACCTTGTTTGATGAAAATACGTCCTGTCATATTGGAATCGGAAATGCATCTCCCTCTAATATTCAAAATGGCATTGAACAATCAGAGGAAGAGTTGAAGGCGTCAGGTCTAAATACGTCACTTTTGTTAATCAATGTGACCTTTGGTACCAAAGATATGAAAGTAGTGGGCATTAAAGAAGGTGAAACGGAAGTCCTGCTAATGAAGGATGGGGATTTCCAATTCTAATACGTCTACAACTTAAAATAGAGAAAACTGATTTCTGGTGGATTATACTTAGTGCTAGTTATAGTGAAAACAAACTGGTGCATTAGAAAAAAATCTGTTTCAATATCTCGAAATCAAGTCTTCCATATAATCGGAGCTTATCTGCAAAAAGATAGCTTTTCAATAGAAGAGTAAGTGAGGTATTTAGAAATAAGTTAAAATAATTGGTAATGGTATATTGTGCAGTAAATAGGGAGTGTTGAAGATGGAATTTCCAGGAGAGTTAAACCTAATATCCGTTTTCGAATCAATACCTGAAAGAAAAGATAGAACAGATGATTTTAATAATGATAAATCAAAATTCTCATTTGAGAATGATCACGAATCATTTGAAGTAATTATTTCGCCTTTCTATCAAGAGTTTGCCTTAAGTGTAAAGGATAAGAAAACAACAAACGTTTTGTCTTATATTGAATTTCGTTCCGTAAAGAAACTAGAAATTGTAGAGGATAGGAAGAATTGTTCGAAAATTCGATTGATACATGGGGAGACAGAAAGATTTGAAAATATTATCGAGATTACACTAAAGCCTAGATACAAATTTATATTCAGAGAACAGTATCGTTAAGTTTTGAGAATAGGTTACTTCAGAATCTCGGAGTGATAATCTAGCAAGGATTACGCTCCTTGTTGTTTAATATATTTTCAAGGCAGTTTAATTCAATATAAACTATTAATTTGTTTAAAGGAGTATACTAATTGCGAAAAGTAACTTATCCATTCGTACCTAAATCAAATAAATTTTTATTACCAGGACAATTCTGGGCAATACCTTTGGAATCTGGTAGATATGCTTGTGGCCGTGTTATGCAAGTATCTAGAGAGGACACCCGAGGGTTTTTGGCAGGATTGATGGATTGGATTGGGGACGGTCCTCCAACTATAGATAATATTGAAGGTTATAAAATTATTGATCAAGGTGATGCTCACATTAAGACAATACAGGAAACAGGTATGGATGGAACGATACTAGGTTTCCGGTCACTAGAGTTAGACAACATTGAGCCAGGTTATTTTAAATCTGCAGAGTTCTTTGATGAGCATTGTATTCTTATGAAAGGTTATGAAGAATTACGGCCAATAATTAAAGGCGAGTGGGAGAGGTTTCCAACATTCAGCACTTGGGGTTATCTTTTTATAAAAGAATTAGCAGATCATCTATAAATCACGAATCAAGGTAGTATAAATTACGACTTATAACTTCCTGTTAAGCGGATTACAGAGCATCTTCTATAATCGGGTGCAATTATGTAATATCATAGCAGCGTCAACGTTGAAGAACGATCTTCATTATTCGGGCGTAATTCCGCACTAAGGAATTACGTCTTTTCTTTCAAGAAAAGGTTGAGTAAGTGATTTAGTTTTGAAATAATTGGAATTAAGGAATAGTGGCAAGATTGTCGAGCAAGATTTTTAATAAAGTAATAGAGGTTGGGGATATATCTTGTTAAGAACTTTTTCTGTATATATGAATTCTTTTAATGAAGATAGAAATATCAGAGTTTATCTTCCTAAGAGCTACCCTAGAGGTGAAGTTAGATATCCAGTATTATATATGCACGATGGACAAAATGTCTTTCGGGATGCAGATGCAATCGGTGGAATATCTTTATCACTTGAAGATTATTTAGAAAAAAAAGATTTAGAGGTTATTGTTGTAAGTATTGACCAGAATAGCGAAGAACGAGTAAATGAATATTGCCCTTGGATTAATGGGAAGTACAGCGAGAAAATATTAGGTTATCAATGTAACTTAGGTGGAAAAGGACCAAAATATGTTGATTTCATAATAGACGAATTGAAACCATTTATTGATAACAAGTACCGCACAATAGAAGATCGTACATCAATTGGGGGTATTTCGTTAGGGGGACTCATATCGATATATGCTGCGTGCCGTTATCCTCAAATATTCAAAAAAGTTATAGCCATATCGCCAGCTTTTTGGCGTAATCAAGAAGAAATAGAAGAATTGATTAAGAATTCGGACTTGTCACCAATTGAGAGTGTTTACTTAGATTGGGGCGATAAAGAAGGAAAAGATGAAAGGATTAATCGAGTATTTTCAGATAGCAACAAAGCTGTATTTGAGATCTTGAAAGCGAAAAACACCAACGTAAAAGGTAAAATCATCAATGGTGGTGAACACAGTTACGAGTTTTTTAAAGAAAGAGTTCCTGAAATTTTCACCTTTTTGCAAAACTCTTAATTACTTTTAAAACCACTATTCCATAATCTCGGAACTTTAATGTAAAAAGGAGAATTGATAATTTAAGGCAAAGTATTAGAATTAAGCATGTAGGAAATGAACACACTCTTTAATTTAAAGGACATAAATAGGAGATCTAACTCTTATCATCATTATTGCTCTGGGAAAAGAATCAGCAGCTTGCTGAGGCTTTTCCCTTTTTTGTTGAATCGTAATAATAAAAAGTGAGCTTTTTAGTAAAGTATTTTTTACTAATTGTAATATATTTTTGACAATAATAAAGAAATATATTACAATTAACTAAAGAAAAGAATTGAGGTATTAATATGAAGAAAAAAGGAGTATTACATAACCGTCTTCATGTTTTAAGAGCTGAACACAAACTATCTCAGGGGGACCTGGCAAAAAAAGTGGGGGTGAGTCGCCAAACAATTTCTTCATTGGAATCAAATCGTTACAATCCTTCTTTAATATTAGCTTTTGAGTTAGCTCGTGTGTTGGAGACAAATATAGGAGAAATTTTTACTTATGAACATGAGGGTAGTTAAAAAATTTTTGATTGGAATATTGAACATTTCCTTTATTAGTAAGTTAAATAATTTTCATTGAACTGTTTTGTAGAGTAATTACGAATTTTTTATAAAGCCTACTTCTTATTAGAAATCAGGAGGTTCATTATGTTATCTATTCTGAGTACAATCACACTTATTATGTTAGTGGTCGCAGTTTTTTATTTTTGCAACTTTGTAGCAACCGAAGGAAAAGATGAAAGAGGACAACAAATATTAGGGAAAGCAAGCATTTGGACATATATTCTTGTCACTGTAGGTTTTGTTATGACAGTTGTAATTGAGGCAGTGTTTGCATTTTCAGTCGATGATTTGATTGAGCTTCTAACTATAATGTACGGCTTGTTGGCTACTGTACACTCTTTGTTGATTTTCATTTTAAGAAAAAAATATTAAAACTATGATAAAAAATGGAGCCAATATAGAGCTAGAGAAAGAGACTCTTGATTTTGAGTCTTCAAAATAAAAAAATATTTGATAAAACAATAAACGCATGAGCTCAGAAGGAGTATTATTTTGAGAGAAGATTATATTGAAGTAGATGGTAAATTGCTGTTTGTGAAAGTCAAAGGCAAGGGAGATCCAATCATTTTTATTCATGGAGGTCCAGGCGGTAGTTCTGAATACTTCTTACCTTATATGGAGCCATTAGCAAAATCCTATCAAGTCATATTTTATGATCAAACAGGTTGCGGCAAGTCAGATAGAAATAAAGATAATCATTACTCTATAAAAGATGAAATTAATAATCTTGAGCAAATAAGAATTGCATTAAACCTGGATAAAATAACACTATTTGGTGAGTCGTGGGGAAGTATTCTAGCTTTATCATATGCAGCGAAGTATCCATTCAATATTCATAAACTCATTCTAACTGCTGTTATTGGCTTATCTTCTGTAGACTATCAAGCATATAAAAGGACTCTTCTTCAAAAGTTAGGGCTTGTTGAAAAAATGAAATTAGGCTTTTACTCGCTTCATGGAGCTCTAGGAGGAAATGTATCCGAAAAGATCACCAGTCTTATGGACCCCTATTATGTTTATTCACTGGAATCGTTAACAAAGAAACAAGAAATTAAATATAATTACGCTGCATTAACCAAAATAAGCAAGGATATCGAGGAGAAATACAACCTTCTTCCTTCTATTCATCAACTAGATACATTACATATTTTAATCGCCCAGGGAACATATGATATCTTGTCTCCAGATTTCATAAGTGAAAATATCATAAAACACTTAAATACTGCTAAACTCGTTGAAGTAAAAGAGAGTGGCCATTGGACAATTCTTGAGCAACCTGAACAAATGAGGAAGTTGATCAGAACGTTTTTAGAAGTTCACGAAACAGGCCAATAAATACGTTTATTAAAAATAATTGGAACTTTATTCAACTAATTCGGAGCTTATCTGTAATAAGATAGGCTTTTTTTGGAAAAAGGATGGATTTATTAGCTATTGTAAGATGGTTATTAATTATATATAGAGGGATATAGAGGTGGAATTATATGCCTAAAATTGACAATATGTTAGCAATTCTATGGATGCTTCGTTCAGGTGAAAAAATTACTGCAAAACAAATTTCAGAAAAGTTAGAGATGAATATAAGGACTGTGTATCGTTATATTGATACCATTTCAACAAGTGGCGTACCTATCATTTCAGAACCAGGACATAATGGTGGATACACTTTATTGAACAATTTTATTGAAGCTCCTCTTTTTTTTGATTCTGAGGAGCAAACTTCACTATTTCACGCTGCTGTTTTTGCAGAAGAAGCCGGATATTATGGAGGTAAAGCACTACATAGGGCCATTTCAAAACTAAGTAACTACTCAAATCAAGAGCAGGAAACAAAGATAAATCAACATTTGACTAGTCTTGAAGTAATAAGTCGATTAAGTTTACTCTCTATGGAATCTCTTTTGAAAGAGTTGGAGCAGGCCGTAGCTGACGGGTATTCAGTAAAAATCAGTTACTATAAAAGTGGCGAAACGCAATCAAATGATAGATTGGTCGATCCGTACAGAATTATTTATTGGAATAATAAGTGGTATGTGATTGGATTTTGCCATCTTAGGAATGATATCCGCAGTTTTAGAGTAGATCGAATGGAAAGTCTAATGCTAACCGAAAATAAGTTTAACCGGCCAGAAAATTTTTCAGCACATGACTTTTTTATAAACAGTCTTCTTCCAATTGTAGAAGATAAGGAAGGGGGGATATCTTTCGTTATTAGTGGGGAAAAAAGTGTATTGGATGATATTTGTCAGCATTGGTTTTTAGGACATTATTTACAAGAACGGTCTTCAAATCGAGCTGTTTTTCTTCTAGAAAAAGATGTGATCCATACATATGTACCTTATTTACTTTTACCGTACAATCAATCTATTAAAGTGATTGAGCCAATCAGTCTAAAGAAACGACTTGTTGAAGTTCTGTCGGACTTAATAAAATTTCATGAAGTATAATCACTTCCCTGACGCTAACTGTCAGGGAAGTTTTATTATACTGACTATATCAAATGTGATTGGAGTGTTATTGAATGCAAACAAAAAAAGTTTTTCTATATGTATTTAATACAATGTCGGACTGGGAATATGGATATTTAATTGCTGAACTAAACTCAGGAAGGTATTTCAAAAAAGATTTAGCACCTTTAAAAGTAATGACAGTAGGAGTAAATAAAGAAATGATTACGACGATGGGAGGGCTGAGCCTAAAACCAGATATGTCCCTTGATGAATTTACATTTGAGCGTAAAGATCTTTTAATTTTACCAGGAGGGACTACTTGGAGTGAAGACATTCATCAGCCTATCTTGGAAAAAATCGGCCAGGCTTTAAATCTTGGCACGATTGTTGCTGCAATCTGTGGCGCCATTGAGGCCCTCGCGAATAGGGGATACTTAGATACTAGAATGCACACAAGTAATAACATAGAATATACCAAAATGGTAAGTCCTAACTATAAAGGAGAAAAATTTTATGATTTTGGATCTGCCATATCTGATGAGAATTTAGTTACCGCATCAGGAATAGCTCCGCTGGAATTTGCAATGGAGGTACTGAAAAAAATAGATGTATTTACGCCAGATACATTACATTCGTGGTATAACCTAAATAAAACGCATGAACCTGAATATTTCTTCCAGTTGATGAATTCAATAAATAAATGAAGTAACTGAAATGCTCAATTTCTCTGTTTTGATTTGTAGAGAAGTTAGGCTTTTCAGTTTGGAAGTTCCTTATCGTTGTAAATCTGCATTTTCCTGACGCTCCCCCGGTTATAACCCTTACGCTTTTTAAAGGCATTATAGTTCCGTTATCTCGGAGTGATAGTGGGATAATCAAATCGCTCCTCCTCAATTTCCTGATCTAAGTGATGAAATCTAGTGTGATCACTCTAATTATTAAAAGTTGTTTTAGACTTTTCCTGAAATCGAGTTCAATTCCCTGTTAAGCAATCGGGGGAACGTTTGTTGTTCTAAGAAACGCCTCACTTCATCAATACCAAGGGGCTATATGCCTCATCTATAAAGACACAGTATTCGATTCTGGAATAACTCTAGTATAAATTTTAAACTTCTGGGACATAATAGAATCAAGTTTACTTGATTCATAACCTAGGAGAGTGATATCCATGTTATTATCGACGATATGGGAAAAGTACGAACTTGATAAGAAGATTGAGGGGTATTCCCCTTTGACATTGAAAACGTATTGTTTTCAGTACAATACGCTTTTACGTTACTTTGGTGATGTTGATATGAATGCGATTACCACTGATCAACTGAAAGCTTATCTAGTCGATGTTGGTGAACATTTAAAACCTTCAAGCTTAGGACACCGGGTCCGTTGTATTCGGTCGTTATTTAAATGGACCTATGATGAGGGCCATATTCAAAAGAACCCAGCTGCAAAATTGAAAGAACCAAAACTGGGTAAGAGAATTCCAAAGTTTCTTTCTGAACTAGAACTCGAACACCTTAGAGAAGCATGTGAAAACTCTATGGAAAATGCGATGTTCGAATTTTTTTACTCGACAGGCTGCCGTATTGGCGAGGTTGTTAAGCTAAATCGCGATGATATCAACTTTCATACGAATTCAGTCATTGTCCATGGAAAAGGGGATAAGGAAAGAGAAGTGTATTTCAATACACGATGTTCGTTATGGTTGAAACGATATCTTGATGAACGGGATGACTTGGAACCCTGTTTATTTATAACAGAAAGAAGGCCAAAAAGAAGGATGAGTATATATCTTATAAGATATATCATAAAACGAATCTCCAAACGTTCTGGTCTTCAGAAAGAAATACACCCTCATCAATTAAGGCATAGCTATGCCACGCATATGATTAACAATGGGGCTCCTATTGATGTGATTCAGAGTTTAATGGGGCATGAGAAGACTGAAACAACAAAACTATACGCTCAGCTTAGTGGGAAACTACGACATGATTTCTATATGAAGTATTTTTAAGAAGCGCATTCCAATCGAATGCGCTTTTATTAATTAAAATAATATTGAGTTCTCCATCCCCTTTTGAAATAATTGGTATTGAATTACCGAAATCCCAGAGGGAAATGTAGTAGATAAGAAGTTGCAATACTATGTCTTTGAAGTTAGAAACTGAACGGTTAAATCTGCAGCCATTTAATAAAGAAGATGCAAGCAGAATGAAGGAGCTAGCAAATAACCAAGAACTAGCTACTATTCTTGGTCTTCCTCATCCATACGAATTAGAACATGCCGAAGAGTGGATCGCCATTCAACCAGAACAAATTCAAAAGGGACTTGAATACCCTCTAACCATAGTAACCAAAAAGGAAAATAAAATAATAGGGACGATTACCATAAGGATTGATAAAAATAACAACAAGGGTGAACTTGGTTATTGGATGGGTAGAGAATATTGGGGGAACGGTTTTGCAACAGAAGCTGTTAATAAAATGATTGAATTTGGATTTAATCAACTGAACTTAAACAAAGTTTGGGCTTCAGCTATATCCAGAAACAAAGCTTCAACTATCGTTTTAGAAAAAGCAGACTTACAAAAAGAGGGTACATTAAAGCAAAATAAACTGCTACATGGTGAATATGAAGACGTTGACATATACGGCATTTTAAAAGAAGAATATAACAGATAAGTTTTCAACAATCTCGGAGCAATTCATGAAGATTGGATTGCCTCTTTTCATTTTAATTTTTAGAATTGTGTGATAACATTTTAGCTTACAAGTTCAAGGAGGGTTTCAGATGATAGATTATAATAACCGCCATTTTGTTTCCATAGAGAATACAGAAAGTGGTGAAGTTTCTTCTAAAACATATTTTGACTATTATCAAGAAGGGAATATTCTTTATGCTGATTATTCAGGTGGAGAGATAGTCAAAGGGAAATTAGTAGGTATTGTACATAATGATGACACTTTAGAATTTCGATATAATCATGTGAACACTTCAAATGAAATCAGAGGAGGAAAGTGCAAATCTATCCCTCACATAAACTCTCAAGGGAAAATCGAACTGCATGAAAAGTGGCAATGGCTTGATAAGGATCAAACTGAAGGGAAATCTATCGTTAAAGAAGTATAAAATGGTTCTTACATGAATTAGTGTAATAAAATCATATGAGTTCAATTAAATTACCTCGAAATCAAGTCTTCTACAATATCGGAGCAATTGCTGAATAAAAAGTAAGCGCTCTATCGGTTTTGGGCAAGAGTGTGTACGCTTTTACGTTTAGAGGAGGAAGGAATTGAAATATTTACAAAAGATACTACTAGCAATAATTATATCAGCACCTCTTTCCGTTTTTGTTTTAGTAATTGGAGAATTTACTCTTGACTACGTGCTTGAATTAGAAAGAGAATATACTGATACTTTTGCTACTATAATTTCGTTACCGATTTTTTTTGCAATTGTATATATAGTTTACGGTCTACCAACAACTTTAATTGCAGATGGATTTCTTAGATTAAAACCATTATCTAAATACAGATCCCTCATTGAATTCATAATCTATTCTATAGCTGGTCTAGTGTTGTCTTTACTCTTATCAAGCAATTCATTGAGTAAGGAAATATTGGTTATTGTAATGCTTCCAGTTTATTTGTACTTGTATGTTCTTACGCTAATGAGAAAAAAAGATAGAAAAGAACTGAATATCATAAAGACTTAAGTGAAGTATTTATTCAAGAATCTCGGAGCAATTCAGGAATAAGTATACATTTCAAAGATATAATTCGTTTAACAATTGAATCTGCTCAGAATCAAAGTCAAAAAGTTGTTTTATAGGAGAGTTTTATGGAAGATGTAATGCTTTTACTTAAGTATATTTTATTAGGGTTATTTCAGGGTTTTACCGAGCCAATTCCTATTTCATCAAGTGGTCATCTAGTAATTCTTCAAGAGTTCATTAATATGAAGAACGAAGGATTAGATTTCTTAATTCTTGTAAATTTCGGATCATTAATCGCTGTTTTATTTGTCTATCGAAGCGATATAGTTAGGTTATGTCGAAATGGATTGGGCTATCTTCTAACCAAAGATTCCGAGAGTAAGAGTGATTTTGATTTTATTCTTTATCTTATTATTGGAAGCATACCTGCAGGCGTACTAGGTCTTCTATATGGTGATTATATAGAAATGAAATTAGACAAAGTATGGATCGTTGGTATTACGCTTATCATTACGGGACTAGCTCTCTGGTTAATAAGAAATTTACGTGGGGATAAAAACGAAGGACAACTTTCTTGGAAAGACGCCTTCATTGTAGGGCTCGCGCAAGCCGTAGCATTAATACCTGGGATTAGTCGTTCAGGTGCCACGATTGTAGCAGCTATGTTATTAGGAATGAAGCAACAGACTGCACTACGGTTTTCATTTCTTCTATATGTTCCAGTTAGTTTAGGATCAATGATCCTGTCTATTGATACTCTAATGACAAAAGATCTATCAATAGTCGGTATTCCATATGTATTAGCGTTTCTAGCTTCCGTAATTGCATCCTATGTTGCTTTGAAATGGTTTATGGATATTATGGCTAAAGGGAATCTCAAATACTTTTCGTTTTATTGCTTTATTGTAGGAGGCAGCGTTCTATTTCTTTTATCATAGTTTTTGAGGTTACGTAGAAAATTGATCTTCCAGTATCTCGGAGAAAGAATTGAACATTGAGAGGGTAGCACATAATTCGATTTAAGGAGGACAAATGGTCATTAGATTAATAAGAGTTATAAGTATTTTTTTCGTTCTTTACTTCCTATCAGCTTGGGTTTTACATATTATGGTAGAGTATACTCCTAATGCCTTACCATTATTTTTTGTTGGACTAATAGTTCTTTTAGTTGTAATAGCAGGATATCTAATTAATCATTATAGAAGAAGACAATAATAGGTCCAACTTTATTTGCCGCAGATCTTAAATTGAAATATTTATTTAGATTGCTACATTCTTCAGCAATCTCGGAGCTTATCTGTAATAAGATAGGCTTCTGTTTAATTAAATGGCTATGTTAAAGTTTAATGTGATACTTCACAAAAAATAGGAACTTCCACTTTTATGGAAGTTCCACTGTGGTATATTTTGCTTGTTAACTAAAGCAATAGGTTAATTAAATGGAAGATCATTTCCTATCAATCACTGAAGATATCCTTCAAATCATTTTTTTCTTTTTTTAATCGTTGAAAATGCCTTTCTATTCGTCTTGCTATAAAAGGCAGAAATATAACTATTAACATAAGCCAAAGCATAAAAGTCCACCTTTACTTAAGAATTTCCCATTCAAACTCCCCTAATCCTTCCGTTCGAGGAAAAAAGAAATGTTAGATATTGAACTTACTTAATCTAATTGTATCATAAGTTTTCGTACAAAATTTACCATCTTCCAGAATCTCGAAGCGATAGTTTAAAAGAGTGTTTGCTTTATGCTCCAAAGTTGCTGTTATTTGAACATTAAAGAGAAAGGAATTGATAATGATTCGTTCAATATTTTCTATAGTAAGTTTAGGGTGTATATTTTTATTGACCGCCTGTATAGGGGAGGATTACGATTTCACTCCTCCAACAATGACAGTTTGGTACCATCATCTAAACGATTATGATTCATATGAGCTTAAAGAGGCTTCCTTGAATTGGGAAGGTCCTAATGAGGAATACAAAAAGGCTGTTGTTGATTTTCAATCATTAGGAGTCGAACAGAATCAAATTAAGGTCAATGCTGGTTCAGAGGGAAACCTAGAATTAGAACATTCTGATTTTCAATTAGAAGAGTTTCAAGTATCTCTGTGGAAAAACAATGAAGAGATTGAATTGCCTGTAAATAAATCTAATGGTTTTCAATTTCCAGATTCAAAGGGTAATTATATCTTAGAAGTGAATCTGTCTTCTGATATGGGAGATGTTCAATATGTGGGTAACATCGATCTAAATTAACACTAATTTAGGGTAAATTCTAGAATTTATCCTGATCCCAAGTCTTCTGGTTTATCGGAGCTTTAATAGATCAATACTTACAAAGTCAATAAAGGAGGAATGAAAATGTTTCGAGGCTTTAGGTGTGTGCCATGGTCATGGGTGAACAGATTGTTTATTCATGATTAACGTAAAACTTAATCATTTAAAAAATGATCTGTTTTCTACTCTACTATTGATGTAAACAAAGAATGCAGCAATATAGAATGGAGAGATAACATGATTAAGTTAAGTAAAGTTAATGAAGTTGAATTCGAGGAGTATTTGGATTTCATGATTCCTGACCATGCTAATGAAATTACTAAAAACTTCAATTTAACATTGGAGCAAGCTTTAGAGGAATCAGAAATGATGATCAACGACATGTTTAAGGATGGCTTAGCCACTGAGGGACAATGCCTCTATAATATTATAAAAGCTAACTCAAATGAAAAAGTGGGACTTCTTTGGTACAGCATCATTCCAGAAATTAATTCAGCCTACTTGTATCACATTTTAATTGATGAACATGAAAGAGGAAAAGGATATGGGACTAAGACTATTGAGATGCTACAAGATAATCTTAGAGAACGTGGTGTGAATTCAATTGGGTTAAGTGTGTTTGGGAAGAATGATGGAGCTTATAGGTTGTACAAGAAAATGGGATATTCAAATACGAGAATATCAATGGAGAAAACTCTTTGAAACCTAATTAATTTAGAGTCAGCCATTTGTTATGAAAGCGTTCCTTTGTCAAGAGGAAGATCTTGAATTATTCCGTAAAATCGGAGCAATTGTGCAATATAATAGCAGCGTAAACGTTGAAGAACGATCTTCATTTATCGGGCGTAATTCCCCACTGAGGAATTACGTCTTTTCTTTCAAGAAAAGGGTTGAGTATGTGGATGGGTTTTGAATAATTGGAATTAAACGGCAGGGGAGTTATGATACAATTAGTCCAAATTTACAAAAAAGGGGAAATAGAGTAATGGATGCATTAAGGATAAAAGAACTACACTCAAAGGCTGAAATTATTGAAGCATTTCCAGTAATGAAGCAATTAAGAGCTCACCTAGATGAAGATACATATCTCGACCTGGTATTAGAGGCAAAAGAAATAGATAGGTATAAAATGTTTGCCCTAATCAATGGAGAAGAAATAGTTGCAGTAACTGGATTTAAGCCGATGACCACCCTTTATTACGGTAGGTTTGTATGGGTTTGTGATTTAGTTACAAACGATAATGAGCGTTCAAAGGGATACGGTGAGAAACTACTTACCTATGTTCATAATTGGGCAAAAGAAAATAAATATGAAAGTGTTGCATTATCTTCGGGGTTACAGCGTAAAGATGCACACCGTTTTTATGAAAATAAGATGGATTATGACAAAGTAAGTTATGTATTTAAAGCAACTTTAAAATAACTCCCTTATACTGCAATCTAGAAGCTTATCTGTAATAAGATAAGCTCCTTTTATTCCCAATAAAAGATTGAGTTTTTCATACCGATTTGAAATAATTGGTATTGAAGATTTGGGTAGTGTCCAAGAGTAATCAAGGTTAAATGGGAGTGATATGAATCGAAAGTAACACATTTAATTGGAGGAGTTTTATATTATTCTGTGCGTTGATATTAATCGGATTCGGAGGTTTTTCATACATATTCAGTATTAAATCACCTTGGTTTCAATACCGTCAATTTTATGGACTTATCTGGGTTGTATATAGTCTTTCAATTATAGGATTTATTCCATCCATTAGAAAACATATTATTAAAGATATAAAGCTACCATCTAGGAAAAGTGTCATCTGGGTTTTACCTTCCGTTTTGGCGATCTACTCTGCATATTTAGCAGCTACAAATTGGGAAGTTTTTATTAGCGAAGAACTATTAAGAAGAGAAACTTACGATATTTGGATATCTAATAGGAATGTTTTACGTACTCTTCTATTTTCTTGTTTTATTGTACCGATAGCTGAGGAGATATTGTTCAGGGGAGTATTAATTGGATATGTATCAAAGAAGGTGAATATCTGGATTGCAATTTTATTTCATCTATAATTTTCGGCTTTGTCCACTTTGATAATCCGATTTTTATCTTTATTGCGGGTTTTGTATTTGCGCTACTTTATAAGAAGACTAACTCATTGATTCCTAGCATCTTAGCTCATATGCTTTGGAATATAATTGCGTATTTTGTAATTATGACTTGAGAAGAAAATTTGAAAAAAGACTTTTTCATTCAACGACATTGATTTATGACTCGGTTTTAAGATTATTAGCAAATAGTCGATATGAGATCTTCTGTTAAATCGGAGCGATTGTTTTATAGGTCATCGAAATTAACTTGATCAAGAAGAGGTCCTTTATTGGGGGAGAGAAATTTGAGTAATGGTCAAAAGATAAATGTCGAAGGAACAGAGCTTTACTACGAGTATGTTGCTATGTCTGACTCTAGCCCAACGGTCGTTTTTGAATCAGGTTATGGGTGGGCATTAGACAATTGGCAATCCATTAGAAAAGAAGTATCCACTTTTGCAAACGTGTTTTTTTATGACAGAGAAGGTATAGGGAAAAGTAATAATAGTCATAAACCCAAACATAGTTTACAAATTGTCGAGAATCTTAGAAACCTACTTAAAGCTGCAGATATCAAGCCTCCATACATATTAGTAGGACATTCGTTTGGTGGAGTAAATGTTCGACTTTATGCGAGTAGGTACCCTGAAGAGGTAACAGGACTAATCCTAATAGATTCAGTTCACGAAGATCAAAATAATGAAATGGTACCTCTGTTTACTAAGGAAGTAAAGAATGAATACTTAGGGCAATTCTTAGTAGAATCTTCGTTAAATGAATTTGAAGAAAGTCTAGAACAAGTTCGAGGAAGTAAACTCAAAAACATTCCTCTTATCGTGCTTACAGGAGGAACGCAACCCCATCATACGAGTGAATCCTTTGATGCCTGGATGAGATTTCAAATTGACCTTTCGTATCTAACTAAAACAAGTAAACACATTGTAGTTAAAGAGGCTGGCCACGCCATCCACATCGACAGACCGAAACCTGTCATAAATGCCATTAGAGAAATGGTTGAGATGATTACTTATAAATCATAGTACATCATTATTATTCTTAACCACCTGTTTCAATCACAACAATAAAGGAGAGGATCCTTTGACGCATTTAGAAGAAAGAATGAGAGAGAAAAGGTGGAAGCTACTAAGTAAAGAAATTATTCATGGTGCTCATGCAGGTAGTATATTTAGGGTTGACGTTTTAGATGATAAGAATCAAAGAGGATCCTATATCTATAAGCAATTTTCAGCCGATCGAAATAATGAAATAGATATCTATGAAAAACTTAAAAATCCTATTAAGCAGTTTAGCAAATTAGTACAAGTCTGGAATATTGCTCCCCAGGCCATTTTAATGCATGACCTTGAGTCACCACTAAAAGACACCTATGAAAGTTTATCTTTAACAGATAGGAAGAAGGTAATCAGTGATATTTTGCAGAGGTTATCAGACCTGCATGATACAAGGTCGAACCCTTATACCCCCGAGTTACCTATTCACCAAATAAGCTCTGAATGGCGCAAATGGTGTCTAGAAGAAATGAAAAAGTTGTGTGCTCGCCACCATTGGGCAAAGTCTGAGTGGATCCAAACAATAAATGATACATATGACCAATTATCTTTAAGTAATTTTGAAGCGAGAACTCCTTTAGTCTTAACTCACGGAGATCCTCATTTAGAAAATATATTCCATTATGAAGAGCAGATTTGGTTTGTTGATTGGGAATGGGCAGCAATCGGTTCACCACTGAGAGATATAACGATTCTGTTGCAGGATATTTATGACATAGAGTTAATTCATTTCATAATTAAGGCATATTGGAATCTTTTGAAGGAAAAACAGCTTAATATTGTAGAAGAAGATTATATGAAAGACTTTAACTATCTTTATATTGACCATACAACGATGATGCTAGCATGGGAAATACACAAGTATTTTCAAGGTTTTACAGATGAAAATAACATTCAAAAAGTCACTGAATTTAAAGTAGGGGAAATCAAAAGGATAGCAAACGAAGAGAAAGGCTTATTCCATTAAATCGGAGCGTTTGTTGCATGAAAGTATTTCAAAAAGGGGTCTTTTTATGAACAAGTCTTTTTCAAGAGTGTTGATCAAAGACGAGGAAGGGAATATTTTAGTTGTTCAAGATAGAGAAAACGTATGGAACTTTCCTGGAGGAAAAAAAGAGGTGTATGAAACGATACTTGAGTGTGCTAAACGTGAAGTCAGTGAAGAGATTGGAATAAAAGTAAATGACCTAAATGAAATACATAAAGGGAAATATGTTTTTTCGGGTGTTGAATGGACTGGGCATTTCTTTCTGGCTCATTCGGCGTGTGGAGTTCCAACCTTGAATGAAAGAGATAAAATTAAAGGGCTTCGCTTTATAAAGGAAAATGAACAAGTGGATTTTCCAAAAGAGTTGTTGGAAAGTGTTAAATCCATATTTGACTACCTCCATTACAAATCTGAATCTACATATTGGTATTAAGTGGTCTAAACGTAGGTATCACCATATTGAGTCTTCCAGATATTCGGAGCAATTGTTGAATAGGATTATTTTCCCCACATAAGTTTATTTACGAAAGGGTTTATAACAATGTCTAATCCATATGATTGTATCACTGACTTTATTTTCGTTGAAACTGAAGTATAATGCACATTCAACTTGGTCTTTGCCAGGTGGAGCAGTTGAATTTGGAGAAACCTTAGAACAAGGAGTTATTCGTGAAACAAAAGAGGAGACTGGTTTAGAAATTGAAGCAGGACCGATTCTAGCAGTTAATGAAGCATTTTTCACTAAGCAGCAACATCACGGTTTAATGTTTACATTTCAAGCTACTGTTATTGATGGAGAGGTTCAAATTGAAGATAAAAATGAAATCACTGAGATAGAGTGGGTAGACTTTAATACTGCTAACGAGTTAATGCCCTACCATAAAAATGGAGTAGAGGAATTAATGAAATCTTCTTCAGCTTACACTTTTCAAGGGAATGTTAACTAGCAAACTAGAAAATATATGACTCATACATTATTCGATAATAACGGAGCGTTTATGGATCAAAGAAACAATGTAAAGAGCTTGGAACCATATAAGCCGTAGCAAGCTCTTTTTAGATATAAGAGAGTAACGCATTTAATTTTTACTGCTGTTTGTCTTTTGATTTATAGTCGGTAATTCTGAATAGAAGTTGTTGTGACGAGAAATTTTTTAAGGTCCAAAAAAGAATTCTGGAACCATAGTCCATAAGCTAATTAGGAGCAATACAATAGTTGGTGCAGCCCAATAAACAGTGTCTACACCCTTTCGTTCCATTATGTATATTATCAGGACCAATACAATCATCACTAGTGGTAACAAAGGGTAGGCTCCATTTGCTACGATCTGATAAATCCATATGATAGAAATAAGAATACCTGACAAGATATTAAAAATATGAGATTTTTTCAAGATCTACCTCCTTTTGGATGGAAATTACCATTTCGATTACACAATACAATAGTTATACTTCTTATTCAATATAATCGGAGCAATTGTCCAATAGAGCATTAGCCCTTTATTACATAAACACAGGGAATAGCGTGGCGTTAACTATTTAACTAACGGGGCAGGTTAGATAAATCACAAAAAATAACTTATTTACAAAATAAGTTATTTTTTTGTGGTATTATATTTATTCAAAAACTTATATGGAGGGAAAAGTATGAAAATAACTCAACAATGGAATCAAGAAGACAGTAATTATATTCGTAAAAAGGTAATTGAACACAATCTTTCTAAATTACCAGATGAAGTAAAACACCCAGTCAAAAACATTAGCTTTATTCTTAGAGATGAAGAAGAAAAAATTTTAGGTGGCATTACAGGAACGATTTTTTGGTATAACTTACATATTGATTTCTTATGGGTTGATGAATCTCTTAGAGGTAAAGGCTACGGAAAACAGTTATTAGATAATATAGAGAAAATTGCCAGAGAGAATAGATGCAAACTCATTCAACTAGATACATTTAGCTTTCAAGCCCCAAATTTCTATCAAAAATATGGTTATGAAGTGGTGGGTGTAATAGAAGAACATCCTAATATTAATAATCAACAGTATTATCTTTCGAAGAAACTGGCTTATTGAGATATGTTGTTCAACTAACCGGTGTTAAAGGAAAAGACTCTCTAAGAAATACCTCGAACTCGAGTCTTAAAGAAACTCGGAGCGATAACCTAATAAATCTTATTCGTCACTACCTGTGCTATAGAAATATTGATGGAAAAGGAGGTGTTTTAATTGGAAGTTAAGATAGAGCCATTAAAAGGATTTACTCCTCAAATAGGTCACCTAGTGTCGCAAATGAACTATGCGAGGAAAACAACATTAGAAGCTGTATCAGGACTAACAACCTCTGAATTGGACTTTATACCAAATAAGGAGGGGAATAGTATTGGAGCTCTCTTATTACATATAGCTGCTGTAGAGAAAGGATTTCAGATCGAAATCTTTGATGGCAGAAACCCAAACGAGCAAGAAATGTTGGATTGGGGATCTCCATATAGTCTTGGAGAAAAAGGAAGAAAAAACATCAAAGGGTATCCATTAGAATTTTATATCGCAAAACTTGAAGAAGTTAGAAATAGAACACTTCAGAAATTTTCAATGTTGACTGATGATTGGTTATACGAAAACAGACTATGGGACAATCATCGCTCTAATAACTACTTCATTTGGTTTCACGTATTTGAGGATGAAATCAATCATAGAGGGCAAATAAGAATAATTAGAAACATGTTGTCAAAAGAATAATCATTTATTTTATTGTTCAGCTAATGCGAGTTTAATAAGTAGATTATCTTGAAACTGAGTCTTCATCAAACTCGGAGCGCTTGCTGAATAAAAAGTAAGCGCTGGGAGATTAGGAGGAAATTGGTGGGAATGGATTTCACGTTTTTACTTTGGGAGTGGAAATAAATGACCGAAATATATGTAAATTGGGGAGAAGAAAAAGTAATGTTAAGATGGGATCCGGATTTACGTTTGCCTCCGATAGAGTTGATTACAAGCGTCCACGGACTTTGTTTTAAGGATGATAAACTACTATTAGTAAATTTAAATCATAGAGGCTGGGATTTTCCTGGAGGTCATATTGAAGATGAAGAAACTCCAGCAGAATGTTTAAAGCGTGAAGCTTATGAAGAAGGTTATGTTACGGGAGAAAGCCATTTGTTAGGACGTATAGTAGTTGACCACAGTGAAAATCCAACATGGCATGAAAACAGTCAGTATCCTAAAATCGGATATCAGGTTTTTTATCGAATGGATATCGATAAACTATATGAATTTGAAGCTAAATATGAGTCAGGAGAGAGAATCCTAATCCATCCAAGCGAAGTAATAGATTATTATCATAATTGGAATGAACTGTATCAGGAAATACTTGATATTGCAGTAAAGAATAGTAACTGATTCTCCATAAACTCGAAGCTATTGCTTGATGAAGTGCTCACCTTTAATACATAAGAATGACATTATTTAACGATATGTAAAAAGCATTATTGTGAATAGTGTAAATATAAATAGAAGGGGTGATAAAGTGAACTGGTTGATATGGGTTCCAATAATAATAGGGGTGTTTTTTTACATCGGTCTTTTTAAAGATGATGAAGAAATGAAGAAGTAAAGGGAGTATGAGATTATAAACAGAATGTAGTGAAAGTTAGTAATCTGTTTCTATATCTCAAAATAAGGTCTTCCGCAAACTCGGAGCTTATCTTTAATAAGATAGGCTTCTTTTAGTAGGAAAAAGATGGATTTATTAGCGCTGTTTTGAAATAATTGGATTTAGCAGGTAACTAAGATTTGATGCTTACAAACAATTGTATTTCTTTAGGAGGATTTTGGCTAATGTTGGATAACACAGGAATATCAACTCCAGTTCTCAATCTTTTCGTTTATCTGTTTACAATCTCTAGTTGAAACCCTTGAACGGAGTGCTGAAATGACTAAAGATCAGTTCAAAGAGTTTCAAAATGAAATTTACATTGGAGAAGAGTACAATTTTCATTATGGAAATAATGAATATTGGATTAGCCAAGATGAAGAGAAATTTTACCTAACAAAAGTAAAAGGCTCAGTTACGCAAGAGTTTAGTACAGCGACACAACTGTTCGAAGAGGGGAAAGTTGATGGAAGATTTATCTGTGATATCTATGAAGATATTGAGTGGTGAATTCAACAGAAATAAGTCTTGTCTCATATACAATTATCTCGGAGCGTTGTGTAATAAAAAGTAAGCGCTTTATGTAGCTTTAGGGCAGGATAATTGATTCTGATGTTTATTTGATTCCTTCTTTTTCTCACATCTTATAATAAGGGGGATTTATGAATTCGTTTATAAAAATGTTATTTACTTTTATTGTTGCATTAGTTGTGATAACAGGTTGTTCTAATGAAGAAGATAAGATACCTTCTCAATCGACAATCGAATTCGAAAAAAATGGACAAGGTTTTAAAGTCATTCCATTATATGAAGAATTTCTTGATTATGCTGATGAGGCGACAGAAGATTCTTCGAAGAATAACAAAGGTGAATTTTATAGTAAAGTAACTCAACCATTTCTTAATTCTGCCTCTGAAGAAAATGCAATTCTTAGTGGAGGGTTAGACTATTCTCAATATTTTTATCCCACAGGGAATGCTCAAGCTTTAAAAGAAAATACAAATGAACTTTTAATGCAACAAAATGAGATAAACAACATAATAAAAGAGTCTCTTGTAAAGGCAGCAACTAAACTACCTGGTGGTGAAAAAACAATTTTTGTCAGACCCATTGACCCTCAAGTCTCTATCATTAAACAGATGAATGGCGTGGCTGCAATAACATTGAGCAAAGATGCCATAGTAATAATGCTGGATCCTTCCTTCGAAAAAGAGATGTTAAAATATGTTATTGCACACGAGTACCATCACTCAGTATTTTTTGAGGATAGCGAAAATGATTACTCACTACTAAACGGTATTATTTTCGAGGGGAAAGCAGAGTCTTTTGCCTCACGCTTATACCCAGATGTTAGCGTGCCCTGGTCAGAACCGATGTCTTCAGAAGAAGAAAAGGTGGTTCTAGAAGAAGTTAAAAGTAATGTTGATTCCAGAAGTACTGACATATACAGCCAGTTTCAGAATGGAAACGTTAATAAGGATATTCCTAGGTGGTCCAATTATAAAATTGGATTTAAAATTACTGAAAGCTATATAACTAATCATCCTGAACTATCTATAAGAGACTGGACAGTGAAGAGCGGAGAAGAAATTGTTCATGGGAGTCATTTTAGCGAGATTCTTAGAAATTAGTCCTTAGAATAGGTTACATTTACTCCAACATCTCGGAGCGCTTGCTGAATAAAAGATAAAAACTTTTAGGCAGGTATAGGGCAACATAGCGGTAGGAAACATCTGATTGGAGGAGAAGGATTTGGTGAGGAAGAATTTCTTAATTCTGGTTCTTTCCATAATAATAGCTGTTTGCGGACTCTACGCATATCTAATATTTAACCCCCCTTTAGAAGTCGGCACGCTTGCATCAACTAAGAATGAAAAATCTGTCGTCGTTGGTGTAGGAAATACAGGTTTAACAGGGGTGGAGATAGTAAGTGTGACGGTAAATAACAATGAAGACCCCTTGCAAACAAAAGTACAAGTTAGCAATCCGTTACAGGGTTTTATTATAACCGATGATTATTATAGCGAAGAATCAACAAAATATAGATTTACTGAAATAGAACAAGTAAATATAAAGACAGGAACAGCACCTTTATCCAATTTTCAGAATTTAGATGAAGGTGCTGCTTCTGAAAACGATGAAGCATATGGAATTAGTGTTACTTTTTCAGAACCTATAAATGAAGTTCAGATTACGTACAAATACCTTGGTATATCATTTGAAAAAATAGCGGTATTCCATTAAATCGGAGCGTTTGGTAAATAAAAAGTAAGCGCTCTTCTATGCAGGTTTAGACAGGAGTGTGCATGGGAGAGAGGAGGATTATTATGAGCATGGGTGGGGTGGTATGAGTATCGCGCTAATCTCATTAGTTCCAATCTTTCTATTAGTAGGTGTCATACTTCTGTTAAATACAATAAGGGAAAATATTGATAACTTTTGATGAAGAAATTAAAAGAAAGGGGTCGCATATGAGGCAAATTATTGCGCTTGGTGGTGGAGGATTTTCTATGGAGCCAGAAAATCCCTTATTAGACCGATATATACTTAATCAATCAGAAGAAACAAATCCAAATATCTGTTTCATTCCTACCGCCAGTGGAGATGCAGATAACTACATATCTAGATTCTATCAATTCTTTGAAAAACAAGATTGTTCCCCTTCACATTTATCATTATTTAAGCCACCTACAAGAGACTTAGAAAGTTTTATATTAGATAAAGATATCATTTATGTGGGAGGAGGCAACACAAAAAATTTATTGGCTTTGTGGAGGGAATGGGGACTTGATCGAATCATGAAAAAGGCATACGATCAAGGAATGATATTGGCTGGAATTAGTGCAGGCTCCATTTGTTGGTTTGAAGAAGGAGTTACAGACTCATTTGGAGACGAATATTTGCCATTAAAATGTTTGGGATTTCTGAATGGTAGTAATTGTCCACATTATGATGGAGACAAGGATAAAAGGCTTACCTATCACAAACTTATCTCTTCAAGGAATATACAACCTGGAATTGCAACGGATGATGGTGTTGCAGTTCATTACATAGAGCAAGAAATTAGTAATATCGTCAGTTCAAGACCTAATGCTAAAGCATACAGTGTTACTTTTGATAAGAAGGTTATTGAGAAAGAATTTCCAACAGTATTTTTAGGCTCTAGCTAAACAATACCAGCTAATAGGAGCAAGATGTTTGTTCAAGTATCTCGGAGCAAATCTGGAATAAGAATTGCTCTCTTTCTTTGATTTCTTGAATGAATGAGGGGATTATTTGTAGGTAATCGAAATAATAGTTTAGAAAATGTATACAGTTACTGTTCTTAAGAAAGGAGTGGATTTTATGGATATTAAATGATTTAACCNTGAATTACTGAGTGAGCACATTCAGAGTATGAAACTACATTCTCCACCGGAAAGTAAACATGCTCTTGATCTTGAGGGATTGCGAAAACCTGAAATTACATTCTGGAGTGCTTGGGAAGCAAATGAATTAGTTGGTTGCGTGGCGCTTCAGGAACTTGACAGCCAGCATGGAGAGATTAAGTCAATGAAAACTGCTTCCTCTCATCTAAGAAAGGGTGTAGCAAAACGACTTCTTCAATTCATGATCAAGGAAGCCAGAGAGCGTGGTTACCGACGGTTGAGCTTGGAAACGGGTTCAATGGATGTTTTTAAACCGGCTAGGAGATTATATGCAAGCTTCGGGTTTCAATATTGTAAGCCGTTTTCAGGCTACAGTGAGGACCCGAACAGTGTATTTATGACAAAGGAGTTATAAGTTGTTTTATAAAATTCAATAGAAAAAATTAAGGCAGCAATCATTAATTAGATCTTCTACTATTTACTATGAGAAAAAGTTGTATCCTTCTTTTTCATATCGAGTATTCTAGGGAGCTCTTGCGGAGCAAAATAACATTTATCTCGATTTGAAGTCTTCTGTTTTATCGGAGCGATTATTGAATTATGGGAGGGGAATTAATGGACCTGGAAATACAAGGGGATGTATTTTTTTAAGACCTTGAGGAGATGAAAGAAGTTTATCAATCGGTAGGTTGGATGAAGCATACCAACGATGTGATAAAACAAGTCTTTGATGCAAGTGATATTAAAGTACTAGTAAAAGTTAACAATCGTATAGTTGGACTTGGAAGAGCAATGTCAGATGGAATATTTAATGCTTCAATCTATGATATTGTAGTGCATAAAGATTTTCAAAATAAAGGTATTGCCAAGCAGATAGTAAACCATATATTAGAACAACTTAAGGAAGTTTCTTGTGTTCATATTATATCCACTACAGGTAATGAGGAATTTTATAGGAAACAAGGGTTTAGAAAAGTTAAAACCGGTATGGCCAGGTATTTAAATATTGAACTACATAATGAATATCTTGAATAGGTTTTTAGTAAAACGTTTAATAGGTGCTGCTAGTTTTGGTTCGTATTATAGCTATGAGCTTTTGTTTTCTTAATCGAGAATCTCGGAGTGTTTGTGTATTAAAAAGTAAGCGCCCTTTTAAAAGATAGAATAGAATTGTTATTTCCAGTCAGAATAGTTAAACAACAATTAATTGGGAGTTAAAAAATGAAAAATAAAAATAGAAATAGAAATGGCTTTTTTAAAGATACCCTAATTGAGTTTATATTTGAAGTGATATGGAACATCTTAATGTTTATACCAAGAATGTTAATTCGCTTAATAGGGAACATTTGGTGAAGTTTTTAACTCTCAAATAGCTAATTTTATTGCAGTTAAGCCCCTTGAGTTTAAGTGAATTTATTCACAAATTTATCCTTTTTACACTTCATTTATTACAGGAGGGCTGACTTGTTTTAAAAAAAGGTTTGTTCTTACATTAATAATAAAAAGGTAGATAAGATGAGGATACTTATTTTAGGAGCAACAGGATTTCTAGGGTCAAATGTAATTCGACTAGCTTTAGAAGATGAAAATATAAATATATTTGGTAGTTCGCGTTTTCCAAATCAGTACTCAAACATTCTTCAGGTGGATGTAACAAACCGTGAATCTATTAGAATCGCTATTAAAGAAATTAATCCGGCAGTTGTCATTTGGTCACTTATGAATTTTGAAGAAGAAAGTCATTTAATGAATGTAGGTCTTAAGAACGTACTGTCAGAATTAACAAATGATACAAAGTTTATCTTCCTATCAACTGATGGCGTATTTATTGATGGTAGAGGAAATTATACCGAAAATGATCCCATTGGTACCCTACCTAAAGAAGCTCCTCTTGCTGAATATGTGAATGGTAAATATATTGGAGAAAACTTCATCCGTCAAAGTTATTCCAATCATGTGATCCTTCGAACAGGTCCCTTATATGGGGATAATTCGAATCAAACAATAGAAAAACGCACTTTGAAAATGATTGAGAAAATTAAAGTGAATAAGCCAATCGATGCATGGGAAGACGTATTTAGAACTTTTGTAAATGTAAATGATTTATCAAGCTCCATTCTTGAGTTGTCTAAAATGAAGTTTAATGGAACATTGCACGTTGGACCTAAAAATATAGAGAGCTACTATACGTTTTTTAATAAGCGATTAATGCAACTTGGATGGGATAATAACCTTTTAAGTCCCACTAAGATTTCCAAAGAAGAATTTCCATATTTAGCTATAGATACTTCTTTAGATACCAGTAAGTCTCAACAATGGCTTAGAACTAAGTTTCGTTCAGTTTAAATTGATGGCGTAATCATTTTTCTAGCAAGTGAGTCATTTGGTAACATCAATGATGTAATGCTGGTTGAAGATTTGGAAAAAGAAAGACTCTAGTCGAAGAAGAAACTCTAATTATCTTGAATTCAATTCTTCAGCAATCTCGGAGCGATAGCTGCAATTTAGCTATCACTTTTTGTGCTCACGGAGCAGTTTGAATTAAAACCAATTCTATTTGTTTTTATATTTATCTACAATGCAGTAAGGGTGATTTTATGATTGGTTTATTTTCTATGTATTTTCTTATTTTGTTTTTGATTGCTAGATTGGTTAGTCTGTCTGGAAATATAAGATGGATACCCACAATAAGAACCACAGTCAGGAAGAATGCAAAGGTAGCAGCAATTATATCTTTATGTTTTGTGATTTTTCTTTAGCTAACGGATACGCTAGTTTAATATTTGTTTCAAAATGTCTCGGAATCGAGTCTTCAACATTTTCGGAGCGATTATCCATTAAGAGAATCATCTTCTATGGTGCAGAACGAAAGGGGAATAATGAATGTTTAAATGTAAAATTAACGAAGATACTGAACTTCGTTTACTAGAATTAAGGCACTCCGAAGAATTATTTCAACTCATTGATGCTTCAAGAAATAGTTTGCGTAAATGGTTACCTTGGATTGACAGTACAAAGACAGAAGAGAATTCAAAGGGATTTATTGAGGGAACATTAAAGCAATTCTGTAACAATAATGGGTTCCAGGCGGGGATCTGGTATAAAGGTGAATTAGCAGGGATTGTTGGATTACATACTATTAATTGGTCACACAAATATACTTCCTTAGGTTACTGGCTTGGAGATTCTTTTCAAGGAAAAGGATTAATGACAAAGTCTTGTCAAGAAGTCATAAATTATTGCTTTAATGAACTTAATCTCAAGCGTATAGAAATAAGAGTGGCAACTGGGAATGAAAAAAGTTTAGCCATTCCACACAGATTAGGATTCAAAAAAGAGGGCTGTCTCCAAAAATCTGAATTGCTCTACGACGAATATGTAGACCATTATGTGTTTGGTCTAATTAATGAAACTTAGAATAGGTATATTGATTTCTAGTTTTCAAGAATATCGGAGCGATTCACTTATAACGTAATTGTTCTTTTTTTAACTTCTTACAGGACAAGGAGTTTTCTCGAATGACCTACAATTGGAATGATGCTTCTCCAGTGACTAAAAAATTTGTTTTGGATTTGGTATGTGAGACTAAACAAATCATGTGTGATAATTACATAGGTTTTTACCTTCACGGCTCGCTAGCAATGGGAGGATTCAATCCCCAGAGCAGTGATCTTGATGTTTTGGTAGTCACTCATGAGTCAATAACAATAGAAACAAAGAGGAAACTAGCGAAACTCTATTTTAATTATTCTACTAATCCGTATCCCATTGAAATTAGCTTTTTGACTAAAGGACAATTGGACAACTGGGAACACCCTTCTCCATATGAATTTCATTACAGTGAATTTTGGAGAGACAGGTATGAAGTTGATTTATTGGAAAATAGATTTACATACTTAAACGATGATATTAAAACTGACCCTGATTTAGCTGCACATATAACCATAATGTTTTATCGAGGTATATGTATCGAAGGAAGTTCTATTTTTGAAGTCTTCCCCAGGATCCCTTCATCAGATTATTTATCTTCAATAATAGGAGATTACGAAGAGTGCTTAGCAAATATTGTAGATGATCCAATCTATTGTTCATTAAATATGTTGCGAGTGTTTTGGTATGTGAAAGAGGGGATTATTTCATCAAAACAGGAAGCTGGTAATTGGGGACTAACATCACTTCCAGATGAGATGAAAGGTACTATGTATAAAGTTGTGAACAGTTATCAGAGTGAGAAAAGTTCATATCAATTTGATGAAACTGAACTAATTTTTCTAAGAAACTACATCCATTATAACCTACAAGATTTATTTAGCTTAACCAGCTAATTGAAGTTTGCCGATCTTCCGTTAAATCGGAGCTTTAATTCAAGAAGGCTCCCGACCAATATTTCTCTTATCTGAATAAAAGAATAACCTGATCAGACAGGATGTGTTAGATTGAAGGATGTTATACAAAAGCATTTAAAAGATAAATATGGTGAATTTAATCCCACACGTTTAGTCGGGGGCTATACCAACGATACTTATTTATTAAATGGAACGTGTCCGCGGTTAGTAGCTAAAGTTGGGGCTCTTTCTAATCTAGACCTAAAAAATGAGGTTTATAGTTTAGAAATTTCTAAAGGAACAAGCGTTGTCCCAAAGCTTTATGAACACATAAATGAAGATGGAGTGCAAATTCTTATCATGGAGCATTGTGAGGGGATAAATGGACAATCGATTTTAGATCATAATGATTTAGAGACAACAAAAATATTATATAGGATATTAGGAAAAACCCTTTCAAATTCGGTTCATTCTTTAAAGTTCAAACCAAACTTAAAACCGATAAATCAATGTAAGATCAAGGAAATTAATCTTGATTTAGACTTTGTACCTGAAATTCTTATCCAACGCACCCAAAAAATATTAAATAATGTTGACGATAATGAGAATGATTGGGTTTTAACTCACGGTGATTATGGGATACATAACGTTTTATTTACTAAGGAAAATTCAATTACTATTCTAGACTGGGAATGGGCTGAATGGGCTAACCCACTCATAGATGTGGGCTGGATATGTTGGTTTACTAAACTTCATTATCCACATCACTCTGATATATTAAATTCTATTTTTATTAATGAGTATAAAATTCACTCTTCAGTTGAGTTATCTTCAGATAAATTAAAAGCCTATTGCTTGTATAAAGTATGGAAAGTTTTAAACAAAGTAACTCAAGCACCTGAGGATGTTAGACAGGAGTGGGTTAGACGTTTACGTTGGACTCTAGATACTGATCTAATATAAATTCCTTATTAAGCAATCTCGTATCAAAAGCTGAAGATCGGTACATAGATTTCCGCTCTACAATATATGGAGGAGCTATACAAGAAAATAGAAATACGTTAAAGAGAGGAACATTAATGGAAAAACAAAATCCAATAATTGAAACAAAACGATTAATTTTAAGAGAAGTAACCTTCGAGGATGCTTTGGATATGTACCACTATTTATCCGATGAAGAAGTCGTAAAACATATGGGATTAGCACCGGCCCAAAATGTTGAAGATGTATTGGATGAAATCGAATGGTATCACTCAATAATAACGGAAGGTACAGGTATTAGGTGGGGAATTACTTTAAAAGATTCAGGTAAAGTTATAGGTAGTTGCGGGTATTTAAATATGCAAGGCAAACATTATAGAGCAGAAGTTGGATTTGAATTAAGTAAAAACTATTGGGGAAAAGGAATAGCTTCTGAAGCACTAGGAGCAATTATTAGTTATGGATTTAATCACTATCAGTTAGAACGGATAGAAGGTTTGATAGAGCCTGGTAATATTCAATCACAAAAGTTGGTTAGCAAACTAGGTTTCACAAAAGAAGGCTTACTCAGGCACTATGAATATACTCTTGGTAAATTTGATGATTTATATATGTATTCAATTATTAAAAGTGATCTTATCAAATAATAGAAGTGTAATGGTGTTAAAGAAGAAGATATCTTGATACTGAGTCTTCATTAAACTCGGAGCATATCTTGAATAAGATATGCTTCCTTTATTATGAAATAAAAGATTGAGTTACTCACATCAGTTTGAAATAATCGGTACTGAAGAGTTGGGGCAGGAATATTCAATAAACTATCTAGAAAGGGATTGTTCATCATTGGATTTTCAATAATATTTTTAATGATTTTAGGCATCATTGCAATTTTTACGTTAATCATTACTCCATTTATTGCAGTAAGAAAAAATGAGATAGGAAAACCACCTAGAAAAATCTCTTATTTAATATTAGGGTTGTTGGTTTTGCATTGGTTATTTTTCTTAACTAACGGTTACGCTTTATTACCAACGTATATTGCAGATGCTATATTTATGCCTGTATGGTTAGTGTTATGTGTATCAGGGTTGTTCATAGCTATATTTGAATTTAAAAACAACAAAAGTTTTGCCGTCCCAGTTGCAGGCTTAACAACAATCAGTTTATTATTTAGTATTTTCATTAACGGAATATCGAATATGTAAATATCGCTTTCTATTCTATTAACTCGGAGCGTTTGTTGGATAGTTTAGGGGAACCTCAATGTGAGGTTCCCCTTTTTTGCTCCAATATCAACAGTAAGCTATAACATAGCTTACTCTTTATAAGTACATGTACTCTAAATGTAAATAAATCGAAGATTTTATTTGAAGAATATTATTGATTTATTTGGATTATTTTGAAATAATTGTAATAAATAAATTGTGATTTTAAATTGCTTCGACTTTAAAATCTAAAAGGTACTGATGATGTAAATAGGTTTGGGGAAGAGGATTTCATCCGTTATATCTCCATGGAAGATGATATCGGAGAAAATGAATGTGGAATGGTATTTTTTCCATTCACAACCTACAGGAAGTTCATGGATTGAGCTTCCTGTTTTCTTTGCAAAACAATGGATAGACTGGTGTGTTTTATAAGGTAGCTATTAATAAATTACTAATATATTAATGCTACATCTTCCCTTCTAGAAAAAACAAAGAGGATGACAAAGTATGATTAGAAGATTGCTTTTTAAGCGAATAAAATGGCCTGGATGGGTTGTTCTTATTTTATTGGGAATATTTATTATTATAGGTATAGGTAAGTGGACTGGTGATAGCAGTGAAGAGGATGTCAAACAGAAAGAGGAAAAAGAGGTTTCGAATATAGAGGTTGAGCAAGATACAGAAAACACAGATCGTTATACAATGCTGATTAACACCCCGGTTATTAATAATTCAACCCTTAAAAAATCAATTCACGAGTGGATCGCCAAACAGAAAGAGAGTTTTTTATCTGAAGTCAAATCACAAAAAGATGTTCTTGGAGCAAGTAATAGAGCCCACTTATCAATTCAAGTTAATGTTAAAAAAGGAGCTAAGGATATAACTAGTTTGATTTTTAACTCCTATAGATTAGTGGATTCGATCTATGGTGAAACCCATGTAAAAACATTTAGTATCGACTCAAGTCATAATATTTTACAATTAACTGATGTTTTGACTACTAGCGAGAAAACGTTAGATGAGGTTCGTTCTAATATTAAAGGGCAGTTGGAAAAGGATGATGAGATTAAGAACAATCTAATAGATAAAAAAGTAAATGAAGCATTGAAAGATCCTAATTCATGGAATTGGCTGGTATCCCAAAATGCTCTTACGTTATATTTTGAGAAATCTAGCATTACTGAAGGTGATACTGGAACTCTAGAAGTCGAAGTACCATTTAAAGAAAAAATATCTACTATGAAAGATGAAAAGGACAATGGAGAAAAATACGTTGCCCTCACTTTTGATGATGGTCCCAGTATGCAAGTAACGCCACGTGTGCTAAAGATATTAAAACAACATGATGCGAAAGCAACTTTTTTTATGTTGGGAAGTCAAGTCGAGAAATATCCTTCAATTGCTGAAAGAGTTGCTAATTCAGGTCATGAAATTGGGAACCATACAGAACATCACATGGATCTAACTAAGGTAGGAAAACCCCAAATGGTGCAAGAAATTCAAAGCTCAAATCAAAAAATCCAAGATGCTACGGGTCAATTTCCTACTCTCATTCGACCTCCTTATGGCGCTATTAATTCAAAAGTAGAGGATGTCGCTAGAGATAACGGTTCTTCTCTTATTCTATGGTCAGTCGATTCACTGGATTGGAAAAGCAAAAATGCTGAAGCGATTAACCAGGTGGTTCAAAAAGAAGTCGTATCAGGATCGATTATCCTTTTACACGATGTGCATCCTACCACAGCCAATGCATTACCAAAGCTGTTGACTACTCTTGAAGAGGAAGGCTATCAGTTCTTAACTGTTTCTCAATTGCTTTCTATGCAAGGAAAATATACTTCCGGAACCTATTATGGAACGACTTAAAAGTACGATAATATGAAGATCTAAAGGATAAAAGGAGAAAACGATGAACAATAGATTTACATATAGACGAAGAAAAAAGCGTAAGAAAAAAATTCTCATTGGTACTTTATCACTTTTGTTACTTGTTCTTTGGGGCGGTAGTTATTTAGGATTTCAAGTATATGACACAGCGAAAGAATCTTTTAGTGAACTCAAACGGGATAATGATATGTCGGAATTAAGAAATAAGAAGGTAGATATAGGAAATGAACCTATTTCAATTTTGCTTCTAGGAATTGAAGATTATTCCTCAGATGGAAAAGGCGGAAGAGCTGATACCCAAATTGTTATAACTCTTGATCCTATGTCAAAGAAAGTAACTATGATAAGTATTCCTAGGGATACGAAAGTGCAAGTTCCAGTAGAAAAAGTTGGAAGTGAATACGCTGGAACTCATAAAATAAACGCTGCTTATACATACGGATACCTTACAAACTACGGAGCCAAAAAGTTAGCCGTAGAAACGGTGGAAGATCTTTTGGATATACCGATCGATAAGTATGTTGCTGTTGATTTTGAGGGATTTCATGACATTGTTGATGCTATTGGCGGAGTTGAGGTTGATGTGAAATATCCATTTTGGGAAAAGAATTACTATTCGAATGATCGGATTTATTTTGATGAGGGAATAACCGAAATGAATGGAGAAGAAGCACTCGCATTTGTAAGAATGAGGAAGCGTGATGTGAATACTGTTTACTCAAGAGAGGAACGTCAAAGACAGTTTATTAAATCTACGGTAGATGAAGTCAAGTCAGGCGATACTATATTTGAAATCAACAAGATATCAGAAGTGTTAAAAAATAGCGTTGAGACAAATTTTAAACCTAGTGAAATGTTTGCCCTGCAGCAAGAATTTCCGTCACTAAGTTCAACGGCTATTCAAACAAAGAAAATTGAAGGAACAACACCTAAAGTACCAGGACCTTCATATTTTATCCCAAATCTCAACGAGTTAGAATTTTTGAAGAAAGAGTTAAAAGAGTCACTGAAGTTAACATGATAATAACAATGTAATGGTGTATAGAGTATTTATAAATATTGGATCTAAAGTAATAGACTTTCTAATTATCTTGACTTCAAGTCTTCAATTAGAGCTTTAATTTATACGTTAATTTTCTATCCCATGAGAATCTCTAAGGAGGTTAATTCACAAGGTGAAAATCGTATTTTCTAAACCTGCAATATGGTTTTATAGCTTATTCATTTCAATTGCGGTTGCACTGGTCTTAGAGATTACTGTTATTGGGACAGAAGAGTATGCTCAATTTGACAATAGCACTAAAGCAAAAAATGAAGCAAGGTTATTAAAAAGTATACAAGCTTCTTATTTTCCATCAATAATAGTATTACATCTATTAATTGTTATTCGATTTTTAGTTAAGTATTATAAAAAGATGTTTTAGGACCTTCTGTTCCAAGAATTTAGTTAATGATACAAAGTAATCTTCCATAATCTCGGAGCAATTCTGTAATAAAGGTTAAAAACCTCAGGAGGAGATTGGCTAGTGTTTAAAGCAAAAGTGATATCAATTGCTTCAGTTTCAGGTGGTGGAAAAACTACAGTTACAAACGAATTAATTAAAAGAATAAATTGTTCTGAAGCGTTGTTTTTTGATGAATATGATTTTGAAGGAGCACCAGATGATCTTGTTAAATGGGTCGACGATGGTCCTGATTATAACCAGTGGAACTTAGAACTTCTCAAAGCAGAATTAAAGTCACTTTTAGAAAGAGAAGAGCCTCCTGAGTACATAATACTCGATTACCCATTCGCATATAAGAATGATCAACTGAAGAATTTTATTGATTTATCTATTTATATTGATACGCCACTGGATATAGCTATGGCAAGAAGATTTCTAAGAGATCAACCGAATACCACTTCTTATGAAATCAGTGATCAATTAAATTTTTATTTGAAATTCGGTAGAGAAGCCTATTTGGAGATGGGAAAAACAATAAAACCAAATTCGGACCTTATCGTAGATGGATCATTACCAGTCATTGATATTGTCGATACAATCTTGGAAACGGTTAAAACCTAACTGGGCATCTTCCTCAAGAATATCTCGATTTTCTTCAAGTAAATCGGAGCTTATCTGTAATAAGATAAGCTCCTTTTAATGTTAAAAAAGGATTGAGTTATTTATACTAATTTGAAATAATTGGTATTGAGAACTTGGACAGGGTTGTGGATCAGCTGTTTGATAATATTACCGTTTTGTTATTACACAAAAACTTTTAAGGGAGAATGGTTGTGCAGAGAAAGATTATAGATAAGTTCAGGTATTATTCCTTTGAAATTAATAAAGTAAATGAATGTGAAAAAGTAATAATCATATATCACGGTTGGGGAGGAACAGCTGAGGGGTATAAGGAACTGGCAGAGGAATTATCAAAAGAGGGTTTTAGGATCATAGTTCCTGAGATCATTTTTCACGATACAAGACAGCCACTAGAAAATCACTTTGACCAAAAAGCAATGCGAGATTATTTTTGGGATACCATAATTAAAAGTATTGATGAATTTAATGATTTTATTTCTGCATTAGAAATAAATAAAGAAGACGTATTCCTTATAGGCAGTTCTATGGGCGGATTTATAGCAAATGGAATTTTCGCTCGTGAACCAAAGTTAGGTGGATTAGCGAATATAAATGGATCCGGTTCATTTATATTGTCAGAGCAAATTTTTAGAGATAGAGATAATAGAGAAGACATCTCCGTAGAGCTGAAAAAAACATTAATGGAATACGATCCTAAAGAGAGAGTGAATTGTGGTTCCCCTGTTCTTCTTATTCACGGAGAAAGTGATGAGATTATACCAATAGAAGGACAAAAAGATTATTATCGTTACCTAAAAGAGGTTGAAAAAAGAAGAAATGTGGATTTCAATGTTCATAAATATGTTAATCATCAATTCACCTCGGAAATGATAATCGATTTAATAACTTGGTTAAATAAAATATCAAACTGAGATAGAAAATGCTTTGTTCCACAATCTCGGAGCTTATCTATAATAAGATAGGCTCCTTTTAATGTGAAATAAAAGATTGAGTTGTTCTTAATTATTTGAAATAATTGGTACTAAAGATATGAAAAGGTAAATTGAAGAGTGTTGTGTAACTTGTATTCAATAATTCGGACTTTATTGAGATTATTTTGTTAGCGATGAGAAAGCAGAATGAGTGACGCAAGGAATAAATGTTTGTTTTATACACTTGGCTACGGGGGTACTTATGAAAACTCACTATTATTTAGGTTGGTTTAACAATTTCTTTCCAGAGACTCTGGGCAGGTTGTTACAGGAGGATATAACTGATAGAAAATCGATTGCTATGATAAGCTCGAATCCATCTATTTATGAAGATGATGGTGCTACTGAGCGCTCATGGCTTGACCAGGCTGGCATTATGTTCGATGAATATCATTTAATTAATTATTGCTTACAGAAGGAAGAAGCCCAAACGAAAATTCAAAATGCTTCCGTCATTTTTTTGTTGGGTGGAAATATTCTGGAGCAAAATGGTTTTTTGATGGAATATGAATTATCTAATCCTATAAAAGAAAGCAGTGCCGTTGTGATGGGAGCAAGCGCTGGTGCAATCAACATGTCCGCTAAATGGTTATGCTCGAAATCATTTGGAGATGAAGTTGATAAGAGCTCTGTTTACAACGGAATCGGTCTTGATAATTTCTCCGTCCTATCTCATTTTGATCTTGAAAATAATATTCCACTGGTTCAGAGCGAACTATCTCCCCTATCGGAAGAAATTAATATTTATGCATCGAACAAAGATTGCGCTGTACGTGTAAAAGGAGCCAAAATCGACGTTTTTGGCACTGTTTTTTTAATTTCCCACTCAAAGATTAGGAAATTAGATGAGACGCTCTAATTGTAGTAGATGACTATGGCTAGTATGAGTTAGTTTTGGTAAACGTTTTAGTAGGTTCTTTTTTGATCTTTTTAAATAGTTATTGCGATGTATGCCTTCAAATAAGCACAAATGTTATCTTCCATTATCTCGGAGCTTATCTTTAATAGAGATAGGCTCTTATTTTTATACAGTAAGGGTTTGCGGTAAGTGGCTTTATTTGAAATAATTGGATTAAGAATAGATGCAGAATAAGGAAAAATTCTTGGTTGAAAGAATGAAGGCACTTCTTAGAAAGGTTATATGTTGTATGTTCTATTTATTCAAAAATAGAGACTTTAAATTTTTTGTTACAGCAAGATTAATTCTTGATTTAGGAAAGAAAATCTCTTGGGTAGCCTTGGCGTGGTTTGTTTATGAATTGACGAATTCTGCATCAGCTATCGGATTTGTCATTACTTCTGCTACCATTGCTCCACTTTTATCAAGTATTTTTGTAGGGTCGCTTTTAGATGAATTTAATAGACGTACGATCATGATTGCTGAAAATGTATTGAGAGCAATATTCATTTTATTAATTCCACTATTATATTGGGGAGATGAATTGACCCTTCCTATAATCTTAATAGTTGTTTTTATTAACGGTCTTTTATCAGCTTTTACTGATATCGGAAGTATGACCATATTGCCTGCTTTTGTAGATCAGGAAGATTTGCAAAGCGCCAATGCACTGGTAGCAATGGCTGGTCAATCAGGCTATTTAATCGGTCCCGCAATCGGAGGTTTTTCCGCAGCATACATAGGGGCGTCACTCACATTATTCGTTGCTGTTTTTTTCTTTTTCTTGGCAGCTATTCTCTACTTCTTCATTCCTTATAGTAGTTTCCAACAGGGAGTAGAACCAAGGCGATTGAAGAAAAGAAATTATAGAATCATAAAAGAAATCGTAGACGGGTTTACGTTCTTACGTAATCATAGAGTTCTAATCATCATATCCAGCGTCACATTAGTATTTAACATCACTTATGCTCCCTTAGAACCTGTATTACCTGTTTTTGTGGGGAGTCATTTGGATTCTGGTCCAGATACTCTGGGTATGATTTGGACAGTTTTTGCAGTAGGAGCACTTTTAGGTTCGTTTATTTGGGTGAGGTTAAACATTCCGATTTATTACTCTTATTCACTCGGTATCGTCATTAGTTTATGGGGAGTAGCTCCACTTCTAATCAGTTTTGTTACCAACGAAACTATTGTTTATGTGATTATGTTTTTTGGTGGAATTGTGTATGCACCTTATAACATTGTTGAACCTACTCTAGAGCAAAAACTTATCCCAAATCATCTAAGAGGAAGGGTCATAGGAGTCATGGGATTTATTGCAGGAATTGGCTTTCCTTTTGGTACATTTATCGTTGGTTTATTAGGAGAGTATTTTGGTGCTGCCAATACATTATTTATGTCTGGGTTAGCTACTATCATATTAGGTCTTACCGTTTCGTTCCAAAGATCTCTGCGCTTTAGTAATAAAGATGTTAATTATTAGGTGATATAAGTTACTTTCTAACGTTTTCCGTTGTTCAAGGGGATTTAATATTAAGATTGAGTATGAAACGGGAGCTGAAGGGTGTGATTTCGAAATCACATCAAGTGAATAAACTTTCGAGGAGGTTTAGTAATGTCTTTCGGGAAAAGATTTCTTATTACATGTTTAATCGTAATGGTTGTTATGGGAATTGAATATATAATCTTGCCGGATATTTTAATAATTAAGGCAGTGGCATTAAGTTCGACAACTATGGTCGTTATCTCGATAATTAATAAGAAATACCCCTTGAAGAAGAAAGCAGATTCATAACTTCAGTTAATTTATTTGAGGTACTTCACTTGTAAGCGAGCAAATTCGATTGAGCATTCAAAAAAAACACTCTACACCAGCCAGTTAAGGCGTGGTACACAGTGTTTTGTGGACAAAGATACCGATTACTTGGTGGTTGTGTTTCAATTTAAATCTTACTCCATTATCTCGGAGCGATAATATAGATGAATTTTATCTCATTTTAACTTAATTACAGTGTCACATAGTAAAGGACTTAATATTTTTTTGCGGGGGAAATGCTGGTGAAAATACTTAGAATATTTCTGGCGACTATTGTAGTTTCTCTATCTATTTATGGTTTGATAACTGGAACAACCAGAACTATATTGCCTTATTTAATGCTCTTAATGGGTGGAACGTTTCTTGTTATGGGGGTTTCTGAATTTCAAGAACGAAAACCAGTCGCTTTAACATCATTCCTTGTAGCTGGATTTAGTATTTTCGTTGGGATTTATGCTTTTTAAAGAAATCTAGCGTAAACCTGTGTGAAAATTTCTAGCAAAATCTATATATTTGCTTCGAAATCGAGTCTTCAAGTTAATCGGAGCAAAAGCTGAAGATCGGTACATAGATTTCCGCTCTACAATATATGGAGGAGCTATACAAGAAAATAGAAGTACGTTAAAGAGAGGAACATTAATGGAAAAACAAAATCCAATAATTGAAACAAAACGATTAATTTTAAGAGAAGTAACCTTTGAGGATGCTTTGGATATGTATCACTATTTATCCGATGAAGAAGTCGTAAAACATATGGGATTAGCACCGGCCCAAAATGTTGAAGATGTATTGGATGAAATCGAATGGTATCACTCAATAATAACGGAAGGTACAGGTATTAGGTGGGGAATTACTTTAAAAGATTCAGGTAAAGTTATAGGTAGTTGCGGGTATTTAAATTTGCAAGACAAACATTATAGAGCAGAAGTTGGATTTGAATTAAGTAAAAACTATTGGGGAAAAGGAATAGCTTCTGAAGCACTAGGAGCAATTATTAGGTATGGATTTAATCACTATCAGTTAGAACGGATAGAGGCTTTGATAGAGCCTGGTAATATTCAATCACAAAAGTTGGTTAGCAAACTAGGTTTCACAAAAGAAGGCTTACTCAGGCACTATGAATATACTCTTGGTAAATTTGATGATTTATATATGTATTCAATTATTAAAAGTGATCTTATCAAATAATAGAAGTGTAATGGTGTTAAAGAAGAAGATATCTTGATACTGAGTCTTCATTAAACTCGGAGCTTATCTGTAATTAAGGTAGGCTCCTTTTAATATGAAAAAAAAGATGGAGTTATTCGCAATATTTTGAAATAATTGGCACTGAAGATTTTGGAAATATTGTTGAACATCAGGTTTATGCAGTTTGTTTAGTTTTAAATGGGAGGTGAGCGTATGGATGATGCTGTGTTTTGGGTATCTAGTATAGGTGGCTTGTTAAGTTTAGGAGTGTTCATTTGGTATTACGCCTCATTAGGAAAGAGGATTTCAAAGGAAGAAAAGGAAGCTGGAGAAGATTTAACTTATAAGATAAATCCTTTTACAGGTACTTCAAAAGATACTAAAGGTAAGAAATAACCTTTTGTATGACTATCTCATCTTACAGAAAATCGGAGCGATAGCTGCACTTTGGCTATCGCTTGTTGTGCAGTAAAAATATACAAGAATGTCACAGGGGAGATATTAAATGTTTAAAGGAATATATGAATTTATAAGTGAAGCACAGCTGAAAAAGTATGCAAAACTTGCTGTAGGAGCTGGTGTGAATCTGCAAAAAAATCAATTATTGATTATCCATAGTGATATACAAAATGCTACGTTTGCACGTCTGATCCAAACGATAGCCTACGATGCAGGAGCTTCAAATGTATTTATAGATTGGACAGATGAACAGTCTACCAAAGAATTTTACTTAAATGCAGCAGATAGTGTCATTGATCACTTTCCTGATTGGCAGGCTGCCCGTTTTAAGGAATGGGACGATGCCGGTGCAGCTTACATACATATTATTTCTGAAAACTTAGAGGTCTTTAAGGAGGTTTCTACAGAAAGGATAAATCGTTTTCAAAAAGCCTCTCGCACCAAATTGAGGGATTATTATGCGAAAATTAGATCCCACAAGGTACGCTGGTGTCTTCTAGCTGTCCCGAGCGTTGAATGGGCAACAAAAGTATTCCCTAACCTAAGTATAGAAGAAGCTTTACAATCATTGTGGGAATTAATTTTAAAAGGGTCTCGGGCAGATGGGGAAAACCCTGTAAAAGATTGGGGGATTCACAATAAAGCCTTCGAATCTCGAAAAAAGATCCTAAACGAGAGCCAATTTGAATCTCTGCATTTTACAAATAGATACGGAACTGATTTATCAGTCGGTCTGCCTAAAAATCATCTCTATATCGGTGGGGGAGTCATAGATAAAAACGGAACACCGTTCTTTCCGAACATTCCTACGGAAGAAATATTTACTGCTCCCCATAAACATAAGGTGAATGGCAAATTGGTAGGTACTAAGCCTCTTATCTATGGAGGAAGTGTCATCGATGAATTTTATCTGATTTTTAATAATGGGCGGATTACCGATTATTATGCTGCCAGGGGACAGGAAGTGTTACAAAATCTCATCGAAACAGACGAAGGATCACATTATCTAGGTGAAATTGCCTTGGTCTCTAATAAATCTCCTCTTGCTCAGGCTGATACTCTTTTTTTCAATACTTTATTTGATGAAAATACGTCCTGTCATATTGGAATCGGAAATGCATCTCCCTCCAATGTTCAAAATGGCATTGAACAATCAAAGGAAGAGTTGAAGGTATCAGGTCTAAATACGTCACTTTTGTTAGTCAATGTGACCTTTGGAACCGAAGATATGAAAGTAGTGGGCATTAAAGAAGGTGAAACGGAAGTACTACTACTGAAGGATGGGGATTTTCAATTCTAATACGTCTACAACTTAAAAACATAGAAAACTAATTTCAGGTGGATCATACTTAGTGTAATTTATTAGTGAAAACAAACTGGTGCATTATGTATAGATCTGTTTCAATATCTCGAAATCAAGTTTTCCGTATAATCGGAGCGTTAATCTAAAAAGGATTACGCTCCTTTTTGTTTAAGTTAATAACAGGGCAGTTTAACGGAATAAAAGGTTGTCATATTCAATCCATAAAAGGGCCAGAGATTGATGAAGAAAAACCTGTTCAGTTTATGCTAGAAACTAAATGGAATACTAATCATAAAATACATTAAAAAGTGGGGATATCAATGGTCGCAAAAACTAAAAAGGATTTGGATGGATTGAAAATAATTGGTGAAGTTTGTGGAGCGATTCGTGATGAATTGGTCCTTAGTACGAAACCCGGAATTACCACAAAAGAACTCGATGAAATTGCAAGAGAGATGTTTGAAAAGGCAGAAGCTCAATCTGCGCCAAAAGGAGAATACGATTTTCCTGGGTATACGTGTATTAGTATAAATAATGAAGTGGCGCATGGAGTTCCGAAGAGAAAACGGGTCATCCATGAAGGAGATTTAGTGAATATAGACGTTTCAGGTTCAAAAAACGGATATTACGCAGATACTGGAATTTCATTTGTAGTAGGGAGAGGAGACGCGACATTACAAAAAATATGTGACGTTTCTAAAGAGGCCTTCCATGCTGGACTTAAGCAGGCAAAGCCAGGTTCAAAAAAAAGTGCTCTCGGAAAGGCTGCACACAATGTAGCGAAACGCCATGGCTTAACAGTAATAAAAAATCTTACTGGGCACGGTATTGGACGTTCGCTTCATGAAGAACCTAAACATATTTTTAATTATTTCGCTAGTTGGGATGATGAAATCTTAAAAGATGGTGCGGTAATTGCCTTTGAGCCTATGATCTCTACATTTGAAGAGGAAGTTTTCCAATCTGAAGATGGATGGACCTTCTTAACCAATGAAAGCTTTGTGGCTCAATACGAACATACGGTTATTCTTACAAATGAAGGACCCCTTATTACTACATTATAAAAAGCACAATACGGCAATCGAGCGCAATTCAAGAATATTGATTAAGTCCTTTGTTCCGTTATCTCGGAGCATTTCTAAAACAGGAAATGCTTCCTTTTTTATGAAATAAAGCATTGAGTTGATCAGATTAATCTGAAATAATTTATATTAAGTAAGTGGGCTTAAATAGAATGTAATTAAGGCTTGGTAATCATATGGCAATAGAGTGGATTGAAATTACTAATAAAAACACAAAATACTTTGGGGAAGCAACGTAAATATATGAACAAGCATTTCCAGTAGAAGTTAGGGAGTCACAAGAGACTTTTCTAAGGAGTATACAATATTCAGAAAGTAGTTTTTCTCCTTTGCCACGGGACAATACTTAGCAAATGTGAATGCAGGATTTATTGTATATATCGTTACAAACCCTACTTTAAGAAGTAGAAAGTTATGTTCCAGTACAATTTCTAGACTTGAAGAAATATTAAGTCAGGAATCTAAAAAAGCAGGATACGATTTTCTGGATGCAATCGTCTTAGAAACTGAAACCAAAGAGATGGTACACTCCAACAAAGAAAAAGAGGATTGTATGAAGCGTAATATATTCTTCGAAAGAAAAGGATATTTACATTTCAATACACTTCATTATCAGCAACCACCTTTGAACAGAGTTGAGCCGTCGATTCCTTTTAACTTATTTGTGAAAAATTATAGAGACACTTTAACTACTAAGGAAAGGCTATTTGACATAATACTGGATATCTATCAAGAAAAGTATTTCAATATAAATGGAATCGATAAAGCAACACTAGACCATTGTTTACAAGACAAGGGTATTACTAGGCAAGTCACAAATTGTTGATTGAGTTTATTCCATAATATCGGAGCGTTTGTTAAATAAAAGCTTGGCGCTCTATGCAGGATTAGGACAGGGGTGTGCATGAGTGAGAGGAGGATTAATATGGGAATAGGTGGTATGAGTATAGCGCTAATCTCATTAGTTCCAATCTTTCTAATACTAGGTGTCATACTTCTTTTAAAGAGAAAAAGGTGAAAATATTCTAGTCTGATATCTTTTGATGAAAATATTAAAAGAAAGGTGTGCGATATGAAGCAAATCAAATAATGTTACTTTTGATGAGAAGATTATTGAGAAAGAGTTCCAAACAGTATTTTTAGATACTATGAGCTAATGTTTAGCATGGGAGAGTATTAATTGACGACAGCAAAATAATAAAGTAAATAGGAGAAAATAGTCTGTGATGAAAACATTAATAAATCCATCTACAAAACTAAAATCTTCATTAGATCGAGAAGATTACGAAGAGATACTTACATTAAAAAAATGCTGTCTTGAAATAGAAGATGTATCTCTAAAACTAGAACTTGATTACAAATTGAACAAAGCTCTTAACGAGAGTATTGATAAGGATAAAATCAACGAGTTTATGTTTTATGAAGATGAAAGGCTTATTGGTTACATGGGGATCTGTCAATTCGGGTCCGATACATTAGAAGTAAATGGAATGGTTCATCCAGATTTCAGGAGATTGGGAGTCTTCAAACGTTTATTCTCATTAGTTCGAGATGAATGGAATAAAAGGGAATTGCAACAAATGCTTTTGTTATGTGATTGCAATTCTACTCCTGGAATTAATTTTATTAAGAGTACGGGAGCGCATTATGAAAACTCAGAATATGAGATGTTTTTGGTAGGTGAAGCGAGGAAAGGCGTCACTATTAAAAGCTTAAAACTTAGAAAGGCTCTTAATAAAGATGCAAAGGAAATTGCGCGACAAAATGCTATATACTTCCAAGTGAGTTCTTTGGACGGGAATTCAAGACTCCCTGAGGAAGAATCAAAGCAAGGAATGGATACTTTTCTCGCAGAACTAAACGAATCAGTTATAGGGAAAGTTCATATCGAAGTTCAGAATGGTGTAGGTGGAATCTACGGATTAGGAGTTCTTCCAGACTATCGAGGAAAAGGTTTTGGCAGAGATATACTGATGAAAGCTGTAGAGAAATTAAGAGAACAACAAGTTCAACAAATTATGCTGCAAGTAGCAGTAAAGAATAGGAAAGCTCTAAATCTTTACCAATCTTGCGGTTTCAAAGAGACTTCTACAATGGATTATTTTAAACTATCAAAGATATAGCTTCATCACTAATAATAACAAACTATGTTTAGCGCATATGTAGCAATATAGGGCAATTGCTACCATACTATATTTAAGGTTTAAGAATAGAGGAGTATATAAAAGATTTTTGTCCTTCGAAAATCAATACTTTTGTACTTACTCGCTATCCGTACTTGAAGTTTTTTTCATAGAAAACTAAGAGTTTCGATTCATTGAATAATCTCCTTGTAACCTCTATGTAACTAGAGCCCCTTATCATTGCGAAGCAAACAACTATGGGAAGGGGATGTTTTTTGTTGAGAATTAGAATGGGATGGCTTTTTGGTGTAATGTTTTTATTGGTATGCTCGTCAGTCGTATATCCTTCTTCAACGTCTGCTGCGGGGCAGTTCACTTCAGGAACTTACGGAGGGAAAACTTATAAGGTGTATGTTCCAAATCAATATGATGCAGCTCAATCTTATCCATTGTATGTCATGCTTCACGGTTGTACGCAGGATGCCAATCAGTTTGCAGCAGGAACGCAAATGAATACGCTTGCAAATGAAAAGGGATTTCTTGTTTTGTATCCTGAGCAAAGCTCAAGTGCGAACTCAAACAAATGCTGGAACTGGTTTGAAACTAGTCACCAATCAAGAGGCAGTGGAGAGCCGAGCGTGATCGCTGGGATGGTCCAGAAGATTCAATCGAATTACAGTATTCAACAGGAACAGGTTTATGTGGCTGGGCTCTCAGCTGGTGCAGCGATGAGTGTGATCATGGGGGCTACTTATCCAGATGTTTTCTCGGGAATTGGGGTAGGTGCAGGTTTAGAATATAAAGCTGCGACAAATACTTCTTCTGCTTTTAGTGCTATGTCAGGGGGAGGTCCTGATCCGACGTTACAAGGTCGAGCGGCTTACAATGCCATGGGAAGTCGTGCAGATCTTTTACCTGTCATCGTCTTTCATGGGACGTCTGACTATACGGTCAAACCGATAAATGGCGATCAAGTTATTTCACAATGGGCAGTGACGAATGATTTATCTGCAACGGGCTCTGTAAACGGATGGATCGATGATGTAGCCGATAACACGGAGAGTCTTCAGATTCCTGGTGGCAGAAGTTACACCGTAAGTGATTATAATGGGCAAGATGATAAGGTGTGGATGAAAAAAGTGATCGTCCAAAGTATGGGACATGCTTGGTCTGGGGGAAGTTCGCAGGGAAGTTATACAGACCCCCAAGGACCAAACGCAAGCAGAATGATGTGGGAGTTCTTTAATAGTAGTGACACGACTGATCCGAATGCACCAGTCACCACAGCTACACCTAGTGGAGGAACATATCAGAATTCAGTTACAGTGGAACTTAGCTCTAGCGAAACAGCAACGACGTACTACACGACAGATGGAACAGCACCTACTGAATTATCCCAAGTCTACAGCAGTCCAATTACAATCACAAAAGATACAACACTGAAATACTTTAGTGTAGATTCGAACGGGAATACGGAAACGATGAAAACAGAAAACTATATCATTGAAACTGGTATGCCCAATGAGACAACAACGTTATTATCAATTGGAAATGAGGATGGCTTTGTAGGACAGTATACCGCCGATGGTAAAGGGTCCGGCTCAGTTACGGTTGGCGATAAAGGGATGTATAACAGTGATACGTATCGTGGCATGCTGTCCTTTGATACAAGTGTCATAACAGAATCAATTCAATCAGCAAAAATTCGGTTATACGTTAAGGCGAAACAAGGCTCTGTTTCAAGTCTAGAGCTCGATATCAAAAAAGGAATATTTGGTAGTAGTTCTTCAATTGAACAAGCCGATTACATTAGCGCACCTACTCAATACAACATCACTAGTTTTACTCCCCCTAGTGGAGAGTATGTAGATGTGGAAATACCATCGAGCAGCTTGCCTAATATTAATTTGAGTGGATATACACAGTTCAGGTTAAAAGCTATCACAACAGCAGGCTTCAATCCTAGCGTTATCGAATTTTATGGAGGAGAGAGTGTTGGGGTTGAACCAAAGTTGATTTTAAACGAAAACGAGTAACCCATTCTTTGATGAGTAATAACTAATAGAAGAAAGCCATTTGTTCGTACCCAAAGGTAGACTAATCGTGATAATACGTGCAGTCTACCTTTTTCGTAGTTTTGTCAGTTGATCTAACCATACTAAAAAAAGAGTGCAATACATACGAAATATGAGCTATAATTCAGCTTCTTTTTCATCCACCATCTTTTTATTTGTTTTTTAGATCCTCTAGACCTAGTAAATAAGAATGTCCAAAGCCCCACCCTCATAGACTTAGAGAGGGAAGGGAGGTGGTTTCATGCTTGGATGGAGTGCTACCATTGTAGCCAGCGCGTTTCTTATTCTCGTTATTTATTTAATCTTGACATTACGAAAGGTCATGGCAACACTGGCTGAAACAAAGGAGACGCTGTCTAGTGTTCGGAATTCCGTTGACGGCATTACAGATGAAGCAGAAGAACTGATTCATAAAGCTAATGAAATTTCGGTTGATGTAAAAGGGAAAATGGAAGCTGTTGATCCTTTAATCGAGTCCGCTCATGATGTGGGGGATATGATCCACGATGTAACTAGCTCTATTAAAAGAACGGCTTTGCAAAAGAACTCTAAGAAAACCGTTCATACACAGGAAAGTAAACCAGTGCATATAAAATTGAAGTAAGAGGAAAGAGGCTGAGGAAACCGGTCTCTTTTTGTATTGGTGAGCTACCGTGAAGAATTTCCAAGTTTGTTACATAAGTATGTTTTATTTTAAGGCTCAAAAAAAGGAATTCACTTTAAAATAGGCTCTTTTCTTAAAGATTGTTGCTCCTAAAAGATTTTTGTATAAATACCACACGTAGCAGATTGGAGCAGAAGGATGCTCACCGCCCCGCCCCGCGGAAAGCGAGCATCCTGGAGCGGAAATTAACCACTATTCTAATAGCAACAATGCCTACGTGAGATCATAGAACATGCTAAAATGAAGAAGTAATGAGCAATAAACAATGGTATATCTAGTTTGATAGATACATAGAAAGTGTTATTGTTTACGTAATAAGAGAGATTAAACATGACGCACAAGTTAATAAAAATAGAAGCTATAACAAAATAGGGGGAGTCACGTTGGTAAAGAAACCAAAGGCCATTTTTTTAGATATGGATGGCACGATATTAAATCATTATAACAAGGTAAGTATCTATACGAAGCAAATTATTGATGAGATACGAAATAGAGGGATATACGTTTTTATCGCAACGGGCAGAGCTGTGGATGAAATAAACGAGCTTGTACCTGATGGGTTTCAAGTAGATGGGATTATCTCTTCAAATGGTATGGCTGGGTATGTAGGAGAAAAAGCTATATTTGAACATTCTCTCTCTATTGAATTAGTTGATAAAATCATCAAAAAAGCGAGAGAACATCGAGTCTATTATGAACTTTTTCCATATGGAGCAGATCGGATATCTCTAAAACAAGATCGTCAATATATTGTAGATGAAATTAGAGAACCAAAGCCAGAAAGTGTTGGCCTTAACGAATGGCTTTCACGTCAACAAGCAATCAAGGAAGCAATTGACTGGAAAGATCAAATCGAAGGAAATAAGTTTTCCAAATTCTATTTCTTCGCTAGAACAGAAGAACACATCAATGGATGGAAAAATGAGCTAGAAAAAATAAAGCAAGACATCGATTTTACAACGTCTATATCTTCCAGTCACAATGTCGAAGTCATGGTAGCAAATATGAACAAAGGCACTGGTATTAAGGAAATGTTGCAGTATTTTAATTTGTCTGATGTAGAAACAATGGCGATTGGTGATAGTAATAACGATTTACCGATGTTTCAGTTTGTTGATTATGCTGTAGCAATGAAAAATGCATCGGATGAAATACAAGAAATCGTCGACGAAGTGACCGAATACACGTGTGATGAAGAAGGCGTATATCATTATTTGAAGTCAACAATAGTGCTAGACTCTGAAATAAATGCATGATCTTTCATTAGGCTCTTTTCACAGACATTGTTACTTTTACTGTGTAGCGTTTGATTTCCGCTAGAATCAGCTAAGTGTGGTTTTTTTCAATAATTGTTTCTAAAGCAACAATCTTTTAGAGGAGAGCCTTTCATTAAGGTGGTAGGGGGTAAAGTTCTAATCAAACACCTCTATTTATTTGAATGGACTTTCACGGAGTAAGACATAAATAATATAACCACAAAAAGAAGCTTGGAAAATTCCAAGCTTCTTTTTGTGTGCTTCTACTTAACTGCATCTCGTTCTATTATCTTCTCGGCCACATTCTTACCGCTAATCACAACCATTGGAGAGCCTCCGCCAGGGTGAGTACTTCCGCCTGCGAAAAAGAGATTCGCTATATCTTTTGATTGATTAGAGGGGCGTAGAAAGCTGTTTTTTAGAGAGTTGGATGAGATGCCATATAGTGCTCCTTTGAACGCATGAAAGCGATCTTTAATTTCGTTTGGACCGACTATTTTTTCTTCTACTATATACTCACGAATCGGAAGACCATGTGCTTCTAATTTATCGTAAATGATTGTTTTGTATTCTTCCTCTGAAATGGTGTTGTTTCCAGAGAGTGGTGGTGCATTAACTAGGATGAAGAGGTTGTCTCCGTCTGGAGAGACGGAGGGATCAGTGTAAGACGAATTTGAAATGTAAATCGTCGGATCTAGAGACCACTTCCCATCAAAAAGCGTTTCAAATTCTTCTGTGTAATCTCTAGAAAAATAGACTTGATGATGGCAGAGGTTTTGGAGTCGAGTTGAAAGACCTGCCATAATAACAAAAGCTGAAATGGATGGGGAAGAGCTCTCAATTTTTTTGTTTCGCATAGATGGACGATGCTTTTCGTTTACAAGAGCTGGATATGATTGAAGTAAGTCTCCGTTGATGACAACTTGATCTACAGGAAGAACAAACCCGTCTACTGTTTCAACTTTCGTTGCTTTTTTACCTTCAATATGTACCTGTTTCACTTGCGTATTTAAATGAAAGGTCACGCCCAGTTGCTTAGCAGCACGCTCCAATCCTTCAGCAATCTTGGTGTTACCGCCTTTAACGTAATAAACGCCCTGAACCATTTCTAAATATCCAATCATCGCAAAAGTGGCTGGGGACAAATACGGTGATGATCCGATATAAGTAGAGTAGCGATTAAATGCTTTTAATAGTAGCGGGTGTTTAAAAAAACGTTCGTGAAAGTGATTCATTTTCTCAAGTGGTCTAACTCTTAGTACGGCGTTAAAAAGTCCAGGTGATAAATAATCCCCTGGGGAAGTAAACATTCTCGGAAAGAACGAATTCTTTGATAACAAGTAAAGACGCTCGATTTCTTCTAAATAAGCGTTGTAATGATCTGCAGCATAGGGATCAAGCTTGCTTAGTTCATCCACCATCTCTTCTTGATTTGTGCTCATCATAAATGACTCACCATTATAGTCAACGTTACGCGTGTGCTGATCAATCCGAGTCCAGTCAAAAAAATCACGAGGGTTGAGATTAGCCTCTTCAAATACACGATCGAATACTTCAGGCATCGTCATTGTGTTAGGTCCAAAATCAAAGTGATAAGATCCCATATCAATAGGCATCATTTTTCCGCCGGTATGAGCGTTTTTTTCAAACACGTGTACATTATAGCCGTTGCTAGCAAGTTTAATAGAAGCAGATAGTCCGCCAAGACCTGCACCGATTATAGCAATTGTTTTCATGAGTAGGTCCGTCCTTTCCAAACATAACCTTTACGCTTTAAACCTATCCGCATGGAATGAATCAGAAGAATCATAAAAGCTAGCGCACTTAACGGCATAAAGAAAGATAATGCAGTGCCTTGCTTCGTTCGATAATCAACCCATGCTTTTTGTAGAACAACCAAAAGATAGGGAATGAATAATTCTAGTTGTAGAGATCCATTTACTAGCTCAATTACACCATAAAATAATATAAATAGTGGTGTGACATAAAAGATCCCATAAAAGCAAAAGAGGATCGAGACGAGAAAACGAGATCGTCCGAGTCCAGGAAACAGGTTCTTTGTAAATCCGTTCCACACTTCTTGATTTGAATGATACATATAACATTGTGTGTAGTTTGTTACATTTGCGAGTATCGCACGATAGCCATGCTTTTTAAATGTTCTTGTTAAATCTACGTCATCAAGTAACGTGTTGTAGATCCCTTCGTGTCCACCAATGGTTTGATAGGCTTCATTTCTTACCATCATAAACGCACCATGAGCGGCAGTAAATGAAGGGAGTGTCGTCCAGTTGGCTGGAGCTAATGGTAGGTGGAAATGAACAACAAAGTGTTGTAAAGGGACAAGAAGTTTTTCCAGCCAAAGTTTCACTGGGAAAGATGGGAAGCCCGTTACCATGGCAGCTTTTCGTTTTTTGATTAAAGATAGCGTTGACTGAACAGCACCAGGTGCAAGTCTTAAATCTGCATCTATGAATAAGAGATAAGTCCCTTTTGCTTGTAAACTCAGCTGGTGACACGCATAAACCTTTCCAGTCCAGCCATCCGGTAATTCGTTTCCTTGGATAACCGAAAATCGCTTATCATCATTCGTTAAAGTTTTCAGCATGTCTAAAGTGTTATCTGTAGAATGATCATCTAGCAGTAAGATTTCAAGATCTGAATAAGTTAGCTTTTCTAGGCTTTTAATAAGATCAACCACATTTTTTTCTTCATTACGAAGAGGGATAAGGATGGAAACGAGTCCATCCTTATCCCCTTGTATGTTAGACATTTTAAGGCTAGGCATAAAGAACGAGTTAATGATCGTCCAAATAACAAAACCAGTTAGAATGATTAGGTAAATTGTTAACATCAGCCAAGCACCTCTTCAGTTGAAGCCAATTCTCTCTGTTTCGTGCTAGATCGATAAGCAAGGAGTAATAAATAAGCTGGTATTCCAGTAAGGAAGAAAGCAAGCCAAAGTCCATCTAGAAGAGCAAGAAAGATGAACATTCCCATTACCATTCCGAACAAAGCAGCCATTCGATCTCGCCAGAGTAGAAAGGCATCCTTTCTTTTCACGTTATTAGTCATATAGATTGGATAGAGAAGGGAGTGGAAGAACAGGGATACCCAGAACCAACCTGAGAAGTTCTGTAATGGGACGCTATAATAGAAGCTATCCCCTTCCCATCCCCAATATCCTTTAACAAGATATGCGACCGGATCAATGATCAAATCGATTAATACAGCAATCATTGCACCTAATAGAGAATAGGCTATCCACTTCAGAATAGAAGGCTTTAGCTTACTAACTAGTTCCATGGATAGCACATGAGTAACGGCTATAACCATTACCCATGCAAATCCGATTCCTATAGGAACATCAACTAATTTATAGCCGAAATCACCAGAGTAATCATATTGTCCAAAAATCCATCCATAATGAACGCCCAAACCTTCTGCAACCATACTTAATATGAAGATAAAAGCAGTGATTGCTAATCCTTTACTAAATTCAAAGGTGCGGATGAAATAAAAGCCGCCTAAAATGCCACAAAGAATTAAGAAGAATGCATTGGCCCATTCGAGTATGGGGGGGAGCAGATCAAATCCTACTAGAATTAATCCGCAGCAATACCAAAAAACAAATAATCGATATATTAAATTGTCCCATTTCATCATGCAGTGAAGATCCTTTCTCAGCCAGTTTGTTCGTCTTTCAGTTTCTGATCTTCAGCAATTAAGTCTGCAGTTAATTGTCCGGATAGAGTAACCATTGGAACGCCACCACCAGGGTGAGTCGATCCACCTACAAAATACAGATTATCAACAAGAGAGCTTCTAGAAGGAATCTTAAATCCTCCATTCACTTTACGATCAGTCGCAACGCCGTAAATAGATCCACCGTTTGAACCGTATAAATCACGAATATCATCCGGAATAAATTGATATTCAAATTCAATTGATTCACGAAGACCGGTCATGCCCATTCTTTCGAGTTTATCTAATACAATTTCGCGGTACTTCCCACGATATTCTTCAAAGCTCTCACCAGGTTGAAGTGGTGGAACGTGCGTTAGCACAAATAGATTTTCTTTCCCTTCAGGAGCTTGGGAAGGGTCAGACTTGGAAGAAACACCGATATATACAGTCGGATCATCCGCTGGAATCCCTTCATCGAAAATCTGCTTAAACTCGAGCTCTGGATCTTTCGAGAAGAAGAAGTTGTGATGTTCTAGGTGATCAAACGTTTTGTTAACACCAAGCAGTAAGACCAATCCTGATACAGTTGGCGTATATTTCTTAAGATCATTCTTCACTTTTTCAGCGCCAGGTTCACCTTTTAACAGCGTTTCGTGAGCAGGAATTCCTTCAAGATTACTCACAACTAAATCAGCTTCCATTGTATGTCCACTTGCTAATTTAACGCCAGCTGCTTTTTTATTTACTGTTAGAATTTCAGCAACTTCAGTATTCACTTGAACGTCTACGCCCAGTTCGTCTAAAAGCTTAAGCATGCCTTCAGCGATCTTGTACATCCCGCCTTCTACATAATAAATGCCTAGTCCAAGCTGAACATACACAAGCTGCGAAAGAATTGCAGGAGAGTGATAAGGTGAAGAACCGATATACATAATGAAGAAATTAAATAATTGCTGTAGATGTTTATCATCTAAATACTTCTCAGTAGCTTGGCTCATGGATTTCATAGGGTTCATTGTGAGAAGATCTTTAAATGTATGTAGCTTTTGCAAATCCTGAATACCAGATAAGCTCTTTTTGTAGAAACTCTTTAAACTTAAATCAAACATTGTCTTACAATAGTCTAAATAGGAGAGGAAATTGGAGTAGTCTTTTTCAGAGCGTTTGTGTACTTCAGATAACATAACAGCAATATCACTCGTCACGTCTATCTGTGCACCATCTTCGAAGAACGTTCTCCATTGTGGTTCGATCCGCTTAATTGTCATATAGTCGCTCACATTGCGACCTGCACTATTAAAGAGCTTTTCTAGAACCCAGGGCATTGTTAAGATGGAAGGACCTGTATCGAAATTAAACCCTTGTCCCGATCGCTTGTTCAACTTACCACCAGCACGTTCGTTTTTCTCAAGAATCGTTACATCATGTCCATCCGCAGCAAGGCGAATAGCTGCTGAGAGCCCACCTAATCCGGCCCCAATTACGATTGTTTTTTTGCCCATTTCTTCTCCTCCTTCATCAATTAAAAGTCATTCGTCGACTTTTGATCACTGTCATTGTATAGTGTAGGTATAACTTTTGTAAAGGAATCATAACACCTTGAACGTGCTAGGAGTATGTTCCTAACAGGACTATTACCTTAAATTAGGACATGTAAACCAAACTATGAAATGAGGATTGTCTGTGCAGGTTATCGAATTGTCCATTACCTTACTTATAATCGTAAATATACTTGCGTGGTTAATTATACATGTTGTACTATCTTATATTTGCCTTCGACTGCCAGATTCCTTTTATGAAACAGAAAAATCAAAGACCGATCTAAAAAAATGGGAACACGGTTTGTACAAGACTGTAGGAATTCGCAAGTGGAAAACGATCCTGCCTGATGGTGGAGGCGTTTTTCGAGGCGGGTTTCGAAAAAAAGAGTTAAAGACATTATCAGCTTCTTATATAAGAAAGTTTATACTTGAAACGAGACGAGCAGAGCTAACTCACTGGATTCTAATTCCGCCCGCAATGTTGTTTTTTCTATGGAATCCTCCATTAGTGGGATGGGTCATGGTTGGGTATGCACTGCTCGTTAACATCCCATTTATTATGATTCAACGGTACAATCGATATCGATTTAAGCCGTTATTAAGAAAACAAATGAAAAGAGAGCAGTACAGGGGGACTTACGATGAATCATTTTGAATTTGATCAAACTGAAAAACGCAAAAATGAGCACATTGATATTTGTCTTACAGAAGAAGTAGAAGGGAAAGGATTGTCTACAGGTCTTGAAAGGTATCGGTTTAAACACAATCCTCTACCAGAAATAGATTATAAGGATGTCGATCTTTCAACAACCTTTCTCAATAAGAAAATAGCAACACCTTTTCTCATTAGCTCGATGACAGGTGGAACGAACCGTGCCTGGGAAATTAATCAACGATTGGCTAAAGCAGCTGAACGACATGGATGGGCGCTGGGTGTTGGATCTATGCGTGCGGCTATTCAAGAATCCCGCTCAGTTTATTCATTCGAAGTAAGAAAGCATGCACCTTCTATTCCGATTCTTGCAAACATTGGTGCTGTTCAACTGAATTACGGCTTCACAATTGAAGAATGCAAACGAGCAATTGATCTTATTCAAGCAGATGCCTTGCTTCTGCACCTTAATCCTCTGCAAGAAGTATTTCAGCCTGAAGGAGACACCAATTTCAAGGATCTAGTAGCCAAAATTAAAAAAGTCGCTGAAGAGATACCTGTACCACTTGGTATTAAAGAGGTTGGCATGGGAATTGATTCTGATAGCGCAAAACGCTTGATTGACGCAGGTGCACACTTTATCGATGTAGCAGGAGCTGGCGGAACATCTTGGATACAGGTGGAAAGCTACCGATCACATCAGAAAATGCGAAGACAAGCTGCAGAAGCATTTCAAGGGTGGGGAAACTCAACCGCCGATTGTTTGATTGATGTTCGTAAGCACCATTCAGATGTCCCTATCATAGCAAGTGGAGGACTAAAAAACGGCGTTGATGCAGCCAAAACCATTGCACTTGGTGCAGATGTAGCAGGTTTTGGACGTGCTCTTCTTGAAAATGCTGTAGATGAAAGTGAACAAGCACTATCTGATCAGCTTGAACGTATTGAATTTGAATTAAGAACGGCCATGTTTGGGATTGGCGCATCATCGATTTCAGAGTTGAACTATCATCATGCATTATGTATCACATAGAGGCTGGGACAAAACTAAAATACATGAAGGAAATCGCGAATATTGAATGTTTAGAGTAAGACCTTAGCGTAGCCAACATACGTAGACTCCTGCGGGAACAGCACGAGTCCGAAGACCCCGCACGAATGCGTTTTTTGCTTTCTGAGGAGACTGAGGCCGTGCCCGCGGAAAGCGAAGTATGTTGGCGAAGCGGTTGTTTATCTGTAAATTACGAAAAACCCGATGTGATTCAAATGAATTGTTCGGGTTTTTCTCATAGTTATTTACTTATGTCCCAGCCTCTTTTTGTATAGCTATTTCCTCCTAGCGCAGACTAGTAGCGAAGGGGGGATGAGTCATTGGGTTGGTTGTCAATTTTACCATTCGTTGTTGTGATCATTGTTGCGGTGAAAACAAAGCTTGTGATTCCGGGTCTTACTGCAGGACTTCTTACCGCGTCGTTTATTTATAAAACAGGTCCCCTCATTGGGCTTGAGCAGTTCTATACGTTTATTATGAGCGGGTTGAAGGATGAGAGTAATATTAAGATTATTCTCTTTCTTTATATGTTTACTGGACTTATCGGTATGATGAAGTTTACTGGAGGGATAAAAGGCTTTGTTCACGCTGCTTCAGAGAAGATAAGTACGAAAAAAGGAGCGCTTTTTCTTACATGGATCTCTACTTTAGGTACATTTAGCGCCCCGAGCTTTCGAATCGTCACGGTAGCACCAATTATGAAAGCACTTCTTAACAAAGTGAAAATTACGCCACAAGAATTAGGCTTTGTCATTGAAACAACAGCAACACCTGTTATTGTACTTATGCCAATTGCGACAGCTTTTGTTGGCTATATGTCTTCCGTTGTTCAACTTTCCATCCGAGCAGAGGGGATAGAAGGAGATGGCTATCGTTTATTTCTCCAAAGCATTCCCTATAATTTTTTCTCCATTAGTATTATCATCATAGGTTTTTATCTAAGCTTCTTCCATCATCGCAAAAAACCATCTACGGAAGCGGGTAATGAAGAGAAGGAGATAGATGATCAGTGGGAAGATTGTCATCCCGCTGTTGCAAAGAACCTCCCATCAAAACCGTTGAACTTATTAATCCCGCTAGTCGGTGTTATCGTTCTTACACTCTTACTAACTTATTGGAGTGGATATCAAAAAGGATTTACAACTCCAATCGAGGCGTTTATTGAAGCAAGTGTTCTTGATGCGATGGTTTTTGCACTACTTACAACTGTTCTCTTAACATTTCTTTTCTACTTATTTCAGCGCTTTTCTCTCAAAGAGCTTGTGACCTTCTTCATTGAAGGAGGCAACGAGATGATGCCGGTTATCGTTTTACTAACTGTTGTATGGGGACTAGCTGCATCAACGGAGGCGCTTGGTTTTTCAACTTTCGTAACATCAAATTTGGATTGGATTCCAGCACTTTTTGTACCACCCGTCCTTTTTTTAGTTGGAGCATTTATTTCCTACTTTATCGGTTCATCGTGGGGAACATGGGGCATTCTAATGCCGCTTGGTGTTTCGCTTGGATACTCCACAGGAACTGATTTACCACTAGTTATTGGAGCGGTATTTGCTAGTGGGACATTTGGAGCTTTTTCATCTCCTTTAAGTGACGACACAAACACGGTTGCAAGAATTCTTAAGTTAAATCCAATGACATATGCTAAATTCAAACTGGGACCGGCATTAATAGGCGCTGGAACCGCTGCAGTAGGGTATTTTATTATCTCTTTTGTGATTTAGCATACTAATGTGTGCATACCTATTGACATCAGTTTCCAAAGCATTTATTATTGGGAATAACTTAATAATCCTTTGTTTTAAAGGATCTTCTTATTCAGAGAGGTGGAGGGACTGGCCCTTAGATACCTCGGCAACGGACCAATGAACAGGATGTTCATAAGGAACCGTGCCAATTCCTGCGGCGAAAGTCGGAAAATAAGAAGAGGCTCGGTATATCCAAACCCTCTTCTGTTCGGACAGATGGGGGTTTTTTCGTATGCACCCACTATCTGGCATCAATTTAATGTAGAGGAGTGACTGGCATTGCATACACTAATTAATACTGAAGCAAAACAACAACTTATTAAGACCCTTCTTTCGAAAGGCATTTATAAGAAGGGTGGAAAGCAGCTTTATATGTTACCACTAAACGAATTAGAGAACATATATAGAAATGAGACTGTAGCTAACAATATAGGAAACGGAGTGGGCACGATGAATTACGCAACATTTGCAGCAGGATGTTTTTGGGGAGTAGAAGCACTTTTTCAACAACTAAATGGAGTTATTTCAACTTCCGCAGGTTTTACAGGCGGTGAAACGATTAATCCTTCTTATGAAGATGTTTATACAGAATTAACAGGTCATGCTGAAGCAGTTCGTGTTGAGTTCGATCCATCACTTATCTCTTATGAGGAACTGCTTGAAGTGTTTTTCGATAATCATAATCCAACCTCATTAAACCGACAGGGCGAGGATATTGGTACTCGTTATCGTTCAGCTGTCTTTTTCCATACGGAAGAGCAGGAATCAGCTGCATTGATCGCGAAAGGCAAGCTATCTTCATCAGGTAGGTTTAAGAAGCCAATCGTCACACAAGTTGTTCCGGCGACAACGTTTTATCGTGCGGAAGAGTACCATCAAAGCTATCTTGCTAAACGTGGTCAATCTTCTTGCAAAATTTCTTAATATCAAAAGGCTTTCCTTCACTAGTGAAGGAAAGCCTTTTGTGTTATCTTAGTTGGTTTGATTAACACCTATTTGGTCGATGAAAATCCTCCCTTTCGAAGGCTGATTGAATTGAAACGCAAGCGCATCGATCTTCTTAAGGTCAATCGAAGGGTTGTCCTTCATAAAATATGACATCGGAATGTTAAATGTCTGAAGGACAGGTTCAGTTGGTTCTCCGTATCGATCTTTTTCAAAATAAACGGTTTTTGTATGCCTTACAGGTAAAACGGGATGCAAAGGCATAATGTCACTTAACAAAACAGTAGCCGTTTCACCATTGCTTGATAATGTAACGGAAAAATCAACTGACTCCTGATCTTCAGCTTCAGATAGATTAGCCGCAGTAAATGTTAATTCGCTGTTCTCCTTAAGCGCGTATGGATCTTGAAGTGGTTTCGATAAGTTTAACGTATAGTGGCCGTTTTTTGAGTAGGAAGGATTCCATTTCAAGAAAACCCCATGGTTTGCCCTTTCTTTATCTCTTCTATATTCAAGTTCTCCTTCATACCATTGCAATAAACTTCCAGCGGTTACATTGATAAAGGGAGAAGAGGTAGTCGTCACATCAACGTCTTCTTCATAATCAGCAAATATGCTGTAAGAGGGATCTTCATACTTATTAATATAAGTCGTATCCGGTAGCCATTCGAGAGCATAGCGGTAATCTTCAAACATCGGTTTAAAAGATTCATCCCCATGTAATGTAGCTTCTAAGAAACCAGACACATAGGTTTTAGCAATTTGTCGTTGTTCTTCTCCACTGAGCAATGGTTTTTTATTCAATAGCAACGTAAAAGGGAAGTACGTGTCATTATCACCCCATGTTGTATTAAATTGTCCATGGTTTGCACGGTCGATATAAAGTGCTGCTTTCATGGCCTGATCACCGCCGGTTAACTGTATTCCGTTATATTGACGATCACCTTCAAATTCTGATAGATCACTGTCATATGACCCATGAAGCAACAAGTAATTAATATCATCCATCTCGATTTTTCGATCTGAGAGGGTTTGATAATCCGTTGGCGCTATGGCTACGACCGTTTCAATATCGTAATTAAAATCAAAGCGCATAGTCGCGTTATTTGGATAACGTTCTAGGTTATTAAATTTGGCTGCTAGAATAGCAGCCTGTCCGCCACGAGAATGGCCGATTAGAGCGATTTCATTCATATCAACTTTTTGATAAAAGGGTGTATCTTTCTTTTGGTTAAAAGACTCAATTTGTTTAAGATGTTGTAGAAGAATCCAAGCTCTTCCATTAATATCTCCCGCAACGCCTCCTGACCAAGATGAGTTCAGGAAATTCTCATCAACTGATACAGTGATAAATCCTCTGCTTGCAAGTAATTCACCAAGATAGGCATATCCTTCATCAGAAAAATCCTCCATTTTGTGGTTCCCATGAACAATAAGAACAAGAGGAAATTCTCCTTTCCCTTCTGGCATCCAAACTCGACCGTTAAGAGGCACATTTGTGTCTTTAAATCCCCAGAACCATTCACGTACTTTTGACCATTCACCGATCAGAGCAGAAGCATTAACAGCCTGAGATGTTAAATCCACTTGTTTTCCGAAAGCTATTCTTTGTTTATCCGTTCCACTTCCATATGTAAATGTTTGAACAGAGTAGTTACCACTACCTGCTGGGTTGGAACTAACGGGCGAAAGGGGTTCTACTGCTATTTGAGAGCGGTAGTCTTCAAAGCCCGGTGTGAACAGCCAGTAGAAAAAAGCACCGGATGCAATTATTCCTATAGTAAGTAAAACAAAAGAAACAGGTTTCCTAACACCCTTCGTTAGCGGATAACCAACTAATCCACCTATAACAATGCCAACACCTAGCAATGTGTAGGCGAGAGGGAGGATGTGATCGAGTTCTCGGTACTGATCTAATGTATAAATGATAGCGAATCCTGAAACAAAGATGCTAGCAAGAAACAAAGACGGTAATTTCTTAATATAGCCGGTACTAATTGTTCCAACTTTAACTGCTAACCAGGTTCCAGGAATGGCGATCACTATAAAAATACCGATATCTACTGCTCTTCCTAGCCCAGAATAGAAATCGAATCCCATTGAAATTATGAGAAGCATTGTAATAAAAATAGCTCCATAGGAAGAACCTTTCCAAGTTGCTTTAGAAAAGGACTGAATAGAATAGCGGCATTTTGTAATAATGGTTTTAATCAATCTTCGTTTATGAGCTTTTTTACGTGACCTCTCATACTCATGTTCTTGATCCACACAAATCCTCCATTTCAATGCATGATTGTCTTATTATATCAAAACCACGTTCGATCTTGGGTACGAGAACGGCATTTTAAAAGGCTCTTTTCTTAAGGCTCTTTTCAAAAGATTGTTGCTGTTGATACAAATATTGAAAAAAACCACACTTAGTGATTGGAGCGGAAGGATGCTCGACTCCTGCGGGATGAGCGGGACAGGTGAGACCCCGCAGGAGCGATAGCGACGAGGAGGCTCACCGCCCGCCCCGCGGAAAGCGAGCATCCTGGAGCGGAGATTAGCCCACTCCTATAGCAACAATGTTTACGAAAAGAGCATTTCTTAAAGATTGTTACCTCTAAAAGAATTTTTGTTTAAATACTACACTTAGCAGATTGGAGCGGAAGGTGCTCGACTCCTGCGGGATTAGATGGACAGGTGAGACCCCACTGGAGCGGAAATTAACCACAACTTTTATCTTAACAATCACTACGAAAACAGCCTTTTAAAAATAACAACCTCGAACGTTTTCATAAAAATGAAGGGAATGAATTCTTTATATGGAATTTTATAGGTTGTATAGAAATTATGTTCCATTACATCATTCAAAGGAGGAATTTTATTGTTAAATCAAGTGTGTGTACTAACCATTAAGGTAAAGGAAATGAAAGAATCGCTCTCATTCTATACGGAGGTGTTCGATTTTACAGTATCAAAGAAATATAGTGAAAAGATTGTGAGTCTTGTACATAAGAACATCCCGATTGTCTTAGAAGAGGACAATTCAATCAATCTGTCAGATTCGAAAAGTGTTCTACTTGGTATTTCATCAAAGAATATTGGTCATGATTTTAAACTTTTAAAAAATCGAGGTGCAAATGTCCTTTTTGATGAACCGGAGCCTTGTCCACCAGGTCTTTACTTTATCGTTGAAGATCCATCTGGCAATCAACTAGAGGTTGTTGAATTCACAAATGAGGAACAATAGGTAATCAGTTAATGTTCAAAACTTACCTTGCCCGTTCACTCATTCAATTTTCCTTAACGTCAATAGGAATCATGTTGATAGGTTCACTTCCATACCTCTTTTTCAATATGGAATCTCAATTAGACGTCTTAAAGATGGTAGATCGAAAGGAACTAACAAATACGCTTTTCATCTACGATACAATCGTCCTCAACTTTGAAGAATATATAAAGCATATGATGACTACGTTAAACCCACTTTTTACTGATAATGCGATTCAATACTACGAGCGAGGAAGAGAGCTACCATTGTTCCCTGAATTTTTTGATGCGTATCTTCTATCGATGGTTTATCTTTTGGCTTCGCTTACCTTAGCACTAGTGTTAGGAGTCCTACTCACTATTCTCACAATGTTGCTACCAAAAGAGAAGAGAGCTCTACCAAAAGGAGTCCTCTTTGTTCTTGAGTCGCTACCAGACATTTTTGTTATATTGATTACGCAATTGACTATTATTTGGATTTACAAAGCATCAGGTATTCTTCTATTTAATATTGCGAGTGGATTTAATGATCGAGCTTTTTTACTTCCGATTGTTGTATTAGCTCTTCTCCCTGCTTTATACATCTTTAAATACTTGCTAGTCTCATTTGAAGATGAAGAACAGCAGCTATATGTTGAGCTAGCAAGAGGGAAAGGATTAAAGCGAAGCAAAATCCTAGTGGTCCATATTTTTAGAAATTCTATACTAACGTTATTTAACCACTTTAAAGGCATTTTTCTTTTTGCATTAGCAAATTTGGTGATGCTTGAGGTTATTTTTGAAGTAAGAGGATTCATGACGTTTGTTATTAACCATGGCGTGTTAAACCCTGAAATTGTAACCATCGCCTTATTTATGATATTTATTCCTTCCTTTTTATTCTTTACTGGGATGCAATGGATACTAGAGCGCTGGTTACATGGTAAGGGGGAGCTGTTATGAGGAAGATATCGTTACTACATAATAAACCATTACTTGGCGGTGGATTGTTTATTCTATTATTGCTTATTGGAAGCATCCTGTATGGTTTGTTTTCCGATCCGCAGGAGCCTCAAAAAGTTCTGCTTGATGAGAACAATAACGCGGTTGAACTTGCTCCTTTTTCGCCGTCAACAAAATTTCCACTAGGTAGTGACCTTGATGGCAATAACTTCTTGCTTAAAATTCTCGAAGGGGCAAAATTCACAATAGGGTTATCCATTCTCGTTGCATTTTTTCGAATGGTCGTTTCATTTGTTGGAGGATATATTTTGTACCTTCTTCCAGGAACATTTCGAAGATTATTAGATGGCCTTGCAAATGCTTTGCATTACGCACCTGTAACGATTTTTACCTACGTACTAATCGCACCTGTCATCTTAAGCTTCAGCTGGAGTTATGATACATCAACGAAAGTGATTTTCCCGATGCTAGTTCTTATCTTGATCAGCGTGCCGGTTTTATCACTTTATGTACAAAATGAACTGCATCTTATTGCAGAAAAGGAGTTCATTGAAAGTGCTAAAGTGATGGGAGGTAGTCATTTTCAAATCTTCCGCAAACATATGGCGCCGTTTCTATACCCTAAATTGTTTGTTGTTTTTATTCAACAAGTCGGTCAGGTGTTGATTGTTTTTGCGCATCTCGGTCTTCTGAATGTGTTTATTGGTGGATCGGATGTTAGAATTATGGAATACGATCTTGAGGGTGAAGCTACTATTGAAGTCTTCTCAATGTCCAATGAATGGGCAGGGTTGATTGCACAAAACTTTCAATATGTATCATCCTTTCCTTGGATGGTTCTTGCACCCGTTACGGCTTTTGCCTTAACAATTCTAGCGGTTAATAGTATTGTATATGGTTTAACGCATATGTATACTTATCGCAAACGTAGGAAAAAAAGCATTGAATCTTCCACACATTCCGTTATCCGAGAAGATAGTTTTTATATGAAGAGTTAATAGTGTTAATGTGAAGTACTGATCTTATGCATCAGTACTTCTTTTTCCCATGTAGGAAATACGTGCTATCAAATGCGAGCAAGTGTACGCTATACTAGTAAAGAGACGATGCGTGCATCATGTTCAGGGAGGAATGTTTTGATTGGCAGCAGTATGTATTATCGCCGAGAAGCCAGATCAGGGAACGCGTCTTGCAGCGCCTTACCCGTCAGAGAAAAAGCAAGGATATATTTACATAAAACCAAATCCAGATTTCCCAGAAGGTGCCTATATGACATGGGCAGTTGGCCACCTATGTGAACTTGTACCACCAGAAACATATGAGTCATCATGGAAGAAATGGTCACTTCAAACGTTGCCAATGATTCCACAGCAATTTCAATATCAAGTCACAAAAGGAAAGTGGAAGCAGTTTAAAGTTATTAAAGAATTAGTGAATAAGAAGGAAGTTAGATCCATCATTCATGCGGGAGATGCCGGGCGAGAAGGAGAGTTAATTGTCCGTACGATTCTTAATCAGGCGGGATGTAAAAAGCCAATGAAGCGGTTATGGATATCTTCACTAACTGAGCGAGCTGTAAAAGAGGGATTTAACGCACTACTTGATGAAGAGAAAACCCGAAACCTTTATTTTGAGGCCTATGCAAGGTCATGTGCTGACTGGGTTGTTGGGATAAATGCTTCTCGTGTTTATACGCTCCTTTTCAAGCAAAAAGGAGTACAGGATGTGTTCTCTGCAGGCAGGGTGCAAACACCTACGCTTGCACTAGTTGTCAAAAGAGAAAAAGAAATTGCAAACTTTAAATCAGAGCCATTTTGGGAAGTAAAGGGAACGTTCGATTACAATGGAAAACGTGTTGTCGGCAAATGGATTAAAGATGATCAAACGCGAATTGAATCGCCGGAAATGGCTAATAAGATTGCTCAGTTTTGTCAGAACAAAGATTGTCTAGCGAGTGATGTTAAGAAGGAACGAAAGCAATACAAGCCACCATTTCTATTTCAACTATCTTCGCTCCAATCGACAGCGAATAAACGGTATAAGTTTTCACCCAAAAAAACGTTAGACATAGCTCAAAAGCTCTATACAAGGGGGATTATCTCTTATCCCCGAAGTGATTCTAGTTTTGTTACGAAAGAGGAGGCTGCAGAGTTTCCTTCAATTCTAGCAAAACTGCAAAAGCAGTCAGCATACAATGATTTATTCCCTTTAAAGCGTGAGTCAATTATGAATGACAAACGGTTTGTGAATGCAGCTAAAGTTAGCGATCACTATGCGATCATTCCAACTGAACAAGTTCCTAACATGGATAAGCTATCAGGTGATGAAGCGAAGATCTATGATCTAATTGCGAGAAGTCTTCTAGCGGCACATGAAGAAGTCGCAATTGTAGACTACACTACGTTAATGACCCTTGTAGATGATCGTGCTTTATTTCAATCGAAAGGTCAGGTTCGAATCCAGGAGGGGTGGCAACGTATTATTAAATCAACACAAAAAGATGAAGAGTTGCCACTGATTGAAAAAGACGAAGCTGGTAAGGTAGTATCTGCAGAAGTTACTGAAGGGAAAACACAGCCTCCAAAACGATTTACTGAAGGTCAATTAATTACCATGATGAAAACCGCCGGAAGACATCTTGATGACGAATCGCTCGAGAAGATCTTAAAGGATACGGAAGGATTGGGTACCGAAGCAACCAGGGCTGGAATTATTACAATGTTAAAAGACAGGAAATACATCGACGTAGTAAAAAACCAGGTGTTCGCGACAGATAAAGGGGTTTTACTCATTGATTCAATCGGTAATGCCGTGTTATCCAGTGCAGAAATGACAGCCAAATGGGAGCAGCGGTTGAAACAAATAGGGAGCGGTGACGCCTCACCACAAGCTTTCATGGAATCTGTGAAAAAACTTGCTGCGAAATTAACATCGGATGCGATTGAAGCTTCTGGAACGTGGGATTTAAAAGACATTAAAATTGAACCTTCTACAGTTTCTAAAAAGTCTCTAGGTAAGAAAATAGGGGATTGTCCATTGTGTGGATCGGAAGTCATTGATAAAGGGAAGTTGTATGGATGTAGCAATTATTCAAAATCAAAATGTCCCTTTACGATATCAAAACGAATTCTCGGTAAACCAATTTCGCAAACGAATGCTAAGAAACTATTAACCGATGGTAAAACAAATGTGATCAATGGACTGAAAAGCAAGAAAGGTACGTTTGATGCAGCACTTGTTTGGAGTGCCGCTGACAAAAAAATAACGTTTGATTTTGCAAAAAAATAGTTACTCCAAGAACATGCTCAGTACGCTGAGCATGTTTTTTTATAGTGTTGGCTGCGGAACGTAATGTATTAATCAAAAATAAATATATTATTTTCTGGAAACCTGTTGTATATATATTCTTGCATATGTATAATCATACAATAAGAAAAGAAAGAGGGAGTGGAATTAGTGAAAGCAGGTATTGTCGGTGCCAGCGGTTATAGCGGTCTAGAATTGATTCGCTTGCTGCTAGGACACCCTGAAGTAGAAATTGAAACAATCGTATCTCCATCTAATGCAGGTTTTAAATTAAATGAAGTATTCCCTCATCTAACGAATATACAGAATTGTGAATTTGATGCGCTAGATGTTAACGATCTTGCATCTAAAGTCGATGTTGTGTTTTTTGCAACACCTGCTGGTATCAGCAGTCAGTCCATTCCTTCTCTTATCGAGATGGGAATCCCATGTATCGACTTGTCAGGTGACTTTCGATTAAAGGGGAATGGGTTATACGAAGAGTGGTATAACCATTCATCTCCACCTGCACAAGTATTAGAGCAAGCTGTTTATGGATTATCCGAATTTTATCCAGAGGAGATTGCGAATGCGAACTTAATTGCAAATCCGGGATGTTATCCGACAGCTTCTCTTCTCGGCATTCTTCCAATCATCCAACAGGACTGGGTGGATCCTAGCTCTCTTATCATTGATGGTAAATCCGGCCTGTCGGGAGCAGGTCGTAAAACAAGCCTAGCAGCACACTTTTCAGAAGTGAACGAGAATGTTTCTGCCTATAAGCTTGGGAAACACCAGCACATCCCTGAGATTGAGCAACTACTTTCCATGCAGATTGAAAAGGAAATTCAGGTAACGTTTGCTACTCATCTCATTCCACTAACAAGAGGTATGATGTGTAGCATGTATATGAATCTACTAACAGAAAAAACGACCAATCAAGTGATTGAGCTGTATCAATCTTTCTATGAAAATCATCCATTTATCCGCATTATGCCTGAAGGGAAATGGCCAACGCCAAAAGGTGTAGCGGGATCTAATTATTGTGATATTGGTTTCTCGGTCGACGATAGAACGAACCGTATTACAGTCATATCTGTTATTGATAATTTAATGAAAGGTGCGGCAGGTCAGGCTGTTCAAAATATGAATCTACGATTTGGTTTTGCCGAAACGGAAGGTCTAATGCTTTCACCAGTATTTCCATAAAACTATGAAGAGAGAGGAATGAATTTTGTGGCAATGACGACTGCTAGTGAAACACTTTTTACTAAAGTGAAAGAAGGTACAGTTACATCTCCAAAAGGATTTGAAGCAGGAGGCTTTCATGCAGGGTTAAAACGAAAGCGCAAAGATCTCGGCTGGATCAAGTCGAATGTTCCTGCAGCCGCAGCAGGTGTTTTCACCTTAAATACATTCCAGGCACCTCCATTGAAAGTAACGAAAGAAAGCTTATCAGGAGGACTATTACAAGGCATTATCGTAAACTCTGGAAATGCAAATGCTTTTACAGGTGAAAAAGGGCTAAAAGATGCTTATAAGATGCGCAAATCATTTGCTGATGTAATGAATCTAAAAGAATCGCAAACAGCTGTAACGTCTACAGGTGTAATCGGTGAATATTTACCAATGCATGATATTTGTAAAGGCATTAAGCAAATACCAGACTATAAAGAAACGACATCTGGAAGTGATTTTGCTGAAGCGATTGTGACAACAGATACGACAACTAAGGAAATCGCCGTTACGTGTGAGATAGACGGTAAGATGATTACGATCGGTGGTGCAGCTAAAGGCTCAGGGATGATTAAACCGAATATGGCAACCATGCTTGCTTTTGTAACAACAGATGCATTTGTGGAAACAGCTGCGCTCCAAACAGCGCTAAGCACCGTAACGGATCGAACCTACAATATGATTACAGTAGATGGTGAAACGAGCACAAACGATATGGTTCTCCTATTAGCAAACGGTCAAGCCGAAAACAATCCATTATCTCCAAATCATAATGATTGGGAAACATTTTTACACTCACTAGAGTATGTGTGTCAGCAATTAGCTAAAATGATTGCGAAAGATGGTGAAGGTGCAACTAAGCTCGTTGAAGTGCATGTTAAGGGTGCAGAAACGACTAATGGAGCGAAGGCAATAGCGAAATCCATCGTAGGATCTAGTCTTGTGAAAACAGCTATTTATGGAACAGATGCGAACTGGGGACGAATTGTTTGTGCCATTGGGTATAGTGGTGAATCGGTTCAGGAAGAGTCGCTTTCTATATCACTAGGTGAAATTAAAGTAGTCGATTATGGAATTACGACGAAATTCAGTGAAGAAGAAGCGAAAGCCTACTTAGAAAATGAGAACATTCATATATACGTTGACTTGCACAATGGTGATAAAGAAGCTACTGCTTGGGGGTGTGATCTTACTTATGACTACGTCAGAATCAATGCCTCCTACCGAACATAATAGAAAGTATTTTGTTATTAAATGTGGTGGAAGCATCCTAGCTCAGCTTCCAGACGAGTTCTATCACGATCTTATGAAACTCAAGTCCGAAGGTATCGATCCTGTGCTTGTACATGGTGGTGGTCCAGAAATATCGCATCTGTTTCAAAAGTTATCAATTGAGACAACATTTGTTGACGGTTTACGAGTAACGACAGATCAAATGATTGATACAGTTGAAATGGTTCTTAGCGGTAAGATCAATAAGCAGCTTGTAAGAAAGATCCACCGTGCTGGTGGAAAAGCGGTAGGCATAAGCGGGGTAGATGGAGGGATGTTTCGTTGCAAACAAACTGAGCAAGCGCTTGGTCGAGTTGGGGAAGTCACCTATGTAGATCGATCTTTAATTGAACAACTATCTATTTCAGGTTACATACCTGTTATCTCTCCAGTTAGTATGGATGAAAATGGGCAGTCTCTCAATATTAATGGAGATGAAGCAGCGTCAGCTGTTGCACAATCATTACATGCAGAGATTTGTCTTGTGAGTGATATTCCTGGAATCTACAAAGAAATTGATGGTGAAAAGGTCGTATTTGAATCACTTGATGATATCAAGATTGGAACGTTAATAGAAGAAGGAACAATATTCGGCGGTATGATTCCGAAAGTGAAAGGTGCGGTTGCTGCCCTTTCTGATCAAGTGCCGTCTGTAATTATACTTGATGGAAGAGAACAAAACGCTTTACTAAAAGCTGTCGCTCATAAAACGATAGGTACTCGAATTGTACGGAAGGAGCTTATCAATGTCACTAACTGAAACCTCTCAAACTAGCATTATGAAAACGTACAATCGTCTTCCAATTACTGCTGTTAAAGGCGAGGGAAGCTACCTGTATGAAGCAGCCGGCATGAAATATCTTGACTTTACCTCAGGGATTGCAACGTGTAATCTCGGTCACCAGCCTAAAGGAGTCAAAAATGCTGTAACAGATCAGTTAGATCTTCTCTGGCATTGCTCTAATTTATACCATATCCCGAAACAACAGGAGCTTGCAGAATTGCTTGCAGAAAAGAGTTGTTTGGATGAAGTGTTTTTCTGTAACAGTGGAACAGAAGCCAATGAGGCTGCTATTAAGCTAGTTAGAAAATGGAGTAACAAAGAAACCATAGTAACCTTTACGAAGTCATTTCATGGCAGAACGCTCGGTTCCCTTTCAGCTACTGCCCAAACCAATTTGCAAGAAGGCTTTGGTTCAATGTTGGAAGGATTCCACTACCTTCCTTACAACAAGTTTGAGAGTTTAAAAAGACTTGAGGAGCTTAAACCAGCGGCTGTTATGTTTGAACTTGTTCAAGGAGAAGGTGGTGTTAGACCCGCAGATCATCAATGGATCTCACAGCTCGTTGATGTTTGTCAGTCTAACAATATTCTTCTTGTCGTAGATGAAGTTCAAACTGGAATGGGGAGAACGGGTACTCTTTTCGCATATGAACAATATGGATTTGAACCCGATATTATGACACTCGCAAAGGGGCTTGGATCAGGATTTCCAATTGGCGCGATGCTTGCTAAAGAAACAATAGGATCTGCTTTCGGCCCTGGCTCCCATGGAAGTACGTTTGGAGGGAATCCTCTTGCGTCCGCGGCTGCGGTTGAAACGGTTAAACAAATATCCTCTCTATTGCCAGAAGTTAACCAGACATCTACCTATCTTTTAAATGAAATAAAGAATCTTTTAGAAAAGTCTTCATCGATTATAGACGTTAGAGGACTGGGATTGCTTTTGGGGATTGAAGTGAGAAATGCAGCGCACTATATGACGCATTTAAGAGAAAAAGGCGTTCTAGTTTTGACAGCTGGTGCAACTGTCCTTCGGATCCTTCCACCATTAAATGTGACTCATGATGAAGTGAATCACTTCTTGAACATCTTAACAGAAGTTTTTCAGACAGAGGAGGAGGGTGAACAGGAATGAAAAAAGGCTATCTAGTTCTTGAAAACGGTGAAGTGTTTGAAGGTGTCTTACCTTACGATACTGAGGCAACAGGTGAAGTTGTTTTTAATACGAGTATGACTGGTTATCAAGAAATCATTTCTGACCCTTCGTATGCAGGTCAAATCATTGTATTTTGCTATCCGCAAATCGGTAATTACGGGTTAAATGATCTAGATAGCGAAAGTGAGCATCTCCATCTTCATGGCGTTGTAACAGGTGAACAGTGTGATACTCCTAGTCATTATTTATCGAAGCATTCGTTCGCATCAGAACTTTCTCAAAAAAATGTTCCTTCATTAACAGGCGTGGACACACGTGCACTCGTTAAAATGCTTCGGAATCATGGGACGATGAAGGGTAAAATCATGTCTGAAATTCCAGCGGGAAAAATCAATTGGAATGAAGGAAAATCATATGTTCCTACTGTCTCGGTTCAAGAATCCATTTCTTATCCAAATGAAGGATCACATATTGTACTAATTGATTATGGCTATAAGAAATCAATACTAACCTCACTGCAATCTCTTGGGTGTGCGGTTACAGTTGTTCCTTATCATACAACGTTTGATCAGATTGTAAATCTGAATCCTGATGGCGTTGTGTTAAGCAATGGTCCAGGGGATCCTGAAGCATTATCAGATTGTTACGATACGATTCGAATCATAAGTGAAACGTACCCGGTATTCGGAATATGTCTTGGACACCAACTTCTAGCTCTTGCTCATGGAGCTTCTACTCGAAAGCTTATCTTTGGGCACCGAGGCTCGAATCATCCAGTAAAGCATGTTGAAACAAGTAAAGTATATATCACTTCTCAGAACCATGGATATGAAGTTGTACAAGAGAGTCTTTCAGGTACAGGATTTGTAACAACGTTTATTAATTTGAATGATGGAACGGTAGAAGGACTTATGCATAAGAAATACAACATTCAATCCGTGCAATTCCATCCTGAAGCACATGCAGGCCCTTCAGATACAGCTTATTTATTCGACGCTTTTATACAGCAGATTACTAGAACAGGAGACCAGCATTATGCCTTTACGTAAAGAGTTAAATAAAGTTGTTATTCTAGGTTCAGGTCCAATCGTCATAGGTCAAGCAGCTGAATTTGATTATGCCGGAACACAAGCTTGCCTTGCTCTGAAAGAAGAAGGAATTGAAGTAGTATTAATTAACAGCAACCCTGCGACGATCATGACGGATTCTTCAATTGCAGATCATGTTTATATGGAACCGATGACGCTTGAGTATGTTGAACAAATTCTACGAAAAGAAAAACCAGATGGGATTATCGGAACCCTTGGAGGTCAAACCGGACTGAATCTCGTTGTTCAACTATATGAAAAAGGGATCCTACAAAAGTTAAACGTTGAGCTTCTTGGAACGTCTGTTGAATCAATTCAAAATGGAGAAGATCGTGAGAAGTTTAGACAAATGATGATTGACATCGGAGAGCCAGTACCTGAATCAAAAATTGCAGTAACGGGAGATGAAGCACTAACGTTTGCAAATGAAATTGGTTATCCAATTATGGTTCGTCCAGCTTATACGATGGGTGGTGAAGGAGGCGGTTTTGCCGCAAATGATCAAGAGCTTCTTGAGATTGTTGAACGAGGACTATCATTAAGTCCGATTTCCCAAGTGCTTATTGAAAAAAGCATGCTCGGATGGAAAGAGATCGAGTATGAGGTAATGCGTGATGAGAACGACACATGCATGATTGTTTGCAATATGGAGAATATGGACCCAGTTGGGATTCATACAGGAGATTCCATAGTTGTAGCACCGTCACAGACGTTAAATGATTTCCAGTATCAAATGCTTCGTAATGTTTCCTTGAAAGTGATTCGGGCTCTGAATGTGATCGGAGGCTGCAATATTCAAATCGGATTAAATCCTGAATCAAATGACTATTACATTATTGAAGTTAATCCAAGGGTTAGTCGTTCCTCAGCTCTTGCTTCTAAAGCAACAGGCTATCCGATTGCTCGTATGGCAGCAAAATGTGCAATTGGTTATACACTTGATGAGCTTCCAAATCCAATTACTGGAACGACCTTTGCCGCTTTTGAACCAGCGCTCGATTATTTAGTTGTTAAAATACCTCGCTTTCCATTTGATAAATTCCCGGAAGGTGATCGAGTTCTAGGAACACAAATGAAAGCAACGGGTGAGGTCATGGCGATTGATCGTAGCTTTGAAGGAGCTCTTAACAAGGCCATTCGTTCACTAGAAATTGGTTATACATCGTTAACCAATGATTATTATCAAGAAGTTAGTACAGATCAATTAAATCATGACCTTCAGCACCCAACTGACGAAAGGCTTTTCTTAATTAGTGAAGCGTTTCGAAGAGGCTACACGATAGAGAACATTAAGTCGCTTACAGCAATTGATAACTGGTTTCTTGATAAAGTTAAACGAATAGTAGACGTAGAGACGATGTGGCTTAATCAACCTGACACTAATGATGCATTGCTGATCCAATCCAAACGGTTAAACATAAGTGACGCATTTATCGCTGAAGCAACCGGAAGAACAATTGATACGATTATGGAGAGGGTGAAAGAGACAGGGATCAATCGTGGAATGAAACAGGTTGATACGTGTGCAGGTGAATTTGAAGCTGTTACACCCTATTTCTATTCGACCTTTCTTGGAAGCGACGAAGCTGACGTGGTCAGTGATCCAGGAATTCTCGTTATTGGCTCTGGACCGATTCGAATCGGTCAGGGTGTTGAATTTGACTATTGTTCTGTTCATGCTGCTGAGGCAGTGAAAAAGTTAGGATACAGAGCGGTAGTAATGAATAACAATCCTGAAACAGTAAGTACAGATTACAGTATCGCAGATCGTCTATACTTTGAACCTCTTTCTTTGGAAGATGTTCTAGCAGTTATTGAGAAAGAAAACATTGTTGGAGTAGCGGTTCAATTTGGTGGTCAAACAGCAGTGAATCTCGCTGAAGATCTTCATGAACGAGGTATACCGATTCTAGGAACACCGGTTGAGAACATTAATAAAGTAGAAGATCGTGATCAATTTTATCAATTGTTGGATTCTCTTTCTATACCGTATATCGAAGGGAGAATGGCATATAAACCGGAAGAAATGGGGGTGCTTGCTAAGGAACTAGGGTTTCCTATTATCGTAAGACCGTCTTACGTAATCGGTGGGCAAAATATGTTTATTTTCCGTAATGAAGATGAGTTGAATAGGTATACGAAGAAGTTAGGCTCGAGTTCAACGAAAATGTGGCCATTTCTTCTTGATCGTTTTGTGGAAGGTATCGAATGTGAAGTTGATGTGATCTGTGATGGGAACTCAATTGCCATACCAGGCATTATGGAACACCTTGAACGCTCTGGCGTGCATTCTGGTGATAGCACGGCTATTTACCCACCTCTTTCCATTACGGAGAAGCAGAAGGAAGCGATCACACTATATTCTGAGAAATTATCACAAGCACTCGGATGTCGTGGGCTCATGAATATTCAATTTGTGATTGATGAAGATGTCATTTATGTTCTCGAAATCAATCCAAGATCGTCAAGAACCGTTCCTGTTATGAGTAAAGTAACCAATGTCCCAATGGTGGAATGGGCTATGAAAGCTCAATTACAACCAAATTCACTAGAAGTAACAGGGCTCCTGGAAGAGAAACCTTACTACACTGTGAAATTCCCGATTTTCTCAAACGGTAAATTAAAAAACGTGGATCACGTATTAGGTCCTGAAATGAAATCAACAGGCGAAGTACTTGCCATAGCAAAAAACAAAGACGAAGCGCTTAGTAAAGCTGCATTATCTACATGGGATACAGAAGTGCTCCCTTCAAAAATTCTTTGTTCAATAAGTGAAGAGCATAAAGAAGCGGCTTCACAAGTTTTATCAAAATTTACTGAAAAGGGTGTCGAACTATATGCTACTCCTGGAACCGCTCATTATTTAAACAAGAAAGGCATTCAGGCGAAGCTTATCCAAAAAGAGTTAGAAAACGTAGAGAAATTGATGAAAGAAGGGCTTGGAGCTGTTATATCTATTCCAACGACTGGAAGAGAAAAAGAACGCTCAGGCTTTCAAATTCGAGCGCTTGCAACAAGGTATAAAATTCCATGTTTTACTCATATCGACACTCTTCAGCTGCTAGATCTGACTGGTTTAAAGACAATGGAAGTGATGAGTCTTCAAGATTGGCACCAGATGGAGCAGACTACAACCGGACAGAAAGGATGATTTGATGATTCAATCAATACAGAAAGTATCCGAAATGAAGGAAGCCATGAAAGGAAAGGATTTTCTTACACTTGCAGAGTTCTCCACAGAAGAGATTCATTATCTTTTAAAAGAAGCAGTTGAATTGAAGAAACTACAGAAACAGGGTATTCCGCATGAAGAACTGAAAGGGAAAGTTCTTGGGATGATCTTTGAAAAATCATCAACTAGAACGCGTGTTTCATTTGAAGTAGCCATGTTGCAGCTTGGAGGGCATGCGCTATTCTTAAGTTCAAAAGATATTCAGCTTGGTAGAGGCGAAACGATTGAGGATACGGCACAAGTGCTGTCGGGTTACCTTGACGGCGTTATGATTCGTACGTTTGGTCATGAGACGATTGAACGCTTCGCTTCTGCCTCGTCAATCCCAATCATTAATGGTTTGACAGACACTCACCATCCTGCACAGATTCTGGCTGATTTGCTTACGATTATGGAACACAAAGGTGAGTTAAGTGGATTGAAAGCTGCATATTTTGGTGATGGAAATAACGTCGCTCATTCTTTAATTGAAGGAGCAGCCAAAGTAGGAATGCATTTCACAATTGCCTGTCCTCCTGGATATGAACCAGATGAAGCGATCGTATCGAAAGCAAAAGAAGTTGGAAAAGAGACCGGTGCAGTGATTACGGTTACCGTTGATCCGTTCGAAGCTGCCAAGGATGCTGATGTTATCATTACAGATGTATGGGCTAGCATGGGGCAAGAAGAAGAGCAAGAAGCACGTGAAGGAGTATTCGAACCGTATCAAGTTAATGAAGAGCTTTGTATAAATGCTAATAAAAAATACATCTTTATGCATTGTCTACCTGCACACAGAGGAGAAGAGGTTACCTCAGAAATAATTGATGGCTCACATTCCGTTGTATACCAGGAAGCAGAAAATCGTCTTCATGCTCAAAAAGCCCTTTTAAAACTTTTATTAAAAAGTTAAAAAAATTTAGTGCATTTTGAATAAATATACGTTATCATATATATTAATACAAAGATAAGGAGTGGGTAACATGGCGAAAGAAAAAATCATTCTTGCTTATTCCGGAGGATTAGATACCTCCATTTCGATAAAATGGCTTGAAGAGAAATACGGTTATGAGGTAATTGCACTTGGACTCGATGTAGGAGAAGGTAAGGATCTTGAAACGATCAAGGACAAAGCTCTGAAAGTCGGTGCTTCAAAAGCATATATGATTGAAGCAAAAGAATTGCTTGCTGAAAACTATTTGTTACCAGCGCTAAAGGCAAATGCACTTTACGAAGGAAAGTATCCGCTATCTTCTGCCCTGTCACGCCCGCTTATTTCTAAGCTCCTTGTTGAAGCAGCAGAACGTGAAGGAGCAACAGCTGTAGCTCATGGATGTACCGGGAAAGGTAATGATCAGGTTCGCTTTGAAGTTTCGATTCAAGCGTTGAATCCAGACTTGAAAGTGATCGCACCTGTCCGTGAGTGGGGCATGACGCGTGATGAACAGATTGCTTATGCTGAAGAGAAAGGGATTCCGATTCCAGTTAAGTTGGATAATCCCTTTTCAATAGATGCGAATATATGGGGACGTGCTTGTGAAGCTGGCGTACTTGAAGACCCGTGGGCTGAAGCACCTGAAGCGGCTTTTGAATGGACTGCTCCAATTCACCTTACACCTGATGAGCCAGAATATGTTGAGGTAGATTTTAAAGAAGGTTGTCCAACTGCACTGAACGGTGAGGAAATGGGGCTAGTTGATCTTATTGAAAAGCTTAATGAGCTAGGCGGTCATCACGGAATAGGCCGTATTGACCATATTGAGAATCGTCTGGTAGGAATAAAATCCAGAGAGGTATATGAGAATCCAGGAGCATTGATTTTAATTAATGCACACAAAGAACTCGAATTTCTAACACATACACGTGAAGTTTCCCAATTTAAAACAACAGTCGATCAACAGATGTCGAAGCTCATATACGATGGTCTTTGGTATTCACCACTTCGTCAAGCGCTTGAAGGATTTATTAATGAAACACAGAAAGTTGTAAGTGGAAAGATTCGCATTAAGCTTCACAAGGGAACACACACAGTCGTTGGTCGTAAGTCAGAGAATTCCTTATACAACGAACAACTTGCTACGTATCTTAAAGGAGATCTTTTCGATCATAATGCAGCGGTTGGTTTCATTAAGCTATGGGGACTTCCAACAAAAGTAAATGCGGAAGTGCACAAAAAGCAAGAAGTACATCAATAAGGAGTTGTTAACGTGTCTAAGCTTTGGGGAGGACGTTTTACGAAAGAAACGAATAAACTCGTAGAAGAATATACAGCATCTATTCAATATGATAAAGAACTTGCAGAAGAAGATATTGAAGGTAGTCTTGCCCATGTGCAGATGCTAAGTGAATGTGGCGTCATTAGTTCAGCTGACATGTTAGAAATTAAACGCGGATTGAATATTGTTCTTGAGAATATTCAATCCGGTGAGTTTGAATATGATGTGTCACATGAAGACATTCATATGAATATCGAAAAAGCCCTCATTGATGAAATAGGTCCAGTTGGAGGGAAACTTCATACAGGAAGAAGTCGTAACGACCAGGTAGCAACCGATATGCACATGTATCTTGTTAAGAAGGTGAAGTTATTCATCACGCATATCGAAGCAGTTCAGCAAGCAATTGTGAAGCAAGCTGAAGAACATGTTGAAACGGTTCTCCCTGGTTATACTCACTTGCAACGCGCGCAACCTGTTTCGTTTGCACACCATATGCTAGCCTATTTCTGGATGTTTGAACGAGACAAGGAAAGATTTCAGGATAGCTTGAAACGGACAAATGTGCTACCACTTGGTGCAGGTGCGCTAGCAGGGACGACGTTTCCAATTGATCGTCATCGAACAGCAGAGCTACTTGGGTTTGAAGATGTTTATCCAAATAGTATGGATGCTGTCAGTGACCGTGATTTTATTCTCGAATTTCTCTCCAACGCTTCAATTCTAATGATGCATATGTCTCGTTTGTCAGAAGAAATGGTCATCTGGAGCAGTCAGGAATTTCAGTTCATCGAACTTGATGACTCATTCTGCACAGGCTCTAGTATTATGCCTCAGAAGAAGAATCCTGATGTTCCTGAATTGTTACGCGCAAAAACAGGAAGAGTTTATGGGAACTTATTCAGTTTGCTAACTGTTTTGAAGGGATTACCACTAGCTTATAACAAAGATATGCAAGAAGATAAAGAAGGCATGTTTGACACAGCCAAAACGTTAGATGGTGCCTTAAAGCTATTAGCACCAATGATAGCGACAATGACTGTGAAAACTGAGAACATGAAGCAGGCAGTGAATGAGGATTATTCAAACGCAACAGACATAGCTGATTACCTTGTGAACAAGGGAATGACGTTTCGAGAGTCTCACGAAATGATTGGGAAAATTGTTTTATACAGCATTCAGCATCAAAAGTATTTGCTGGATCTAACGCTACAAGAATACAAAACCTTCACGCCACTGTTTGAGGAAGATGTATTTGATATCTTGAAACCTGCAAACGTTATGAATGCAAGAAAAAGCTATGGAGGTACTTCACCTGAACAAATTAAAGTTCAGCTTGAATTAGCTTATCATCATTTAAAAGTGAAGGAAAACGTATAGAAAAAGGCCCTATCCGTATGGATAAGGCCATGAAGAAGGAAATTATTAGCTTATGCTAAACATGCGATGGGGTAGAACGGAAATTGTCTTTTGGAGACACCTCTTTCTATCGAAAGTTGTTAGAGCCTTGTTTTACCAACAGAGTAGTTCAACGCGACCATCTCCTTAATTGACGAAGCCGTCTTTCCTTATGCACTTTTGTTTTCCTTCTTCACTAATTATAATGGCCAGATAAAGTTGTTCTTATACATTCTTATATTATTTTTTTCGAATATGCCTTTTATCAGGTGACATACTATCCACATGGAAGGAGGGATAGTATGGGTCGAGGGAAAGCATTTGATCATAAGAAAAAAGGTATGGAGCGAAAGCGCCCTGCAACAGCTGATCAAACGAAGTTTCCACACGAAGCTTCAACTGGACACAAAACAGTTAGCAATGAAGAACGTGAAGAATAATGCAAATTCCTGCTAAATAGCAGGGATTTTTTTGTGTCTTAAATTCATTTTATTAGTGAATATGCCATAAAATGTTTAGGGATGTTCCTAACAAGGGAACAGTTGATCATTAACACGTAGGAGGTCTTTCAAGTGAATAGTTATCAAATCTACATTAATGGTCAATTTACGAAGAGCAATTCTGAAGAAATGATTGATGTGATAAATCCAGCAACAGAAGAAGTCATATCCCGTATCCCCAAAGGTGATGAGAAGGACGTTGAACGAGCAATCGAAGCTGCTAAATCATCACAACAGGATTGGGAACACAAGCCTTCTATCGAACGTGCTGAATACTTAACAACAATTGCAAATAAAATAGAAGATCGAAAAGATACATTTATTAGAATGCTTACTGAAGAGAACGGTAAGACAACGGATGCTTCCAAAGCTGAAGTAGAATTAACGATCGACTACTTCCGTTATATGGCTGGTTGGGCTAGAAGATATGAAGGAGAAGTTCTTCAAAGTGATCGTCCAAATGAGAATATTCTTGTCTTCAAAAAACCTATTGGTATCGTTGGTGGTATTGTACCTTGGAACTTCCCAATGTTTATCTTTGCACGCAAAGTTGCACCAGCATTTGTTACAGGATGTCCTATCATTATTAAACCAAGTCAATACACACCAAATACGGCGTGTGAGCTAGCAAGCATCATTCATGAAGCTGGTGTTCCTAAAGGCGTATTTAATTTAATTACTGGTAAAGGTTCAGATATTGGTACACCACTTGCGTCATCCCCTGATATTGCAATGATAAGCTTAACAGGAAGCTATCCAGCAGGATCTAAAGTAATGGAAGCTGCCGCTAAAAACATTACGAAAGTAAACCTCGAGCTAGGAGGTAAAGCACCTGCAATCGTAACAAAACATGCAAATGTTGATCTTGCAGTAGAAAAGATTACAACTTCTCGCATTACAAACAATGGACAAGCTTGTACGAACGCTGAGCGAGTATACGTTCATGAGGATGTAGCAGAGGAATTTATTTCAAAAATCACTGAAACCTTTAAGGATACAAAAGTTGGTGATTCTTTAAATGAAGAAGGTTGCGACATCGGACCACTTGCTAACGAACAGCAAATCGATTCTGTTGAAGAGATGGTAAACAACGCGGTTAAAGCAGGTGCAGTTGTGAAGACTGGTGGAAAGAGAATCGATCGCGACAAAGGCTTCTTCTTTGAACCAACCGTTCTAACAGACGTTTCTCAGGACATGAACGTCATTCAAGAAGAAATTTTTGGTCCTGTACTTCCAATCGTTGTGTATAGCGATTTTGATAAAGTCTTAGAAGCTGCAAATGATACGAACTACGGACTTTCTTCTTCAATCTTTAGTGATAACATGCATGAAGTTATGAAGGCGTCTAACGTGCTTCGTTATGGTGAAACATTCGTAAACCGTGAAAACTTCGAAGCTGTTCAAGGCTTCCATGCTGGAATGGGTCAATCAGGGATTGGCGGCGCAGATGGTAAGCACGGCTTAAATGAATATTTGTCAACACACGTGATTTATATGGAATATGACCAGAATATTAAGTAAAGAGACCGGGCTTAGGCCCGGTTTTTTAATGTTTGAAGAAATGGTTCTTTAATGCGTATAATGAAGGCGAAGCGATTATTATAAAGAAAAGAGGGAGAATATGATTGATTCTCGTATTATAGAATTTTCACAGAAACTTGTTCAGTACTCAACTGAAATTAAGCCTGGTGAACATGTTTTAATTGAAGCGTTCGATGTGGATAATCCCCTTGTAAGAAGTATAGTGAAAGAAGTACATAAAGTTGGGGGATTTCCGCACGTTAATTTACGCGATAACCAAATCATTCGTGAATTGTTGATGAATGCAACTGAAGACCAAATTTCACAGTGGGCTGAGATTGACTTGAATCAAATGAAGCAAATGGATGCCTACATTGGTATACGTGGATCACAGAATATTAATGAACTATCTGACGTTCCTGAAGAGAAGATGGCTCTTTACAATCAAATTTATAAAACAAAAGTTCATAGCAACCAACGTGTTAAGAATACGAAGTGGGTTGTAATGAGATATCCAAATGAATCGATGGCACAGCTTTCTGGTATGAGTACAGAAGCGTTTGAAGATTTCTACTTTAATGTTTGTACGATGGATTATGCGAAAATGAGTGAAGCAATGGATGCGCTTGTTGACCGTATGAATCAAGCTGATATCGTTCGAATCGTTTCCCCAGATACGAATTTAAGTTTCTCAATTAAAGACATCCCTGCTGTTAAATGTGCAGGTAATCTTAATATCCCAGATGGTGAAGTATTTACTGCCCCAGTTAAAGATAGTGTAAATGGCGTTATTACTTATAACACGCCTTCTCCATATAATGGTTTTGTTTTTGAGGATGTTCAGCTTACGTTTGAAAATGGTAAGGTGATTGATGCAGAAGCAAATGATACGGAACGCTTAAATCACATTCTTAATACGGATGAAGGTGCTCGATATATCGGTGAATTTGCAATTGGCGTAAATCCATTTATCAGAGAGCCAATGAAAGATATCCTTTTCGATGAAAAGATTGATGGTTCATTCCACTTTACGCCTGGACAAGCGTATGATGAAGCTCCAAACGGGAACGATTCTTCCGTTCACTGGGATCTCGTATTAATCCAGCGTCCTGAATATGGTGGTGGTCAAATTTGGTTCGATGATGAATTAATTCGTAAAGATGGAAAGTTTGTTCCAGAGGCGCTTCAAGCGTTAAATCCTGAGAACCTTAAGTAATCCCGAAGCCACCATTCCTATGCACTGGTTCGTTTATTTTCGCAGAAAGAAGCGCAGAGATTTAATCTCTGCGCTTCTTTTAAGTCTTCAGCACTAGGGCGGACGTCAAATACTCTAAATTATTTATGTTGATCGATAAGGATAGGATTTCCGTCTGGATCTTCTATGGTAAGGTGGGCTGGTCCTTCTCCTGATTCATCTGCTCGAGTCAGGAGTGTGATGCCTTTTTCTTCGAATTGCTTTTGTAATTCTCTAACGTCTGTAAACGACTCAAGGTTTTCAGTGTCCTGATTCAAACCTGGATTAAATGTAAGTATATTCTTTTCAAACATTCCCTGGAAAAGTCCGATAATACAATCCCCATTTTTCAATATAAGCCAGTTCTCCTCAATGTCTCCACCCAATACTTTAAATCCTAAAGTTTCATAAAATGACTTAGATAGGTTGATATCTTTTACAGTTAAGCTTACAGAAAATGCACCTAGTTGCATCATTTTTCCTCCTTGTAATAAATCGTTTTGTTAAGTATACCAATATATTTGGGGAAATTGTTTCAGGAGAGCCAGGAACACTAACCACATCCACAGAAGAAAATGAGCCACAAAATAGTAGAGGTGGACTTGTTTTTACTCTCCAAATTGAGAGTACAACCAACTCGATACGCTTTTTTTGTACAGATGACCAATCACATTATAGATCTATTGAATATAAATAAAGAAAATACTTAAGACAGGAAGTGCCTTCCAATGGAAATACATTGTGATGGATGTACGAAGGAGATGAGGGACTGGGAAACCATTCATATGGTTAAGTTCGACAAATGGTATGTTGGTCATTTCAATTGCTTGTTGAACTTAAAAAAGAAATTAAATCTTAATAGACCAATTAAGTGGGATAAACTTGAAGGTAAAAAAGATAACCAGAAAGATTCTGATGGGAAAATGGCACCTTAGATTGAGGGATAAGAAAAGACGCTACGTTCTCTTAGCGTCTTTTCTTATGCAGTTACTCACCTTTCTCTTCAAGGAAGAGGTTTGTTTTACTCGCGTGAACCGCAAAAATGAGCGGATTCTTCTTAATATAACCTGCCTTTTTAAGGTCACTGATTGTTGCACTTACTGTTTCCCTTGTTGAACCAATCATAGTAGCTATGTCATAGTGAGTTAATTTAATGTCAATCGTTTGCCACTCGTTTTTACGTTTGCCGAATTTCTCACTTAATTTAAGTAATAAAGAAAGGATTCGATATTTCACACTATGAAGTGCAAGGTTCTCGCTCATTTCATATATTTCTTTAAGCCGTGATGACAGGATTTCGATGAATTTGATTGCTAATTTAGGGTTTTCAGAAATAAGTGTCTCAAATTGAGATTTCCCAATTATGCAAACATACACATCCGACATTGCTTCGGCATAAACCAAATCATCGGTTAACGAAAAGCTCGATGTTTCCCCAAAAATGTTCCCATCACCAAGAAGGTCTACGGTTAATTGTTTTCCGGCTGCATTCGACCGGTAGAGGCGGACTGTCCCTTGTTTCAGAAGAAATAGAGCTTTCATAGGTTTCTCTGGTCCAAGGATCAATGTACCTTTCTTTAAAGGCTGCATATCGCTAACGTTATCAATTTGTTTTAAATCACTCATCTCAAGCTCATCGAACAAATTAATTTGAGATAGCATTGTTAACTTATCCATTGTGATCACCTGCAATTCATTTAAACTTTACACAAGGCTCTTTTCGTATACATTGTTGCTATAAGCGTGGGTTAATTTCCGCTCCAGGATGCTCGCTTTCCGCGGGGCGGGCGGTGAGCCTCCTTCCGCTCCAATTAGCGTAGTCAGGTTCTTTTACGAAAATACTTTCAAAACCAACAATCTTTTAGAAAAGAGCCTTACACAAAAACGACTAGTAATTCAGCTTACATCGTTTACATAGGGTTTAATCGTATACTAATCATGTTAGGAGGTAAGGAAACTAACATGGAACAGCTTACATTATACACGATAACGAGTTGTATCGAATGCGGGAAAATTAAATCGTATCTAAATAAGAAAGAAATTCCTTTTGAAGAAATTAATCTTTTCGAACAACCGAATAAACAACAGGAGTTACTAAACTATACAGGTGATTCAATTGTACCTACTATTATTCACATGGGGAAGGTCCTGGAGATTGGAGACCTTTAAAATAGGCAATGTTAGTTCATATTGTTGATTTCTCGATTATTTATTCGAAGCGATTGGTCACCCCAGGGCGTAAATGAGCAAACAATCAACACTGTTCATTAATATAGTCTTGAAATAAATAGGAAGAACCAATTTGATTTGTTGCGAATAAGGTAAAGCAACTATTCAGTGAGGTGATTCTATGACAGAATATCCAATTCTTTATACAGCTATTGGAGACTCTATTACTCTTGGTACAGGTACAATTTTATTTTCACCTACATTTGTAGACTTTTATGCATCAGCACTTAAACGAGCTACAAAAAACTGTGTGCGATCAAGAATATATGCTCGAAATGGTTCAACAACCGAAGATGTTAAACAAGCACTTGCTTCGTCTACTATTTCATTAAACAATACAAGCGTTGTGACGTTAACAGCTGGGGGAAATGACTTAATTGATGCTATGCAAGATTTTGTGAAAATGAATGACAAAAGCATATTATATAAAGCTCTCCATCATTGCTGTCAAAATATGAATTGGATCGTGGATTATCTATCAACTAATTTAAATAAACAGCGGGACAACTATATGATAAGGGTTGTTAATTTATACAATCCATTTCCTAATCTTCCATTAGCCAATTATTGGGTTCAGGCTTTTAACGATCATATAGAAGACTGTTCGATAGAAGAACACGTGAAAGTAGCAGATGTTTTTACTCTTTTTCGCGGAAGAGAAGAAAAGTTATTATCTGATGACGGTATTCATCCGAATGACGAAGGTCAAAAAGTGATCGCAAAAGCCCTTGTAGAAACAGGAATATGCTTATGAATGTTTAATTTAGATTAAACCGGGGTAAATTCTGGTGTCAATTATACAAATCAGGGAGGAACATATGGTACAACAATCTATCCAAACAACTGAATTAAGAAATCAATTGCTCCATTCGTACGAAACAACAAGAATGATGACAAATAAATTAGTAGAACCACTTGAAACGGAAGACTATACAATCCAATCAATACCGGATGTAAGTCCTCCAAAATGGCACATGGCTCATACAACTTGGTTTTTCGAGACATTTATACTAAAAGAATACAGTGAGAGTTACCGTTCTTTTCATGAAGAATTTGATTACCTCTTTAATTCATACTACGAAAGTGTTGGTAGTTTCTTTCCGAGACATTCTAGAGGCTTATTAAGCCGACCTAGTATCGATAAGGTGAGGCGTTATCGTAAAGATATCGATGAGGAAATAACGAGATTAATAAATGAAGCAGACGAAGCGATATTAATTGAAATTGCAGACTTAATCGAAATAGGTTTACATCACGAACAACAGCACCAAGAGCTCTTAATGACAGATATTAAATACAATTTCTCAATTAATCCATTAAAACCAATCTATCGAGAACTAGATTCAATTGAAACAGCCAAAGCTTCTCCTATCGAATGGTTATCATTTGAAGGCGGACTTGTCGAAACCGGCATCAATGAGGGCAATGGTTTTTCTTTCGATAATGAAAGACCAGTACATAAAGTGTGGCTAGAGCCGTTTGAACTTGCCTCTAGAACGGTTACAAATGGGGAGTACCTTGCTTTTATCGAAGATGGAGGGTATAAACGCGCTGAATTTTGGTTATCAGATGGTTGGTCAACCGTTAAAAATCAATCGTGGGAAGCTCCATTACATTGGGAGAAAAAAGATGGTGAATGGTACAATTTCACTTTACACGGTTTGGTGCCAGTAAATAACGAAGAGCCTGTCACGCATATTAGCTATTATGAAGCAGAAGCGTATGCAAGCTGGGCAGGAAAAAGACTTCCTACTGAAGCGGAATGGGAAGTTGCCGTAAGAGATCAACCGATTGAGGGTAATTTTGTTGAAGATGGTGTCTATCATCCGGTTGCTTCAGTAAAAAAAGGAGAGGGACAGCTACAAAAAGCATATGGAGATGTGTGGGAATGGACGAAAAGTCCGTACATGCCATACCCGGGTAACAAACCTCTTGATGGTGCATTAGGTGAATACAATGCTAAATTTATGAGCAGTCAAATGATCTTGCGTGGTGGCTCTTGTGTAACCTCTCAATCTCATATTCGTCCTTCTTATCGGAATTTTTTCGCTCCTGATAAGCGCTGGCAGTTTACTGGAATTCGTCTTGCAGGAGATGTTGAATGATAAAAACACAAAGCAATATGCGAATCATTGATCAGCTTCAAGAACAGAACAACCGTTTTGACGAAGCTATAGAAAGCTTAACAGCTACTAAAAAGTCATTGCAGCCTAAGTTTTTGTACGATAAATATGGTTCGGTATTGTTTGAACAAATTACGCAGCTTGAAGAATATTACCCTACTAGAACGGAACTTTCGATTATGGAAGGTTCGCTTGATGAGATTTTAAGACACATCAGTTCTAGGTCAACAGTTATTGAATTTGGTAGTGGGGCAAGTAGGAAAATCAGGATGCTACTTGAATCAGGGATGATTGATGAGTATGTACCAATTGATATTTCGAAATCATTTCTTATGGAATCTTCTGAACAGCTATCAGTAGACTATCCCGCTATTCAAGTGACGGGTATTGTTGCGGATTATACAAATGAGCTTAATCTTCCAAAAGAATTAATGGATGCAACTAAGAAAAAAACAGTCTTTTTTCCTGGTTCAACTATTGGTAACTTCGAGAAAAAGGAAGCTCACAACTTTCTTTCAATGATTGCTGCATTACTATCATCTGGCGATGGCTTATTAATAGGAGTTGATGTTAAGAAGGCTCCTCGAATACTTCATAACGCCTATAATGATAAGGAAGGCATTACTGCCAAATTTAATTTAAATCTGCTTACACACTTGAATCGCGAACTTGGAGCAGATTTTAATCTTAATCAGTTCGAGCATTATGCTTTTTACAATGCAGAGTTGGGTAGAGTTGAAATGCACCTTGTTAGTATGGAGGAACAGGTTGTTACAATCGGTAATAAATCAATTCTATTTAACAATCATGAGACCATTCATACTGAAAATTCATATAAATATAGTATTAGTGAGTTTCAGCAATTAGCATCTTCTTCTGGTTTTGTTCTAGAGAAGACATGGACTGATCCGAAGGAATTATTTAGTCTCCACTATCTCAGCGTTTTATAAAGTGAGCCGTTAGTAAGACATTGAGAGAGTATTTCGGTATAATTGTTTAGAACCCAAGGTTAAAGGAGTGATAAGCATGAAAAAGATTGAAACAAATGATTCATATCAATCATTTATTAACAATACGAATGTATCCGTTCTTAAATACGAGGCCAATTGGTGTCCTGATTGCAAACGTCTTGATTTCTTTATTGATGATATTATGACAGAACATAACGATAAGAAATGGGCACAAATTGATATTGAACAGTTTCCTGAAATAACAGAGGAGAATGACGTGATGGGAATTCCAAGCCTTCTTATTTATAAGGAAGGTAAAAAGATTGGCCATCTTCACAGTGCTAATACGAAGAACCCTGATCAAGTAAAAGAATATTTAAGTCAATTTAAATAGGCTCTTTTCTAAAAGATTGTTGCATTTGAAATAATTTTAAAAAACTAATCTTAGTGATTGGAGCGGAAGGATGCTCACCGCCCGCCCCGCGGAAAGCGAGCATCCTGGAGCGGAAATTAACTCACTATAGCAACAATGTTTACGAAAAGAGCCTTTAAATAAGAGGGAGAGGGGGGCCACCCTCTCTTTTATTTTGTTAAAATATATTCGATTGTGCCATCAGGAAGCGTATGAACGAAGGAAATGGAGTAGCCAATGCTTAGAAAGGTAGATAGCGACTCTGTACATAAAGGATGAAGTGGTTCTACCGGGGCATGAAGACTTTGAAAAAACGACGTGACTTTATTGGTGTTTTGAGAGCACCGAATGAGAACAACATGTTTCCCGCTCCATGCAGTGCCGATTTGATCTCTATTCATTAGAAAACGTCCTTCATATTTATAGTAGTCATTAATAGGGTATGAGAAAGATACGCTAGTGTTAGAGAAAAAAACCGAATTATAATAAAAATATTTTGAATTTTTAACGAATTACTGGTATATTAATAACATATAACGTCACTGTTCTCTTAAATGTGCATGAGTATTACCGTTTCATAGTAGATCGATTAGAATCGTGTTGGAGTGTGTCATTTCTGAACTCTCCAGAAAAAGGCAAACCATCTGAAAAGGTGGGACGCAAAGACACAGGTCTAATGTTGGAACTCCAACGATGACGGCTGGTCCTCCTGGAAAACCTATAAAGGAGGATGAGGAAAATGGCCGTGGCCAAGATAATGTCTGAGAAAATACTTGATCAAGAGTGGATTGTTTTGATGAAAGCCGCTAAGGAACTGGGACTCCAAAAGGATGAGGTTCAAGCATTTTTAAGACAGTATACAAACCCTACAACGACGAGACTACATAAATAAGAAGAGCGATCTATAGATTGCTCTTTTTCTGGCAATAATAAGGAAAGACACGATGTAATTAAAATTCCTTGACTTTAGTTATTCATTTTTTGTATCATATGTCTTATCAAATGCATACATAAAATGTACAACTGTGAAGGACAAATAGTAGCCAGGAGATTTCTTACTAGCGATTCAGGGATGGTGAAAGCCTGAAAAAAATCTGGTGAAACGGCAGTCTGGAGTTGGAATACTGAAAGTGGATGTACCTTGTACATCAACTAGGGTGGAACCGCGGGTGCTTAAGCTCTCGTCCCTGGACAATTACTGTCCATGGGTCGGGGGCTTTTTATATTTGATGAGAACGAATAAAAGGAGAGAATGACATGAGTATTACAATGGAACAAATTGTTTCAATCGCGAAACACAGAGGATTTATTTTTGCAGGATCCGATATTTATGGTGGTCTTGCGAATACATGGGACTACGGTCCGCTTGGTGTAGAACTGAAGAACAACATCAAGGGTGCTTGGTGGAAGAAGTTTGTTCAGGAATCACCATATAACAGCGGGTTAGACGCAGCGATTTTAATGAACCCAAAAACATGGGAAGCTTCAGGTCATTTGGGGAATTTCAATGATCCTTTAATTGATTGCAAAAGCTGTAAAACACGTCATCGTGCAGACAAGTTGATTGAGGATGCCTTGTCAACTGATACTGATGAAATGATTGCAGATGGTCTTTCATTTGAAGAAATGGGCCGTTTAATTAAAGATAATAATATTACATGTCCTGAATGTGGAAGCAATGACTTCACAGAAATTCGACAGTTCGATTTAATGTTCAAAACACATCAGGGAGTAACAAAGTCAAGCACAAGCGAAATCTACCTGCGTCCTGAAACAGCACAAGGTATTTTCGTGAACTTTAAGAACGTGCAACGTTCTATGCGTAAGAAAGTTCCTTTTGGTATTGCTCAAATCGGTAAAAGCTTCCGTAATGAAATTACACCAGGGAACTTCACTTTCCGTACACGTGAGTTCGAGCAAATGGAGCTTGAATTCTTCTGTAAACCGGGGGACGAACTAGAATGGCACGAATATTGGAAAGAATATTGTAAGAACTGGCTTCTTAATCTTGGTGTAAGTGAAGATAGCATTCGTTTACGTGAGCACGCAGAAGACGAATTATCTCATTATAGTAATGCAACATCAGATATTGAGTACAAATTCCCATTTGGGTGGGGAGAACTTTGGGGTGTAGCATCAAGAACGGACTATGACCTTAAGCAGCACATGGAACACTCGAATGAAGACTTTACGTATCATGATCAGCAAACGGGTGAAAAATATGTGCCATATTGTATTGAACCTTCTCTTGGGGCAGATCGTGTAACACTTGCTTTCTTAATTGAAGCATATGAAGAACAGGAGCTTGAGGATGGATCATCAAGAAGTGTTATGCACTTCCATCCTGCTATTGCACCTTTCAAAGCTGCTGTTTTCCCACTATCTAAAAAGCTTTCTGAAGAAGCGAGAGCAGTTCATGCTGAACTATCTAAATACTTTATGGTGGACTATGATGAAGCAGGTTCGATCGGTAAACGTTACCGTCGCCACGATGAAATTGGAACGCCATATGCGATTACTTTTGACTTCGATTCAGTTGAAGATCAGCAGGTAACAATCCGTGATCGTGATACAATGGAACAAAAAAGAATGCCTATTTCAAAATTAAAAAGCTTCCTAGAAGAAAAAACACAATTTTAACTATGAGAGCCGCTCGATGTGAGCGGCTTTTCTATACTTATTAAAATGAGAGGGGTTTCACAATGAGGATTTTATGGGATTTTGACGGTACACTTTTTGATACATATCCAGCGTTTACAAGAGTGATGAAAGAATTAGTGCACTCTGAAATTAAAGAAGATATTTTAAAGGAATTAAAAGTATCTTTTCATCATGCTACAAAAGTTTTTAATTTATCGGAAGCTCAAGTAAAAACGTTTCGTGAAATGGATAATGCATTATCACCTGAGGATAAACCACCATTTACAGGTTTGAAAGATATCCTCGAGAAAGCAGAAGTGAACGTCATTATGACGCATAAGCCTCGAGAAGAAGTAATAACAATTCTAAATCATTTTGAAATGGACCATTATTTTACTGACCTTGTAGCTGGTGATGACGGGTATCCTCGTAAGCCTGATGCCTCTTCCTATCGCTATTTACATAAAAAACACAACCTCGATCTTGCGATTGGTGATCGTGTGCTTGATATCCTTCCTGCGAACGAAATCGGTTTGAAAACGTGTCTATTCCAGAATAATGCAGAAGGTGCCGATATGTATGTAACGAATTATCACGACTTAAGTGAAATGTTGTGGCCAACTTCTAAATAGATTAGCTCTTATGACAGATGCATTGAAAGTGAGGGAGAATGAAGCGTGGACAAACAACTCCGATTTATTTTAATTACATTTCTGCTCGGTGTGTTTCTTGGAGCCCTTGATTCTGGAATTGTATCGCCAGCTTTAACGACATTAATTGAGGAACTTGGCATTGATTTGAAGTGGACAGTTTGGGTCGTAACGATTTATACACTAGTTTATGCAGTAAGTATGCCGATCGTGGGTAAACTCGGAGATGTATTTGGGAGAAAACGCGTTTTTCTTACAGGAATTGTCTTATTCGCTGTTGGTTCACTTATTGCGGGATTGAGTCAATCGCTGCTTTTTCTCCTAACGGGTAGAGCGATACAGGCTCTTGGAGGTGGGGGAATACTTCCAATTGCTAACGCTGTGATTGGAAGTAGTTTTCCTAAAGAAAAGCGTGGTATGGCATTAGGACTGGTTGGCGCTATGTACGGTATAGCAACGATACTTGGTCCAAACTTGGGTGGCTTATTTGTAGCACAGCTCTCCTGGAGATGGATATTCCTTATTAATATACCTATTGCTTTCATTATATTAATGATGGGTCTTAAACTTCCTGAAGACCGTACTGAAAATAAACGACCTGCACTAGACTGGGGTGGGGCTACGATCCTATCATTTGTTATTATTACCCTCCTCCTCGGACTAACGAATTTAGAGACCAATGATTTAGTGACTTCTCTTCAATCAGTGTATGTATGGCCATTGTTATTTCTTAGTTTTTTCCTAATCTTTCCGCTCGTTAAAATTGAGAAGAAGGCTAAAGATCCGATTCTAAAATTATCATACTTCACTGATCGAAATATCGTTCTAGCATTACTAATATCGACTATCACGGGCATTGGTATTATTAGCATGATTTTCATTCCATCTTTTTCTGAAATACTCCTCTCCCTATCTAGAGGACAAGGTGGCTATGTTATGACGATTCTAGCTGTTGCGGCAGGATTTGCAGCTCCAATTGGTGGCGTTTTACTTGATAAATGGGGCGCAAAACAGGTAGTGCTGCTTGGGTTTTCGTTAAGTTTGCTAGGATCTCTCACTTTTGTTTACATTGCAGAGGGATGGATAACACTATCGATAGGTATGATACTCTCAGGTGTAGGCATTGGATTTACCATGGGAACCCCCCTTAATTACATTATTCTAGAATTAACACCAGATCGGGAAGCCGGTGCAGCGCTATCTCTTGTGAGCTTATTAAGATCGATTGGGACATCCCTAGGGCCAGTCATCCTTGCTGGATTTATAGCAACTTCTGGTGCTGAATCATTTAGTAACGGTATGACTGAGACGATTAGGAAGTTAGCTCTAATGGGCTATGAACAGATGTATCTTGCTAGTGCAGTTATTTTTCTCATAGGTCTAGTTCTCGGTATTTTTCTAAAGTTACCATCCAAAACTGTTACGAACTAAATGGTCAAAATAAGATGCTTTTTTCTGAAGGCTCTTTTCTAGAAGAATGTTTGAAACAATTATTGAATAAAAACCACACTTCGCTAATTGGAGCGGAAGGATGCTCGACTCCTGCGGGACTAGCGGGACAGGTGAGACCCCACTGGAGCGGAAATTATCCACTCTCATTGCACTAATCTCTACGAAAACAGCCAGATAAAAAAGCGAGGAGAGAGTTTGATCAATCAAGCTCTCTCCTCGCTTTTATGTATATAAGCCAATCTAAAATGATTATTGCCCAAATCGGTTAAGAACTTCATAAAAATGGGTAAGGAATTCAAAAAACTTCCTTTCAGATGGGGCGAGCTCCCTCCCTTTAGGGATAATCACGCCAACAGTGCGAGTTACGTTAGGTTCTGATAGTTCAATTTTCACTGTCTCACCTGGCAACTGTTCTGAAAGTGTAATTTCAGGAAGGAGGCTTACACCGAGTCCGGCGGCTACAAGTCCTTTAATCGTATCGATATCTTCACCTTCAAAGGCGATCCGAGGTTTAAAGCCAACCTGCTGACATGCTGAAGTAACAAGCTGATGCAGAGCATAGCCTGATCGAAACAAAACAAATGGTTCATTCTTTAATTGTCCAAGCCTAAGCATGGGGTAGTCCGCAAGCGGATGCGAAATAGGGAGAAGAGCTAGGAGCTTCTCAGTAAAGAAAATATGTCCATCAACATCAGTACGATCCTTCGGGACAGGTGATACAAAAGCAATATCGATTTCTCCTTTACTAACTGCATCTGTTAAGTCCTGAACAGAGCCTTGTCTCAGCTGAAACCCAACACTAGGATGTTCTTTTCGAAAGGCAGAAATAACAGTAGGTAACGTTTTGGCAGCCAGACTGTTAGGAAAACCAATGCGAATTGTACCAGTATCAGGATTAAGAAACTCATAAACTGCTTGTCTAGCACGTTCAATTTCTGAAATAGCTGTTTCTGCATGGTCCATAAAGATATGTCCAACTTGTGTTAGTTTGACGTTGCGACCCTCACGAATAAATAATTGCACACCAAGCTCAGACTCTAGATTGGCAATTTGTCGACTAACTGCTGACTGAGCAACGTGTAAGGAGGTTGCGGCAGCTGTTACATGCTCTCTTTTAGCTACTTCCATAAAATAATAGAGTTGTCTGAGTTCCACAAAAAACGACCCTTTCTTCGATTCATATCAATAATAGATTAATTATATCTTAATTATATATTGAAAGCATTGGTTAAAGCAATGTACAATGAGTGTAGAATATTTAAACAATTTAGACGTTATGGCGTTAAAGCGAGAAACCATAATGAATTGGGATAAGAGTGAGGAGTGGGATAATGGATAGAAGCAATTTTCCAGAGAAACAGGGATTATATGATCCAATTCATGAGCATGACGCTTGTGGAATCGGGCTGATCGCCAATATGAATAATGAACCAGCACATCATATTATCGAAAAAGGAGTCTATATGCTTCGTCAACTGGATCACCGAGGTGGACAGGGGAGTGACCCTGATACTGGTGACGGTGCAGGTATTATGCTTCAGATTCCTCATGAATTCTTTATAGAAAACTCGGGTTTTAACCTTCCGAATAAAGGTGAATACGGCGTAGGGATGATGTTCCTACCGGTAGATAATCAGCTGAGACAGCGCGCAAAGCAAATTGTTGAGAAAGCAATTAAGGAAGCAGGTCAAGAATTTATTGGCTGGAGAACAGTTCCTGTTGATGAGACGACAATTGGAGAAGCTGCATGCATTGCTCAGCCTGTCATTAGACAGGTTTTTATTAAGAAAAGCGATATTTCTGCAGAAGAATTCGAGCGTAAACTTTATGTCATTCGTAAGAAAGCAGAAAAGCAAGTTGCTCTTGATTCACAACTTTCCAAAACCAAATATTATGCTGCGAGCTTTTCAAAAGATACGATTGTTTATAAAGGAATGCTTACACCTGAACAACTTGATCAATTCTATTTGGATTTAAAAAATCCTAGTTTTAAATCCGCCTTTTCAATGGTTCACTCACGTTTTAGTACAAATACATTCCCTAGCTGGGACCGAGCACACCCGAACCGTTATCTCATTCATAATGGCGAAATCAATACGCTCCGTGGAAATGTAAACTGGATGAGAGCTCGTGAAGGAGCGCTTAAATCAGACATTTTTGGTGACGATATGCAAGATATCGCTCCAATCGTTCGTCCAAACGGAAGCGATTCTTCTTCATTGGACAATTGCCTGGAATTCTTGAACCTTTCAGGTCGTTCATTGCCACATGCAGCAATGATGATGATTCCAGAACCGTGGGATCGTGACGCAACGATGCAAGATCCAAAGAAAGCGTTCTACGAGTATCATAGTTGTTTAATGGAACCGTGGGATGGGCCTACAGCCATCGCTTTTACTAATGGTCGTCAAATTGGGGCGATGCTTGATCGTAATGGCTTACGTCCAGCTCGATATATCATTACAGATGATGACACGTTCATCCTTTCTTCAGAAGTTGGAGTTATCGAAGTTGAAGAAGAAAAGATTATTGAGAAAGGTCGTTTAAGTCCTGGTAAAATGCTACTTCTCGATCTAGAAGAAAAGCGACTTATTTATGATGAAGAGATCAAAGAACAAATTGCTACTGAGGTTCCGTACCGAAAATGGCTAGATGATAATTTAATGAGTCTAACATCAGTACCGGCAGCTGAACGTCAGATTGATGAGAAGGAACTCGTTAAAACACAGCGTGCTTTTGGATACACATATGAAGAATTAACGAAGAATATTGCACCAATGGTTACAGAAATGAAAGATCCAATTGGTTCAATGGGTAATGATGTGCCGCTGGCGGTTCTATCTGAACGTCCACAGCTTCTATTCAATTACTTTAAACAGCTATTTGCTCAAGTAACAAACCCTCCAATTGATTCAATTCGAGAGGAATCTGTTACATCTACAATGACGTTACTTGGACCAGAAGGAAATTTATTAAGTACAGATTCTGGTAGCGCAAAAAGAATTCGTCTTGAAACACCTATTCTAACTGAAGGTAGATTTGATGCAATCAAGGCATTAGATGAAGAGGATTTCCAAACGGAAAAGCTAAGTTTGCTGTTTAATGCGGGACGTGGTGAAACCGAAATGGAGCACGCGTTACTTGCTTTATTCCGTAAAGCAGATCGTGCCATTAAGAATGGAAAGAGTATTCTTGTACTTTCTGATTTAGGTGTTAATAGTGAGAAAGCAGCGATCCCATCGCTTCTTGCTATTAGTGGATTACATCACCATTTAATTAAGCGTGAAACGCGTACGAAAGTTAGTCTTATTGTGGAAACGGGTGAAGCGAGAGACGTTCATCAATTTGCAATGCTGATTGGTTACGGAACAGATGCAATTTATCCGTATGCTGCTTATGATTCGATTGCCCATATGATTCAGGATGGAACAATTGAAGGATTCTCTTTTGAAGATGCTATTAACAATTATGTTGAAGCTGCAACAACCGGGATTGTAAAAGTAATGTCCAAAATGGGGATCTCTACAATCCAAAGTTATCGTGGCGCTCAAATCTTTGAAGCCATTGGCGTTAGTAATGAAGTAATTGATCGCTATTTTGCTGGAACTGCATCACAAATTGATGGCATTCCGATCGATATTATTGCAACTGAAACGTTGATGAGACATCATTTTGCTTATCATGATTCTGAATACAGTGACCTTACTCTAGAAACAGGTAGCGAATTGCAGTGGAGAAATGGTGGAGAGCATCATTCGTTTAATCCAAAAACAATTCATACGCTCCAACATGCTGCACGAAGCAATAACTACGAGTTATATAAGAAGTTCTCAGGCATGGCCTTTGAAGAGAACTTAACGTATTTGAGACAGGCGATTGACTTTGGATCGAATGAACCAATTCCAATCGATGAAGTAGAAAGTGTTGAATCGATCACACGCCGATTCAAAACAGGAGCAATGAGTTACGGTGCTCTTAGTGGAGAAGCCCATGAAGCGTTAGCGATAGCGATGAACCGAATTGGTGGACGAAGCAATAGTGGTGAAGGAGGAGAAGATCCTTCTAGATTTACACCTGATGAGAACGGTGACTTGCGTCGAAGCTCGATCAAACAAGTTGCATCTGGCCGATTTGGTGTTTCAAGTTATTACTTGAGTAATGCAGATGAAATTCAAATCAAAATGGCTCAAGGAGCTAAGCCAGGTGAAGGTGGTCAACTTCCAGGTAAAAAGGTTTATCCATGGATTGCAGAAGTTCGAGGTTCAACACCTGGTGTAGGCTTAATCTCACCACCGCCACACCATGATATTTATTCAATTGAGGATCTTGCTCAGCTTATTCATGACTTAAAGAATGCCAATCCAACCGCTCGAATCAATGTTAAACTCGTATCTAAAGCGGGTGTAGGTACAATCGCTGCTGGTGTAGCGAAAGGACTTGCGGATGTTATTCTTATTAGTGGATATGAAGGTGGTACAGGAGCTTCCCCTCGAACAAGTATTAAACATGCAGGGCTACCATGGGAGTTAGGTCTTGCTGAGACCCACCAAACATTAGTCCTAAATGATTTACGTGACCGTGTTGTTCTTGAGGCAGATGGCAAAATGATGACCGGTCGTGACGTTGTTATGGCAGCCATCCTAGGGGCTGAAGAGTTTGGTTTCTCAACGGCGCCACTTGTAGTATTAGGTTGCATTCTAATGAGAGCATGTCACCTAGATACATGCCCAGTAGGTGTAGCAACACAGAACCCTGAACTTCGTAAAAAGTTTATGGGGAATCCTGATCACGTAGTTAATTATATGAAGTTTATTGCTGAAGAAGTTCGTGAAATCATGGCACAGCTTGGTTTCAGAACGATAGAAGAAATGATTGGTCGGACAGATGTGCTGAAAGTTAGCCGTCGCACGAAAGACCACTGGAAAGCAAGATATCTTGACTTAAAACCGCTCCTATATCAACCACATGTATCGGAAGAAGTTGGGCGTTTTAATCAACGTCAACAAGACCATAATCTTGAAGCGGCACTTGATAATACGTCAATTATTCCTGCATGCCTTGGAGCACTCGAAGAAGGCAAGGCTTTCGAAGGTTCATATGTTATTCGAAACACAAATCGAGTAGCTGGAGCATTGTTAGGGCATGAGATTACGAAACGTTATGGTGCAGAAGGACTGCCTAACGATCTAATTCGCTTGCACTTCAAAGGATCAGCAGGACAAAGTTTTGGAGCGTTTGTACCGAATGGTGTCACAATGCATCTTGAAGGTGATGCTAACGACTATGTTGGAAAAGGATTGTCAGGCGGCAAGTTAATTATCCATCCGTCATCCAAATCGTTATTTACGCGTGATGAGAATACGATTATCGGGAACGTCGCTTTCTACGGTGCGACATCTGGTGAAGCGTATATTAGTGGACTTGCCGGTGAGCGCTTCTGTGTAAGAAATAGTGGCGTTAAAGCAGTAGTAGAAGGTATCGGCGACAATGGGTGTGAATATATGACTGGCGGTCGAGTAGTTGTTCTTGGAAATACTGGGAAAAACTTTGCAGCGGGTATGTCAGGCGGAATCGCTTATGTACTTTCTGAAGATCGTGACACATTTATGAATAATGTAAATACTGAAATGGTTCATATTGAATCTTTAACAAATTATGAAGAAATTCTTGAAGTAAAGCACCTGATTCAGCAGCATGCTTACTTTACAGATAGCCCTAAAGCGATTCGTTACATTCAAAATTGGAATGAATATGTAAGTAAAATCGTGAAAGTTATTCCAAAGGAATTTAAGCGAATTACTAATTCATTAGCCGAATTGAAAGAAAAAGGATATGAAGATAATGAAGCAGCATATGAAGTGTTCCAGCAGGCTAAGAACGGGGAAGTTAAATCACGACAAAGCGATTTGGAACCGGTATAAAGGGAGGTAATCGATTGGGTAAGCCGACAGGTTTTATAGACTATCCTAGAGAAAAAGCACGTGAAAGAGATTTAACAACACGACTAAAAGATTGGGGAGAGTATCAGCTTCCTCAATCTGAAGACAAATTGAAGACGCAAGGGGCTCGCTGTATGGATTGCGGCACCCCCTTCTGTCACTCAGGGATTGAACTTAATGGTAACGCATCAGGATGTCCACTTTACAATCTTATTCCAGAATGGAATCATCTTGTTTACCAGGGCAAATGGAAAGATGCTTTAGACCGTTTATTGAAAACGAATAACTTCCCTGAATTCACTGGTAGAGTGTGCCCTGCACCATGCGAAGGTGCGTGTGTAGCAGCTATTCCAGATGATGCGGTTGCGATAAAGAGCATTGAGAAGGAAATCATTGATCGAGGTTTTGCAGAAGGTTGGATGACGCCTAAGCCACCAATGAATCGCACTGGAAAGAAAATTGCTATCGTTGGTTCAGGTCCAGCTGGTCTTGCAGCAGCTGACCAGTTAAATAAGGCAGGACACTCTGTTACAGTATTTGAGCGTGATGATCGTATTGGTGGATTGTTGATGTATGGTATACCAAACATGAAGCTAGATAAAGATCTTGTTGAGCGTCGAGTGAAGTTGCTTGAAGATGAAGGTGTAGTATTTGTTACAAATACTGAAATTGGTAAAGATGTGACACGTGAAGAGCTTCGTGAAGAACATGATGCTGTTATCCTTTGTACTGGGGCTCAAAAGCACAGAGATCTTCCAATCGAGGGACGTAAACTTGGTGGAATTCACTATGCAATGGACTATTTAAGAAAAAACACGAAAAGCTTATTGGATTCACAACTAGAAGATAAGCAATACGTTTCCGCAGAAGGAAAAAATGTTATTGTTATTGGGGGTGGAGATACAGGGGCAGACTGTGTCGCAACCGCGCTTAGACATGGATGCAAAAGTGTTCATCAGTTCGGTAAACATCCACAGCTAACAGCAGATCGTATGATTGATAATCCATGGCCGGAGTTTCCGAAAGTGTTTACTCTTGATTATGCTTATGAAGAAGCTCAAGCAGAGCACGGAGAAGATCCGCGTCAATATTCCATTATGACGAAGAAGTTCGTCGGGGATGAGAATGGTCATGTAAAAGAGCTTCATACCGTTACCATTGAGAAGCATATTGACAAAAAAGGTAACGTCTTTATGAAAGAATTACCGGGTACAGAGCAAGTTTGGCCGGTTGAGCTTGTTCTAATTGCGATCGGTTTTACTGGTCCAGAAGAAGGTGTCTTAGAGCACTTTGAAGTAGAGCAAGATAATCGCAAACGTGCAAAAGCAGAATTCGAAGATTACAAAACAAATGTTGATGGCGTCTTTGCCGCGGGGGATGTTCGAAGAGGGCAAAGTCTTATCGTTTGGGCAATCAACGAAGGTCGTGGCGTAGCTCGAGAGACTGATCGATATCTAATGAATAAAACAGTTATGCCATAAACAGAGAAAGCACTCCTCACTGAGGAGTGCTTTTCATGTTAAGAAGACCGATCTTTCGTGTGGATGATGGCGAGTACAAGAGCGGAAAAGCTGACCATTAACGACAGTGCCTCAAATACGCTAAGCATCTCATCACTCCTTTACATATAGAATGTCTCATTTAGAGGTTGTCCTATACGCGGAAATGAAAATAGTTGACAGAAAGAGTAGAACTTAATACACTTAAATCAAATATCTCGAATTAAAGATATTTAAAAGCAAATTTGAAGATTAGAAAGTTCCGTAGACGGGAATCTTCTAAAATGGATGTAAAATTGAAAAGGAGAATAGCAACTTATGAAGCATACGACAGGAATACATCATATAACAGCAATTGTAGGTAATCCACAAGAAAACGTTGATTTTTATAGTGGAGTATTAGGATTACGACTTGTTAAAAAAACTGTAAATTTTGATGACCCCGGAACGTATCATTTATATTTCGGCAATGAAGAAGGTGCGCCAGGTACAATAATGACATTTTTTCCGTGGTCCAATGCACACGAAGGTACAATCGGATCTGGTCAGGTTGGCGTTACAAGCTTTGTTATCCCAGAAGGCAGCCTTTCATTCTGGAAGAAGCGCCTGACGAAATTAAATGTCGAGTATGGTGAAATGACACGCTTTGGCGAAGATGTTCTTACATTTGATGATCCTCATGGATTGCACATTGAACTTGTAGAGCGAGAAGAAGGTGAACGTAATACGTGGAACTTTGGTGGTGTTGATACGAAACATGCCATTAAAGGATTTGCGGGTGCAACGCTATTAACTGGAAAACCGGATTCAACATTGAAAGTTCTTGAGGAAATATTTGGATTTGTTCGAGTAGCAGAAGAAGAGGATTTCGTTCGACTTAAATCGAGTGATTCTATTGGTAACACGATTGATGTTAAGAAAACGCCACTATCATCAGGCAGAATGGGTTCTGGAACAGTTCACCACATTGCTTTTCGTGCAAATGATTTTTCAGATCATGAAGAGTGGAGAAGTTTACTTGAAGAAAAAGGGTACAGTCCAACACCTGTAGTTGATCGCCAGTACTTTAATGCGATTTATTTCCGTGAAGAAGGTGGCATATTGTTCGAAATTGCAACAGATCCTCCAGGCTTTGCGAAAGATGAAAATCCTGAAGATATGGGTAAGAAGCTTCTTCTACCACCTTGGCTTGAAGAAAAGCGTACACAGATTGAGAGTGTACTTGAGCCTGCAGATGCAAGAGTTCTTAAGGGTGATAAATAATGAAGCATATCTTTAAAGAAGGAAATACTGAACTTCCGGTTCTATTGTTGTTACATGGAACAGGAGGTACAGAAGAAGATCTACTACCACTTGCGGAGCTAATTGCCCCTGAACATTCCGTTTTAAGCGTAAGAGGAAATGTATCGGAGAATGGCATGCCGCGTTTCTTTAAAAGGTTATCAGAAGGTGTTTTCGATGAAGAAGATTTGATTGAACGGACACACGAGTTGAATTCGTTCATTGATGACTCAGCAGATCAATATGGCTTCGACCGAACGAATGTTATTGCGATTGGCTATTCAAACGGTGCTAATATCGCTGCAAGCTTGCTGTTCCATGATAAGAACGCACTGCGTGGAGCTATTCTTCACCATCCAATGGTTCCACTAAGAAGCATAGAACTTCCAGATCTAAGTGAGAAACACATTTTTATCGGAGCAGGTGAGAATGATCCAATCTGTTCATCCGATGAAACGAGAGAGCTTAAGCAGTTACTAGATAACGCTGGCGCAGAAGTTACTGTTCACTGGGAAACGTCAGGTCACCAGTTAACACAGTCAGAAGCTATGAAAGCTGCAGAATGGTTTAAAAGATATAGTTGATGTTTAGAGGAGTAGCCAATCAGGCTACTCCTTTTTTAGATAGGCTCTTTTTAAGAGGATAAAGAAATTTTTTTTAGAAAGTGGGTGAATTTCAGCTCCAGGATGCTTGCTTTCCGCGGGGCGGGACGCTTGAGCCTCCTTCCGCTTCAATTAGCGAAGGTAGGTATTTTATATAAAAATTCTTAAATACCAACAAACGAAAGTAGTACCTTATACTACTTTTGGATGATAAACATATAGTTCTTTCTCTTCTGCCATTTAGAACCTTTAGTGAATAGGAAAAGATTTATTTTCATTACATAATGAATAGTAAGAAAACTATGAATCTATAAGGAGGAAAAAATGAAGCTGATTTATGTACTTATACTGTCTTTAGTACTAGCGATAGGGTTTGGCTCTATTCCTCAGTCATATGCAGAAAAAACTGCTGTGATTGGTCCCGATTTAACAGAAGAAATGGCTATGGAAAACGGGCCATTTGAAGTAATTGTAAGCTTTAATGGCGATGGTGCGCCTACTAATGCTCAAGCAAATTTACTAAAGAAAATAGGGGTTGAAACTGGCTTGACGCTACAAAACCTCCCTATGGCAGGAGTTATTGCAACAAAAGATCAAATAAACATGCTCTCGAAAAATGAAATGGTTCGTTCCATTTACTCGAATAAAAAATTAGAATACTTTAATTCAGATGCGACCGCTTTAACAGGTGTCGATAAGGTCCGTACAGATGATGAGATGCGAAAAGAGAATGGTGGCATGCCTGTTAGCGGGAACGGAATTGGCGTTGTTGTAAATGACAGCGGAGTAGATGGTACACACAAAGACCACGAGCTTGGAAAAAATCTAGTTCAGAATGTGCTTGGTTCCACTAACCTTAATAGTCTAGCACCAGGATTGCTACCTGTTACATATCAGGAAGGTGTTGCTAATACTGATACAAATTCAGGACATGGTACTCACGTTGCTGGTACAGTTGGAGGCACTGGTGCAATGTCAGGTGGGAAATATGAAGGTGCAGCTCCAGGTGCAGACCTAATCGGATATGGATCAGGAGCAGCACTATTCGTTCTTGATGGAATTGGTGGATTTGATTATGCGCTTACACATCAGTCTCAATATGATATTCGTGTCATTACCAATTCATGGGGGTCATCAGATGACTTTGACCCTAATCATCCAATAAATATTGCTAGCAAAAAAGCCTATGACCGTGGAATCGTCGTATTGTTTGCCGCAGGTAACGAAGGCCCGAGTGAAGATACACACAATCCATATGCGAAAGCTCCGTGGGTTATTTCAATAGCTGCAGGTGAAAAAGACGGAACTCTAGCAGACTTCTCTTCACGAGGCACAAAAGGAGTAGGTGGCACATTTGAGATGGACGGTGAGACTTGGAAATGGGAAGATCGTCCAACTGTAACTGCTCCAGGTGTTGATATTGTTTCAACACGCGTGATTGCTCCAGTTAGTTCTCTTGGTGCAATAAGTGATGTTGAGGGTATTGATCCTGCTCACATACCGTTTTATACAACAATGAGCGGAACATCAATGGCCACTCCACATGCAGCGGGTGTAGTAGCATTAATGTTAGAAGCTAATCCGAGTTTATCACCGGATAAAGTGAAAGAAATCTTACAAGCAACAGCTACAAACATGCCAGGTTATGAAGCATGGGAAGTTGGAGCAGGATACTTAAATGCATATGCTTCAGTTGATGCTGCTTTTGTTGCTAAATGATATGGTGAAATCTTACAATCTAAAACCGAAAACACCATGAATGCAAGAAGTCCCTTTGGGGGCTTTTTTCTATGTTAAAAGTAATTCTGTAAGAGGTTATCTTGGCACATGATATAATAATGGTACGAAAAGGAGCAATGAAAATATGATTTTTACAACAGCAGGAAGACCAACAGAAGCTTTAATTCTTGAAGCTACTAGACTATCAGGGCAATACAATGGAACATACATACCAAGAAAAAAGCGATCTCTTAAAGAACTAATTGACACTTATCGGTCCCCTGTAATAGTGGCTGGTTTTGATCGACTCTTTCTCTATACAGACAACGCCCTTGAACCCGTTTTCTTTCACCCAAACTCTGCGATGTTTCGCTGTAAATCATTACTAAATAATCGTCATGATGTTTTCATCAATGCAAGTGGTCTTACAGAAGGGATGAGTTTGCTCGATTGTACTGCGGGCTTAGGTTCAGACAGTATCGTTGCAAGTCTTATAACTGGTGAAAAAGGTAATGTTCAGGCACTAGAAGGCTCTAAGCATGCCATTCTCCTTCAAGAAGGTCTTAAAACGTGGCAGAGCGGAAATGAACAGATCGATGAAGCAATGAGAAGGGTATCGGTCAAACAAAACCGTTACGAGGAAGTATTGCCCTATTTAGATGATCAGTCTGTTGATGTTGTGTATTTTGATCCGATGTTTGAGGATAGTATTCTTGAATCAAACGGTGTGAATGCGATCAAGCAAGTAGCTCTTTATGATACGTTAACAGATGACATGATCAGAGAAGCGAGGCGTGTTGCTAGAAAAAGAGTCGTTCTGAAAGATTTTTGGAAAAGCAGTCGGTTTGAACGGTTTGGTTTTCAGCAATTCATCAGAAAAACAGCTAAATTTCACTACGGGATATTGGAAAATAAGGAGTGAATAGTAATGTTACCAGATCACCTCGCGCATGAGATGAACATTTTGTTTATCGGATTTAATCCTGGCCTACAATCAGAGAAGGAAGGCCATCACTATGCAAATCCGACTAATCGTTTTTATACCGTTTTGAAGGAAGCTGGATTAACAGACTGTAAACTTAAGCCGGAAGAAGATCACATGCTCCTTCAATATGGGTATGGGTTGACGAATATCGTTGATCGCCCAACGAGAGGAGCTGCGGACTTAACAGGAGAAGATTATGCAAAAGGAAGAGAGAAGCTACATAAAAAAATCGCGATGTATCGTCCCAAAGTCAATTGTTTTGTTGGAAAAGGAGTTTATCAAAGATTTTCAGGAATGAAAAAGGTTGATTGGGGATTTCAACCAGTTAATCAAATTGAAGGAGTTCGTGATTTTGTAGCACCTTCAACAAGTGGACTGGTTAGAATGAGTCTCGACGAGCTCACCCAAATATATAGCAAGTTACTAAAGTAAAGGCTATGTTAATGAACAATGTTGATTTTTGGCTCATTTACGCCCTGTTGTGCCCATTCGCTTGGAGCAAATTCATTTGCTCAGGCGAATGGGCACCACAGGCTTTCAGCAGAGCTGAAAGGCGAGTGAAACTGAGGTTTCACTCGAATGAGCCAAAAATCGAGAAATCAACAATATGAGCAAACATAGCCAAAGTAAAAGAAACCGCGTCAGGAAGGACGCGGTTTCTTAATGTTTATACAAATCGTAGTAGTAACCGCTTCAGTAGCGGTGTTAAGTAAGCAGGTATTTCGTTAGCAGACGGAATTACGAGACTTTGTGTACCATAAATGTTTCGCATCGTATTCTTTTCTTTTTCCTGAGGTTCTCCATTGGATAAGAACACGCCAATTACTTCATAGCCTTTTTTTCTCGTTTGTATGACAGCTTCATGTGTGTCCACGATGCCATTTTCACTGTAATCGTAAGCGGACGGTTCACCATCTGTAAACACTAGTAGTATTTTATGTTTCTCATTCCGTTCGGAAAGATCCTCAGCGGCTTTTCGTATCGCATAGCCATCTCGGTTATCTTCTTCGGGCTCAAGTTGCATAATCTTAGGACCCTCGTTCGGTTGCGTTGAACGATTGTAATTAATAACTTGGAACAAAGTGTTCGGTTGTTCTTGATCGTCTGCATCAAATGCATCTTCATAGAATCCTGTTATCGAATGCTTAATATCAAGTCCTTTTAATGTTTCATGAAAAAGAGTAATCCCTAGCCGTGTTTCTTCCATTTTGTCGTACATGGATGCTGAACAGTCCACTAGAAGAGAGAAAGTTACATCAAGCTTTGTACTTGGAGCATTTTTCTTATAGAACAGACGAGGATTTTCATCTGTTAACAGCCTGAGAAGCTTTCGGTTCAACCTTCCAAAATGCAGATCACTTCTTGGTGCGATTTGTTTCTGTTCAATTGTCTTCTGAATCGCGGTACGAAGAGATTTCTCCGCAAATTGAATCTCTGCTTTTGCAGTACGATAGGCGTCTTGATCTTGACCAGAAGGCTTTTCTGCATGACGTATGACTTCCCTAACGTTACGATTCGCTTCACCAAGTGGATCTTGAGCAGAAGCAACAGCTTTTGTATCTCGGCTCTCTAGAAGTGCTTCTTCATCGAATTGACTTCCTTCTGATTGCTTTGAAGCACCCTGTACACTAACGAAAGCCTGATCGCCAGATTCTTCTTTTCGTTCTCCTTCACCAATAAGATCAGACTTTGCACCTTCTTCTAAATCAAATTGAAGAAAATTAGATCCTTCTTGTTCTTGCTCTTCGTGCCAGGTGTTCATTTCTTCATCATACGTTTCCTTATCTTCTTTATCAGTTGCTTCCATCGTATCATCACTTTTTAACTCTCGTGCTTGTTCATCTTCTACAACTGCTGAAGAACTAGCGGCAGTTCCGTACATTGTTAAATATTCAGTCGTCATGTCGGCATGATCTGAACTAAGCTCATCGCAAAACGCCGTTGTTAGCACAGCGACGTCTTTCGTTGATTTGGCCTTACGTATCTCGGCAATTAAATGACGAAGGTAAGGCTTGTAGGTAGCGAGTTTGTCACCTAGAGCAACCGGCTTGCCAATCGCTTGAAGATAAATCGCACAAAAAAGAGAATCGATAACCTGATTTTGTCGATTGTGAACTTCTAACCGAGCTCGAAATCGTTTTTGAAATAGAGCGCTTCTCGTTTTAAATGCATCACTCATCCCAGGTCTCTTCATAATGCAAAGCGATTCAATTCGCATGTCTTCTACAAGAGTGAAAAGTTGTTTTCTAAAAGAGCGTAAAGGTTTATTTTGTAAAAATGAAAGGTAACGGTCAACGTCAGTAAAGTTAGTGAAGTGAACATTTCCAAGTGCACGTAAATAAATATCACTCTTCATTCCATCGAACTGTCTACCATCAAATATGTCATTCCAATAGTGGCTAACGGTTATTAGATTCTCAGCCGGTCTGAAATAGGAGTGAAAGGCAAATTGAACTTCGCTATCGCTGTTACTTAGTGTTTCAGCGAGATCAGATAAGCTCAAATGTAGAAAAGGATCCGTCTGATTCTCCGCAAAGTTAAGGAACTTCATTTATCCTTTCTCCTGAACGCGACCAAAAATCGTTTCTGCAATGTTCTCAACAGCTGCTTTTTCTCGTTCGTCTTCAAGCTTGTCTGTAATGGCACGCTTAATAGCACGTCTTGCTTCCATAAATGTTGTAAGATCACATGCATCAAGGAGAGAACGAGGGGATGCTGCTTCTTCTGAGATTTGACCGTCTCTTACCTTTGATTGAAGATCTGTTGATAGTGTAACGAATTGATCAAGTTGATTGGAATCGTTAAGCAGTGACTGCTCGCTTAGCATTTCTTTTAGGGCAGGGCCCTGTAAGTAAGGAACTTCAATAACGATAAATCGATTTTTAAGTGCCTCATTTAATGGAGCGGTTCCTATATACCCTTCATTAATTGCTGCAATAACACCAAAGTTTCCTTTTGCACGAACCGTTTCTCCAGTAAAAGGATTGAGAACCATGCGTCGATAATCAAGTACACCATTTAGTATAGGTAACGTTTCAGCCTTGGCTGTATTAATTTCATCAATATAAAGGAGTTCACCATTTTTCATAGCATTTTCAACAGGTCCTGGGATAAATGTAATGTGCGCGTTGTTTTGGTCATCATATGTGAGCGTTTTATACCCAAGTAGTGCTTCGGCGTCTAAATCTACCGAGCAGTTAATCGAATACATTGGTTGATTAAAGAAATAGCTAATAAGTTCAGCAAGCTTCGTTTTACCTGCACCAGTTGGCCCTTTTAATAGAACATTCTTACCTAGAATGAGCGATGTAACAGCATCTTTAACAATCGACATATCAGGTGCTGTATAGCCTTCCGAGCCAATTAAATAATGGTCAGGATTGTCATTTTCATCCCGTCGATCTTCAATTCTGTTCTGTATTTCTGATGGGATATCAAATGTTTCATATAGTTGCATAAGTAAGACCTCCGAGTTTCAATTAGTCGAGTCTGTTCAACAGTTAACTATAACGGAAAAAAACAATGCTTGTCTAATGAGGAGGTACGATAACGTCAATCATTTTACCCGACCAGATAGATAAGCTATACTAGTTCTAGCTAGATGGCCTAAGAAAGAAGGGGGCAATAGGATGAAACCTATTCTAATAGAAGAAGTACAAGACATTCTTGAAACGTTTGAGAACAAAGAGTTATATTTCCACCTTGAAACAACAAGTGGAGCATACGCAGCTCAAAACAAAGAGAAGCTTGCGGTTGGAGCATACATAAGAAATGGTTCACTTCAATTTACGAATGTAAAAATAGCAGGCTCTGGACCATTCCGTGTAGGGTTTAAACTTAAAGAGGGCTGGATGTATGCAGAAGGATTAACGGATTATCAATTGGACGATGGTCGACTGCTTATGGCCGGTCATGATGATAGCGGGCGTCTCGCTATTGCAGTTCAATTAAGTTATACGCCATTTGATTAAGGAGGAATGCTTGATGGAGAAACAAGTCCTAGTCATTTTCCCACATCCGGATGATGAGGCATTTGGAACGGCAGGGTTGATGACGAAATTTATTAACGAAGGCGTGCCCGTTACATACGCATGTGCAACGCTTGGTGAAATGGGACGTAATATGGGTAACCCATTTTTCGCTACACGTGAAACGCTACCCGAAGTGAGAAAGAAAGAATTAAAAGATGCCTGTCAGGCTATGGGAGTTAACGATCTTCGAATGCTTGGCTTTAGAGATAAAACACTTGAATTTGAAGATCCCGAGTTACTTGTATCCACGTTTAGTAAATTAGTGGATGAACTAAAGCCTTCACTAGTTATTACATTCTATCCAGGCTATGGTATTCACCCTGATCATGATGCATGTGGTGCAGCAGTAGTGGAAGCTATTAGAAGGTTGCCAGCATCTGATCGTCCAACACTATACACACTTCCTATCACACCTGATCGGGAATCCGTTCTTGGAAAACCTGATAAAGTATTTGATGTAACAGATGTGCTGGATACAAAAATAAAAACAATAGAGGCCCATCGCTCACAAACAGAAGCTATGGTTGCACGTCTTGACGATGGCTCTCTTGACCCGAATTCTGATATTATGACCTTCATCAAGCAAGAATCGTTCTGGATCTATCCGTTTGATGAATAAGTTCTAAGGCGTTCATATCTATTCGGCTCTATCCATGTTATAATTTTGACTATATTACGATAGATGGAGGAATACGACCTAAATGATTACAGTTACAGATGTCGGCTTACGATATGGTGATCGTAAGCTTTTTGAAGATGTTAATATTAAATTTACTCCTGGGAATTGTTATGGACTAATTGGCGCTAACGGTGCTGGTAAGTCAACATTTCTCAAAATTTTATCTGGTGAAGTTGAACCGCAAACAGGAGACGTTCACATGGGACCAGGTGAACGTCTAGCGGTGCTAAAGCAGAACCACTTTGAATATGAAGATTTTGAAGTGCTTAACACGGTTATTATGGGGCACACAAAACTTTATGAAGTGATGCAGGAGAAAAACGCGATTTATATGAAAGAGGATTTCTCTGACGAAGACGGTATGAAAGCTGCTGAACTTGAAGGCGAATTTGCTGATTTAAATGGTTGGGAAGCAGAATCTGATGCTGCAGTATTGCTTAAAGGACTTGGCATTTCTGAAGATCTTCACTACAAGAAACTTTCAGATTTAACTGGTTCAGAGAAAGTAAAAGTTCTACTTGCTCAGGCATTATTTGGTTCACCCGATATCCTTCTACTTGATGAGCCTACAAACAACCTTGATTTAAATGCAATTCAGTGGCTTGAAGAGTTTCTTATTAACTTTGAGAACACTGTCATTGTTGTATCCCATGACCGTCACTTTTTAAATAAAGTTTGTACGCACATGGCTGACCTTGACTACGGCAAAATTCAGGTATATGTAGGTAACTATGATTTCTGGTATGAGTCGAGCCAGCTTGCTCGTACAATGAAAGAAGATGCGAACAAGAAGAAGGAAGAGAAAGTTAAAGAACTTCAAGCGTTTATTCAACGATTTAGTGCAAACGCGTCTAAGTCGAAGCAAGCAACATCACGTAAAAAGTTACTTGATAAAATTACGCTTGATGATATTAGACCATCTTCAAGAAAATATCCTTATGTTGCCTTTACGCCAAACCGCGAAATCGGAAACGATGTACTTCACGTTGAAGGTCTAACGAAAACAATTGACGGTGTGAAAGTGCTTGATAATGTTAGCTTTATGCTTAATAAAGATGACAAAGTAGCACTTGTTGGTAAAAATGAGATTGCGAATACAACGTTATTAAAGATTTTGATGGGTGAAATGGAAGCTGATAGTGGCACGTTTAAATGGGGCGTTACAACGTCTCAAGCATACTTCCCTAAAGATAACTCTGAGTACTTTGAGGGTGTTGATACGAATCTTGTAAATTGGCTTCGTCAATATTCACCTGAAGATCAAAGTGAAAGCTTCCTTCGTGGCTTCCTTGGTAGAATGCTCTTCTCTGGTGAAGAAGTATTGAAGAAAGCAAGTGTTCTTTCCGGAGGCGAAAAAGTCCGCTGTATGCTATCTAAAATGATGTTGAGCGGTGCAAACGTGCTTGTTCTTGACGATCCAACTAACCACCTGGATCTGGAATCAATTACAGCGTTAAATAATGGACTAATGAATTTCAAAGGTGCTATGATCTTTACTTCTCATGACCATCAGTTCATTGATACGATCGCTAACAGAGTGATTGAAATCACTCCTAAAGGGATCATTGATAAAGAAACAACGTATGATGAATATCTTGAAAATACAGAGCTACAAGCGAAAGCGCAGGCAATGTATAACTAATACAATAAAAGCGGATCCCACTGGGATCCGCTTTTATTTGCTTACTAGCACTTTTGCTTTTTGAACATGGCGAAGTCTGATAAACAGGGTGACTGCTGCAACAAATAAGCCTGCACTAAGTCCTACCCAGTAGCCATAAGGTCCAAATGCTGTATACTTAGCTAGCAAAAAGCCTGACGGAAGTCCAATAATCCAATAAGAAATTAAACTCATTACAAGTGTTACATTAACGTCTTTGTAACCTCGTAACGCTCCTTGAATTGGAGCCGCGATGGCATCTGATAGTTGGAAGAAGATTGCATAAATAAGAAAGACTTTAATTAATTCAAACACAGTTTCATTAGTCGTGTACCAGAGAGCGACAGTATCATTAAAAATAAATAAGCAAAGTGCTGAGAGTAAGGCCATTCCTACAGCAAAGGCAATACCAAGGTAGCTGTACTGCTTTGCATCCTTTAATCTTCCACCACCAACCTCAAAACCAACGGCAATCGTTAAAGCCATCGATATACTGAGTGGAATCATGTATAGAAGAGATGCGAAATTAATTGCCGCTTGGTGAGCTGCGATTGTTTCGGTTGTGTACATACTCATTAAAAGCGTTACAGCTGCGAAGATACTCACTTCAAAGAAAATCGAAAAGCCAATTGGAACGCCAATTTTAAGCTGTTCTTTCCAGTTGGAAAGAGAAATTGGGTGTAACTTTTTAAAGATGGCGTAACCTTGGAATGGTCGGACTTTTAGAACGACAAATAATGAAATAAATAAGATAAACCAATACGTGATGGCGGAAGCATATCCTGCTCCAACACCACCAAGTTCAGGAAATCCAAATTTACCAAAAATCAAAGCATAGTTGAATAAAACGTTAATTGGAAGTGACATTAGTGTAATGAGCATTGTCGTTCTTGTTTCTCCAAGTGCATCGAAAAAGCTTCTAAGAACAGAGTAGATAAAGAGAGGAATGATTCCGAATGAAAGCCCTATTAAATACTCTTTTGCAATGCTCCTAACGCTATCATTTAGATCCATAAGTTGTAGAACTGGATTAATGATAAGACTTCCTGCAACTAAAATTAATAGTGATAGAACAATGGAAAGATAGATGCCCTGTAGGACTGAAAAGGACACTCGTTCTTGTTGCTTTGCGCCTATATAGTGAGAAACAATTGGCGTAATAGCTAGCAAGATCCCACTTAGCCCCGTGAAGACTGGAACCCAGAGACTTGAGCCAATTGCTACTCCTGCAAGATCATTTGCGCCAGCTCTCCCACTCATAATAGTATCAACAAAATTCATAGAATAAAGGCCAACTTGAGTAATTAAGATAGGGTATAAAATAATAAAAAGTAGTTTGATTTTTTCTCGCAATGATTGAGTAGGGTACATAAACAAACATCCTTGCTAAATAGTTTATTGAACGGAACAGGGAAATTATAGCACATCTAGCTTAATAAACATGAGATATATGATATACTCAGTATGTGAAATAGTGAGCATAAATAATGAGGTGAGCAGTATGAAGACGGATCAACAAACGAATATCATTTTATTTGATGGCGTATGCAATCTTTGTAATGGTCTCGTGAAGTTTATGTTTAAGTATGATAAGAAAGCAATATTTTCTTTCGCTTCTTTGCAGTCTGAAGTGGCTTCGAAATTGTTGAGTGAAGTAGGCATGGTAGATGTACCAGATAGTGTTATTGTCATTCAAGGTGGCAATGCTTTAGCCAAATCAGACGCTGCTCTATATATTGTGAAACAGCTTGGTGGGATCTTTAAGTTATTTCTTCTTTTTCGAATCTTTCCACGCAAGGTAAGGGACAATCTATATGATGCAATTGCAAAGAGACGATATAGCTGGTTTGGTAAACAGGAAGCGTGTATGATTCCGACGCGTGAACAGAGAAGTAGGTTTTTATAATTAGCTCTTTTCGAATACATTGTTGCTATAAGCGTGGGTTAATTTCCGCTTCAGGATGCTCGCTTTCCGCGGGTCGGGCGGTGAGCATCCTTCCGCTCCAATTAGCGAAGTGTGGCTTTTTATATACGAAAATCTTTCAAAGCAACAATCTTTTAGAAAAGAGCCTTATAAATAGTAAACAAAGCTTGCCATTTGGTGAGCTTTTTTTCGTAAATTACTTTAACTATTGTAGTCAGTTTTCCAACACTAGTGCCTTATATTTGCTTTTATGTATTCAATTAAAAAGGAAAAGTTCAAAGCGAGATGAATAATTACTTATAGTAAGAAAGTATTAAATAGTTAATAAAAAATTTAATTTATTATTTTTCTGAATAATTAGAAAAATATTATGCTTGCATGTTAAAATAAAACTATTATAGTGAGTTTAGTTTTATTAGTAGGCTCTTTTCTAATAGATTGTTGCTTTGAAACTATCTATTAGAAAATAACCACACTTGGTGACTGGAGCAACCTAGAGCGTATACGAAAAAAAGCCTAGTAAGACTAAAACATTGTGAGAGGAGCTTAAAGTATGGATAAAAGCATCCTGTTACGTAATAATGTTAACGTAAAAGGGAAAGGCACAACTTCCCTAATCTTTGCTCCAGGTCTTGGTTGTGACCAAAACGTCTGGAATGCAGTAGCAAAGACGTTTGAAGAAGATTTTAAAGTGGTTTTATTTGATTATGTAGGATCAGGTAATTCTAATATTAGTGCTTATGACGAAGAACGATACAGTTCACTAAAAGGGTATTCTCAAGATGTGCTAGATATATGTGCAAGTCTTAATATTAGGGATGCCATTTTTGTGGGTCACTCTGTTGGAAGTACAATTGGAATGTTGGCATCAATGGAACACCCAGAGTACTTTTCGAATCTTATCATGGTTGGACCTTCTCCATGTTATATGAACGTACCTCCTAACTACTTTGGAGGATTTGAGAGAGAAGAAATTCTTGGTTTGATCGATTTGATGGAGAAGAACTATATTGGTTGGGCTAATGTATTTGCCTCAACAGCAATGGGGAATGAAGAACGACCAGAACTATCTAAGGAACTCGAAGACCGTTTTTGCTCGACAGATCCGATCATTGCTCTTCAATTCGCTAAAGCTACTTTTTTTGCAGATACGAGGGGTGACCTTCATAAAGTAACTGTTCCTTCCCTTATCTTACAGTGTGCAGAAGATATTATTGCTCCAAGTGCAGTAGGTGAATATCTTCATCAACATCTTCCTTCTAGTACGTATAAGCAGATGAAGGCAACAGGGCATTGCCCACATATGAGTTATCCTAACGAGACTGCGCAGTTAATCAGAGAGTATTTGAATGAATCGATAGAAGATACAGTTCAAATCGGTGATTTAAGGTAATGGAAAATCTATTAAATCATGCACCTTGCGGATTTCTAACACTATCAGAAGATGGAACGATACTAGCGATTAACCAAACATTGCTTACTGTACTTGAGTATGACACAGACGTATTAATTGGTAAGAATATAAATCATATTCTTACAGTTCCAGCTCGTATTTTTTATCAGTTATACTTTATACCGTTAATAAAAGCAGATAAACCTGTGGAGGAGATGTACATCTCTTTACAAACGGCAAATGGTGAAGATATACCTGTCCTAATTAATGCAATCCAGAGAAAAAACAGTTTAGTAATCGATTGTGTTCTCGTTCAAATGCACAAACGAAACGAATATGAGAATGAATTACTCATTGCGAAGAAAAAGGCAGAAACTGCGCTCTCTGAAAAACGCCAAGCAAATAAAGAACTCGAAGTAGCTCTTCATAAACTAGAAATGAAACAAAAAGAATTAATTGAGTTAAACAAGGAAAATCAGAAATTCAAATTAGAAACTCAAATGGAACTGCACTTAGCAAAAAATATCCAAGAAACCTCACTTACAAAACCTATTTTCACAGAAGGGTTACAAATAGAAGCCTTTTATCAAGCATCTAGTGAACTATCTGGTGACATGTATGGGTTTTATCATATTAATCCAAATCAATATGGCATTATTATTCTTGATGTTATGGGACATGGCATTTCTTCAGCATTAATTACGATGTCGCTTCAATCCTTGTTTCAACGGTTAATTTTAAATGGGTTTAGAGCCGATATTATCTTTAAAGAGTTAGATAACCATCTGTATAGGTTATTCCAAGAAAACGATGAAACATGGCACTATTGCACAGCTATTTATCTTTTTATCGATACTGATCAAAGAACAATTGAGTACATAAACGCTGGACATCCTCCTGGGTTATGGCAGAATTCAACTGGAGAACAATTGGAATTAACCTCTACAAGCCCTCCAATAGGCTCTTTTCCTGGACTTACGTTTAAGCGGAGATCGCTAACATACAATAAAGGTGGAAGAATACTTCTTTACACAGATGGAGTAGTCGATCCATATGATTCTCATCTTCTTACTTCCTTGTTAGAGAATAACCAAGGCATAACGCTTACTGAGCTTAAACAGAAGCTTGTTCAATTAATGAAAGACGAGGAGAATGGTTATCACAACAATGATGATCAATGTTTTATTTTAATTGATTTAAAAGGGGTAGAAGAGCAGAACTTTTGTGTTAAATAAGAGATGAATTAATTGCTTATTCCTATGAGAGAGTTAAGGAAGTACCTACTAAAGGTGCTTCCTTTTTTGATTACGAAGAATCTATTCGAACGTTTGGAAACGACATAATGAATAATATTTTTTAAAACTATTTTACATTTTGTATAGTGCGAGACTTAAGACAATCTTCTACACTTTTATTAGAAAGAAAATTCAGTTAATTACATGTGGTGAAGGAGGTTTACATATGGCCGATTCAGTTACAATCGGATTGATCCAAGCAAGTAATGATGTAGAAGGTAATGAGTCAGTTGATGTTCATAAAGAAAAAGCGATTGAGAAGCATATTAAACTTGTTCAAGTGGCAAGTGAAAAAGGAGCACAGATTATTTGTCTTCAAGAAATTTTCTATGGACCTTATTTCTGTGCAGAACAAAATAAGAAGTGGTATGACGCAGCAGAGGAAATTCCAGAAGGTCCTACCACGGTTCGGTTTCAAGCGCTCGCGCGTGAGCTTGGTGTTGTTATTGTTCTCCCTATTTATGAGAGAGAAGGTATTTCAACATATTACAACACAGCAGCCGTAATTGATGCGGATGGTTCCTATCTTGGAAAATATAGAAAGCAGCATATCCCACACGTAGCAGTAGGAGATAATGGTCACGGGTTTTGGGAGAAGTATTATTTCAAACCCGGAAACTTGGGTTATCCAGTCTTTGATACAGCATTTGCAAAAGTCGGTGTGTACATTTGTTACGATCGACACTTTCCAGAGGGAGCAAGGCTTCTAGGGTTGAATGGAGCTGAAATTGTGTTTAACCCTTCTGCTACAGTGGCAGGGCTTTCTGAGTATTTGTGGAAGCTAGAGCAACCTGCGCACGCTGTTGCAAATGGTTATTATCTTGGCGCAATAAATCGTGTTGGAACAGAAGGTCCATGGAACATGGGTGAATTTTACGGCCAATCCTATCTTGTTGATCCTCGAGGGAATTTTGTTGCAACAGGGTCTCGTGACCAGGATGAAGTAATCATTGGAGAAGTGAACAAAAAAATGATACGGGAAGTTAGAGATACGTGGCAGTTCTATCGTGATCGACGTCCTGAAACATACGGTGAAATGACGTCACTATTACCTTAAAGATCAAAGCAGGTGTAACACACCTGCTTTTTATATTAAATATAGGGGGGACGTACATGAGTTCGCTAGAATCATCCATTCAAAAAGAGCTACAGAAAAACTTTACAGAAGTTATCCCATCTCTAACAAATCAAGAAGCCTTCCAAGAATCTCAACGCTGTTTGTATTGTTACGATGCTCCATGTATTACAGCATGTCCAACCGGTATTGATATCCCTACTTTTATTAAGAAAATCGCATCTGGAAATATGAAAGGTTCAGCCAAAACCATCATGACGGCAAATCCTGTAGGGGCTAGTTGTTCGAGGGTTTGTCCTACAGAAGAGCTATGTGAGGGCGCGTGTGTATTAAACCATACAACCAAGCCAATTTTAATTGGGAATCTTCAGCGGTATGCAACAGACTGGGCAATTAAAAACGATCAAGTATTGTTTAAACAAGGTCAACCAAATGGAAAAAAGGTAGCAATCGTTGGTGGGGGACCAGCAGGTTTATCTGCTGCTCGTGAACTGGCTCTCCTCGGATATGACGTTACGATTTACGAAGCAGAATCTGAGGCAGGTGGCCTTGATACGTATGGAATAGTATCTTTCCGTTTGCCGAAATCCGTCTCTCTTTGGGAAGTGGAACAAGTTCAGAATCTTGGTGTGACGATTAAAACAGGTGTCAAAGTTGGTGAAGACATTCCATTTGATGAAATATACTCAATGCATGATCGCGTCATCCTAGCTATAGGAATGGCAAGCGTACCGAACTTAAACATTCCTGGTGAACAATCAAGTGGAGTGTATGATGCAATTGAACTTGTGAAGAAGACAAAAGCAGCTCCATTTCCAACTGAATTAAAAGACAAGAAAGTTGTCGTTGTAGGTGCGGGTAACACTGCAATTGATGGAGCCACATGTTCTGTTCGTCTTGGAGCTGAAAATGTGAAAATACTTTATCGTAGAAGCGAACAGGAAATGACCGCCTACGATTTTGAATATGAGTTTGCAAAGCAAGACGGGGTAGAATTCAGATGGTTAACTCAGCCTATCGAAATTCTCACAAATAAAGAAGGAAAGGTGGAAGGTATTAAGTGTATTAGAATGCAGTTGTTAAAAGCTGCTCAAGGTGAAAGGAGAAGAACTGTACCAGTTCCTGACTCAGAATTTATTATTGAATGTGATGCAGTAATTAAAGCGATTGGTCAAAAAAGACACCTTCATTTTATCGAGGAACTGGGGCTTGCTCATAAAGAAGGAGTCATTCTCATTAATAATGAAACGATGGAAACGTCAAATCCAAAAGTATACGCCTGTGGAGACGTTATTTTTGGTAAAGGACAGGGAGAAGCAATGGTCGTGTCTGCAGCGCAACAAGGGAAAACAGCAGCTTATCATATGCATGAAAGTTTAAAAGAATCGTATACAGCATAATGAGAACGAAAGGGGAATGACGATGGCAGATTTGAGAACCAATCTTGCGGGCATCACATCACCAAATCCGTTTTGGCTAGCATCAGCACCTCCTACAAATTCTGGGTACCAGGTGCAACGAGCATTTGAAGCAGGGTGGGGTGGAGCTGTTTGGAAGACACTTGGTGATCCCATTCTTAATGTTTCATCTAGGTATGCAGCTGTTCACTTTAACGGTCAACGAGTCGCAGGCTTTAACAATATTGAACTCATTACAGATCGTCCTCTTGAGGTGAATTTAAAAGAAATCTACGAAACAAAAAAAAGATTTCCCAATCATGCTGTTGTCGCTTCTTTAATGGTAGAACCAAACCAGGGCGCATGGCATGAAATTGTGAAAAAGACGGAAGCAGCGGGCGTTGATGGGCTTGAGTTGAATTTCGGTTGTCCACACGGAATGGCGGAAAGAGGCATGGGATCAGCTTCAGGTCAGGTACCTGAACTCGTTATGAAACAAACGAATTGGGCAAAGGAAGCGGCTGAAACACCTGTAATTGTAAAGCTAACTCCAAACATTACGGACATTACCGCTACTGCAGAAGCTGCAGTTCAGGGCGGAGCGGATGCTGTTAGCATGATTAATACGATTAATAGTCTTGCAGGTGTTGACATTGACACGTGGTTACCAATTCCACATGTAGGTGGTAAAGGTGCCCATGGAGGTTATTGTGGACCAGCCGTTAAACCGATTGCTCTTAACATGGTTAGTGAATGTGCTAGAAATAGCCGAATCAATGTTCCAATTTCTGGGATGGGTGGCGTTTCAAACTGGCAGAATGCAATAGAGTTTATGCTGATGGGTGCGAGTAATGTTCAAATTTGTACAGCTGCCATGCACCATGGCTTTCGTATTGTGGAAGATCTTATTGATGGTCTATCAACCTACCTTGATGATCGCGGTATCCTCTCAGTACAAGATATTATCGGGAAATCAGTCCCTACATTTTCGGATTGGGGTAACCTTGATTTGAATTACAAGGTAGTTGCGCGAATTAACAATGATGTTTGTATTAATTGCAATAAATGTCATATCGCATGTGAAGATACATCACATCAATGCATTGATATGTTAAATGATCCTTCTGGCAATGCAATTCTTCAAGTTCGAGAAGAAGATTGTGTAGGGTGTAATTTATGCTCGATTGTATGCCCGGTTGACGGAGCGATCGATATGATCCAACTTAATCATGAACATCCACCAATGACTTGGAATGAAAGGCAAACGCTTATTGGCTCGCTGAAAGATAAGAAAGTATCCAAATAAGTAGGAGGATTTGAGATGAAGAAAATCATTCGAAATGGAACGATCGTAACGGCAAGTGAAACGTATCAAGCAGATATTCTTATTGCTAATGGAAAGATAGTATCGATAGGTAAGCAGATAATAGAGAAAGGTGCTGAAGAGGTTGATGCAACAGGACGGTATGTATTCCCTGGAGGAATTGATCCTCATACGCATCTAGAAATGCCTTTTGGAGGCACTGTGACGAAAGATGACTTTGAGACTGGAACCATTGCCGCAGCATTCGGTGGAACAACATCCGTCATCGACTTTTGTTTAACAGAGAAAGGCAAACCTCTCTCTCAAGCTATTAAAACATGGCATGATAAGTCAAAAGATAAATCGGTCATTGACTATAGCTTTCATTTAATGATTAGTGAAATTAACGATCGTGTTTTAGAGCAGCTACCTGAAGTGATAGATCAAGAAGGGATCACATCCTTTAAAGTGTTTATGGCATACAAAAATGTGTTCCAAGCAGACGATGAAACCTTGTATCGAACGCTTCTAGCGGCTAAGGAACTTGGAGCGCTTGTCATGGTGCATGCAGAGAATGGAGATGTTATCGAATACCTAACAAAAGATGCGCTTCAGAAAGGACAAACAGAACCCATATATCATGCATTAACTCGACCACCAGAAGTAGAAGGGGAAGCCACAGGCAGAGCAGCACAGCTAGCAGGACTTGCATCTTCTCAACTTTATGTTGTACATGTTAGTTGTAAGGAAGCGGCAGATAAAATAGCTGAAGCAAGGAGCAAAGGATTCGATATTCATGGTGAAACGTGCCCCCAATATCTTGTGCTAGACCAAACCTATCTTGAAAAACCGAACTTTGAAGGAGCAAAGTATGTTTGGAGTCCGCCTCTTCGAGAAAAATGGAATCAAGATGCTCTCTGGAATGCTTTACGAACAGGACAACTTGAAACAATCGGATCTGATCAATGTTCCTTTGACTTTGTAGGACAAAAAGACCTTGGTAGGGATGATTTCACGAAAATTCCTAATGGGGGGCCGATGATAGAGGATCGGTTTAGTATTCTTTTCTCAGAGGGGGTTCTAAAAGGAAGGATATCGCTTAATCAGTTTGTGGATATTACGTCAACGAAAGCTGCGAAGCTATTTGGACTGTTTCCTAATAAGGGGACGATTTCGGTTGGGGCTGATGCAGATTTAGTGATATTTAATCCTACTAGTAAACGTACGATCTCTGCAGAAACACACCATATGGCAGTAGACTACAATGCATTTGAAGGAATGGAAGTTACAGGAGAAGCAGAGTCTGTTTTCGTTCGAGGTGAATTCGTTATTAAAAATAAGCAATTTGTTGGAACACCTGGTTCAGGAAAATACATGAAACGAGCAAAATACGGCGAAATGATGACTGTTTCTGATCAAGTTGACACAGTAAGAAGTGAATAAAAAAGGAGATAGCTCAATGAAAAAAGAGGAAAGCTATTTAAAATCTCCAGATCTTCTACCCATTGCTCATAGTGAAAAGAAAATTGGAGCAACTGGATTTGCAATGATGTGGGTTGGAATGGCGGTTGTTCTTGCTGCATTTGCAATTGGTGGTGCAGGAGTTCAATCACTTTCTCTTACATGGGTTGTTGTTGCTACAATCATCGGTTCACTAGCAATTGGCTTATTTATCACCATCATCGGAGATATAGGAATTGAACATGGTCTTTCTTTTCCAGTCTATATGCGAGCGCCTTTCGGAACAATCGGAACCCATATTCCATCTGTCGTAAGAGGTCTAGCAGCATCATTTTGGTTCGGAATAAATACGTATTTTGGCGCAACTGCAATGAATGCCATTCTTAACGTTCTCTTTGGGTTTGACAACTGGTTTGTATGTTTTCTCATTTTCGCAACAGTTCAACTCGTGAATACATCACTAGGTATTAAAGCAGTTGAACGATTTGCAGACCTCGCCGCACCCGTAATTATTATCATATCTGTATGGATGTACGCCTCACTTTCAGATCAGGCACTTGCTCAAGGAAGAGAAGTTTAGGGGTGGATTGAAAGCCCTGTAACTGGTGGAGCAGCCGTAACGGCATTCCTTGTAGTCATCTTCAGTAACATGGGGTTTTGGGCAACGATTTCAGCGGATATCCCGTCAATCTCACGCTTTATTAAAGCACCGAAATATGAACGAAACTGGGTTAAACGAAACAAAGGAACACTGATTGGAAGTATGGTTGCCCTACCATTAACGCAAACCTTTATGGTCATCATCGGTGGCGTTTCTTATATTGCAGTTTCAAACTATGATCCAGTTGTAGCTTTACAAGAAGCGGCAACTGGCTTAGTACTCGGTATTCTACTCCTTATGATCGTTCTTGCTCAATGGTCAACGAATGTATCAGCTAACCTTGTTCCTGCAGCTACGATTTTCTCAAATGTAGGCGGTCCTAAAGTTCCGTTCTGGGCAGGAGTATTTATTGCTGGAATCATTGGTTCAGTCGTTCAACCATGGAGTTTGTTCAACATACTCATACCAATACTCCTCGTAGTAGGAGGCATTCTATCAGCTATTGTAGGCATTCTCTTCTGTGATTATTACGTGCTTAGAAAACGTAGAGTGAATGTTCCAGAATTGTATGAGCAATCTGGTCAATACCGTTATGCAAAAGGAATTAATGCTGCAGGGTTTATCGCATGGATTATTGGTGGAACGGCAGCGTATTTTCTTTCTACGTATTCATTTCTTGTAGGCTTCGTTGTGGGAGCAGCTACTTATTATGTATTAGCGAAATATTGGTGGTTCAAAAAGTATGCTCAAGCTGAGATAACAAATCCGAGTGATGAGGAATATTTAGGCATTACGGTAGGTCGCGATTGGGTCATACCTAGTGGAAATGAATCTGAAGCAGTAAAAGAAGTAGGAAGTGCAATTGAGGAGGGAGGTCAATAAAATGAGAGAGCATCAGCATTATTTAATTGAACGTGAAAAAATCGATTATTTTATTGATAGAGGCTATCGCATACATGGTATTACAGAGAATTTGAGCGGTGCATTTATAGAGTTTAGACTAAAAGATAATAAGACTGACGAAGAATCAACCGAAATCCTTCATATTCAAACGCCTGATGGGAGAAAATACTTCTCAGCGCTACTTTTAAAGCAGATCCAAACAGTATCTTAGAGAGGAAGGGTGTTCATGGAGTACAATCTGTATTCGAAAGATAGTGCATATCCATGTGAAGTAACCATCGATGAGGAAAATGGACGTTATATGATTCGAAAAGCAGACACAAGTGGAGAAATATTCAATTCTGCAGCAGAATTGACATCATGGATTCGTTCCAACTGGAAAGAAACAGATTTCCGTAGCAAAAAGCAGTATTATTATTTAATGGAGCTATTAGAAGATTATGAATGGAACATGGAGACCGGGCAATAGTCCGGTTTTTTTATTCTATAATAATTAATTTCAATTACCGTATTAATAAGTGAAAAAAATAGCTAAATAAATGTCTTTATGTCACATAAAAGAGAATGAGTAGAAAAGAAAAGCCTCATGTAGTAAAGTGAATTTAAAATGATAGCGCTATCATGAATATATTGAAAGATTTTCTACCCAATTCCACCTCCAAAATCATGATGCATGATTAAATAATTGTACTTACTATTCCAAAAGAGGGTGTGGTTTGATGCTACGAATGACCAGTTTAACGGTTCATGAAGTATTAGAAAGAGAGCATTTTAGTCATGCTACTGTGATAGCTGGGAAAGGCGGGTTATCTAGGAAAATAAAATGGGTTCATGTGATGGAAGTAACGAGTGTTAAACAGTTATTACATGGGCAAGAATTAATACTATCAACAGGCTTTGTCTGGAAAGATAACGTAAAAGTATTTCGATCCATTGTACAACAACTCATTCAAAGCAAGGCGGCCGGTCTCTGCATTGAAATTGGTACATATATGGATTATATTCCTTCTGAAATCATCGAATTAGCAGATCAGCATCATTTCCCCATCATTGTATTTTCGAAAGAAGTTCGATTTGTAGATATCACACAGGATATACACTCCCTCTTAATAGCACACCATTATCAAATGATTTCGGATCTAGAGAAGTTCGCACAAGAACTCAATAACCTCCTATTAGCACCAGGTTGTCTTTATAAAATTCTATCTTACCTCGCCAAAAAGACGGACATGCAAGTCATATACAAACCTAAAGAAGCAGAACCGATTTTTGCACCTGAAGTAAGCAAAGATAAACAAGAAACGTTTCTACATTTCCTAACATTTCAACCAGACGGTAAAGGACTTGTTGTCCAACACGTCCAAGCAATGGACTATCATTTCGCAAATTTAATTCTTGTCCCTGATCAACATACATCTGTTTCGGATTATGACATGCTTCTTCTTGATCGAAGTGCAACTGCAATTGCTCAGTTCCTTTTACGTGAATTATATATTGAGGAGAAGAAGCGAGCACTTGAAACAGAATGGCTTTACGATTGGCTTGAGGGAAAGCATTCAGAAGAAAGAATCCTTTCATATCTCGTAGACTTCGATGAATCTCTCATACCTAGAGGTCTCCAAGTATGTACATGTAAGTTTACAAAGCAGCTTGATGCATATTCATCATCACAGGTTACCTACTTTATGCTGTTAATGCGGTCTGTCTTCGAACAGGAAGGGTTTTTCCTACTATCCTTAACAACAAGACATAAACTTATTATCATCACCCTTAACAGGCGAGATGAGTTAACCGTTATGGATCGTTTACGAGATGCTTTTGAGCGATTCATGAAAAGCGATATCTTACAAAAGGAAACTGTCCCAGACGTTGAACAAATAGGTGTAGGCAAACACGTTCGACTTCTAAAAGAAATGCATAAAAGCTATGAATCTTCTATCGAAACTTTAGCTATGAACGAAAAGCTATTCACTCAGTCTTCTAAAATTATTTACCACGCTGATTTTCATATTTACCGAATGATTTATCAATTAGCTAAGAGCAAAGAATTAAATGAATTTATGCATGATTATTTAGAACCTGTTTTGCACTATGACCAGAAGAATAATAGCAATCTATTAAACACACTAAGAGTTTATATGTGCTGTAATGGATCCAAAAAAGAAACAGCTGAACGGCTTTTTGTTGTAAGACAAACGCTTTATCATCGTTTAGAAAAACTTGAAGAGCTACTGGGAAGTGATTTCATGAATTCACCGAAGCGTCAAGCAATAGAATTCGCAATACATGCATATGAATATTTGAAAAGAAATGTTTAGATTGTGCAACGTGTATAGTGTCTTCCTAATCCATGTTACGTTGTGTCTAATGAACGACTGCCCTTTCATCGCCTACAATAGTGGTATGAACAACTTTAAGGAGGGGACATGAAATGGCGGTCGTTAAAAAGGAAACAGCTATGTTGAAAAACTTTGTTAATGGAGAGTGGGTAAGCTCTACAAGTAATAACTCTCTTGAGGTACCGAATCCTGCTACAGAAGAAAACATGGCGTATGTGCCGTTGTCATCTAAAGAAGATGTTTCTCTTGCTGTCAGTGCTGCAGAGAAAGCTTTTCAAACTTGGAGCAAGGTGCCTGTTCCAAAACGTGCGAGAATATTGTTTGCTTATCATGCCTTGCTTGTTAAGCATCATGACGATCTTGCCGAGCTAGTTGTAAAAGAAAACGGAAAAAGCTATAAAGAAGCTTACGGGGAAGTGCTTAGAGGAATTGAATGTGTTGAATTTGCAACTGGTGCACCTACGTTAATGATGGGTGACAATTTGTCTACGATTGCAGAATCGATTGATTCTGAAATGTATCGCTATCCTGTAGGAGTGGTGGGGGGGATTACACCTTTCAATTTCCCAATGATGGTACCTCATTGGATGTTTCCACTAGCCATCGCCTGTGGTAATACTTTCGTTCTAAAACCGTCTGAACGAACGCCTATTCTTGCAAATCGTATGGCTGAATTGTTAACAGAAGCAGGTTTGCCAAACGGTGTTTTTAACATTGTTCATGGAGCACATGATGTTGTTAACGGATTAATTGAACACGAAGAAGTGAAAGCGATTTCCTTTGTAGGCTCCCAGCCTGTAGCGAAATACGTTTATGAGCAGTCAGCATCTAGAGGGAAAAGAGTGCAAGCTCTTTCCGGAGCAAAGAATCATCATATTGTTATGCCAGATGCTGATCTTGACAAAGCGGTTCAGCAAGTTATTAGCTCAACGTTTGGCAGTGCTGGTCAGCGGTGCATGGCATGTAGCGCTGTAGTCATTATTGGGTCAGGCGAGAAGTTTATTTCTAAGTTAAAAGAAAAGGCTGATGAACTAAAGCTTGGAAATGGATTGGATGAAGAAGTTTTATTAACACCTGTTATTCGGAACTCCCATAGGGAAAAAGTACTTGAGTATATCCAGAAAGGCATTGAAGAAGGAGCATCCTTAATTCGAGATGGACGTATGGAAATGGAGTCTCAAGAAAAAGGACACTTCCTTGGACCTACTATCTTCGATGAAGTAACACCTGATATGACAATTGCAAAGGAAGAAATATTTGCACCTGTATTGAGTTTATTACATGCTGATACGCTTAATGAAGCGCTAGGTATACTTAAGAAGTCGAGATATGGAAATGGTGCGACAATTTATACGAAAGATGCAGGTGCGATACGTAAATTTCGTGAAGAAGCAGATGCTGGAATGCTTGGAGTGAATGTTGGTGTCCCGGCTCCTATGGCATTCTTCCCATTCTCTGGGTGGAAAGATTCTTTCTATGGTGATCTTCATGCCAATGGTAAAGATGGTGTGAACTTCTATACGCGTAGGAAAATGATCACAACGCGATTCGACTATTAATGAGGGAGTGAAAGATTTGCATACAGCTCACGAGAACCTTGCTGGTAAGGACGAGAAGTATGTTTGGCACGCTATGCGTCCTTTCGATCCAAAATCTACAATGGTGATTGAAAAGGCAAAAGGTGCATGGCTTACTGACTATAACGGCAATCAGTTTCTAGATGCAATGGCTGGACTGTGGTGTGTCAATGTAGGCTATGGTCGTGAGGAGCTTGCAGAAGCTGCCTACAACCAGCTAAAAACGCTTTCTTACTATCCTTTAACCCATACTCACGCTCCTGCAATCAAGCTAGCTGAAAAGTTAAACGAAATGCTAGGCGGAGGTTACGTTATTTTTTTCTCAAATAGTGGTTCGGAAGCGAATGAAACTGCTTTTAAAATTGCGAGACAATACCACGAACAAAATGGTGATGTGCATCGTAATAAAATTGTTTCTCGCTATCGTGCTTATCATGGGAACACAATGGGATCTCTTGCAGCAACTGGGCAGGCACAGCGAAAATATAAATACGAACCGCTAGGACAGGGGTTTTTACATGTTCAGCCACCTGATATGTACCGTGATGGAACAATCGTTGCCGATCAACTTCCTTCTGTAAAAGCAGTTGATGATATAATGACTTGGGAATTAAGTGAGACAATTGCTGCAATGATTATGGAGCCAATCATAACTGGTGGTGGAATCATCATGCCACAGCAGGGGTATATGAAGGCTGTTAAAGAAGTGTGTGAAAAGCATGGTGCTCTTCTTATTTGTGATGAAGTAATCAGTGGGTTTGGAAGAACAGGTAAGTCATTTGGATTCATGAACTATGATGTAATGCCAGATATAGTAACAATGGCAAAAGGTCTTACGAGCGGATATTTGCCATTATCTGCAACTGCTGTGAAAGAAGAAGTTTATGAAGCTTTTAAAGGAACGCAACAATACGATCATTTTCGTCACATTAATACATTCGGGGGTAATCCAGCTTCGTGTGCATTGGCACTAAAAAACTTAGAAATTATGGAAACAGAACAGCTCTTCGATCGATCAAAAGAGTTAGGAGAGAAGTTAAAGAATGAGCTACAGAGTCGTCTTTCAAACCACCCTTACGTAGGTGATGTGCGAGGCAAAGGATTACTAGTTGGTATCGAACTTGTTGAAGATCGTGCAACTAAAAAACCACTAGGAGTTCCTGAATTAAATAAAGTGATTGGTTATTGTAAATCACAGGGCGTCATAATAGGCAAGAATGGTGATACTGTCGCTGGGTACAATAATGTTCTAACGATGGCACCACCGCTATCAATTGAAGAGAAAGATGTTGATTTATTAATTCAGACAGTAGTGGAAGGAATATTGCAGCTGTGAAGTGCGCTACAAAGCGCACTTTTTTTAATTGAATAGTTTGATAACTTGTATTATAGTATAACTAAGTAGTTACATACTGACTGGTTAGTTAAAAGGAGGAAGAAAAATGAGAGCGATTCAATTAACGGAATTTGGTGGTCCAGAAGTTTTGAAAGTGGTTGAAATGGATGTTCCTAAACCGAACGGGCATGACGTATTAATTGAGATTAAGGCGATTGGAGTTAACTATGCAGATACAGCTAGAAGAGAGGGACAATACGTTGTAGACACACCACTTCCATATGTCCCAGGATCAGAAGTTGCTGGCGTTGTAAAAGCTGTAGGAGACAAGGTTACGTCAGTTAAACCAGGGTCATCAGTTGTAACTTTGCTTGGCACTAAAAATGCAACGGGATATGCTGAATATACACTTGCAGATGAACGAGGATTGATTCCTATTCCAGATGGCATGGATCTCCACCATGCAGTCGCTTTACCTCTACAAGGGTTAAGCGCTTACCACACTTTGAAAACAATGGGACGATTTGAGAACGGTGAAACCGTTCTAATACATGCAGCAGCTGGTGGACTTGGAACAATTGCAGTTCAACTTGCCCGGCTTTGGGGGGCAAAGACAATTATTGGAACAGCTAGTACTGAAGAAAAACGTCAGCTTGCTTCAGATATGGGAGTAGACGTTGCGGTGGACTATACTAAGGATGGCTGGGAGCAAGAGGTATTAGCTGCAACAGATGGAAATGGGGTTGATGTTATTCTTGAGATGGCTGGTGGAGATGTTTTTCGCAAGTCGCTAAAGTGTCTTGCTCCATTTGGTAGACTTGTCATTTATGGAGTGGCTAGTGGAGAGCAAAGTCGCTTTTACCCATCTTCATTAATGGAGAAGAATCAATCTGTTGTTGGTTTTTTTCTTCCACAAATGATGAGAAAACCTTCTCTTTATCAAAAGAGTCTCGAAGAACTATTAAATTATATGAAAAATGGCGAGCTGCAATTAACAATAGGTGGGGTGTTTGACCTAGAAAAAGCAGCCGAAGTTCATACATTGCTTCAAGGTAGAAAAACAAAAGGGAAGCTTATTCTAACCCCTTAATCTTTTAAGGCGACCGCGCTTAGGTCGCCTTTTTTGTGGTTAGAATCAATATTTCATATTCATTGTAAGAAAATCTCTAATTTGTATTCACTATGGATACACTTTGTGGTAATTTAGTATTGCACTGTGTTAATATTCGAAAAATTTTTCAAGTCCACTTTTTGTCACAGAAATTTTTTTCGAGAATTTGCATGAAAGTTTTGTAGGCATCCCAACACTGTGCTAAAATGCCAATGTAAGCGTTTTTTTAAATCGAGGTTTTCAATTCATTAAAAGAGTGAAAAGAACTAGTAAGAAATCATGCTTTAGATTGCGTTCAAATTTCCTATTTGCGCATGAATTTAGTAAAACCCAGCAGGGAGGTAGCATGCTTTGAATACCAAACAGTCCAGAGTGGAACATCCATGGCAAGAATTTTATGGACCAAACCTTGGCTATGCCATTGAACTATATGAAATGTACCAAGAAGATCCGGAATCAGTTGATCCCGACATGCGCCAAAAGTTTGAACAGTGGGGACCACCACCATCTTCTACAGATGAAATTGAAACATCTGCTAAACCAGGTAATCTTAAAAAGGTCATATCAGCAGTTAAACTAGCTGATAATATTCGTACATATGGCCATTTAGCTGCAGCAATTAATCCACTAAATAATGAGAAATCTGATCAGAAATTTATGAATCCAGAGAAATACGGTCTTTCTAGTGAAGACTTGAAAGCGATTCCTGCTGAAGTAGTTTGGGAAAATGCGCCTGCAGATATTAACAACGGCTTGCAGGCTATTAAGCGATTGCAGGATCTATATACAAAGTCTTTATCATATGAATTCACTCACGTACACGCTGAAGATGAACGTAAATGGCTTGATGAAATGGTGGAGAACGATTCTGTTAGCAGAACGCTAACAGACGATGATCGTAAAGAACTTCTTCGAAGGTTAACAGAAGTTGAAGGATTTGAGAAATTCCTTCATAAAACCTTCGTCGGACAGAAACGATTCTCCATTGAAGGTGTAGACGCAATGGTACCAATGCTTGATGACGTTATTAAGTGTGGTACAAGTGACGGTGCTAAGAATGTAATGATAGGAATGGCTCACCGTGGTCGTTTAAACGTTCTTACACACGTTTTAAACAAACCTTATGAAAAGATTTTCGCTGAATTTCATCATGCGCCAAACAAAGAACTTGTGCCATCTGAAGGCTCAACGGGTATTAACTATGGTTGGACTGGTGATGTGAAATACCACATGGGCGCAGATCGTAAATTTGAGGGGTCTGAAACGGCTGAAGCTACCGTTACGCTTGCCAACAATCCGTCTCACCTTGAATTTGTTGATCCTGTCGTTGAAGGGTATGCAAGAGCGGCACAGGAAACACGTGATAATAAGGGTGAACCAAAACAAGATTTCCGTAAATCATTTGCTATTCTAATTCATGGAGACGCCGCTTTCCCTGGTGAAGGCGTTGTAGCTGAGACGCTTAACTTAAGCCAACTTAAAGGCTATCATACAGGCGGAACCATTCATATTATCGCAAATAATCAGCTTGGATTTACAACCGAAAGTTCCGATTCTCGTTCTACTAAATATGCTAGTGATCTTGCAAAAGGGTATGAGATTCCAATTGTGCATGTGAACGCTGACGACCCTGAAGCATGTTTAGCTGCAATGCACCTTGCATATGAGTATAGAATGAAGTTTAATAAAGATTTCCTAATTGATCTTATCGGATATAGAAGATTTGGTCATAACGAAATGGACGACCCAGCTGTTACACAGCCACATCTATATGAGAAAATTAAAAACCATCCAACAGTAAGGGCAAGTTATGCCAAATACCTTACTGATCAGAATGTGATTGAATCTGGTCACGGCGAAAAGATAGATGAAGAAGTACTCCAAGAGTTGCAAACGGAGTACGATAAAATAGCAAAAGGCGGAGACAATCAGGGAGATGTGCAAGAGCTACAGCCTCCTAAAGAGATTGTTAAAGGAATTCCGTCTATAGATACTTCAGTGCCTCTCGAGACACTAAAAGACATCAATGAGAAGTTACTCATTCGCCCAGATGGCTTTAATGTTTATCCAAAGCTTGAGCGTATTTTGAAACGTAGACTTGATATGCTTGAAGAAGGTGGCAAAGTCGATTGGGCACTTGGTGAAACGCTTGCGTTTGCATCTATTCTTGGTGATGGAACGCCAATACGTATAACAGGACAGGATTCCCAGAGAGGCACATTCGCTCAGCGACACCTTGTACTTCATGATAAAGAAACGGGTGAGAAGTATTGCCCACTTCATGAACTACCTCAAGCTGAATCGTCATTTGCGATTCATAATAGCCCACTTTCAGAAGCTTCTGTTGTTGGTTTCGAATATGGTTATAACGTATTCGCTCCAGAAACATTAGTGATCTGGGAAGCACAATACGGTGACTTTGCTAATGCTGCACAAGTGATCTTTGACCAATTTGTTTCTGCAGGTAGAGCAAAATGGGGACAAAAGTCAGGAATGGTTTTGTTACTTCCACATGGATACGAAGGTCAGGGACCTGAACACTCTAGCGGAAGAGTAGAACGTTTCCTTACACTTGCTGCTGAAAACAACTGGACGGTTGCGAATTTAACGAGCGCAGCACAATACTTCCATATTTTACGTAGACAGGCTGCTATTCTTGAGAAGAAAGAAGTACGACCGCTTGTCATTATGACGCCAAAAAGTCTCCTTCGTAATCAGCGCACGTCTTCACCTGGATTTGAATTCAGCCAGGGGCAATTCCTTAGTGTTGTTGAACAAGCAGGTCTTGGCGAGAGTAAAGAAAAGGTAGAGCGTATCGTACTTTGTACAGGTAAGGTAGCGGTTGATCTATCGGCTGAAATAGAATCTTCTGAAGAGAATTTTGATTGGTTGCATGTGCTTCGAGTAGAGCAATTGTATCCATTCCCTCATGAAGAAGTTAAAAAGATTTTTGAACGGTATTCTAATGTGAAGGAAATTATTTGGTTGCAGGAAGAACCAAAGAATATGGGCTCTTGGAATTACATTTCTCCTCGAATTCATGAGTCAGCTCCAAAAGGTGTTGCTGTGAGCTATGTTGGTCGTCCAGATCGATCAAGTCCAGCTGGCGGAGAGCCTAACGTGCATAAAAAGGATCAAGAACGAATCATACAAGAAGTCTTAGAGCCATCCAAAACTGTTTCCCATCAAGGAGGTAATCGTCGTGATTGAAGTTAAAGTACCAGAACTCGCAGAATCCATTACAGAAGGTACCATTTCTCAATGGTTAATCAAAGTAGGCGACAAAGTAGAAAAAGGTGACAACCTTGTTGAGCTTGAAACAGACAAAGTTAACATCGAAGTTAGTGCTGAAAACGATGGAGTAATTAAAGAACTTTTGAAAGAACCTGGTGATAATGTAGAAGTTGGCGAAATCATTGCTTACCTAGGTGGCGGTGAAAGCAGTTCTTCTCAATCTAAAGATCAACAAGCTAATGAAACCGAACAAGCTGAAGCGAAAAAAGAAGAAACGGAATCTCCTGAAGAAGCGAAATCAGATCAGGAATCAAAAGCTCATGCAGCACCAGAAGCAAATCAACAATCTGAGAATGGACGAACAGTAGCTTCACCTTCTGCTAGAAAACTTGCTCGTGAACTTGGCGTTGATTTGAATGAGGTTAATACGAAAGATCCTCTAGGTCGAGTGCGTCCTGACGATGTGAAAGCCCATGCAGATCAATCAGGGCAAAAAGAAGCACCAAAGCAAGAGAAGAAACAAGAAAAACAAGAAAACAAACAATCACAAGTTAATGAAGGTAAGCCAGTAGAACGAGTGAAAATGTCTCGTCGTCGTCAAACGATTGCAAAGCGTCTTGTTGAAGTTCAACATACTGCAGCAATGCTTACAACATTTAACGAAGTTGATATGACAGCGATTATGGAGCTTCGTAAACGTCGTAAGGACAAGTTTCTTGAAGACAACGATGTAAAACTTGGTTTTATGTCATTCTTCACTAAAGCTGTTGTAGGAGCACTTAAAAAGTACCCGCGTCTAAATGCAGAGATTCAGGATACGGATATCGTTCTTAAGAAGTTCTATGATATTGGTATTGCAGTTGGAGCAGAAGAAGGACTTGTGGTTCCTGTCGTACGTGACGCTGATAAACTTTCATTCGCTGGAATTGAGCAGGAAATTGGTAATCTTGCGAAGAAAGCTCGTGACAACAAATTAAAACTGGATGAGCTACAAGGTGGTTCATTTACAATTACAAATGGTGGTATTTTCGGTTCCATGCTTTCGACTCCAATTCTAAATGCACCTCAAGTAGGTATTCTTGGAATGCACAAGATTCAATGGCGCCCAATGGCTATTGATCAGGAGCGAATGGAAAATCGCCCGATGATGTACATTGCTCTTTCATACGATCACCGCATCGTAGATGGTGGAGAAGCCGTTAGCTTCCTCGCGAAAATCAAAGAGCTTCTCGAAGATCCAGAACAACTTCTTCTTGAAGGTTAGGATAAAGATAGAACCTGAATCCAATAGATTCAGGTTCTTTTTTCTTAGGCTGTTTTCTAAAAATGTTGTTTTGTGAATGGTAATGTAAAAAACCATAATTCAAGGTTGATTGGAGCGGAAGGTGCTCGACTCCTGCGGCTCAAGCGTCCCGTCCCACGGAAAGCGAGCACCTGTAGCGCAAATCAATCACTACCCTTAAAGGGGAACCATGTCATAACAAGTTTTTTATCAACTAATACAAAAGTGGGGAAATGTGATGAGAATAAAAAACTTTCAAGATCCGATTGCATACTTAGATTACGTTCAAATCTTTCTAGAAAAAAACGAAGCAGTGAATAATTTATCGCTAGGTATTTTACATCGTCACGTTATACAGAATGGAAAAATAGATGTTGATAATGAGCCTTATTTAGCAACCATAGAAACAGATGACGGGAAAATAGAACTATGTATGATTCAGACGCCACCTCATAATCTCACTATAGCTGGATGCGCTACTACTTCAAGGGAATCGCTTCTGTATGGAGCGAATCAATTACATAAGCAAAAACAAGTTCCAGGAATACTTGGAGAAAATCGATTTGTGGAAATTTTCTCGGAAGAATATTCTCGTCTAACAAAAGCGAAGCGTACCCTTCATATGAATCAACGAATTTATCGACTTGATCAGGTGAACCCGCCAAAGCAAGTGGATGGATCTATGAGAATGGCAGAGGAATTGGATAGTGAGATGATAACTGAATGGATTCAACGATTCACTCAATCGCTTGGCCAGCCTATACCATACGAAGAAAGTCGTGAGCGTGCTATACAATTAATTGAAGAACAAACGCTTGTCTTATGGCAAGTTGAGAATCAAATTGTTTCTATGGCTAATCAGACGAGACCCACTTCAAATGGAATGACAATTAACTTTGTATATACGCCACCAGAGTTTGAAAGAAATGGCTATGCCTCTGCGTGTGTAGCAGAACTAAGTCAGTCAATACTAAATCGCGGTTATTCGTTTTGCAGCTTATATACAGATTTATCAAATCCTACATCCAACTCGATCTATATGAGAATAGGTTATAAACCTGTTGGAGACTCCATCGTCTATTTATTTGAATCTTAATATCGTATTCTTTATCTAAGAGGCGGTCTCATGTAGAATAGAAGAAAAGAAGAAAGGAGTGGATGTTATGATTCATCACTCATGGAAAGATCAAACAACAGTCAAGAAAGTTAAATGTGTACATACTAACGCTAAGAAGTATATGGTGAACCGAGTATTAACTGAAGGCAAGACATACGATGTAAAGAACGAAACAGAAGAGTTCTTGTTTGTCGTTGATAATAGCGGTAAAGTCGGCGGATTTTATAAAGAATATTTTGAAGAAATTTAATTAGTGATTAAGAGTGAAAAGGCCTGATCGATAATCGATCAGGCCTTTTATGTTTAACAGAATTGATCTTCTTTCTTTGGATTTTTCAATCCAAACAGAGGACGTAAGTAGAGAGCTAAGTATGAGCCTGCAAGTGCAACAATCATCCATACCCAACCATGAAGACTGAATGATGCGATTCCTCCGAAATAAGCACCAATGTTACAACCAAATGCTAACCGAGCACCGTAGCCCATTAGTAAACCACCAATAATAGAGGCTGCGGCTAACTTCAGTGGTACTCTTCTCATAATAAATGCACCGCCTGCGCCAGCAGCAACAAAGGCTCCTAGAATAACACCGAAGTTCATGACGCTAGTCGAATCCGTGAGTATTGATTGTTCAAGTGCAGCAGACTTGGTACCTGACCAATATCCCCACTGTGTAACATCAATTCCTAGAAATAATGCTATTTTTGAACCCCAAAGAGCAAAGGCTGATGTAATGCCCCATGGGTTTCCCCGGGATACTAGCGTTAAAGCATTTAGTACACCTAGCGCAATTGCAGCAGTCCAGATAGGCCATGAGCCACGGAAAAATCGCTTCCAACCATTTGCTGTTGGTAAAGGCTTTATTTGTGGAGGCTGACGCTTTTTGGCTATGAATCTTACTAGAAAGAAGATAAGTGCAAACAAAGAAAGCTGAAGAACCCAAGCTCCGAAAAAGCCTAGCCCTGTATCTGTGGCTAAAGAAATGGCTTGGAATGAAGGCATTTGATTTACCCAGAAGTCAAAATGCCACGCACCAACAACGGATCCAACAATAAATCCGAATAGGGTAAGTAACATTTCGGTTTTCCCCCAACCGACAGTATAGAGTGTTCCTGAAGCACATCCACCCCCGAGTTGCATGCCAATCCCGAATAAGAATGATCCCACAACTACGCTTGTTCCGACTGGGAACACATATCCAGTAGGTGTTGTCCCAAACAAACCGAACCCATTTGATAGAATCGGTGCGAACAATGTACTAGCAACAGCGAGCATCAGCATATGGGATTGAATGGCTGTTCCATTTCCTACGCTTAATAATTGTCTGAACGCCGATGTAAAGCCAAATCTAGCATGAAGCAAGCAATACCCAAGTAATAGTCCTAGTGCAAAGAGAACAACTTGCTGAACTCCTTGATTTAGAAAAAGGATCAAACCGAGTAAGGCAATAAATAAAAAGCCAGCTGTAAGAACAGGCTTTTGTGGCGCTTTAAGGAACGGAAGCTGTAATGAACTTCTTGTTGTATGAACGGGTTGTTCCATTGCCAAGATTAATGCACCTCATTCCGATAGTTTTAATATGAATTAACAAATTTATCCTACAATAGATTTGTTGGTGTGTAAACAATTTAATCTAAGCTTATAAAAACACACTGGTTAGAGTTGTCCATTAGTACTGCAAAAGGTCGTGTGATATAATACGCGTGGACTAGTATTCCGATTATTACAATGATGAGCTTAAGATCAGGTGTTAGAACCGTCTCCGGCTACAGGAGGAAGAGCATATGAATCATAACGAATTAATAGATGAAGCCTTTTCTTTTCTTGATCAGGCATATTATGAATTAGAAAAAGATCCAGCCGCTTTACAGCTACGAAAAAATGAAATTAGAGATGAAATTAACGCTAAAGGAACTTACTCTCATACATACGAGGAACTTGAACAAGGTGCGAAAATGGCGTGGCGAAATAGTAACAAATGCATTGGTAGACTTTTTTGGAACACAATGACAGTAATAGATGCACGATGTGCTTCAACAGTAGAAGAAGTCACAAATGCATTATTACATCACCTAAAGGTAGCAACAAACGGTGGTAAAATTCGTCCAACGATTACTATTTTTGAACCAGGAAAAGTACGGATTTGGAATCATCAGTTAGTCCGTTATGCAGGTTATGAAACTGAAGATGGCATTGTAGGTGATCCTGATTCTGTCGACTTTACGAATCAAGTGATCAAACTCGGTTGGCGAGGAGTAGGGACCTCACATGACGTGTTACCCCTCGTTTTTACAATGAATGATGACAAGCCACTCGTTATTGATCTACCTGAAGATCATGTTCTTCAAGTAGAAGTAGAGCACCCTGAATATGATTTCTCTTCTCTTGGTGCTAAATGGTACGCTGTTCCAATTATTTCAGATATGCGATTAGAAATAGGAGGGATAGATTACGGTGCTGCTCCATTTAATGGCTGGTACATGGGAACAGAGATAGGAGCAAGGAACCTTGCTGATACTGATCGCTATGATTTACTGCCGAAAGTTGCAAGTGTAATGAAAATTGATACGAGTTCGAATGCGACGTTGTGGAAAGATCGTGCTCTTGTTGAATTAAATCGAGCAGTTTTATATTCCTATCAAAAGGCAGGAGTAAGTATTGTAGATCATCACACAGCTGCGAAGCAATTTCAAAAATTCGAGCAAAATGAAGCGAAAGCAGAGCGGGAAGTAACGGGAAATTGGACCTGGCTAATTCCTCCGGTTTCTCCAGCAACAACGCACATCTTCCATAAACCATATAAGAATAAAATTTTATCACCAAATTACTTTTATCAGGAAAAACCATTTTAGATTAGAATAGGAGATTGGCATGATTATCGAAAAGGCTTATTTTGTAATCCATGAAGGACTAGAAACTGAATTCGAAAAAGCATTCTCAGAAGCTGTTGAATTAATTGCTGCAACAAACGGATATCAGCATTATACTCTAACAAAATCAATTGAGGCTGAGCGTAAATATATGATTTTTATTGAGTGGGATTCTCTTGCGGCTCACACCGAAGGATTCATGAATTCACAACGGTTCGAACAGTTTACAAAAAAGATGGATCCATATTTGGAGCATGTAGAAATGGAACACTTAGTTCAAATACATTCAGACAAGTAAACCCACAATAATGTGGGTTTTTTTTGAGCGTTTAGCTGTACAAAATACTTCAAAGCGTATATTCTTTTATATAAGTAAATTCCTATAAGAAAGGTAGGTATTTTAATGCCTTTATCCATTCCTAGACCTCTTGTACGACTAAATCAATCCTTTATCTTTATATTCGCAACGATGTTTATCATTTCATCCAATTGGCTCTTTTTAGCAGTACCACTTTCAGCAGGTTTAATGGGGCTGCTTTTTAAATTCAATCCAGTTATTAAAGCAGGTAAACCATTTTTAAAGAAACCTCTCAATACCTATATTCCTGAAGATGCTGAGCAACAACAGTTCAATCAAAAGATAGCGGTGACCCTTCTAACTATCTCATTACTTGCACACATTTCATCGATCCAATGGCTAGCCAATACGGCGGCTATAATGGTTGCTCTTGCTTCCTTAATCGCGATTCTTGGATTTTGTGTCGGTTGTTTTGTTCGGTATCAATGGAAACAATTTCAATATAGAAGGTCACAGCATTCATCTTAAAAACAGCCTAATGGCTGTTTTTTTTTGCTCTTTTCTAAAAGATTTTTTGTTTTTTACAATTTTTGTCCACACTTCGCTAATTGGAGCGGAAGGATGCTCACCGCCCGCCCCGCGGAAAGCGAGCATCCAGAAGCGGAAATTAACCACTATTCTAATAGGACCAATATCTACGGAAAAGTCTTTTATATAAAGGCTATGTTAGCTCATATTGTTGATTTATCGACTTTTGGCTCATTCGAGTGAAACCTTAATTTCACTCGAATGAGCCAAATATCAACACTGTTCTATTACATAGCCTATATAAAAAACTGAAAATAATAAATCTGATATACTAAGGAGAGATAAGAGAAGATAGATAAGAAAGGATAGGGTAGGATGAGAGACAAACTTTATGACTTAATTGGTGTAGGTGTCGGTCCGTTCAATTTAGGACTAGCAGCATTATTAGATCCAGTAAAAGAAATTGATTCGCTGTTTTTTGAACAGAAAGAAGAATTTGACTGGCATCCTGGTATGTTAATTGAGGGAACAAGACTACAAGTACCATTTATGGCTGACCTTGTTACGATGGCTGATCCAACAAATCCATATAGCTATTTAAATTACTTGAAGCATCAAAATCGCTTGTATAATTTCTATTTCCTTCAACGACTTGAAATGCCGAGAAATGAATATAACCATTACTGTCAGTGGGCTGCAAGTAAATTAGAAAGCTGCAGATTTGGAACTAAGGTTGTAAGTGTAGTACCTATTGGAGATCCTGTTCAACGTTATGAAGTCTCTGTTGAACATGGTGAATCTGGGGAAATCGAAACGTACTTTGCTAAAAACATCATTCTTGGAGTTGGAACAGTTCCTTCGCTTCCATCTCCGTTAAAAGGTATGTCTGAAGAAGACGTTTTCCATTCTTCTACGTTCCTTCAGCATACTGAACGATGTAAAAAAGCGAAAAGTATCACAGTAATTGGATCGGGCCAAAGTTCAGCGGAAATTTTTCGAGAGCTATTGAAAGAGAGACCGGACTATGGTTATTCATTGAATTGGGTGACAAGATCACAGGGTTTCTTCCCTATGGAGGAAACGCGATTAAGCCTCGAGCATTTCTCACCTGAATATATTGATTACTTTTACGACCTCCCACAGGATCAAAAAGATGAGATATTTAGTGGCCAACAGCTTCTATACAAAGGGATTAGTCCACATACAATTACAGACATTTATAATCTTCTTTATGAACAATCTGTAGGTGGAAAAGAAATGGACGTCATGTTGATGCCACTTACTGAAATCAATGGGCTTAAACAAAAAGAAGATGAATCAGGATATGAACTAGAATGTCGACAATGGCAAAAGAATAAATCGTTCCTTCTCGATAGCGAAGTTGTTGTTGCAGGCACTGGATATCGTCCGCTCATTCCAGATTGCTTAAATGATCTTAAAGAGCTAATTAAATGGGACGATAAAGGACGATACCATGTAACAAAAGATTACCAACTAACATTAAGTCGTGAATCAACCTCTACGATCTTTGTTCACAGTGGTATGCAACATACGCATGGAGTAGGTTCAACAAACCTTGGCCTAGCGGTTAATCGAAATAAAATTATTATTAACGAGCTTGCTGGTAAAGATATTTACCCTGTTCTAGAAGGTAATGTGTTTCAACAATTCGAATATAGAGAGTAGTTACTTTTGTTATAACAACAAAGGAGGACTAGCTATGAGTGTGATGAAGTTATGAATCAATTACAACCATTAACAGCCAGTAAGTTTCTTGGAAAGTTAATAATACAATATGCTCATATTCATAAACGAACAATTGGACCTGGAGCACAGGAATATATTACACAATTGGGTATTAGAACAGGAGAATGGCTAGAATCGTATTATCCGGAAAGTGGCTGGACACCTGATGACTATGCGAGAGTGATTGTTGATATTAAGAATTCAATTGGTGGCGAATTTTATATTTCAGAAGTAAATGAACGATATGTTGTTGTTAAATCCAACAGCTGTCCATTCGGTAATCAAGTTAAAGATGCTCCACATCTTTGTAAGATGACTTCAAGTGTTTTTGGTGGAATTGCTTCTAGACATTTCAAGTATGGTGAAGTGAACTTACGGAAACGAATTGCTCTAGGAGATCCAGGATGTGAAGTTTTGATTGCATTCGAGCCAGGTATTGAAGCTGGTGATCGATATGAGAATGTGCCTATTACACCAAAAAACGGAGATCCTTTTTCATGGGAAGAAGATGCGATTGCGCTTTTGAACAAAGAATTGAAACGCAGTGATGATATGGTGATGAAGCTAGTCCAGGAAGTAGAAGACCTTAAGAAACAAGTTGATCAAAATAAGACAATTTAACCAGTTGGTTTACATACCAACTGGTTTTTTGTATGGAATTCATTCATTGTAGGACACTACTAGAAAAGGAGGGATGAACATGGAAAAGAATGCTAGAGGTTACGTTCAAGATAGTTGTCAAGCATTAGAAGAAGCTAGCCGTTGCTTAGAACAAGCTCTTTCAACTGTTGAAAAAGGCCAGAATCATGAGAGAATTCAACAATCGTTAAATGAGTTAACTGCTGTTCAAACTCATTGTGGCGAAACAGCGAATGTACTTGAACAACATTAAAAAATTTTATTAAATTTAATAATTGAAGTTTTAACAAAAATAAAATCGGTAATGGTGGACTAACGTTACTATAAGGAGGTATGAAAATGAGTTTATTATTTGGCAAAGGCATGCAAGCATTCGAACAAGATGCTAAAGCTGAGAAAGAAAAAGTGCAAACTGCACCGGGAGCTCAATTTAACAAAAAATCTCGATTAAAACAAAAACCAACTAAAATATAACCATCCAATTGGATGGTTTTTTTTGTATATACAAATAGTGGTAGTTGCATTTGTATTCAAATTAATAAAAAGAGTTACTTTTTGAAGGAATAAGTGGAGATAAAATCTAATTAAAGTGGAAAAGGGTGAAGTTCATGCTCATTATATAAGCAGGTTGGCAATAAATTTACAATAGAAAATTGTAAAGGTGGGATGTCATGAAGAAAGTTTATACGTTTTGTTTACATCCAGATGTGCTGATTATGATTGTTGTTCTTGCGACAAGTATGATTTACCTTAGTAGTCATTTAACCCTACAACATTTTCCTTTCGTTCTTATCGGTTTTTTCATTTTTAGTGTAAGTGAATACACAACACATCGTTTTTTATTTCATCTTAAAGCTCCAAAAAACCAAATATTTTTGAAATTTCTAAAGCGATTACACTATGATCACCACAAAGATCCGAATGATTTGCACCTTATGTTTTTGCCAATCTGGTATACAGGTCCTCAATTTTTATTTATTACATATGTGATTTTCTTGATTACCAATCAGATAGGAAGTTCTTTGGCTGTGGGAGTAGGATTAATGTCTATGCTTCTTTTTTATGAATGGAAGCATTATATTGCACATCAACCAATTGTTCCAAAAACCAATTTTGGAAAGTGGCTTAAAAAAACGCATTTACTACATCACTATAAAAATGAGAATTACTGGTATGGCGTCACAAATCCATTCGTTGATATGATCTTAGGAACTTTTAAAGATGAGAAAGCTGTTACAAAAAGCAAAACTGCTAAAAATTTGGAGGTGCAAGATTCCACTAGAAAAACAAATTCTCTAGATGTGTAGATATATGAAAAATACCCTAAAAAAGGTTAGATTTGTATGAAAGTGGGAAGAGTTCACTTGTAGATGAAAATTGGAGGAGATTACTAATGGCTAAACAATGGACAACAACAACATTGCATAATGGCGTTGAAATGCCAACGCTAGGACTAGGCGTATGGAAAATGGAAAACAACGATGAAGTGAAGACAGCCGTTCAAGCTGCTATTGATGCAGGTTACAAAGCAATTGATACAGCCGCAGCTTATAAGAACGAAGAGGGCGTAGGTGCTGCAATTAAAGATAGCAGTACACCACGTGAAGATCTATTTATTACATCTAAAGTATGGAACGATGATCAGGGTTATGAGTCAACGTTAAAAGCATTTGAAGATACAGTAACTAAACTGGGAGTCGATACTCTAGACTTGTACCTTATTCATTGGCCAGTAGAAGGCAAGTACAAAGAGACATGGAAAGCGATGGAAAAGTTATATAAAGATGGTCGCATCCGCGCTATTGGAGTAAGTAACTTTCACCCAGCTCATCTAGAAGATTTAATGAAAGATGCAGAAATTAAGCCTATGGTGAATCAGGTAGAGTTTCATCCACTCTTGAACCAACAGGAACTTCGTGATTACTGTAATCAGCATTCTATTCAAATGGAAGCATGGTCGCCACTTGCACAGGGTAAATTGCTCGATAACGATGTTGTGAAACAAATAGCAGATCAGCATGGTAAATCTACGGCACAAGTTATTATTCGCTGGGATCTTGAACACGAAGTTGTAACGATACCAAAATCATCTAATCCAGAAAGAATCAAACAAAACTTTGATGTTTTTGATTTCGAATTAACAAAAGATAATATTAGAGCGATCGATGAACTTAACCAAAATGAGCGTATGGGTCCAGATCCTGATCATTTTGATTTTTAATTTACATGCCGGCTATGAGCCGGCTTTTTAAATGAAATTTCTTGTAAAATTGAGGCCATTACAATCGCTTATTTTAAAGTAACGAGGAGTAATAATTGACTGAAAATAGTAAATGAGATAGAATCATCTCGAATTCAAGATATTAGAGGGAGTGGTGATACTTTTGAATATAAATCGATATCAAGTAAACCAGCAAGGTGTAGGGCAGTTTGATGGAGGTAGAATCACCGAACAAAAGCCAATTGGATTTCCAGGTGAGGGATCTGAAGTGAAACGAGTAGGACCTCTATTTTATTGGGCTTGGGCAAAATCGGAAAAAGAAGGCTACATTCCATTACATCCTCATCAAGGATTTGAAATTATTACCTACGTAATAAGCGGGAAAGCTGAACATGGAGATACACTCGGTACAAAAAGTACTGTTGGCCCAGGGGGATTACAAGTCATGCAAACTGGATCTGGCGTTTCACACGAAGAAGGATTTGTTGGTCCGGATATGCAGGGATTTCAAATATGGTTTGAGCCTCATTTAACAAAAGCATTGAAAAGAAAACCGTCCTATCAGCAATATCATGATGAAGATTTCCACGTGGTAACGAGTGAAGGAATACGCGTAAAAGAAATATTAGGTTATGAATCGCCAGTTGATTTTGTAACAGATGCTAGCATGTGGGATATAGACGTTAGGAATGGTTATACCTACGAACATCATTTAGCAACAGATCGATCACTTAGTATTCTCGTTCTAAGTGGTGAAGGAAATATAAACGATACTGAATATAAAATGAAGGATTTTTTTGTGATCGAAGCAGATGAAGAGAGTAAGGTATCGATAGCGGTTAGAAAAGATACAAGAATAATAGCTATTGAAGTACCGAGCACTGTTAATTACCCTTTGTTTAGAAAATAAGAATGTGCTTATTCCGATCAGTTTACTGGAGATTTAAGTGGTCAATAGTGTACGATTAATAGTAGATCATGATCGGAAAGGCTGTGTGTTAGAGATGAATTACTTGTATGAACCATTTATTAAATCTGAACGACAGCAACAGCTGTATGAACTAGGCAATAAGCTCTCAGCATCATTTGCCCATAGAGCTGATGAAGTTGATCGTGAAGGGCGTTTTCCTTCTGAGAACTTCGAAGAGTTGAAACAGTCTGGGTACATTTCATTCACGGTACCTGAGAAGTTCGGTGGTAAAGGAATTAACTTATATGAATTCATTATGCTGCAGGAACAGATTGCAACAGGTGATGCTGCAACCGCACTATCGATCGGGTGGCATCTCGGAATCATGCTTGAAATGAGAGACGAACAGACATGGTCAGATGAGGTTTATGAGCGGTTATCCAAGTTGATTGTGAATGAACACGCCTTATTAAATCGCGCCGCTTCTGAACCAGCCACCGGAAGTCCAACTCGTGGAGGAATGCCGCAAACGAATGCAAGTATGAAAGATGGAAAATGGGTAATAAACGGAAGAAAATCATTTACTTCAATGGCACCTGGTCTTCATTATGCTCTTGTGTCTGCACAAATTGACAACACAGGTGTGAAGGGCTTTTTTCTTGTTGATATGAGTCTAGAGGGAGTTAGGATTGAAGAAAAATGGGATACAATTTCTATGAGGGGAACGAGAAGTGATGATCTCGTGCTAAACGATGTGATCCTCTCAAAAGATGCTCTTATTGAAAATTCCGGAAACAATAAGAGCGAACTACCTAAGGCGTGGCTTCTTCACATTCCTGCTTGTTATCTCGGAGTAGCGATTGCAGCAAGAAACGAAGCAATTTCATTTGCATCAGAGTATTCACCTAATAGTTTACCAGGACCGATTAAAGAGGTACCTGAAGTACAAAGGAAAATAGGTGAAATGGAATTAGAGTTAATGAGAGCAAGAGAAATGATGTATTCAATCGCCTTAAGATGGGTGAACGAACCTCATCAAAGAAAGAATATGGGAGCAGAACTTGCAGCCGTTAAGCATGTAGCTACAAACAGTGCAGCTAACGTAGTTGACATTGCCATGAGAATTGTTGGAGCCAGAGCTTTATTTAAAGATAACCCAATGCAGAGGTATTATAGAGATGTGAGGGCAGGGCTTCATAATCCTCCAATGGACGATGCAGTGATTTCAATGCTCGCTAGCAGAGCTCTTACTGAATCGAAGTCTTCCTAATTGGAAGGCTTTTTGTTTGAATAGCAATTATGAGTCAGACTGTTTTACCATGAATCAACATGTTTTTCCTTTTCAGTACAACATTCTAGGTAATTGGATTCAAATTCGCCAGCAAAGAAGGAAAAGTTCATTCGAATGGCGAAATGAATCATTACTAAACGAAAAGGAGGGGAGTATGTTGAAAGAACGAAGGACCGTTTCGTTAAGTGGAAGTTTGTTGCTAACGAATGTCTGGGGATTTGAGAGAAATGAAGTAGATCATATAAAAGATGAAGGCGATTATGTAAGAAAGAACACGAAAGAACAGGGGCTGAAGGAAATCAAATGATGCTATCAGTATCTATACAATTAAAGGAAACTTCATAAAAGGAGCCGTGCGACAGGGTTAAATCGCATCGGCTCCATTTTAGTTTACATAGAAAGCACGAGATAAAGAATGCTATTGAAAAAGGGGGTAATAATTATTTTGAATAAAAAACAGTTGACTGGTGCTGCTATACTTACGACATGCTTACTTCTCATTCCAGTGACTTCTGTAAAGCATTTTGGAAGGTCTGTGAGGGCAGATGATCAAAATACTATAGCAGAACAAATACATACGATTATTAATGATAAACGACTAGAAGGTGCAGTTGCTGGCGTTAGTATACGGTCTGCTTTGACAGGAGAACTGCTTTTTCAACATAATGGAAATACAAGGTTAACACCTGCTTCAAATATGAAGCTACTCACTGCTGCAGCGGCTCTTGAAACCCTCGGTTCAAATTATAGATTCAAAACTGAAGTTTTTGCAGATTATCGTGAGGGAGATCATATTCGAGGAAATCTTTATTTAAAGGGTCGTGGTGATCCAACTTTACTTCCAAAAGACTTCGATTCGCTAGCTAATCAACTGAAAAATCAAGGGATTACCCGGGTCGATGGTGATTTAATCGGTGATGAATCGTGGTATGACAGCGAATATTTGTCAGAGGATATGATTTGGAGCGATGAAGATGAATATTATGGTGCTCAAGTATCTGCGCTTACAGCATCTCCAAATAAGGATTATGACGCAGGAACAGTTATGATAAAAGTGTCACCTAATCCTAATGAAGGATCGCTTAGTAATGTTAAAGTTACACCTGAAACAGATACAATCTCAATTATCAATAATGCAAAGACTGTGCGAGAAAATGAAGAGGCTGAGATAAGAATCAACCGAAAACATGGAACGAACATCATAGTTGTTGATGGTACAATTTCTAAAAACGCTGTACCAGAGAAAATTTGGGTTGCTGTGTGGAGCCCTGCAAACTATGCGCTAAATCTATTTGGACAATCGTTGAAAAAGCATGGGATTGAAATAAAGGGAGAAGAAATACTTGGAGAAACTCCAAATCAAGCTCGGCGCTTAGTTGAAAAGAAGTCGATGCCACTTTCTGACTTACTCATTCCTTTTATGAAACTTAGTAACAATGGACATGCAGAAGTACTAGTAAAAGAAATGGGGAAAGTAGTAAAGGAAGAAGGCAGTTTCCAAGCGGGTTTGGATGTACTACGGTCAGTACTAAGGGATGAGGGTCTTAATCCAGATGATATGTGTTTACGTGATGGATCAGGAATTTCACAAATTAGCCTCATTAAACCTAATCAGCTTTCATTTCTTCTTTACCGCATCCAAGACAAACCGTGGTATGATGTCTATTTGAATTCTCTTCCTATTGCTGGCGTTCCTGAACGAATGCTTGGTGGAACACTCCGAAAACGAATGAGTAACACTGCAGCTGAACGGGTAATTTACGCTAAAACAGGATCATTAATGGGGGTAACGTCTCTGTCTGGATATGTTCGATCCAAACATCCTCTTGTATTTTCAATCATCCTTAATCAGTTTATTGATGAAGAAGAAATGGAAGAGGTAGAAGACCAAATAGCGATCGTACTTGCTAAATATAAAGGAGCAAAACAAAAAGGCTGAATAACAGCCTTTTCGTTTGTTTCTAACGATCAGTTACAATTGATTTTGATTACTTTCGTAAAGGGGGAATTCGATGCTCAAACGTATTTACCAATATCTACTATTTGCATGCGTCATCTTATCTGTTTCAACAATTTGGTATGAGTCCCCTTTCCAAAAGGCAATCCTGATTGGAACATGGGTTGTATTTTTCATTGATTACACGGTATTTCTTTATCTGTCTAAAGACCGCTTTCAGTATATTAAGAAGCACCCTTTTGATCTTATAGCGTTAATACCGCTAGATACGATCTTTCAAAGTGCCAAGCTAGCAAGACTCTATCGCCTCTGGCGTATTAAGACGATAACCAAAAGATTTAGTAATCCAATCATTGGAAAGGCGATGGGGATGTCGCCTGGAACTTGGTTTCTTACAAGCTTTGTATTTGTAATTATTTCGACATTTCCATTTTACTTTTACGAGCCTGTTGTAGACTCTTTCCAAGATGCTGCGATTTGGTCGTTCGGTTCGCTTTTTTTTATTGGTCGTTTTTCAGTTGAACCAACATCATTTATAGGTAAAGTTGTCATTGTTGTGTTAACGATTGTAGGAATTCTTCTACACGCATTAATTGTTCGAACGGTGTTTCACTATGTTGATCGAATTCGAAAAAATTGGACTTCTGGATGACCAATCAATAATAATCTAGTAGAACCACTTAACGATAACAAACGTTAAAATGGAAAGCGTCAATGAGACGATTGTAATGATGATCATAGGTTTTAATGCCTTGTTTTTCAAATCCTTTAGACTTACACTAAGTCCTAGTCCAACCATGGCTGCGGTTAAACACCATGTTGTTATTTCAGTCACTGCTGTCATAGCAGTATCTGAAAATGGAATAACTGGACCAAGTATGTAAGTACCTGCAAGACTCATTAGAATAAATCCTATGAGAAACCATGGGAATGGAATGTGTTGCTTGCTACCAGTACTTTTCCTTTTCACAATGTACATGAATAGAAAACAAACCGGAACGAGTAAGAAGACCCTTCCAAGCTTTGCAAGAAGTCCCATAGCTAGTGCAGTCTCTCCTCCAGGAGCGGCTGCTAGTGCGACGTGTGCTACTTCATGGAGTGAAATACCAGACCAAATACCGTATTCTGAAGCAGTTAAGGGTAGAAATGGACGTATGATTGTATATCCTACCGAGAAAATTGTTCCGAAAAGAGCAATAATCCCAACTCCAATCGCCGTATCTTCTTCCTTAGCCTCTACGATAGGAGCCACGGCAGCAATTGCAGCTGCGCCGCATATTCCTGTTCCTGCACCTACTAACAAAGTAATGGAGCGGTTTGCATTCATTGCTTTTGATAGCCACACAGAAGCAAGTAACGCAAAAGCAATGACGACTGCACCAAGAAGCAGAATAGGCAAACCATCCTGTAAAATCAAACTAACATTCAACTTTATTCCATATAAGATAATAGCAAATCGAAGTAATTTCTTTGAAGAGAATGTTATGCCAGCTCTGAGCCATTCAGGATACCCTGCGATCTGTCTATATAGAATTGAAATGAATATGGCAGAAGCAAGTTGTCCGGTCAATGTGAAACCAGGAACCATTGCTAGATAGTAGCCAAGTAATGCAATGAAAAATGTAAATGCTATACCAAGAATCCACCGTACAGCTGGGGAAAGTGTTTGTTGCTGTCTTATGATGTTAATTATGATCGTGCCTCCGTTTCTCTTATTATAGTGTACCTAGACATTTGGTATAAGTGAAATAACTAAATATAATATTTACCATAAGTAATTACTAATAGTGGGGTGATTTGTATGGATCAACCGTTAAATGTTTTTGTGACAGTTGTTGAGAAGCGGAATTTTTCAAGAGCTGCTGAAGAGCTTCATATGACACAACCGGCTGTCAGTCAATATATTAAAAATCTTGAGGATGCGTTGGGAACAAAATTGTTAGAAAGAAGCAATCGTTCAGTAGAATTAAATAAAGCAGGTGAAATTGTCTATCACCATGCAAAAGAACTCTTGAACTTGTATTCTAAAATGAATTACTTGTTAGATGATTTAACGAATCGCGCAAGCGGTAAAATAACGATTGGCGCAAGTTATACGTACGGAGAATATGTATTACCACATGTGATTGCTAAAATACGACATAACTACCCTCTCATTACACCTTCCATTACCATTGGCAACTCTACTGAAATTGGTGATTTAGTCTATTCACATCAATTAGACGTTGGAATTATTGAAGGAGATTATCCTGCTCGTGATATGAAAGTAGACGATTTCACAGAAGATGAGATGGTAATCGTAGCTGCACCTTCTCATGTACAGGTAGAAAATGGATCAATCCTTGAAAATGAAATGTGGATTGTAAGAGAAGCGGGTTCAGGAACGAGAGAGGCTACAGAGAAAATGTGGAAACAACTAGAAATAACACCACCGAATACAATGGCGTTCGGTAGTACTCAGCTTATTAAAGAGTCTGTGGAAGCAGGGATTGGCATTAGTTTTCTTTCTAGGTGGACGATTCGAAAGGAATTAGAGCTTGGTTCATTGGTAGTTCTCACTATTCCAGATTTTACTTATACACGTACTTTCTCAATCTTAATGCGCTCTCCTTTTCAGACAAAAGTGCTTGAAGTGTTCCTAGAGCATATACATGATCATCACATTCACTAAATGTTCAGTAGAGACTTTAAGGCACGCGTGATATAGTAGAAGAATTGAAAAATAACAAGAACGATCAGGAGCAGTCCTAATGATTAAAGGAAGCGATTGAACATGAAAGAACTCATACAAGAATGGCAATTAGCACTGCGCGCTGAAATTGCACATTTAAAGAAATATGGAAGTAGACCATATAGAATTGTAAATGGGCGTATCTTATCTTCTAAAGAAGACTACCGTTATTACTTTGATACACTTATTCCTGTTCAAATTCCACCTGGCTCGAAGGTTCGAATTGAGATGGGGGATATAAAACGTGAGGGAAGAATCCTCTCTTCAGAAGGGAAGAACATCATTCTTTCCCTAGAAGGTGGGTTTGGTGACCTTATCGGTGAAGCGGATCTTTATCATGACCCTTGGGAGTTACTCGACGAACTCCATGAAAGGCTAGAAGAAATTAAGAAAAGTAAACGAAGATTAGCAAGAATAAACCATTTAATGAATCCACCAGAAGTAACAAAGCATCCTGAGGAAAAAGTGAAAAGTAGACTGCATGAGTTAATACTTAGATCCAAATACAACCCCGTTACGTTTGTATGGGGACCACCAGGAACGGGAAAGACTCATAATCTTGCAAGAGCTGCAGCTAACCATTTCTTCAAAGGTAATAAAGTCCTGATCTTATCTCACAGCAACCAGGCAGTCGACGTTTTAATGCGTGAAACGGCATCATTCATTGAAACAAGAGAGAAGTTTGAAGAGGGCCGAATCATGAGATATGGAATGCAGCGTGATGTCCCTTCTGAGCTACCTTTGTATACCGATCAGCTGATAAAAACAAAACACCCAGATTTAGCTGAAGAGAAGGAACGCATCATCACAGAACGCAAGAATCTAAAAGAAGATCTAACGAAATCATTTAGTAACAGGGATTCTGATCAACTGCTGAAGCTTGAAGCAAAGTTAGGAAATGTTCTTGAACAAATTCGAAGAAAAGAGTCTCAGTTTGTTAAAGAAGCCTCCATTATTGGCACAACATTTACAAAAGCGGCTATCGATGAAACGATCTATCGAAAGCGAGTCGATGTTGTGATTGTGGATGAAGCGAGCATGGCCTATGTGCCCCAAGCAGCGTTTGCAGCATCGCTTGGAAAACGCGTCATTATATGTGGAGATTTCAAGCAGTTACCACCAATAGCATCTGCACGTCACCCACTAGTTTCAAAATGGCTTCGTGAAGATGTTTTTCATTGTAGTGGTATAGTCGATACCGTTAAAGAAGGCAAACTGCATCCACAGCTCTTTTTGCTTAACGAACAGAGAAGAATGCATCCCATTATCTCCGCTTTTACAAACGATAAAATCTATCATTCTCTCGTTAAAGATCATCCGAAAACAACTGAGATGAGACGTTCTATTGCAGAAAGCTCTCCTTTTAAAGGACAAGCATCAACTCTTATCGATACAAGTCATACTGGTCATTTTTGCTTCACTGGACATTCTTCCAAATCGAGAATGAACATGTGGCAGCTTCTCGTATCATTCCAAGCGATTTATGAATCACTTCGTGGGGGAATGACCTCTATTGGGTATGTTACTCCTTACCGTGCTCAAGCAAAGATGATGAATTTACTCCTAGAAGATCTGCTTCAGAACGAGCGGCACGAAGCAGATATACTCTCAGCTACAGTGCATCGGTTTCAAGGTAGTGAACGAGATATGATGGTATTTGATACAGTAGATAGTGAACCAGAATATCGCCCTGGCATGCTTTTGATCGGGCAGAATAGCGAACGCCTCATTAATGTAGCTATGACTAGAACAAAGGGCAAGTTTATAAACGTAAGTAACGTAGACTACATCCAGAAAAAAGTATCGCGAGCTAAAACGTTACATCAATTAGTAGAGCACCAAATAGAACAAGATGAACGTATTTCACCTTCTCAAATTGGAAAGTGGATCAATAATCAGCACCCAAGTTTGCGTTGGAGTCATGCTATGAAGACTGACGCGGTTTTCGATGATTTGAATAAGGCGAGCGAAATTATTATCGCACTACCAAATAGCTCTTCTTTAACAGAGGAATGGAAACATCAGATCAATGCAGCAAAAGGAAAGATTATCATCTTATCACCAACTCCAATCCCTTCATTTCCTTTAGCAAAACACATTGAGGGGACGATTCCATTTCCATTCATCGCGATCGATCAAAAAGTCCTCTGGTTAGGTGTTCCCTTTGAGGCTATGAAAGGAACTCTTCCACCAGCCGTTTCAATAAGACTTCAATCTTCACTCGTAACCGGTGAGTTTCTCAATCAAGTCGTTCCTCGCTAGTCATTGTGGTTTCTTTCTTGCTATGAAATTAAACGATTAGTATGATAGATTTGAGAATCATATTATGTGTTGGGAAAGCTGGTGTATTATGACTATACAGAAACTTGAACATGTTGGAGTACAGGTAAGAAATATTGAAGCTTCAAAAGGTTTTTATCAGGGCATACTTGGACTTGAATTGCTCGATGAATTAGATCTTCCTGAAGGAGATCAAAAGCTTGCATTCCTTGGTTTAAAAGGTGAAGTTATTCTAGAATTAATCGAAGGTTATAACGCTGATTTGCCTGCTGAAGGAAAAGTTCATCATATTGCTTTTACCGTTTCAGATATTGAAGCAGAGCGCACTAGAATTCGAAATCTAGGCGTGACTTTTATTAGTGAAGAAATTAGCGAACTTCCGAACGGTAGCAAGTATTTATTTTTTGCAGGTCCAGACGGTGAATGGATCGAGTTCTTTGAATCTAGTAAATAGTTATTGTGTAGCGGCCTTCTTTATTGGAAGGCCGTTTTACTTTGTACATTTCCTGAGCAGGAAAACACAAGAAGTGAGGATAGTAGTGTAAGATTAAATTGGATAAACATGAGGGAAAGAAGGAATATGTATGCCAGGTAATCAGAACTTGTCGAAAGAGAAAATCTGGACACGTGATTTTATTTTCATTTGTATCTCTAATTTCTTTATTTTCGCAGGATTCCAAATGACACTACCTACATTACCATTGTTTGTTAATGAACTTGGAGGAAGTGATCAGCTTATTGGGTTTGTTGTAGGAATATTTACACTCTCAGCACTATTAATTCGTCCATGGAGTGGACATGTTCTTGAATCTCTGGGTAGAAGAGTTGTATTTTTAATTGGTCTTTTTGTTTTTGTTATATCTGTGGGTTCATATGCATTTACAGGAAGCTTAATTCTCCTTTTTCTTATGCGAGTTGTGCAGGGACTAGGTTGGGGAATGTCTACCACTGCAGTTGGAACGATTGCGACCGATCTTATCCCGCAAAAGCGTAGGGGAGAAGGAATGGGTTACTTCGGCCTAGCTGGGAATTTAGCAATGGCATTTGGACCTGCACTAGGACTATTAATTATTGCTGTTTTTGATTTTTCATCAATGTTTTTAATCGCAGCTTCTGCTGGTTTCATTTCATTTGTTATTGCAGCATTTATTCGGTATAAACCTGCAAATAAAACGCCTGTTCCGAAAAAGAAATGGGATGTGTTTGAAAAATCTGCATTGATGCCGTCGTTATTGCTCTTTTTCATTACAATGGTTTTCGGTGGAATTGCCACATTCCTACCACTTTATGCTGAGCAGCTTGGAATAGATGGGATTGAATGGTATTTTGTCGTTTTTGCCTTTTCATTGATGGCTGTGCGAGCTTTCGCAGGTAGAATTTATGATAGAAAAGGTCATAAAGCTATCTTTCTACCAGGAGCTTTACTTATACTAGCTGCCATGATTGATCTAGTGTTGCTGTCAAATCAATTGATGTTGTTGCTTGCAGCATTCCTGTTCGGTATTGGTTTCGGTTCCGTACAACCTGCCCTTCAGGCATGGGCCGTCAACGAAGCTCCTTTGAATCGAAAAGGGATGGCCAACGCAACGTTTTTCTCTGCATTTGATTTAGGAGTAGGTCTAGGAGCAATGTTTTTTGGATTAATCGCATCAAAGTTTGGCTATGCAGACATCTATTTAACAGCGGGGATATCCGTTATCATTTCTATGGTTATTTATGTGATTTATATAAAAAGAAACTCAACCGTTCATAAACATAGTGAAGCTGTTCAATGGAAATAGCTTGAACTGCTTTTTTATTTCGTACTTCTGTAATTCCTATGGATAGTTGTAATACGTAAATGCGGAATACGATGCATATTATAAAAAGCTTCTGGGATTTAATAAACGTCAAAAAGCCACACAACCATTTGTGTGGCTTTTTGCTGGTCAATATTACTAAATGACGTTTCGATAATCTACTTTCTATTATTTTGCATTTAGCGATCTGCTGGAAGAATCATGCCTTTATTTACTTCATTCAAGTCGCGACAACCTGATAGAGCCATTGTTAAATCAAAGTCTGCAAGTAGGTTGTTCATCACTTGTCTTACCCCTGTTTCACCCGCTACAGCAAGCCCATACATGCATGGTCTTCCGATGAGAACCGCTTTTGCTCCAAGAGCGAGTGCTTTAAAAATATCAGCTCCACGACGAATTCCGCTATCCATTAGAACAGGGACTTGGTTATTCGTGGCTTCAACTATAGCAGGTAATGCATCAAGAGCAGCGATGGCACCATCTACCTGGCGTCCACCATGGTTTGAAACGATGATCCCATCAGCACCATATTTCAAAGCAAGCTTCGCATCTTCCGGATGAAGAATGCCTTTTAAAATAATAGGCAGAGAAGTATAGGTTTTGAGCTCAGCAAGATCTTCCCATGTTAATCCTGCATGACCAAATACTCGTGTCCAGTGCATAATCGCGCCCATTGAATCTTCTTCTGGGGGAACGCGGAGCCCTGCTCGAAATGCAGGATCTGTTAGGTAATTGCCAATACCTTCTCCAATTAGAAATGGCAAATAAACATTTTTAAGATCTAATTCCCTCCATGCCATCATTGGTGTGTCAAGTGTAACAACGATCGCGGTATACCCAGCATGTTCAGCACGTTCTACAAAACTTTTTGCTATAGAAGGTTCACTACTCCAATAAAGTTGGAACCACTTTGGTGCATCTCCCATTACTTCTGCAATTTCTTCCATCGAATACGTTGAAGCAGAGCTCGCAATATAAGGTACTCCCATTGAAGCAGCAGCTCTAGCCGTAGCAAGTTCCCCTTCTTTATGAATAATAGATTGTACCCCAATTGGAGCAATCATAACTGGTGAAGGTAGCATGTCACCAAATAACCCGAGTTTTAAATTGCGATCTTCCACATTTCTAAATACACGGGGTAAGATATTCCATCGCTTAAAAGCCTCTCTATTCGATTGAACGGTATCTTCACCACCAGACCCACCAGCAACATACTCGTACGGTCCATCTTCAAGAATTTCTCTTGCTTGCTTTTGCCATTCTTCAAACTGCGTAGGAAGACGATTTGGATCTGGAGAGTGCATCTGTTTATAAATATTAAATTGAACATCATTTCCGATATTAGTCATGATTCATCCCTCCTTATTTTTATTGATTATAGAAATCTTCTTGATTGTTCGATCATTTCCTTTAATGGACCTTCTTGTAAATAAAAGCAAGTAAAAAGAACTATGTAAAATATGGTGTAAGGCAGGACTTTCTCATCATCTTTCGAAATAAGTAGAAGAGAAATAAAACACACCACGATGGGGGACAGTCATGAAGCTTAACATTATACATACTAACGATATCCATAGTCATTTTGAGAACTTTGCAAGAGTCACATCATTAATTAAGGACTATTCAGATGACCAAACGTTAATTCTAGATGGAGGAGACTTTGCTGATTTTAAAAGTATAGAACTTCAAGGCACTAAAGGATTAGCAGCGGTTAAAATGCTCGAATCTGCAGGGTATGAAGCTCTTACAATCGGAAACAATGAATTGTTTAATGGCACTGAAACGTTAGAATACATGGCAGTGAATTCATCAGTTCCATTTATTAGTTGCAACCTATTAAAATCTAATGGGGATTTGTTCGAAGGCGTTAAGAGCAGTATCATTCTTCATAAAAACGGTTTACGCATCTTACTAACAGGTGCTTCACCTGATCTACAAGAATTTAACGAATTGATGGGTTTTCAAATTAATGATTACAAAGAATCGATACAGAAAGAAATTATGAAACACCAAAACCAATATGACATATGTATTGTGCTGAATCATATAGGAACAGAAGTAGACATTGAATTGGCTGAAGCAATTGATGAAATTGACTTAATTCTTTCCGCTCACGATCATGTCCTCTACGAAGAAGCGAAAGTGGTGAACGGTACAATCTTAAATTCTGCTGGTATGTACGGAGAACATGTTGGCATTGTGGAAATGGAATACACTGATGGATCATTAGAGTTATTAGCTTCATCCACAATTCCAACGTCCAAAGCAATGGAAAACGAAGAAATTAAAGATATCTTAGCATCAAGTAAAGAAGAAGCCATAGCACATTTAAGTAAGCCACTCTACTCTGTTGCGACTCCGCTATGGCACGATGTAATAGAAGAGAACCCATTAACAAATCTAATTGCAGATGGGTTGAAAGAACGATTTCAATGTGAAATAGGTATCATTAATAGCGGTATTGTAAATGGAGGATTGGTTGAATTCGTCTCCAATAAGAAATTGATTGAAATCTGCCCATCTCCTTTAAATCCAACATATTTTGAAATACAGGGGAAGCATCTTATGAATGCTCTTGAAAGTTCACTTGATAGTTCAGTTTGTATGATGGATGGAAGAGGACCTGGTTTTAGAGGTAAGTATGCTGGAAGACTTCATGTTTCAGGAATTGAAGTGTTTCATAATGGAACTAGTATAATTTCTCTTACTGTAAACGGTGAGATGTTTGAGCCTGAAAGGTGGTACAAAGTAGCATCATCTGATTATTTACTAAGAGGATCTGGTTATCCTGATCTTGCACATAATAGAAACTTTTCTTATCAGCCTGATGAAATAAAAGATGTTATTCGAGAGTATGCGAAACAAGATCTCTATGTAAAGACTGCTTTTAAAAATCGCTGGTTTTTAAAAAAATTAGTCGGTTCAAACAATCTTATATAAAACGTAGGAGGTCACAGACAGTTGTCATTTATGTCTGTGATCTTTAGTTTACATAATAATATTATATTTTTAAACACTAAACAAGAGGTGAGCTAATGATTCATCATATTGAGTTGTATGTTCAGATCTTAAAGAGAGTATCGTTTTCTGGGGCTGGTTACTAGAAGAACTTGATTACAAACCATTCCAAAACTGGGATGAAGGAAGAAGCTGGAAGTGGGGAGAAAGCTACATTGTACTTGTGCAAGTAGAAGAAGCATATCTAGATGCTAGTTATCATCGTAAAAGAGTAGGACTAAATCATCTCGCTTTTAACGGGAAATCTAGAGTGCATATTGATCATCTGAAGAATCAACTGGAAAAGAAGGGGATTGAAATTCTTTATAAAGATAAATATCCGTATGCTCGGGGAAAAGGGCATTACGCCATTTATTTTGAAGATCCAGATCGGATCAAGGTAGAAGTGGTTGCACCTAACTAAAAATAAATTTCATTTACCGTACTAGCTTCCCAAAAAATATAAGTTAACAAGAAATTACAAATAATACACTATAAATCAAGAAAAAAGCGGGGAATATGCCTGCTTTTTTTCATTAGGTTCAACATAACAAAGTCAGTATTGCGCTTGATAAATAGAGGGCGAGTAACCGTTAATGACCTTGAATTTTGAACCATTTCATTAGTTCAAGCGAATTTTAAATAAACAAAAACAAATGGTTTTTCTAAACTAGAAACATGTAATAAATGAGAAACCTTCACTCCTTTCATTTTGCAAGCACATATACGGAATTTGGTTTACTAACCAACGACCTTAAATTGAACGAACTAACTGTAATTCTAATTTTCGTGTTATACGAGGCCATTGAATATCCCCCAAATTAAACTTCTAAACTATTCTTACTTTCATAAGTTTCTATCGTATGTTCTTACTTTTTATACAACCAGCTGCCTAAAAAGTAGTTCGTTTTATAATTTTGCTCAAGTGATCATTAATGGATAAACTACCGACTACGTAAAACTAAATGCAATTATTTGTACACAATGATACAAAACATATATTGTGTATCATTATGAAAACGCATGAAAGCTTATTATTCGTGGATTTACTCTTTTCGAACCATGGGAGAAAAGGTATAATGATACATATTGAGTCTTTTTGTGTTATTTATGATACATAACGGATAGTGAAAGGAGGGTGCCTTCATGAACACGGTTCAGCCCATTCGAGACCCTCAGAAGATTAAATTGATTAAACAAAACTTACGAAGACGAAATTCAAGAGATTGGTTTTTATTTATTATGGGAATTAACACTGGTTTGCGAATTAGTGACTTGCTTCCATTAAGAGTGAGAGACGTACGCAATCAAACACATATTGTGATTAAAGAAAAAAAGACAGGGAAAACGAAACGCTTTCCAATTAACTATTCGTTGAAAGAGCTAATCGAATCGTATACGTTCGACATGCAAGACTATGATTACTTATTTCCATCGCATAAGACAGATTTGCCGATTCAAAGAGGACAAGCTTATAAAATACTTAATCAAGCAGCATCAGAAGCTGGGCTAACGGAAATCGGGACTCATACGATGAGAAAAACGTTTGGCTATTTTTATTACAAGCAAACGAAGGATGTTGCCATGCTTCAAAAGATCTTTGGTCACTCCGCACCTTCAATCACCCTAAGGTACATTGGAATTGAGCAGGAGCAAATCGACGAATCTCTCTTTAATTTCAGTTTGTAACAATAAGGTGCTGTTTTTCGTATGAAATCACCCTAATCAGGATTGCGTTCACATCGAAAGACAGCTCTAAAGAAATCAACTATTAATGAAGAAACTCATTAAAAATTAGCGCAATTTTGTATCCGCTTACATGCTTTTCAAGGAGGTAAAAAGAATGAAAAAGAAACCGACTGAGAAAGATTCAATTGAATCGTCAATCCATACGGATTTCAAAAACACGATGACCTACGGGGAATATTTAAATCTTGATCAGATTCTTTCAAGTCAGAACAGGCTTTCAGATCACCATGACGAGATGCTTTTCATCATTATTCACCAGGTCAGTGAACTGTGGATGAAATTGATACTACACGAATTAAAGGGTGCTATAGAAGCCATTAAAGAAAATGAACTATCAACCGCATTCAAAATGCTATCAAGGGTCTCGAGAACCCAAACGCAAATTATTCAAGCATGGGATGTACTATCAACGTTAACACCATCTGAATACATGGAATTTAGAGAGTCGCTCGGACAAGCATCAGGATTTCAATCGTACCAATACCGAATGATTGAATTTGCGCTTGGCTACAAAACGTCGCACGTTCTTACGATTTATGAAAAGGATAAAGCGTTGCATGACAAGTTAAGTGCGGCCTACCATGAACCTGGAATATATGATGTAGCAATTCGAGCACTTGCAAAAGCTGGTCTACCAATTGATGAAGCTGTTCTAAATCGAAACGTAACGGGAACCTATCAACAGAATGAATCTGTGAAGGAAGCATGGTTAACCATTTACCAGGATGTTGAAAAGTACTGGGATCTTTATGAACTAGCTGAAAAACTAGTTGATATTGAAGATTGCTTACAACAGTGGCGTTTTCGACATATGAAAACGGTTGAACGTATTATCGGTTTTAAGCGAGGTACAGGAGGCTCATCTGGAGTAGGGTATTTAAAGAAAGTACTTGATCATCGTTTCTTTCCAGAACTTTGGGATATCCGAACAGAACTTTAGGTGATAATAAAAGATTATGTTAACTATGTATCTAAAATAGTTAAAACAAGGCTTTCACTAAGCAAGTAGTGGAAGCCTTGTTTTGTCTAATTCAGTAAATCCTGAAGAAGGGGGTCCTGATCTAGAAAAACAAGAGCCTTCTCACGGTATTTATCATCATGGAGATATGTATATCGACTAGGTTTAACAGAAGGAGCGAATAAAATGGCGTCTTTCAGATCGTCTTTCTTCAAGTTCTGTTCATTTAAATAGTGGAAGAATCCAGTTCGTTCAAAAACTTTCCTCATTCGATCTGCTCGATGCTCTTGTACATTCGCGATAATATACGTCGCGATCCCAACTTGGATGCCATGCATATGGGGATTTAGTGATCGTTTATCTAATGCGTGTGAAATCAGGTGTTCAGAACCACTGATTGGTGCACTATTACCACTAATCACCGTAGCTACACCGCCCATTGTAAGAGAACTAACAAGTTCTTTAATGAAAATTGGATTGTTAATGTCATTCATTGGAGTTCGAATAAAGCTATTGACCGCTTTCTTACTTAACATGGATGCGAATGCGTTCACGTGACCGACACCATTACGCTCTTCAAACTCCCAGTCATAAAGAGCAGTAATATTACTCATTAAGTCACCCACACCTGCTAGAAGGAAGTGAGGAGGGGCCTGTTGAATAACCTCAAGGTCCGCAATAATGCCATACGGTACTTGAGCTGGTACCGTTGTTTTTTTATTGTTTACGATCAGAGAACAATTGCTACTTGCAAAACCATCATTGGAAGCAGAAGTTGGCATACTAATGAAAGGCATTTTTCTTGAAAAGGCAATATACTTCCCATAATCAATCACCATGCCTCCGCCCATCGCAACAACAACATCGTACGTATCCAGACTAAAAGCAAAGCGAATTAATTCATCGATCGTAAGTCTCGGCTCCATTTTATGAAAAGTTAGCGAAACTTCTTTAAATGTGTCGTGAAATGTTTCAGCATATTCTCGATATGTGAAATCATCGAATAAAAACAAGGCATTGTTAAAATCATGCTTGATCAGGATGGACTCCAATTGATGACGAATGCCAGACCGAATCTCAAGAATAGACGGAATTGGGATATTCGTTAGTGCATGCATTAGCGGATTGTTCCTTTTTCACGAAGTGTCCTTTCAACATCCTTGAACGACTCAACACCGATGAAAGAGACACCATTTTCTTTTAATATATCCTGAAGTGCATCTTTCGCGAAGGTAAGATCCGCCACTTTAGCTGGATGAGAGTCCGGTTCGCTATCGCCTGCAAAATACACAAGGTCGTACTTTTCTTTTAATTCAGAGATGACCTTGGATTTATCAATGCCATATCGTCTAGAATAATGTTTGTGATTTTCATCTATGGATAAATGGACATTTTGGTTTTCATAATAGCCTTTGTTTGAAAAGACCAGTACATCATGAATGCCATAATGATTTAAGATATGGTGAATGTAATAGTCCGTACCCGCACTTAGAATATAAAAGTCACCACCGTTTTCTTGAACCGCTTCAATAAAAGACGGAACATGTTCATCTATCGGTAATGATAGAATATCCTCTATGATTTGTTCCTCATTTTGGTCAATTGATTGGAAGACTTGTTGTAGAAAATCAATATCCTGGTATTCACCAGCTTTCCACTTTTTATAAAGCTCCTGTCCTTCTGGGTAGTAGCTTTCTATGACCAACCAGTAAAAATCTTTTTTTGAAATCGTGCCATCAAAATCGGATACAAATGCCCAATTCTCCATAGTAAAAAGCCTCCTTCATATAAAATTCATTTCCTATTAAAATTGTAGCACTCTTTCTAGGTGAAAAGAAATCAACTTCATTTAGAACAATAACGTACAACCGTGTTAAATTGTGTTAAAATGAATTTTAAAAAGTTAAACTATTCTAATTAATCAGAAGGAGTGCGAGAATGAGTAAAACAATTAGCAAGGTACAGGTAGAAGATGTCATTATCGCAAATCAAGTCCTAAAGGAAGTTGCGGTGCACACTCCACTGCAGCGGAACAAAATCCTTTCTGATCGCTATAACTGCAATGTTTATGTAAAGCGTGAGGATCTTCAGAACGTAAGGTCCTTTAAGATAAGAGGCGCTTATAACCTCATCCAAAGCCTAAGTAAAGCTGAAAAAGAAAACGGCATAGTGTGCGCAAGCGCCGGCAACCACGCTCAAGGTGTTGCGTTTTCTTGCAAAACGCTCGATATTAAAGGTCATATTTTTATGCCGGCGACGACACCTCGCCAAAAAGTAACTCAGGTTGAGCTGTTTGGTGGATCAAATGTAGAGGTCATTCTAACTGGTGATACATTTGATGATTCTTTCCAAACTGCTAAGAAGTTCTGTCACTCGAATGAGAAGACGTTTATTCATCCGTTCGACGATTACAGAACAATCGCTGGTCAAGGAACAGTGGGCCTCGAAATCATGAATGATATAGACGAAGTGGATTATATGATGGTTCCAATCGGAGGGGGAGGGCTTGCTTCTGGTGTTGGTTCTTACGTCAAAAGCATTAGTCCAACTACCCAGATTGTTGGAATTGAACCCCAGGGTGCACCTGGTATGAAGAATTCTCTCGATCACAACGAGTTACTATCACTTGATTACATTGATAAATTTGTTGATGGTGCTGCTGTTAAACAGGTCGGTAAGTTAACGCTCGATATTTGCAAACACATTCTCGACGATATCGTTCTTGTACCTGAAGGAAAGATTTGCACTACGATTCTTGAGTTGTATAATCAAAATGCCATTGTCGCGGAACCTGCAGGTGCTATGTCCATTGCAGCCTTAGACTTCTACCGAGATCAAATTAAAGGCAAAAATGTTGTATGTGTAATTAGTGGTGGAAATAATGATATTAACCGAATGCAAGAAATTCAAGAACGCTCGCTAATCTACGAAGGTTTAAAACATTATTTCATCGTTCATTTTCCACAGCGAGCAGGTGCCTTGAAAGAGTTCATGGCAGATGTACTTGGTCCTACCGATGATATCACCCGCTTTGAATATACCAAGAAAAACAATCGAGACCGCGGCCCTGTACTTGCGGGCATCGAGTTGAAGCAAAAAGAAGATTACGAACCATTAATTGAACGGATGAATCGTAAAGGCTTTTCGTACATCGAAATCAACAAAGACCAAGACCTTTTTAATTTATTAATTTAAAACGCCCGAAATGGGCGTTTTTCTCATAATAAGCGTATAATGTAAGTCTCTTCTTTCGATAGGATAGAAGCAGATTGTTGTAAAAAGAGGTGCCACATGAAATTAAGTATTCTCGATCAATCTCCACTCTTTATCGGTGAAACGGTAACTGATGCACTTCACGCGTCAAAAGACCTTGCGATACTAGCAGACGAGCTAGGCTATACAAGGTACTGGATTACAGAACACCATGACCTTGACCATGTAGCTTGTCCTGCACCAGAAGTTCTCCTAAGCTACCTTGGTGCACATACAAAACGAATTCGAATTGGTGCAGGCGCTATTTTACTTCCTCATTACAAACCCTATAAAGTAGCCGAGATATTCAACACTCTAGCTACTTTATTCCCGGGTCGCATTGACCTCGGTATAGGACGTGCACCTGGAGGCTCAGCTGAGGCAACAACCGCTTTATCAGGAAGGTTTTTGGAGGAAGTGAGACGAATGCCAGAGAAAGTTGAAGAACTGCTTCGGTTCATGAGAAATGGATTCCCTAGTGACCATATGTACCATACGTTAGCCGCTGCTCCAGTCCCTACCCAACGTCCTGAGACTTGGTTGCTTGGTACTGGTAAAAAGAGTGCTCAGCTCGCAGCAACAAATGGAATGTCTTACGCATTCGGATATTTTATGAGTGACAAAGATGGTGGAGAACTATTCCACACTTATAAGAGCGAGTTTAAAGGAGAAAATCCATACACGTTACTTGCGGTATCTGTCATTTGTAGTGATACAAGAGAGCACGCGGAAGCACTTGCACACTGGGTACATGTGTTACATGACTTTCAAATCCGAGGTGATACGAAACTTCCTACGCTAGAAGAATCAAAAAAGATCAAAGTTGAACATAAATCTTCTTCTAAATTGATAGCGGGGACAGTTGAAGACGTCCAACTACAGTTAGAGAAGCTAAAGACAACCTTCAATCCTGATGAGTTAATGATCACTACAATGCTACCGAGCAAAGTTGAGCGATTACGATCTTATCAACTAATCGGCGAGGCGCTACTTAGTGAGTAGATCTTTTTTCACTTATAACACAAAATCTGTTATGATAAAAGGTGGTTTTCTTGTTTTTCATACTGGTTTATTCACACACTGGCAAGATGAACGAAAAAGCCAAGCTGTCGCTAAGATTTCAGACAGAGTTGTTCTACTATAAAAGGACGGATCAAGCTAGAAGAGGAGACCGTACATGACCCAATCATTACCTTTTGAAATTACAAAGGAAGATTCTTTTTTCGAAAAGCTCGGTGACTATATTGGAGATGTTTTCTATGACATACTCCCTGAACACGGTTATGAGCTTCGAGATGAACAAATCTTCATGGCCTTTCAAATTGAACAGGCTTTTAAAAATAAAAGTGTCGTTTTCGCAGAAGCAGGCGTTGGGACAGGGAAAACGTTTGTCTATTTGCTTTACGCCATTTGCTATGCGCGCTACACTCGTAAACCTGCTATTATTTCATGTGCAGATGAAACGCTTATTGAGCAACTCGTTAAAGAAGGCGGAGATATTGAGAAGCTTGAAAAAGCACTTGGTTTGACCGTTGACGTTAGACTCGCGAAAGCAAGAGAGCAGTATGTGTGCGTGAAGAAACTAGATTACCTTGCACACCGAACAGATGATGAAGATATTCTAAGTGTACATGATGAAATTCCTGAATTTGTATACGAGCCTGCTGCCTCCATGAAGTCGTTTGAACGTTATGGGGATCGGAAAGAATACCCATGGGTTCCCAATGAAAAATGGGAGAAAATCGCCTGGGATCCTCTGCAACAGTGCTCAACGTGTGACTGGCGTCATCGCTGTGGTCAAACGCTTAATCGCGAATATTACCGTCATGCAAGTGATCTTATTATTTGTTCTCATGATTTTTACATGGAGCACATTTGGACAAAGGAATCACGTAAACGTGAAGGCCAACTTCCATTGTTACCTGAAGCAAGTACAGTTGTCTTTGATGAAGGCCATCTTCTTGAATTCGCAGCACAAAAAGGGTTAACCTATCGCTTCCATTCAGAAACACTTTCTAGCATTCTAACAGGGTATATGGATCAGGACGTTCGTGAGGAATCTCTTACACTTGTTGAAGATATTCTTGAGTTACACGATGAATGGTTTGCTCACCTTAGTAAGACGTCTAAAGCTGTTGAAGGGTCTGTTCGTAAAGATGTGCCAAGAACGGAGCCGATGCTAACAACCGCCAAAACGATTGCTGAAAAAGTGGATGCCTTGCTAGAACAGCTCGTTTTTGATTCCGAACTTTATGTAATGGAAGATTACCATGTGAAAATCATGGAAGAGTATCTTGAGTTCTTTGCTTATGGGTTAAGAACGTTACTACAGGACGGACAAGGTATTCACTGGTTAGAGGAAACCGAAACCCAGACGTCACTTGTCATCATGCCTAGACTTGTTGAAGATATCCTACGAAAAGAAGTTTTCTCACAGAAGATTCCATTTGTCTTTTCTTCTGCAACACTATCTCAAGCAGGTGACTTCTCTTATACAGCAAGTAGCCTCGGGATTCAAAAGTACGCATCTTTCTCTGTTAATTCACCTTTTGATTATGAAACTCAAATGAAGATGAATGGAACAGTCACAGAAAACGAAAGCGATAAATGGGAAGCAATGGGTAACGCCTTAAATGAAAATAACGGGCATTCCTTGCTGCTATTCTCTTCGCTCGAAGAAATGAATCGTTTCCGTGACTGGACAGCTAATCAGAGTTGGACTTTTGAAATGATCTATGAAGGTGACAGAGAGATAAGTGAAACAGTGAAACAGTTCCAGCGTGATGAATCTGCTGTGCTTTGTTCTTATCATTTATGGGAAGGTCTAGATGTTCCTGGAGAGTCTCTAACTCAGGTATTAATCTCATCTCTTCCGTTCCCTCCAAACGACCCTGTCTTCCAAGCCAAGCGAAGTCACGCAATGGACCCAATTACTGAAGTTGACTTGCCATACATGCTACTCAGACTTAGACAGGGCATTGGACGATTGATAAGAAGTAGTGAAGACAAAGGTTCTGTTCGGATTTGGATGACAAACGACCAGATGACAAAGTATGAAAAACAAGTTCAAGATGTTCTACCTTTACCAATTAACTGGACTTAATGTTAAAGCTCTTTCTCTGTTGAGGAAGAGCTTTTTTGTAATGAAGTTGATATGATAAGAAAGTGGGAGGGGTTACATGAAAACAAACTGGGAACGTCACAATCCTATTATCGAAATTCCTATTGAAGCTATCAAATCAATCATTCGAAGTTATTCTATGAACCATGATGTTCAGCACATCACAATCCTCTCGGGGGGATTAAGTCATACCAATTACAAAGTAATGCTCGATGAAACAATTGTCGTTGTACGTGTAACTAAGAATTACGAAAGTCTAGTAAGAGAACAAACCCTTCACGCTATCCTCCCAGATCATGTTAGAGCACCACGTTTTTTACATCTAACAAAATGGAATGGGTTTGGTATCGGAATACTTGAATGGAAAGAAGGGTCTTTGCTTTATCAGAAGCTAATTGATTCTTCACCAGCCGAGATGAAATGCATGGGAAAATCGATTGGCAAACAACTAGCAGCACATAGAGAAGTAACGTTTGATACGTATGGATTTCTAGACTCGAGATTAAAAGTAATAGAAGAATTCCGTTTAACACCAGAAAAGTTTATCTCAACGATTGATTCTTTCTTTACGGCTGGGTATGCATCAAAGTGGTTACCTAGTAATGTCGTTGATCACATACATAAGTACACGAGGGTAAACGCTCACTTTTTTGAAGAAGATGAAAGTGGACCAAAACTTGTTCATGGCGATTTTAATGGGCTTAACCTCTTAATGAATGGGACAGACGTTAGTGCTGTACTGGACTGGGAGTTTGCTCTATCAGGAAGCATTTATTTTGATATTGGCAACATGCTTCGTTATCAGTATCCTCATATGTCGTCATTTGAAACTGGCCTCATCACTAGTTTAAATGAAAGTGGCATTACCTTGAGTGAAAACTGGAAAAAGCTAGCCAAGCTTGCGGATTTAGTGGCTCTATGCAGTTTATTAAATCGGCAAGTCTGTGGAGAAAATCGTGTTAAAGACATTCAAAGATTGATTGCTAGTACATTAAATGACTCATAACATTAAATATCATTCAATAAGGGGAGAATTGAAATGAGAATAGGGTTTATTCGACATGGTCGTACATCCTGGAATAAGGATAGAAGAGCTCAGGGAAGTTCAGATATTCATCTTGATCAGGATGGACGTAAAGAAGCTGAGAAGCTCGCTCAACATCTTGATCGAAACGAGTGGAGCGTTATTGTTTCTAGTCATTTAGCAAGAGCCAAACAAACAGCTGACATTATTGCAGAGACGCTTGGCATTGAAGTACTGATCGATCAACGGTTACGTGAAGCTAGTGGTGGTATGATCGAAGGAACAACTGAACAAGAGCGGATTGAAAAGTGGGGAGAGAATTGGAGAGCGTTGGACCTTGGTATTGAAGCAGAAGAGATAGTCGTGGCGCGAGCTAGAGAAGCCATCACAGAATTTGAGGAAAACTTTCATGGTAAGAACATCTTAATTGTTAGTCACGGCTCCTTTTTAAGACATTATTTTAAAAGTGCTCTTCCAACTCTCAATCACGACAGTCATCTTTTCAACACATCTCTTACGATAGTGGAAAAACAAAATGATGACTGGGTAAATGTTGTTTATAACTCAACACCTCATTTGAATCAATAATAATTCAAAAAAGGGTTTCCGATTGATAAAGAGAATTCTTTGCAATAAGGTTATGATAACGCTTGGAGGGAAGAAACATGTCTGAAACACTTAGAATTGGAGAAGATTTATCACTTATTGATCTATACGACCTAACATTGGAGAAACGTACTGGAAGCTACATATTACATGAAGAAGAACTTACAATCATAGAAACAAGTGCAAGTCCTTCTGTACCCTATTTAATTCAAGGACTCAAGGAACTTAATATTAATTTAGAGGACGTTAAGAATATCATCGTTACACACATTCATCTTGATCACGCAGGAGGGGCTGGCCTCTTTCTTGAGCAGTGCCCAAATGCTCGCGTTATTGTGCATCCTAAAGGGGCACGTCATCTTGAAACTCCTGAGCGTCTCATTCAAGGTGCCAAAGCCGTATATGGTAATAAGTTTGGTGAACTCTTCGACCCGATTGTACCGATCCCGAAAGAGCGCTTAATTGTCATGAATGACGGTGATACTTTATCGATTGGCTCTAAAAGAACGTTAACGTTTCTTGACACACCGGGACATGCAAAACATCATTTTTCGATACATGATTCAAAGACAAATGGCGTTTTTGTAGGTGATACAGTGGGTGTTTATTATCCTCAGCTAGACTTTGAATTGTATTTGCCCTCCACATCACCAAACCAATTTGATCCTGAGGCAATGCTCGATTCAGAGCGGAAGATCTTTTCTTATCAACCGGATGCAATTTATTTCGGTCACTATGGAAAGTCGAGTAACCCTCCTGAAGTCTCGAGACAGCTAAAGCACTGGTTGTCACTCTTTCTCGAAAAAACAGAAACAGTGCTTAAACGGCCAGAAAAGGACTCGTTTGAGGATAAGAGAGATCTTCTTGCAGATGAACTGTTTCTTCTGGTTCAAACCGAGTTAGGAATGCATGATGTACCAGATAATCATATTGTTTATAACTATATCCGAGTCGATTTAACGGTGTGTGCAATGGGACTAATCGATTACTATACAAAAACAGCAAATAAAACCTCTTAAGAGTCGTCTTAAGAGGTTTTTTCCTGTACGATTAGGAAAAAGATAACAAAAGAATTACCTTCATCAGTACAATTGCTTTCCGTTTAAAAGAGAGTAAAGCAAAGCTTTTTTTTTCATGATATAGTGAATTGATAGGAATAATGTAGATAGAATGTTTGTGGAGAGATGCTATGCTAAAGAATAAATCAACAATTAAATCCTTTCGCTATATTTTTATCATGTATGTGGGAACCATTCTTTTATTTGCGGCTCTTTACTTGCTTCCCTTCTCCCATGTCGGATCGCTTCAAGTGATCGATGCCTTGTTTGTCTCAACAAGCGCACTTAGTGTAACAGGGCTATCGGTCATAAATATTTCTACCGAATTCACAAGAATTGGTCAAGCGTTGTTAATCATTGAAATGCAGCTTGGCGGAATAGGAATCCTTGTACTCGTTAGTTACTTGTTTATGATGATGGGTAAGAAGCTAACGTTGTCAAGCATGCTCTTAATCTCTAAAGACCAAAATCAAACTCAGTTAAAAACGATCCGTTCATTGAGTCTTTCTGTCTTAATGATTGCTCTTTTAGTTGAAGCGATCGGGTTTGGGTTGATGTTTAATGGAATTCATGAACAATCCAGTTCACTTCAAGAAGCGGTATTTGTTACTGTTTTTCACAGTGTAGCTAGCTTTACAAACGCGGGTTTTGACCTTTTTGGAGATAGCTTAATTTCATTTCAAGAAAATTGGTTGCTACTATTAACGTCTGCGACTATGATTTTCCTTGGAAGTCTCGGATTTCCGACGATCGTTGAATACATATTTGCATTTCGAAAGAAGAAAAGCTTATTTACGAAAGTAAACATTAGGCTACACAGCTTTTTATTTCTTTTCGGAACAGTTGTTTACTTTCTGTTAGAGCGTAATGGGGTTTTTGGCGATCTGTCATGGTTCGATAAACTCGTTAACATCATTTTCTTATCCGCTACCTCCAGAAACGGCGGATTAACAACGGTTGATATCTCAACGCTTAACATTACAACTGTTTTACTATTGATGAGTTTGATGTTTATCGGTGGAGCTTCTTCCAGTACTGGTGGAGGTCTACGTTTAACAACCTTTACTGTTCTCGTTGCGAAAATGATTTCTGTTGCACGTTCAGAAGAAAATACAACTCTGTTTAAGAAAACAATTTCCCAGGATTCGATAAACAAATCGTTTCTCATATTGTTAACCTTTATCTTTTTATTCGGTTTCTCAACCATTATTCTTTCCATTTTTGAGACCCAAGAAATTGAAATGATTGCATTCGAAGTTCTTTCAGCACTTACGAATACTGGTCTGTCGATGGGCATAACTGCAGAACTTGCAAGCATTTCTAAACTACTACTCTGCATGTTAATGATTATTGGACGGATTGGAGTATTCAGTTTCATTTATGTTGTATTTAAAATAGAAAAGTCAAGAACTCGTTATCTAAAAGAAGATCTCGCTGTCGGTTAAGGAGTGATCAATGTGCGTAAACAATATCTAGTTATTGGAGCTGGACGATTCGCTAAAGGAATCATACAAGAATTATATGCTCAAAAATGCGATGTCGTTGTTTGTGATAAAGATGAAGGTCCGTTAGAAGACGTTGATGATTATGCAACACATTCTATTGTAGGAGATCTTCGCGAAAATCGTGTGATGGACGATCTAAATGTAGACCAATATGATGCTGTATTTGTTGCAATTGGAACAGATGCCTATTCGGCGATTTTAATCACAAATCGTCTTCGTGATCGTAATGCAAAGAAAATCATTACAAAAGCTGTTAGTCGTGAGATCGGTGAGATTTTGTATAATTTAGGAGCGGATCAGGTTATCTATCCGGAAGAGGAAGCGGGTATGAAAGTTGCCAGGCAAATTACAATGCCTAATGTTCTCGAATACATTGAAATCACAAAAAATGTATCTGCCATCGAAGTGAAAGTACCTGACGAATTAATTGGCCAAACGCTTCTCGATCTCAATTTTTCAAGAAAATATGAATTGAACGTATCGTTGATTCTCCGTAAGGATTCTCCGATTCTAAGTCGTTATGCTGAAGTGGCGTTTGAAAAAGGAGACGTCATTTTGATGGTTGGTGAGAACAAGAAAATCGATCAATTCAAACGAAAATTCTCTATTTAAGAAGAAACAATATCAGGTGATTTTGACTTCCTACCTCGCATATCATGCGAGGTTTTTTAATGAAATAAATGAAAAAATAAATTTTCTTTGAATGCGTTTTCATTCCTTTATTGTAAGTATGTAGAGCCAATAACGAAGGAAAGTGACAGCGTCATAAAAGATGACAAGAATAAATTTTCTTGGTTATAATAAGTTTATTGAAATATTTTTAATATTTGGTAAGATGTCTCTAAACGAAAAAGAAAGGTTGATTGTATATGGCTATGGATACTGATCGTTCTACACAACAAAGTCACCACGTTGCCCTAAGACGTGACATTAGTATGCTTGGAAGTTTATTAGGTGACGTTTTAGTGCAGCATGGCGGCAAAGAACTTCTTGATATGGTTGAATCGATTCGTGAGAAGACGAAATCACTTAGACAGGAAGTAAGCATAGAAACATCACAGGAACTTAAAAGTATGATACATACACTTAAACAACCTATGCGAAAGCAAGTCATTCGGGCGTTTGCATTGTATTTTCACCTGGTTAACATTGCAGAACAGAATCATCGCATAAGAAGAAGACGTGATTATCAAATGCTTGAAGAGGATCAATCGCAACCAGGTTCAATTCCTCATGCAATCGCACTTCTAAAGAAGAATAACGTACCAGGTGAACTGATTGAAGATACGCTTTCATCTCTTTCACTTGAATTGATTTTAACTGCACACCCAACAGAAGCTACAAGACGATCTGTGCTTGAAATTCATAAGAGGATCGCAGTTTCATTACAGCAATTGGACAACCCATTGCTAACAAAGCGCGAACAAAAAGGCCTTAAAGAAGAACTGTTAAATGAGATTACAACTTTATGGCAAACTGATGAACTTCGCCATAAAAAGCCAACCGTTATGGACGAAGTAAACATGGGACTATTTTATTTTGAAGAAACACTATTCGAAGTTCTGCCTCAAATTCATCAAGAACTTGAAGAATGTCTGCACGAACACTATCCAGATGCAGAGTGGCGCATACCTAATATCCTAAAGTTTGGTTCATGGATTGGTGGAGATCGTGATGGCAACCCATTCGTTACACCTCAAGTAACCTGGAATACACTTGAAAGACAGCGCGATGTTGTTCTTTCGAAGTACAAAAAATCCATCAAGGATTTAATGCGCAAGCTTAGTCAATCCACTAATCGCATTCCAATTTGCGGTGAGCTCATTGCCTCAATTGAACGAGATCAAGAAGCTCTTCCAGAAGTGAAGCCATGGGGTGTATCGCATGAAGCGTACCGAGTTAAACTTACTTACGTCTTAGAGAAGCTTAATCGCATCAATACTGACAACGGATACAGCGATGTAGAGAATTTTATAGACGATTTAAAGCTAATCGCTAATAGCCTTCGTCAACACCATCCAGAACGTTATCATTTCGCGGATCTTACAAAGCTGATCCGTCAAGCTTCACTCTTTGGTTTCCACCTTGCTACGTTGGATATCCGTAATCATAGTGGTGAACATGAAGCGGCTATTGCAGAAGTGTTTAAACGAGTAAACGTTGCAGATGACTATGCTTCTCTACCAGAGGAAGAAAAAGTACAATTGCTTAGCAATGTGCTTGAAGACCCAAGGCCAGTGCTTTCTACTTACGAGGATTACTCTGAAAAAACGAGAAAAATTCTTGATATATTCAACATGATTAAGAAAGCACATCTTGAATTTGGTGTAAATTCGATTTCCGTTTACCTAATTAGCATGACTCAATCAGCAAGCGACCTGCTTGAAGTACTTGTGCTCGCTAAAGAAGCAAACATCTATCGCATGCATTCTGATGGCAGTGTCGAAAGTGATTTGAACATCGCTCCACTGCTTGAAACCATTGATGATTTGAAAGCTGGACCTTCGATCATGAAAACATTATTTGATCTTCCGGTTTACAAAAAGCATCTTGAAAAGCTAGGTAACCGACAAGAAATTATGCTTGGCTATTCTGACGGAAGTAAAGACGGTGGAACACTAACCGCAAACTGGAAGCTTTATGAAGCCCAACAAGAAATTAGTGGTCTTGCTTCTGAACGAAATTTACGTCTGAAATTCTTCCACGGACGTGGTGGTGCTCTTGGACGTGGTGGCGGTCCACTTCGTAGAAGTCTGTTATCACAACCACCTGAAACATACACTGCTGGGGTAAAGATAACTGAGCAAGGTGAAGTATTATCTTCCCGTTATCTTTTGTATGATATTGCATATCGAAGCTTAGAACAAGCAACAACAACACTGCTTACATCAGCTGTATCTGGCATTGAAAAAGATAAAAGGCAAGAAAAGTGGCAGAACGCAATGGAACACATTTCGAACGTGTCCCTTAAGACATATCAGTCACTGGTCTTCCAAGATGAAGGTTTTCTAGCTTACTTTAAACAAGGAACACCATTACCAGAATTGAGCGCACTTAATATTGGATCAAGACCAATGAGTCGTAAAGGTACGGATCACTTTGATGATCTCCGTGCAATACCATGGGTATTTGCCTGGACTCAGAGTCGTCAGCTCATGCCAGCATGGTATGCATCAGGAACCGGCCTTACTGAATTTGCATCCACTAAAGACGGGCTACACACACTAAAAGAAATGTATGAAAACTGGCCTTTCTTTGCTTCATTAATTGATAATCTTCAAATGGGCTTAATGAAGGCTGATTTAACAACAGCTGAGAAATATATGGACCTCATTGATGATCAACAATTATCAAGTCGGATTTTCGGTAAAATCGTGGATGAATATCATCAGACAAAAAATGTGATTCTAACGATTACTGGTCAAGAAGAGCTTCTTGATGGTACGCCAAATATTAAAGATTCAATTCGTTTAAGAAATCCTTACGTAGATCCGTTGAGCTCACTTCAAGTTGAACTGATCTCGACTTATCGTGCTGACGGTAGTAAAGATGATGAGCTATTGAAAGAAATACTCCTCACCATAAATGGTATTGCTGCTGGTCTTAGAAATACAGGTTGATATACGAAAGGTTTCTCTCTATTGAGAGGAGCCTTTTTTGTATAACTGGGACCTTTCTTATAATTTCTCGCTTTTTACCACCTATACTTTGCTCTTCTTAAGAAAAACTAAGACAGTAAGAAATTGACCTAAAGGAGGGCAACGAATGTACAAGAAACTAATGCCATTACTGCTGCCGGGTTTGATATTACTTGGGGCATGTAATGCAAATAATAATGATGAAGCACTTGATATTAACAAAACGAGTTCACCTACGGAAGGTGTTCAGCGTATAAACAGTGGACAACTAACCATAGATCCTAACTCGTACAGTACTGATACACCTAGCGTTAAATTCCCACATGGAGAAATCGTTCAGAATGGTCAGTTTGAATTTAGAGATGCGTTACCTGAAGGGGTAGATCCTAGAGAATACTTGCCAGAAGGATTCCCCGAACAATATGGTATCGGCGGGAAAGATGAGCAACAGCGCCAGCAGAAAATGAGACCAGACCAAGGGACAGGTCAAGCAGATGCAGATCGTAACGCTAATCAAAATGGAACCGAGGACAAAAAAGCTCCAAAACAATCAGGAGAGATTAGCGAAGAAGTTCAACAAGTCATTGACCTTACAAATGCTGAGAGAAGAAAGCAAGGTCTTTCGAATCTAAAAGCAATGCCTTCTTTGAGTGACGTCGCTCAGGAAAAATCCCGCGACATGCAACAGGAGAATTACTTCTCCCATACAAGTCCAACATATGGCTCACCTTTCGACATGATGAGAGACTTCGGTGTTGATTTCAACACTGCAGGAGAGAACATTGCACAAGGGCAACAAACACCAGAAGCAGTAGTTGACGCATGGATGAAGAGTGAAGGTCACCGTAAAAATATTATGAATAAGAACTTTACTCATATAGGTGTTGGACTTGCGCAAGATGGTCATTATTGGACACAAATGTTTATAGGAAAATAGCAGAAGAGGGGTCAGACACGTGTCTGACCCCTTTGTTAATTATAACGAATTAAACATTCTCTACGTCGCAAGAAGGAAGAGCATTCACAATGTCGAAGTAAGATACTAACCGGTTAGTAAGTATCATTCTAATTTTCAAATCGATTCTTAAGGAGAGATCTGACATGGATTTACGGTTAACAGATGAGCAAGTTATGGTGCAAAAGACAATTCGCAAGTTTGTTGAAAATGAACTAATCCCTCTAGAAAATGATGTTCTTCGTAATGAAAGAGAAGGAAAGCCAGGCATCTCTGCAGAAAAAATGAATGAACTTCAGCTAAAAGCAAAAAAAGCAGGCTTCTGGGGTATTAATACGCCTGAAGAATACGGCGGCGCTGACCTTGGTCAAATGATGCTCGCTATCGTCATGATGGAAGTATCAAAAACGTTCGTTCCGTTTCGATTCGGAGGCTCGGCTGATAACATTTTGTATTATGCGAACAAAGATCAAAAAGAAAAGTACTTGCTTCCGACCATCAACGGGGAGAAGAAATCTTGTTTTGCTATGACAGAACCAGGTGCTGGTTCTGATACGCGGAACATTAAAATGACTGCCATCCGTGATGGCGATGAATGGGTGCTTAATGGTGAGAAGACGTTTATTACAGGTGGAAATGAAGCTGACTTTGTTATGGTTATCGCTATTACGGATAAAGAAAAACACGCTGCGACTGGGAGAGATGGCGTAACTTGCTTTATTGTCGATCGTGACATGGGGTGGAAGTCAGAATACATTCATACAATGGGAGAATGGGGTCCTGCTGGACTTGTTTTTGATAATGTGCGAGTTCCTCATGAAAACATTCTTGGAGAAGTTAATGGAGGATACAATCTTGGGCTAGAATGGATCGGTTTCGCTCGTTGGATCGTTGGTGCAACAGCAGTGGGAGCTGGTGAACGACTGTTAAAGATGGCAATTGATTATGCAAACGAACGAGAAACGTTTGGTAAACCAATTGCGGAACGACAGGCCATTCAATGGCAAATTGCTGATTCTGCTGTTGAGATTGAAGCAGCTAAGTGGCTCGTTTTAAACGCAGCCTACACGCTTGACGAAGGAAAAGATAATCGCCAGCTGGCATCAATGGCAAAATTGTATGGCTCTAACATGGGGAATCGAGTTGTCGATCGTGTTCTACAAATTCATGGAGGCATGGGCTATACGAGAGAGCTTCCGATTGAACGGTGGTACAGAGAAGCAAGACTTTGGAGAATTTACGATGGTACAGATGAAATTCAACGCCTCATCATTGCAAGAAATTTGTTAAAAGGACATGTAAAAGTAGGTCAATACGCATAGGAGGAGTTGTATGTTTGAAGAAATGATCGGTAAACAATCCATTCCTGTAAAGAATAGGGTGGAACATGGGTCGGTTAAAGCGTTCTCGAACGCAATAGGAGATCCTTCCCCCATTTATACCGATGAAGAAGTAGGTAAACGCTCCAGGTATGGTAAGAATCTCGCACCTCCTACATATCCAAGAGTGTTTGATTATGGCGTTATAGAAGATTTCAACCTCCCTAATGTTGGGTTGATTCATGGCAAGCAAACTTTTCAATACAATCGACCTCTTCTTGTAGGCGAGACCGTCATGTGCTCAACAATATTGGAGGATTATTATGAACGAAAAGGGCAAAGCGGGCTTTTAGGTTTTCTCATTCTTAAGCGTTTTGGTAAAGAGTCAGATGGAGACATTATTTTTACAGAAGAACAGGTCGTAATTATTACAGAAGCTGTTCGAAAGGGGATGACTTCATGAATACAGTGAACGAATTTAATATCGGAACTCCTCTTGAAGTAACCCTTTCGCCGGTTTCTCGTCTAGACTTGATTAAGTATGCTGGAGCATCTGGGGATTTTAATCCCATACACACGATTGATGAAGAAGCTTCTAAGGCAGGGCTACCTGGTATTATTGCTCATGGGATGTGGACAATCGGTAATTTAGCAAAATTGTTCACGCCATATTATCAAGAAGTATTTCTTAAAGAGTATTCTGTCGCGTTTAAAGGAATGGTGTTCTTGGGTGATGTCATCACGCTCCAAGCATCACTTGAATCCATTAAGAATGACAAATATCGATTCAATGTTTTGGCTATGAATCAAAGAAATGAAGTAGTTGTAAAAGGCGATGCTATATTAGAAAGCTTTTAGAAGTTAAGTCTTACCTAAACGAACCTGCTTTCAGGTTCGTTTTTATCTTTCTGCAATTCTTGTTAATTCGATATATTCTGAAACTTTTTCAAATCGGACTCGTAGAAAAGGGGAAGGGCAATTACATAGCAGGAATTGCAAAACACAGAAAGGGTGAGAAACGTTATATGATGGAGTTTATTGGATTAATTATTTCAGGATTAGTCTTATTCTTCTTATTAATTGTAGGGGGAATTGGGTTCTTCATTTTCAAGAAGCGTTATAAAACAGCGAGTTCTAATCAAGCACTGATTATTACTGGACCGAAACTTGGAAATGCAGAAGAGGACAATCGCATTTTCGTAGATGATAATGGTCGAAGCATGAAAATCGTTCGTGGTGGCGGTATTCGACTTAAAATGTTCCAAACGAGCACACCGATTGATCTTACGTCGTTTCAACTAGAAATTGCTTCTCCAAAAGCGTATACATCAGAGGGTGTTCCAATTAAAGCAACAAGTGTTGCTGAGATTAGTATTGGAAGCAAGCTGGAAATTGTTGCGAATTATGCTGAGAAGTTTCTAGGAAAGGAACAAAAGGAAAAAGAACGTGAACTAAAAGAAGTTCTTGAAGGACACCTTCGCGCAATCATTTCGTCTCTTACAGTGGATGAGATCTACAAAGATTTTAATTCTGTTAACAAAAAAGTAAAAAATATAGCAGAAGAAGATCTAAAAAATCTTGGGTTTGAAATCACCTCTTTCGCTTTAAAAGAATTAAAAGACGACGATGAAGAGAACGGATACCTTGAAGCGCTTGGCCGCCCTCGAATCGCAGAGGCTAGAAAAGATGCTGACATCGCCGAGGCGAACGCACGACGTGAAACACGTATGCATAAGGCCAAAACGGACCAAGAAGCAGAAGAAGATGAGATTAGACGTCAAATTGATATCGCTCAATCGCAAAAAGACAAAGATGTGAAAGAAGCGGAATATAAAGCTGAGATCGAACGAGGACGAGCTCGATCAGAACAATCTTACAACCTTGAACAAGCAAGATTAAACCAGAAAGTTAAAGAAGAAGAGATGCAGGTTCAATATATCGAGCGTCAGCGCCAGGTTGAATTAGAATTAGAAGAGCAGAAACGCAGAAAAACGCAGGCTGATGCGAATGCATACGACATACGTGCAAATGCAGAAGCTGAGGCAGAGCGAGATCGCATTGACGGTCAAACTAAAGCTGAAATTCAGAAGCAGAAAGGTCTAGCGGAAGCGGAGGTGATTCGTGAACGTGGTCGTGCTGAAGCTGAAGCTAAAGAACTAATGGCTCAGGCAATGGAGAAATATGGCGATGCTGCCATTATTGAAATGCTTATCGACATGTTACCGAAATATGCGCATGAAATTGCTCAGCCACTGTCTCAAATTTCAGAGATGAAAGTCATTGATATGGGTGGCGGTAAGGGTTCCACTCAGATTACAGACAACGTAACCAAAACAATGACGGGTCTGCAAGCAAGTCTAAAAGAATCAACAGGCATGGACTTAAAAGCCATGTTAGAAAGCTTTGTGTCAAGAGGGAGTTACAACAACTTCGATTCTAATGAAGAGAGTGACTCTTCTAAAGATAAGAATGATCAAGAAGAACATCAATATGCTAGCGAAGTTGCGACTGCTTATGAAGAAGAAGAGCCGGAAGAAGAAAACAAAAAAGAATAACGTTAATAGAGTCTGGCTTATTGCCAGACTCTATTTTGTACGTCGCTTTTTTACTGAGATTGACGCATTTTGTTCAATAGTGCTAAAGTGATGAGGTAGTTATCAGAAAAGTGTAAATTCTATAGTTGAATGGAGGAAAGCTAGTTGAAACTTCTATCCCTTTTATCCACTTTCCTTAAAGATGATCAGATTAGTGTAAACGCAACTGTACTTGAGCAGCACAGCAAAGATGAATCCTATCACACACCACATGATCCTGATGTCGTCGTATTCCCTAGAACAACAGAAGAAGTAACCAAAATTATGCAAACAGCAAATGATCTTGAAGTGCCAGTTATTCCGTTTGGACTTGGATCAAGCCTCGAGGGGCATGTAATTCCATATCACGGAGGCATTTCAATAGATTTTCAATTGATGAACAAGATCCTTGAAGTTCGTCCAGAAGATTTTCTAGTGAGAGTGCAGCCTGGCGTGACGCGTTCCCAATTAAATAAAGAGTTAAAAAAACACGGCTTGTTTTTCACTGTAGATCCTGGTGCCGACGCCACGCTTGGCGGAATGGCCGCAACTAATGCTAGCGGTACAACATCTGTAAGATATGGCGTTATGCGTGATCAAGTTCGCGATATGGAGGTTGTTCTTGCTGATGGACGCATCATCCATACTGGTAGCATGACGGCAAAGTCTTCTTCCGGGTATCATCTCAACGGGCTATTTGTCGGTTCAGAAGGTACTCTCGGAACTTTCACAGAGCTTACCCTTAACGTTTATGGCATTCCTGAAGCAACGCTAGCTGGTAGAATGGTTTTTCCTTCAATCGAGAAGGCCGTTACCACGGTTACTAATATATTGCATGCGGCCATTCCAGTAGCAAGAATCGAACTTGTAGATGCCCGCTCAGTCCAGCAAGTTAACAAAACAAATGAGACGAATTACCTTGAAAAACCAACACTCTTTGTTGAATTCCACGGCAACGAAGCCGGTTTGAAGCAGGATGTCTCATTTGCAAAAAGTATCGCACAAGACAATGATTGCGAAGAATTTATATTTGAGCAAGATACGAAGAAAAGAGCGCTTCTGTGGGAAGCTCGTCATAATCTTGCGTATTCCTTCAGTCATGGATCACCAGGAAAGAAAATGATGGTAACCGATGTATGTGTTCCGATATCAGAGCTTACAGGCGCCATTGTTGATGCACGTAAAGCGATTAAAACGAATGGATTAGACGGAGCGCTGCTTGGTCACGTAGGAGATGGCAATTACCATGCCATTGTCATGATTGATCCAACTGATTCAGAAGAACTAGATCGCGCAATGAAATTGAATCAACACCTTGTGCACTATGCATTGGAACGTGGAGGCACTTGCACTGGTGAGCACGGAGTTGGAACAGGGAAAGCACAATACCAACAGAAAGAACATGGACCGGCATTAGGCGTCATGAAAAGTCTTAAGCTGACGCTAGATCCTAAAGGTATATTAAATCCTGGTAAGATTTTTGCAATAGATCGAGTTCCTAACTAACCAAGCCGTTCAAACTGAACGGTTTTTTCGGAAATGAGTTCAGATTAAAGGAAGTTATCTAGAAAAAGGAGAAGTAAACCAAATACAAAATTGTAAGCGATTACATTAATTGAGGAGTGATACTAGTGACCATACAAAACATCGCAGTAATCGGAGCCGGAACAATGGGGAGAGGAATTGCTTACTCAGCAGCGGCTGCAGGACTTTCGGTGATCGTTCAAGATGTTAGCAACACGTCTTTACACAATGCAGAGGAAGATATTAGAAAACAATTTGAACGTGCCGTTAGGAAAGAATGGGTATCGAAAGAAATGGCAGACGAACGTCGAGACACTATTCAATTCACAACAGAAATAAGCGAAGCGGCAAAAGATAGGGATTTAGTCATTGAAGCGGTTCTTGAAATCATGGAGCTCAAAACAAGCATTTTCAAACAACTAGACGATCTAACTCCACCTCATGCGATCCTTGCGACAAATACGTCTACAATGAGTCCAACTGAAATAGCGGCGCAAACAAGTAGACCTGAGAAATGCCTGGCACTTCATTTCTTTAATCCTGTTCCAAAGATGAAGCTAATTGAAGTGATTTGTGGGCTAGAAACATCTGAAGATACGATTAATAAAGCCATTGGCTTTGGAAAGTCGATAGGAAAAGAATGCGTTAAAATCAATGAATTTCCAGGATTTGCGGTTAGCCGAATGAATTGCTTAATCGGAAATGAAGCTATGAATATGGTTATGGAAGGTGTTGGTACACCTGAAGATATTGATAAAGCCATGAAACTGGGTCTGAATCATCCGATGGGACCACTGGAGCTTGCAGATTTAGTCGGACTAGATACGCGCCTTCGTAATATGCACTACCTTTATGAAACGCTTGGGGAGAAATATCGACCATGTCCAATACTAATAAAATACGTTAAGGCAGGTCGACTCGGCCGCAAAAGTGGTAAAGGTTTCTATGACTATACATATACGAATTGAGGGATAGCAATGGATTTCCAATTAGATGAAGAAATTGCATTTCTAAAAACCACGATCCGAAATTTTGTGCAAAATGAAGTTGAGAAAGTCGCTATGACAATTGAGAAAGAAGACAGGATACCAGAGCGAATTATTGAGATGTCAAAAGAGATGGGACTATTCGGTTTAAGTATTCCTGAAGAATACGGAGGTCTTGGTATTGGAATGGTTGGGAAATGTGCCCTTTATGAAGAACTAGGGAAAACGCACAATGGGTACACAACATTAATTGGAGCCCACACTGGAATTGGTTCAGTTGGTATTGTAGAGCTTGGAAATGAGGAACAAAAAAATAAATACCTTCCAGATATGGCAACTGGAAAGAAAATTGGGGCTTTTGCATTAACAGAACCTTCGGCAGGATCAAATGCGTCGAACTTGAAAACAACTGCAGTGAAAGTTGAAAATAAATACATTTTAAACGGAACAAAACATTATATAACGAACGCAATTGAAGCTGACGTCTTTACTGTGATGGCTACAACAGATCCTTCAAAAGGAGCAAAAGGAATTACTTCTTTTATTGTTGAGAAAAGCTTTCCAGGGTTCAATGTTGGAGCAGTAGAAGAGAAAATGGGATTAAAAGGTTCTCACTCGGCTGAACTGATTTTTGAGGATTGTGAAGTACCAGAAGAAAATGTCCTTGGCGAAGTTGGGCAGGGATATGTGAATGCATTGAAGATTCTAGCAAATGGGCGTGCGGGTCTTGCTGCACGCAACCTTGGATCTTCACAAAAGCTACTTGATATGAGCATGAAGCATGTAGAAGAACGAATACAGTTTGGTGTCCCAATCATTGAGCATCAAGCAGTAGCTCATATGGTAGCAGAAATGGGCGTAGAAATTGAAGCGCTGCGTTCCTTTACCTATCGTGTGGCATGGATGGTTGATCAAGGTGAAAAAGTGATTAAGGAAGCAGCTATGCTTAAATTGTACGGCTCAGAAGTGTACAACAGAGTCGCAGATAAAGCACTTCAAGTACATGGTGGGTTAGGTTATGTATCTGATTACCCAATTGAACGGTTCTACCGCGATGCGCGTATTACTCGTATTTACGAAGGAACGTCTGAAATTCAGAAAAACATCATAGCAAGTCAGCTTCGAAAGGAATACAGCTAAAGGAGGATCTTGAATGAAAGAAAACATCGTTATCGTCGAGGCAGTGAGAACCCCAGTAGGCCGCTATGGAGGCGTTTTAAAAGATTATAATTCTGGTGAACTTGCAGCGATTGCAATCAAAGAATCAGTAACAAGAGCAGGATTATCACCAGATCTTATTGATGAGGTAATTCTTGGTGAAGTCAGACAAACGACGGAATCTTCAAATGTAGCAAGAGTCTCAGCATTAAGAGCTGGTTTACCAGAAACCACTCCCGCATTTACAATTAATCGTTTATGTGCTTCTGGAATGCAAGCTGTTGTATCAGCAGTTCAACAAATACAATCTGGACAGGCAGAAATTGTGATTGCTGGTGGTACGGAAAGTTTAAGTCATGCTCCGATCTATTTACGTGACAGCAGATTTGGTGGAGACAAGACTAGATTAGTAGATTCGAACCTTGAAGCAGGTCAACAACCTATTGAACTATACGGAAGTAAGCTTGGCATGGGCATAACTGCTGAGAATGTTGCGGAACGTTTCAATGTTTCTAGAGAGGACCAAGACGTTTTTGCAGCTGAAAGTCAGAGACGTGCGGCAGTTGCGCTTGAAAAAGGCATTTTCAATGAAGAAATTGTTCAAATGAGAGTTAAGTCTCGTAAACAACCAAAACTTGTGGAAGTGGATGAACATCCAAGACCAGGTACTTCAGTAGAGAAACTCTCCAAGTTAAAACCTGTCTTTAAAGAAAAAGGAACAGTGACAGCAGGAAACTCATGCGGACGAAACGATGGAGCAGTTGCCATGCTTGTTATGACTGAAGAAAAAGCGAAAGAACTCAAACTTAAACCGCTTGCGCGTATTGTTGATTGGACTACCTCAGGTGTTTCGCCAGAAATTATGGGGATTGGTCCGGTTCCAGCGGTTCGAAAACTTCTTGAGAGAACAGGTAAGGAAATAAAAGAAATTGGATTGATTGAATTAAATGAGGCATTTGCTGCACAAGCGATAGCGGTCATGCGAGAATTAGATCTCGACACGAATAAAGTAAACGTGAACGGGGGGGCAATTGCACTCGGTCACCCGCTTGGAGCAACAGGTGCAAGAATACTGACTTCCCTCATGTATGAGATGAAACGAAGAAAGGAACGGTTTGGAATCGCTACACTTTGTATAGGTGGTGGGCAAGGTATGGCGATAATGGTAGAAAACACGGATGCTTAATACACTAGACAGCACTTTTCGCGTGCTGTCTTTTCTGATTTACTTAAACTAAACGGTGTGAAGAGCAAACTCAATAGTGGAGGTAAAATGAAGATAAGACGTTATGAAGAGAAGGACTTAAAACAAATTATTAATTTATTCTATGATACAGTCCATTTCGTGAATAGAAAAGACTATTCAGAAGAGCAAGTGAACGCATGGGCACCCCTTAACGAAAAGGCATCTAAATTCACTACATGGGGTAATTCGTTATCTCAAAACACTACTTTTGTAGCACTTGATCATACTCAAATCATTGGTTTTTGTGATTTGACATCAGCAGGAATGCTTGATCGTCTGTACATACATCATGATTTCCAGAGACGCGGGGTAGCTTCTGCACTCCTAGATGAGATCGAACTAGCTGCTTTTCGTATGCAACTGAAAAAGTTGATAACTGAAGCAAGTTTAACGGCTAAGCCATTTTTTGAGTGTAAAGGGTTTGAAACGATCACTAAACAGATTGTAAACAAGAATGGTATTACCATGTCGAACTATTTAATGGTTAAAAAGCTTAAATAATTCCATACAGAAACGAATTCGAATAGTTCCGTAGTCATAGTAATATCTATAAATTAACCATATAAGATAATATAGCCAAATTAATAGACTCTTTTCGTGGACAGTGTGCTATAGAGGGTTAATTTCTAATTAAAGAGGATGATTTCTATGATGCGAGATACTCCTAAACCAAAATACCCAGGCGATATGCTTAACATCATTAAAAATGGTCTGCCAAAACCGAAGAAACCAGCGAATGTTATCGTCATCGGTGCAGGAATGGCTGGACTTGTATCTGCATCTTTGTTGAAGCAGGCGGGTCATCAAGTTACGATGCTAGAAGGAAATGATCGTGTAGGAGGAAGGGTATTTACGTTAAGAGAACCTTTTACAGAAGATAACTACCTTGATGTTGGAGCGATGAGAATTCCAACAACCCATAAACTAACATACGAATACATTAATAAATTCAACCTTGCTGTCAATCGCTTTATCAACTCTTCTCCAAAAGACATCATCTATGCCAATGGGGTTAGAACAACAAGAGCAAAATATGAAGAAAATCCTGATATCCTTAGATTCCCTGTAGAACCTCACGAAAAAGGAAAAACAGCTACAGAGCTTTTCCTCACTGCTGTTAACCCTTTTTTAAGGTTGTATGAAGGTGCGAACGAAGAGCAAAAAAATTCCCTTCGCAAAAAATTCGATCAATATTCCATGGAAAATTTTCTGCGATTTAATCCAATTGGTCCGACTTTATCGCCTAATGCAGTTAGAATGGTAAAAGTTCTTCTCGGTATCGAGGGATTTTCCGAACTCTCGTTTATAGATATCTTAACGGATATTGTAAATACGGTTTTTAATGAAGATATGGAATTTAATGAAATCACGGGGGGCAATGATTTATTACCAAAATCATTCTTGGCTGAGCTTCAAGATGACATTCTTCTAAACGAAAAAGTACATCGCATTATTCAGCGTCCACAAGGTGTGGAGATTCAAACTAAAAACATGAAAACAGGAAAAATTCAAACGTTTACAAGTGATTATGTGATTATCACTGTTCCATTCTCAGTTTTCCAATTTATCGAGGTTTATCCTTATCGTTCCTTTTCGTTTGAAAAATGGAAGGCCATTCGAGAACTTCATTATGTTGCATCGATCAAAATTGGAATGGAATTTAAAGAACGTTTTTGGGAGAGAGAAGGTTTAAGCGGGGCAAATATGATATCAGACTTTCCTAATCGGTATACGTATACACCCAGTCGTACTGCGGGAGAAGCTAGACCTGGAGTTTTACTTGCGAGCTACAGTTGGGAAGACAATGCCATGCTTTGGAATAGCCTATCAGATGATCAGAAAATCACTCAATCTCTTGAAGACCTTGCGAAGATACATGGTCCTAAAGTTTTTGATGAATTTTTAACTGGGGTTTCTTTTAGCTGGAGTCAAAATCAATTTTCAGGTGGCTGTTTCACGCTTTTTAAACCGAACCAAATTACAGAATATGAGGAAGTGGCTAAGCAACCTGAAGGTCGAATCCATTTTGCAGGAGAGCATACGTCTTCATTTCACGGATGGATTGAAGGAGCGATTGAATCAGCTGTAAGAGCTGCGTTTGAAGTTAACGAGCGTACCTCTAGATCTTAATCAAGCTATTCTTTGCTAGTAAAACCTTTTGTGAACCCTATTGCATCGAGTGCAGCTCCAGCTGTTTGCCCGTAACTTCCGAGCGCCACAATTTGCTGCCCCAGTTTAACATCGCCTCTTTTTATATACAGAAGGCCTATCGCTTCAATTGCGACTGAAAGTGATTGAATCGTTTGTCCTAATGTAATCAGGTCTGCATAAGCTGAATTACTAAAACTTGAACTTGTTGCTTCAAATGCCGCACCAGCTGATTGAATAACATCTCCTAAAACATCGATCTCTAGACCATCATTCCCTCCTCCTGTAAGGGCTTGTGAACCTCCTACAACGTTTGCAACATTACCCGCCGCTTGAAACCACGTACCTATCGTTCCGAGCACTTCATGATCACTGCTCAATGGTAACTTTGATCTTCCTACAGCTTGAAGGGTATTACCTGTAGCTTCAATAGCATTTCCTAGTACATATAGCTCACCGCCAACGGTTTCACTATCTTCTTCGTTGTTTGCAATTAGTGTATTCCCGATGGCAGCGACTCCTGCACCGATCGTTTGAATCCAGGCACCTGTAATAATTAATGCTTCTCCATACACCTCCATGTAATCAGGCCTCCTTCATTAGGTTATTCTATTCTAGAAGAAGGCACTACGACTGTTCATTCTATAAATTAACATAACCCATTCTATTCTTTACCTTCAGCTACACGCTTTACTCTTTCCAAAAAATCTCTAACGACTTTATCGCCTGAAAATAAAACAAAAGGTTTCATGTACCATTTCAATGGCTTGTTAGAACCAGTATAGCGCAGAGTGGTTACCGAATCGGACTCTTTAGTAAGTTCATAACAGCCTTCGATCTGAAACATTTTTGCTAGATTAAATCCTATCTTCAATTTTTTATAGTCATCTTGATTGTTATAATCTAGTGTATGCACATCATATTCCATGACCCGCTTTCCTTCACGATAAGATTGGCGGTGCACGCTACCAATGACATTATCAGTTATATTGACTGGTTGATTGTCAACGACATTTGGCATAATTTTTTGCATGTTTTCAAGCGAGCCATCAAGATAGTGCCAAATTGTTTCGATTGGCGCATTGATAACAATCGACTTGTCCCATTTATTTTCCATTTCGTCCTCCTTTGATGATACCTTTTCTTGTTATCTTTACTATTCGCTATTAAAAGGGGACTTTCCCGCCATTTAGAATGATTTATTGAATGCGGTTTAAAAAAGTCAGGTGAGGGAATCGCCAAACTATGGAAATAATATGATAGAAGAGAGGAGAAAGTAATGAACAATCCGATTGAAATAGCTAATATACGAATTGAACAAGACGAAGGTAAGAATCGACGTGCATACATTGCCAACTTTGAAGAACCGGTTCAATACGGTGTACATGGTGGGGTTAAAGAGTTCTATAAAGCATCTCCCGAAGTCGAACAGCCTTCGACACTAGACCATATTGTCGCGGCAGCAGGTGGCTGACTAACCGGTACATTATCAGGTGCGCTGGAGGCGCGCCATATACCGACTTTTCCGAATAAGTTATCAGGTCAATTCGAAGGAATCATTGAAGCACCAGACGGTGTGCTCAAAATCACTCAAATCAAATGTCACTATAAACTAACAATCCCTAAAGGTAAGCGTGAAGCGGCAGAAAGAGCACTACAGGTTTTCGAAAGAGGATGTCCTGTTGCTCAGACGTTAAAGGGCTGTGTAGCCTTTGAACATGATTGGGAAATCATAGAGGAATAGAGTAGAAGCTGATGAAGATCTCATTCATCAGCTTTTCTTACGGTCTTGCTACTTTCTTTGGTTGTTCTCACATTCATCTTTACTTTGTGTATCAACAATTGTCACTAGTAATTTATTAAAGTAAACTAGTAAACAAACAAGAAGGAGCGATGCTTTAATGACATATAAGCAAATAAAAAAACGAAAAATTTATGAAGAAATAGCTGATCAGCTTCTCGATAAAATTAAAAGTGGTGAATTGTCACCTGGTAGTAAGCTTGATTCCGTCCAATCGCTTGCTGAAGGATTTGATGTAGGAAGATCCGCCGTTCGTGAAGCACTCAGTGCGCTTCGAGCAATGGGACTAGTGGAGATGCGGCAAGGTGAAGGTACCTTTATCAAACAGTATGATCCATCAACGTTAAGCCAATCGTTATCTACAGGTATATTGATGAATAGACAAGATACTATAGAACTACTTCAAGTCCGTAAAATTCTTGAAACTGGTTGTGCAGCGAGTGCAGCAGAAAAAAGGACAGAGGAAGAGCTATTTCAAATTCAACAAGCACTTATGGATATGGAAAAAGCTGTATCACACCGTGAATTAGGAGAGCAGGCGGATTTGCAGTTTCACATGTCAATTACTGCTGCATCACACAATCGATTGCTTATTGATTTAATGAATCACGTTTCTCAATTAATGGTAGATTCAATGAGAGAAACGAGAAAGTTATCTCTTTATTCTGAAGCCGCAATACTTGAAAAACTTTACATTGAACATAAAGAAATTTTCCTCGCGATTAAAACGAAAGATTCCGAAAAAGCTCAGCAAGCGATGCTTCACCATTTAAATGAAGTGGAAACATTCCTTTTAGATCACATTTAACTAAAATTGTTAGAAAAATCAATATATTTATTGAAATGCGCAATAGTTATCCTTATACTGGAAGAAGCCATTATAGTCATCAGATGACCTGATAGCATATCATTCGGAATAGAAAGGAGGCTACCATGAACGTTTCGTTGTTTGTTACATGTCTTGGTGATATTTTTTATCCGAACGTGGGCAAAAGCGTCGTTGAAGTGTTAGAAAGCTTAGGATGTGAAGTGGATTTTCCCTTTTCGCAAACGTGTTGTGGCCAGCCGGCTTTTAACAGTGGTTACCGGGAAGAAGCAAAAGAAGCAGCTAGAAACATGATTCGCGCTTTTGAAAACTCTTCATATGTTGTAGGTCCTTCAGGGTCATGCGTTGCTATGTTCTCGGAATATGAGGAACTGTTTCATAATGAACCGGAAATGCAGCATAAAGCACGCTCATTGAAAGAACGTTCTTATGAATTCACTCAATTTCTTGTAGATGTTCTAGGTGTCAACAATGTTGGGGCGTCATTAAACGCCACCGCTACTTACCATAAATCCTGTCACATGACGCGTCTGCTAGGGGTTAAAGATGCACCAGAAGCATTACTTTCTGAAGTGGAAGGACTAAATTATAGAAAACTACCAAACTGTGAGAACTGTTGCGGATTTGGAGGTACTTTTTCAGTAAAAATGGTAGCGATTTCAAAAGAAATGGTTGATGAAAAAATAAAAGACATTGAATCAACCGACGCTGACATTTTAATAGGCGCAGATAGTGGTTGTTTAATGAACATTAGTGGAAGAATGAATCGCCTCCAAAAACCAGTAAAAGTGATGCATATTGCAGAAGTTCTTACTCAGCGGGAGGAGAAATAATCATGCCTATGAGAATTGGAACTACCACATTTAACGACCGTATTGAAAAAGGCATAAACGACGAGTTTATGAGAGATTCTGTTCGATCAGCTCAAGAGCGCTTACTTGGGAAACGTCTAGATGCTGCAGAAGAACTTGGTAGTTGGGAGGATTGGCGAAATCTAGGGGAGGAGATCCGTTCACATACGCTTGAATATCTTGACTATTATCTGTATGAGTTAAGTGAAAAAGTAAAAGAGAACGGTGGGCATGTTTATTTCGCTAAAACGGCTGAAGAGGCCAATCACTATATCCAAAAGGTTGTGAAGCGTAAAAATGGAAAGAAAATCATTAAATCTAAGTCGATGGTTACTGAAGAAATAAGTATGAATGAAGCGTTAGAGTCAATAGGATGCGATGTCATTGAAAGTGACCTTGGAGAGTATATTCTTCAAGTTGATGATCACGATCCTCCGTCTCACATTGTCGTTCCGGCCCTACATAAGAACAAATCCCAAATTCGAGATGTCTTTAAGGAGAAACTCGGCTATTTAAACACAGACAAACCGGAAGAATTGACCCTATTCGCTAGAGAAAAATTACGTAAAGAATTTCTTTCAGCAGATATAGGCATAACAGGATGCAATTTTGCAGTAGCAGAGTCTGGAACCATTACCCTTGTCACAAATGAAGGAAATGCGAGGCTAGCAACAACCCTTCCTAAAACACAAATAACGGTAATGGGAATGGAACGTATCGTCCCTACATGGGAAGAACTTGACGTTATGATTAGCCTCCTTAGCCGAAGTGCTGTTGGACAAAAGTTAACAACGTACGTTACAGCATTATCGGGACCTAAATCACCATTAGAAGGTGATGGACCTGAAGAGTTTCATCTTGTGATAGTTGATAATGGAAGATCGAACATCATTGGAACGGAATTTCAAGAAGCACTTCACTGTATCCGCTGTGCAGCATGCATTAACGTATGTCCTGTTTATAGACACGTTGGTGGCCACGGTTACGGATCAATTTACCCAGGACCGATCGGTGCTGTTATAAGTCCATTACTTGGGGGGTATGAAGAGTACGGTGAATTACCATTTGCATCAACGCTTTGTGCCGCCTGTACAGATGCATGCCCTGTTAAAATACCATTGCATGAACTCTTAAACAAGCATCGAAAGAACATCATTGAAGGAAGAGGACTTTCAGCTGAAAAAATTGCCATGAGAGGGTTTCAATACGGAACAACGCTACCCATTTTATATCAAGTAGGTACGAAGCTAGCACCATTTCTTTCATTGCCATTTCAAACAAACAGTTTTCTAACGAAAGGTCCGGGACCACTAAAAGCGTGGACAACAATTCGTGACATGCCAGCTCCAAACAATGAGCGCTTTCGAGATTGGTTCAAAAAGAGACAGAAGGAGGAGTCATTTGAGTGAACAAATTTATAATCGCGAATCATTTCTAACTTCTCTTGCACAAAATTTGGGTCGGAGCACGCCAAAGACGGTAGAACGTCCAACATGGAAACATCAGCCCCAATGGCAAATTCTGAAGAATGCCTCACAAGACGAGCTGGTTACTGTATTTAAGAAGCAATGTGAGACCATTCATACTGATGTAATCGAAACAGAATCAGATCAATTAGCAGATGTGATCCATGAACGAGTCAAATCATATAATGGCAAGTCTATATCGGCATGGAAAGATGAACGGTTTCATCAGTACGATATTTTCAGTAAAACAGATGCGACCATTCATAAATGGGATCCTCGAATGAAAGACAATGTGGCGCAAACAGAGAGTGCAGATATTGGGATTACTTTCTGTGACTTGGCATTAGCAGAATCTGGTACTATTGTGTTGTTTAGCAACGAAAATCAGGGCAGGTCGGTTAGTCTTCTTCCAACGACCTATATTGCACTCGTTCCTAAGAGTTTAATTGTCCCGAGAATGTCGCAAGCAACAAGAAAAATCCACCTACTTATGAAAGAAGGTGAATTTCCAGCTACTTGTGTTAACTTCATATCAGGTCCTAGTAATAGTGCAGATATCGAAATGAATCTTGTCGTAGGGATGCATGGACCGATTCGAACGACTTATGTCGTTATTTCTAATTTGTAATAGGAAGGATAGGTAGACAAAGATTACTACTTTTCGATAATAGATTTTGCTAGTTTAATAAATTCCTTCACTGCAAAAGGTAGATATTTATTTCTTTTCCAAATCATACCTAGCTCAAGGCTTACATTAGAATGCGTGAGTGTAAGCGGCTTAATGCCCTCGTTATGAATTGCGCTTGCAATTTTGCCAGGCAGAAGAGCAACACCAAGCTTCGCTTCAACCATTTCAATCATGAAATCTTTTTGGGAGCTCTGACAAACGATAGATGGGGAAAAACCCTTTTGTGCACATTCATCTATTATTCTGTCATACAAGGTAAAATCTTCACGATATAAAATGAAAGATTCTTCTTCTAGATCAGCAAGATTAACCTCTGTACATTTAGCTAACGGGTGTGAACTGTTAACAATCAACACCAAAGGATCATTAATGACTTGGACAGATTCAAAGTTGTCATGATGTACAGGGGTATTGCAAATTAAACCTATATCGAGAGACCCATCTTCAACACCTAATTTGATTCGCTTAGAGCCTACTTCTGTGAGAATGATTTCTACCATCGGATACAGCTCTTTAAACTGACTGATTAATTTCGAGAAAAACGCTGCTCCGATTATCGGAGGTATGCCAATTTTAATTTCACCTTTCTTAAGCTCTGTTAAATCTGAAAGCTCAGAGGTCAAATTACGGAACGAACTAAGCACATGTTTCGCATTAACAAGTACAGCTTTCCCTGCATCTGTTAGTTCCAGTTGTTTGGATCTGTAGAACAAAGGGACGCCAAGCTCATCTTCTAAATGTTTAACAGCCTTACTAATAGACGGTTGCGAAACGTGAAGTATTGAAGCGGCTTTTGTAAAACTTAACTGCTTCGCAACTTCTGAGAAATATTCAAGATGACGAATCTCCAAAAAATCACTCCAAACTTTATAGGATCATAGAAAATTCTGAATTATAACGATAAAGAATACTCAATATTCCAAATATGTATTATATATATACATTTATTTATTATAAGATAAGACTAAATGAAAGGACAGTACCTACTAGAAAATGAGGTTCTGTTACTAATAAGGAGGATATACAATGGAAGGCTATTCTAAGATTGGGTATCTACAAGTGGCTGAAGAACTCTATGAATTTATTAATAAGGACGTTATCCCAGGATCAGGTATGTCTAGTGAGGAATTCTGGTTGGGCCTTGGTGACATTGTGAAAGATCTTGCCCCGAAGAATAAGCAACTTCTAGAGGTTCGTGATGATATGCAAATGAAACTTAATGAATGGCATAAATCAAATCAAGATTTTCATTTTGAAGAATATAAGACATTTTTGGAAAAACTAAATTATGTAGAGCCTGAAGTAGACGATTTCACTATCACAACGACAAATGTTGATGATGAAATAGCTGTTCAAGCTGGTCCACAGCTCGTTGTACCTGTAAACAATGGGCGTTATGCGATTAATGCAGCAAATGCAAGATGGGGGAGTCTATATGACGCTCTTTATGGTACAGACGTCATAAGTGAAGAGAACGGTGCTGACCGCAAAGGATCTTACAATCCTATTCGAGGAGATAAAGTCGTTGCCTACGCTAAAAGATTCCTTGATAAGACAGTTCCCCTTAAGGAGAGAAGTCATTCAGATGTCATGCAATACTCTATTGAACAAGGTATGCTGAAAGTACATTTTAAAGACAGTGATGAAAGCGTTTTACTAGATCAGAGTCAATTTGTTGGGTATCAAGGCAGTGAAGAAAACCCTAACGCTATTCTATTTAAAAATAATGATGTTCACGTAGAAGTTCAGATTGACCGTGACGATTCGATTGGTCAAACAGATGCTGCAGGAGTAAAAGATGTGTATATGGAATCTGCTATTACAACGATAATGGATTTCGAAGATTCCGTGACTGCTGTGGATGCTGAAGATAAAGTGCTAGTTTACCGCAATTTCCTTGGGTTAATTAAAGGTGATCTTAACGCTTCGTTCCAAAAAGGGTCAAAAACAGTAACCCGTTCGCTTAACACGGATCGTGAGTATACTTCACCAGATGGTCATAGCTTTTCGCTACGAGGAAGATCGTTAATGTTTGCTCGTAATGTCGGCCATCTAATGACAACGAATGCTGTTCTTGATCAGGATGGGAACGAAATTCCAGAAGGTATACTGGATTCCGTTATTACTGGTCTTATCGGTAAGCACGATGTTCTTGAGCATGGTAAATACCAAAACTCATCAAAAGGTTCGATATATATTGTTAAACCAAAAATGCACGGATCTGAAGAAGTGGCTTTCTCTAATAACTTGTTTAATCGAACGGAAGATTTACTGAAGCTTGATCGAAATACAATAAAAATCGGTGTAATGGATGAAGAACGACGGACAACCCTGAATCTTCGCAACTGCATCAATGAAGTTAAAGAGCGTATTGTTTTCATTAATACTGGATTCCTTGATCGAACGGGCGATGAGATTCATACTTCTATGGAAGTGGGACCAGTCATTCGAAAAAGCGAAATGAAAAACGCTACTTGGCTACAAAGCTATGAGAAATCAAATGTGCAACAGGGCTTGAAAGCTGGCTTTTCTGGAAAAGCGCAAATTGGTAAAGGTATGTGGGCGATGCCTGATTTGATGGCAGATATGCTTGCACAAAAAGGAAGCCAGCTACAAGCAGGAGCTAATACTGCATGGGTACCATCCCCAACAGCTGCAACTCTACATGCCCTTCATTATCACGAAGTTCATGTGCCTAACATACAAGAGGAACTAGCAAAAAAAGTGGTAGACTATCAAAACGATATTCTTCAAATTCCTGCTGCGAAAGATACTAGTTGGAGTAAGAAAGAAATACAAGAAGAACTTGATAACAATGCACAGGGGATTCTCGGCTATGTTGTACGATGGGTTGAGCATGGAGTAGGATGTTCCAAAGTCCCTGATATCCGAAATATCGAATTAATGGAAGATAGAGCCACACTACGAATCTCAAGTCAGCATGTAGCGAATTGGTTACATCACGGTATTTGTACGAAAGATCAAGTAATGGAAACAATGAAACGGATGGCCAAAGTTGTGGATGAACAAAATGCTGGAGATCCTGAATACCGTGCAATGGCAGCAAATTATGACGAATCAATCGCTTTCCAAGCAGCGTGTGATCTTGTGTTTGAAGGCTTCAATCAGCCAAATGGCTATACTGAACCGATCCTTCATAAACGTCGCCAAGAAGCTAAAGCGAAGGTTTATGCTAACAAGTAAAAACAGAAGCAAAAGTGGCAAGTGCCACTTTTGCATTCTTTTCGCTTTTATTATCTGAATAATGAAATATTTATTGATAGACCTGTCTGATATGTGACTTCTGAAAGGTGGTTTTATTATGGAATTTAAAAGGATCTCATCTCAAAAAATTTCTGAGAAAGTAGAGGAACAGATTGTAAGGTTAATCAAAGAGGGCAGTTATAAACAAGGTGATAAACTTCCTTCCGTTCGTGAACTGTGTGAATCTCTCGATGTAGGAAGATCAGCAGTACGAGATGCCTTAACCACTTTAAAAGGAAGAGGATTAGTTGAAATTAGGCAAGGAGAAGGCGCTTTTGTTACTGGATTTAATCCAAAACGATATTTTAAACATATGCTCATGCCGAACCAAAAAGAGATTGAGTCATTGTTTCAGGTACGCGAGATTCTAGAAGCTAGCATTGTAAAGTTAGCAGCAGTGAACCGATCGGAAAACGATTTAATGGCTATGAGAAAAGCTCTTAATCACATGAGTGTTTGTAAGTATGACGAAAGCGGTCAACATGATTGTCAGTTTCATATGGCGGTTGCGAATGCTACAGGAAACCCAATTCTTCATCAACTGCTAGAATCGATCTCTTCTAGCATGGAAAAATCAATGGCTGATTTTCATCGATTAATTGCTTCAGAGCCTGAACTGATTCACGACATTCATCATCAGCATGAATCCATTATGGAAATGATTATTTGTGAGGATGCTTCTGGCGCATATGAAGCCATGATGCTTCACCTTTCTTACGTGAAGAAACAGATGAGGAAAGGTTTTTCCATACGTTCGGAATATATTCAAACACACTAAAGGGGGGATGGTGTTGGACAATCACTTACTTGACGTAGCTTCACTAACTGATTCAGGTAGACGTTTTGGTAATGTAAGCTCAAAGATCGTTTATCCGGAATCAGAAGATGAGGTTGTTGCCCTTGTGACTGAAGCCAATGATACAGGAAAAAAGCTGTCGATTGTAAGTGGAGGAACGAAGCTCGGTTATGGTGGTACAAAATCCGACTATGATCTTACTCTTTCACTCAAAAAACTATCCGGAATTATTGAACACACTGTAGGTGACATGACGGTAACCGTAAAACCTGGAACCACAGTAACTGAGCTTCAAACCTTTCTAGGACAATACAATCAAATGGTTTCACTAGACCCATCAAGCCCTTCTACCGCTACTATCGGTGGAGTTATTGCAGCAAATGAGAGCGGTCCTAAACGTTTGAAATATGGTTCAGCAAGAGATCACGTGATTGGAATGCGCGTTGTTTATGCGAATGGAAAAATCATACGTACCGGTGGAAAAGTGGTTAAGAATGTCGCCGGTTATGATATGAATAAACTATTCATCGGTTCAATGGGCACCCTTGGTGTTGTAACTGAAATCACCTTGAAATTGCGTCCAATTCCAAAGCATAAAAGCCTTGTCATCTTAAGCGTTAGAGAAGAAGCGCTCGATAATTTGAAAGCGTTCACAAAACTGGTTCAAGATTCTTTATTAGAACCTGTTTCCTTAGAACTCGTAACGCCATCGATGGCAAAAAGACTTATTGATCGGGATGAGTACTGTTTGTTAATTGCTTTAGAAGATGTCAAAAAATCCGTTCAATTTCAAGAAGTTTGGATAGACCAACATAAACCTGAGGAAGTCGTTATGACCGCTCATCCAACCCCTGACTATTTCTGGAAAACATTTAGCGAATTAGCGCCAAACAGTCTCACTGATGTAGGTGAATATACGCATGGGGTATTAAAGATTGGCACAAAGAATTTAGATGTCTTTCCTCTTTTACAGGAATGCGTTCGAACGCATCATGAAGGTCGTATTAAAGTGGAAGCGAGCGGTGGTGCAGGACACGGTCTTAGTACCATTATCCTTTCAGGGAACGATGCATCTGTTGTAGATGCCATTCAACATTTCCAATCATTTGCAACTGCTCTAAATGGTTATGCGGTTGTAAAGCACCTTCCAAGTGAACTTAGAAAAGAACTGACCATATGGGGAGAACATGATGGATTGTTCAAACTGTATAAAGGAATTAAGTATAAACAAGATCCCAATAATACGCTCAATCAGCAGCGCTTTATAGGAGGAATATAGAATGTCGATTAAGGAAAAAGAGCTAACAACTAACTCACCTCCATGCGCTTCAAACAGTCTTAGTAATTATTTATGGGATGACCACCCAGATGAAAGTAAATGGGCAGACTGCGTTCATTGTGGTATGTGTCTTGAATCCTGTCCAACTTATTTAGAAACAGGACAGGAACAGCACTCACCACGGGGAAGGGTTCATCTCATTAAATCTGTTGCGGAAGGAAAACTTGAAGTAAATGAACAATTTATGGATCCCGTTTTCCAATGCCTCGATTGTCGAGCTTGCACCACAGCATGTCCAGCAGATGTGGATGTGGGTGGGCTAATTGAAGAAGCCCGAGGACAGGTAAGACAAGCTATGCCATTAACCGGTGTAAAAAGAGTTGTGAGTAACTTTTTTCTAAAAGGATTATTTCCTCATCCCGAAAGGCTGCAAGCAGCGGGAGGCTTATTGAAATTCTATCAGAAGAGCGGCCTTCAAAAAGCTGTTCGCTCGACAGGTGCACTCCGTGTCATGCCATCTCATCTTGCTGAGATGGAAGCCATTATGCCAGATATTAAGCAGTCAATTCATAAGAAATATAAGAATGTGGATGTCATCCCAGCAAAGGGGTCTTCTAAAGCACAGGTGGCTATGCTGAAGGGCTGTATTATGGATGTTATGTTTAGTGACATTAACGAATCAACGATTAATGTTCTAACCTATAACGGTAATGACGTCACACTGCCTAAAAATCAGACGTGTTGTGGTGCGTTACATATCCATGCTGGTGATAGAGCAACCGGTAAAAAGCTTGCAAAGCAAAATATAGAGGCATTTAAAGATGCTGATAAAGTTGTCGTGAATGCTGCAGGTTGTGGTTGTGCGTTGAAAGAGTATCCCGAACTATTTCAAAATGATCCTGAATGGCGTGAGAAAGCAGAAGTGTTTTCTGAAAAAATAGAGGATATTTCTAAATATCTTTATGATACCGGTTATATAAAGCCACAAAGCTCGATTAACAAAACAATCACATACCATGATGCATGTCATCTCGCACACGGACAAGGAGTACGTCACGAGCCAAGACAAATCCTTCATGACATTCCAGGAGTTACCTACATTGAACAACCTAATGCAGATACTTGCTGTGGGAGTGCGGGTATTTACAATATAACAAACCCCGAAATGGCATCTGCAATTCTAGAGCGCAAGATGGAAAATGTACCTGAAGATGCTGAAATGATTTCAATGGGTAATCCAGGTTGTATGCTTCAAATGGCCATGGGTGTTCAAAAATATGGCCGTGGTGGGAAAGTCGTCCACACTGTTCAACTGCTAGATTGGGCTTATCAGGAGGATATGAAGAAAGACAACGAAAAGAAGACTGCAGCGGTAAAGGAGTGAATCTAAATGCTTTTAAGAAAGAAGCAGAAACAGGATGTCGATTCTGATATCTTAGCACTCACTAAAATTGTAGGCACTAAATCCATTCTTCACTATAAGGAAGACCTACTATCCTATGATTGTGATGGATTTACGATTCATAAAGCAATGCCAAAAGCGGTCATTTTCCCGAAGAACACAGAAGAAGTATCGGCTGCAGTAAAGTATTGTTCGGATCGGAACATTCCTTTTTTGGCCCGAGGTGCTGGAACCGGTTTGTCTGGTGGCGCCATCCCATTAAATAACGAAGTGATCATTAGTCTTGTAAAGATGAAGCACCTACTAGAGGTTGATTATGAAAATAGACAAGCTACTGTTCAGCCTGGTTTTGTTAATTTAAAACTTACAAATTCTATTTCACACAAAGGATACTATTATGCACCTGACCCTTCTAGTCAGTACGTATGTACAATCGGTGGCAACGTCGCTGAAAACGCGGGGGGAGCGCATTGTCTTAAGTATGGCGTGACGACGAACCATATACTTGGACTCGAAGTAGTCTTGCCTGATGGAGAAATCATCGAAATTAGCAATAATGGCGTCTTGGATATGCCAGGATATGATTTACTCGGTATTCTAACAGGGTCTGAAGGAACGCTCGGAATCGTGACGAAGATTATCGTGCGCATTCTAAAGAACCCCGAAGCTAAGAAAACCGTTCTTGCTTACTTTGACAATGTAGAAGATGGCAGCCAGGCAGTTTCGGATATCATTTCTGCTGGTATTATACCTGCTGCACTTGAAATGATGGATCAAACCGCTATAGAAGGAGTAGAAAAGGGCGCTTTTCCAGTCGGTCACCCTGATGATATTGAAGCTCTCTTATTAATTGAAGTGGATGGAATTGCTGAAGGAATTGAAGAACAGATTGATCAGATTTTATCTGTATGCAGAAACCGCAATGTTCGCGAAGTTAAAGTAGCTCGTGATGAGGAAGAACGAGGACGCTGGTGGGCAAATCGAAAAACTGGGTTTGGCGCGATGGGAGCGATCTCACCTGACTATCTTGTTCAAGATGGTGTTATTCCACGCAGTAAGCTGCCTGAAGTATTGAATAAAATACGTTCAATAAGCGATGAGTATGAGTTAAGAATCGCTAATATTTTTCATGCAGGAGACGGTAATCTACATCCACTCATTCTGTTCGATTCAAGAATTGAGGGAGAAACCGATAAAGCATTAAAAGCTGGAACTGCATGCTTAAAAGCCTGCGCAGACGCAGGAGGCTCCATTACGGGTGAACATGGGGTTGGAATTGAGAAAAAGGAAGAAATGCGCTTTATTTTTAGCGACGAAGAAATTGAAGCACAAACAGCTATACGAGATGTCTTTAATCCTAACAACCTTTTAAACCAAGGGAAATTGTTTCCAACCCCAAGCAGATGCATGGATATTAAAAAAGTAATCAAAGAAACTGCTGTGACGAAATAGCTAAGGGAGAGAATGTTATGAAATTTGGAAGATTCACTTTTGATAATCATATATACAACGGAGTAATTGAGGAAGAGATAATCAATATAATCGAAGGTAACCCAATGTCTGACTGGTCTTATACAAATTCAAAAGTGTCCATTAATGACGTAGAGTTCCTTGCTCCAATTACACCGAAAAACGTGATTGGAATTGGCGCAAACTATGTTAAAGATAAAGAATCTTTACCAAATGAAATTCCAGAAATGCCTGTTTTCTTTTTGAAACCATCCACTTCAGTTATTGGTCCAAATGAACCAGTCGTTATTCCAGATCAACTAGAGGAAGTGAAATTTGAATCAGAACTTGCCATTGTCATTGGTAAAGAAGCTAAACATATCCAAAAGGAAAATGCGCTCGAGTATGTGTTTGGCTATACAGTAGGTAATGATGTGACAGCCCCACAATTTTTCCATAATGACGGCCATTGGACGCTAGGTAAATCATTTGATACATTCACCCCACTAGGTCCAACTATCGAAACTGAGCTTGATCCTTACAACGTTCATGTTACAGCAACCGTAAATGGTGTAGAGAAGCAGAATAGTCCAACTGAATGGATGATTGTACCGATTAAAGAGATGATTGCTTACCTTTCAACAGTCATGACGCTTCACCCAGGAGACGTTATTCTAACAGGAAGCCCAATTGGAGCACATTTTGTTGGAACTGACGATGTTATTACCTGCTCCATTAAGGAAATTGGTTCACTAACGAACACATTCTCACGAAAATCAACTCATATCAGTGTTACGCAACAGTAATTCCTGAAGCACGGGGGACTTTTCCCCCTTTATTAACTTAGAAGCGGAACGAGCTTTTTCAGAACAGATTACATACCACAAACAAGACAGCAACTGAATAGTGAAAGAATGTCACGCTTCATTACCCAAAAAATTTCATTATTGGAGGATGAGCAATGAGCACAGGGTTATTATCGATTCTTTCGTTACTGCCAATTGCTGCTGTTGGAATTTTTCTAGTAGGGTTAAGATGGCCAGCGAGTAAGGCTATGCCGGTATCTTACATCGTTGCCGTTGTTCTTGCGCTGTTTGTTTGGAAAGTTCCCGGTGCTACTGTTGCTGCCGCATCAGTAAATGGGTTAGTGGTTGCAGCAACCTTACTCTACATAATATTCGGGGCAATTCTGCTACTTAATACCCTTCAAGAAAGTGGGGGTATCAAAACAATTAGAGAAGAATTTATAGGGATCTCTCCAGACCGCCGAATACAAGTGATCATTATTGCCTGGCTGTTTGGTTCTTTCATTGAAGGATCAGCAGGTTTTGGAACACCAGCTGCTGTAGCCGTTCCACTTCTTGTTGGCCTTGGTTTTCCTGCAATGGCGGCAGTCATCGCTGGTATGGTCATTCAAAGTACACCCGTATCATTTGGTGCAGTAGGGACTCCTATTCTAGTAGGTGTACAAACAGGATTAGCTGCAGACTCAAGCATCACAAATAACTTTCTAGCACTCGTAACAATGGTTGGCGGACGTGTTGCTATTTTACACGCCATCGTTGGCACACTCATCCCTTTATTTGTCGTTGCCCTTATGACTCGATTTTTTGGTAAGAACAAATCATTCAGTGAGGGGATTAAAGTTTGGAAGTTTGCATTGTTTGCAGCTTTCGCAATGACGATTCCATACGTTATTGTTGCTAATGTCCTTGGACCAGAATTCCCTTCAATGATTGGAGGATTAGTTGGACTCTCGATTGTAGTAACCGCTGCGAAAAAAGGATTTCTTATGCCTCGTCCTGAGGAACAATGGGATTTTGACGATAAAGAAAATTGGGACCCAGCCTGGACTGGAACGATTGAGATAAAAGACATTGCACATAAAAGTGGGCATATGTCGATGATTCGCGCATGGCTTCCTTATATCCTTGTGGGATTGCTTCTCGTAGCAACAAGATTAAAAGCGCTACCATTAATAGATTGGTTTCAAGCTTGGACTGTCTCCATTCCAAATATCTTTGGTACAGAAATCTCTTCTAGTTTTCAGCCGCTTTATTTACCAGGGACCATTTTCATTCTCGTTTCACTTATCACCTTCGTTATCCATCAAATGAATGGAAAAGCTTATGTAAGAGCATGGAAACACTCAGGCAAAACAATGATTGCAGCTTCAACAGCTCTTGTTTTTACCGTTCCTATGGTTCAAGTGTTTTTGAACTCTAGCGGAGGAGCAGCTGGATTTGATAAAATGCCGATTGAACTTGCGAACGGTGTAGCAGCCTTAACCGGTGACTTTTGGCCATTATTTTCATCCTTTATAGGTGGGATCGGTGCATTTATTGCAGGAAGTAACACCGTAAGCAATATGATGTTTTCCTTGTTTCAATATGACGTAGGTTCTCAGATTGGCGTAGATGCTTCGTGGATTGTTGCCCTTCAAGCCGTAGGCGGAGCAGCCGGAAACATGATTTGCGTTCATAATGTAGTAGCTGCATCAGCAGTTGTTGGACTAGTTGGAAAGGAAGGAGAGGTTATTAGAAAGACGCTTATTCCTTTTGTTTATTATGCAACAATGGCTGGCGCACTTGGTTATTCTATCGTATGGACTTCTGAAAAAGGCTTTTTCAATCTAGGGACAATCATCGCTTCATTGATTGCGTTAGCAGCTATTTACATCATTGCATCAAATCGTTCACGCTCGTCTGTCATTGAAATGGATCGAAATCCTTATAGATCTGTTAAATAACGAATGAAAAACACCTGCCACACATGGATGGCAGGTGTTTTGCGTTAGAATGTTCTATTTTTGAATTCGTTACTTCGTTAATAGAATGAACACTAAAGAGGGGAGAGTCGAGCTTCGACTTTACCCTCTAGCTAAATTAATATGATAGAATAAAGAAAAATCCAATCAATATCTTTAAGATGATCATCTGGATGTTAATAATGGAATGAAATTACATGCAACCAAACACAAGAAAAATGGGGGATATGATGAAAAGAGAATTAGATCAACATAGCGTTATTCCACTGTATCACCAATTAAAGGAGATAATAAAGGAGAATATTGAACGCGGTGACTGGGCTCCTGGCGATAAAATCCCATCAGAAAACGAGTTAAGATATAATTATCATATTAGCCGAAATACGGCGAAAAAAGCGATCGAAGACCTCGTCCAACTTGGTGTCCTAAATCGAATTCAAGGAAAAGGAACTTTTGTGTCGCAACCAAAACTTGAGCAACCATTAATGGGTTTCTATAGCTTTAGTAAAGTGATGAAAGAAATGGGTATGGCACCAACAGATATTATTTTGCATATGATTGAATCGACTGCTACATCCCGAATTGCAAATAAATTAATGATCGATGAGGGTGATGCTCTTATAGAATTAAAGAGGTTGCGCTGTGCAAATGACGAGCCAGTTATACTTGAAACATCCTATATACCAGAGTACCTTGTACGCGGTATTGAGCAAGAGAATGTAAAGAATACTTCTTTATATGATGTTATGGAAAGTGATTTCGGAATTATTGTTACAAAAGCAAAAGAGGTGTTTGAGCCTGTTCTCATAAGAGATTATGAAAGTGAATATCTTCAAGTAAAAGAAGGTTATCCCGCTTTATTGTTGGAAAGAACAGCATATGAACGAAATGGAAAACCTGTGGAATTTTGCCATTCTATCGTTAGAGGAGATCGCTGTCGATTCTACACGGAGTTAATTTAATAAAAGAACAGGTTGACCCAACAACCTAATAACAGTACAATACTATTAAACACCTGGTTAAGTGAAATTATCCAGGTACAACTAAACTTGACCCAACAACCCGTCGACTCAACTAACTACTTATAAGGAGATGATTGAATGCCATTAGTTTCTAGTAAGCCGTTACTCGATGATGCGTACAAAAATCATTATGCGATTGGGGCCTTTGCTGTTCATAATCTAGAAATTATGAAAGCGGTTATTTCAGGTGCTGAGAAGATCGATACACCGGTTATCTTTCAAACGACTCCAGGAACAATTAAATATGTGGGAATCGAAAACATTAAAAATATGGTGAATTCAGTAGCTGAGAAAACCTCGATTCCAATTGCATTGCATTTAGACCACGGTGATAGTTTCAAAACGGTTCTACAATGTTTGCGGGCAGGTTATACGTCAGTCATGATTGACGGATCAAAATTACAATATGAAGAGAACGTAGCACTCGTCCAAAAGGTTGTGGAAGCTGCTCATTATGTTAATGTCCCCGTAGAAGCTGAACTCGGAACCATTGGGGGGGTTGAAGACGATCTTAGTGTAGACGAACAGGACGCTCAATTAACAGATCCAGACCTCGCAAAAGATTTTGTCGCACGAACGGATATCGATTCGTTTGCCCCTGCTTTTGGAACAGCACATGGCTTATATAAAAAGGAACCAAGGCTTAATTTTGAGCTTGTACGAAAAATTTCAGAATCGACAGGACGGCCAATTGTTATGCACGGCGCCTCTGGGGTACCAGAAGAAAAAGTTCGTGAATCACTTCAATATGGCGTAAGTAAAGTGAACTTCTCGACTGAATTAAAGGTTGAATTCGTGGCTAGATTACGAGATTACTTGAATGATCATCCACATACAGATGATCCGAGAAAGTATTTCGTCCCTGCTCGAGAAGCTGTTGAAGAAATTGTTAAGAAAAAAATCTTAATGCTGCAAAGTCAGCAAACTTACGCTTAAGTATATGATCACTACTGTTACGTTAAATGCAGCGATTGACCGTACGTACTATATGGATCGCTTTTCTATAAATAAAGTAAATCGAACGAAAAGAATCATAAGCGAACCTGGAGGTAAGGGTATTAATGTCTCAAAAATACTGAAAATTTTAAATATAAATACAGTATCGACAGGTTTTTTGGGGGGCTTAAATGGTCAACTCATTAAACGGTTAGCAGATGAAAAAGGAATTCATTCCGATTTTGCAATGATAGAAGGCGAATCACGTATTTGCCTTAATATCATTGATGAATACACAAACCAAACTGAAATTCTTGAGTTAGGTCCAACCATTTTAGAAAGAGAATGGATCGGATTTAAACGAAAACTATTGGAATTGGCCAATAAAAGCACTTATGTCATTCTATCCGGGAGCTTACCTAAGGGGCTTTTAACGACGGCTTATCAAGAACTTATTGAACTTGTTCAGCAGAATGGTCCAAGAGCAATTGTTGATACGAGTGGACAACCGCTTAAGGAAGCTCTGAAAGCGAAGCCCTTTATGATAAAACCAAATATTGATGAGCTAAGTGAAATCACCAATCGTCCGTTGCAAACCGATGATGAAATCATGAATGCTTTAATAGAATTAAGCCATACAGGTGTCTCCGTTGTGGCAGTCTCTAGAGGTAGCGATGGAGCGATGGCTGCTTATGACAATTGTATTTATACAATTTCTATTCCTAAGTTATCTGTTGTCAATCCTGTAGGAAGTGGCGATGCCTTTGTTGCTGGATTAGTATCTGGATTCTATGATGGAGAGTCTTTTGAGAAATCATTAATAAGAGCCTCAGCTGCCGGCACAGCCAATGCACTGCAAGAAAAAGCAGGAGACCTTTCCTTAGAAGATCTAAATTCGCTAGAAAAACAAATGAGTGTAAATCAATTTTCATTTACTAAATAAGGAGTGATGTAATTAGTGGATACGTATACGTTGAAGGAAATCATGTCTCAAGGAAACGCTTCAGAAAAAACCTATCAGATCGTCAGCAATATGAATATTCCTAAGGAAAATATCGAAGTCAATTATTTATTTACAGGGTGTGGCACATCCTACTACATTGCAATTTCAGCTGCTAGATACTTTCAAGAAATCACTGGAATTCAAGCCAACGCGGTGCCGGCTTCAGAAATTTTTCTTCATGAAAAGCAGGTATTCACCCCCCATAAACGATATAGAGTAGTAAGTATCTCTCGCTCCGGAACCACTTCTGAAATTATTACGGCTTTAAAAGCCATTAAGCATAGAGAGAATATATCCACTCTAGCCGTAACATGCAACAGTGATGCTGAAATGGCACAATTAGCTGACGATCAAATTAGTCTTGATCATATAAGTGAAAAAAGCGTTGTCATGACTCAATCCTTCACTAACATGCTTTATGCAATTCAACTATATGCTGCAAGATTTGCGGAGAATACTGAGGCATTAAAAGAACTGAAACAGGTGCCTAAATTGTTAAATGAGAATGTGAGTCATGCACATGTTATGAAGGATATAGTTCAAGGTGCAAAAGCGGAGCGGTTTATCTTCTTAGGCGCAGGTATTTATAATGGATTAGCCAAAGAAGGTACACTGAAACTCAAAGAAATGACGCAAACGGAATGCGAAAGTTATTCGAACCTTGAATTCCGTCATGGTCCGATTTCTATTGTGGATGAGGAAACCGTTGTGGTGCTGTTTTCTACAACGAAAATGAGCGAGATCGACCACACATTACTTCATGATATAAAAAATAACGGTGGAAAAACGATTGTGATTGGAGATCTTGCGACAGATTTAACGGCTGATCATGTGATTAATATAGGAAGTAATTTATCAGATGAAGCGAGAGCGACACTCTATATTCCTTACTTTCAGCTTCTAGCTTATTATCAGTCAATCAAACTTGGCTTAAACCCAGATCAACCTCGTAATCTTAATCAAGTCGTGAAAATATCTCTGCCTTAATAACAGGAGGCCAACATGAATCTTTCACTCGGTATTGATGTAGGGGGAACCAAAATTGCAGCTGCGCTCATTACAAAAGATGGGCGCGTGCTATTTCGAAAAGAAGTCCCAAGTGTAACAACGGATAAAGACAAGGTGTTTCAGCAATTAAAGAACTGTATTGATCAAGTATTAAAAGAGTCTGGTTACAAACCAGAAAACCTACTTGGTATCGGTATTGGTGTCCCTGGAAAAGTTGATATTGAAAAAGGAATAGCCATCTATCAAAACAATCTACCTTGGTCTCATTTTCCAATTGGTCCAAAATTGGAAGAACTTTATCCTACTATGTCTGTCATCCTTGATAATGATGTTCATATGGCAGCATTTGCGGAATGGTATCAAAGAGGATGTAAAAAAAATGAAACGTTTGCTTATTTAACTATTAGTACAGGGATTTCATGTTGCATTCTTCACAATGGAGCCATTTTACGTGGTGCTGGTTTTGCAGGCGAAGTAGGCTTAATGTTGACAAGTGCTTCGAAAGAAAATCCAGTGGTTACTCTTGAAAATGTAGCATCCGGTCCAGCTATTCAATCAAAGGCAGCAACAAAAAGAGCAAGACTTCAAATGAAAGAGACTGAACGAATTACCACAGCTACAGTCTTGAGAGATTACTTTCATGGGGAGAAATACGCCTGTCATGTCATGACTGAAGTTTTAAATGATATTAGTAAAGGGATTCATGGCATGATTTGCATGCTCGACCCTCACCAAATTGTTCTAGGTGGTGGGGTCATTAATCATAATCCAGTGTTAATAGACCATATTAAAGCGACACTAAAACCTCTCCTGATTACTGAACAAAGCAGTGCCGTTCATCGATTATCTGTTAGTCAATTGAAAGGAGACTCAGGACTTGTGGGAGCCGGTTTAAGACTTCACAACTCATCTAATGGAGGTGCAAATGAAGTTTAAAACAAATACACAAAGTGTACTAGATGAAGGCATTCGACTAAAAGATCGCTATCAAAAACAGTCTACGATAAACCGCGCGTACGTCGATCAAGCGATTCACCATGTTCTTCAGAAAATTGATCAAAATCTTGAAACTTTTACTGACCGTTTTCCTGATTCAAGTAGCCAAGGTGGGGTGTACCCGTCCATTGAGAACAATGAATGGACAACGAGTTTCTGGACCGGAATGTTATGGCTCGCTTATGAAGTAACTGGAGATCAGAAATACCGCAGTGTAGCTGAAGGACACCTAACTAGTTTCAAACAGCGCTTAAAGAATCGAATTGCTGTAAATCACCATGATCTCGGATTTCTCTACACGCTTTCATGTGTTAGTGCTTATAAATTAACTGGTAATGAAGAAGCCAAAAATGTAGCTATTGAAGCAGCAGACTTGCTCATGACGCGCTTTCATGAAAAAGCAGGTATCATTCAAGCATGGGGCGACTTAACAGACCCGTCACAGCGGGGAAGGATGATTATTGACTGTAATATGAATCTACCTTTACTCTATTGGGCTACAGAAGAAACTGGAGATCAGAAGTATAAGAGCGTAGCTGAAAGCCATATCCAACAGGCAGCACGATACCTTGTGAGAGAAGATGCATCTACGCACCATACTTATTATATGGATCCAGAATCAGGGAAGCCACTGTATGGTGACACACACCAGGGATATGCAGATGATTCTTGTTGGGCTCGCGGGCAAGCATGGGGAATATACGGCTTCCCTCTAAGTTATGCTTATACGAAAGACTGGAATTTAATTACGTTAACTAAAAAACTTACAAATTACTATTTAAATCGTTTACCTAAAGACTATATTTGTTATTGGGATTTAATTTTCACAGATGGCAATGAAGAAAGAGATAGCTCATCAGCTGCTATCGCGCTCTGTGGACTACTTGAATTAGTTAAACATTTACCACTTACAGATGAAGAGAGACCTTATTATGAGAACGCTATCAACAACACAACAGAATCACTAGTTGAACATTACACGACTGATGTAAACTCAAATGAAAATGGATTGTTGCGCCATGCCGTTTACTATAAAGGTGGTAACCGCGGAGTAGATGAAAGTTGTATTTGGGGCGATTATTATTATTTCGAAGCGCTTGTTCGTCTCTCGAAAGACTGGAATTTATATTGGTAATCTGGAAAGGAGTTCGATTATGGGACAAATTGGTGTTTGGGAGTCAGTAGAAGACGGTGTTAAACGAAATATCTTAACAAGTGGTGAAGATCTAATGATTATGGAAGTTCGCTTCAAAAATGGAGCGATCGGAAATAAGCATCAGCATCCTCATGAACAGATTTCCTATTGTCTTGATGGGCAATTTGAATTCACGATTGGCACAGCTCATACGATCATTGAAAAAGGAGAGTCACTTTATATCCCACCAAATACACTTCATGGTGTTAAAGCACTTTCAGATGGTAGTCTTTTAGATTCCTTTAGTCCAGTAAGAGAGGACTTATTAGAAGGAAAGCATTCATGAGTTCCCGTTTGTCAGATACGATTTACTTAAACGCTCAACATGAAGAAACACTACATGCGAAAAAAAAGCTAATCGCCGAGGCGGATGAAGCGCTACAAATACCATTTAGACCTTCAAAGACAGATATCGCAGACTGGGGGCACTATTTTCACTGCCCATATGATGGAGCTGCACTCAATTTCAGCTGGACGAATAATAAGAAATTTGATTGTCCTTCATGCAGGAGAGTCTTTGAAGACTCTCCATTTCTAGGTGGCTGGATGGGAATTGCTCACGGAAAACTAGGAGAGGCAGTTAAACATCTTTCGTTTGCCTATGCGGCTACTAAAAGAGATGATTATTTATTGAAAGCAAACAAGATCCTTTTGGATTATGCAGAGTGCTACCCTCATTACCGAACACATGGAAAGATCCCTTATAATGGGCCAGGTAAACTTTTCGCTCAAACGCTTGATGAAGCCAATTGGATGATTAATCTTTGTTATGCCTATCACATTGGTAAAGAACATTTTACCAAAGAAGAATTGGAACTTGTAAATAATCAGCTATTTCTTGATGCGGCTACCTTTTTATCTATATGGAAAGAACAACAGATTCATAATCATGCCGTCCATATAACTGTTGCCATTTGTATGATCGGTTCAATATTGGGTAATGATCACTTAATTGAACAAGGGTTTAATGGAGATTATGGATTAAAAAATCAGATTAGTAAGGGCGTACTTGAGGATGGTTTATGGTATGAAGGCTCATTCTCCTACCATTTTTATACACTTGAATCGATCGTTCAATTAGCACATATCACAGATGATACTCGTCTTTGGTCATTCCCAGAAATTAAAAAGATGTTCGATACGCCCTTATTATTTATTGATAATGAAGGGTTGCTCCCATCTTTAAATGACTCATCCTCATATATTTCCTTATCTAAATATGCACATCTCTACGAGTTCGCTTTTTCTAGTTATGGGGAAGAGCAGTATCAAATGATATTAAGAAGCTTATACAGCATGCAACCATCAAAGTTTAAACCGGTTCCGCGAGATTCTTATTCATTGTTCTTCATTAACCAATTCGTTTTAAATGATAGCAATTGTATAGTCCCATCTCGTAAGAACAATCAAAATAAGACGTTAACTTCAAGTTCTAGCTTAACAAAAATTTCCTGTGAGAATGGATGGCAGGTCTTTCAAAAGCATGCGCCATTTGGTGGTGAACACGATCATCTCGATCAACTAGGTTTATCGCTTAGCTTAAAAAACAAACCGTTTATACGAGATCCTGGCACAACACGCTATAGTGTGCCTGTACACTATGACTGGTTCAAACATACGTATTCACATAACACCATTAGTATAAATGGAAGTGATCAACCACCAGCAGATGGGAAACGAATCAAAGCTGAACAATGTGAATGGGGAAGTTGGGTAGAAAGCGTCGTAGACTGGAAAAGTGATTCCTATCTTTTTCAAAATTTAATTCAGTTACCTGAGTCAATGAGTTCCTGGGATGTTGAGAGTTACAAAGATTGTTTCATCCAACGTCTCAATGCCATTACCGATCGATTGTTTCTTGACATCGTTACGGTAAACGTACCTGAAAAAAGAGAAGTGGATCTCTTATATCACGTCAACGGCCAAATACTTGACACCCAAAACTGGGAAACATCACAAGCAAAATTAAGCAAATTAAATCAAGATTTATTCAACAATAAGAGAGAAATGATGACGAATGGTTCTGCATTTTTACAATGGAAAGCGAACGAAGAAACTGTAAATCAACATAGCTGGTGTTCATCAAAAACGATGCTCTATTTAGCAAACACTCCCGATAACCCTCCCGTTTCTAATCGAGCCACTTTTATACAAAGAAGTGAGCCACATCAATCCATCACGTATATTAACGTTTTTCAAATGGCTACGGATTTACCAAATAGAGAAGTTGAGAATATAGAAGTGATACAAAGCGAATCCGAAATAAAAATACTTGTCTCCACTCATTCCTCTATATGTGGTGAATTCCGATTAACTAAGGGAAAAAATCACCATTTATCGACCCTTTCCTATTATTCTAGCTAAATAAACGATAAAGGAGTGGTTAATCATTATTGAGACGAAATTAGTAAGCTCGCTCACCAAAGTTTTTGCTGATGAAGATTTAGCTGAACCATATGTTTCATTTGCATCTGCTTTATTAGGTGAAACATATTCCTTTCAGGTAGCGTATCGGTCAGATAAATTAGTGAAAGAAATGAAGGTCGAAATTCATTCTCAGTTAAATGTAACAGCACGAGTAGTTGGACTGGTGCCTTCTGAGTACCCATGTCACTTTGATTACGATGATCATACCCTGCGTCATACACCGGGATTATACCCTGATCCCTTATTTCCAATTATAGAAGAAGAAGGGCTTACAGCTTTTCCAAATCAGTGGCGATCGATTTGGATAACAGTGGACATAGAACAAGACGTTAGACCAGGCGACCATCAAATTGAGATCGCCCTCATTTGCACTAATGGTGATCACATTAAAGAAACTTTTCAATTGAACGTCACTGATGCAAATCTTCCAGAGCAAGGAGTGATTCACACCGAGTGGCTACACACGGATTGTATCGCTTCAATTTATCAATTAGAGATTTTCAGTGATAAATACTGGGACACAGTAGAGAAGTATGTAAAGACAGCTGCTGATCATCATATTAATATGATTTTAACTCCTTTATTCACCCCTCCGCTGGATACTGAGATTGGCGGAGAGAGACCCACCGTACAGCTTGTTGATGTAACAAAAGAAGGAGAGAAATATACATTTCATTTCGAAAAGCTTCTCCGTTGGTTTAAAATGTGTCAGAATAACGGCATTCGATATTTTGAATTCTCTCATCTTTTTAGTCAGTGGGGTGCAAAGCATCCACCTAAAATTATAGGTAATGTACATGGAAAAAAACAAAAACTATTTGGTTGGGAAACAGACGCTACGAGTCAAGACTACCGTTCATTTCTAGCACAATTCTTACCTGCGCTTATTCAATTACTTGAAGAATCCGATCTAACAGATTATTGTTATTTTCATATTTCTGATGAACCTCGAATGGAACATTTGGAGTCTTATACGAATGCAAGCCGTGTTATGAATGATTACCTCGGTGACCTACCAATAATAGACGCACTTTCAGATTATGCATTTTACGAAAAAGGCCTTATTAAAAATCCAGTATCAGCCAACGATCATATTACTCCATTTCTTGAAAACAACGTTCCTGGTTTATGGACTTATTACTGTACTTCTCAATACAAAGAAGTTTCCAATCGTTTTTTTAACATGCCATCCTCTAGGAATAGAATACTAGGAATGCAATTATATAAGTTTAATCTACAGGGCTTTCTTCATTGGGGATTTAACTTCTGGTACTCTTCTTATTCCCAAAAAAAAATTGATCCGTTTCGGAACACAGATGCGAATTACTCTTTTCCATCAGGCGATGCTTTTCTCGTTTATCCTGGAGAGGAAGGACCAATTGAGTCACTTCGTTTAGAAGTGTTAAGGGAGGCCTTTCAAGATCATTCTGCACTACAACTTCTTGAAAGCTATATTGGGCGTGAACAAACTCTCCATCTACTAGAAAACAATTTAGAACAACCATTAACATTCAGCCATTATCCAAAGGAGGCTGCTTGGCTTCTGGCTAAAAGAGACGAAATCAATGAAAGAATTAAGCTTGAAATAAATGTTCATACGCACAAATAAACCGCCTGAAAGGCGGTTTATTTGTATTTACATTTGGTGAATTTTTTTAAATTCTGATGGGCTTTTCCCTTCTTTTGTTCGAAACGCACGACTAAAGTAATACCGATTTTCATAGCCTGAATGTCTTGCGATTTCATCCATCGTCCAATCCGTGTTGGCGAGTAATTTTTTCGCTTCTTCTACTCTAAGTGAAATCAAATATTCCTTTGGAGTCATCCGAAAAGCTGCTTTAAACCTTCTAGTAAGTTGAACAGAACTAAGTCCTAATTGGATGGAAAGGTCATTCATACTAAATAAAGACATTAAGCCTTTCTCTTGAATAGCATTTTTCGCATCAATCATCAGCTTATCTTTTTGGCCGATTTGTTTCACATGCTTTTCTTCAAGCTCCCAACAAAACACGTTCCACATATCTCTCAGTATGTAATTAATACGGGACATATTCTGAGAGTGAGTATGGTTCGAATATAAAGCTAAATATTCGAAATTAGAAGAAAGTCTTTTAAAATCTCTTAACGTCCATTTTCCACTAATAATTGATTCATCTTCTTCCAATGGCTTTAATAATGACGGATCTGATAAATACTCTTTTTTTAATTCCCATTCGAAAATAAATGCAAAAAATGACAAAGGCTCAATTAACTTCCTCTTAAAAGGTGTGTTAGGTGGACAAAACACGAGATCACCGACCTGTGCTACACCATTCTTATGACCGATTGAAAATTCGAATTCACCTTTTTCGACCGCAAATAAGACCCACTTAGGGTGGACATCTTCTTCAAATACAAATCGCTGCTTTTCTTTCCAATGAGCTAAGTAAATCACCGAGGGTACATAGTTTTGTAACGTTTGAGAGTCCAGGATTAATTTCACCACCTTATGAAATAAAGTATAAACAAATGACTCTATATTACATTTTAATAGAAGTTGCCAAGCGATACAATTATATTTAGAAAACTTAAAAAATTATCGAAGGTAACATCAAGGAGGATGTTCATCGCATGAAGTATGAAACAGTCGAATCTGATATAACGGTAATTGGGGGAGGTCTTGCTGGAGTTTGTGCAGCCGTATCAGCCGCTCGATTAGGTAAAACCGTTTTCCTTATCCAAAACAGGCCAGTACTTGGCGGAAATTCAAGTAGTGAAGTAAGAGTGTGGGTAAGCGGTGCTAACGCAGTAGGAACACAAAGATATGCCAGAGAAACAGGCATCATGGGAGAAATGCTTGTTGAAAATCAATATCGGAACCCTGAAGGAAACCCATACTACTGGGACCTGATCGTTTATGAAACCGTCTATAACGAACCAAATATTACACTTCATCTTAATACAGATGTTCATGAAGTAGAAGCCACTGGAGAAAATGACAATCGTGTCATCCAATCGGTTACAGGCTGGATGATGGGATCAGAGCGGAAAATCACCTACAAGAGTGAGGTATTCCTTGACTGTACAGGAGATGGATTAGTTGGTTTTCTCGCAGGCGCCGAATTTAAGTTAGGTAGAGAAGCAAGACATGAGTACGACGAAGAGTGGGCACCAGAAGAAGCTGACAACATCACACTTGGAAGTACCATCTTATTTTATACAAAAGATATCGGAACACCAGTCAAATATGTCGCACCTGCTTTTGCAAGAGATATCACACAGACACTCATACCAGAGAAAAGAATTATTCGTACAGGTGACTCTGGCTGCTATTATTGGTGGATTGAATGGGGCGGGGAAATGGATACCGTTCATCAAAACGAAGCTATACGAGATGAATTGTGGGCAGCCATTTACGGAATCTGGGACTACATTAAAAATTCAGGAAAATTCGATGCTGACAACCTAGTTCTTGAGTGGGTAGGGTCTGTACCAGGTAAAAGAGAGTACCGACGATTTGTAGGCGATTATATGCTAAATCAAAATGATATTATTAGTCAGAGACCATTTGATGATCGGATTGCTTTTGGTGGATGGTCAATCGATCTACATCCCCCAAAGGGCATGTATACTGGAGAAAATGCATCCAAGCACCTTTTCCCTGATGGTCTATATCACATTCCATTCCGCTCTTTATACTCACGCAACGTTTCGAACATGTTTATGGCGGGCCGTAACATAAGTGCAACTCATGTAGCCTTCGGAACTACACGAGTGATGGCAACTTGTGCGGTTATGGGTGAAGCTGCCGGAGTAGGCGCCGCTCTATGTGTGGAGAAACAACTGACGCCACGTGAACTGTATGAAAATCATTTCAAAAGTGTACAGCAAACGTTACTCAAACAAGATGCTTCAATTATTGGAGCTAGAAACGAAGATGAAAGGGATCAAGCTAAACTTGCAAAGATAAGCGCATCAAGCACATATCAAAAGATCGCCATTAACACACCAGCTGAACTGTACTCTTTAAAAAATGATGTGGGTATCTTGTTTCCAGTTGATCAGAAGCTCACTTCAATTGAACTTTTAGTCGATGCTACTATAAAAACAGAAGCGATTATAGAAGTATGGGATACAGGTAGAGGTGAAAATTACATTCCTCGTACATTGCAAAATGAGAGAAAAGTAACCATTCCAAAAGGTGAGAAGCAGTGGATCACAGTTAACATTCCTTGGACACCAAACGAAGAACAAAATGCTTTTATCGTGATTAAGGAAAATGAACAGCTAGCTTTATGGAAGTCAAAACAGCCACTATCCGGGGTGTTAACTTTTGAAAAAGGAGATATTGCTATCGTCGACCCTAACTTGTCCCAACAACCCGAGCAGTTAGTCGTTCAGTGGTCAATGAAAAATCTTACACGACAGCCGTTTTGTTTTAGAGTAAATGATCCAATCGGAACTTACTTACCTGATAAGGTCATTAATGGTTATCACCGTCCTTTTGGATCTCCACATATGTGGATGTCTGAACCAAATGGTCAGGAAGAGTGGATCGAGTTAACTTGGGACAAGCCGATTCAAATGGATGAAATCCACTTAACCTTTAATGATGATGTGAACGAATACTTAATTAACCTTCACTTTTTGAAAACAGAATTCGATATTATGCCAGAGCTAGTTGCCAACTATCGGATTGAAATGAATTTAGATGGTCAGTGGCAAACGTTAGATTCAATCAAATCTAACCGAAAAAGAAAGTGCGTCCATCATTTTGAAACTTTTACCACTGATAAAATACGTGTGGTTATCGAGGAAACCAATGGATCAAAGCACGCTGAACTGATCGAAGTGAGAGTCTACTAGTATCTAAATTAATAAACTCTCACAGGTGTACAGATATGCTATTGTAATAATATCTCAAAAGAAATCGAATTTTCAGGTAAGAAAGTCTGTCACCAAAGAACAGTCTAGGAGGGAATTCATGAATGCAAAAACAGCTGTAGAGTCAGAGAGGTCACTTTATACGAAATCGGAAACAAAGAAGAAAACGCTGATGACAAACTTATGGAAGTACAAAAGCTTCTACATTATGCTTGCACCGGGATTAATTTGGTTTTTCATCTATAAGTATCTACCAATGTATGGTGTTATTATTGCGTTTAAAGATTATAACGTGATGGAAGGCATCACGGGAAGTAACTGGGCCGATCCTTGGTACAAGTATTTTCAAATTTTCTTTGATTCCCCTTATTTCTACCAGCTATTATCTAACACATTGATCATTAGTTTATACAAAATTCTTTTTGGAATGGTTCCGAGTATTGTACTCGCTATTTTTCTAAATGAATGTAAAACAATGTGGTTTAAAAGATGGATACAAACGCTAAGCTACATGCCGCACTTTCTTTCTTGGGTTATCATTTATGGAATTTGTATCGCTTTTTTGTCAGAAAGCACAGGGCTATTTAATCGTTGGTTAACAGAAGGAGGAGCATCCAGCATTCCTTTCTTAACATCAACAGACTGGTTCCGTTCGATATTAGTAGGATCTGAAGCATGGCAAAGTCTTGGATGGGGAGCCATTATTTATTTAGCAGCGATAGCCGGAATTAATCCTTCTCTCTATGAAGCTGCAAAAGTAGATGGGGCGAATCGTTTTCATATGATTTGGCACATTACACTACCAGGAATACGTAACGTTATCATCCTTTTGTTTATTTTAAAACTAGGACATATGCTTGATGCTGGTTTTGAGCAAGTTTACATCATGTATAACGTCCAAGTGTATGAAGTGGCTGATATTATTGATACGTGGGTTTTCCGAACAGGACTTGAACAGATGAACTTCAGCCTTGCTGCATCAGTAGGATTATTTAAGTCAGCAATCGGCCTTATTCTTGTCATCGGAGCGAACCAAATTGCGAAGAAATGGGGGGAAAACATATGGTGAAAAATAAAGGAGACCGCGCCTTTGATCTACTTGTAACGATCTCTCTCATTCTAGTTGGTGTATTATCCGTTTTCCCTTTGCTTTTCGTCGTTGCAGTATCTCTAACCCCGATCGAAGAAGTATTGAAAAATGGTGGATTTGTTCTGATTCCTGAAGCGATTAACTTTGATGCGTATACTCACCTTTTATCACAACCCAAAATCCCAAAATCGTTTATGGTCACCATATTTATTACAGTTGTTGGAACGATCATTAACTTGATTCTTACTACATTAATGGCGTATCCATTAAGTCGCAAAAACTTACCTGGTCGCAACATTTTCATTTTCCTCGTCGTCTTTACACTCTTATTTAACGGCGGGATCGTACCAACATACTTAATTGTAAAAGCAACTGGTTTACTTAATTCCGTGTGGGCAATGATTATTCCGAATGCGATTTGGAGCTTTAATGTTCTGATCATGAAAAGCTTCTTTGAAAACTTACCAGAAGATATTTTCGAAGCAGCTCGAATTGATGGTGCAGGCGAATTTAGAATTCTCGGGCAAATTGTACTCGCTCTTTCGAAACCCGTTATGATTACAATTGGCTTATTCTATGTCGTTGGTCACTGGAACGAATTTTTCCAGGCCGTTATGTACATTACAGATCCTGCCCTAAATCCTCTCCAGGTTGTGGTTCGAGATATTCTTGTACAAAATCAAGACCAAATCGAGAACGTGGATGCAGTTATACCGACAGCTACCATTCAAATGGCAGCCGTTATTATTGCAAGCTTACCAATCATTGTAATTTATCCATTTGTTCAGAAACATTTAACAAAAGGGATGCTACTAGGTTCGATCAAAGGATAGAAAACGATCATGTCAGAAGCAGAACATAGAATGAATGCCATACTCGTAGGGGAGAAACAATGAAACAAGTAAGAATTGGATTAATCGGTATTGGATTAAGAAGTTCTATTGCAAAATATTGGCATCAGCCGGATGGAGAATCTGTTGTTGTAGCAGCAGCAGATCTATCCATCTCTAGATTAAAAGCCTTTCAAGAAGACATAAACAAAGAAACATATATTACGACAGATTATAAGGAACTTTTGGAACGACAAGACGTGGATGCCGTTGTTATTACAACACCTGATCACTTACATGAGGAACATGCCATTGCAGCATTTAGAGCAGGAAAACACGTGTATTGCGAGAAACCATTAGCTATTTCAGTGGATGGGTGTGATCGTATTCTCGATGAGTGGGAGAAGTCAGAGAAGCATCTTATGATCGGGTTTAATATGAGGTACATGAATATGTTTCGAACGATGAAAGGAATTGTGGACTCTGGTGTAATAGGTGACATTAAAGCCGTTTGGGTTCGTCATTTTGTAGGGTTAGGTGGAGAGTATTACTACCATGACTGGCACGCTAACTCTTCAAATACGAATTCTCTTTTACTCCAAAAGGGTTCTCATGATTTAGATATTATCCACTGGATAACAGGAAGTTACACCAAAAAAGTCTCAGCATTTGGTAGCCTTGATTTCTTCGGAGGAGAAAAAGATAACAATCTTACGTGTCCCACTTGTGATCAAAAACAGGACTGCACAGAATTTAGCACTACTCCATTGAATCAATGCGCTTTTCGCAATGAAGTGGATGTAGAAGACAATAACATGGTCATTATGGAATTAGAAGGTGGCATTAAAGCTTCTTATTTACAGTGTCATTTTACCCCAGATTATCAACGCAACTATACGTTTATTGGCACAAAAGGAAGAATTGAAAACTCCGAACCGGATGGAAAAGTATATGTGAAGACGAGAAAATCTAACACCTGGCATGAATATGCTGATCAAACATACGACATAAAGACGACAGAGGGAAGTCATGGTGGAGCCGATCCAGTCATATGCCAGGATTTTGTAAATCTTGTTCTTCATAATAAACAACCGCTCACAACTCCTTATGCTGGAAGAATGAGTGTCGCAGTTGGTTGTGCGGCGTCAGAATCCATTCGGGCTGGAGGAAAAGTGGTACAGGTCACTCAGCGAGTTGGATCTGAAAAGGCACAAAGCACAGGTATTACTTAACTAAACATCACGAGAAAAAGAAGGATAAAGAGGTGTATCTGAATGGTTGAATTAAATGGCTTATGGGGCAAATTTTATCGCATTACAGAATGGATCGCTCGTCTTGTATACGTTCAATGTCTATGGCTCTTATTCTCGATTGTTGGGCTTTTGGTCGCAGGAATTTTCCCTGCAACAATGGGCATGTTTGCAGTCGTACGCCGCTGGCAACTCGGAGAGACAGATGTTCCTGTTTTCCCTGAGTTTTGGACTACCTATAAACAAGAATTTGTAAAGGCCAATCTTGTTGGCTGGTTGACGACGATCGTGGGAGGGTTATTGCTCTTTAATTTAACCCTATTCAGAGGCTATGAAGGAGTATTCTTCCTCATATGCTACCTCTTTACCTTAACAATTATATTTTTGTATAGCTTGACTGCGCTTTTTGTTGCTCCTGTTTTTGTTCAATATAAATTATCAGCCCTTAAAGTTATCAAATACGCGGCCATCATTGCATTATCTTATCCGTTACATGCTTTGATGATGGGGGCAATCATGATTGCCTTCTATTATGTTCTTTTATTAGTTCCTGGGTTATTACCGATTTTCAGCTTTAGCTGGCTTGCCTTTCTACTCATGTGGGTAGCGAATCTTGTTTTTCGTAGAATGGATCAAAAAGAAGTTCAAAAATAACATTTATGGGAGATGAGAATATGGAAATCAGACATGCAACAAACCCGACAGAAGCCAAACACTATACAACAGATCAATTAAGAGAACGGTACATGATGGAGAGGGTTTTTACTGAAGGGGAAATCAATATGCTTTATGCTCATGACGATCGCATGGTCATCGGTGGCGCTATCCCAACAAGTCAGGAAGGACTTTCACTATCCGCAACAGAGACATTAAAAACGTCTTATTTTCTAGAACGCCGAGAAATTGGAATCATAAACATCGGTGGGCATGGAACTGTCCAGGTTGATCAAGAAACGTTTGAACTCGATAAGCGTGATTGTCTTTACATAGGAAAAGGCAAGGAAAACGTTACGTTTTACCCTGGTAACGCCGAGAATGCAGCAAAGTTTTATTTTGTCTCTACACTAGCTCATAAAGAATATCCTACTCAGAAATTAGCGATCAAAGACGCGGAGCCTAACCACCTTGGTTCTATTAAAGAGTCAAATGAACGAACGATTTACAAATACGTTCACGCAGAAGGAATTCAAAGCTGCCAACTCATGCTAGGGATGACAATGCTAGAGCCTCATAATATGTGGAACACGATGCCAGCTCACATTCATGATCGCCGAAGTGAAATCTATTTTTATTTTGATATGCCTGAAGAAGGACGTGTTTTTCATTTCATGGGAGAGCCAGACGAAACAAGACATTTGCTCGTTTCTAATGAACAAGCAGTCATTTCCCCATCCTGGTCCATCCATAGCGGTGCTGGAACTTCAAGCTATACGTTTATTTGGGCTATGGCTGGAGAGAACTACACGTTTACGGATATGGACTTTATTGATATGAAAGACTTAAAATAGGAGGCTAATGATGGGATACTTAGATCGTTTTTCATTAGAAGGGAAAACAGCACTCGTCACAGGAGCAGCTGGAGGAATTGGTCAAGCAATCGCCGTGGCTTATTCAAAAGCAGGGGCAAAGCTCATACTACTTGGTCATCGAAATAACTTAGATGAAACAACGCAACTGATTGAGGAAGGAGGTGGGAGTGCTCATCAAGTGATTATTGATTTAGAGGATGTTGAATCACTTCCAGCATATTGTGAAGATCTATTAAGTCAATTCCAAATCGATATTTTGGTTAATAACGCTGGGATCATTAGACGAGATGAGGCTTCTGATTATTCAATAGACAACTGGAATGCTGTGATGAACACGAACGTCAATGCCTTATTCCTTCTTACTCAACATCTTGCTCGTCCGATGCTTGAACGAAAGGAAGGGAAAATCATTAATATTGCGTCTTTACTATCATATCAAGGAGGTGTGTATGTACCAGCATACACAGCAAGCAAACACGCTGTTAACGGTTTAGTAAAAGCGTTTTCGAATGAATGGGCAAAGGATGGAATTCAGGTGAATGGCCTTGCGCCAGGCTACATTGCCACAAATAATACAAAAGCCATTCGAGAAGATGAGAAACGCAACCAATCTATCTTAGAGCGCATCCCTGCTGGAAGATGGGGAGAAGCGGAGGACTTAACAGGCGCAGCCATTTTCCTAGCTTCTGAGGCTTCTAATTACATGAACGGACATACGTTAATTGTTGATGGCGGTTGGATGGCTCGGTAGTAAGTTGCTCTAAACGGAAGGCGGTGAAAAGTTGCAACGCATCTTACTTAGAGGAGGAAAAGTTTACACTCCTAATCCAAATCGTCAAGAAAATACTATTCTCATTGAAAATGATAAAATCACCGGTATCGGTTCAGATATTTCAAGAGATTTACCGGTTGATCAAGTGATAGATCTCCCTTCCCAATACGCTATTCTACCCGGTATGATCGATGTCCACATTCATGGTGCAGCAGGTTCAGACGTCATGGATAGTACCCCTGAAGCCTTAACAACGATTGCCAAAACTCTTCCCTTAGAGGGTACGACTAGCTTTCTAGCTACAACAATGACGAACCCCTCTTCAAATATTGAACATGCATTAAGAAATGCTGCTATTTATCATCAAAAAAATAACCATCCTGGCCAGGCTGAAATGATTGGGATTCACCTAGAAGGCCCATTTATTAATCAAAACCGTGCGGGTGCTCAACCTACTTCCTCCATTATTAGACCAGATGTTTCAACATTCAAACACTACCAATCTCTCGCAAATGATTTAATAAAGCTTGTCACACTTGCTCCTGAACTTGATGATCAAACAGAATTAACGAGGTATTTATATGAAAACGGGATGATCGCTTCAGTTGGTCATTCCGAAGCTAATTTTGTACAACTATCTCACGCTGTTAACTCAGGTATTCGACACGCAACACACCTTTTTAATGGAATGAACGGTCTTCATCACCGGGACCCAGGTTCGGCTGGTGCTATTCTATTGAATCAAAACATCTTAGCTGAAATCATCGTAGATGGGATTCATGTTTCTAAAGATATGGTTGATTTAACTTATCGGCTTAAGGGAGCAGAAGGACTTCTTCTAATAACAGATGCGATGAGGGCTAAATGCTTAAACGAGGGCATTTATGATTTAGGTGGTCAGGAAGTGGAAGTAAAAGATCATAAAGCCATACTAAAGAGATCTGGCAGTTTAGCTGGAAGCATACTAAAAATGAACGAAGCTGCCCGAAACATGATGGAATTTACTCATTGTTCCATGTATGACCTTATGAAGATGACATCTGAAAACGCAGCGAAAGAATTAGGGATTTGGGAGAGAAAAGGAAGTATAGAAGTGAATAAGGATGCAGACTTACTCGTAGTTGATGAACAAATGAATGTGCAATTAACGATATGTAGAGGACAAATAGCAAATCGATCACTTCAAGAAAACAAATAGCATAAGTTGATCCGTCAACCAATCCACTAATTGGGAGGATATTATGCAGAAACCGTCTGGATACTCTTTACTAGCCGTCTTGACCTTAGTCATTTCCTTACTTGTTTCATCAGCGCTTCATGCAGAAGAAAACAACATGGTTCGTAATGGTAGCTTTGAAGATTCGAATGGTTCATTGAACAAATGGGGAGTATGGAAAGCATCTGGAAACCCAACGATTGAAGCTATTTCTGACTCGTCAATTGATGGAAGTCACGCACTATCCATTCAAAGCCCTGATCAAAATGCTCGCGCCTCGGTGTATCAAGATATTCTTGTCGAGCCAGGGGAAAGTTATCAAGTTTCTGAGTGGATTAAGCTTAAAAATGTTCAATCCTCTTCAAAGGGAGCCTATATAAGAGTATCCTTCTATAAAGCGGATGGGCAAAGAAGTAAAGAATTTTCGCTATTTGAAGGGAAGGGAACAACCGATTGGGAACAAGCCTCCCTAACACTTGATATCCCTTCAACCATCACAAAAATACGCATCGAGAATTTTCTCGAAAACGGGACAGGGCAAATATTGATCGATGACGTTCAAGTTGTACCAACTACTAATATACTTCCAACAAAACTAGAATTGAATACTTCTTATAAAGCAATGGAAATTGATGAAACATTCCAAGCAGAAGCAACAGTCTTACCTGAGAACGCTACAAATAAGGAAGTTACATGGACTAGTTCTGACAACACTGTTGCAGAAGTTAATCAAACAGGACTAGTTAAAGGTTTAAACAATGGTTTCGCAACGATTACAGCCACAACAGCATCTGGCGCGTTAACTTCCGTATTTACAGTAGAGATCGGTCAGGCTAATTATATTCTAAATGGAGCATTTGAGGATGGTGATCCTGGCTCCGCCCCTCCCAAGTGGAGTACCTGGAAGCCGAAGGGAAATGGAGAAATTAAGCTTGTTACAGATCAGGTGAAGGAAGGAACACAATCTGCTTATCTACACAATACAAATCCTGATGATAGAACGTCACTCGTTCAAAGAGTTCCCATACAAGCGGAAACAACCTATGCACTATCTTATTGGATGAAGACGGAAGATATTAATGAAGGTACAGGGTCTATGGCCGTACGCATTCAATTCAAAAATGAAACATGGCAAAATACGTCAGGTATGATTTTAGTTGGAGCAATGGAAGGTTCAAATGAATGGACAAAAATAACAAAACTTCTCAACGTCCCGAAAAACACGGTTACATTATCCATCGAACCAATGATGGATAGTCGAAATGGGAAAGCGTGGATTGATGATATGCAATTAGTAAAAGTGAACTATGATGAGCCACCTGAAATCAGTGCGTTTCAAGCAACGACAATCACAACAGGAGCTGTCAAGTTAAAATGGGATGTCCCTCCCGGATATAATGACCTTTTAACATATAACATTTATCGAAGCACAGAAGAGGAGTTTCCACTTGATGAGGAACATCTATTAAATAAGAGTGAAACAAACGAATGGATCGACTCGAGAACTTCCTTAGGTGCTACCTATTTTTATAAGATAGAAGCAATAATGAAAGCCACAAAGGAAAGTAGTCAATCCAATACTGCATCAGTTGAAATCACAAACGTCGAACCACCATCTAAGCCAGAGGCATTTAGCGTCCTTACTCATATAGAAAATGGCGCTGTAGGAACATGGGGATTATCTCCGGAATCGCGCCTTGAGTTCATCAGAATTTATTCTTCTCCTAATAAAATTGAAAATTTAAACGAGGCCACTCTTGTAGCCGAAGATCAAGCTCAGCATCCTTCACTTTGGATGAATGAAGACGTTACTGATGAGTATTTCGCCATGACTGTCGTTGATGCGGAAGGAAATGAGAGCGATTTCATAACTGCTAAACAAAAAGATATTCTCCCTAAAGTCCAAGATGAACCAATAAGTCTTGATCATCCTTATTTGTATTTTAATGAAAATGACATAGACGAACTAAAAGCTAAAATAGAAACAGAAGCATATGCAGAAGAGGCACTTAAAGACTTACAGAAAAACGCAGATGAAGCAATCCAACGAACCACAGGGGAATTTTCACTCCCGCCTACTAAGAATAACCTTCACTTGCATTTAGGAGAAATCGCAAGAGATGCCGGACTCGTTTATTGGATAACAGAGGATGATAAATACAAAGAAGCTGCCATGACGATAATGAAAGAATACGCAGATCATTACCCCGGTTATCCCCTGACAGGAAGTTATGATGGGAGACTTACAGCACAAACTCTTGAAGAATCGGAATGGTTGATCAATATAGCTTGGGTATACGATATGATGCATCCTTTTCTAGATGATAATGAGAGATATAAAGTAGAAGAGAATGTATTGAAAAACGCAATAGAAGTAATTGATCGCTACCAACGAGGTCTCTCCAATTGGCAGGTCTGGCATAATGCTGCGATAGGAAATGCAGCACTCGTTTTGAAAGATATGTCACGTCTTGATCAAGTTATCAATGATCAAAAGCATGGGGCATTAAAGCAGCTTTCGGAAGGAATCCGCCAAGATGGTCTATGGTGGGAAGGTCCAAGTACGTATCATGAATATGCCATTAAACCCCTTATGTATCTTTCTGTTCCACTCTATCAATCGAATCAAGACTTATTTCATGTAAAAAATGGTGAACAATATGCTATTAAAGAAATGCTCGATTCATTAATGAATTATACATTTGGAAATATGGCTCGGCCTGCAATCGGAAACGCTGCATATAAAACCTTACAATCTAAAATGATTTACGAAATCGGCTTCCATTACTATCAAGACCCAAAATACGCCTGGCTGATTAAACAATCCGTTGGAGAAAATCGTGAAGGTTCACTCACAGAGCCTTGGGCGATATTATTTGCAGATAAAGATCTTTCTTCTGCTGATTTTTCTATTGGTACAAATGACTTTGCTCCAGAAGGGGAAAATAACAATGGAAGCACTTTTTATCGAGATTCCGGTTTAACAATTATCCGTAATCATAAACCGGCTGGACAAGCGATGAATGTTAGTCTTTTTTATAGTCCTCCCGGGACTCCCAACGGACACCTTCATGCAGATAAATTAGGCATTATGATGTATGCTGATTCGAAAATGTGGCTGAAAGATGCCGGTTCCCTTGGCTATGACAATCCTATGCATGTGAGCTGGGCGAAACAAACGCTAGCTCATAATACACTAGTTGTTGATCAAACGAGCCAGTATCCGCAGGGGGACTCAACATATTTATGGCAAGCTGATGAACCAGGAAACCCTTCTTCAGGTTATTTAAAACATGACTTCATTGGTCCAGTTGTGAAGCAAACCCGTGCAATATCTGATGCAGTTTATGAAGGTGTTGCTATGGAACGCACCACTACGATGTTAGATGAGTACGTGCTAGATTGGTTTCATGCTGAAAGTGAAGACAATCATACGTACGATCTTCCTTTTCATATAAATGGAGACCTAATGGACATCACTGTCGACGATCGAAGTAATGCCGATCAACTTCGAGATAAAGGCGGCTATCAACATTTGAATAGTTTGGAGAAGGGAATATCAGATGAGCTGTGGGAAGCAACCTATCAAAAAGACGATCAGTTCTTTACCCTTACGATGCTAGGTGAAGAACAAACATCTATCTATACCGGAAAAGTCTTCACTGAAATGTTGATGCCACGTAGATCGGCAAGAAAAACTGATTTTGTTTCTGTCATTCAACCTTACGAGGAAGAAAATGAAAAAGTAAATGTCATGGAAGTGCCTGTAGTGAGCGATCAATTTGCTAAAGGTGTTACTGTTTCTAGTTCGGATTTTGAAGATGCCATTATTATTGGAAACAAATTAGAACAAAAGAAGATGAACGAAATGGAATCCGACGGTGCTTTCGCTATGACAAGACATTCATTAAATGATCATAAACTAATAGGGCTTTCACTTCAGGAAGGAACTTATCTTAGTTTGGATGAAACCAATCTAACACTAGATCAAGAGGGAAGTATCGAACTTAGTAAGGTGGAAGAAAACTTTCGAATTGACTATCAAGGTTCTGACAATGTGATTACTCTTTCAGGTGATTTGATAAAGCCACAGACAAAAGGATGGATTTATGATGAAGAAAAAAAGAAAATGAAAAAGTTGAAAATGAAACAGAAAAACCAACTTACTATTCCCGTAAAAAATAATGATCAATTTATTTTAACAGATGGTGGGAATCCGAAAGAAGTAGCACAGCTTTATTCACATGTAGAACCTATTTTTAAAGAGCAGCAAACAGAACCAGAAGTCACTGGAGAAGTTTCCATAACCTCTGCAGAAGAAGGAGTTATTGTTGAGGGGGAAGATTTTGTTGATCAGGGGGGTGGAGAGGTCGTCATCACTCCAAAAGCCGGAGCATCAGAAGGATTAGCTCTGAAAAACTGGGATCATGAGAACCACTGGTTGAAATGGAAAATCACGGTTCCAGATGGAGGAACTTACAAGGCGATTGTACGCTATTCCACTGATATGCCGAATGCTTATCGAGAATTTAAGGTAGACGAAGGTCAAACGAATAGCTTTCATTTTCCTTCCACATATGGATGGGAGAATTGGGAAGATGTACGATTGGATGCTTTAGATAACCAGCCGCTTCTATTTGAACTTGAGGCAGGTGAACATGTCATTTATATGAACAACTTACTTTCCCCTTTAAATATTGACTATATTAAATTAGTAAAGAAAAATAGCTAAAATTTCATCATTATCAAAAAGGAAGCCTGGATTCGAATGAGTTATTCGAATCCAGGCTTGTTGTTTTATGAAGCTTTGGATTGAACGAGAGCAGCGGAAATTGTTTTTTCTTTTCCAAATACGTGAAAAACAATATTTAATGTAATTGCCGTTAAACTACCTGCTACAATCCCATTATCTGTTAGAATTTGAAGGCTTTGTGGCAGTTTTTCAAAAACAGATGGAGCCGCTGTAACACCTAGACCAACTCCAATCGAACAAGCAATGATAAAGAGGTTCTCTTGAGATTGAAAGTCTACGCGAGAAAGCATTTTAATGCCATAAGCCATTACCATACCAAACATAACAATCATAGCTCCACCAAGGACTGGTGGCGGGATAATAGTTGTGACAGCACCGATTTTTGGCACTAAACCGATCAAAATCAGCATTGAACCAACGAGATAAATAATTTGCTTCTTCTTGACACCAGATAGTTGAATTAACCCCACATTTTGTGAATAAGTAGTATAAGGAAATGCATTAAACAATCCACCTAATACAATCGCTAGGCCTTCTGCTCTGTAGCCGTTTCTCACATCTTTCTCCGTCAGTTTTTCATCACAAATATCACTTAAAGCAAAGTATACACCTGTAGATTCTACAAGGCTTACAAGAACAACGAGAATCATCGTCAAGATAGCCGTCCATTCAAATGTAGGTACCCCAAAATAGAGCGGTTGAATTAAATGAAACCAGCTAGCTTCTTTAATAGGTGTTAGGTCAACCATCCCCATGAATCCGCCAACGATCGTACCAACTGCAAGTCCTATTAGGATGGCAACTGAACGGATAAACCCTTTAAAGAATCGAGTCAATAACACAATAAAGAGAAGCGTACCAAATCCAAGACTAATATTCTGTAAAGATCCAAAATCAACCGAACCTTCCCCACCTGCTATATTCCCCATAGCAACGGGAATCAGGGTAATTCCGATGATGGTGACGACTGAACCAGTCACAACCGGTGGAAAGAATGCTATTAATTTGCTGAAAATAGGTGAGATTAAGATCACGAATAAACCTGCAGCGAGAATGGCTCCGTAAATGGCCGTAATCCCATATGTTCCACCGATCGCAATCATTGGACCAACTGCGGTAAAGGTACAACCAAGTACTACCGGCAAGCCAATACCGAAGAAACGATTTTTCCATACTTGTAGAATACTAGCCATTCCACACATAAAAATATCAATCGAGACAAGATAAGTGAGTTCCTTTCCACTTAACCCCAGGGCCCCTCCTACAATGAGTGGTACAACGACAGCTCCTGCATACATGGCAAGAACATGTTGAATGCCTAGTGATAAATATTTCAGGCTATTCATACGAAACTTCCCTCATTCACAAAGGTAACTTTTCCAGCTTCTAGTTTAGCGATTTTCGCTAACGATTCCACCCTAATCCCTTTTGAGCGAAGGCGTTTCCCGCCATTTTGAAATGCCTTTTCAATAACAATACCAATTCCAGCTACCGAAGCACCTGACTTAGAAACAACTTTTATGAGACCTTCAGCAGCTTGGCCATTTGCAAGGAAGTCATCAATAACAAGAACGTGATCTTCTTCATTTAAAAATTTACTCGAAATGGTGATTGTATTCGTTTCTTCTTTAGTGAAAGAATATACATCTGCCGTTAACAAGTCCTCCTGTAATGTGAGCGACTTTCGCTTTCGAGCAAAAATAAGCGGTACATTAAGGGTAAGGGCAGCAAAAACTGCTGGTGCAATACCAGATGATTCAAGTGTTACGACTTTTGTAATGGAGTCTCTTTGAAATTTACTCGCAAATGTCTCACCAATTTCCTTCATAAGTACTGGATCTACTTGATGATTTAAGAATGAATCTACTTTTAAGACAGCGTCAGATAAAGCTAAACCTTCCTGACTAATTTTGTTCATTAAATTTTCCATATAATTTCCTCCTTCAATACAAAAACCCGAAGAACATCGTTGCTCACAGAAGAGTGAGCAACATGCCTCCGGGAATATAGGTAAAGAAAGAGTCTACAGTAATTAAACTGAAGGTTGCTCACTCATAGTCGAATCATTTACGGTGATCCGGTAGAAACTTGCAAGCCATATTCTTGCGGTTATATGAGTGATGTTCTTATTCAGGTTATGATTGGTATTATAAACCAGCATTCAAATCAATGTAAAGACAAATCTTAACAATGACTTACTCTTAATCAACTTCGTTCGGGTTTCAAAGAAATAACGTTATTTGCAAACACTAGAACATTTTAACTCATTAGTTATAGGGGAATTGATTAATCAGTCGTTAATTCTGATAATAACTTATAGGATTTTTTACGCTTTTCATAATCATAAACAGAAGAAATTACCATCATTTCATCTGCTTGCGTTTCATCGAGAAATTCCTGCATTTTTCGATTGACCGTTTCAGGACTACCAACAATAGAAGTCGCAAGCTGCTGATCAAGTGCGGCAAGCTCATATTCACTCGCATTTAGCTTCTCAACAGGTGGTTGAATAGGCGCTTCATGATTTCGAATCAAATTTAAAAATTGCTGCTGTAAGGTTGTAGACAGATAATTTGCTTCTTCATCTGTATCTGCCACAATCATATTTACACCTACCATCGTATAAGGTTTATCGAGTACTTTCGAAGGCGTAAAGCTTCGGTGATACGTTTCAAGCGCACTAACGGTATTTTTAGGAGAAAAGTGACTTGCGAAAGAATAGGGCAGCCCTAATTTTCCGGCAAGCTCTGCACTATAAAGGCTTGATCCTAATAACCATGTTGGTACGTTAAGACCTTTACCAGGAATAGCTCGTACTGGAGATGATCCTGGACTCATAGAAGGATCAAAATATGAGCGAAGTTCAGCGACTTGTTCTGGGAAATCCTGAGCCATGCTTCCAGTGCCTCTTCTCAGTGCAAATGCTGTACGCTGATCGGTTCCAGGAGCTCGACCAAGTCCCAAATCAATCCGTCCAGGGAAAAGCGATTCTAATGTTCCAAACTGTTCAGCAATAACGAGAGGTGAGTGGTTAGGAAGCATAACACCACCAGAACCAACACGAATGGTAGAAGTACCCGCAGCAACATGGCCAATCACCACAGATGTAGCAGAGCTTGCAATGTATGGCATATTGTGGTGCTCAGCTAGCCAGAAACGATTGTATCCAAGTTTCTCTACATGTTGAGCAAGATTTCTTGTTCGTTCTAAAGCATCCGAAATGGTTTCTCTATCCATTACAGGAGCTAAATCTAGTACCGAGTATTTAATATCAGATAATTTTTTTTGGCTAGTCGACATGAGTTCATCTTCTTTCTCTATTAAGTGTATAAAGGGATTCCACTTTCAAGAAAAACCCATATTCAATTTTATCAGCTGGTACTTTAATTGAAAAACAATATGCATTTTTCATAGATATTCCTTTCTAAAAGTAAGGATAGGTTTGCTGATCTAGTCATTTGTGCATACTATTATAAAAATAGTAGGAGAGAGTAGAATGAAAGAACCCCGATATCGTATTATGTTTTCGTATCGAATGAGGAGCGTAGGGTTTCTATGTGTGCATTGCTTCGATACTCTTGATAAGCAAATTGTTACCATCCCAATTTACTCAAGTTATGAAGGAATCGATTTACAACACGAAACTGTAAAAAGATTACCTATGCAGCTACAAAATACCCTTTTAGAAGAAAAGCAGAAGCTTGATGATGGTTACTATTCGATTCGAACCTGGAATATAGAAAACCTTGGTTAATCTTTTAAACGTCCTTTAAAGAGGACGTTTTTTGTTAATCATTTTTAGAATTGAACGATTAAAAACAAAAACTATTAACATTTAATTCACAACTATAGATAACCATATTTTAGTTGAAATAAAGTATAAATAAATGACTCTATATTCTATTCTCTTAAGCCTAGATTACTTATATACTTAATTTAGAAAATTTAGAAAATTAAACACTAAACAGATTAAAGGGGGTAAGACATACGTGGTTGAAGTGAGAAGTGAAGGAGCTAGTTTACCTTAAAAAGTTTAATTCACAAGATATTCAAAGTAAAAAGTAAGAGCTTTATTTCCCTTAGAGTTGACCCGACAACCCTATCAATAAGAAGCTAAACTGACTCATTATTATGATAAACTAGAAAAGATTGGTTTCAGAAATTAGTGAAATGAACTTCATCTATTACGAATAAAAAGGAGAGGTTTTATGAATAGAAAGAAGTTACGTCATGTCCTTATACCTGCTTTATCTCTTTCATTATTGCTTTCTGCCTGCAACTTATCATCTGGAGCTGACAGCGAATCTAGTAGCGAAGAAGTAGAAGTCATTCGCCAAGGTGTTAACTTACCTGACCCAGAAAATGACGTTATCAAGCAAGAGCTAGATGATGTACTTGGTTTTCCAGTGAATCTATCTGTTAATCCTAACGACTATGAGAACAAATTGAACGTCCGTTTATCGGCAGGAGATTATCCTGATTTGTTTCAAGTTAGCCGAGCAGCTTTGGTAGACTATGCTAACAAAGGATTGCTACTAGATCTTGACCCTTATATGGACGACCTACAGGAAGTTCAGGATTTTATAGGAGAAGAGAATGTTGAAAAAGCGAAAGTGAATGACAAAGTTTACGCGGTGACAGTTCCTGCAAGCATCCCTTTCTATACATATTGGGTGAGGGAAGATTGGTTAGAAGCATTAAACATGGACATGCCTAAAACCGTAGATGATTTGTATGAGGTTGCAAAAGCCTTTCGAGAAGATGATCCAGATGGAAATGGTCAAAAAGATACTTATGGCCTTACAGGTTCTGGCGTAAGCGCTTTTCAACCAATTCTTGGAGCCTATGGTGTCGGAATGCCAAAAAGCTTCTATAAAGAAGACGGAGAATTAGTGAATTCATTTCATGACCCAGATATGAAAGAAGCTCTTACTGCCGTCACGAAATTTGTGGAAAACGATGTAACAGATCCTGAAATTTTTAGTAATACAGGTAATGAGCCTCAACAAAAAGCATTTCAAGGTAAATTCGGAATTTTATTTGATGGATGGGCTAATTTAACGAGTGATGCCTATATTGAGCAATATAAAGCAGTGGATCCGAACGCTGAATGGGTACAACTTACAGCCATCGAAGGTCCTGCTGGAAAATCAGCAGGTACATGGGATATCGGTCAAGCCAATGGTTTTTATGCTATTCCAAAAGCCCTTGAGGATCAGCCAGAAAAACTCGAAAAAATATTTGAACTTCTTAATTATGTAGCATCAGATGAGGGATCTAAGCTTGTACAGTATGGCATTGAAGGAGAGCATTATAATAAAGAAGACGGCAAGATTGTGCCAACAGATAAACTTGCTGAAGAGGGGGGCTATTTCTGGCTTTACCAATTCGCTGGTCGACCTGAAATGGAGTATCTATCCACAAAATTCTCAAAGCAAACGGAATATATCGAAGCTTCCGCAGACGCTCCGCGGATCGAATCTCTAAATGGGTATATTGATTACCCAGAGGGTTATAATTCGGCAGATGCTGATCGGTTCTCTGAAGAAGAAATGATTAAATTTATTAGCGGCCAACGTGATCTTAGTGAATATGATGAATTCTTGAATAAGTTAGATACAACATTTAATTATCAGATGATGCTCGATAAAGCAGAAGAAGATATCAATAAATTAGATCAATAACTTCAAAATCCAAAGCAATAAAGCCTTCTCAATTAATTGAGAAGGCTTTATTCGATAGTGAGCCAACAAACATAGAAAATTAATTGTATGATGAGTGGACAGGTATTGTTATGTGCAATTAGTGTATATTCTATGAAATAAAGATCCTTTTATGTGATAAAGCCACTTATCTAGCATAAGCCTTAACAAAACTCTAAAAAAATTTGTTAAAATAACTGTTAATTGATAATGAAGGAGCTGCTTAAATGCTAAATAAAGTTGACTATTTTTTCTATCCTGTCGATGTTACCCAACCAACAGGTGCTGAAGTCACTTACTACTGGGAAATTAGCGTGGCGGAATACAAAGACAAAATCTACGCTTATGCGAAGGCGGATGAATTTGGTAGAAAAATCCGTTGGCATGAGAGCGATCAACCTGATAAGGAAAGTGCACTTGCCGTCATTCAGGAGAAATGTAGATCACAAAGTAAATAACATTGAAGAGCTAACGGAAACTTTCCGTTAGCTTTTTCTATAGAGAGCACATCGTAGCCTATTCAAACTGTTCTTCCAAGAATTCATTGTGTACATTCTGGGTATGCATAATAAAAGGTAACACCAAGATAGGATGATGACACAATGAATCAAAAAATCATACTCCTAAGCTCACTTTTGCTAGCTCACAGTCTTCTTTTTATTAGTTTTGTTCATTATCCGGAAACGTTCTGGCCTGTGTTCACGATTACACTTAGTATCCTTATTTTTAATAGTATCACTACCGGTTCGTTAGTGTTTAAAAAGATCACATCAACGGATACTGTCTACATTGTGGCAAGTGCTATATTCCTTTACCTGTTAAGTTATGTTGGCATTCAACTCATTCAGTGGCTTACGCCATCATTATTTGAAGATATGGAACAGTTTTATGATATTGTTCAACCTGCTAAAGCATGGCATTACATTAGTCTAGTATTGATCGTCATTCCTGGTGAAGAAATATACTGGAGAGGCTATATTCAGCAACAATTCAAAAAATATAAGAAAGGGGATACCATCATCATTGCTACGCTACTTTATGCTGTAGCACATCTATATTCTGGTGCACCATTACTAATTGTTGCTGCACTAGTTGGAGGAGTCATATGGGGTTGGATATATGAAAAACGAGGAAACTTCTGGGTGCCGCTCCTTTCTCATATTTTGTATGATCTACTCATCCTCGTATTTATTCCGCTGCTCTAGTAATAAGTTAAAAAAGAGTCGAAGCTATAAGTAGAGACTTTATGAAGCTTTAAGAAGAGAATTAAGTTCTTTTTTGTAACACCTATTTTCCTCAATCTAGATTAACAGGTTGCGACTTGGTTATACTTCTAGTAGTATTAGAATGAATGGCTAAGAATTGAAAAGAGGGTTATACATGAAAGAATCAATATACGGACTAACGTTTGATCAGCTAACTGAATGGTTGCTAGAACGTGGTCATAAGAAATTCCGTGCTTCTCAAGTATGGGATTGGCTCTATAAGAAGCGTGTTAAAGAATTCTCTCAAATGAATAATGTAAATAAAGATTGTATCAAACTATTAGAAGATAACTTTGCGATTCAGACGTTAACAACGGAAATCAAACAGGAATCTTCCGATGGTACGATTAAATTCTTGTTCAAATTACAGGACGGTAACGTTATTGAGACGGTTCTCATGCGCTTCCATTACGGACAATCTGTTTGTGTAACAACACAGGTTGGTTGTAATATCGGATGCTCATTCTGCGCAAGTGGCTTATTAAAGAAAAGCCGCGATTTGACTAGCGGTGAAATTGTTGAGCAGATTATGAACGTACAGCACGCACTTGATGAGAAGGCAAACGAAGAACGCGTAAGCCACATTGTTATTATGGGAATTGGAGAACCATTCGATAACTATGATAATATGATGGACTTCTTACACGTCGTTAATTCTCAAAAAGGTCTTTCTATTGGTGCACGCCACATTACGGTTTCTACAAGTGGACTTGCTAAGCAGATCTACGATTTTGCAAATGAAGATCTTCAAGTGAACCTTGCAATTTCGTTACACGCTCCAAACGATGAGCTTCGTACAAAGATTATGAAGATCAACAAAGCTTATCCACTAGGAAAGCTAATGCCTGCGATTGATTACTATTTGGAGAAAACGAATCGAAGAATTACGTTTGAGTATATTATGTTAAGAGACGTCAATGATCACGTGGAAGAAGCGAAACAACTTGCGAAACTTCTAAGTGATAAGCGTCATCTTTCATACGTCAACTTGATTCCATACAACCCAGTAGATGATCACTCCTACCAGCGTAGTGAGAAAGAATCGATTCTTGCGTTCTACGATACGCTTAAGAAAAACGGTATCAACTGCGTGATCCGTCACGAGAATGGCACGGATATTGATGCTGCCTGCGGTCAGCTACGTAGTAAGCAAGTGAAAAAACTTGAGAAGACCGGAAAATAAATCGTTAGAAAAGACGCACTCAATTGAGTGCGTCTTTTCTGTGCTCATAATTGCTTTACACACGTTCATTCCTTTTGTGAATAAACTACTATAACTATTTCACGTTTTTATACCTTAAGGAGAAATGAACATAGATGAGAGGATTATTACTTATAGGGTGCTTCTTATTATTTTGGATTGGTTCAGGAGTATTAGAGGATTTAGATAGAAAAGATCTGCCTTTTCAAAAGGATCAGGATGACATAGCTGTTTTATCCGGATACAATTATATGCATGCAGTTATGGAAGATAATCAATTCATAGTGCTTCATGTGTATGATCAACATAAAGTACTAGCTAAATCGTATAATGATAGTGATTTAAATCAATTGATTCCTTCCGCTACTTTTAAAGCGCTAGTTAAAGAGAACGATGGATTGTATCTGGTATTTGAAGAAGAAAACTCATCCGAAACAAAGAAAAAGCTCGTCGTTGGACCAAGAGGTTCGGTAACTTTTGTTCCTGAACGATATTAATCGTTCGTTTGGTTAGATGCTATTTTACTTAACAGATCGTGCTAAACGTTATATATCTCGTCATCTTCCTTTAATGACAAAGTAGAACGCTATCTCGTTAGGGTGGCGTTTTCTTATTTCATTAACCAACTTTGAAAGAATTGCTGTTATACTAGCCTTACCATAGTTAAGAGAGGGATTTTTTATGCCATATAGCCTTACGACGAACGAACGGGATCAGCTTTTTCAGGAACTTACGGCCGATCAACATGTTTATCTCAATCAATTCCTAAAACGGGGAAGAAAAACGGTTTTTGCGAATGTAATCGCGCGAGATAAAGGTAGGATGATACCAGACGGTGCTTCAGACCAAGAAATAGAGATGCTACTTGATGACTGGATTCTAGATGACTTTATCGATGCGGGATTTGTGTCTGATGAGTTATTGTGTGAATGTGGCCGTCCGCTAAGGTACCAATATGTCGTTAGACACGTCAAAACTGGTGAAATTTTGCAATTTGGTATAAACCACTTTGAAGAACATACCGGTATGTCTTCCTCAATTGTGAAAGAGGTTATGAAAGGGTTTAATACGATCGACTATGAATTAGATGAGTTACTCGTAAAACAAGCTAAAGGGAGAGCGTCCTATGAGATTCCTCCAGGCATGCCTATTCCTGCAGACATTCGTGATCTTCTTGATCTACAATTACCATTACTTGATCGCCAAGAACGGCGTCTACATGAAGCCATACGAGCTTTCCGTGAAGAACAAGAAGCGACCAAGAGGGGAAGTAGTGATTTCAGTAGCACAACATCGATAACGAATAGAGAAGAGTCAAAGCCTAACGATGAATTACAACCCTCCTTTGATTTATTTGCAGAGGACAATACTTCTAATCTAGAGCCTGTGATTCCTAAATCTAAAAACACATTCGTTGTTGGTGGACTATCATTTATTATTCAAGAAGCCATCGACGGTTATATACAAAGAGGCATTGAAAGTACAATCATGATGTGTGAACTACTTATTAAAGAGGGAAAAACAACAAACAATCGCTATTCAACTGGAAAACCCAAAATTTACTTTGCAGTTAGTACGTATCTTGATTCCTTTGTTCATATGGGAGAGATGACCGTTGAACCATTAGGGCAAGAGGATCGGATTTATCGATTAAAAGACAAGTAAGTACTATTCGAATCTTCTGAATAATGGTTGACATACCCATCAAACGAGTCTATAATTCCAAGCATGTTGAAAATAATATAGCACAACTCTTATTAAGAGCGGCGGAGGGATTAGGCCCTATGATGCCCGGCAACCTTTCAAGGGAACCTTGAAGCTGGTGCCAATTCCTACAGACGTAACTGTCTGGAAGATAAGAGGAGGATTCGTTCAGTAAGCCCTCTTCTTATGTATAGAAGGGGGCTTTTCTCATTTGATTAAAAGGAGATGCTTTAAGATGAAACGTTCACTTGAACAACGATTGCAAGAAGGACCTGTTATTTGTGGTGAAGGGTATTTATTTGAATTAGAGAGAAGAGGATATGTACAAGCAGGTTCCTTTGTACCTGAAGTGGCACTTGATTATCCAGAAGCACTGAAACAAACCTATCGTGACTACATGTTAGCTGGATCAGATGTAGTTCTAGCTTTTACGTATAATGGGCACCGTGAAAAAATGAGAATCATTGGGAAAGAAGATCTCCTTGAGCCACTAAACCGTCAGGCGATTCGATTAGCAAAAGAAGTAGCGAAAGAGCATCCTGTAGAAGAAGCGCTTGTAGCAGGAAACATTTCAAATACAAACCTCTTTGATACGGATGACGAAGAAGGAAAAGAGACAATTCGAGCTATGTTTGCTGAAATGGTCACTTGGAGCAAGGAAGAGGGGGTTGATTTCGTTAATGGAGAAACCTTCTACTACTACGAAGAAGCAAAGATTGCGTTAGAAGAAATTCAAAAACAAGGATTACCCGCTGTTATTACACTTGGCTTGATGAGTGAAGGAATTTTAAGAGACGGATATACTGTACAGGAGGCCTGTCGTCTTCTAGAAGATCAGGGGGCACTTGTTGTTGGTATGAACTGCTTCAGAGGACCCGCTACCATGCAGCCCTACATCGAAAAAATCAGAACATCTGTGAATGGTTACGTTGGTGCACTTCCTGTACCATATCGCACGACAGAGGAACATCCGACACTATTCAATTTACCAGATGGAGGGTGTTCATGTACACTGCCGACAGAAACAACATTCCCTACTTCACTAGATCCATTGTATTGCAATCGATATGAATTAGCAGAATGGGCTAAGAAAGCAAAGGGTATTGGCGTTAATTATTTCGGACTTTGTTGCGGAGCTTCCCCAAGCATGCTAAGGGAAGTGGCTGAAACAGTTGGAAGAACAGCGGTAAATTCCGTTTATTCACCAAATATGGAAAAGCATTTTCTATTCGGTAGTGATGAATCATTGAAAGCGAATAATACAGCTTATCGTACAAAAGCTTAATAAGTATGTTTGAATAGATTCCCTGTCATATAGGGAATCTATCTTTACTCTTTGCTATTTAAATTGCTCGTTCTCTAGTATGACTGATGTTGATGTACTGACATCGCGCTGACTCTTTGTATACCTTACTAAATTAACGATGTTCTGATGAGTCTGCTTTGCACCAATAATTAATAATGGAACACCAATCCAGTTCATTTTCAAACCTCTTGCGAACATGCCGCCAAATGTCATCGAAAGTGGGACAGTAGGGGATGTGTTAGAGAAGATGACAGGTTCCTTCATGTCAAAACTGTCATGAAACAAGACACTTAGATGATTTAATGCGGGTAACAGTACTTTTGAACCGCCTCTACCCAATGTATATACCTTATCTCCATGCTCATCCTCACCATGATAAATAAGCCTACCCATATCACTCCTCTTCAATTTATTAAAGATATCAATGTTAAGGATCTCCTCCTTAGAGGGAATACTGTTTGATGAAAGCTTATTTAGATGATAAGCTGCGGCTAGTGCAGATGAATGCGTTCCACCATAGCAATTGTATATGTAAATCATACAAAAACCTCTTCCCCTACGAATCATTAATAAGTGGACTACCACCAGACTTGTGAGTAGTGCAGCAGACTGTATTAGTATGATTGATAGGCGAAAGATTTATTTATCTATTATAATCAATACCTGATAAATAACAGGAACCAAGTCAAACATTTCCTTATATAGTGAATAATATAGGTAATCTGTCTTGAAAAAGAGTCCTATGCGTAGATACCTTACCAAAATGAATCACTTTATTACCGAATTATGTTATTATTTTAAATGTGTCTGCATGCAATCATTTTCGATGCCGCAGAAAAGAACCTGTCCGATAAGTGAGGGAACCAATGATTAATCAAAAAGCTATAAACGAACTCCGCTCCATCTTGCCAGCAGCGGAAGTAAAAATAAATGCACCATTACATGAACACACCTATACAAGAATGGGTGGAAAGGCAGATGTTCTTGTATTTCCAAAAACGATTGAAGATGCAAGAGCTGCTGTTGAATATGCTTATCATTCAAGCTATCCACTAACCATTTTAGGGAAAGGCTCTAATGTTATTATCCAGGATGGTGGAATTCGTGGAATTGTTCTTAACCTCTCGTCCCTAGATCACATCCATGAAAGTGATAAAAAGGTGATTGCACAGTCTGGTGCGCGCATTATTGATGCATCAGAGTTCGCACTGGATCAAAAGCTAACTGGTCTGGAATTTGCTTGTGGTATTCCAGGTTCCGTTGGAGGCGCCGTCTATATGAATGCAGGTGCCTACGGAGGAGAAATAGCCGACTGTCTAGAGAGTGTGCTCGCGGTAACTAAAGAAGGAAAGTTGATTAGCTTAACAGCTGATCAGTTAGACTTATCTTATCGCCATAGTAACGTTGAAGAAAACGGTCTTCTCGTTCTTGAAGCTACATTCCAACTTAAAGATGGTCATTACGATGAAATTAAAGCGATTATGGACGATCTGACAGAAAAGCGGGAAACAAAGCAACCGCTTGAATATCCATCGTGTGGAAGTGTATTTAAACGTCCACCAGGACTCTTTGCAGGAAAGCTAATTCAGGATTCAGAGTTACAAGGAACGCGTATCGGTGGAGCAGAAGTTTCCAAAAAGCATGCTGGATTTATTGTTAACATTGATAACGCAACAGCAACCGACTACTTAAACGTCATTCATCACGTTCAACAAACGGTGAAAGATAAATTCGGCGTTGATTTGGAGCGGGAAGTTCGTGTTATTGGTGAACCGCCTGAAGCCTAAATTGTAGTTTAACCCAGTAAATCAAAAAAGCAACATACCATTTATGGTATGTTGCTTTTTTACTATGTTCAAAATTCATCCGCCTGCTTTTAACAAAGCAGGCTTATTTGATTTGATTAGGTATAAGAAAAACGATTCGCTATATAATTGAAAGTTGCATATTCAAAAGTGACTCCTTATTACAGGAGTCACTTTATTAGTTACTTACCGCGTCTTTCTTCAGAAGGCTCCTCATCAAGGTCCGGTTCTTCTTCATCCATATTACGAGGTGTATCTGGCTCATTAGGACCTTTTATGTCTCTAGGATCTGTATCCAGATCAGGTCCTCTATCGTTGTTCATATCAATATTTTCATCGTTGTAACGGGTAGGTTCGTAATTAACATCTTCTGGCTGTTCATTCATCTCATTTCCGTTTCCATTCCCAGCGCAAGCTCCCAACATGCTTGCTGAGAGGGCAAGTGACATCGTTAAAAGCATCAATTTCTTTTTCATTATTCGATTACCTCCATAGATATTTTTATATCCTTACTTACTATTTCCAGTGAATTATCTTGTTACTCACTTCGAATTACTTTCGATATTGGTAATTTAAAGAAACAGTAGAAGGCAAAAAGAACCAGTATAGTTCCTACCTAAATACTTAAACTAACTTGTGTTTCTATAGATTCATGTGACTAAAATTGCACTTAAGGAAGTGAACTTTCGTGAATAAGAAAAAGAACAATCAAGGTAAAGGAAGAACAGCAACAATGATGGTATTAAGTGCTGTAGGTGGAGCGGCTGCATACGGATTGTCCAACCGGTTTAGAAATGAGAATAGTACAAATCAACATTCTTCCCAAGGAATGTCGAATGGAAAGAACCACGCATCTTCCCAGCAAAACGCTCACTATTCTTCGAACAATGGAACAAATCAATCTTTCACAGACCTGACTGACACTGCGAAAAACATGGGCATAGACAACAGTGCCATACAAGAATTTACGAATGCGATCAAAGATGATTTAAAATAAAAGAGAACGTTAACAGAACAAATTGGTTTATTCACTCACAGAACTCAACACTTCTGTGAGTTTTATTTTTAAGCTATGATAACTCATATTGTTGATTTCTAGATTTTTGAACAAAAAATTTAACAGCATTAAATTGTCATTTAACGTGTATATCGGTACATGAAATTGAGATTATTTTGTAATTTCCACCGTCTATTGACCTATATCCTACTAATCAACTTAATTGATAATAGTTCTCAAGTATGATTGACGATGATAATCGTTCTCATTTATCCTTGTAAGTGGAGTTATTGAAAATGATTATCAATTGAAAAAGGAGTTTTAATGATGATTACCGAGGAGAAAGTGACCAACCACATACTACTACAGCAACAGGAGCATCGAGAATCCAATGCTCGTTCCTATCCGAGAAGAATACCTATTGCGATTGATCAAGCTGAAGGAATTTTCGTAACAGATATGGAGGGTAAACGATACATTGATTGCCTAGCAGGAGCCGGTACTCTTGCGCTAGGACACAATCACCCCGTCTTAATCCAAGCCATGCAGCAGGTTATTCATAATAAACGACCATTACATACATTGGATCTAACAACACCGGTTAAAGAGGAATTTGTAAATGAAATCTTCTCAAGTTTACCTGGTGGGTTTGCCGACCGAGCCAAAATTCAGTTCTGTGGACCAACAGGTGGAGATGCAATTGAAGCAGCGCTTAAACTAGTGAAAACGGCGACAGGTAGAAGCTCCATCTTAACGTTTCAGGGAGGCTATCATGGATCGACACATGGAACAATGGCAATCAGCGGGAACCTAGCTCCTAAAGAACGAGTTCAAGGTCTTATGCCTGATACACATTTCCTTCCGTATCCATACGCATACCGATGCCCTTATGGGGTTGGGGAGGAAGGACACAAACTATCAAGTACATATATTGAGAACTTACTAGATGACCCTGAAAGTGGTATTCTCCCTCCTGCAGCTATGATTCTTGAAGTTGTACAGGGAGAAGGTGGTTCTGTTCCAGCACCGATCGAATGGCTTAAAGAAATGAGACGCATAACTGAAGAACGAGGCATCCCACTGATCATAGATGAAATTCAAACAGGAATCGGCCGAACTGGTAAACTGTTTGCATTTGAACACGCAAGCATTACACCAGACGTTATCGTTCTTTCTAAAGCAATCGGTGGCAGTCTTCCTCTTTCTGTGGTTATTTACGATAAAAAGCTAGACAAGTGGAATCCAGGTGCGCACATCGGAACGTTTAGAGGAAATCAAATGGCAATGGCAGCTGGAACAGCTTCTCTTAAATTCATTAAAGAAAACCGACTGTATGAGCATGCTGAAAAAATGGGATCAAAATTCTTATCCGCATTATCTTCATTTGCAGAAGACTTTCCTGAAATAGGAGATGTAAGGGGAAGAGGGTTAATGCTAGGTGTTGAAATGGTGGATTCGATGAAACCAGCAACGAAAACTGGCGGACTTCCTGCAAACCCAGCATTAGCAAGTCTCGTTCAACGAGAATGCTTTGAGAGAGGGTTGATTTTAGAAGTAGGAGGTCGTCACGGGAGTGTCATCCGTATTCTTCCACCGCTTATTATTACAGAAAACCAAGTAGAGGAAGTTATTACGATTATCAAAAGTGCTATTCAAGCGGCTATAGGAGAAATAGGATGAACACAACGATTAAAGCAAATCCGTTTGATACAACAATTTTAAATAATGGTGTTGGATCAAGAGAGCTGAGGGACCAGCTCCTCAAAGCGACAGAAACATTGATCAGCTCGTTACAAAGCTCTGAACATCCATACAGCGGAAAAGCACCTGAAGAAGTTGAAAGTGAGATTCGTCAGCTTGTTACATTCCGAGAAGATCAAACTTCCTTTTCGGATGTAATAGATGACCTCAACAAAACGGTGATAGACAATAGCCTGTTTATTTCAAACGAAAAAAGCATCGCCCACCTACACTGTCCCCCACTTATTCCGGCTGTGGTGGGTGAGCTCTTGATCGGAGCTATGAATCAATCGTTAGATTCATGGGATCAAAGTCCCTCCGCTACGTTTATGGATCAGGAAATGATCCAATGGCTCACAAGTCAGTTCGGGTACAGCGAAGCATCAGATGGTGTTTTCACTAGTGGCGGGACACAGTCAAACTATATGTCGGTGTTATTAGCAAGAGACGATTACTGCAAAAAACAATGGGATTATGATGTGAAACAGAGCGGATTACCGGCGCAATTCAATCGAATGAGAATTCTTTGTTCTGAGAGCGCTCACTTTACAGTGAAAAAATCAGCTGCACAGCTAGGATTAGGCGAAAACGCTGTAATAACCGTTCAAACCGATGAAAACCATCGCATGTCGCTTTCTCATTTACGCTCAAAGATCGCTGAGATGAAGTCGGAAGGTTTAGTTCCTTTCCTAATCGTAGGAACGTGTGGAACAACGGATTTTGGTAGCATCGATCCCATACAGGAACTAGCGGTCATCGCTAAAGAAGAGAATATATGGCTACACATAGACGCTGCCTTTGGAGGTGCACTCATTCTTTCTCATTCTCATCGAGAGAAATTGAATGGCATTCATCAAGCAAACTCTATCACAGTCGATTTCCATAAACTTTTCTATCAACCGATCTCGTGCGGAGCGTTTCTCTTGAAGAATGGTAAGCACTTTAACTTGATGAATCATGTTGCAGATTATTTAAATCCAGAAGAGGATCGCGATGAGGGAATTCTAAATCTTGTTTCCAAATCAACGCAAACGACACGGCGTTTCGATTCTTTAAAGCTCTATCTTTCTCTTAAAACGATTGGAACGAACCTTTTTGCAAGGTTGATTGACTCTACTTTTGAGCTAGCAACTGACGTAGCTGATTACCTTAGTGAGCAAAATGATTTCGAGGTGCTAACGAAAGAACCCGAACTAAATACAGTCGTCTTTCGATATGTTAGTGATCAAGAAATAAACCAAGTGAATCGTAATATACAGCAGGAGCTGTATCACTCATATGCAGCAATTGCGAAAACGACGATAGATGGAAAGAACTACTTAAAATTCACGATGTTAAACCCGCGGACGACACTTAAGGATGTCATAGACATTATAGATCGGATCCGAGTTCTAGGTGAGAAATGGAGGAAACACGTTTGAAGCATGCAAAGGATTTTGCTGAACGCGCAACGATGCAAAGCTTTTTAAATTGTTATTTAAGAGAAACAGCTCATTTTCATAAAATAATCGCCCGCAATGAGTCATTAGCTTCTTATGAGAACATCATCTCAAGTCCATTACCAAGGCAAGGGATGGAGCTAATTATCCCGATTAAGTACTGGTCCATGACAGGTAGGCATTTGTTTCACTTCCCGATGTATTACAAAGTGGCGAATGGCGCATTGTTACCGCTTGATTATGTGACATTGACTACATTGATTACTAAGGAAATTCTCCTCGATCAAAATAGAAGTGGCGCGGAAGACGAGCTTATCATGCGTGTAATGTTAAGCAAACAAGCCATTGAAGCTTCATTAATTGAACGTGAAACAGATAGTGAAGCATTAAGTGAGGGAGAATTTGAGTTTATTGATACAGAACAATCATTGCTACTAGGTCACCTGTTACACCCAACACCGAAAAGCAAGCAGGGATTAAGTGATCGAGACAATGAAAAGTATTCACCTGAATGGAAAGGGAGCTTCCAACTTCATTACTTTAGCGCTCATCCATCAATCGTGATAGAGGATTCTAATTTAGATCTTGATGCAAGTGACATTATTAAGCAGGAACTTAAACAGGATACTGGAGTTGATCAAGAATGGTTGGAACAATTCGATCATCTTGTCTTGATTCCAGTCCATCCGCTTCAAGCTATGAACCTTCTAGAACAAGAAGATGTACAAGATCTTCTGCTTCATGGTGATCTTCAATACATTGGTCCTGTTGGAAAACCATTTGCAGCAACATCTTCGTTCCGAACCGTATACAACCAAGATTCCAAATACATGTACAAGTTTTCTGTTCCGATTAAAATCACGAACTCTCTACGTATTAATCAACAGAAAGAGCTAGATCGTGGAGTTGAAGTGTCACGTTTGCTGTCAACTTCGTTTGGTACAGAATTGAATTCTCGTTTTCCCGGATTTGAAATCATGCAGGACCCAGCTTACGTAAACATTGAACGTGTAAAAGGATTTGAAACCGTCATTCGCGAGAATCCTTTCTATCCTAGAAGTAGCCAGTCGACGTGTATCGCTGCACTCTGCCAAGATCACGCTTTTGGAGGGAAATCCAGGCTATCTTCTATTATCCATTCCATCGCGCGGAGAGAAAGACGCTCGTTGGAATTGGTAAGTCGTGACTGGTTTGAGAAGTATCTTGATCTCACTTTAGAGCCCATGCTTTGGCTTCATCACAAGTATGGATTATCACTAGAAGCTCACCAACAAAACTCGGTCGTTACATTAGAAGAAGGCTATCCGAAGCATTTCTATTATCGTGATAATCAAGGCTACTATTTCAGCGAGTCGAAAGCATCTGCTTTAAAAGCGCACCTGCCTTCGCTTAACGATCGAAGTGATACGATCTGTTCAGATGAAGTAGCGGTTGAGCGGTTCACATACTATCTTTTCTTTAACCATCTGTTTGGTCTTATCAACGGTTTTGGAAGTAGTGGATTAGCTCATGAAGATGACCTTATCGGTCTTGTCAGAACAAGACTCTCAAACTATGAGCATAGTGAAGGCTCACCTTTAATTAACAGCCTGCTTAATGATCCTGTACTATCATGCAAAGCAAATCTACTAACCCGTTTATATGATATGGACGAGCTTGTAGGTTCGCTTGAAACACAGTCTGTTTACACTATGGTCCCGAATCCGATCGCAAAGGAAGTACATGTTACTTATGGGAACTGATACTGTAACAACGATTTCCTTTCAACGCGTCGATTTTAAGCGTGATGTTGAACTGCTCCATAGATGGATGAATGAGGACCACGTTCATCCTTTCTGGAATCTCAATGTCTCTTTAGATGTCTTTAAAAATCATCTCAAAAAAGCGCTAGCTGACACTCATCAATCCCTTTATGTAGGAATGGTTGATGGAAACCCGATTAGCTACTGGGAGGCTTACTGGGTGAAGAGTGATGTAACAGAAGATACGTATGAAAGCGAACCTTACGATCAAGGCGTTCACTTGCTCATAGGAGAGAAGGAGTACCTTGGAAAAGGACTTGCTCTTCCACTCTTACGAGAGATGGTTGCTAAACAATTTAAAGAAAAGCGAACAAAACGGGTGATTGCGGAACCTGACATTCGAAACGAAAAGATGATTCATGTATTTCAGAAGTGCGGCTTTGAGCCTGCTTATCCAATCACACTGCCAGACAAAACGGGGTTATTAATGTTTTGTGAGCGTGATCAATTCGAAAGGATGTGGGGAAATGCTTAACGAATCCTACGATGTAGTTGGAGTAGGTATAGGACCATTTAATTTAGGGTTTGCCGCTCTAGCGGATCCACTTGACCTTGACGTGGCGTTATTCGATCAGAAAGAGTCATTTGATTGGCATCCTGGCATGATGATTGATGGAACCACACTTCAAGTTCCGTTTTTTGCGGATCTCGTTAGCATGGCGGACGTTCGAAGCAAATACAGCTTTCTGCATTATCTTCAAGAACACAACCGAATGTACCATTTTTATTTCTTAGAAAAATTCCATATTCCAAGAAAGGAATACAACCACTATTGCAAATGGGTGACGGAAGAGCTTTCTTCATGCCATTTTGGCTATCGTGTCCAATCTGTGGACCCAATACGCTTATCGCAGGAAGAAACGTATTATGAAGTAATTGTTCAGAATGTGCAAACGTTAGAAACGAAAGTAGTCCATGCAAAGCATGTGGTGCTTGGCATAGGTTCTATTCCTCACGTTCCTGAGACGTTTCAGCATGCGCTTGGAAATTCGGTCTTTCATTCATCACAGTACAAGGACCAAAAGAAACACATTAAACCGAACGAATCAATTGCTGTCATCGGTAGTGGACAAAGCGCAGCAGAAATTTTCTATGACTTAGCATTAGATCAAGAAGAAAGAGACTATTCACTAAGCTGGTACACACGTTCAAACGGCTTTTTCCCAATGGAATATTCTAAGCTTGGATTAGAGTATTTCTCACCAGACTATACGAAGTTCTTCTATAGCCTAGATCAGGACAAGAAAGATAGCCTGCTTTCCGAGCAAGGATTACTCTATAAAGGAATTAGTGCTGACACAATTGCGAGTATATATGACCTTCTGTATGAAAAGTCAGTTGGTGGAGTAGAACCTGATCTCCATCTCCAAGCCATGACGAACGTCACGAACATCGTGAATGACGGTGGAAAGTGGCAACTATCAGGAAAACAATCCATCACGAATGAAGATATCATGATTGAAGCAGATAAAGTCATTCTCTGTACGGGTTATAAGCAGTCAACACCTACATTCTTACAAGATACATATGTTGTGAAAGATGAACTCGGAAGATTATCCATTTTAGAAGAGTATCAAATTGAAACAATAGGAGAAGACCATGGTGGGCTGTTTATTCAAAACGGAGAGCTCCATTCACACGGCGTAGGAGCTCCAGACTTGGGTCTTGGTGCACACCGAAACGCTGTTATTTTAAACAAGATCATGGGACATGAGGTGTATCACGTTCAGAATCAAAATGTGTTCCAATCATTCGGAGCGAAAATTCTTGCTACTACATAAAGGAGGCGTAGATCGATGCAATACAAAAATGAACTAACGAATGTGTTAACAGAAGATCATTGGATTACTGTTAATAAAACCCTACTAGCAAAAATGATGTCAGAGTATATGTATGAGGGAATGATTAAACCTGAAGTTGCAGAAAAGGAGAACGGATGGTTAACGTGTAGATTGAACATTAACGAATCAAAAACGTATGTTTACGGTGCAAAGCGTCGCTTATTTGATAGTTTCTATGTTGATCCTGAATCCATTTTCATTCATCAAGGAGAGAACACAGTTGAAGCAACGAGCGCGATCGATTTTCTCCTTGATATTCAACCGATCATCGGGATGGTGAGTGAAACGGCTGGTCACCTGATCAAGGAGTTGAATCAGACACTTCTAGCCGATCTTCATCTACTTTCAAACCACGTGTCATCAGACGATTTAATCGATTTCGATTATGCACACCTTGAAGGGTATATGACCGGACACCCTTGGATTACCTACAACAAGGGACGTATTGGGTTTGGGTATGACGATTACCTTTCCTATGCACCTGAACAACAAAATGAATTATCGCTCTCCTGGATAGCGGTTCATAAAGACAGCAGTTCGTTCCAATCGGTTGGAGAAGCGTCCTATGAGCACCTTATAAAAGAAGTGTTGTCAGAAGAAGACCTTCGACGTTTTTCTAACATGATCACACAGCAAAATGTGCATGAGAACGACTACTACCTCATGCCAATTCATGAATGGCAGTGGAAGAACACAATCATTCAAAACTTCCCAGGTGAAATCGCGAAAAAGGTGATCATTCCGCTAGCCGAATCATCTGACCGCTATTTACCTCAACAGTCGGTCCGTACATTCGTTAATATGACACATAAAGAGAAGCATCACGTGAAGTTACCGATGAGCATTCTAAATACGCTCGTATACCGCGGACTTCCAGCTGAACGAACGCTAATCGCTCCGACAATCACACGTTTCATACAAGAAATTTATGAAGAAGACGACTTTTTAAAAAATGAGTGTCGCGTTATTTTACCAGGAGAGATTGCCAGTTTAAACGTTGACCAACAGCACTATCTCAATTTACCGAACGCCCCTTATCAGTATCTAGAAATGTTAGGTGTTATATACCGAGAAAGCATCTACACGTACCTTGAAGAAGGTGAGCAAGCTATCACACTTGCTTCGCTTCATTATGAAGATCATGACGGGAAACCTTTTGTAAAAAGTTTGATTGAGAAGTCAGGTTTAACAACAGATGAGTGGATCACTTCGTTCATGGATGTGACACTGAAGCCACTTCTTCATTACCTCTATCGTTATGGCGTCGTATTCTCTCCACACGGTCAAAATACGATTCTTGTTCTAAAGGATTACAAGCCACATCGATTAGCGGTGAAGGATTTCGTTGATGATGTGAACATTAGTGATCAGCCGTTCGAAGAGCTCAGCACGTTAACAAATGATTTGAAAAAAGTATTGAGAAGTGAGCCGCCTGAAGGACTAACTCAATTCATCTTTACAGGCTTATTCATTTGTCATCTACGTTACATGTCGTCTGTCTTAGAACGCTCCGATCTCATGGATGAAGAGACGTTCTGGAGTAAGCTAGCAGACAGTATCCAAGCTTACCAGAGCCAATTCCCAGAGCTTTCAGAGCGATTCCAACTATTTGATTTCTTTAAACCAGAGCTCACAAAGCTTACCCTTAACCGAAACCGAATGGTTGACTACGGTTATGGTGACGGCGATGACCGTCCGCACGCATCTGAATTTGGAAAGGTAACAAACGCCCTGCATCAGTTTGCAGGTAAAATACAGAATTAATAGAGCGGGGAGCTCCCCCGCTTTTTTTATAAGGAGGAAAACATAATGGAAAAGATCGAAGAAGTAGAATGCACGTTTTCTCATCTCAACAGGACCATTTCATTCCGTTCAGTTCAGGTCGAGGAAGACTTACCAATTCTCCACAGATGGATGCACCAAAAGCACATTAAACCGTTTTGGAAACTTGACCTCTCTATGGAAGATCTTCACACATGGTTAACAAAATCAACTGAAGCAAGCTATAAAGACGTGTATATGGGATACATCGATAATGAACCTGCATGCTACCTAATAGCTTATAACATAAAAGAAGACCCTATTAACAACTATTATGCCGCTCAATCAGGTGATCTTGGTATGCACTTATTGATTGGACCGCGTGAATACTTAAACCCAACAGATGGAGAAGCCATTATTCTCGCTATGGGATACTTTCTTTTCAATAAATACGGAGCAACTCGTATAATAGGAGAGCCAGATGTTAGGAACCGCATCATTCTGCCGATCATTAAGCGATTAGGTGCAAAGGAACTAAAAGAGATTGAGATAAAAACGAAGAAAGCAAAACTAGTAGCGATTGAAAAACAAGCTCTTCTTGACTACTGTGCTCAATATCCATATAAAGCTACATTGAATGGAGAGGTTAATAATAACTTTTGTGGGGAGCAAACGTCAAATGGGTCACATTGATCCATCCACTATGAAGCTTCTTGCACGTATCGGAGAGCGAATGAAGGAACTGAAGCATCCTGAACTAAGCGTTCTATCTCCTGAACAGTCTCGGTATTACTATGAAGAAGCAAGAGAATTCTTCACGCCAATCACAGTGGATGACCTTACAGTCTACCAAACAGAGGTCGGCCAACATGGCATTCCGATTCGGATTTATACACCCAACGAATCAACTAAAGAATTACCAATCGTTCTATATTGTCACGGAGGTGGATGGGTATTCGGTTCGATCGATAGCAGTGATAACTTCTGTCGTTACATGTGCCAATCACTAAGATGTATGATTGTATCTGTTGGCTATAGACTAGCTCCAGAGCATCCATTTCCGGCTGCACTTCATGATGTCTTTGATACATTAACATGGATAATAGACAACGGTGAGCGGTTCGGGGGAGATTCATCGAACATTTCGATCTCAGGCGAATCTTCAGGAGCAAATCTTGCAGCAGCTGCGAGTTTAGTATATAAGAGCGTTTTCAAGTCTCAACTACTAATTACTCCTGTAGTAGACTACCATCTCGAATCAGAGTCTTACTTAGAAGATCACACATATAACTTAACGAGTGAAAAGATGGCCTGGTTCTGGAATCATTATTTGAAAGAGAAAAACAAAGCGAGTGACCCACTCGTATCACCGCTACGAGCGGATAACCTATCAAACGTAGCACCAGCTATTATTGTTACTGTTGAGAAAGATCCTTTACGTAGTGAAGGTGAGGCGTTTGCAAAGAAACTACATAATGAAGGCTTACTTATAAAACATGTTCACTACAAAACACTTCTTCACAGTTTCATAAATGTCATCGGTATTAGTTCAGCAGCTAAGAGAGCAGTGGATGACATGTTTGCTATCTATAAAGAAGTTCTTTATTATGATGAATGTTTTAGGTGAACATGTGAAGGGACTAGGTAAAACTTCACTATTTTTTCTAACTCATTATAAATAACATAAATGTAATTCTGTAAAACTCACTCCATTTGGGAATAACTTCAATTTACGAATGTTGTTTGCTATACTGTTAGCAGACCAAACAGAGGAGAGAAAATATGAAAAAAATCAGTTATACTATTTTTGTATTATCCCTAACTTTACTAGCTGCTTGCTCTTCAAATGAGCAAAGTAGTAATAATGATAAAAGCCAAGCAGCTACAAATCAAACAGAGGAAGACAATGAAAAAAGCAAAGACGATGGTGAGGTTGCCGTTGATAAGGGACTTCTTAGTGTTGAAGTAACCATTCCAGCCTCTATGGTTGAAAGTGAAAACACTGAAGAAACCATAGCAAGCGCAAAAGAACAAGGCATTAAAGAAGTAACCGAAAACGAAGATGGTTCAGTTACATACAAAATGTCTAAATCAGTCCATAAAGAATTGATGAATGAAATTGGAGCAAGCATAGAAGAAACTGTAGAAGAGACTAAAAACAGCGAGGACTTCGTGTCTATAAAAGACATATCCCACAATGACTCATTCTCAAAATTCACTGTTATAGTAGATAAAGAATCTTATGAAAATAGCATGGATGGTTTCGCGACAATTACGTTGGGTATGTCGGGAATGATTTATCAAATTTATGATGGCGCAGACCCAGAAAAGTATTCAGTTACCATCTCTATGAAAGACGAAGCATCTGGTGAAGTTTTTGATGAAATTGTATATCCAGACGCTTTAGACGAACAATAAATAACATAATTAACAAAAACCAATCTATTTGACATGGATTGGTTTTTTATAGAGTTTTCAGTGCTTAGAGAATTACTTAAACCATGAAAATTAGTTTGCTATAGATCACTTGCAAATAAAGTACGGTCAACAGGAAATAGGGAAGTTCCTAATAATCGATGTAATAGGAACAAGAACCAATAATTATTGTTTTTACGTTTTTTTATTTTAGTTAACATAATACTTATTATAGGAAGTCAGTTTAAAAACTTAAATTCCGTCTCAATCGTTAAGTAAACTTAAGATAGTGAGACGGAATCAAAATTTTACTGTATATCTAGAATTCGTTGCAAATCATTTGGTTTGTCGTAACTGCTGACTAAATATGTTGAAAACGTTTTGTTATCATTATCATTTCTAGATATGATGACTGTATCTTGATCTAAATTAACTCTAAGTTCTTTACCAGTTTTTAAGTACATAATGAAATCAGCATTATCGACCTGAACTCTGTGGTTTGGTAACTGAGTTATCTCATTATTGTCGAGATCATTTAACCAGTTGACCATAATTGTTTCCTCTTCAGTTGATGTAATTGGCTGATTTTGACTTTCACCATTCGTATGTACTTGGATTTCATAGATGTTCTGTTCATCGATTTCCTTATGCAAGCTGCTTTCGAGACTTACTGCGCTTGCAGTATACTTATATTTGTCGTTCTTATAGTTTATATAAAGTTCGGCTGATTTCAGATAACTAAACGCGAGAACAGAGAAAAGTAGGATGGTGAGCAATCCTTTGGTTATTTTTTTCATACATATCACCTGCTTTCCTTTTCTAGCCTTATAATCTTACAAGTAGGCATAGACTACTCTCCTATCATAACAAAATTTCTATTTTTTTCATTAAATTATGTAACTTTTTTTATAATTTTCATCTTTTGTCATATGTGTAGTACAAATGATTCTTTTTTATCATTTTGTGCCCTTAATACCTTATTTTAAAGGTGATGATAGCTCAATAGCGAATTAAGAATACTAGTAACACGCTTTCGAAATGATCAATTATATGTCGATCTATCTTATAAAATGAAGGAGATTAAGCAATGCCGTTTTTTATTGGAATCCTCCCTCCACTGCACATAACAAATGAGATCAGTTCGTTTCGAAAAAGATGGAGTTATCAAGAGATTTCCCCTCCACACATTACAATTAAAGCTCAAGGTGGATTAACGGAAGAAAAAAGCTGGCTACCAAAGATCGAAAAAGTATGTCATGACTTCCCCGCTTTTGACTTAAAACTTGGTGCACCTGCAACTTTCGGGTCAAAGGTATTGTTCAGCAGCGTGCTATCGAAAGAGATTGTTAGCCTTCATCTTCTATTAGTAGATGCTATTAAGCCGACAGTTGAAGAACAAAAAACGTATTTCGAAGCGACGGATTTCATTCCTCATTTAACACTCGCAAAGCAAGCTGGTATCCATGTGAACAACCAATTCCACCAAATGAAACAAGATGCCGATGAAAAATTAGGAGGTTTTGAACCTTTTAGAGTTCATTCCATTCACCTGTTTTGTTTAAATGAAAATGAAATCTATAAACCTGTCTTAGAACTTCCTCTTCGCCCTCTAAATAAGAATGTTATTTACTAATCTTCACATCTTGATAATAAACGAACGCCCTGGTCATTAAACCAGGGCGTTCGTTGTTACTTTCGTTGTAGCAAAGCTTGCTCCAGCCGCTCTAATCCTTCTTTTAGAATCGAACGAGGACAAGCAATATTCATTCGTTCAAAGCCTTTTCCACCTTCACCAAATATATAACCCTCATCCAATGCTAATTTAGCATCTTCCTGAATCAATCGTTCTAATTCTTCATGAGACATTGAGAGCTTTCTAAAATCTAACCACACAAGATAAGTACCTTCAGGTTCAATAACCTCAATTTCTGGCAAACGCTCAGCAATAAATGATTTAAGATAATCAAGATTTCCTTCTAAGTATGTTATTAATTGCTCTAACCATTCTTCCCCATGTGTATAGGCTGCTTCAATAGCCGTTATTCCAAACGGACTTGGAGCAAATAAGCCTAGTTTCCCCATATACTCATTGAATTGCTCCCGCTTTTCACTATCAGGAATTATAATAGTCGATAATTGCATACCCGCAAGATTAAACGTTTTACTAGGCGCTATACAAGTAATCGTATTTGATGCTATATCATCAGATAGTGTTGAAATTAACGTATGTTTATTCTCTTTAAGAATTAAATCAAAATGAATGTCATCAGACACGATTAACACATTGTGTCTTGTACAAAGCTCAGCAAGCTTTAAAAGCTCGTTTCTTGTCCAAACCCTGCCTACTGGATTATGTGGATTACATAAGAGTAGCATCGTTACTTCTGGATCTTTGAGTGTCTGTTCAAGATGATCGTAATCCATCACATATTTGTCTTTTTCCAACCTAAGTGGATTATCAACAACATGTCGCTCGTTTTTTTCAACCATATCACGGAACGGATAATAAACAGGTGATTGAATAACCACTTTCTCGCCTTTCTTCGTGTATACATTCACTGCAGCTGAAAGTGCCAGAACAACACCAGGTGTAAAAACAATCCAATCTTGTTGAATGGACCATTTGTGCCGTCGATCTAGCCACTTTTGAATAGCAGATTTTGTATCTTCAGTTGGCATAGAATAGCCAAATATGCCATGTTGACTCCGCTTTGTTAACGCGTCAATCACAGCTTGTGGAGCTCTAAAGTCCATATCAGCTACCCACATAGGTAACAAATTTTCTTTTTCATATATCGCATCTGTGTGATCCCATTTTACAGAGTGTGTTCCATACCGATTGATCCGTTCATCAAAAAGGTTCATTTTCGCGCCTCCATCTTTGTTCTTTTCCATATATACTTTATCAAAACTTCCCTCCTCCTGTCAGAGGACTTGCCTGTCATAGTACGAACATCCTTTAATCTGACGAAATTAATGATAGAATGAAGCTACGTAAGGATGCTTACTGCATTTATGATTTCGTTATTTAATAATAAAGACTTGATTACATTAACTAAAGCGAGGATCGGTTCCATATGAATACATTACACCATGCATTCTGGAGTTACTTTTTCTTTCGGAAAAAGAAGCGCCAAACCGTTAAATATATTGTTATTGGTGGCATTGCGCCTGACATCATTTATTATGTGATGTTTCTATATCTATTAGTAGAGCGAAGTATTCAAAAACTTATTGATCCCGCTGTACAGTTATCGATGCATTATTTTATTCATGGTCTATTTGAACATCCTGTTGTTGATATTTTGCGTAAGCTTGGTCATTCCATCGTCATCTGGGCTATAGCTTTTATTGTCTTAATGATGATACATCGCGGATTTAAGCTTACTCCTTTATCCGGCTTCATTTGGGGATGGTTCCTTCATGTTGTCGTTGATTTCTTTACACACGTAAGTGATGCAGTTCCTATTTTCTACCCCGTTTATAAAGTAGTCATTCCTGGAGTGGTTTCTTACTGGAACAGTGATTATTTCGGAACGGAATTTTCAATTACACACGGTATTTTACTCACCTCCACAATCATATATTTACTGCTAGAACGCCGTAAAACAAAAAGGATTCTTAAAGAAAACCGTCATAAAGAAATCAATTCATAATAGAAAAGGAGCAAGTGCCTGTGCACTATGCTCCTTTTCTAGTCTACTTTCTCACTAATAGACGAATTTGATTTCATAACTTTGTTTCGAATCAAGATCGGAATAACGGATAGTATGATAAAGACGCCCACCGCTAAAGCAATAACTTTTGGATCACCTGTTACAAGACTACTGCCAAGAAAATTATAAGCAAATGTCCCTGGGATAATTCCGATTAATGTACCTAGGAAGAACGAAGTAAATTTAATCTTGGATAAACCAGCTGAGTAACTAATAAGATCAAAGTTAAATAGTGGAACGAATCGGAAAAATAGAACATAGAAAAAACCATTTTTCTCAAGTTGATCCTGTAATTTACGCCCTTTCCCTTGCCAATCTTTATTTGCAATTGATTTCCCTAGTTTTCTAGCTACAATAAATGATAATACTGCCCCACCTGTGGCCCCGATAACGGTATAAATCGTTCCGAAGAGTGAGCCGAAAGCTAGTCCGCCGGCAATCGATAGAACAGATGCCGGGAAGAATATTAATGGTCGGATCGTATAGATGACCATATAAACAATTGGAGCAAGTATACCAAAGGATAGTATCCAATCTCTGATTTCTTCTACTCGAAAGTCTAGGTAGGAACGGCTAAACCAGATGAGTAAAGCTACTGCCGCTAGGATTCCTCCCCACTTTAACCATGTTTTTGGATACTTCATCTTCCCATCCTCTCTTTTACGTTCTTCTGTCTACCTTACCTCATTTTCAGTTATTTGACTGTAATCATGCTTACATGTGTAAAAAGTGCGCTTTTTCCCGCTATGCGAACAATTGTTTGTATATCAGGAAAAGCGCACTCAAGACAAGAATACTCGATACTATGCCTTCCGCTTTTGAAGCAGTTTTCATGTACATTGGGAAACGCACACGAATTGTGATGGGATAGAACAATTGAATGCCTCTAACCGTCATGGCGTCGAGTAACAAGTGGCTAACAATGCCGACCAGAAGCCCTGTTTGGACCAACTCATCATATTGAAATGAAAAGGTTGAGGTTAGCCAGTATATAAGTAGAATAAAAAGAATACTATGTGTGATTGTTCGGTGTCCAAAGAACCGACTGATTCCTTTTGAAAGCACCCTAGCTCTTCTGCCTGTCCATGAGCCTGGATGACATATATCTGGTAAGAGAGACCCTAATAAACACGCCCCGTAATAGACGATGGTCTCAGGTGCGTCCATACTTTGCGTTATGTAATAACTTTGTGTAGCTATGCCAAGGCATATACCTCCAATGGCATGTGTTTTCCCCTCCATAATACTCCTCCTTCTTTTTCGCGATGTGTTCTCAATTGTTGTAAAGTGCCCATTTAGAGGGGATGCAATCATATGTTCGCATCCGATTCAGTATAGCATATATCACGTAAATCATCACCAAAAAAAATAGACCCGTCGATTAGACGGATCCACTACCTTTATTCAGGTTTTGACTTCTTTTTTAATTCAATTGCATCTCCAGTTTCACTTACATCGATCACAAATGAACCATTGCTATAGCGATCATTCGGACGATACGTTGCTGGATCTACTTCTACTGGCTCACCTTTTTTCGTTCTTATGAGAATCAGATCTTGCTTCGTAACGGCCTCTACACCAATTACGCGATGAGGATTTGATTTTAATTCCCTCAGCATAACGACACCACGTTTGGCTCGAGTCGTAACTTCAAATTCACTTAACTGCATTTTCTTTACCGCGCCTCGATGGGTTACAAGGAACAGATCGTATTTCGCTGTGGGTTCATAAATAATACCACTCACCACAAAATCATCTTCTTTTAAATTAATGCCTTTTACTCCGCTCGCCCTCTGACCAACGAGACTAATTTCTTCTTCTTTAAATCGTAGTCCATAACCAAAGTTCGTCGCAATGAATACTTCTTTACTGCCGTTAGTTACATAAACATCAACCAGTTCATCATCTTTTTTAAGCTTAAGCGCCATTAGCGGCTTTGAATAGCGCTGAGCTTTGTAGTGCGATAGCTCGGTTTTCTTTATCATTCCTTGTTTGGTAACGAAAACAAGATAGCGATCTTCCTTAAACTCCTGGATCTCCATTGCCTCAATAATCCGCTCATCTGATTCAATTGAAACAATATTGGCGACATGCTGCCCGAGATCTTTCCACCTGATTTCTGGGAGCTCATGAACAGGTAGATAGAGATAGCTACCTTTGTTGGTGAATAGCAGTATTGTGTTTGTCGTATTGCTATCAAATTGACGAAGAAGAGTATCTGTCTCTTTCATCCCAAAATCTTTCCCGTTTGAGGCAGCATATGAACGAGGACTTGTCCTTTTGACATAGCCATCTTCTGTCACGGTTACAATAACATCCTCCGACGGGACCATTACTTCAAGATTTACTTTAATATCTTCAATTTCTTGTTCGATTTTAGTCATACGAGGATCCGCATACTTCTTACGTATTTCAAGAAGCTCTTTTTTAATTAGATTTACAAGTTTTTTCTCGCTGCCAAGAATCGTTTCTAGCTTATTAATGAGTTGCGTAAGCTCTTCTGATTCTTTCTGAAGCGTTGTAATATCCGTATTCGTTAAGCGGTAAAGCTGTAAGTTAACAATTGCTTCGGCTTGGGCATCCGTAAAGTCGTACTGACTTATTAAATTGTTCTTTGCATCACGCTTGTCTTTTGATGAACGAATGGTAGCGATAACTTCATCTAGAATGGATATCGCTCGAATAAGCCCTTCAACAACGTGCTGTCGATCCTTCGCTCGTTTTAAGTCATACTCTGAACGACGGATGACTACTTCCTTCTGGTGCTCAATGTACGCACTCAGAATGCGCTTTAAGCCCATTTGTTTAGGCGTTTTGTTATAAATCGCCACCATATTGTAATTGTACGTAATTTGTAAGTCTGTTGCTTTGTATAAATACTTCAGGATTCCATTTGCATCCGCGTCTTTCTTTAACTCGATCACAAACCTAAGACCAGTGCGATCCGTCTCATCTCGTACTTCTGAAATACCTTCTACTTTGCGATCTACGCGTAGTTCATCAATTTTCTTGACGAGATTTGCCTTGTTAATTTCATATGGTATTTCAGTTACAACAATTTGTTGACGTCCACCACGTACTTCTTCAATTTCAGCTTTACCACGTAGGATGAATTTCCCTTTACCTGTTTCAAATGCCTTACGAATTCCTTCTGTCCCTTGAGCAATGCCCCCTGTTGGAAAATCAGGTCCTTTAACAACATTCATTAGCTCTTCTAGCGTCACATCAGGGTTTTCCATCTGCATAACAGCAGCATCAATGACTTCCCCTAAATTGTGTGGAGGAATATCTGTTGCGTATCCTGCAGAAATACCAGTTGAGCCGTTAACGAGTAAGTTTGGGAAACGAGCAGGAAGCACAATCGGTTCATACTGCGTATCATCAAAGTTCGGAGCAAACTCTACTGTATCTTTATCAATATCACGAAGGAGTTCAGATGATATGGCAGAAAGTCGTGCTTCGGTATAACGCATGGCAGCAGGTGGATCTCCATCAACACTTCCGTTATTGCCGTGCATTTCTACTAGAATATTGCGTACTTTCCAATCCTGCGTCATGCGCACCATAGCGTCATAAACAGAGGTATCGCCGTGAGGATGGTAGTTACCAATAACGTTACCAACCGTTTTAGCTGATTTCCGGAAAGGTTTATCTGCAACATTTCCTTCATGATGCATCGCATAAAGAATACGTCTTTGTACAGGCTTCAGACCGTCCCTTGCATCGGGCAGGGCACGGTCCTGAATAATGTATTTACTATAGCGGCCAAAAGCGTCTCCAAGGACATCTTCTAGCGGTAGATCTAGAAATTTTTCTGCGTTAGCCAATGTTACGCCTCCTCTTCAATAATGGAAATGTTCTCATTCTCGATGATGTTGGTCTCTTCATTCAGTCCAAATGCCACATTTGATTCAATCCATTGTCTACGAGGTTCAACTTTGTCTCCCATAAGAACAGAAACGCGTCTCTCAGCACGAGCAATGTCTTCAATCTTCACTCGAATCAATGTGCGACTTTCAGGATTCATCGTCGTTTCCCATAATTGATCGGCGTTCATTTCACCTAGACCCTTATAACGCTGAATCGTATAGCCTTTACCGACTTTCTTCATTGCTTCCTTCATACCTTCTTCATCCCATGCATACTCGACAACTTCTTTCTTTCCTTTCCCCTTACTAACCTTGTAAAGAGGAGGAAGTGCCAGAAAGATTTTCCCATGTTCAACAAGCTGCTTCATATAGCGATAGAAAAACGTTAGAAGAAGCACCTGGATATGTGCACCATCTGTGTCAGCATCCGTCATAATGATGATTTTGTCGTAGTTTGTATCCTCAATATCAAAGTCGGGACCTACTCCCGCTCCAATCGCATGGATAATGGTATTGATTTCTTCATTTTTAAATATATCCTGAAGTTTTGCTTTTTCCGTATTGATTACCTTACCACGGAGCGGGAGAATAGCTTGCGTTCTTCGATCTCGTCCTTGCTTAGCAGATCCTCCAGCTGAGTCACCCTCAACAAGATACAATTCGTTTTTCTTAGGGTTACGAGACGTGGCAGGGGTTAATTTCCCGCTCAGAATCGTTTCTTTCCGCTTTCCTTTCTTACCAGAGCGCGCATCCTCACGTGCTCTTCTAGCTGCTTCGCGAGCCTGAGCCGCTTTAATTGATTTTTTGATTAACATTTCACTAATTGATGGATTTTCTTCTAAGAAATAAGAAATCTGTCCAGAAACAATCGCATCAATCGCTGATCGTGCTTCACTTGTACCGAGCTTACTCTTCGTTTGTCCTTCGAACTGAAGCAGTTCTTCTGGAATTCGAACAGATACAATCGCTGTAAAACCTTCGCGAATATCATTTCCTTCTAGATTCTTATCTTTCTCTTTAAGAAGGTTTACTTTTTTCGCGTAATCATTAATCACACGAGTAATCGCTGTTTTCATTCCCGATTCATGAGTACCGCCGTCTCTTGTTCGAACGTTATTAACAAATGAGAGAACATTTTCCGAAAAGCCATCGTTATATTGAAATGAGAAATCCAATTCAATACCGTTGCTTTCACCATTAAACGTTACAACTGGATGCAACGTCTCTTTATCTTCGTTTAAGTAGTCGATAAACGCTTCGATACCGGTTTCATAATAGAAAACTTCTTTGCGATCATGGCGCTTGTCATTTAGTTCAATCTTAAGCCCTTTAAGTAAGAACGCTGCTTCACGAAGGCGTTCGCTGAGCGTATCGTAATTATAGTTAAGTGTGCTAAACATCGTAGGATCAGGTTTAAAATGAATCGTAGTTCCTGTTTTACGCGTTTTGCCTATGTTCTCTAGTGTTGTTGCAGGCTTGCCACCATTTTCGAAACGTTGTTTAAAAATAAAGCCGTCTCGATGAATGGTAACTTCTAGCCATTCCGATAGAGCGTTCACAACGGAAGCGCCTACACCGTGTAATCCTCCACTTGTTTTGTATCCACCTTGTCCAAATTTGCCACCTGCGTGGAGAATCGTTAGGATAATTTCTGGTGTTGGTTTACCAAGTTTGTGCATTCCAACAGGCATACCACGACCATTATCTTCAATGCTAACGCTATTATCTTCATATAAAGTAACGTTGATTTCATTCCCATGTCCTGCAAGAGCTTCATCAACTGAGTTATCTACTATTTCATAAACCAGGTGATGCAAACCTCTTGAGTCAGTGCTCCCGATATACATACCCGGACGCTTCCTAACAGCTTCAAGGCCTTCTAGAACCTGGATCGAATCATCACTGTATTCTTGCTTCTGTTTCGTTACCATGTTTTTCCCCTTTCAACTTGCTGTATAGACTAGCCTACCACATGAGAACGTGTGTTTCTATATTTTCTTACACCCCGTCCTTTTTTAAAAGCATTGCCAGTTCTTGAAGTTTTTAATAGTAAGGCAGCACTCTACAGTCTTTAACAACATAAAGCTAACAACCATTATTTGATTTTCTTTCATGCGTTATGGTTTCAATTCAACGTATAAAAAAATCCTGCACATTGGCAGGAGAGAAAAAAACATCGAACCGTATTGTACCGTATTGTTTATTGTTCATCAATTGTTTTTGCGACATCTACATTACCAGCCTGATAACCAATTGTGATAATGTCACCCTCATGAATAGACTCCCAATCCAATCTATCGGTTAAATAAGGCTTTTTGTTAACAACAAGATAATAATAAGGTTTGTCAGCTGCAGCTTCTGTCATCTCTTCTGCATTTTCATTTGTTGGATCCATTTCATCTTCTTCGTTAGTTTCTTGATCTGTTTTAATTGTTAATTGTGGCTCTTCATAACGAACCATTTTCTTTTGGACCTCGCCAGTTACATATGCTAGATCATCATTTTGTTCGTTAGCGAAGGCAGTACCTACAGCCAGAACCAAACATAGCAACAAAACCGACAAAAGGGTTCCTCTTAACATATTCATACAGAGGCTCCTCTCAACGTGCATTCGCTTTTAGTTTACCATACATTTTTCAGTTGGTAATAAATTTTCTTGAAGCACAAGCGATTTCTCAACGTTCAAATGGACAATTGAAGATGCTGATCTAATCGAACGTTTACCCAATTCCATATTAGGTTGCTCCAAAATAACACGTGAAATGTTAACTAAAAATATGATCAAGGTGTTATAATCGTGATGAATTTTATCTTATCAAAACAATTACATCCACACTCAATTAGTAAAATCGAATCCATTAGTTAACCGTTACTATTTTTCGGTTGACACAAATGGTTTTTTCTTTTACGATTCATTATAGTGATAATGAAAGCGAGGATCATTTTATGGGGAAAATGAAAACAATTGATTTAGTTTACGCAGGGATGTTTGCCGCACTGATGGCTGTTGGAGCAAATATAGCTCAATTTCTAGTCGTTGGTGGTGTACCCATTACGTTACAAACGTTCTTTGCAATTCTTGCAGGTCTTTTACTCGGAAGTAGACTTGGTGCAACGTCAATGATTGTTTATACTTTAGTTGGATTAGCCGGAGCACCTGTATTTGCTCAATTTACTGGTGGTCCAGGTGTTATTTTCAAACCGACATTCGGATTTATCTTATCTTATATTCTGGTCGCATATGTAGCTGGTAAAATTGTTGAATCAAAGTTGAAGCCTACCATCACAACGTTTATGATCGCTAGCTTCACTGGATTTATTTTGAACTATGTGCTAGGTACAAACTATATGTATTATGCTTACAAACTCTGGGCAGCTGCTCCAGAAGGATTTACGTATAGTATGGCGTGGATTTGGATGCTCGCTCCTTTACCAAAAGATATTATATTGAGTGCTGTAGCGGCTCTTATTTCTCCGCGAATCTTTACAGCCGTTTCTAAAACGTCAAGCCGTCAACAAGGCAAAGTTGCCTAGCCACACATTACTAGATAAATATAATATCAAAAACCCGCTGGTGCATACCGGCGGGTTTTTAACGTCTATTCGCTTGCGACTTGTTTCGATTTGCTTGAATTCAAGAATAGCGACATGATGAACATTAGTAGAAGGAAGACAATAACAAGACCAAAGCCACCTTTTTCACCATATGCCTCAGACACAAGCCCGATTATATACCCAGCTAAACCGCCGCCAATTCCTGAAGCAACGTAGATTAGACCAAGAGCTGAACCTGGATTTTTTGAAATCGTCGTCCCGAATGCTGTGGCTGTTGGGAACAACGTAGAGAAGAAAAGTCCTGCGCCAGCAAATAGATACGGTACTTGATTGGCAAAGAAGAAACTGATGGCGACGATAATAACAGACCCAAGCGAGAATGTAATCATAATCAATCGTTCGTTCAGTTTATTCGCAAGATACGCAGCACCAAGTCTTCCGACCATAAAGAAGACAGAGAACAGTGATAAGATCGTTGCTACCATATCTGATTTCGCTTCATTTGATATACCACCAAGTTCAAGTGATTTTAAATATGGTGGAAAGAAGTTTGTAAATGATACTTCAGCTGATACTTCAAAAATCAAGAAGAACATTAAGAAGACCATTTGCGCATCTTTTAACATTGGTATGAATGCTTTTAAGTTAATCTTATCTGCTTTTCCATTCGGGAAGGAAACTGATGTAACGTAGAAAATAACGAGTACATTCAATGCAGCAATTCCTGCGTAGAAATAGCGCCAAGATGCAAATTCAAAGAGGTAGTTTAGAATTTGTGGGAAAACAATCATCCCTAGTCCGTAAATTCCCATTGCTAAATTAAACATTTGATTTTGTTTATTGGGGTAAGCTGCAGGAACGATTGCATTGGATGCAACACCGAGTGCGCCAAGACCAAACCCAATTAACATATAGAAACCAAGAAAGAGCATAATATTAGATGCTAACCCAGTACCTAGAAATCCAGCACCCATAATGAGTGTCGCAATAATGACCATAATACGAAGGCCTTTTTTATCTGTTAAATAACCAAAAATCAAACTTGCTAATGTAAAGCCTATTTGAAAGATCAAAACCACTAAACCAAATTGACTCATATCAAGCCCAATATCTGCTTCGACTTGATCAAGCACAATCCCCTTTGTATTCGTAACCCCACCAGATACGAACTGTGTAAATAGTAATATAACTAACGCGTGTATACTTTTCCCTTTTGACATAGTGACCTCCTAAATGTAATCTATCACGGAGGATTCCACGGTAAATAACACTTAAAACTTAAAAAAATTTTCAATCATTTTTTAGTTAGCGTTACCATTACCGCTATGTAAGCTTTTGTAAATAAAAAAATAGGTTGCAGGGAATTCCCTGCAACCTATTTCATTTGATAAACTATGAAGGTAGCAATAAAGTAAATAACAACAATTGCGATTGATGGTAGCATATAAAAGAGCGTCGTTCGCTTCTCTTTTCGTGTAATACTATAAAGAATGACAAGAACGACAACAACCGTTGAAACTGTTGTAACGATATTAGACATACTCGCATGCTGAAATATGTTTGTTTTAAGATATATGGCATCCGTAAAGGAAAGAAGCATGATGTTAAAGGCGTTACTTCCTAGTAATGAACTTACCCCCATGCTATAGTTCCGAAGTTTAAGAGCCGTAGCAACACTTACTGCGTCTGGAAGTGAAGTGCTTGCACCAACTAAAAAAGAACCTACAAAGGATGCACCAAGGCCAGTGCTGTCAGCTATTCGGTCTGCCGTAAGCGTCAATATTGTGCCTACAATCATGATTCCAACAGCTGAAAGAACAAACATTGTCACAACTCTCTGATAGGAAAAATCTCCGTATTTTTCATTACGACGATTTTTTCGTTTAACTTTTTCTTCTGTTTTACTATTAATCCACTTTACTCCTATGAAATAAAAAAGCACTAAGACAATGGAACTATAGCCAATATGAAAGATGCTTGCCGATAGGGTTAAAGATAATCCAGCTACGACTATTAATGTCATGACAATAACAAGATAAATATAAAGCTTACTACCAAGGTCCGTCTGCCCCATAATCTGTTCACGACGATAAACCATATCAAGAACAGCAAGTGCCAATAAATTAAATAAATTACTACCAAGCAAATTTCCGATTGCAAGATCAGGACTGTCAATCGCAATAGCTGTGACACTTGACGTTAATTCCGGTAAAGATATAGCCGCACCTATGATGATCCCCATAAAAGCGGATGATGTTTTCGTTTTCTCACTTATAGCATCTCCATACATAGCGAGACGCGTTGCAACAAAGTATGTCGCAATTGCTGCAGCGATAAATAACATGATTGTTAGAATTAAATTCATGAAAGTACTCCTTGTGTCGAACAATTTAACTTCTACTTACCATAACCTACATCGGATATAGCTAAACCCCAAAAATAAATGTAGTCTAGTAATATTTTAGAATAGTCGATAGACAAAACGTTAACGCGAATTTGTTTATCACAAGGTAAAAACCCGCACGAAATGCGGGTTTTATTCTTTATTATGCAATTGATTTACAAGATGACTGATAACATTTGCTGCCTCAACAAGTGAATTCTTTTCAAAGGTCATAGAAGGATCATGTAATCCTGGAGAGACGTTAGCACCAATTCCGAGAAAGACAGCTTCTATATTTGTGAGATCTGTGTAATAGTGAAAATCTTCTCCCCCTGGTGTTAGTATAGGAGAAATTGCTTTACCTTCGCCTAAAACAGATTCAATTGCAACCTTCGCTTCTTGAATGAGCTCTTCTGAATATCTTGGTGCTGGAACACGACCTTCCACTTTATACGTAATCGTAGCGTCATACATGCTTCCAGTATGATGAATAATGCGGGCAATTCTCTCTAGCATTCGATGAAGTTCTTTATTATCACGACTTCGAACATCCAGAGCGAATGATCCACTACCAGGAATGACATTATAAGAACCCCCACCTGCTGAGAGGCTGGTGAATTTGATCGTTGTTCCGGTTTGAGGATTAGGTCGAATAGCATGAATCGAGTTAATTAGTGTTCCAAAGACATCAATAACATTCACACCAAGGTGCGGGCGTCCACCATGAGCTGTTCTTCCTTGAATCTTTCCAGTCAAAATAGTCGCGGCACTATGCATAAGGGCAGGTGACATAGATCCAGTCGGACACTCTGTTGCAGTTCGTAAATGGAAGCCAATCAAGCTATCAACATCCTCTAATACACCTTCATGAACCATCGCTTTTGCTCCCTGCATAATTTCTTCAGCAGGTTGAAATATAAATTTAACCGAACCCTTCATCTTTTCCTTTTGTTCACTTAGAAGTTTAGCGATGCCGAGGGCAATACTTGAGTGCGCATCATGGCCACACGAATGACGATAAAACACCCTTCCATCTTCTTCGTGTGTGATACAGTCCATATCAGCACGTACACCAATACATGGACGATCACGCTCTCCCTTATATGTACCTATCACCCCCGTACCTGCGATACCTGATTGAACAGTATATCCCATGCTTTTGAGCTCTTTTTCAATGTAAGCTGCTGTTTTGAATTCCTTAAAAGCAGGTTCAGGTATCCTATGAAGATCCTGTTGTACTTTATGGATATAGTGACTGAAATCAATGGACACCGCTATCCCCCCATTCTCTAGATTAAGTTATCCTTTAAAACAGCGAAATGTTGCCATTCATAGGGAAGTAATTGCTGGTACCGTCGTTCTAGATAACGGCTATCGATTAGAAGTAACTGCCCAGTATCCGTTTCCGTTCGAATGAGTCTTCCTCCCGCTTGTTGAACACGGTTCATACCCGGATAAACATATGTATATTCAAAACCGTTTCTTCCTTGCTCATCAAAATACGTTTTCATCAATTGTCGTTCGATATCAAAGTTAGGAAGACCAACTCCCACTACAACAACGCCTGTAAGTCTGTCGCCTTTTAGATCGATGCCTTCAGAGAAAACTCCTCCAACTACTGCGAAACCTATTAAGCTAGCCTGACGATTACCAGTAAACATGTGTAGAAATTCTTCTCGTTCTTGCTCAGTCATCCCGCTTTTCTGAAGAATTGTCTCGATTCCATTGCTTTGAGACGTATAAGCGTCATAGACTTGCTCCATATATCCATAAGACGGGAAAAAGAATAAATAATTCCCTGGTTTTTCATCTACCACTTTAAGCAAGAGCTCCACAAGCGGTTGAAGCGTTTTCGCTCGATCGCGATACTTTGTCGATAAGGGCGCAATTGAAACCTTTGCATTTTCTCTAGGAAAGGGTGACGGGATTTGAATAGCATAATTTTCTTCTTTCCAACCGAGCATTTCCTGATAATAAGATAGTGGAGAAAAAGTTGCAGAGAAAAAGATCGTTGCCAGAAAACCCTTACGCATTGTTTGAAGCAAATGTGAAGGGTCAAAACAAAACAATTTGATTTTCACTTCTGATTTACCGGATTCAACATATGTGATGAATCGTTCATCGTAAAGTTTTGCAATGCGAATAAAATTTTGTGATGCAAAATAAGCATCCAGCAGCTCTTCATCATTTCCCTGGTGAAGTAACTCCTGTTCGCTGACCTGAATAAATGTATCGAGTTTTACTAATAACTCTTCATCAACGCTTTGTAACACAAGCTTTCCATTCTCGCATGATTTTCTTAGTTCAATCATAAATTGATTAATTGCTGCTGCAGCATTTACGATCTCAACGTTCTTTCCTTTATAAGAACGTTTCAGTTGCAGAAACCGTGACTTGAATAGTTCCGCTGAATACATACTTCTCGCTCGGTCTACAAGATTATGAGCTTCATCCACGAGAACAGTCGTACGCTTCTTTTGTTCTTCAATCAATCGTTTTAAAGAAACTCTCGGATCAAATAAGTAATTGTAGTCACAAATCACAGCATCAGCCGTATAAGCAAGATCAAGTGAGAGCTCAAAAGGACATAGTCTGTGCTTGTGAGCATACCGTTCAATAACATCTCGAGTCATCCGCGTTTCATTGCTTAACACATCAAGCAGTCCGTCATTAATCCGATCGTAATACCCATCAGCATATTCACAATAGTCCTTTTGGCAAAGTGTTTTCTCTTTAAAACAAACTTTATCTTTAGCAGTGATCGTCACAGAAGAAGTGTGAAGGCCTTTTGTTTCCATTAGTCGAAACGCTCCCTGGGCGGTTTCTCTTGTGATTGTTTTTGCCGTTAAGTAGAAGATTTTTTGACCAAAGCCTTCCCCCATCGCTTTCACAACTGGAAAAAGGGTACTGATCGTCTTTCCAATGCCCGTTGGAGCAGTAGCAAATAAAGTCGCTTCATCTTGAACTGTTTTATAAACAGCTCCCGCTAGCTTGCGTTGCCCATCTCGATACGAATCAAAGGGAAATTGTAACAGCTTAGCTGTTTCTGTTCTTTGGTTTATATGTTTTTGTTTCCATTTAGCAAATGGAGCATAATGTGAAATTACTTCATTCATAAATTCTGTCAACTGACTGGAAGTAAAGTCTTTTTCGTAGCGAACGATTTCCTTAGAGTGGGATTGGATGTACGTCAGTTGAACGGTAATCACATCCCGCTCAAATCGCTTTGATGCCATATAGGCATAACACATCGCCTGCGCCCAATAAACAGGATAGGAGTCTTCATTGATTTCAGTGAGCGGGAGAGAAGTTGATTTAATTTCATCAATCACGAGCTTGTTTTCTCTCATCAACAATCCATCACATCGGCCTTCAATATGAAAAAGAAGCTCTTCAAAGACATAATCGATCTCAAAGGGGATCTCTTTTTGATCTTCTTCACCGTACGTTTTTTGGATCATTTGATGCAGACGAGTGCCTTCAGTCATTGTTGTTGTCGTGCGAAAACGAGTGTCAATACTTCCGCTCCGGTAAGCATATTCCACCAGTGGACGAACAGATACTTTTATTGTTTCATTCATGTTATCACCTATTGTTTTCTTTCGTGGACCTTCATGTATAAGCCATTTTTAATTCGCAACGAAACCAATGGTTCCGCTTCTACAGGATGATGATTTGCCACCATCTCAAGGTGATACTTTTTACCGATTGTCGAAATAATTAGCTGTGCTTCCATTGTTGCAAGTTGACTTCCTATACAGCTTCTTGGTCCTGCACCAAACGGTATATAAGCAAAAGGCTGTATCTCTTTTGCACGCTCTTCCGAAAAGCGAGTGTGGTCAAACTGGTTAGGTTCCTTAAAGAACGCGGGATTTCGATGAATGATGTAAGAACTTATTAAAAAGGATGATCCCTTCTTAAATTCATGACCAGACAGATTTACTGGTTCAGTTGCTTCTCGTAATAACATCCATGCCGCAGTAAAGTCTTAACATTTCTTTAAAGAATGGACCTGTTTGTTTAAAAGATTTTATGTTTTGCTGATGATTGGATTGCCATTCCACTACTAGCTCTTCTTCAAGCGACCTACTTCTCGAAAGTTCAAACCACATCCAGGATAATACGTTGGCAGTCGTTTCGTGTCCTGCAATTAGCATCGTCAAAACATGACTTTTAATTTCTTCCCTTGAGATTGAAGAACCATCTTCATACTTTGCTGTTAGCAGTAAGTTAAGCAAATGATCACCATCTGGCGCTTGTTCAATCAACAAATCTGCCAGTTCTTCAAGGCGTTCTTTACCTGAAGTATACCGTTTATTTCGTGAAGACGGAATGAATGCTGGCACTGGAAAAGGGAGAAATAAGTCGCTAGCGGTCTTATCGATAATGTGAGTAACAGCGTCGACAAGCTCCTCACTCTCACTGTCTAATACATTTCTCCCAAACATGATTTTCACAATAATACGCAGTGTCAATTTCATCATTTCATCGCTTATACAACGTTCATCTTGATCTCGCCAAGATTCAATGAATTCTTCAGTTTGTTCAACGATTATTCGTTTATATTGTTCGAGCATCTCTTTATGAAATGCTGGTAGGATAAGCTTTCTTTGTCGCCGATGCTCTATTCCTTCAGAAGTAAGTAATCCTCTACCAATCGTTTTGCTTAATAACGAAGCGGATGCACCTTTTTGAAAAGAAGAAGCCTGTGTAACTAGAATTTCTCTAATAGCCTCTGGATTGTGAACAACAAAAGAAGATGCGCCAAGTTCTACAAAACCAGCAACCTCACGTGTTTGCGACAGAAACGTTAATGGATCTTTCCTGAAATCAAGATAGTTCTTTAATCGAATACCTGAAAGCTTTTCAACCGTTTTCACCACAGTTCACCACTCTTTGTTTTCTTCTATTATAGAAATCTTAGAGCAATAATGGCAATGTTTAACAGCTAAAAAAAACGCTCCAACTGGATTGACCAGAAGGAACGCTTGAGAAATCAGTTTACATCGATAGCCCAATTTCCATTGCGGAAAATAGCTTCAGTCGTACCATCTTCTTTTACTCCATCAATATCAAGCTCACCTGAGCCCATCATAAAGTCAACGTGAGTGATACTGTTGTTAACACCATTTTGATCGAGCGCTTGATCATCCATGTCTGCTCCACCCTTAACACTACTAGGATAAGCTTTACCAAGTGCTAGATGACACGAAGCATTCTCATCGTAGAGTGTATTGAAGAAAATAAGACCTGACTGCGAAATTGGTGAGTGATGAGGAACAATTGCAATTTCACCAAGTCTTCTTGAGCCTTCATCCATGTTTAGAAGGGTGTCAAGTGTTTCATACCCTTCTTCAGCAGAAAAATCAACAACTTTACCATCTTTAAAAGTCAGTGAGAAGTTATTAATTAAGTTTCCGCCATAGCTAAGTGGCTTCGTGCTTGCGACTGTACCATTCACACCGTATTTATGTGGTAGTGTGAACACTTCTTCCGTAGGCATATTCGCATTGAATTCAATACCCTGTTCAGAATGAGAAGAGCCACCTTTCCAAATATGACCTTCAGGAAGTTCAATCTCAAGATTCGTACCAGGAGCTTTATAGACAAGTTTTTTATAATGTCTGTCGTTTAGCACGCCTCTTGCTTTAGCAAGTGTCGCATTATGCTCATTCCACGCTTCAACTGGATGATCCTTATCGACTCGGGTAATCTTAAAGATTTGGTTCCAAAGCTGTTCGATCGCTTCATCTTCAGATGCTTCTGGGAATATCTTTGTAGCCCATTCTCCGTTTGGAATAGCGATAATCGACCACGTGATCTTATCGTTCATTGTATATTTACGGAAGTTCTTCATCGCTTCACCAGCTGCTTTGTTAGAAGAAAAGATACGTGATGAATCAATTCCTTTTAACAAATCAGGATTGGTGGAGCGAATGGATAGAATCGCTGCGCCTTCCTCGGCGAAATGATCGAACATTTTCACACGCCATTCAGGGACGTTTTCAAGCACCTCTTGGGCAGCATTTTCATACCATAAACGGTCTAGCTTATCGTCGCTCCAATTTATATGTACCGTTTTCGCTCCCATCTCATACGCTTGCTTAACAACAATGCGGGCGAAATCTGCTCCTTCTATCGAAGCATTAACAATTAGCATTTGGTTCTTTTGAAGATTAACTCCTCTTTTAAGAGCTAATTCTGCATACTTTTCTAACATTTTATGTTCTGGCAAAATCAATTCCTCCTTAGTTTCAAAACGACTACTTAGAATTTTAACAAAACTCACACTTTCTGTCCTCTATATCCTAGTTATATCTTCAATATTCTAAAGAAAGGCGTGTGAAGAATGAGCAACACCCCTATTGAACATACAAACTTGAGTATGTCTGAGAACACGATAACGGTATATGGCACTGGAACGATTGAAGCAACTCCTGACGTAGCCTTTGCAGTGATCGGTGCAGAGAATACATCCAAACGTATTAATGAAGCACAAAAAGAAAATGCAGATACGATATCAACTATCGTGAATACCCTCAACAAGATGGGTATACCGAATGAGGATATTCAAACGTCGGATTATCGAATTGAAGAGGAGTATACGTTTGAAAACAATACAAAACAATTTATCGGATATAAAGTCACTCATCTCCTAAATGTCCTGATTGAACCAATTCAAAAGACTGGAGCGGTTTTAGACGCAGCAGTTGCTTCAGGTGCAAACAGCTTATCTGGCATTCAATTTAAAGTGAAGGATCCAGAAGAATACAATCAAAGAGCCTTAACACTTGCGATCGAACAAGGTAATGAAAAAGCGAAAGACATTGCTCATGCTTTAAAGGTTCCTCTCCCCAGAACTCCCCACCAAGTTACTGAAATAGTATCTTCATCACCTGTTTACCGAATGCTTAGCCAATATGAAGGGACTTCTATACAGCCAGGACAATTAACGATGACCGCTCAAGTGAAAATGGTCTACGTTTTCCCAACGTAAAAAAGGGCGTAAAAACCTACGCCCTTTTTCTTTATTTTGTCATCGCATGCTCAACTTTAATGCAGCGATCCATGATCATTTTGATATTATGTTTTTTACCATATTCATATGCTTCTTCATTGCTTACACCTAATTGTGACCAGAAAACATCTGCATTGATGGCAACTGAATCCTTCATAATATCAGGTAAATATTCACTTCTTCTAAACACATTAACAATATCCACGTGACCCTCAATGTCTTTTAAGGAATCAACTGCTTTAATACCAAGTGATTCGTCTATTGTTGGATTAACAGGGATAATCTCATATCCCACATCCATCATAGCCTGTGAAATCATATATGATGTTCGATTTGGGTTATTCGATAAACCCACAACAGCTATGCGCTTATTCTCTTTAAGGATTTTCCCGATTTCTTCACGAGACGGGTTTTCAATGGACATATTCGTACACCCCTTTGCAACTTTTGGTATACATTCATTATAAAAGAAGATGAATCAGATCAACACTAATTCGCTCAAGTATTTTGAACAATCTGTTCAATCGCTCTCTTAGGAGAATCATAAGGGTAATGTGTCCAGAATTGGTCGCTTTAATGTAAGTTGAGTGTCTTGATAATGACGTTTGGAACACACCTTTAGGATCTCTCTCGTCTTGATGACTGATAAGGAGCGGCGTTTATAGCAATGATTGGCTCCTTTCTTCCAATTCAAGATAAGCCACATCGTAAAAAACATGGAAGCAGAGCATTTAATCACTAAAATAATTTCCAGAATGGTTTGCTTTTTAACATAGGCGATGCTATTATATATTTAAACCATTTTACTATTAATATATTTAGGATTTAAATTAGCTGTAGCTTCGAAAGAGGGTAACAAAGTTAAATCCTCTTCCAAAGTTGCAGTTTTTTAATGTAAACGTATTAAATTAGTGAATGGTGAATTTTAAATTATGTACGATGAGGTACATTAGGAGGCAATTTTTTATGCAAAACGGTAAAGTAAAATGGTTCAACGCTGAAAAAGGTTTCGGTTTCATCGAAGTTGAAGGTGGAGACGACGTATTCGTACACTTCTCTGCAATCAACGGCGAAGGTTTCAAAACACTTGACGAAGGCCAAGAAGTTAACTTCGAAATCGTAGAAGGTAACCGCGGACCACAAGCAGCTAACGTAACAAAAGCATAAATGGCTTAATAAGCCCCTGACGATTCGTCGTCAGGGGCTTATTTTTTTGAATAGCACAAAATTCTCCAATCGCTTAAAACACTCGCTAAAGATAGGCTTTGGTAAGGATGAAACATCGTCTGAGCATTCTTATTGATGACTTGCTTTGAACCGTTAGTAAATGCCCGAGGCTAATACCTTATTTTTTATGGTAATGGTCATACTGTCCCTCTTACACTAAACTTTTCCTAAGATCCAGCTCATCATGAATTGGTATTTGATGATAACCTATTTCAGGGATTTCCGGTTTTTGCACTCGTGCTTGGTCCACTGCATTTAATTTTACACCAGTTAATCGATATCCTTTTCTTTGATAAAATCGAAGAGCGTGAAGGTTATCATTTGTCGTAACGAGTGCAATCTCATGAAATCCGTTCATTAGAGCAGTCATTTCAACTTCCATTAACAATCGGCTTCCTATCCCATTATTTCCGACTAAGCTATCAAGTGAAATGATTTCAAGGAAGTTCTCATTAAGATGAAAGGTAATGACTCCACAAATCAGGCCCATTTTATTATAAGCTATGTACCCTTCTAGTTTACTTAAGTCGTATTCTCCAGATGTAATAACCATTTCGGTACTTCCCCATAGCGATGTAAATAACTTTTGCAATTCCACTTGATGTTCCTTCCCAATTCGCTGTATGTTGTATGCATGCGAATCATAGACCATTAAATAACAATCTCTCCACTCACCCTCATGAAATTCATTTCTAGAAAGCACGCACTTTCTTTCAAATCCAACGTTCTCATAGCAAGTGATCGCTCTTTTATTCCACGTTTGTGGATCCATCACGATCAGGGAAGCTTCTACTTTTTCAATTAGATAGTTAACGATCATTGTAACGATTTTCGTACCAATTCCTTTGTTCCAGTATGTTGGCTCTCCAATGAATTGATCCATTCCGTATGAGTTTACAGGAAGAGAAATACCACATACTTCATTGAGCGGGTAAAATTGTATATAGCCAATTGGAGAGTTGTCCTTGTAAATGAGGCATCTTGTTTCATTATCATCAACAAAAAAATCACTCCGTACTTTATCGATCGTGTATATTTTGTCTCTTCCTTCATAATAAGCCAATACTTCATCGTTTGTTAACCATTTCAAAATGTGCAGTTCATCTTCTGTTTTAATGGTTCGTACAGATAGATCAGTTCCTTCAATGAGAGTAATCATTGGTTCGTCCTTTCTAAAATCATATTTGCTTATCATCTACTATAAAAGTATCAGTATAGTTATTTAAATAAATTTTAAAAAATACACACTAATTGTAATATCACGGTCTTAAATAGGGTATAATAACTAGTTTGTGCTATATCAATGCATTGTATAGTATGTTACAATGATAAAAACATATTATTATAGATGGGACTTGATAAACATATATGGGAAAATACATGATTGACCACCAAAAACAAATTGTCCATAGGACAGCATACGCTGGTGATGAATGTCATTTACCCGAGACCCCGATTAAAGACCGGAGCGAAGCAAATCATGAACAAGATCTTCTTGTTTTTCTTCGTCAAAAAGGTTATCGAAAATGTGCTTCTTGTTTCTTTGGTTCAACATTTGAAGAAGAATACGAACTTCACATACCATCAAGGACCGTGTGATTCTATTTTATTAAATAAACGATGCCAAAAGGTCAAGGATATATATCCTTGACCTTTTTTTGATTCCAAGTCTCTTCTTAGATTACTCAATGTTTTAGCATAATACCAGTCTTTTCTTGTTAACGATTTCACGATATAATAGTATTGTTCGCTTTTTTCTGAACACTTTTTTTATTCAAGTGATTGCATTTTCATGTTTAATTAAAGGAGTTGATATGTTATATTCATAACTATGTTTTTATAAACATACGTTTTTATTTATGAAAAATTCGTTGACTACGACAGAGGTGACGCTACTATGGACAGTAATCTTCACACTAAATTAACTTCAAAGGGAATTCTTAAATTCGCGATCCCCTCTCTAATCGGAATCTTCTTATTCATGATTCCAATACCAAATGATGAGGGCGTGACAATACCGATTGCTAGACTTGCAGGTTGGCTGCAGGGGTTATTCGGTTCTACTATACCAGTGAAATTGCCAGTCATTATGACTATTGTCATTTCAATTACTGCTATTCTTACATTCATAGCCGTTATCATAAAACCAACTTGGGTGACGAAAAGCCCATTTTTGGTAAGTCTTCTCCAGGTTTCACCAATCTGGCTTTTTGCTAGGATTTTAGGGATGATATTTGCTATTCTGACCCTATTCAATATCGGTCCAGAATGGATCTGGTCAGATGCAACGGGCGGTTTATTACTTAATGATTTAATTCCGATTCTATTTTCTGTTTTCTTATTTGCAGGAATTTTCTTGCCTCTTCTATTAAACTTCGGTTTATTGGAATTTTGCGGTACGCTTCTTACAAAGATTATGCGTCCCATTTTCACGCTTCCTGGCCGATCGTCAATTGATTGTCTTGCATCTTGGATGGGAGATGGCACGATCGGAGTATTATTAACAAGTAAACAGTATGAACAAGGTTATTATACAAAAAGAGAAGCTGCAGTTATCGGTACAACTTTTTCAGTTGTATCCATCACTTTTAGTATTGTTGTACTCCAGCAAATGAAGCTTGAGCAATACGTTATTCCATATTACTTAACGATTGTTTTAGCAGGTGTGGTTGCAGCCGTTATTATGCCTAGAATACCTCCTTTATCTCGTAAAGCTGATACAACTTTTGAATCTGCAGCAGAGGTACCGGATGATACCATACCAAAAAACATGTCACGTTTTCGTTGGGGACTTGTTCAGGCAACTAGGACTGCAGAAGATAACCGAACTTCTAAAGTTATTAAGGGCGGTATTCAAAACGTCCTAGATATGTGGATGGGAGTAATTCCAATCGTTATGGCAATTGGAACAGTAGCCTTAATTATCGCAGAAACAACTCCTATATTTAGCTACCTAGGAGCTCCATTTGTTCCTATACTTAATGTCATGCAGGTTCCTGAAGCAGCTGAAGCTGCACAAACAATGGTAATTGGATTTGCTGATATGTTCCTCCCAGCTATTATTGGTGCAGATATTGAGAGTGATTTAACACGTTTTGTTATTGCAAGTCTTTCAGTATCTCAGCTCATTTATATGTCTGAAGTGGGCGGACTACTTCTTGGATCAAAAGTACCTGTAAGGTTTATCGACCTCTTTATCATTTTCCTTGAACGTACAATTATCTCATTACCCATTATTGTTATCATGGCTCATATTATCTTTTAAATCTAAGAAGTCGGGACAAATTGTTCCGACTTCTTTTTATTTTCTATTGCAAATTAGTTTATCATCTGAAAATTTTACCACGGTCTGTTTTTAAATATGTTATCAATACGGTAAGTGAAATTATTTTGTGCTAATGTAAAAAAGCAGCGGTCTCGCCGCTACTTTACACTATTTATCAAACAAAATAACAATCTTCCCTCTTGCATGGTGAGATTCACTTAGAGCATGCGCTTCTCGAATTCCTTCTTCACCAAACGGGAAACGATGTCCAATCGAAGCCTTGATTTCTCCTCGATCCATTAGTGAAGCAATTTCTTTGAGTTGCTCACCATTTGGTTCAAGCCAAACGTTTCCAGATCGAACTCCCATCTCTTTCGCTTTATTTTTATCAGGTTCACCTACGATGGAAACGAGGCGACCATTCCCTCGTAAAACCGAAAAGCTCTTATCCTGAATATCTCCACCCATCGTATCCAGAACAACATCATACTCTTCTACCACTTCTGAGAAATCCTGCTCACGATAATTAATCACAAGATCTGCGCCAATGGATTTTAAATACTCCTCATTCTTACCACTCGCTGTCGTCGCTACAAATGCTCCCTTATACTTAGCAAGCTGGATAGCAAAACTTCCGACGCCACCGGCTCCTGCATGAATAAGAACTTTTTCACCTTTTTGTAGATCTGCAAAATCAATCAGGCACTGCCAAGCCGTTAAACCTACGAGTGGCACAGATGCTGCTTCCTCAAACGAAATCGAATCTGGTATCCGTGCAAGCAAATGATCATCAACTACAACTTCTTCTGCATATGTACCATTTGCTGTAGTGGCTGGTCTTGCAAAAACCCGATCGCCGACTTTAAAATCCTTAACATCTTCTCCAACTTCTTTAATAACACCTGAGATATCCCATCCTAAAACGATTGGGAAATTGAAAGGTAGCATTTCCTTTAAGTATCCCTCTCTCAATTTCCAATCAATTGGATTAATTGAGGTCGCGTAGCTCTCTACCACTACCTGATTTTTCTCAGGAGATGGGGACTCTAGTTCTTTTTCATGTAACTGATCTTTACCACCATACTGTTCAATCACTACTGCTTTCATAATAGCAAACTCCTCTCTTTCTCTTTCTCATTCCCTATTATGTTCCCACTACGTGGACAATTCTAAACAAATTAACTTTCAATTCTTCCAAACTGAGTAAGAACAATAAGTTGCTGTACTGTTAAATACCCTTTCCATTCCTGCTTCGCTTTCTCCCATACATTCTCGTATTGTCCCCATTCCCAACTTGGTTCAAAACTACCATCAGCTAGCTGTTTATCAATAAGATAATCCAGATTAACATGAAGTTCCTGATTTAATTCCTTTGCAAATGGTGATTCCTCTGATTCTGCAAGAACTACTGGCTGTACGCCATAGTGATCCCATTTTTCAGGAGGATCAATTATTGTTGGTAGCTTGCTGTTAATTTTATTCATGATCGTTTCCTCTTCTTCACCACCAACCAAATTAGCGAATCTTAAATAACAAAGTACTTCATGAATTTCATATTCATTTAGGTTTTCAAGATGGCCCATTACTTTAGGAATCATTCTATTAGCAAAATCATGATTATCCTCGCCATAATGTAGAAGATACCCAACAATTTCTGCATCAGGATTTCCACTAAACGGCTTCTGACCACCAACATGCCACCAAGGAGCGTGAGGAACGTCATTTACGCTATCAGGAACTGCAATCCAACATTCTCTGTTTTTATTAAACGTGTTTATAAAGTATGCTATCCCTTCCTTAACGAAGGGATGGCTTTTTGATACCCCGATTTTTTTCATATATTGAAATGCTACCGAAGTTGCCATAGGTGAAGATTCCTTCAATCTGAAATCTGGCTCAAGACTATGCCCAAACCCTCCGTCAGAATTTCGAAAGGCTTCAAGCTCATGAATTACTTCTTCAGAACTTGCTTCTCCCTTCCAAAATGCAAAAAATGAACGATCAATCGGTCTCGCATAGCGTTTAATATAAGAACTTGCTTTTTTGTATTGTTCTTGAGATAACTTTTTCATATTTATCCTCCCTTTCCTCTAGTACTTCTACAATTCTTCATTCTCGATCGTCTCCTTATTTCCCTTCGCTAATTTCTTGAAATATACAGTATAAAAAAGTAGAGTAATAGTGAAGAAAGCGATTTCGAAAAGGAGCGTGTTTATGAATATTGTCATTTTTGGTGCGGGTGCACTGGGTACATATTTTGGTGCAAGATGGATTGAATCCGGAGAAAATGTCACTTTTTTCGTTCGAGAAGGTCGAAAATCTCAAATTGAGAAAGAAGGATTAGGAATAACTAGTGTGAAGGGAAATACTGAAATTGAAAAACCCATTATCTTCACTAAACCTGAAGATGTTAAAGATCCAGATTTGATCCTATTAGGTGTGAAAGGTTACCATCTTGAAGGAACTTTACCAGCATTAAAAGCATTTGTTGCTAAAGGCGCGAAGGTTCTTCCTATTCTTAATGGGATCGAACATCTTTCAATATTGAGGGATGAACTTGGTGAGGAAGCTGTGCTTGGAGGATTGTCTTACATTATTGCTACTCTAGATGATCAAGGTCACGTTCAACATACGAGCGATTTACATGAATTAATCTACGGCCCACTTCACCCTTCTCAACAAGAAATATGCCAAGAATTAAATCAAATAAGTGAGAAAGCCAATTTCAATTGTTTTTTAAGTACTGCTATTGAGGAAGAAATGTGGAAGAAGTATATGTTCATTTCAGCAATGTCTGGGGTAACTACTGCAGGAGACTTTCATACAGGAACAATTCGAGATGTGCCAGAAACCTTTGAACTTGTTCAGAAAGTGATGAATGAAATTGGCACGCTAGCGTATAAGTACGATGTGCACATTAATCAGGAAGACGTTAAGCGTCGCATGGATCAATTTAATACACTACCTTATGAAGCCACTTCGTCTATGCACCAAGATAAAAGAAAGAAGAATAAACTTGAAGTGGAGCACTTACAAGGCGGTGCCCTTCGACTTGCTGAGCGTGTTCAGCTACCATTGCCTTATACAGATACCTTATATCGTTTAATTAAGCCTTATGAAACACAAGAATCATAGACTTTAAACTTCATAGAAAAAGCGAGGGAAATCCCTCGCTTTTTTCTTATATCTTAACTTTTGTTTCCGCTGAAAACAGGGCCAATGGATTTTCAGTGAGCACAGTATTAATCGTTTCTTCTGTTATTCCTGCCGCTTTAAGCTTTGGGATGATTTCTTCAAATAAATACACTGGCTGCCAATTCGCCATCACTTTTTCAACTTGTTCTGGTAAAACTGGAGGTCTTCCCATCCAGTAATTAACCGTATCATGTGACAACATGATTTGGCGCTCATAGCCACTATTCAGTAAGCCAATCAGTGTTACTAATCGTTCTTTATCAAACGGAGCACCGACAAGACCCTGGATCCCGAAGCGATCGAATCCAATGTTCACACCCGTTTCCAGTGTTCTCAAATGGTAAGAAACATCCGTATTCCCACACATATGACCAACAATAATGGATTGAGGATTCACACCTTCCTCAACTAGTAGTTTAGCCTGCTCTGGGCCCATTGTCCCTTCTTGAGTATGAGTCAATATTGTTATACCTGTTTCTTTATGCACTCGAGCTGCTGCTTTAAAAAACATCATTTCATAGTCTGTAATAACATCTTTACTAGATGCAAGCTTAATAATCCCTGGTTTAACGCCTGTATCCCCAATTCCGTCCGTAATTTCTTTCATAAACATTTCATAAATATCTTCAGGTGCCGTTCCAAGCGCTTGTCGGAACTTGAAATAAGGTGTAGCTCCTTCACCCTCGTAATAATAACCAGTAGCACAAATAATTTGCAAACCTGTTTCTGTAGCTATTTTCCTCAAAAGCTCGGGGTTTCTTCCACATTCATTTGGTGTTGGATCGACAACTGTTTTTACACCATGAGCCATTACGCTTTCAGCAACTGAAATGCCGACTTGTAGTGCTTCTTGAAAATCAAATGCCCCTAGGGAAACATCCCCACTAAAACCTGGGTAGCCAAATGCAAAATGTTCATGAACTAACGTTTTACCGAGTTGTTCGACAGGAATTGGACCTGTTACCGTTTCAACCGTTTTCCCCATTTTATTTCACTCCTTCAGCTTTTTGCTTTTCATTCTCTTGCAATTTACGCCAAAGTATTTTTCCGCTACTTGTAGTAGGAAATGCGTCCATAAATTCAACCATTCTCGGATATTTGTAAGCAGCCATTTGCTCTTTTGACCATTCAACAATTTCCTTTTCCGTTACTTTTCCTTTCGCATTATCGTTTAAAATAACAAATGCTTTTACTGTCTCGCCCCTCCGAGGATCTGGTACGCCAACAACGCATGCTTGTTGAACTGCCGGATGCTTATATAACATCGATTCTACTTCAGTTGGCCAAACTTTATATCCTGAAGCATTCACCATGCGCTTTACCCGATCTATGATAAAAAAGTATCCTTCTTCATCGTATCGAGCAATGTCTCCCGTACGGAAAAATCTTTTACCTTCTATCTCAAGAAACGAATTACGATTCTCATCCTCACGATTATAATAACCGTCAAAAACCTGCGGTCCGTTTACTACGATTTCCCCAATCTCTCCAACACCTAGTTCTTTCATTGTAGTTGGTTCAATGATTCGTGCATCAACATCAAATGATGGAACGCCAAGACACTGTAGCTTGGGGAAATCTGGTGGATTAAAGTGAGTGTGTGAAATGGTCTCTGAAAGTCCATATCCTTCTATAAAACGTAATCCAGTTAAATGATAGAGCTTCTCTCCAACAGCAGCTGGAAGTGGCGCTCCTCCTCCTGCTAAAATCTTTAAAGAGGATAGAGAGTAGTTCGATAAATTTGGATTCGAAAGAAAATCAATTAACATCGTGCTAATGTTCACCCAGTTTGCGATCTTATATTTCTCAATATATTTTGCCGCTAAATTACGATCCCATCTTGTCATGATAACCATCGGAGCTCCACTATAGATTGGTGCATGCATACTATGAAGCATCCCTGTAACGTGAAACAACGGTAATGTAACTAAGTGATTTCCATCTGCCGTTAAATTCATCCACTGACATGCTCCAACCGCATTTGCTTGCACAGTACGATTAGGATGAATACAACCTTTCGGAAGACCTGTTGTTCCGGAAGTATACGGCATAACAGCTACATCATTAATTGATCGATCGTATTCACTTGCTTTTAATTGATGATCGATTGCGTCTTCCCAAGTATAGTGATACGGTTTATTTAATTGCTTCGTCTCAAGGGCTACTTCAGCAGGAATTTCACTCTCGTCCCCTGCATAATAGGAATAAGCTGCCGTTACAATGTTCGTGAGAGTTGTGGAAGACAATAGCGATTCAGTCCGGTCATAAAGCTCCTGCCCGACAACAGCCGTTTTAATCTCGCAATCTTTAATATAGAACGAGAGCTCTTCAGCTGTAAGCATTGGATTAATGGGAACAACAACTGCATTTGCTCGCAAAATAGCGTAATAAGCAATCACAAATTGAGGTGAATTCTGCATAAAGAGAAGAACATTCTCTCCTTTCGATACATCTAGTTCCTTCTCAAGGAAAGCTGCTGTTTGATCCACTTCTTTTAACAATTGGCTATAAGACAATGTCCCTCCGTAGTAAATAATCGCTTCTTTAGAAGGATAGCGTTTAGCTGATACCGTTAAATTATCATAGATCGTTGTTTCAGGAATTGTAAGTGAATAAGGTACTCGTTTTGGCCAGAACTGAAAATGATTTGTTTCCATGTTTTAATCCCCTTTCAAATCCTTATTTATCTTGGGTAAGCACTTTGCCATCTTCTACTACACCGATTGCAGGTTTCCAATCAAATGCTCCGCCATCGACAAGTCCAGTTAAATGCCACACCATGTTCTCTTCAGGAAGAGTTTTAATTCCATCTTCTACACTTGCCATAATTTTTGTAGGATCATCAACACTACCTGATTCTTTCATTGCATTCACTAAAACGTGCATTGCTTGATAGTTAAATGCCCCTTCAGCAGTAGGAATACGCTCGAATTTCTCCTTATATTTCTCAATAAACTCTTCCGCACCAGGCGCATCGCTATCTATAATTGGTAGAGTACCAATCGCCCCTTCTAAATGCTCTAGCCCTCCTAAGACTGGCTCCATTTCTTCAATCTTTGCTTGGTCCATGACCATAAACCCACCTTCAAACCCTAATTCTCTTGCTTGTTTAATGACGAGGGCTGTTGGCTGAGATGGTCCACCAACAAAGAGGACGTCAGGATCATTGCTTAAAGCTTTTGTAACGATAGAGAAAAAGTCTGTATCTTTGCTAAAATCTATTGAGCCTTCAAACACAACTTCTCCACCATTTTCTTCCCATACAGGCTTTAATGCTTCAGTCCAATCCTTTCCGTATTGAGAAGCTGTTGGTAGAAGAGCAATCTTCTTGCCGAATCTTTCCATTTCGTATTTTGTAAAAGGTTCTGGATAAGCACTATAAGCTGGTGGAATTCCGAGTGTTAATGAATTATTCTGTTCCATAATTTTCGGTTCACTCGTGTAAGCGGCGATCATAAAATTCTCTTTTTCATTAAAGACCTGTGTAGCAAACACACCTCCACTATGCGGTACAAAAATAACGGGTGTATTGTTTTCTTGAACAAGTCTTCTTGCATTTGTGCCCGTCTCATTGGGAAGATATTGATCATCTAGTGTGATGAGATTAATGTCATATGTTTTGCCGTCCACTTCAAACCCCTCTTGGTTAATCTCTTCAACAGCCATCTCTAAACCACTTAGTGTGTTTTCACCGTAATAAGCAGCTGGGCCACTCAAAGGACCGCTAAATCCAATATTGACAGTATGTTCAGCAGATGAACTAGCTTTCGTATCTGTACTCGTATCTTTCGTTTCCTTGGATCCAGATGAGCTTTCTGAATTGCTATTGCTTACAGAACTTGCAGCACAACCTGCCATGACCAAAATCCCAACCAAAACCATTAGAAGTACAAAGAGCTTTTTACCAGATCTCATCATTTATCCCCCTGTTCAAATAGACTCATTTTATGCTCCAATATAGGCTTTACGGATCTCATCATTAGATAAAAGTTCTTCTTTACTTCCTTCTAGAACTATTTTGCCACTTTCAATTACGTAACCACGGTTAGAAATTTGAAGAGCTGCATTTGCATTTTGCTCAGCTAGAAGAATCGTAGTTCCCTGCTGATTAATATCTTCAATAATGTTGAACATTTGCTCAACAATTAGGGGAGCTAGACCAAGTGAAGGTTCATCAAGAAGAAGGACTTTCGGATTCGCCATAAGTGCTCGTCCAATCGCAAGCATTTGTTGCTGGCCTCCACTTAACGACCCAGCTGCTTCATGTCGTTTATCATAAAGAATAGGAAAGAGTGAATACACTTCCTTTAAACGTTTCTCGACTTCCTTACGTTGCTTTCGATGAACAAAGCTGCCCATTTTCAAATTTTCATAGACGGACATATGAGGAAATAGCTTTCTTCCTTCAGGGCATTGAACTATTCCTTCTTTAACTAGTGAGTGTGGAGATTTCCCCGTAAGCTTGCGATCCATAAACATGATCTCTCCTGAAGCGGGCTTCATAAGTCCACTTATTGTACGGAAAATCGTACTTTTACCTGCTCCATTAGCTCCAAGAAGGACGACTGTTTCCCCTTGATTAACATGAAGGCGAATATTGTGAAGCACCTGAGATGCCCCGTACTTTACGTTAATATTGTTTAACTGGAGCATGAACTTCGCCTCCTAGATAGGCTTGGATTACAGCTTCATTTTGCCTTATTTCGTCTGGTCGACCTTCCGCAATTTTCTTTCCATGATTTAATACGACTATTTTATCTGCTAGACTCATAATCATTGGCATTTTATGTTCGATGAGGCAAACGGTAATTCCGTGATCTGCCATTTTTCTCATCAAGTACGCTAGACCATCTGTTTCATCAGGATTGACACCAGCTGCTGGTTCATCAAGAAGAACCATCTCAGGATCCGTTGCTAATGCGAGTGCAAAGGCTAATCTCTTCTTCTCTTCCTGAGAAATAAGAGACACGGGGTGCTCTACAACGTTTTCTAGCTCGACGAACGCTAGGGCCTGCATCGCTTTTTCATAAGATCGTTTCTCTTCCTCCTTTTCTCTTGCCGTTCTAAAAATCGCGTCCCATATTCCCGATTTAGTGCGAAGTCTATGGCCTATTAATACGTTATCCAGGACAGTAGATTGTTCAAATAGGTTTGTCGTTTGAAATGTTCGACCAATGCCTAGTCTAGCGATCTGTTGAGGTGGCATTTTCGTAATATCGTTATCTTTAAAAAAGACTTTTCCAGACGTAATAGGATGAATTCCACTGATTAGGTTGAAAAAAGTAGATTTTCCAGCTCCATTAGGACCGATAATGGCTGTTATTGATCCTTTTTCAAAAGAAGCGCTTACATCTTCTACAGCAGCGAGACCACCAAATCGTTTTGTAATTCCCTCTGTTCTAAAGAACATTAACCAGCCTCCCCTACATCCCGTTTGACTTCATGTTCTTCTTTACGCAAGTTGACTTTCTGTAGCTTTCTTTTTCGGATAAACGTCTCTATACTTCCTGTAATTCCACGTGGGTAGTATAGAACCAGAAGGACAACGACTGGTCCGAAAATAAGCATCCGATATTCTTCTAGAAATTGAAGTGACTGAGTTAAGGAAATAACAATTAATGTGCCAACTAAAGGCCCAGCAAGTGTTCCGATCCCACCGACAAGAAGATACATGAGCATTTCAAATGTAACCGTAATCGCTGAAATCTGTGGTCCTATGAAACGAATGAATGAAGCGTATAATGCCCCAGATAACCCAGCGAATAATGCTGACAGCGTAAATGCAAGTAGCTGATTTTTCATAATAGATATACCAATTGTTTTAGCAAGTTCCTCACTATTTCGAATCGCAATAAATGTTCTTCCAAGTAAAGAATGAACAATGCGATAACAAATAAAAATAGTAAGGATGAGGAATGACAGTGCGAGATAATACTGAGATGTTAACGAATCAAAGGTAATCGGTCCGATATTACCAGGTGGGGAGATCCCAATTAAACCTCTAACCCCACCTGTGAGGCTGTCCCATTTGTCGATGAGAAGGTAAATTATTACTCCAACACACATCGTATAAATCGCAAAAAAGTGAGATTTTGTTCTTAATGCAATAACTCCGACCAGAGCACCAGCTAGAGCAGTAATAATGACTGCAAGGAATAACGAAATCCAATACGGCAGCTCTGCTTTCGTTGTTAATAGACCGACCCCATAGGCTCCAATTGCAAAGAATCCAGCATGTGCAAGGGAGAGGTACCCTACATACCCAGAGATAATATTAAAACCATAGACCGCAATCGACCAGATAAACACGAGAGTTAACAATTGGAGAAGATACATATTTTTAAAAACGAGCGGAAAAAGAATGGCGACAGCTGTTAACATGATCATCATAGTTCGCTTCGAAAGAACGTTCGGCATTATTGAACCCCCTTCGTGAATAGCCCGGTCGGTTTCGCTGTCAAAATGACGACGAGGAGGAGAAACGCGATGACATCTTTATAATCAGACGATATGTACGTCGCACCAATGCTTTCCGTTAAACCAAGCAAATACCCTCCAATGATTGCGCCTGGAATACTACCCATACCGCCAATAATAATAATGACAAAGGCTTTCATAATAACAAGATTTCCCATTGTAGGAAACACTAGATTGATAGGAGATGCAAGAGAAGCTGCTGCTGCAGCAAGTCCCCCAGCAATCGCAAATGTTAACCACGCTACCTGATTTGCATTAATTCCTACAAGAAATGCTCCTTCACGGTTTTGAGCCATTGCAATAATTGCGGCTCCTATCATCGTTTTCGTTAAGAAAAAGTGAAGAGCTAGCATTAAAATAATCGCTGCAATAATAATTAAAAGTCTCTGCAAAGTGACGGTTAACCCGAACAAATTCACTACAGAACTGTACGGTGTATCCATTCTGTAATACTCCGTTCCCCACATAAACTGACCAAATGCTTCCAAGAATAAGAGGATTCCGATGGCAGCAACCATCATCCTCATTCCATCTGCACCTTCTAATTTCTTAAAGATAAGCTGTTGAGTAACAACACCAAGTAATGCAACGACCGCTACAGAAGCGATAATGGCTACCCAATAATTGAAGCCAAACCCTACCATCATCATTAACGTAATATAAGCACCAACCATGTAAAATGCACCATGAGCAAAGTTAGGGACGTGAAGAATACCGAAAACGAGTGTTAAGCCAAGTGCCACAAGAGTGTAAACGCTTCCAATTGTAAGTCCGTTAAAAATCTGCTGGAAAAGAAGCTCCATTTTCTTCCTCCTTCTTTTCAGTTAGGATCCAGACAAAGGGAACGGCGAATTGTGTTGAGGATTCAAGATGTGAGGGTGTTTAATCAGGATTGAAGTAATAACCCCAACCCTGATCTGTAGATTATTTGCCTTTGAATTGAGGAGCGCGTTTTTCTTTAAAGGCAGTAGCACCTTCTTTATGGTCTTCTGTCGTTACCATTAGTGCCTGTGTAATTCGTTCCTGCTCTAAAACTTCAGGTAATGATGACGTTAGAGATGCATCTGCAATTTTCTTTATAAAACCAAATGCTTTACCTGGCCCTCTTGCAAGTTTGTCAGCGTAAGCAATTGCTTCATCTTGTAACTCTGATAGTGGATAAGTTTGATTAACGATTCTTAATTCTTTTGCTTCTTTTGCAGTGATTGGCTGTGCTGAGAAAAATAATTCTTTTGCTTTGTATGGACCGATTAGTCTTGGCAAGAAAGAAAGTCCTCCACCATCAGATATTAATCCTACTTGAGAGAAACTTAAGACAAAACTACTATCTTCAGCTGCCAAAATAATATCGCTCGCGAGTGCTAAGTTAAAACCAGCCCCTGCAGCAAATCCATGAATGACTGAAATAATCGGCTTATCAAGATCTTTCATGGCTAGAACAAGCTCATTTAATTTCCCGATATGTTCATATACTTCAGTCGAAGAAGTGTCTCCCATCGTCTTAACATCCCCGCCAGCACTGAAAGATCGACCTGCTCCAGAAAGCATTACTACACGGATATCATCATTTTCTTTTGCATCCTGAATTGCTCTTGTAAGTCCTAAAATCATATCTGGACTAAACGCGTTTAGTGCCTCAGGACGGTTTAAAGTAAGATGAAGCACGGCACCCTGAACATTTACTTTAAGATGATCTGTTTTTACTGTTGTTTCCATTACAAAACACTCTCCTTTTTTATACGATGAGCCAGCCACCGTCTACTAATAAATCTGATCCAGTCATATAACTTGCTTCTGCTGAAGCAGCAAAAGCTATTACATTAGCAATTTCATTAGGCTGTCCAACTCGATTTAAAGCAGTATTCCGTTTGATCGAAGCTTCAAATCGTTCATTTTTTAGTCCAGCTTCTGTTAAAGGTGTTTCCACAAACCCAGGGGAAACGGAATTTACACGAATGTGTGGAGATAATTCCACTGCTAGTGCTCTTGTAAAATTAATAACCGCTGCCTTCGCAGCACTGTAATGAGGAATTTGCGCACCTGCTTTATGTCCTGATAATGAAGCCACATTAACAATTGCATAATCTTCTAGATGGTTTTCCTTAGATGTATCCAACATCAATTTCCCCAGTGCTTTGGATACGAGGAATACGCTTTTTAAATTTACATCCTGCGCATGATCCCAATTTTCTTCAGACATTTCAAGAATTGGTGAACCTTGCGAACCCCCAGCATTATTTATTAAAATATGAAGCGTTCCTGTTTTTTCTTTAATAAAGGAAGTCAGCAAATCAATATCCTCTTGCTTGGTTACGTCAGCTACAAAAGTTAACACTGTGCCTTCTAAATCTTTAAGGTCATTTGCTGTACGTTTCAATTTCTCTTCTGTGCGTCCAACAAGTATGACAGTCCCACCTTCAGAAACGATTCGTTTTGCAGTCTTCGCACCTATTCCGCTACCACCACCTGTCACAACAGCGGTTCGTCCTGTAAATCTCGCCATCTTATCCACCACTTTCTAGACGTCATACTTCAGTTTTTTATAGCTGGATTGTGCTATTTCTCGATTTCGTTCGAGCGAGCTTCCGAAATCGAAAGACGATAGGTTATTGAAAACCAGTTGTACGGCTTGCTGCTTTTGCTCTCTCGGTAGGATACTCATTAGCAACATACGAGCTGATGATTCAACATCTAGAAGAGTTTCTTCTAAAAATGTTCTTGCTAGCTTCATTTTTAGTTCACCCTGATGTTTCAGTGCACGTAGAACAGCGGATTCAGCTGCATATAATGCAATGGCAATGTTTGAAAGCTTCATAAGTGATTCCTGATTATCCATCAAACGCTCACCATGTTGCTGAAATGCCGTTCCTACACAAAAGAGGAAAACGTTTCGAATGCTCTGAATCGCATCTTCTTCATTTGTTGAAACACTTACTGTTTCTGTTAGCTTTCGTCTTGCTTTTTCAACTAACTCTTCAAGCGAAATGTCTCCCTTACTTACTTTCTTAAAGAGCGTTCCCACAATTAACAAACGATTCACTTCATTTGTACCTTCAAAAATACGGTTGATTCTTGAATCACGATACATTTGCTCAATCGGATATTCTTGTATAAATCCAGCCCCGCCATGTAACTGAAGAGATTCATCTACAACTTGATCGAGTGTTTCAGAACCAAACACTTTGCAAATTGCACATTCTACAGCATATTCCATCATTTGATTGCCAACAATTTTATGATCAGTTTCTTTGTACAACCCATCCATGGCTCCTTCTAACAAGAAAGCCGTCCTGTATTGAAGGGATTCAGATGCATAAACTCTTGCCATCATTCGTGCTACTTTTTCTTGGGTAGCTGTAAATTCAGCAATAGTGCGCCCAAATTGCTTGCGTCCATTCGTATGCTGAAGTGCTAATTTCATACCATGCTTTGCTCCACCCGTACATGCTGAGCCAAGATTAAATCGTCCTAAATTCAACACATTCAGTGCAATAACGTGTCCCTTTCCAGCATCACCTAACAGATTTTCAATTGGAACCTGACAATCTTCCAAAATGACCGATCTAGTGGATGAACCTTTTATTCCCATCTTTTTTTCTTCAGGTCCAAGTGTAAGCCCTGGAAAATTTCGCTCTACGATGAATGCCGAAAACTGATTTCCATTAATTTTGGCATATACAATAAACGTATCTGAGAACACTGCATTGGTTATATATAGTTTCGTTCCATTCAGAAGATAGTGAGTACCTTCTTCATTGAGTACTGCTGTTGTTTGCGACGCTAACGCATCAGATCCTGCACTAGGTTCTGTTAAGCAATAAGCGCCAAGATATTCTCCTGAAGCGAGTTTCGGCAAATACTTACTCTTCTGCTCGTGCGTACCAAAATGGGTTATTGGTAACGTAGCGATACACGTATGATTAGATTGTGCAACTCCATACCCGCTTGTTTTTCCGACAACCTCTCCTACAACACACTTAGAAATTTTATCTAGTGCAATTCCACCATATTCTTCTGGGATGCTATGCCCAAGCAGTCCGAGTTGACCTGCTTTCTTAAGTAATGCAACGACACGATTGAAGTCTTGATTTTCGATCGCTTCCCTATAAGGATCAACGTCTTTCTCAACAAATTGGTGTGCCGTTTTTGCGATCATCCGATGTTCATCTGTAAACTCCTCTGGAGTGAAAATGTCATCTGGAGTTGATTGTCGATAAAGAAATTCTGAACCAGTTCGACTAGACTTGATTTGCGTCATGATGGACCTCCTCCCGTATAATCGTTTTTTTCCCTTGTACGAAAGGTACGATTGTAAATATACCTTCAGAAGCTACAAACCTCACTTCATCTTCATACCCATAGCGCTTAATCATTTCTCCTACACGAGAAGAAATCAAAACCTCTTCTCCACTCTTTTCGCTGCCTCTATAAAATGAAGAAGCAGCACGGGCAGCATCAGTAAGCTCCCAATCAGGGCATGTTGAAAGGAGTTGATTTATTAAATAACCAGCTCCATAAAAATCTTCGAGAGCAAATTCACCAGATGATCCGGAACAAACTACGACTATTGTTTCATCCTGATGGAAATGATTGAGTTTTTTTGCAATAGCTCGTCCGTTTAATAGAGAAGCAACGTATACTCGCTTCGCATCACTTGACCGTTTGATGGCTACGGTACCGTTCGTAGTTGATAGAATTAACGTTTTACCTTTCACTGCTTTCTTTAATTGCAGTGGGTTTGGGTCAAGAAATCCTTCAATTGTCTTCCCTTCATATTCACCAGAAAGCAAGTAACTGCCATCAGGTAATGCTTTCGCTTCCGCTAAAGCATCGTGTTGATCGAGTACTGGAATAACTTGTTTTGCACCAAATTCAAGAGCTGAGGTGATTGTAGATGTTGCCAAAAGCACGTCCAACACGACTACAATTTTGTCATTTCCTATCTTATCCTGATCAATATCTTCCTTTTTCATAAGCACGTGTACTTTTCCCATATGAACTCCTAACGTTTTACTCTGGCGTTGTTCCTAGCATGAGCAATTAAACTAGCAACAAATTTGTTCAGATCACGAAAACGTTCGTCTGTTGTTTGTCCCATTTTCCATCGATAATAGATTTGCTGACAAATAACAGCGAGTTTGAAGTATGCAAACGTTAAATAGTAATTCATCTGCGAAACATCTCGACCGGATTTGCGAGCATAAGATTCAATAAACTCATCTCTAGTCATAAAACCTTTCATGACGGTAACCGGAGGTGATCCAATTCCACTTTTAAGTAGTGCTGGATCATCTTGTTGAATCCAATAGCCCATTGCAGCACCCAGGTCTGCGAGAGGATCTCCTACCGTTGTCATTTCCCAATCAAACAATCCCACTATTTTGCTGTAATCATCGTGAGCAAACATAGCATTGTTTAACTTAAAATCGTAGTGAATAACAGTAGGACTCTGTGATTCAGGGATATTCGAAACCATCCAATTTGTTAGCTCATCAACACCTGAGATATCATCTGTTTTTGATCGATGATAACGTTTAATCCACCCATGTACCTGGCGTTCCATAAACCCATCCGGATGACTTATTTCACCCAATTTAGTAGCTTCATAGTTAAGGCTATGTAGCTCTACAAGAGTGTCTACCATTGTTTCAGAGATGTTCCTACAAATCGATTCCGTTGGCTGAAACCCATCAGGGAAAGATGTATCAAGTACAATTCCTCTTCTTCTTTCCATAAGGAAGAATGGCGCACCTAATAAGGTCTCATTATAAAAATATGGCTTAGGAGCAAGTGGGAAAATTGGATGTAGTTCCTTCAAAATGGTATACTCCCGCTCCATATCATGCGCTTTTGGGGCCAGTGGGCCAAGAGGTGGCCTTCTCAGTACCGCTTCCCAATCACCAATTGAAAGCTGGTATGTTAAATTCGAACGACCGGTGTTAAATTGTTGAATCAAAAGTGGATCATCACTTAATTGATCAATATTATCTCTAATAAAGCTTTCAAGCTTTTGTTGATCTAGCTCTTCCCCATCGCGGACAGGAATCGTATCGTGTGAATAAGACATACGCCACTCTCCTGATTACAAAATATTCGGACTTTTAATTGTAAACTTCCCACATTAACTAGGTAAGTAACTGATGAGATTCCTCGAGCCTTATTCGTAATTCATCTGGAATGATTTCACTCGTCTGTTTCGTGAAGTCAAAGTAAACAACGGTTGCTTCACCTTCCGCTACAATATCATTCGATTTAGAGTCTTTAATCAAGTGAAGTAATGTGAAGCTCTTTGAACCAATCTTCTTAACTGATGTTTCAATGCGAAGTTCTTGTTTAAAATATACTTGCTTAATAAAATCACACTTCGTCGAAACAAGGATAAAAGGCCAATCGTCTGTACCTGATCGTTTACCTAGATACTCGAAAAACTGCACCCGTGCTTCTTCTAAATAAATGAAGTAGCTTGTATTATTAACATGTCCAAGTGCATCGGTTTCGCAAAACCTTACTCGCACATCTATATTTTCACTCATACGGCTCCCTCTTTTCTATTACCTATGGGTAAAGGCTGGCTTCCTTTTCTCGATGAATGCTTGAACGCCTTCTTTAATATCCTCCGTTTGAAAAACCTCATTAAACAATTCTGCTTCCAGTTCAACAGCCTCTTCAATTGATAGGTGTGCACCTTTGTTAACAGCTTGTTTAATGCGAGATAATGCCTGCAGAGATTGACCAGTTACTTTAGCCGCCATTCCTTGTGCATAAGTCATGCCTTGACCTGTGGGTACAACATGATTGACTAGACCATAACGATCCGCCTCTTCTGCTGTAATCGGTTCGCCAGTAAACATCAATTCTTTCGCTCTCGCTTCTCCAATAAGTCTAGGAAGACGTTGTGTTCCTCCACCACCAGGGAAAAGTCCAAGTTTAACTTCCGGAAGACCGAGTTGGGCATGCTCTTCTGCAATACGTATGTCGCATGTCATCGCAAGCTCACATCCTCCCCCAAACGTTAAACCATTTAACACCGCAATCGTAGGTTTTGGGAAATCATCAAGGTAATTCATGACGCGATGTGTTTCCAGCACAATGTCTTTGAATCCAGTCTTCCCAATCCATTCAGGGAATTCTTTAATATCGGCGCCTGCCATGAAAGCTTTATTACCAGCTCCTGTTAGAATCACAGCAACAGTCTCTTCATTCGTTTCTAACTCAGTGAACACTTCATATAATTCAGTTGTGACCTGTTTGCTTAACACGTTCAATGGTGGATTATTAATTGTAACGATTGCTGTTTTTTCATGAATTTCATACGTTACTTTTTTCATTAGTTCTTCACTCCTTCTTTTGTATAGTCATACCAGCCCTTACCTGTTTTCCGTCCAAGTGTTCCTGCTTTCACTTTCTCTTCAATCGCTTTAGAAGGTTTATCTTCAGGATTACCGGTTTCATTGTAACGTTGCTGCATCACATAGTAACCAACATCGATTCCTGATAAATCCATTAATTCAAATGGACCTATTGGGTGATTTAGAGCTTTTCTACAAATTAAGTCAATATCTTTAAAGTCTGCTATCCCTTCTTCATAAAGGTACATAGCTTCTTTTTGAAGTGCTCCTAGAATACGATTTGCAACAAATCCGGAAATTTCCTTTTTCAACAGCACTCCTGTGCGATTAATTCGTTCACAAACATCCATGGTCATTTTGGCCGTTTCTTCTGATGTTTCGTCACTCATTACAACCTCTACACAATCCATTACGAGAGGCGGGAAGAAGAAATGCATGTTCACCACTTTATCTTTACGACTTGTAACAGAAGCAATTAATGAATTAACAATGGTTGAACTATTTGAAGCAAAGATCACATCAGGAGCTGCTAATTCATCTAGTTTCTGAAACACTTCACGTTTAGCATCGAGCTTCTCCACAATCGCTTCTATAATAAAATCCGCTTGAACAGCCGCTTCTTCAAGGTTAGTTGTATAACGTAATCGACTGAATGCACCATTTTTCATTTCTTCAGTGATTTTCCCTTTCTTAACCCACTTTGTCATAATGCCTTCAAGTTTCTCACCAGCATCTGTCAAAGCTGCTTCATTAATATCTTGAATAGTCGTTTCATACCCTCCGAGCGCACAAAGCATGCCAATTTGATGCCCCATTGAGCCTGCCCCTAGTACTGAAATGTTCTTAATATCTTTGCTTTTCATCTTATCTCCTCCTTAAAGTTACTAACCGGTTAGGATGTTATACACGTAAGCGTTTACAATTAAGTGAGAAGGAAAGCTTAGCTGCTTTCCTCAATCCCACTTAGAACCATATCTACAAAAATACTCGCTACCTCTTTATCAGAAACAGGTCCGTCTGGTTGATACCATTGATACGTCCAATTCGTAATTCCGAGAATGGCAAAAGTAACAATTCCAATATTAAGATTGCTCCGGAATTCTCCATTTTCAACACCCTGTTTCAACAGATCTTGAAAATAATATCGAATTTGATCCCGTTTCGGTAGTATTTCAGATAAGTTCTCTTCTTTCAAATTCTTCATTTCACGGAAAAAAACGCGTGCGCTATTGCCCTCAAGCTCTACATTATGAATAAGCATGTATACCATATCATATAGCTTTGTTCTGCAATCTTTCGACGTATCCTCCAGAATTTCTTTTTGCTGTTTGATCATTCCGTCGATATAAGAAGAATGGATATCCATTAATAATTCTTCTTTACTCTTAAAATAGTAATAGAACGTACCCTTCGTAACACCAATAGCGTCCACGATATCTTGTATCGATGTTTCACTAAATCCTTTTTTCTCAAATAGTTCAATGCTCTTTACAGTTAGCTTGTGTTTCATGGCAGTACCCTCTCAATCTATCAATGTTCATTGATTTAGATTATATCATATGGAGGTTACTCCTTTGCACACCTATACTTGGCGTGCTTCTTCTCTTATTGATCTTCTTAAAATTTTTCCAACGCTTGTCTTTGGAAGTTCATGACGAAACTCAACCATTTTTGGAACTTTATATGGGGCCATCTGATCTTTGCAGTAAGAAATTACTTCTTCTTCTGATAGTGTAACACCAGGTTTTGTCACGATAACCGCCTTCACCGTCTCACCCCGGTATGGATCTGGCACACCAACAACAACAGCTTCCATAATACTCGTGTGTTCATATAGAACTTCTTCTATATCACGAGGATAGATGTTATAACCACTAGCTATAATTAGATCCTTTTTACGATCAATGATAGAAATATAGCCATCTTCATCCATCTTTGCTATGTCTCCAGTAAATAACCACCCGTCGCGAAGCGTATTTGCAGTCTCCTCCGGCATGTTCCAATATCCTTTCATTACCTGAGGACCTTTGATGATAATCTCTCCTGATTCACCAGCTTTAAGTTCCGTCTTCCCCTCTCCAAGATCGACAATCTTGTATTCGGTAGATGGAAAACCTATGCCAACACTTCCGGGCTTCCGTTCTCCAAATGGCGGATTAACGTGCGTAGTTGGCGCAGCCTCGCTTAAACCATATCCTTCTAAAATCTTAGCGCCTGTTTTTCTCTCGAATTCTTTCATTAATCCTACAGGCATTGGTGCACTTCCACTATTACATGTTCGAATACTAGAGAGGTCGAAGTTTTCAGCATTAGGATAATTGGTTAGTGCAACATACATTGTGGGCACTCCCGGGAATAACGTTGGCTGTTCTTTTTCAATTGTTTCTAGTACTTCATTTACATCAAATTTTGGTAGCAAGACACTTTCAGCACCGATTCGAATTGACAAATTCATACAAGACGTCATTCCAAATACATGAAATAAGGGAATAACAGTCAAACATTTTTCCTTGCCAAAAGTAAACTCATCTTTAAAAAATTCTAGACACTGCTCTATATTAGCTACTAAATTACGATGAGTTAGCATAGCACCTTTGCTTCTTCCAGTTGTACCTCCAGTATATTGAAGTACTGCTATATCTTCTTTAGGATCGATTGACACGGATTGTAGCGATTCAGTAGTACTCTGAATAAATTGGTCGAAAGTATAATCAGGATCAACAGGACCAGCGTCAGGTTGTAAAGATACTACAATTACATTTTTGACATTCGTTTCATCTTGTATAGCTTTCAATCTTGGATAGAGGGCATCATAAATGACAATGGTTTCTGCTCCAGAGTCAGCCAATATGTATTGTAATTCACGTTCAACTAGCATTGGATTTATTTGAGTAATAATTCCGCCTGCTTTTAATACACCATAATAACTCATTGAAAATTGAGGGCAGTTTGGGAGCATTAGGGCAACACGATCTTTTGGCTTCATTTGAAAGGTGTTTTGTAGCGCAGAGCCGAATGCTGTAGAAAGATAGCCCAACTCACGATAGGTTATCTTCTTATGATAGAAAGAAAGAGCAACATTGTCAGGATAATTTTTAACTGTTTGATTTAACATGTCAGGGAGTGAAACGTTAGGGATATCAATAGTAGTGGCTATCGAATCAGGATAATGCTTGAACCAACTATTTTTTGCGTTCATGCTTCCACCTCCGGATAATTAAAACGTTAAACCTCCGCCATCAACGAGAAGGCTTGTTCCTGTGACATAGGATGCTTCATCAGAGACTAGGAACAGGACAGCATTTGCGATTTCCTCTGGTTGTCCAACTCTTCTAAGTGCATTCGCTTTTGAGATGATGGGCCATTTGCGATCGTCCTCTTTCCATGGTGTAACAATATTCGTGTCAATTACACCAGGGCAAACAGCGTTCACACGAATGTTTTTCCCTCCATACTCAAGTGCAGCGTTTTTGGTAAGCGTTATAACCCCACCTTTTGATGCGTTATAAGGAGCCATATACTTCTTTCCTTTAAATCCAAGCAGACTTGATGTATTTACGATAGCTCCGCCACTTCTCTTTTCCATAGCCGGGATAGCATACTTCATTCCCATAAATACGCCTTTTAAGTTTATTGAAACCACACGATCCCACTCGTCTACCGATATATCCACTAACTTTACTTCTTCATTACTCACTCCGGCGTTATTGAAAAAGATGTCGAGACCACCGTACCGCTTTTCACATTCTTCTACAAGCGCTTTCATATCTCCTTCAATTGACGTGTCAGTTCTTACAAAAATGGCTTCTCCTCCCATTTTTGTAATTTGATCGACAGATTCCTCACCCGACTCGGAATGGATATCGGAGACGACCACCTTAGCCCCTTCGCTTGCAAAACGAAGAGCAGTTGCTCGACCGATACCTCCTCCACCTCCAGTAACAATAGCTACTTTATCTTGAAGTCTCATCAGTACCTCCTTAAACTCGCTCTAGAATTGTAGCAATTCCTTGTCCCCCACCAATACAAGCAGTAACGAGCGCATATCTCCCTTCTCTTCGATCAAGTTCATAAATTGCTTTTGTTGCAAGAATCGCTCCTGTTGCTCCTAATGGATGGCCGTGAGCGATAGCTCCACCATTCACATTTAATTTCTCAGAGTTCATATTCAATTCACGGTCGCATGCGAGCACCTGTGCAGCAAAAGCTTCGTTAACTTCAATCAAATCCATATCTTCTAATGATAATCCTGCTTGTTCCATCACTTTCTGGGTTGCAGGTACTGGTCCGATTCCCATAATATTAGGGTCAACACCACTAACAGCATACGCTTTTATTACTGCAAGTGGCTTTAGGCCAAGGTCTTCTGCTCTCTCACGAGACATAACAATGACTGCTGAAGCAGCATCATTCAAACCAGAGCTAGAGCCTGCCGTAACGGTTCCATCTCTCTTGAATACTGAAGGTAGCTTTGCTAATTTATCGAGCGTAGTTTCTGGTCTAGGATGTTCATCCTTCGAAACGACGATAGGATCCCCTTTACGAACAGGTACACTAACGGATGCAATCTGAGAGTCAAAATAGCCTTCCGCCATCGCTTGTCCCATGCGTACTTGACTGCGATGTGCAAACTCATCTTGTTCTTCACGTGTGATCTGATACTTCTCAGCCAGATTTTCAGCAGTAATGCCCATTGGAGGATCACCTATTTCATCTGGTGAGAGTCTAGATTTCATAAAGCGTGGTGGCATTGTACTATAAGGCTTAGTTGGCTTCTCCATTAAGTATGGTGCCTGACTCATACTCTCAGCGCCACCTACCACATAAACATCACCATCACCCGCTTTGATAGCCTGTGCAGCTAGATTAATAGCATTTAATCCTGAACCGCACTGTCGATCAATAGTTAATCCTGGAATTGTTAGCGGAAGACCTGCCTCAAGGGCTGTTAACCTTGCTATATTTCCGCCGCCGCTAATGACATTACCAAAGATTACATCGTCAATGGTATCCATTTCTAAGTTAATTCTGCTTACTGCTTCCTTAAGAGCTATTGCGCCGAGTACATGTGCTGGTATGCTTGCAAAAGCTCCACCTTGTCTTCCAATAGGCGTACGTACTGCCGAAACAATGACTGGATCACGATTCATTCTTCATGTCCTCCTTTACTTTTACATTGCATGTTGACCACCATCAACAATTAGAATATCTCCTGTTACATAATTGGACGCATTTGAAGCTAGGAATAATGCAGCTCCTTTTAAATCATCATCCGAACCAAAACGATTCAGAGGAGTCGTTTCTAGCATTTTCTCTCCACCCGCATCAATTAATCCTTTTGACATTTTCGTTGGGAAGAAACCAGGTGCAATCGCATTTACGTTAATGTTATATCCTCCCCACTTCACAGCAAGATCTTTCGTAAATGTAATGACAGCTCCTTTACTCGTGTTATAGCCGATTGCATCCATGTAACGTGGATCAGCTCCACCAAGTCCTGCGACTGAAGCTATATTAATGATTTTACCGCTGTTCTGCTTAATCATTTCTTTCCCAGCTGCTTGTGCGAAAAGGAATGTACCCGTTACGTTTACTTCCATTACTTTATGCCATGCCTGTAGAGGCATTTCAACGACAGGTGCTCCCCAAGACGCGCCACTGTTATTCACAAGAATATCAATCTGACCAAATTCTTTCATAGTTTCATCAACTACATGCTGAACATCTTCTTGATTTGTTACATCACACTCAAAAGCAAGTGATCTAACCCCTTTACTTTCTAACTCGTCACGAACAGCTTCACACGCTGCCAATTTTCTTGAACAAATAACAACGTTCGCTCCAGCTTCAGCGAATCCTTCTGCAATTTGCTTGCCGAGACCTCTTCCCCCACCTGTCACAATAGCTGTCTTACCTGATAAATTAAATAATTCCATAACGTTCATATATGATTCCCCCCAGGCTAACTATACTTTTTCAGTTCTTGTCTTGCTATTGCATTACGATGAACTTCGTCTGGTCCATCTGCGAGCCTCAGTGTTCTAGCATTTGCCCAGTGAGCAGCAAGCGTATAATCATCACTTACTCCCGCTCCTCCGAACGCTTGAATAGCACGATCAATTACCTGTAGTGCCATATTAGGTGCCACTACTTTAATCATTGCAATTTCTGCTCTTGCTTCTTTATTACCAACCGTATCCATCATGTGTGCCGCTTTAAGAGTTAAAAGCCTCGCCTGCTCGATTTCAATTCGAGAGTCAGCAATCCATTCACGGACAACACCTTGATCAGAAATTTTCTTACCAAATGCTTCACGACTTTGTACGCGCTTACATAAATCCTCAAGTGCCCGCTCAGCTGTTCCTATCAAACGCATGCAGTGATGAATTCGTCCAGGTCCAAGCCTCCCTTGCGCAATCGCAAATCCTTTTCCTTCTTCCCAAAGCATACTAGAAGCAGGTACTCGTACGTCTTTGTATTCAATTTCTGCATGACCATGCGGTGCATGATCATACCCAAATACCGGAAGAACTCGTTTAATCGTAACGCCTTCTGTATCAAGTGGAACTAGGATCATTGATTGTTGTTCATGTTTTGCAGCAGTTGGATCATTTTTCCCCATCACAATGGCGATTTTGCACCTAGGATCGCCAGCACCAGATGACCACCATTTTGTCCCATTAATGACGTATTCATCACCATCTCGTTCGATTCGAGCCTGTATATTCGTTGCATCTGAAGAAGCAACATCAGGTTCAGTCATCGAGAAACAGGAGCGAATTTCACCCGCAAGTAAAGGATCGAGCCATTGTTTTTTCTGTTCATCTGTACCATAACGAACAAGCACTTCCATATTACCTGTGTCAGGAGCAGCACAATTAAAAACTTCCGGACCAATCATAGAACGACCCATCACTTCACATAATGGAGCGTATTCGGTATTCGTAAGGCCTGCACCATATTCACTTTCAGGTAGAAACAGATTCCATAAACCAGCATCTTTCGCTTTTTGCTTCAACTCTTCCATAATAGGTGGAACTTCTGACCAGCGGCTTTCCTGATTCGAGAGCTGCTCTTCATAGACCTTTTCGTTAGGGTATACATTAGCATCCATAAATGTCTTTACTTTTTCAAGGTAAGTATGGCAACGCTCGGAATAATCAAAATTCATTTTCATTCGTCTCCTTGAACCCGGCATCTAACTAACCGGTTGGTATGTTCTTGTAATTAGTATAAATATATATTTCCGAATATTCAATACATTTATTAAAATCCAGTTGGCCAATTAACTAATTTCCTTTCGCTTTTAGATCCGTTTTTATAACAAGCAAGCTCTAATGTTCGTGCAAGAAATAACCGAGTCTCACCTGGATCAATAACATCATCAATTAAATGCTTGGCTGCCGCTTTATATGGGGAACTATCAAAGCTCCACTTCTCCAACAGCTTTTCACGTTCAAGTTTAACGTTTTCAGCCTCCATTAACTCTCTACCATAAACAACATTAATTCCAACTTCAGGTCCAGTAAAATTTATTTCTGCAGAAGGCCAGGCGACAACGAAATCCGCTCCCATTGTTGGTCCACACATATTTCCATAAGCAGCTCCTATACTTTTCCTTATGATGACAGATAGTTTCGGAACTGTTGACTGAGCGAGAGCCTGATTCCACATCATAATTTTGGTAGGTATTTTCCCTTTCTCAGCTTCAGAGCTGACTCGAAACCCTGGGATATCATGTAGGAAAATTAAAGGGATATGAAAAGAATCACAGAGACAAATAAAATCTGTCGCTTTCTCGCACTCTTGGATTCCTGCAGCCCCAGCATAGTTCATCGGCTGGTTCGCTATGATTCCTACAGATCTTCCATTTATGCGCGAAAGTATTGTAAGAATAGCTGGACCAAATGACGGCTTTACTTCAAAAAATTGACCATCGTCTACTAACTCTTTAATCACTTTTTTCATGTTATAAGCACGGTTTCGTTTCACAGGAACAATTGATCCAACATCATCTACCCTCCTTTCCATAGAGTCTTTCGTAACTCTTAATGGTGGTTCTTCTTCTCCATGAGATGGAAGATAACTAAGAAATTCTTTTAATTGTAGAATACATTCAACTTCTGTAGTTGCGGATTGATCAATTTGCCCCGTATACTTCTCGTGGATTTTCACACCGCCCAATTCTTCTTCAGTTGCTTTCTCACCAGTTGCAACTTCAAGCATGCGAGGACCTGCTACTGCCATACACGTTCCTTCCAATTGCGTTACAAAATCTGATGACACAGCAAGCCAGGTAGGTCCTCCAAAGCTATCTCCTAGAATCGCGGTGACCATTGGAACTTCTCTATGATGCGTTAGCATCTCTTGTGGAAAGAGCTTATCACTTATGCCGTCAGAACCCATTCCATCAGGCATTCGAAGACCTCCACCTTCGCTTAAATTCACTAGTGGTAACCCACGTTTTAATGCGTAAGAATGGGCAGCTTTTGTTTTTCGAATATGAACAGATCCTTCAGTACCTGCAAATACTGTTTTATCTGCAGCTTGAACCACGATTGGTCGTCCATCTACTCTTGCCGTTCCACAAATCAACCCATCACCGGCACTTCTCTTTTCTAACCCTGGAATATCAGATGCAGTAAGCTTTCCGAATTCAAGAAATGAATGCTCATCAACTAGTAGCTCTATCCTTTCTCTTGCCGTCCTTTTCCCTTGAGCGTGAAGGGCATCAATCTTAGCTTGACCTCCCATCAGTTCAGCTCTATTTCTCCGTTGATGTAACTCCTCTACATACTCTTTCATAACAAGCCTCCAATATAGTTTAATTGAAAATCATCTTGCTTACTTCAGCGGAAACATACTAACCATATAGTATGTTTGATTTACATGATACAGGTATTTATTTAGACAATTCAATGCAAATTTCAAGTTTTACATTCATATAAATGGGAATTCTCTTTTTATGAATTTGAAAGGATGGATCAAAATGAATCAAAACTTATATTACTTAACTCAGGAGTATGAAAAATTCACGGATGAATGTGAAGGAGAGAATGTTCCAGAATTTGTAGAGAATTTCATATATGGTTCAATGGAATATAACGATGTTAACCTTCCTAAATTAACAGAAGAAATGAGTAAGCAAGCTCAGAACAAAGAACCAGAGGAATTTAAAAGAGCTTTTGATGAAATGCTTCTTTATCTTAGAGACCGTTTTGTATCTCTGGATCCGGATAAGAAATACTGGCCACTGCATTATCGTGAAGGTGTAAGTGCTTTCGTTGCCATGATCGATGGATTAGTCGTACAATACTTTTCGGGACTCTATTCTGTAGACGATTTAAAAGAACGCACTCCTCTTTTTGCAGCCATTATTTTGAATGGATTTATAGGCATAAACGAACATGAATATAGTACATTATCAACAGATTAAAAAAGATCTTGCCGACTTCGGCAAGATCTTTAACTTTTATGATTGTATACGATAAACTTGTTGATATTTTTCTTCTAGATACTGAATAAGGTATTTTGCATTAAGACCTTCTCCAGTAATATCTTTAATAATTTCGATTGGCTGCTTCAATTTGCCGTACTGATGGATATTTTCTGTCAGCCATTCTTTAATTGGAAGCATATTTCCTTCTTCAAGAAGCTCATCAAAATTAGGAAGATCTTCAAGCATAGCATTTTTAATCTGCGCTGCGTAAATATAACCAAGAGCATAGGAAGGGAAGTACCCAAATGCGCCACCTGACCAATGCACATCCTGAAGGACACCAACAGCATCATTATCAGGGGTAATCCCGAGGTATTCTTCCATCTTCTCATTCCAAATCTGTGGAAGGTCTTTCACTTCTATATCACCATTTATTAGTCCTTTTTCTATTTCGTATCGAACCATAATATGAAGGGCGTATGTCATTTCATCAGCTTCAATACGGATTAAAGAAGGACCAGCAACATTTATTGCACGATAGTAATCTTCAAGCGATACGTCATCAAACTGTCCTGTTGAATAAGTCTTTAGTGTATCGAAATTTTTCTTCCAGAAGGACTTATTACGGCCAACAAAGTTCTCCCAGAAGAGAGATTGTGATTCATGTATTCCCATGGATGTACCGGAACAAAGCGGCGTACCAATTAACTGTGGTGAAATGTTTTGTTCATATAAAGCATGGCCACCTTCGTGTATGGTGCCAAATACTGCTGTTCGAAAATCACTTTCATCATACTTGGTCGTAACACGCACATCACCAGGATTAAGTCCGGTTGCAAAAGGATGCACCGTTGTGTCGAGACGACCAGCGTTGAAATCGTATCCCATTCCCTTTAGAATATCTAAACTAAATGCTTTCTGTTTTTCCTGAGGGAAATGACTATACAAGAAATCCGTTTTAGGCTTATCACTTGCATTTACAACTTGTTGAACGAGTGGCACAATATGCTCTCGCAATTGGTTGAATACACGGTCGATGACCTTAACTGTAACTCCTGGCTCGAATAAATCAAGAAGCGTATCGTACTTGTTCTCTTCGTATCCCCAATACTCTACAAATTTTTGGTTAAATGCTACCAGTTTTTCAAGATAGGGACGGAACATTTCGAAGTTGGACTGTTCTTTCGCTTCTTCCCAAACTGTTTCTGCCTTCGAACTAAGAATTACGTACTCTGAATATTCTTCTGCAGGAATTTTGATATTTCGATCATATTCTTTTCGACATTCTTCTACTGTTTTACGAGTTCGGTCGCTTAAGTTATTTTGTACATCTTCTTTAGTTAGTTCATCAAGAAACCTCTTCATTTCATTTGAGACTGACATATCAAATACTTCAGAGGACATCATACCAATCACTTCAGAGCGCTGCTCAGCGCCTTTTTTGGGTGCACCAGTCCTAAGATCCCAGTACATTAAGCCTATGGCTTCATTAAAACTCGTCATTTTTTTTACATAGTCTAGAAAGTGTTTTTCTGTTTGCATAAGATCAGTCGTCATACTCATTTCACCCTTTCAATTTGGTTGTAAATTTGTAAAGTAAATTCGACACTTCTCGTTTCATTATGTAAAGATTTGTCGGAAGTTAAAAAATTCAAAAATAGATGAATTTCAAAATGTCATGTTATCCTTTTGATAAGCAAAATAGTTTAAGGAGGGATTCAGATGTCAGTCCAGAATCTGATTAACGCATTCAATGAGGTAAAAGGAAGAAAACCAGCTACCGCAGACGAATTACTCGACTTTGTGCAAGTTAACTATTTACGAGGTTCACTTTCTTTATATGAGTACCAAAACTACTTTAAAGAACTTCATGCACAAGGTGCAAAAAAACCTGAGTACTTTCCTCATGAGGAATTGAAAGCCTTTTAATCTCTCCTATTCTATCCTACCATAAGTTTACAGAATAACGCACACAAAGAAGACATGGACTATTCCATGTCTTCTTCTATTTATATATGCACTATTCTAAGAAGGAAATCTTAAATTACTCGTCTACCTTTCCACTAACCTCTTTTTGATCTAAGATGAATTGGTTAAAAGCTCCAATCGCGACTACTTCCTTACCATCCCAAATTTCTGTTTTGTAGATGGAGAATAAGTACCAATTATCTCTTGTTGTATTCTCTTTCACGTAAGGAACAACTGCTAGATCTACTCCGATTTCAATAAGAGCATTTTGATCCTTCTTCATTTGTTCTCCTACCCAATTACTGTAGTCTTCTTGATTGGGATTTGTAATGAAAAGCACAATCGAAAGTAATCCAATAATAATTAGAAACTTATTTCTCATAAAACCCTCCTTTTAAACAAGCCTATTGTTACTATATACAAGTTTCGTAGTTTAAATGTTCTTAAAACGTGGGTACAGTCAGATAGATGCCATTATTTACAAGGAGGAATTCAAATGAGACAGCATCGCATTAATACTTTGAAACAGGGTGAACACTATACTGCAAAGGAATTAGATAGTTTTGTATCAACTACAGACGTTGTATTACTTTCTAGTAATGCTTCTCAGCTATTTTCGGATCCTGAACGTGAATACAAAGTAGTCCATGAAGTAGAAGGTTTTTTTGAACATTCTTCAAATGATGGAGAGAAATATTTTCGAGACAAACGTGCATATGTAGTTGAAAAGGTATAAAAAAATCAGCATCCTGGATTAGGATGCTGATTTTTTATTTATGGTCTAGTCGTTCTTAGGCGGTCTTGGACCAAAGAACTGGTAATAATGAGTCTTAATATCACCATTGTATAGCTTTCGGTTTTTCGTTGCTCTTTTGCCATATACCTCTTGGAAACGTGGATGAGAAGTAAGAATGTATACAGACCATGTGTCCAGGCGCTCACGGAACGCTTTCCCCATTTTACGATACATATCTTCTACTTCTTCACGTTCACCAAGACGCTCCCCGTATGGAGGGTTTCCTATTAGTGTCCCATACTCAAACCTTGAACTGACGTCGGTCACTTGCATCTGTTTAAACTGAATCAAATCTGCAAATCCAGCCTCTAGTGCATTGTTTTTTGATAAGTCGACCATTTTGGGGTCGAGATCACTTCCAAAAATATGAAGAGGTTGATCATATTTCGCTAGATCTTCTGTTTCAACCATTGCTTCTTCCCAGCGTTTCTGACCAATCCATTCCCAATCTTCAGAAGCAAACTCACGATTGAATCCTGGAGCAATGTTCTGACCAATCATAGCAGCTTCAATCGGAAGTGTACCAGAACCACAGAATGGATCAATAAACGGTTTATCAGCGTTCCAATTTGTTAGCATGATCATCGCTGCAGCCATTGTTTCTTTAAGAGGAGCTGCACTATGCAAATAACGATATCCTCTTCTATGCAATCCTGTACCACTCGTATCAATTGTTAGTACCGCTGTATCTTTATGGATAGCAACCTCTATTTTAAACAGTGGGCCATCTTCATCAAACCATGATACATTGTATTTTTCCTTCAAACTTTCCACGATCGCTTTTTTCACGATAGCCTGGCAGTCAGGTACACTATACAAAGTTGATTTAACGGACCGTCCACTTACCGGGAACTCCGCGTCTACAGGTAGTAAATCTCCCCAAGGTAGTGCTTTTGTTGCTTCAAATAGCTCATCGAACGATGTTACCTTGAATTCTCCCACTTTTAGCTTTACACGATCCGCTGTTCTTAACCAATAATTTGAACGACAAATACCAAGCTCATCACTTTCATATGTTACCTTACCATTGTCAACGCGAACATTTTCAAATCCTAGATCTTTAACTTCACGAGCAACCAATGATTCGAGCCCCATGGTGGCCGTTGCAATTAATTCATATTTCGCCATCTTTTCAACTCCGATCGTTGTTTGATCTCGTTTTATGTACTATTACATTTACTTTCATATTACAGCAATTCATTTCGACTTGTTTGAATTTGTTTTCTTATACTTTAACCGTTTCCTATCATAATCTATTCATAACGTACAAAAAAGCCCCATAAGGGCTTTTCATCAAAGATGATAACGTTCTGTAAGCCATGTTCTGTTCCATCGTACTGCGAACGGGTCTCCCCTCGTACTCAGGTGGTAATCATCTATCTCCAGGTGCGTCCTCGCCACCTGGCTCTCTCTCCGTTCAATTCCTTCGAGAAAGCTCCCCTACCATAATTTGGGTTTCTCGCTCGTGGGGTTTACCTCGTTCCACTCTTAATGTTTCCATTAAGACTTCGTCACTGTGGCACTTTCAGAGTATTCGGGCCATATCCGTTAAGGACTTAGGCCGTTTCCCCGCCGTTAGCCCAAAAATGGACTACCCTGACTTATTGTTTCATCAGGCACGAACACTACGATCATCTCAGATCGTGCGAGCATGGACTTTCCTCTATATACTGCTTAAATGCAATATACAGCGATCACCCGAACGTTATCGTTATTAGGACAGCAAAAGCAATTATACCTTATATATCGGTTTCGTGCAAGGGTTCTTGTTAAATCTGTTAAGTGGTACATTTATGATTATAGTACGGTAAGTGAAATTTATCAAGTGGATAAAAAAACCACCCATTCAAGGGCGGTTTATTCGTATAGCTTACTTCCGAAAACATGCTTTTCTAAATTGGAAAGACGTTTGAGAATATCATAGTTCGTATTGCCTGGTTGCGTTTGAGAACGTGTCTGCTGACGTTTTTGTTGTTCTGACATGCGATCCATTTCTCTTCTAAGACGCGTATTCTCTTGGCGAAGTTGTTCAATATCGTTCTCAAAACGTTCATAATCCTTAATCACAACGTCTAGAAACTTATCTACATCATCTTGATCATATCCACGAAATCCACTTTTAAAATCTTTTTCAAGAATGTCTTTTGCTGTTAATTGAGTCGGTTGTTGCTCTGCCATTTTATCACCTCTATATGTATGCAGTTATCTTCTTTTATTTTATTCTTCCAAAAGACCTTCATCTTGTCAATTGGAATCTACTCTAATTATGCTATTGACTGTAAAAATCAGGGTTACTTTCACGCAAATCCTGTTCCAACAAATCCAGATCAATAGGTGTAATGGTAAAAATTTCGTAGCCCGGATCATTTCTTTGTCTGTTTTTACTCTCTTTCAAGTAAAAATCTGGTGAACCTGGTGTATCTTCATCGAATAAAACGAGCATAGCGTCGCTTTTTTTGACTAAAAATTCGTTCTTAGCTTTTAACTGCCCAGGATTTTCATACGGTCTACTTGTAATTGACTCTACAAAATCTGCCTCCGCAATAATCATATTATAATATTCTTGAGTAGGTTCTTTCCATTTACTTTCCTGATCCAGAAATGGGGTTAATACCGCAAGCTTAAGATCAGGATATTCTTCGCGAAGATCAAGAGCTGTTTCGCCAGCCCAAAGTTCCACCCCGGTTTGACCACTAATTAATATCCATTCAAAGTCTCTCTCCTCAATGAGCTGTAACATCCTCATTCGGAGTGCTGCTTTAATAATGGGTAATCCAGGATGGTTATCGTTAAAAATGCCGAGTTCGTGAGCTTTATAGCCAGTAACAAGCAAAACGTTCGCCATTCTAACACCTCCTATGTAAAAACGAACTGGGAACCCAGTTCGTTTCCTTATACCTTTAGTACCTTCTTTTTTGAGCTGGACTAACTTGACCTGGCATACCATTTCCATTCGGTCCTTGCATAGCTCCTGCTACTTGAGAAGGGTTTGTAGGTGCATACCCAGCCGGCATAGCTCCTGTTGGACGCGGTGGCGGGTAATTATCCATGTGTGATGCTAACACTTCATTCGATTGCGTTAATGGATAACTGTGATTATGCTCATACATGTGATGGTGGACATTTTTAATATGAGTAGGATGAATATGGTCAACATTGTGTTTGTAATAATGATTCTTCACACAACATTTTGTTGGATAAACAACTGGACTTGTAGGGCATGGACCTCCTGGCCCTTGCATTGCTGGACTAACTTGCCCAGGCATGCCGCCTTTCATTGCTGGACTAACTTGATTTGGCATATTCGCATTAGGTCCCTGCATTGCAGGACTTACCTGATTTGGCATATTCGCATTATTTTCCATGCGGTGACGACGTTGAAACATAGTGTAGGTTCCCCCTTCTTAAATTGGTGAATTCCCTACTAGCCTATGTAGCGCGCATAGTACATGTACTGTGTATTCGTCCTTATTTTAATAATGCCTAACATAAAACAAAGCCTATTTTTGTAAAACCACTTCAGAATCATGATAGATCTGGGCAGATTCACTTATTTGACTCATAACTACGAGCGTTAATGCAATAACCATAAAAAACATGACCATAATAATCTGTTTCAATTTCCATCTCTCCATTACATTAAAACTTAATCATTTTTGATTAAAACTAACAGAAACTTCAATATACTATTCAAAGTTACAACAAGAGACGACAATTGTAAACGGTGTTTCAACAAGTTATTTCACATAAATCGTCGAATGATTGCTCTTTATGCGCTTACCCGGGGAATAATTAAGGAAAATACTCTATTTCCTACCAAAAACGAGGTTATCTCTCGCTATTCGTTCCCTTATTTCCTTTTCGTAGTCAGCTTCTAAGTCTAGCTCGTTAAAGAGCTTTAAACATAGCTCTGCAGTCATTCGAGCATCATTTAAGGCATGGTGTCGTTCATGTCGTTCAATGTTTAATTTACGAATTAATGTATCCAGTTGTGGATTTATTTCTGGAAATGTTTCTTTTGCTAGTGCCTCTGAATCAAGATAAGGTGGCAAGTAGTCAGGCAACTCCCACTTTTGAGCGAGCGTTTGAAGGAAATAAACATCAAACTTAACAGGATGGGCGATTAATGTTGTTCCACTACTAAACGTTATAAAATCATCTAATGCTTCTATAAAAGTCCATCCTGCCTTAATTTCCCCTATAGAGAGACCGGTTAGTTGTCGTACGAACCGAGGTACTTTATGAATCGGCCTAACAATTCGATAAAAGGATTCTTCTAGAATACAACCCTCCATCAAATCGATTTTAACAGCTCCAATTGAGATTACTTCATCTCCAAGAGCAGGATAAAAACCTGTTGTCTCAAGATCAAACACTGTGAAGTAGCGACTACTTGATTCTTGATAAGATCGCAATGAATCGATTAACCTCGTGAAAGCGGGTGTGGATTGATCACGTTTTATTCGTTTTTTCCATCTATTTCTATCATATATATAATATCGTAATAGCTTAAATCCAATCGAAGACATTGTTAAATACTCCGATTCCTACGGAAGCTCAGTTCACTTACCTGTTGCATTCGCTTCGCAACAAGTAAAGCTTCTCTCATTTTTCTTCTTTCTTCCTTTTCCCACTCGATTGGGCGCACTAAATTCGATATCTCAATTCCATTATTCAACTGGTGAAGATTTTGCCTTACACGAAACGTGTAAAGGTAATGAAGAGCCGTTTCAATATTAATAACATCGCGATGGTGAAATACTTCTTTTTTCTTTAACTCATGCAGCCTTTTAATTGTGTTTACTTCCTCTACGCCATATTTCATGGCAAAGATACGTATGCCATTTACGATTTGCATGATAGCAGCTTTTTTTAAATCGAGCGTTTTTTCTTTTCCTCGCAATTGAATCTTCCCTATAGGATTCAGTGGTACGCGAAATCGAACGGTATCTTTCATCAACAACATTTGAAGTGTTTGAGCTTTCCTTATCCGCTCCGTAATTCGGCTTCTTAGTGTTCGTGACAAATCAAAATCACCATAAACTGGCCTGAAGTCCATAAAAATAGTGAAATTGCGTATTTCTTCAGCATCCGTTTCCGTGATCCATCGGTTCACTTCTTTTTGCCAATTAGAAAGTGACCGTCTCCATTTAGCATTCTTAGCCATAATGCCGCCATCGCACTCTGGCAATCCACATGTCGTTAACATTGCATTGATTTTTTCAGAAAACACGCTAAAAAAGGTTTCGATCTCTGATTTATGATCAAGATGTTCATAATCATCGATAATTAGCCCATTATCCTGATCTGTACTGAAGGCTTGTTCCTTTCTACCTTCACTACCCATTACGATAAAGCAAAAGTTTACTGGAGCACGTCCATAGCCTTCCTGCATCATTTGCTTTTCTGCAAGTAATATCACTCGACGATGCATTTCATCGTTATAGTTAGACATCATTTCGCAAATTTCATATCCAAGCGTATTCGCATCAAGCAATTCCTGTATAAATGATCGAAACTCCTCATGGATGGGAGGAGATAGATTCATGATTTCATCTAATTCTTTTGCCCTAGATAATCTATAAGAAAGATCCAAGTACGCTGATTCCTGTATACCGAGAAATGATTTTGCTGAAACCATCCCAACAAGTCGATCACGCTTTACGACTGGCAATAATGAGACCTTATGATATTTCAAATATGCAAGTGCTTCATAGCTAAACGCATCTTCTTCAACAAGATTTGGTTTTTGATACATCCATTTGTGGATAGGATCCTGAAACTCTCCTCTTGTTAGTGCACTAATAATTTCAAGTGGCGTAACCGTCCCTAGTACACTTTCACGGTCTTCACTTACAATTACGCCATCGTAATTGTTAGAGCGAAAAAGTTCGGCAGCTTCAAGTACAGTATATGAAGGCGGAATCGTTACCATAGAATCCATAATGGAGCTTACACGCGTACGATAAAGCGCAATATTCTCTCCATCTGACTCTCTGTCACGCTCCTGCTTAATTTCATCATAAAGACTTCTCATACGTTCACCGATTGTATCTAATACATTATGTGAAAACGCAGGATTTTCGGTCATAATTTTAAGCATAACTTCTTTCTTGATGCGTATTACCTGACAGTCTTCATTTGCTTGAACTGAAAATGTCATTGATTCATCAGTTAACATGATCATCAAGCCTACTAAGTCTCCAGGGTAATAAAACCGCATCGTTGTTTGCTGACCGTTTGCTTTATGAACAATATTTTTTGCTATACCTGAAACAAGCAAGAATAGCGTATTTGTATCTTCATCTTCGTGGTACAGAAACTCTCCCTTTTGGTAGGTGGAGAAATGAGCAGATACCATTAACTGTTCAATTTCAGCATCACTTAGCGAATGAAATGGTTCTTTTTTCTTTAGTACATCATAGAAATCTTGCATGACAACCTCCTACCATTAACGAGATTCTTTTTGTTCAATTCTTTCAATGCGCTTCATATATTGCAGTCGTTCCGATTCTTCTTTATCTTTAAGAATACGTTTTTTGTTTTTCCATTTTCGATAAGCTGACAATGCATAATAGAGTGCCTTTTCATAGTCTCTTGCTTTATGCTCATAGTATTTGGCAAGCTCGATATCACTTTCTTCATCATTGGTTGATTCAGAAAGATCCTGCCAAATGTGAATGGCTTTATCTATGTTTCCCTGTTTTTTGTAAATAAGTGCAAGAGCTTTCATCGCTTCACGTTCATGTCTACCCGTTGTTTGCTTATATAACTGAGCTGCATGGTCTTCTTCCCCAACGGCTTCCCACCAACGAGCTGATTGGAATTGTTCAGCCGCTGATAAGAACTTTCCTTCATGATCAAGAAGAAGGTTAGACATTCGAATATATAGCGTGATGAGAGACAAAATATCCTCTTCGTTGTGTTTCAGTACTCCAGCAATCAATTCTGGATCAGGGTCTTTTACAAATTCAAAATAAAGCATAGGAGCAAGATACCCTGGTATATCTTCATGGCGGGTAAACCCTAACTGCTGTTCTTCTACGTTCGCGAGTCTAACAGATTCCATCTCACTTTTCCAGAAACGACGCGCGCCATGAAGAAGATCAAAATGACCAAACTGTGGTAATTTCGGAACTTGTTCTCGAATAAGCGTATGCCTCGTTTTCACCTGTGGCCAATCAAAAGCTTTGCCGTTATACGTTACTAAATTCTTTAATTCTTTAACGTCTTCAAGGAACGCCTGATACATTGGAACTTCTGCCCCTGGACCCGGGAGAAAATATTGATTTACTGAAATACCTTTATCAGTGTACTGGCTATAACCTAGTAAGAAAATTGTATTTCCAACCCCTCCACCTAGACCAGTTGTTTCGGTGTCGAAGAACAATAAGTCCGAAGGGCTTAGATGTTTAGAGGAAAGAGGATGACTTCCGTGAAAGCCATTCCAGCGCTCGACAACTTCTTCAAGCTCTTGAAAGACATATTTACCATGTTGATGCGTTTTAGGATATTGTTTCGTTCGAACGAATGCATATTCGGAATCGAAGAAAAAAGGACTTGCATCAAGATCACGCCATTTTTGAAGATGTGGAACAGAATGAATCTCCTGCTCCACTTTTGGCGGGGTCTCTTCTCCTTCACCAAGGTTCATATGCTTTTTCATTCGATTTAATTTACCCTTCCGTGACATCAGAATGCTCTCCTCTTAAATATTCAAGTAAATAGCGGGCCGTGTGTTTGCTATTCTCTCCTGTTTCACCTGATACTCCTACGCACGATGGACAACCACTTTCACATTCACAACCAACCACGATTGATTCAGCTTCTTTCAAAATGAGTCCTAGTTCCTGATAAACACGCTCAGAAAGACCAATCCCACCAGGGTATCTGTCATAGAAGAATATAGTCGGCTTATTAGAGTGAATGGCTTTGATTTGGGGTGTGACGTGAAGATCAGATACATCACACATAACAAAAAGCGGTGCAACGTTTCGAAGCACATTACCAAGACCTAACAACCCTTCTTCTAATCGATTTTCCCCCATTGTTTGGACAAAACTTTCAGGAAATTCGAACCAACAGGCATTTGTATGCAATTCTTCTTCCGGTAAGTGGATCGGTCCGGAGCCGATATTCTCGTGCGTTTCGAACTTGATTTTCTTAAAGATCGTGGCCATAGCATTCACCATAACTTCTCCATAGGTGGCAGTGGTGTGTGAAAGTTGATCATGCTGATCTTCCTCAAGCACTTTCAGCTGGACTGCAAGATTAGCGTCGGTATAGTAGTCCACATCAACTTCACGTACCCACGCTTTTTTCTCTTCATAATCCAGAAGTTCAACCTGGTATTGGACTCCTTGATGGAGATAGATTGCTTCTTCATGTAGAAGTGTCATAGCACTAAACCTGTCCATTTCACCGATTACTTTCACGTTTGCAGCTGTCGTTTGATCAATGATAACCACATTTTCTTGTGAAGCGGAACGAAGGCTAACATTATGTGCTGGAAAGGCATCATTCATCCAGAACCACCTATCTGCTCGATGATGAAGCAATTGTTCTTCAGTTAAAAACTCAAGCACATCTTCTACATCTTCTCCACCAAATGTATCACCTTGTTTAAATGGTAATTCATAAGCTGCACACTTTACGTGATCGACTAGAATAATTAGGTTATTCGGATTCACACGAGCTTCTTCTGGATTCCGTTCGAAAAAGTAGTCTGGATGGGTAATCATATATTGATCCAATGGACTTGAACTCGCAACAACGAAAACAACGGATTCATCCTGCCTACGGCCAGCCCGGCCAGCTTGTTGCCATGTACTAGCAATTGTCCCCGGATAGCCAGTTAGTACACACGCTTGAAGCTGGCCAATATCCACGCCTAGTTCCAATGCATTTGTACTCACAACACCTTTTATCTTCCCACTACGAAGTCCCTGCTCAATCTCTCTTCTCTGTTTAGGAAGATAGCCACCGCGATATCCCATAATAGACCTCGGACCTAACTCACGCTGTTCTAGCTGTTGTAAATACGTTAGCAGAATTTCAACTCGGACCCTGCTTCTAGCAAAAACAATGGTCTGAATATTGTTCCTTAACAGTTCAACAGCAATATTCCTTGCTTCTAGCGTTGCTGATCGCCTGATATTAAGCGCTTGATTCACAACAGGTGGATTGTATAGAACAAAATGCTTCCGACCTGTTGGTGCACCATTGTTATTAATGAGCGTAACCGCTTCGCCAGTAAGTTCCTCTGCAAGTTCCTTAGGATTTGCAATTGTAGCTGACGTACAAATGAAGATTGGATTGCTTCCATAAAAGCTACAAATTCGTTTTAATCTTCTTATCACATTGGCTACATGGCTACCGAATACTCCTCGGTACGTATGAAGCTCATCGATCACAATCACTTTTAAATTCTCAAAAAGAGAAACCCACTTTGTATGATGAGGTAAAATGGCAGAATGAAGCATATCGGGGTTTGTCATTACAATATGCCCTGCTTTTCGTACAATCTGTCTAATTGTTGGCGAAGTATCTCCATCATACGTGTACCCTTTTAAATCCACTTCCATCTCATCAATCAGTTCATTTATTTCACTTTTCTGATCCTGAGCGAGCGCTTTCGTTGGAAACAAGTACAGAGCCCTGCTTGAAGGATCTTTCAATATCGTATCAAGTACAGGAAGGTTGTAACATAGCGTTTTCCCAGATGCAGTTGGCGTTACGGCAACAAAGCTATGACCATCAGTTGCTTCTTTATAAGCACTTGCTTGATGTGTGTACAACTCATTAATGCCTCTATTAAGAAGAGCCTCACGTAAAACAGGTGAAACATCTTCAGGAAACGGTGCAGTCTTCGCATCTTTCGGTTCAATCGTTTTCCACGTCACGATATTTGATCTATACTTTTCCTCTTGCTGAAACATGTCCAGTAGTTGAGGAAGCTTCTTCTTTCTTTCCATCCGATCACCTCAAAAAATTGTCTACTTCTATTGTAGCGAATACGCGTTCGAATGGATACCGTTTTGATTTGAAATACATACTCTTCCATTAGTTTCATACGTTACTTCCAAAACGGAAAGACACCAGCCTAAAGGATGAAAAAGCTATCAAAGGTTCCCCTCTGATAGCTTATCCCTTCTTTATAATTGCTTGATTAGTTTCTCCACATCTGTTGTAGGTAATGAACAGGTGAAATTCTCACAAAGATAGAACGTCGTTTGACTCGATTTCGTAAATGCAGAAGCAAATGGGGCAGTCTCTTTTAGTGATTCAGGATCTTCTGTACTAATACTTGTAAGCTCTGGTAAAAACGATTCTTGCAAATACCTCTCCATTTTCACTCTGTTTTCATCGTTAGGCTCTCCAACGATGACTACCTCTTTCGGTGAAGAAACAGTAAATAGTTTACTCATGAGAAAATAAGCATGTCCACTTGAATAGGAGCTAACATCACCAGAAAAAGCCGTGAACATCTGATTTGCCCATTCATCATACTTCATTTCACCGGTCATCTTCGATAAGCGAAGGAGCTGAAGAGCCGCAACACTATTACCCGAAGGAAGGGCACCATCATGAACATCTTTAGGACGTGCGATCAATTCATCTGCATCATGGCCGTACAAATAGAATCCACCACTCGTCTCATCCCAGAAAAGGTGATGCATCTCGTTTGAAAGATTTTTGGCTTTCTGAAGAAAATTGGAATCATATGTTGCTTCATACAGTTCATTCAAAGCCCATAAACCATATGCGTAGTCATCATGATACGCTTTGAATTTAACTTCCCCTTCTCTATAACGTGCCATTAACCTGCCATCAACAACTAAATGATCCTCTATGAATTCATACGATTGTTGAGCTGTTGTCAGGTAGGAAGGGATATCAAAAACTTTGCTTGCTTTAGCAAAAGCTGCAACCATTAACATATTCCAGCTTGTTAGAATTTTATCATCTTTATGTGGATGAATTCGTTCCTCTCTCACAGCAAATAACTTTCTACGCGCTTCTTCAAGCTTAGTCTTAAATTCATCTTCGGTTCCATCAAACGACTCTTTTATTTTCGTAAAGTTTGTATGGATCAAGTTAGGTATATTGCTACCTTCAAAATTACCTTTGGATGTAATGTCAAACGCTCGATTATATAGCGAACCTAACTCATCTCCAAGAATAGCGAGCACTTCCTGTTCTGACCATACATAGAACTTACCCTCTACACCTTCAGAGTCAGCATCTTCAGCAGAGAAAAATCCACCTTTACGTTCCGTCATATCTCGTTCTACGTATGTCAGCACATCACAAGCGATTTTTTTATAACGCTCATTTTTGGTTACTTGATAAGCTTCTGTATAGGTTAAAACAAGCATCGCATTGTCATACAACATTTTCTCGAAATGCGGAACAAGCCATTCTTGATCAACAGCATACCTAGCAAATCCATACCCAATGTGATCATAAATACCGCCATTCGCCATAGCATCCAGTGTTCTTGTTACCATTGTTAAGGCGAGTTCGTTTTCATATGTTCGATAATATCGGAGCAAAAACATGAGCATGTGGGGTGAGGGAAATTTAGGTGACTGACCAAACCCTCCGTAAATCGTATCAAAAGAGTTTTGCATTTGTTGGAAAGCCTGATGAACAGCTTCTTCCTTCAATTCTCCACCTTCTGCATTCATCCGTTCTTGAAGAGAAGCTGTGATTTTATCACCGATTCCTGTAATACGTTCAGGGTTCTCCTTATACTGTTGATACAGCTGCATAATTGCATCTTTAAATCCAGGTAGATTGTACTTACCTTCCTTTGGAAAATAAGTTCCAGCATAAAATGGTTTCTGATTAGGAGTTAAAAAAACGTTCAAGGGCCAGCCGCCCTGTCCAGTTAAGCCCTGACACACTTTCATATAAATCGAATCAATATCAGGACGCTCTTCTCGATCTACTTTGATCGAAACAAAACGATCATTGAGTAATTGTGCAGTTTCTTCATCCTCGAAACTTTCTCTCTCCATTACATGACACCAATGGCAGGTCGAGTAGCCGATGGATACCAAAACAGGCTTATTTTCATTCTTAGCTTTTTCAAACGCTTCATCTCCCCATGGATACCAGTCAACTGGGTTATGAGCATGCTGCAGGAGATATGGAGACTTCTCATGAATTAGCTTATTCTCATAGTGGTTCTTCTTATTATGATCGTCCATTGCTTCACCCTCCAACGTATATTTAAGTATGATCTATCTACAGTTTAACAAAAGAATTCACATAATCATAAAATCAATTAGCACTTAAATCACCACAAAAAGAAGCGGTGGCATCACCGCTTCTTAATAATGTTTTTCAATATATTTCTGTTCTTCTTCATTAGTCATCAATCGCTTTGCCTTACCGATTGTACCTCCGTTTAAACCCCAAATGTAATTATGTACGTCAACCGCATTTTGAAAATTACCTTCGTCCCATTCGTTCAATGTTTCAAGATAAAAATCAAAGTGCTCGTATTCATCTGACGTTCCTTTTATCTCGTCTAGTACCTCAAGCATGCGATCAATTCGCTCATCAGTAATTTGATAGATTCCCCACTTTTGTTTAGCGACGACCTTTTGATGTGTCATGCCATGCATGTATTCTTGAAATTCACCTTCTGAAGGTATCCCATCTTCAGAAATCAATGGTTTCCCATCATCAAGGTAACGATCCTGGTCAATGGGTTCTGACTTGTCACTAGCCGATTTACTGGACACTGTCTCTTTTTCGCTACTCGTATCCAAATCAGAAATAAACCAATATGTAAGACCAAGAACGATTACTACTAGAGATGATAATGAAATGATTAACGTTCTTGTTGAGGGCATTCTCGTTTTCAGCTCCTTATCGTTTATCTCTGCAAAAAGATATATAGAATGATTATTAAACAGGGTATATATACCTATATTTACATAGTTTGCTAGATAATCCGAAAGAAGTCAATGAATATACAGATATTTCGAAAAAGATTAGCACAATTTTGATAAAGACATAAGCATGTCCCTTCTCCTTAGCATAGCTTACTTATAGAAGGAGGTGTTCTTTATGGGAAACCGTCGTAGTGCAGCTACACCAAGAACATATATTAAAAACACCAAAAATGAAGTAGAATCCAGTGGCGAAACTTCACCAAGCTGTTCTCGCTTCTGTTCAAACGTGTGTGGAAGATTGTTTCCATTCAACTTTAACAGGTGTTTCAATGACTGCTTATCTTGTAAGGAAGATGTTATATTTGAAACAGATAACGAGTTTTACGAAGAATAGTTAGTTGTAAGTCACCTTATTGGTGGCTTTTTTTATACACATACAAAAGCGATATCTTTGGCATGTAAGATATCGCTTTTTATGCTGAAGAGCTATAGTCTCTCATATACACTCTATTGATCCCCAAACGTTTCTGTTACACCGAATGTATCCTCATGGTCATAATGATTGAAAGCTTTATCTAAATCATGATAATACCTGTGAAGTGAACGTATCTCAACTCTTGTTAGATCACGACTTGAGATATCCTTTATCGCTTCCAAATCCCTTTTGAGATCTTCATGAGCTACCCCGTTCTTAAGAAAATCATCGATGTATGAGATCGCAGCATTAACATGAATTTGTTGATCCTCTAAATCTAGCTCCCGATCAATCATTCCATAACCGGTTGTTCGATTATAATACTCATGAAAATCAGCGATAAAGTCTTCAACACGTTCATATTCTACAGGAAACGAAGCGGCAGATACTACCTCATCTGTACCTTCTACCTTCATACCACTCATTTCTGTATGAAGTGAGAAAATATAAATATAGAGAGCAGCGAATGTAGCAGCAACGAGGAGACTGAGGATGGAAAACATCGTTTTGACTTGATCCATTTTCATCTTCCCCCATTCGGATTTCGCCCTATCTATCTATTAAATCCGTTATTTGGCAAAACCAAAAATATTCTTGATTTTCGTTACACCCCACTTTGTATCATGTGATCTGCTTTCGTCGCGAAAACGGTCTTGCACAACCGCCATTAACCTTTCTTCTCTAGCAGAGATTCTCTCTTCTGATAACTTTCTTTCTAGTTTAACTTCATCTTGATAGAATTCTCTCTCATCAACCGAAACATCAGCAAGATTATCAAGTTTTTTCCCAATCGCACTCAATTCCATTTGATTAATTGTGGCATGAGCATCAGATGCTGTGGCGATTTCTTCATGCACAATTTCGTGAACTTGATGAACAATATCTTTTTCCATACGCTTAACGGTTTCATCCATCTTTAGAAGTTTTTTCACTTCTTCCGATTCAACGAAAGAAACAATCTTGGATAATGATAAATTAATATTTTCATGATCTGTAATAACCCCAGGGGATTCCTTTACTTCAACTTTCAAAGGCTCTTTTATTCGAAGCTCTAAAGTATTTGTTATAACATCGTCCCCAGCACGACTTTCTTTCATGTTATTTATTAACTGCAGTACTTCAATATCACCTATTGTATACGTACGGGCATTATTCTCATCTCGAGGTATTGTTAGAAAGGGGGCAAATTGTTCCTCCCATATTTTTAGAGTATGACGCGATACATTCAACATGGAAGCTACCCTGGAAATCATCATTGTGTTGCTAGTCATTTTCATTCCTCCCCGTTGATTTTATAGATGTATTCCATACTGACATATCAATATCCCTTCCGCATGACAAAGGTTCTTAAAAACAGTCAGAGACTTGCAAATATAGCTATGTTCTTCTACAAAAACCCGTATAGTGTAGGTTTATGAAGGACTTGTATTTGATTATGTTGTTTTTCATAACTCTCCATCTGAATTACTTCATTTATACTTTAAAATCGACAAAATTATCTGATAGAACCACCCAAAATAGCGCTTTGAATTCAGAAAATTATGGTAATATAGATTTAAAATGAAATGAGGGATGCAATGGGAACTCCAATCACCCCTGTAGAACAGGTTCAGCGAAGCAGATGGCCGCTTTACATTCTAGTTAGCGTTCTAGTTCTTTTGCTATTAGCAGGAAGTATTGCCTTCTGGTTCATTCAAAAAAGTGCTCCTGAAACAACGGGAGAAATCGTGCTACCTCCATTGAATGCACCTGTATCCATTTATCGAGACAATGCAGGTGTCCCGCATATTGAAGCTTCGTCATCTAAAGATCTCTTCATAGCTCAAGGATACGTAACAGCTCAAGATCGTATGTTTCAAATGGATCTCAGTCGCAGACAAGCTTCTGGGACTCTAAGTGAAGTAATTGGAGAAGCTACCATCGATAAAGATAAATTCTTTCGTACATTAGGCTTACGAAGGGCAGCAGAGGCTTCTTACGACGAATATTCTGATGAAGCGAAGCAAATTCTCCAATGGTATGCGGATGGAGTAAATGCTTATCTAACTCAAGCTAAATCAGAACGTTCTCTTCCCCTAGAGTTCACTTTTGCTAACTATGAACCTAATGAATGGCATCCAATTGACTCTCTCACAATTGGGAAGTATATGTCCTTTGATCTTGGCGGACATTGGGAAGGACAAGCATTTCGATATTACCTCCTTCAGAATTTCACTGAGGAAGAAGCAATGGATCTTTTTCCGAGCTATCCCGAAGACGGGGAGACGGTTATTCAAGAAGCACAGAAAAACTCAATTGATGTTACGAAAAGTTTTGCTAACGCGGTTGTACCCGATCCTTTTAATGGTAGCAACAACTGGGTCATCTCAGGCGAGAAAACTGCTTCTGGCAAACCACTCCTAGCAAATGATCCTCACCTAGGTCTTGGCACACCACCAATTTGGTATGAAACCCACTTGAATTCTCCCGAGTACAACGTGAATGGAGTAATATTTGCTGGCGTTCCAGGGATAATAGTTGGTCGAAATGAATCGATTGCTTGGGGAGTAACAAATGTGGGTCCAGATGTTCAAGACCTGTATATCGAGAAGCGTAATCCTAATCAGTCAAATGAGTTTCTCTACAACGATAAGTGGGAGAAAGCACAGGTGGAGGATGAAACCATTTTTGTTAAGGATGCCGAGCCAATTCCATATCAGGTAGCTATTACTCGACATGGACCAATTCTCTCTGAATTCGCATATGACGATCAATCTGATACAGCCCTCTCCCTGAGGTGGACAGCTCTCGATCCGTCAAACGAACTGGAAGCTGTGCTAATGATGAACAAAGCGAACAATTGGGATGAATTCAAAAAGGCGCTCACATTTTTCCATACTCCTGCACAAAATTTCGTGTTTGCTTCAACGGATGGGACCATTGCATATCGTGCCAATGGGCTCATTCCAATTCGAAAAAAAGGAGACAGTATGCTTCCTGTTCCTGGTTGGAATGATGAATACGAATGGGAAGGGTATATTCCATGGAATGATCTTCCTACAATTGTGAACCCTGAAGAAGGATTCATCTCAACTGCCAACAATAAAATCACAACAGAGGATTACCCCTATCACATTACACACACGTGGGCACAGCCTTATCGGCAGGAGCGAATTCGAGAAGTTCTTCTTCAAGACAATGAACTAGATGTAAAAGATATGATGAAGCTTCAGAACGATTTTGTTAACTTACAGGGAAAGGAATTCACCCCAATACTAATAAGTGGACTTATTCAAAAAGAATTAACGTCATTTGAAAAAGATGCTCTTAAACTCCTTAAAAATTGGAATTTCATCGATGAAAAAGATCAAGCTGCGCCACTTCTATTTCATGTATGGTTAGTAGAAATCGAGAAAAAGTTATTCAAAGGAACAATCGATAAAGAAATGATGAGTCTATTTGAAGGAAAAAGTCAAATAGTCGACCAGCTCATTAGACGTGCTTCTGAAGGCAACCCTGGTCCGTGGGTGATGAATGCTGGTGGTTTCGAATCTCTTTTAACTCAGTCATACAAAGCAGCTGTAGACCGAGCTATTAAGCTACAGGGCGACTCGCCAGAAGAATGGGAATGGGGGACATTCCACTCCGTTCCATTTGAACATCCTTTAGGAGCGATTAAACCTCTGAATCTTCTCTTTAATCCTGATGAACATGCTATGAGTGGAAGTCGCGTAACAGTTGGGGCCGCAGGATGGAGTACATCTACCGGTTTAGTGAATCACGGAGCACCATGGCGCGGGATCACTGACCTATCTACAATCGAAACAAGCTATAATGTCGTTTCACCTGGTCAGTCAGGATATGTATTTAGCAAATGGTATGATAACCAAATTGAGGACTGGGTTAACGGAGAGTACCATATAACTCAGCTTAAGGGGTATGAAACGAACTCAGATCACCTTATCTTAAAACCTTAACAAAAAGCCATCTCACTAAGTGAGATGGCTTTATTCTTTGACTCTTTTCTAAAAGATTATTGCTTTTGAAGATTTTTGTATAGAAAACTAAACTTCGCTAATTGGAGCGGAAGGATGCTCGACTCCTGCGGGACTAGTGGGACAGGTGAGACCCCACAGGAGCGTTAGCGACGAGGAGGCTCAAGTGTCCCGCCCCGCGGAAAGCGAGCATCCTGGAGCGGAAATTAACTCTCATAGCGAGTAATGCCATTATTTTATAGTGACGGTCCAATTTTGACTATCTTCTAATTTACCTGTTTGAATGCCTGTGATTGTATCATAAAGTTTCTGAGATAGTTCTCCGATTTCATGATTATTAATGATCATTTTCTCACCAGCCCAGTTTAGTTCTCCAACAGGTGAAATAACAGCTGCTGTTCCCGTACCGAATGCTTCTTCAAGTTGACCCTTTTCGGAAAGTTGGTGCAGTTCGTCAATGGATACTTTTCTTTCCGTAACTGGAATCCCCCATTTCTTCAACAATTCAATAACTGACATTCGTGTGATTCCATGAAGGATACTTCCGTTCAATTCTGGTGTAACCACTTCTCCGTTAATTTTGAAAAAGATATTCATACTTCCTACTTCCTCAATGTATCGCTTCTCGACACCATCAAGCCATAGGACATCTGCATTTCCATCTTTATAGGCTTTTGCTTGTGCTTGATAAGCAGACGAATAATTACCTGCCGTCTTAGCCATGCCAGTACCGCCTTTAACAGCTCTCGTGAACTTATCTTCTACGCTTATTTTGACTGGCGTTAGACCACCAGAGAAATAAGAACCAACAGGAGAAAGAATGATCATTAACTTATACGTATTAGAAGGTGCTACAGATAAGTTAGGTTCCGTTGCGATGATATATGGACGAACATAAAGAGAAGTTCCTGGAGTAGATGGAACCCAGTCCTGCTCAAGATGAATCAACTCTTTTAAGTAACCCATTACACGTTCTTCATCAATTGGTGGAATGCTTAGACGTTCGCTAGAAAGATTTAACCTCTCTAGATTTTTATCTGGTCGAAACAATAGAATACCATCGTTCGCACGATATGCTTTAAGACCTTCAAACACCGTCTGCCCATAATGAAAAATCATTGCAGCAGGATCTAATGTGATTGGTTCATACGGAATAATACGTGGTTCGTACCACCCTTTACCAGTTTCATAATCCATCACAAACATATGGTCCGTAAATGTTCTACCAAAAGGAAGCTGATCTTTCTCAGGCTTCGCTTTAAGGTTTGTGTTTTTTACGATTTCTAAATCAGTACTCATAGCAAGGACTCCTAACTTAAGTGAAATTGGTTATTTAAATTGCCCCTCCCATATGAAGGTAGCTAGATTACAGTCTATTGTACTTGCTATCTCTAACGAGTTAAAGCTTTATTGTGAAGAAAGATAAAAAATTCAGTGATTTCTTTCTTTTCTTCTATTTGAACTTCTATCCCTTTTTTATTATTTGTAAGTCCGATCAGACAGAATCTAACATTTTCTAAAGTTCCACCAAATTTTTTCGTTTTTTTAACTAAATACTGTAAGCGATTACGATCTAGGCTAAATAAGGATAACGATTTAACCATATCTCATGAAAAAGGTTTTCTTGATTTATTTGCTATTGCATTGATCCAATTTTTTATGTAAATTAGTCAAGTATGTTTATTAGGAGGTATCATCATGAATCAAACACAAACCACTCAACGAGTACAAATGGCAACAGCTGATCCATCCGCTCTTGGATTATTCGGACTTGCGATGGTGACACTCGTAGCCTCTTCCGCCAAACTAGGCTGGACAGAAGGCGTATCTTTCGTTCTTCCCTGGGCAATTTTTCTCGGCGGAATTGCACAGTTGATTGCTAGTTTTCTAGATTCGAAACACAACAATACGTTTGGAACAACAGCCTTTGCTGCATTTGGCCTATTCTGGTTAGGAGTAGGAACGTCATGGTTAATTCAATTCGGTGTTTTTGGAGAAGCGGCAGCAAGTACTGTTGACCCTAAGCAGCTAGGAATAGCTTACATTGGATATTTGATTTTCAGTCTCTTTATGACCATTGGTGCAATGGAGACACATAAAGTACTATTCTTTATCTTCGTTTTTATTGATTTCTTATTTATCGGTTTAACATTCTCAACCCTTGGCATACTTCCTGTAGGGATGCACCTTGTAGCTGCCATTGCTGAGTTCTGTATTGCAATGTTGAGCTTTTATGGCTCAGCTGCAAGCGTATTGAATACTCATTTTGGTAAAGTAACGTTACCAGTTGGAAAGCCTTTCGGTGTTTTTAAATAGGTTTTCTATTAACTGCAATAAGGATCGATCACGATTGTGATCGATCCTTATTTTTATCTTTACACTTATGCTAGTTAACTAGTCGATTATGGCCTTTCCAGAACGACTTACGAATAACCACTTTTTGAATTTTACCTGAAGCTGTTTTTGGAAGTTCTTCACTAAACGTAATGCTTTTCGGAGCCTTGAAATGGGCAAGTTTCTCTCGACAGAAGGCTATTAACTCAGCTTCAGTTGCTACCTCTTCTCCCCTTAAGACCACGACAGCATGTGGTACTTCCCCCCATTTTTCATGAGGAATAGAAACGACGGCTGCTTCGAGAACAGAAGGGTGTTCATAAAGAATGCCTTCAACTTCTATTGACGAGATATTTTCTCCCCCACTAATAATCACATCTTTCTTGCGGTCGACAATTTCAATGTTTCCATTTTGATCTACGACAGCCATATCACCAGTATGAAGCCAGCCGTTACGAATTGCAGCGTTCGTGGCTTCTGGGTTTTTGTAATACCCTTCCATTACGCCGTTTGTTCGTGTGATGATCTCTCCTACCGTTTTCGCGTCATGTGGTACGTCATTTCCCAGTTCATCAACGACCTTTACTTTGCTACCAATCATGGCGTAACCAGCTTTTGCCTTGAGGCGGTAGGATTCTTCTGGTGATGCATCTAGATCCATCGATCGTAATTCAGAAATTGTAATTAATGGAGAAATTTCCGTCATCCCATATACCTGTATAAATTTCCAACCTACGTTTTCTTCCACCTTTTTCACAAAAGCTGGTGGCGGTGCAGAACCAGCAATTACAACTCGTACGTCCTGTTGGATATCTAGTTTCTCTTTCTCGAACGCTTCTAGAACCATATTTAAAACAGTTGGTGCCATATGTAGAACAGATACATTATGCATTCTTATTTTCTTAAGAATAAGGTGTGGATCTGTTCTACGAAGCATCACCTGAGTAGCACCATTCGCTGTATAGTAGAAAGGTGATCCCCATCCATTAACGTGAAACATAGGAAGGACATGAAGTAGAGTATCTTGATCATTGACTTGTAAATGGTGCATCGCTGATAGCGCATGCAAATAATTCGATCTGTGACTCAGTAGAACACCTTTTGGATTCCCTGTCGTTCCACTTGTATACAACAATGATGCGATATCACTCTCTTCTAACTCAGTTCGCTCAAAAGTGTCATCTGAAAATGTCGAAATCCAAGATTCATAAGCAATACATGTATCGCCTTCACTTCCATGAATAATGACATGCTCTAATTGTTCTAATTGTGGTATAACGTCTGCTACCAAAGGATAGAGCTCCTGGTCAACAAATAACACCTTGCTCTCACTATGTTCCAAAATAAATTGGTAATCAGCTGCTTTTAGGCGAGTGTTTAACGGTGTCATAATGCCACCAACTTGGAATACACCATAAAATCCTTCGAGCATTTCAATCGTGTTGGGCGCTAAATAAGCGACCTTATCTCCTTTTTCAACACCAATTGATTGCAATCCCCTTGAAAGCTGATTCACCCTTCCATTCAATTGGTTATAAGTGAAACTACGATCGTCTCCAATGATCGCTAGTTTTTCTCCATACAAATCTACCGCTCGATCAAGAAAGTCCGTTAACAGCAATGGTACATGCATCACATCAGCTCCCTATACTTGAAATCGGTTACAATTTAATTGTAACCATGATTGTGTACTACATCAATAGTTTGTGAGTAATACAGATTATACGACAGTTTTCAAGGTTTTCTGACTATAAGATAACGATAATTAAATTATGTAAACTAAGTTCGAATAGTGAAATTTGCCTTTTCGATGGGATTTACCTTTGTCATGTAAAACTCCTCTGCTTTCCAGTAGCGAGTTTGAAATTTCTCAAGCTCTGTTTTTACTCTTTCATTTTCTCTGGCAAATCGTTTTTCCCTAGGACAGTCTAGAAACAATACACGATCAAAAAATTCTCTCCACTCTTCACGCTGCAAAAAAACACCTTCCACTATAATTAACTCTACTTCTGCTAGATCTACCGATTGCAGTTTCTGTACATCTTTTAAGTTATCGTAATAGGGAAGTGTCAACATCATTCGTTCCTTCATCAGTAAAAAAAAGTAATTCGTTAACCATTCAATATCCCATTGAAAAAAATAATACTCAATCCATGCATCCTTTCCTGTGTTATAACGCTTGCGACGCTCTACAATATGATCATCAATATGAAACGTATGATAACGTACATTCTTTTGAATCAACTCATTTTCAATCTGATGAACAAATGTTGTTTTACCGGAACGACTAAGCCCATCTATTCCAATGATAAGTGGATGATCTGACTTTCTACTTTGCAATAGATAATTGATAATCCAGTTATGTTTCAAGGGTTAACCTCCAAAAGACTATATTATGATTCAGTTAACGTTCCTTGATGAAAAAACATCTTCCAGTGACCGTTATCCAATTTCCATATTGAACTACGAAGGGTATTTTGATCCCTCGTTAAATCTTTCACATGATAGGTTGCTAATACAACACCTTCAGCTAAAAGATTAATTTCAAAATTAGTAAGAGTCATGTCTCTTACACTTAATCCTTGCCCGCCAACTGAGTCTTCTTTGCACCAAACTGTACCTGAACTTCCAAACTCAAAGAATCCTTCGCATAGAAGCTTGTCAATTTCAACAGGTGATTGACGAATATGAGGTTTTAACAACTGTAGTTCTAAATCTAAAATCCGTTTTTTTAATTCGAGTTGATCTTCCATAGCCACTCCTATTCCCTGTTCAAATATAGTCAATATTTTATTAATAGGCTATTTTCGTATACATTGTTGCTATAAGAGGGGGTTAATTTCCGCTCCAGGTGCTCGCTTTCCGCTCCAATTAGCTAAGTGTGGGTTTATTATATTAAATTCTTTCAAAAGCAACAACCTTTTAGAATTGAGCCTATTAAAAGCATTGAACGTAATAATTTTCAATGCTTTTTTTGCTCTTCCATTCTATTGTTTTGCCAACCATTCGTTTTCTAAAATACTCATTTCCCACAAACTCCAATACTCAATGCCGTTCTTTCTATAGTCTCTGAGCAATCCTTCCTTCGTAAACCCTGCTTTTTCATAACAACGAATGGCCGACTTATTAAACTCAAAAACGCCCAGACTAACTCGATGTAAAGCAAATTCATTAAATGCAATTTTCAAAAGTTCTTCGATCATTCGTTGACCAATACCCTGACCTCTTACATCGTTATCGCCAACTAACACTTTGCCAATTCGTGCTGATTTGTTCGTTTTATCTAATTTCCCTAAAGAAATATGACCGATCACATTTCTGGATTCTTTATGTATGACTTTATACACAAATACGCTCGAGTCATCTTTGTTGGCACCGTTAACATAGGTTTCTAACTGACTCACGGTTAATGGATATGTAAATCCAGGTCCTCCCCACTGTAGTAAAAAATCTTGCGATGGAATCCAATCCATCAGCTGCTGAAAATCGTTTGGTTCAAAGTAACGAAGTTCTATCATTGTAATCTCCTCTTTGTTCTATTCATTTTAATCTCTAGTTAACATTGAAATGGGCATGATATAGCTTTTCAAAAATATCGATCATTTGAAAAAAGTCCTGATCGCAGTCGTTACCTTCTATTGTCCAAGATGTAGCTAGAACGGCATGACAGTATCCCCAAAGTAGTAAACGTTCTTTATCTAAATGAAGTTCTTCAGTAAAGATGTTGATTCGCTTCTCGGTTAATTCATAAACATTATGACGTGGAAGTTTGTTTAAGAGAAATTGAATAATATCAAACTCAAGTTCACCAATTAAACCTTTTGGGTCAATTGCTGTCCAATGATTCCCCCTAGAACTTAGCACATTATAGTGATGAAAGTCACCATGAAGAAGGAACTGTTGTTTCGGAGTTCGAAGTAAAGACGTGCATATTCGAAGTGCCTTCTCCAGCATCTCTTTCGAAATTGGGCCGACACCATGATCATTGGTAAGGACAAGTGTTCTAAGGCTATCTCTCTTCGCATGGATTGAAGGAAAACGGGAAGTAACAGGTGCTTCTATAGTTAGTTCCTTTAAGACATTAGCAGCAATTCGACAAGCTTCCTCATCATCTTTCAATTCTACAAGAGTTGTCCCAGGTGAAACTTTGTGTAAAAGAAGGATACCATTGTCACGGTCATAATCTATTATTTTTACGATGCACCCACCAAGCAGTTGTAACGCCTCAAGCTCATTAAGAAATTCTTCACCTGGTAAACAAATTTTCACGACTACTTCTCCACCATCTTGGAAAAGAGCAGGTGCAACATAATTAATGGATAGAGCATAAGGTTCATGGATCTTCATATCCCATTTTTGTTCACTGTAATGAATCAATTCGGGTAGCTTTAGTAACCATGAAGCACCTCTCTCGCCATAATATAATTGAACTAACCTGACAAATTCACTTTGCAGCTTCATAATATCCTCCTGACCCTAAAGTTCCACTTTTCAATACAATCTCTTACGATAACTTTCTTTGAAATCTTCTTCTATTTTTTCTTCGCTAATTCCTCGTAAATTAGCATGGGCTTTCAAAATTGAAGCTGCTCTTGGCAATGATTCTTTGCTTGGCCATGTTTCAACATCCCAAAGGTTAGAACGTTTAAATGCTTTTGCACAATGAATAAAACACTCTTCTACTTCCACAGCTATTCCTAATAAGGGTTTTTTCCCATTTACACTCATTTTCTCTAGAATCTTTTCATCTTTAATAATCATTGCCTGTCCATTAATTCTTAACGTTTCTTCTAAACCAGGGATTAAAAACACTAATCCAATTTGGGGATTCGAGAGGATGTTCATAATTGAATCTAATCTTTTGTTACCTGGACGTTCAGGGATTACTAGCCATTCTTCGTCGATTACGTGGACAAATCCTGGAGCATCTCCCCTTGGTGAGTTATCACACTTCCCGTTAGCGTTAGAGGTAGCCATCATTAAAAACGGTGAAAGCGAAATAAATTGTTTACAGTGATCATCAAGCTTCGTAATGACTTTATTAACCGCTCTTTCGCTCGGCTTACCTATTAATTCTCTCACTTCTTCTTCCTCAATGATGTGTTTCTCGAAGCGTTTATTTATCATAGTTTGGTTCTCCTCAACTTCTTTTAGGTGTATTTAAATAAATGAGTCTTCACGTTACATCATAAATCTTCCCATCACTACAGTGTTGTAATAATTCCCATCAGATAGCAATTTGTCTTGTTTCAAGATCCCTTCCACTTCAAATCCATGATTTTTATACAGGTGAATCGCTTTTTCATTGGTCTCAAGTACACTCAACGTTACTTTTTTGATTCCATGAGTATCTGCCCAAAGGAGAGATTCTTTAAGTAAAGCTGTTCCAATACCATATCCCCAGTAATCTCTTAAAACACCTACACCGAACTGAACCTTGTGCGAAAGCCTTTTTAACGTGGTTCCTTCACACCTTGAAAAACCTACTATCCTAGTATTCACTTGAACAACTAAAAACAAGTTGCGATCACTGTTATGATCATCTCTAATTAATTGTTTAAATTCCGATTCATCTATGTAAGACTCACCTTTCTCACGATCTAAGTACTCCGTTTCGCCATCAATTTGTACTCGGATTGCTGATAAATCTTTAGCATCTACTTCTAATGCTTCCCTTACAATATATTGAAAGTTATTTGTACGCATATTTGTACTAATCATGATCATCACTTCCACTCTATTTTCGCATATTTCTAATCAGGTCATTTCAAACGTCCTAACTTTCTAAGGTTAATCAAGTTTAATCCGAACCATTCGATCGTCTTCCTTAGTTGGATTCCCTCTCCCATCTCGATTGTTAGTAATCGCAAGAATGGTGTCATTTTCAAAATAAAGAGAACGTATTCGACCGATTCCATCAGCTATCACATCTGTTTGATCCCCATTAAGATCAAATGCCCTTATCTCTTCTCCTCTAAGACCTGCCATATAGAGTGTGTTCCCATCAACAAGAATGCCTGAAGGTGCCCATGTTTCATTGCCAGAATGGTAGAGTGGCGTTTCCATTCCTTCCTCATTCTGATCTCCTTCAATAACTGGCCAGCCATAGTTTTTACCAGCTTCAATTTTGTTGATCTCATCATGTGCAGATTGACCGTGCTCTGAACTAAATAACTGACCTTTTTCATCCCACGCTAAGCCCTGCGGATTTCGATGTCCGTAAGAATACACGAGTGAACCTTCCATAGGATTGTCGTTTGGAATTGCGCCAGATTCTGTCATACGAAGAATTTTGCCTGCGAGACTGTTTAGATTTTGAGCCAATCCAGGATCTCCTGCATCTCCCGTTGTAATGTAGAGCATTCCATCTGGACCCATTTTGACTCGGCCACCGTTGTGATACAAAGAGCCTGGTATGTTAGAAAGGAGTTCTTCAGTCTCTTTCCATTTTCCATCCTCAAGCTCCACGTTTACAACTCGATTTAATGTACGACCATCTTCCTGATAAGTGTGATAGATAATGGCCTTTTTAGAAGTTGTAAAATTAGAGGAAAGCTGTAATCCAAGTAAGCCTCCCTCTCCCTCATCGTTAATAGGAACATCGAGATAAACGGGCTGCCTCTCTACTTCTTCGTTTTCAAATTGTACGATCGTTCCGCTTCGTTCTGTAAGATAAAATGTTCCCTCGCTCTTGGTTATTTCCCATGGTACATTAAGGTTTTCAATGACTACTTCTGTAGTCGTCTCTTCTACTGTAGGACTAACTTTATCATCGCTAATATCGTTAACGCTGCACCCTGTTATTAATAATAACGACAGTATAACTCCTGACTGTTTTAGAATATCCAACCCTCCCTTTTTAACTTCATTCTTTAAAATAGGCTCTTTTCGTAGAGATTGTTGCTATAGTAGGTGAATTTCCGCTCCAGGATACTCGCTTTCCGCGGGGCGGGACACTTTCCCGCTAGTCCCGCAGGAGTCGAGCATCCTTCCGCTCCAATTAGCGAAGTGTGGTTTTTATTCAATAATTGTTTCAAAAGCAACAATCTTTTGGAAAAGAGCCTTAAAATAAAACTATATAAACACCATCTACACTATTACTGACAAATCATTAGTAGGTTACCGTCAGGATCTTTAAAATTAAACCAGTGACCATTTTCAATCTCTGTTGTAAGCTCTATCCCTTTTTCTTTCATAAATGAATACGCCGCATTTATATCTTTTGTGTTCAGATGAAATGCGGGCCACTTATAAATATTCTCTTCTGAATAAATCTTACTATCGAGCACAATACCTGTTCCATTCATAGGCAAGACATAGAGATGACCAGCAATAACTTCTCCCTTAGCAGGAACACCTAATAAATCACAATACCACGCTTTTGCTTTATGAATGTTTTGGACCGGAATAAAAACGGTTCCTATTTCATTGAGAATGGAATTCATCATGTTCGCCTCCAGTTCATTAAAATTGACCTTCAATTGTACTTTTTTCTATACTTTACATGTATTCCCTTCTAATAATAAGAAAGAAATCCAATTATGTAACTTTTACATAATCCATAAAAATCTATATGAACAAACCAAAAGCCTGAGAACATAGCGTTCTCAGGCTTTAAACGTTATTCACTTACAGGAATTAGCGTAATACATGACAAATCGAAAATGATATATCTCTTATCCCCGTCATCATTCTCATAAGTGAAAGTCCCACAGTCATGGGTTTCGTCAATAGTAACTGGCGTAAATAACGTTGGACTACTCGAACCTTCTAACATTAACATTTTGCATTCACTAGAAATGAAATAACCGTTTCTGACTGGTGGCGGTGAAGTAGATACAAGCTCAATTGGAAGCTGTATTTCCTCGTTTGCTATAACCGTTACTTTATCAATATACGGTTCATAACCTTCTTTAGTTGCTCTAATTTCATACGTACCCACGAGGATACCCGATAGTTTATAAACTCCTTCATCATTTGTTTTGACTTCTTTATATAATGATCGATCCTCATTATACAACTGTACAAATACTCCAGCTAAAGACGCATCTGTATTGCTATCTGATACACGACCTGCAATTCCGCCATCCAAACCTCTCTTTAAGGCGAAATCGATATTCTCTAGCTCTTCTCCACTCGTTAGGGTTACATTCTTTGTCTCTTCTAAATAGTTATTAGCATCCGCTGATACTGTATATGATCCGGAGCTAAGATTTCTGATTGTATAGCTTCCATTCGAATCTGTAGACGTATTGCCAAGTAGAACTCCTTCTTTATCATAAACGCTGACATTTGCTTTAGTGATTGGTTCACCATCTTCAAACGCATTAACAACTCCAGAAACCGAAGCAGGGTTCGCACCAAGAGCAAAGTTCTCTATTTTCGTATCGTTCACAAATAAAGTTGACTGTCTGCCTTCTGATCCGTATTTCAAAGCAGAAGCTCTTAGTGTATACGTGTCGTCACTTAGACCGCTGATCGTATAATTCCCGTTAATATTCGTTAGCGCAACATCAACAGGACGATTAATTAAATCGAACACTTCTACGATGGCTCCCACAATTGGAAGTCCCGTCGCTGCATCCGTGACAACACCTGTAATTCGACTAGGAATCGCAACTAGTGAGTTGTTCACCGTAGACGGTGAGTCAGGTTTTGCTTGGAACGTTACCACGTTGGCACGAAAATCTGGGTTGATTACAGCAAGGTTGTATTCTCCTGCGTTAAGTCCTTCATACTGGTATTTTCCATCAGCATCTGTTTGAACTTCTGCCACAACCGTTTTATTTTGATCTGATATTCTTACAAGTGTATTCGCTAATGGCTCCGTTTCCTCCCCAGTAATACTGCCTTCTACGCTTGCTTTCGTTACTGTAAGCTGTAGATCAGCAAATGTCGTATTTCCTGGCTCTACCGTTACTGAATCTGCATCATCTCCATAAAAACGGCTACTTGCTATAACGGTGTAGCTACCGCTCTCGATATCCGCGAAAGTATATTTTCCTTGTGAATCGGTCAATGTCGATGCAATGACTGGGCCAGAGGAACTAATCAAACGTAACTCCACATTGGTCCTGGAAAGGAAGGCACCCGTTTCTGAATCTGTCACAATCCCTTTAATACTTCCTGGTACAAACGGTAACGGTATGCTCGTCGCTGTCGTTTCGCCTGATATGATGTTCGCACTAAGGGATTGTTGTTCAAACCCTGGGCTATTGATCAACATCGTATAGATTCCAAGCGCAAGGTCAAATACCTTATAAGCCCCATCACTTTGCGTTAACACAGTCGTGACAACTGAGCGTTTGGAATCAAGGATCTGAATCGTCGCTCCTGCGATCGGATCGCCATTCGGATCAATGATGACCCCAGCTAAGTCACCTGTTTCTGGTGAAATTAATAGGACAGCTTCCTTCGTAACGCCAGATTCAACAATCGCACCTTGGGACGAATTGGTGTAATTCGGTGCTGCAGCTGAAACAATAACTGTGCCAGGGTCTAAATCTTCAACAACCGCCTTCCCCTCTTGATCTGTAACAGCAGTTGTGAGTGGAATTCCTGTTTCATTTTTAATATTGGTTACTACACCCGTCACCGGAGTGCTTGTTAGTTCGTCGACAACGAGTACCGTTAGACCACCACTCCGTGGACTTACAGGAACGTCGAGCGTGCTCACTTTATTAGCTTCTACCGTAACTGCAAATTGTCCTGGGCTAAATCCTTTCGTAATGGCAGTAAGAAAATAGGTGCCTTCTTTTACATCTGGAATCGTGTACGTGCCATCTGTTTGAGCTTGAACAGACGTATTGAACGCATCATTCTGATCGAACAGGTTGATCAAGATAGTACGATTTGTAAGCGGATCACCATCTGCATTTGTTATCGTTCCGGCAATACTTCCAAAGGTTGACGGAGTTACAACATCCGTTGTTACTGTATCATTCGGTACAATAACAGCTCCAACTGAAGTAGTCGGCTGACCCGGCTTATCTGCAATAATTTGATACGTTTTCGGTTCAAGGTTCTGAATCGTATAGAACCCTTCTTCATCTGTAATTACGGAATCCACGATCGTACCATCCGGTGATATTACATTTACGACAGTTCCTGGTTGAGGATCACTATTATTATCAGTAACGATGCCATCGACAGATCCTGGCTCTGAACCAAGTTCAAAGGTAACGGACACGACTTCACCTGGTGCAATATTAACCCCTTGTTTCGCATTTTCGTGTTGTGGTGCAGAACACGAAACTACGTAAATACCGACCGGAAGATTTCCAATCGAACAAATGCCATCCGCATCAGTCACACCAGATCCAATCACGCTTCCATTCGGCGCGACAACTTTTAAAGCAGCCCCTGCAACAGCCCCATCTGGTCCCGTAACAGTCCCCTTGACGACGCCAGGATTCGGTGTAAGAAAACCATTGATCGTTGTTGCTTCGTTCGCTGAGACCGTCGCACCTGCTGTGAACGTATCAAAGTTTGGTGACGTAATGAGAATTGTATACGCACCAGGTGCAAGACCCGTCACCGTATATTCTCCTGCTGCATTCGTAACCGCACGTTCAGATGGTTGCACGCTATCTCCGAAGAAGATTTGGACAATCGCTCCGACAACTGGGAACTTCGTTTGGTTATTGAGCACCGTTCCAGAAATCTCACTAGGCTGTGGTACGAGGTCAAAATTAACTGTAGTCGACTCACCCGCACCGACCGTAAACCCTTGCTTTTCAGCTTGGTAATCTGGATTGTTCACTAAAAGTGTGTAGATGCCTGGGTTAATATTCTGAATGAGGTATCGCCCATCCGCGTCCGTTTGCACTTCAAAAATACTCGTGGCCGTAATGTCTAAAAGTTTAACGACTGTATTTGGAGCTGCCACACCATCCGTCGTGACAACACCCTCCACAGTAGAAGGGTCAGGTGTGAGTGCAAATTGCTGGATCGTTGGGACACCAGCTTCAATGAGAACCGAGCCACTTTCACTTCCATAATTAGTTGCAGTCACAATAATAGTGTACGTTCCGTTCGAAATTGTTCCAAAGTCATAGTTTCCATCACTGTCCGTTAAGACCGTGCTGACAATAGGACCGAAAGGACTGACGGACCTCAGTTCAACTGATGCACCTACAACAACTTCCCCACCGATATCCAATATCGTTCCTTGAACTACCCCACCTAATGGAACCACTGTGATGTCTACAATGCTTTCATCCCCAGGAGTAACGGTGCCTGACACCACATTTGCTCCAGAACTACTTTCACTAGCTGTAATCGTATACTCACTAGGATCAAGCTGCGGAATCGTATAAGTCCCATCACTATTCGTGATAACAGTTGCTACTGATGTGTTCGTCGTATCCGCCACCGTAACCGTGGCATTACTAATCGGATTACCATCTGTATCTGTTACAACACCAGTAAACGCGCCTGTGATCTGTGACAATGAAAGCTCTACTGTAGACATTTCACCTGGTTCAACGATCACACCGATAGTAGAAACGCCATAGTCAGGAGCTGTTGCTTTTACATTAAGCTGCCCCACAGTAATATCTGTGAAGATGAACTCACCATTCTGATCACTCGTGATCGTCGCAACTAGCACACCATTTACATCTGTTAGCTCAACGAAACTACCCGGTAGCGGTGCGCCACTTGTGTCTGTGATCGTTCCTTGAATCGAACCACCTGCTAATATAAGAGGAATTGTTAATTCAGATAGTTCTCCATTCTCGACGATTGCACCAACAGTAGAAGCTTGATACTGATCAGCGATAACATTAATTCTGTAAGAACCAGAAGGAAGGTTAAGAACCTCAAATGTGCCATCAGATAGTGCCTGAAGGGTTTGCAGCAATGCACCGTTATCATTTAATACTCTGATCGCAATGGAGGTATTTAGGATTGGATCACCGTCCATACCTAACACTGTTCCAAATATCGTACCGCCGACTTCTTCTAGTGAGAAAAGCACTTCTGACGATTGATTTGATACAACAATAACCCCAGTCTGATCTTGAACAAAATATGGCGAGCTCGCTATGACGGTATACATGCCAGGTGATAGAAGTGGAGATACAAATTCACCGTTCGTTTCAGAGTTCGTCGAAATGATCGGAATTCCCTCAGGTGTACTAACGGAAATAAACACACCAGGAATGGCTTCACCTGTTGCAGCATTCACAACACTCCCAGTAAACGTTCCACCAAGAGGAATCATGACAACATTAAGGTCACTGTATTCATCTCCCGGAAGTACTGAAACACCTGTTGTAAATTCAGCATAATCATCGATGCCGGCAATAATCGTAAACGATCCACTTGGCAAACTTCCTACTGAGAAGTTGCCATCAATATCCGAAATTCCATTCCCAATCTCAACTTCATATTCATCGACGATTCGAACGCTGACGTTCGCAAGAGGATTACCGTTATCGTCTTCAACAGTTCCCGAAATCGTTACAGGATCAGGAACCAGGCGAAATTCTAATTCCGTCGTAGCATTCGCATTAACGACGATTCCTTTGATTTGATGACTATAATTGAGCGTATATGCGCTGATTGTAAAAGAACCTGGGAACACCCCTGTGATTAAAAAGTCACCGCTCGCTCCTGCCGTTCGACGTGCTACCGGCACGGTGGATCCAGGTGAGTACACTTCAACCTGTGCGCCTACTAACGGCGATTCTGTTTCTGCATCAAGAATAATTCCCGAAATTCCACCAGGATTAGGCGTGAAGAAGATATCACTGACAACTGTTTCGCCTGGAAGCGGGTTGATCGATACTTGCACACGCTGGTAATTAGGGGTGATTGCTGAAATAAGGTACTGACTCGCAGTGAAGTTTGTAAAACGATAGAACCCGTTTCGATCTGAGTTCACCGTTTGAATCGAACTTCCGTGTATATCTAATAACCTTACAAATACATTTGCAACAGGTTCACCCGTCGTTTCATCTCGTATCGTCCCTTCCGCTATAGCGGGGAACGGCTCAAGTTCAAAATCAACTGTACGTGAGCCATTCGCAAGAACTTTGACAGAAGCACTTGATGATCCATAGCCACTTTCTGCGAAAGCAATGATCGTGTATGTTCCTGCGAACAAGCCTTCCGTACGATAAATTCCATTTTCATCAGTCAAAGTAGTCGCATAGACAGGTCCAGTCGGTGTTAAATAACGCACCTGAATGTTTACACCAGGGATAGGATCTCCCGTTTCAACTTCTGTAACAGTTCCAATCAGGTCACCCGGCTCAGGAGTCAAGATGAAGCTTAGTGAAGTGGTTTGATCTGACAACACATCAAACGTAGCACTTTGACTTGAGAACTCTTCTGCCGATACGATCGCACGGTAAGAACCAGGTGATAGATTCGGAAAGGTAAATTGGCCGAAGCTATCTGTTACAACTTTACTCTCTAACGTTTTTCCAAAATTACTGACTGTAACGACTGCATTATTTAATGGTTCACTCGAGAGTTGATTCGTGACGTACCCCGTTACCGCACCCGGATTTTGCTCAAGGGATATATCAACTTCAATCCCATCAAGCGGCACCGTAACTGTGAGCACTTCGTTCCCATAACCTTCTGCATTCACATTTAATAAATACGAGCCCGGCAGTACAGAATCAAACGTAAACACACCGTTTTCACTTGGATAGAGACTAGATACATACACACCGGTACTTCTCGTTAACGATAAGAATACGGCTGTTCCCGTTATTGGACTACCTGTATTCGCATCAAGAACCGTTCCGCTCACCGTCGCAAGAATAGGAGACAATTGAATAACTGCATTGCTAACTTCTCCTGCTACAATAATCGAAGAAACAAGGTTAGCGGTATACCCTTCGAGTGTTGCCGTAACGAAATACGTTCCTTCCGACAAGCTCGGAACGACGAAAGAACCGTCTGGATTCGCTAAAAAGGCTTGAAGTAATTCTTTATTTGCCCCTAGTAACTTCAGTTGGATGTTATCTCCACTGATTGGATCCCCGTTTTCATCTACAACCTGACCTTCAATGTCACCAACCGTTGTTTTCAGCCTTACATTCGCTCCAGCCGTTTCTCCAGCAGGGACAATGACCCCTGTAATTTCAGTAGAATAATTCGGAGCTGAGCATGTAACTGTATAAGAGTCAGGTCCAACATTTCGATACAGAAACTTACCGAACTGGTCACTCGTCGTGTATTTGATAAGAATACCGAGACTATTTCTAAGAAGAACGGAAGCTCCAGTAATAACCTCGCCTGTTTGAAAGTCTGATACCCCACCAGAAATGGTTCCTAACAATCTCGCCATAACAAAATCAATATCTTGAACTTCTTGGCCCGCTTCAACCGCCACTGTACCCGTTGTTGTCGTATGCATCATCAGTTTGGCAACAAGTGCATAGCTACCAGGAGGCACATTACTGATAAAGTAGTTCCCATCAACGTCCGTATTTCCGTATGCGATCGGTGTCTCATTAACATCAAGAAGAGAAATCGTAACGTTCGATAAGGTAACTCCAAGGTCATTCACAATGTTCCCACTGATTGAACCAGGATTCGGTTTGATCGTCATCGGGATCGTTGCAACGCTATTCGACTTTACGGTTGCTCCTGTGCAAGCAACCGAATAATTCGGAGCTGCTGCTTTTAAAATATAGTTTCCAGGTGCCAAGTTTTCGAATTGATAAGCACCAGATGGATCAGCGGCAGTTGCATTCACTAATTGGTTATCCAACGAGTAGAGTTGAACGATTAAATTTTCTGCTGGAGGTGTGACGATTCCACTAATCGAACCAGGATTTGCTTTTAACTCAATATCGATGCTTTTTGTAAAGCCCCAAGGAACGATTTCTCCGATTAGACTCGTTTCATATCCTTCCGCGACGACAGCCATTGTGTAAATTCCAGCAGGAAGCCCAACAGTTAAGAACTCACCATCTGTACTCGTAATCAATGAATCTACCTGGAACCCAAGCGCATTACTAATATTGATTGTTGCTCCCGCGATCGGAACTCTCGTATCTGCGTCTCTTAACGTACCTGTAATAAATCCTGGTAATGGGACAAGGCCCACCCTCGTAGTTACCACTTGACCTGGTTCTGTTTTCACACTTGCGTACGAGCTTCGGTATGCATCCGTATTGGCGTTGATCGTGTACGTATTATCCAGAACATTCTCGAACGTAAATTCACCTTCATTGGTCGAGAAGGTAGTGGCTAATAAAACCCCATTCGAATCGATCAGCTGCATCTGGATCGATTCTCCTGTAATCTGCTCTCCCGTCTCTTCATTAATAATCGTACCTACGATTGTTGAAGGATCTGCAGTAAGTGAGAAATCAAGCTCTGACACATTTCCTGAAGTGACGATCGCTCCGCCTAATAAGGATTGGTAATTAGGGAATGACGCCGTGATGGAGTAGCTACCAGGCTTGAGTTCACTTACCGTATACTCCCCATTCGAATCTGTTACTCTTCTAGATACAAGAACATCAGAGTCCGAATTATCCACGAGAATTACTGCTCCTACTAGCGGATCACCCGAATCAGTTGTAACCGTACCGGTTACAGAACCAAAGATCTGTTTGAGCTCGGCATTCAATTCGAACGTTCGATTATTTCTGATAAGTGCTCCCAAGGTAGTGGTTGAGTAACCATCCGCCGTAAAAATACAAGTATATCTCCCTGGCGAGAGGCCCCTAATCTTATACGTCCCATCGTCGTTTGCAACCGTTTTTGCAACGACGACGTTGTTAGAGACAACATCAATCTTAGCTCCACTTACTGGACTGCCATCCGATTCTACAGTTCCTTCGAGTACGCCCGTTCGCCTTCTAAGAAAACAATCGGCAACTGTAGATTGATCAGGCCGCACATAAAACCCATAGTTCTTTGCTCCGTGTCCATCTGAAGCAAACGTACATACGTAATTTCCAGGTGCAAGAGAGCCAACGTCAAAACGGCCATTCGCATCGGTGATGGCGTTCGCGATCGTTAACCCAAACGAATTGGTTATTTTAATATTACATCCTGCTAGATCACTATCATCGTCTTGATCTTTTACACGACCTTCAACTGAACCTGGGTTAGGAAGAAGCTCAACATCTACATCAGCAGTTTGACCGGCGAGGACTGAAAATCCAACGTTAAAGGTCTGATACGAGTTTGCTTTTGCCCTGAAACGATAAGAGCCTGGAGTTAATCGGTTGATTACGCATTTACCCGCTGCGTCCGTAGTGGCTGAAGCAACGACAAGTCCCGTTGATCCTATAATATCAACCGTTGCATTTGCAATAGGTGCCCCATCACTTGTAACAGTCCCTTCAACAGTTCCAGGATTAGGAGCAAGAACAAAGTTCTCGACAGATGTATTGTTCGAAATCACGTCTTTACCAATCGACTGCGATTGATAACCATCAGCAGTAACCGTCAAGGCATAGTGACCCGGCTGTATATTGTTAATCGTGTACTCACCAGCTGCATTCGTTGTCGTCGCAAGAATTTCTTGACCGATGTTATTGGAAATCGCTACTTTCGCTCCGGCAATTGGAGAACCACCAGAGGTAATAGTTCCTGCTAAATTTCCTAATGCAGGCGCGATATAAAGATTAACGATCGTGACTTTATCTGACGTAACCTCAACGATACGGGTCACATCAGTAAAGTCTGTCTTTGAAAATTCAACGGTGTACGTATCTGGAGTGACCCCAGTAAAATTGTAATCTCCAAAAACGTCCGTTTGTGTCGTGGCGATTTCCGTACCACCATCCAATAAGCGAACCGTCACATTTTCTTCAGGTAAACCGTTCACCTGATTGAGCACGTTACCTGCTACCCCACCTGTAGCCTGAACATTAACTGTAACAGCTGACCTGACAGGCACTAGCTCTCTTCCAGTGAATAAGTCGAATCCAATTCCTGTGGCTGCGTTTAAAACCTGTTCTCCTGAAGTATAAAAAAAGCCATTTTCTATAAAATCTAAGGTTGCGCTCTCTCCAGCTTCAAGGTCACCGACCGTCCATGTAAGTGTTTTATTTCCCTCGTTGTATGCCGTAGATCCTTGCGATACAGAAGTCGCTTCAAATACAGAGACAACGTCTAATGCTACGACATCGACCACATTGAGGATCGTAGCCTGACTTTTTCCGATATTTGTTAGCGTAATTCTTCCTGTCCACTCGTAGTGCTGTCCTGCCATAGGATCAGTAGGACCTGTTAAGATCGTTTTGGAAATCTCCAAATTCGCTTTCACGTTTCCTGTATTTACTGTGGTAGGATCCGAAAGCGCATCCTTAAATTCATAGTCTTCAGAGGTTCGAAGGGAGTCTTTGTTATAGTTGTTGTTGTTCGTCGCCGTAAATGCAACCATCTGGATTGGTTCATTCGGCGTGATATCCAAATACGAGAAGAACGTTGAAGCAGGGAAAAGAAAATCAATAAAATAGTTCTGTGAATTACCGAGAGAACTATCCGCCTGAACGACACGAGCCACGTCAAAGTTTATAATTTGACGTTCAAAATTTGGCTCTCCCTTGCCATTCGTACCCTCTGCTTTATCATTCCAGGAGTTAAACTCTTTATCGACGTTTTGAATTAAATTCACGCGATTCTTCAAACCATTAATCGCTAGCATCCAATCATATGTTCCAGCTACACCTTTTGTATTAAGTAGTACTCCCCACGCATTTCTTTTAAAAGATGTCTTAGCTCGGTTACGAGGGTCTGCTCTTACACGCATACGAAAATAAACGTTGATCGTATCGTACGCATAATAAAACGATGGAAAGTTCTCATCCCCTACAATATCCGTCCAAGAAGGATTAATATCTTTTACTACATCTGCATACACCTTTCCACCTACCAGAATAGGCGTAAACTGATTGTTATTAGGAAACGGCACGCGAACACCTCCAATGAGTTAAATCAATCCATTCACTATACGCAGAAATGCCCAATAAGAAAGTAAAATTCTAGAAAAAGTTATACTTCTACGTATTATAGATATTACTTAAATAAAATTCCATGACAAGATTTTTTCCAATATAAAGAAGCTCTTCCAGTTTGGAAAAGCTTCTTTTTAAGTAATAATTAAATTGGATTTTGAAAAGAAAGTTCGGATAAAAAACCAAGAAAAGTGAATCCTTTGTTTCTCTCTTTTCGTATACTCAAGGGAGAGGTCATGAAGAAGGGATGGAAAATATGTTAAAAAAACTTCTAGCGAGTGTTGGCGTTGGAGCTGCAAAGGTAGATACCCAGTTAGAGAAAGATCGATTTGTTCCAGGTGAAGACGTTCATGGAAAAGTAGTTATTAAGGGTGGAGACGTCGAACAATCAATCGATTCTATTCATATATTCCTTATGACAGAAGCTATTCGTGAAGTTGATGACCGGAAAGTGAAAGAGAAAGTCTGCTTGCATAAGTATCCAATTGCGCATCAAGAAACGATTAAAGAAGGTGAAACAAAAGAAATCCCCTTCTCTATTCAACTTCCATATCATACACCTGCATCCCTTGGAAGAGTGCCAGTTTGGTTTGAGACCGGCTTAGACATCCCAATGGCTCTCGATCCGACAGATCGAGACCTGATCCAAGTTTCACCACATCCTCACGCTAAAAAAGTACTCGAAGCATTAGAAAGCTACCTTGGCTTTCATGTTAAGAAAGTTGAGATGGAGCTTTCAAAGCGTTACGGTTATGTTCAAGAATTTGAATTGACGCCTAGTGGAGAATATCGCGCATACTTAGACGAACTTGAAGTAGTTTTCGTATTACATGATAACGATGTTGATGTTATGCTTGAAGTCGATCGACGTGCACGTGGTATCGGAGGATTATTCGCGGAAGCGTTAGAAATGGATGAAAGCCATGCGAAAGTTACTCTGTCAAATGAGGAGCTAAATGGTCCATTAGATGTTGTAGCGCGTAAGCTACAGCAAAAGATTGATCAATATAAAAAATAAAATTTAATTTAAAGTAAAGGCTATGTTAGTTCATATTGTTGATTTCTCGATTTTTGGCTCATTCGAATGAGCAAATGAATTTGCTCGAAGCAATTGGTCACCATAGGGCGTAACTGAGCCAAAAATCAACACTGTTCATTAACATAGCCAAAGTAAAAAAGAGCAACGAATAGATTTACATTTCGTTGCTCTTTTAGTTTGCGTTCTGTTTGCGCACACTGTTATCAAACTGTCCGCTCTTTAATTTATGTTGAGTGCAGCACTTATATCATAATCAGCAGGATCTAAATCAGTTTCTTTTCCAAGGGCAAGTCTTGCCATCTCAAGTCCAAGATAAGGACCAACGGTAAGACCAGATGCTCCAAGACCGTTGGCAGCTAGTAGTCCCTCGACTTCTGGCACATGCCCAAACACGGGAAGAAATCCTGGTGTAAATGGTCGGAAGCCAACTTTTGTATCAAGTACCGTAGAATTAGCAAGACCTGGCGCAACAGCAAGTGCTTTTGAGAAAATTTCAGCAAGCCCACCAGCTGTCACTCGATAATCAAATCCGACAGCATTTTCATGAGTTGCGCCAACAACTACTCGTCCATTATCAAAGCTTAGCAAATACTGATCATTTGGTGGCATCACAACGGGCCACTCATCCGTTACTTGATTAGCTATTTCGAGATGAACGATTTGTGCCTTTTGTGATGTGACATTGAAATGCATACCTAGCGGTGCTACTAATTCTTGCGCCCATACTCCAGCTGTCATGATAACTTGATCCGCTTCAATTCGATCGTTACCAATTGTTACTCCTGTTACTCTTTTTCCTGAATGGATAAGCTTTGCGTCTCCTATTCGTATTTTTGCCCCATACTTTTCCGCTGCCTGGAGCAACGATTTACGAAGTGCTGAACCATTTACTCTCGCTGCACCACTTACAAAAACAGATTGATAATCAGGATCAATAGGCGGGAAAAGTTTTTTCGTCTCTTCAGCTGACAATTTTTTAATTTCTCCTATTTCTGGAGCGTCTTCTCTGCGCTTTATTGCTCGCTCTATCATTTTATCAAGCTTTGCTTCGTCAGTGTGTAGACTAATTGCACCAACCTGTTTATATCCTGTTTCCGTTTCGCCATCTTTCATTAATTGATGGATTAACTCAGGATAATATTTCGCTCCACCTTTCGCGAGTCTATACCAAACTTTGTTTCTACGCTGTGAAAGCCATGGACAAACAATCCCCGCAGCTGCATCTGTTGCTTGACCAGGTTCTTGTCGATCGATAATGGTGACATCTGCACCTTCTTTCGCAAGGTGATAGGCGGTTGACGCCCCCAGTATACCTGACCCAATAATAATTGATTTCATTTCCAACACCTATTTCATTGAATTCGTTTCTTTCACTATTCTACAGAAGTTCATTGCAACGCTCAAATTGTATTAGTACCGTTTCCTATTTATGAAAACAAAATCTATGCTAAAATGGTGCCATTACATACAAAAGGAGCACAGCATCATGAATAAAACATTAGATCATATCGGAATTGCTGTCAGACACCTGGATGAGAGTATTCAATTCTACACTGAAGTATTAGGTGGTAAACTATTCGACCGCTATCGAAGTGAAGCAAAAGGTGTAGAAAGTGAAATCGCTGTAATAGATCTTAATAACAGCCGTATTGAATTATTAATGCCGACAAATAATTCAACGTCCCCCATTGCACGATTTATGAAGCAAAAAGGAAAAGGCGTCCATCATATTGCCTATGTAGTTGACAACCTGGATGAAGCATTAGAAGAGTTACAAACACAAAATATTAGAGTTATGGAAGAAACACGTCGTGTTAACAAACATGGTAGACGTCTTATTTACCTTAATCCGGCTGATACAGAAGGTACTATTATTGAATATTGTGATTACCCAGACTTGGTTTAACAGTTGCTATAACTGTATAAACGCAAGACGGATGATTAGAATCATGAACAGCAAAAAGGTGAGTACAAGTAAAACATTTAATCTGCTTGGTAAATCTCGATCCCGTTTGTTTTTTTCACTCATTGTAGTATCTCCTCTCGGGTTAAATGGTCAAATACTTACCTTAGATTTTCTACAAAGCTGTTGTCTAAGAAGCATATCAAAAGATTATGCCAATTTGGATACTTACAAGCCATTTCATGTTTGGTTCCAAACATGATTTTCATAACATTAGCATTTAGTGAATGGTTAATATTGTTAGCTTTATCCTCGTTGCCAATTAAAACACAAATAACATTCCCGAACGAAACAGCAGCTTACAATGTAAGCTGCTGTTTCGTTCAATTCCATTGATCTAATGTATCTTCCTATATGAGAGTTTCCATCCGTAGCGAAGCGATAGCATTCGAAGGAAAACGATTGTCACAAATAATAACATTAATGCAGGTAGTTTCTGTGGATAACCAAGTCCTATCAATAGGCCTGCCATCATTGCCCATACGGCATACACTTCTTTTTGAAGGACGGTTGGCTTTCGTCTAGCCAACATATCACGTATAATTCCGCCTCCCGTACCAGTCATGGCAGCAGCAACCATGGCTGCAATAAATGGATGCCCCATTTGCTCAGCAAACAATGCCCCCTGTATCGCAAAAGCTGACAAACCAATGGCATCAAAAAAGCTACCCCATTTCTCCCAATAATAATTAATCCAGCTTGCAGGAAACAGGAAAATAAGTAGAATTGTACCTATTGCAATCATAATAAGAACATCCTGTTCCCAAATCGAATCAACGGGTACACCAATTAATAAATTACGTATAATTCCCCCACCAAAAGCGGTTGCAAGCCCAAGCACAATTACACCGAGGAAATCGAATTCCTCTTCTAATGCAACTAGTGCTCCACTGGCTGCAAATGCTATGGTACCGATGATATTAAGAATTTCCCAGGTCACGATCCTCGCCCTTTCTATTGCACTTGAAAGTTAAAGTTTACGTGAGGCATTTACTCTAATCAAGCCTTTTTTGAAAGAATAACAAAAAGCCTCTAAAGAGAGGCTCATGATGAGAGATGGTAATACATTTGAATGATGTCCTCATCCGAATGTGGAATCTCAGTACCCTTTACAATTTGTGCACCGTTAATGCACCCACTCGTTAGTAGAATAATATCATGCTCACCACCAAGATGAAGTGATTTCAACACTCCTTCTCTTCTTGTATTGGTTCGATGAATATGAGGTGCATCAGGGTTCGCAAAGCCTGACATAACCTTATCGACAATTATTGAAGGTTCATGAAAACCAGGATGATCTACCGTAACGATAATTTCATCTGCTCTACCTTCAATTGCTTTTGCCATCTTAGGCATTTTCTCAAAATCACGAATGCCAATGCCTGCTACCATCACAATAAGACGATTGTGTTCCATCTTTTTTACTTCATCAACTAGCCGAGTTAACGCAACAGGTGTATGAGCATAATCAAGAATAATCGTTTCACGTGATGGGCCATCAATGACCTGAAAGCGGCCCTCTGGACTCTCTAGTTTCGTTAATGATTTTATAATGAAAGGCATGGTATATCCAAGTAAAAGGGATGTCCCAATAGCTGAAAGAACATTAGCCACGTTATAATCACCGAATACTGGAACAAATACATCGTGTATTTCACCATGCGAATGTAATTTAAATGATGTTCCGTTTCCTGCATATTGCAAATTAGTTGCAATTAAATCCGCCTCAGCATTAGCATCCAAACTATATGTTACTTTTCGATGTTTGTATGTGTTGACGAGTTTACGTCCCATCTCATCATCTACATTAATTACAGCGTTCTTTGCTTGTTGAAAGAGCTTCTCTTTACACATTCTATAATTCTCAAATGTATGATGATACTCAAGATGTTCAGGAGATATATTCGTATGTATCGCAACATCAAACTCGATTCCTTCTACACGTTTTTGATCAAGTGCAATCGACGAAACTTCCATTGCAACTGCTTGATCACCTAAGTCATATAAATCCTTAAAAATACGATGAAGATCAAGAGCTTCCGGAGTAGTAGGTGTGCTTTTTTTATAAGGAATTCTTTTAGTAGAAGACCAAATGCCCGTTGTTCCAATTGAACCTGACGACATTCCAAGTAACGAGAGTAAAGAACGAACATACGCAGCTACGGTTGTCTTCCCATTTGTTCCAGTTACACCAACAGTTTTGATTTTTTCGTCAGGTGAGTCATAATATTGTTTCGAGAAATAAGCCATTGACTTTCGTACATCATCGACTAGAAGAAAAGTACAAAAAGGATACGCATGTGCAAGAGTTTGAACAACGTCTTCATTCTCTGCAAAAATTGCGATTGCACCTTTTTGAATTGCATCTTCTATATACATATGGCCATCATGGTTCTCCCCTTTAATTGCAAAGAAAACAGAGTCAGGCCCAGCTAGATTTGAATTGAAGGTTAATTGGTTTACTGTTTGTGTCGCTGGACCCTTTAAAGAACGCACGTTGTTGTATTGAATTTGATTAAAATTGATGATCATGATGATATCCTCACTTTATTCGTATTGTTTACTTTTATTGGGAAATTTTTAAAACGAAAGTAAACAATTTTTCATTACTACCATTCGTCTTATCTATCACTTTACTTAAAACATCTATTTATAGAGTGTGCAATTTGTATAAGGATTATTTGAAAAGTCTCTTCCTTAGAAAAGGTTGCTATAGCAGGTTAATTCCCGCTCCAGGATGCTTAGTGTGGTTTTTATTCAATAATTGTTTCAAAAGCAAGAACCTTTTAGAAAAGAGCCTTTGAAAAAGATCAACAGACAGCAAAGAATGCTAGCTGTCTGTTGAATCATTACTCGCCACTCGCTTCATAATGATTAGTAATTAAATCAGTTAAATTTAATTCATCTAGAAGATGTGTTGGAACAAGAAATGTCACAGTTATTACACCTGGGTTTCGACCGATCTCAATTGAGCCAGTTATAGTTGCCCGGTTCTTCACTTCTGGAACGGTTAGTCCTAGTGTATCTGCTGCTCTCTCTAAACCATTATCTGTCGCTTCATTAAGATCAGCACCTGTTCCAATAAAAGATACAGGAAGAGACTGTTCAAGTTTCGCGACACCATAAAGACCAGCTAAGCGCTCAGCTGCCTGCTTTTCTTTCGCAGTAAAAGGCTTTGCAAGATACGGAAGATCATCTGCTACAGGAAGAAGCATTGGACCATCTATCGTAAGTCCCTTAATAATTTTCGCTTGAAGATTTACTATACCAGATACATCAGCAGTATGCCCGGCAATTTCCCCATCTCCTTGCATCGCATGCATATCTCCAATATAGATTCCTCCACCCGGAACTTTAACTGGACAAATTAATACAGCACCTTCTCGAACACGATTAATATCCATATGACCATCTGTCCGTTCTTCTAATTGATCCTTTGTCATCCCATAATCATGTGCCGCATCGATAAGAAATTGTCCAAAATCACCTGCATTATGCGAATCAGGGAATGGTCGTGACGGCGTTGTACCAAGTTGTCCAAGAAATGGTCGAACCCTTGCCATTGTTCCAACAAGATCACTTGGCGCAAACGTAACTATTGGATTTTGTACCGAGTTCTCCGGCGTAGCCATAAATTCTCTACCTTCACCTGCGATATATTTAGCAGCAGCCTCATCAACTGTTACCCCAATTGTTCGATTAGAATCAAAGGCCATTGTATAACCATTTGTAAACTCAAATGGCGTTACATCCTCTCCGCAACTTGCACAGCGAATAGCTTCAGACCCCGTGCCTTCGATCTTTGTTTCTGGATATAACTCCCCGCACCCTGGACACTTAACAGCGATATAAGGATCGCCAACAAACCTTCCATCTAAAGAACGATCATTACCAGAGGAAGTTGCCATCGATGTGACTTGAATAGACTTAATGCGAATGGCGATTGCATCCCCCACTTCAGCACCTTCCACAAATACTGGCTTTGTTACTTCATGTCCGCCTCGCAAAGATGGTGTAATCATTGGACCCCAGCAGCCAGGAGACGTATTTGCAACAATATGCCCACCATCTTTTAGTGGCCCAACCATTTCTTCAGAAGGATCTAAAACACCGTTAGTGAACTCGTTCACATAAACTGTTTGCTTCGCTTCCATTACCTCTCCCCTTTTCACAATTTTTCCTTCTTTCATTATAAGAGTTATGTCGAACGATGTAAAAAATAAAGCGGTTTTATTTATTGGCGAAGTTTAGCTCATTCGAGTGAAACATCACCACTGTTCATTAAAATAGTCAATTCATAAAAACGACTTCAATTCATTTTTGTGTTTGACGAATGAATCAGCCTTGCCTATACTAAATGAACGCAAACATAAAGACAGGTGATGAAATGGAATTCAAAATGCAATACCTCTCCTTTTATTTAATCCAAGTAGAAGGTAGCGGCGAGAGTGAGGAAACACGGTACAAACATTATCAAACCCTTGATGAGAACAGTTATGAAGATAGTTCACTGAAAACGTTCCTAAACGGGGAACTAACCAAAATCATGAAACGAAAAGTCGATCGTCATGCTAAATCAGATGGCGCTCCTACCAAAATCGGTCGATTCGTTGTTGAACCAGGTCACGAGTTAACATCTAATCCAAATTACAATCTATTTGATCGAACTCGCTATGCAGAATCAGCCGACGATTTTGAAGCATCTGCTGACCAAATTGTACAAATGTATCTTGACACAAGCGCAATCCGAGGCGGAGTCCTCATTGTGGCTGCAGCCAAATTAACCAAACTGTTTGATGATCCATTTCTATTTATAATGAAATGTGATTTCGAACAAAAAGTAGCAACAATTACCGATGAAGAAACGTTAATTCAGAATGTAGAAATGGCGATTACAACAAAAAGCATGAAATCCGTCCAATACCCTTACATGCCAGAAGAAGGCATGATCGACAGTGCTGAGGTGAAAGTTCACCAATCCTCTCACGCTCGCTACTTCGAAGACTTCTTAAAATGGGTCGAATATGAAAAGTCGATACCTGAAATTGTGAAGACGCAAACGATGGGCATGGTCCAGGAGCATATTCAGGAAACGTACCAGGAAGAAAGTGAAGAAAAAGAAGAGTTCGAACAGGCGATAGAAGAATGGTCTCAGAGCCCTAAGCGTGAGCTACAGGAGCGGTTTACGACGGAACAAGTCGTCGAAGCTACTTCGCAAATTGTCGAGCACTCCCCTGACGTTGAGTGGAAGCTGAAGCTTGACCATGTGTCCGTGAAAGCGATGCTGTCTGACTTCGGCGAATCGATTCATCTTGCGAAGGTGAATGGAAAGTACGTGCTTGCGATCGAAGCCGATTCCATTACATTTGAAAAAGGCTTTTCTCCTGTCGAGTTTCATAAGCCTGATACGCTTCAGGAAGTCGTTGAGCGGATTTATAAGAAGAATGAGAATGAGTAAAGGGCAAAACGATACCTATTCCAATAGAAAAAGCACCCAATGGGTGCTTTTTCTATTCGGAATCATATGAGTGTAACTCATTTACTATATCGCTAGCAAAAACATTCCGTTTATGCCACTTGAAATACACTTTATTTTCTGGATGAATTCTTATTTTTGCACGAGGCATTAATCTATACATTTCATGATCCTCTTCAGAGATGACTGAAGAAATATGCAAACGTCCTTGTCCATCAAATGCTATTAATCCTTCATTGTAAAGCGCATCATGATTACTACAAAGAAGCAATCCGTTATATGGATCCAATCGTTCTTGGTTTGTACTATCTTTCCAAGGCTTTGATCGACTTGCTTTTAATAATACAGGTAAATTAATTGCACATATCGCACACTTGTCTTCCCAAAGTGGCATTAGATCTTTCCTGAATTTTTGCTCGCCCCACCGAATTTTCGTTTTCGCTTCAGATTCTATTTCGGTAATGAAAGGTACTAATGTGTTCCGTTCAATTTTTCTGACTTCATCTATGGTTAATTCCAACTGTTCTTCATCTACTCGGTAAAAATTCGATTCACTAATGAGCTCAAGTAATTTAATAGCTAATTCCTCATTACAAGGATACAAATAGCCTGGATTCCCATTGGCATCATTTTGAAACGGTGCATACTTTAGAGGTAATAAAGGATAAATTTCTTGGAATTGCTCTTTCACATTAACCGGTATGTCCAATTCATAGTACTCTAACTGCACTAGATACCCGTTAGTAGTTTTGTGATGATTTAGTAGTGTAGAAGGCTTATGCGCCTCTTTGCAGTCTTTCTTTGCAATACTAACGGCAACTATATTTCCTCTAACATAATGAAATAATTGATCACCCGCATGTACTTCTTTTAATCGTTTCCACGAGTGAGGTTCATTACCACTTTTATCTTCTTTTGGCGACCAAATAACACATGCATCTTTTTCTTCTTGATATGTATCACCTTGCATAACAATAAAACAATTCATTTCTGTTCCCCCAACATTACGTGCTGATCTCTATTGTACGTGAAATATGCGTATTTTACTCTCTTTACACTTTGAATCATTTCATAATAAAAAGCCAGCTTTAGCTGGCTTTTTACTCGTTTTCTAACTATATTTTATTTAGTTAAGAGTTTTCTCTGCTGCATCCACTGTATGATTTAGTAGCATAGCTATCGTTACAGGACCTACGCCACCAGGAACAGGAGTAATGTAAGAAGCTCTTTCGGCTGCCTGTTCATATTCAACATCACCGACATTGCCTTTGTTGTATCCTGCATCAAGAACTACAGCACCTTCCTTGATCCATTCCCCTTTAATAAACTCCGGTCTCCCAACAGCAGCAACCACAATATCCGCCTGACGAACGTGTGATGCAAGATTTCTTGTTCTAGAATGACAAGTTGTCACAGTCGCATTCTGATTTAAAAGTAAAGCCGATACTGGTTTACCAAGAATAGGACTTCGGCCGATCACCACCGCATGCTTCCCTTCAGCTTGAATATCATAATCTTCCATGATTCTCATAATCGCTGCAGGTGTACATGAAGGGTACGTTCCAAATCCAAGTGCTGTTTGACCGTACCCTGCACTGGTAACTCCGTCAACGTCCTTTTCAATGGAGATCGTTTCAAAAGCTAATCGTTCATCAATTTGAGAAGGAACAGGATGCTGAAGTAAAATACCATGAACAGAGTCATCTTCATTCAAATTCGTTATCGTTTTTACCAATTCTTCTGTTGTCGTATCTTCAGCAAGATGAATTTTCTTTGATGAAATACCAACTCGTTCGCAGGCATTTCCTTTCATTCTAACGTAAGTTTCTGATGAAGGATCATTTCCTACAAGGATAGTGACTAAACTTGGCGTAATGCCACGCTCTTTTAGCACGCTAACTCTTGATTTTAATTTTTCCTTTATGCCATTCGCTACCGCTCTACCGTCTAACAATTTTTCATCATTAATCATATTAATTCCTCCTGAACATTGGTAAAGAATGAGAGCACTCTATTCTTCGCCCAGACGACCGGCTATGTACAAAGCAGCTCCCCTGTGGTTAGTTCCACAATTTGTCGTCAGTTACTGCAATGTATGGTTTCTACGGATATAGTAGCACAAATCAACTAATAATCAAATATTTTCAATCAAAACACTACCAGAAGTTAATGAATTTATATTAACGCCCTTTTATTGTTCGTCTTTTTGCAAACCTCTTTTCGTAGACATTGTTGCTTTTAGATAAGTGGTGAATTTCCGCTCCAGGATGCTCGCTTTCCGCGTGGCGGGCGATGAGCCTCCTCGTCGCTAACGCTCCTGTGGGGTCTCACCTGTCCCGCTAGTCCCGCAGGAGTCGAGCATCCTTCCGCTCCAATCACTGAGTGTGGTTCTTCAATATTTGTTTCAAAAGCAACAATCTTTTAGAAAAGAGCCTTTTAAAAAGAGCTTTTCATAATAACGTATGCAAGTATGAATTCTCGTAAATCAAAATCCCCCTGAGTATTGTTTACTCAGGGGGAACTAATTAGTATGCGCCTTAGAGGATTCGAACCTCTGACCCACAGCTTAGAAGGCTGTTGCTCTATCCTGCTGAGCTAAAGGCGCATGATATGATTGGCAACTAATTGCTAGTATACCACGTATTGTTTTCTACAGGAAGTCACTTTTGAAATCCGTAAAAAATATGGAGCGGGTGATGGGGATCGAACCCACGACATCAGCTTGGAAGGCTGAGGTTTTACCACTAAACTACACCCGCAAAATGGCTGGGCTAGCTGGATTCGAACCGGCGCATGACGGAATCAAAATCCGTTGCCTTACCGCTTGGCTATAGCCCAATAATGGTGGAGGGGGACGGATTCGAACCGCCGAACCCTGAGGGAGCGGATTTACAGTCCGCCGCGTTTAGCCACTTCGCTACCCCTCCATGATATAATTGTAAATTGGTAGCGGCGGAGGGGATCGAACCCCCGACCTCACGGGTATGAACCGTACGCTCTAGCCAGCTGAGCTACACCGCCACTTACATTATGTATGGTGCGCCCGAGAGAAGTCGAATCCCTAACCTTCTGATCCGTAGTCAGACGCTCTATCCAATTGAGCTACGGGCGCAAATTATTTGGTGCGGGTGAAGGGACTTGAACCCCCACGTCGTAAGACACTAGATCCTAAGTCTAGCGCGTCTGCCAATTCCGCCACACCCGCATGTGCTTTGTTGTGTATCAGCGACGTTTTATATAATATCATTGAACGTCCGATAAAGTCAATCGTTATTCTAAAAAAACTTATTGATTTTATTTTTCACTTCCACAAAATGCGTGAAGCACGGGTTGAAAGCGTTGACAGCAGCACAACCCTTGCATACGATTAGTGAAAGGAGCTGAGTACTATGAGTTTATCACAAAGCATTCAATATGCGAAAGAATTAGATGATCAAGACCCTCTTTCACATTTCAGAGAAGAATTCTACTTACAACCAAACAACATTTATATGGACGGTAATTCCTTAGGCTTACTTTCTAAAAAAGCAGAATCGTCTCTCCTTCAATCCTTAAACGATTGGAAAGTAAATGGTATAGACGGTTGGACAAAAGGTAATGAACCATGGTTCTATATGGCAGAAAAAATCGGAAGCATGACTTCCTCACTAATTGGGGCACGATCTGAAGAAACCATCACAACGGGATCCATCACAACGAATCTACATCAAATGTTGTCCACTTTCTACAAACCTGAAGGAAGAAAAACAAAAATTCTTGCTGATTCTCTTACATTCCCATCGGATGTTTATGCTATTAAAAGTCAGCTTTCTCTTCATGGCTTATCACCAGAGCTCCATTTGATACAAGTTAAGAGCGATGATGGGAGAACAATCAAGGAAGCAGATATCATTGCTGCGATGGATGATGAAGTTGCTCTTATCCTACTCCCTTCTGTTCTTTATCGTAGTGGACAGCTTTTGGATATGAAAGCATTAACGAAAGCTGCACACGACAAAAACATTATCATTGGGTTTGATCTTGCTCATTCAATAGGTGTAGTCCCGCATGAATTACACGATTGGGGAATTGATTTTGCCGTTTGGTGTACATACAAGTATTTAAATAGCGGCCCTGGTGGTGTTGGTGGACTTTTTGTCCATGACAAGCATCTTGGAAAGCGACCTGGTCTTGCTGGTTGGTTTAGTTCAAAAAAAGAGGTGCAGTTTGATATGAGTCATGACCTGGATCACGCGACATCCGCTAGTGCTTATCAAATCGGTACACCTCATATCTTTAGTATGGCGCCATTGATTGGATCATTAGAGCTCTTTCAACAAGCAGGAATTGATGCTATCCGTCGCAAGTCGTTATCTCTCACTCGATACCTTATGGATCTAACAAAAGAGACGTTACAACCTTTCGGGTTCTCGATTGCAAATCCAACTAAGGATCCACAACGTGGTGGGCACATATGCCTTGAACACAGCGAAGCCGCTAGAATTTGTAAAGCATTAAAAGCAAATGGAGTTGTACCTGACTTTCGTTCTCCAAATGTTATTCGACTTGCTCCGATAGCACTATATTCTTCTTATGAAGATGTGTGGAACGTTATTCAAATCCTCCAGGATATCATGAGCAATCAAAAGTATAAAGACTATTCAAATGAGCGAAATGTAATTGCCTAATGGTGTATAGAATCCTCCCTTTTCTTCATAATAAAAATGATTGAATTTAAGGAGGGAAGCAATATGGCGCAATTAAACGAACTTGAACTTCAAAATCTTCGTCATATGATTGGTGGACACGATACGCTCGCCAACAAATTGGATTCTTACGCTCAATCCTGTACGTGTCCACAATTGAAGCAAATGCTACAAAATGACGCACAGGATGCACGAAATACGAAACAACAATTAATGGGCTTTTTAAGTTAAGGAGGGGTCTTATGAATGAGAAAGATATGGTTAATGACTATCTATCCGTACTAAACAGTAGCTTAAGCAGCTATGGCAACGTCATTTCACAAGCTGATAATCAGCAACTTCGTCAAGCTTTGCAACAAATTCGAAACACAGATGAGCAAAGACAATACAATCTTTATCAATACGCGAAACAAAAAGGTTATTACCAACCCGCTGCTGCTGCCCAACCAAACGAAATTCAACAAGTTAGAAGCCAACTTAGTGCACCGCCACCTCAAGATAACCAACCTCCACAAGTTCACTAACACACAGCCGGATACTCCGGCTGTTTCTTTTTGTCCAAGTCCTAAATTAACCCTAAGTCTTTGTGCTCATATTTGTAGGATAATGGAAAAAACGTTTCGCGCTCCCTTATTGTGGATATTTACTATATAACCAAAAATAGGGAGAGATGTTGAATGGATAGTATTTTAAATGCTGTAACTGAATTTTCAGCTTTCATCTGGGGCTATCCTATGATGATATTACTACTGGGAGGTGGTTTGTTTTTAACGATTCGCCTAGGTTTTTTTCAGATCTTGTTCTTCCCACATGCACTAAAACATACCATCGGTAAAATATTTGAGAAGGAAAAAGGCGATGGAACGATCTCTCCATTTCAAGCTTTTGCTTCCGCTCTCGCATCTACTGCTGGTGCCACAAATATAGTCGGAGTACCCGTTGCGATTGCATTTGGTGGACCTGGCGCTATTTTCTGGATGTGGGTTGTTTCCATTATTGGTATGTCAACAAAATTCTCTGAAATCGTTCTTGGTATCAAATACAGAGAAGAAAAAAAGGATGGCGAATACGTCGGCGGACCAATGTACTACATAAAAAAAGGACTTGGATGGAAGTTTGCTTCATCACTTTTCGCATTTGGACTAATGATTGAAATTATTCCTGGTGTAATGGTGCAAACGAACTCCATTTCAACACTTACCGAAAGCTCATTTGGCCTTCCTACTTGGGTCACTGGAGCCATATTAATTGTCTTGATCTCCATCGTTGTATTCGGGGGAATTAAAAGGATTGGTGCGGTTGCAGAAAAGATTGTTCCTTTTATGGTTCTTACATATATCGCAGGGGCTATCGGTGTAATGGCAATTAATATTGATCAATTCCCAGAGGTAATGAAATTGATTTTCGTTCATGCATTTCAGCCTATTTCTGCAGCTGGTGGGTTTGCAGGTGCTGGATTTGCAGCCGCTGTACGTTGGGGACTAGCTAGAGGACTTTATTCAAATGAAGCCGGTATGGGTACAGCATCCATTGCTCACTCTGCCGCACATACACCACATCCGTGCAGGCAAGGATTATGGGGTATTTTCAGCGTTTTTATTGATACGATTGTGCTTTGTACAATCACAGCTTTCACTGTACTCCTGTCAGGAGCATGGAAGGATGTTAAACCAGCTAATGCAGCCGACATGGTGTCAGATGCTTTCTCAGGATTGATGGGACCAACGTGGGGACCTATTTTTGTTTCCTCTTTACTATTAATATTTGTTATTAGCACGATTGGCGTTCTTGTTTTTTACGGAGAGAAACAAGCTGAATATTTATTTGGGCTCCCTTTTTCAAGAGTAATGAGATTTGTTTATATCCTTTCTATTTTTGTAGGTGCAATCGGTGGCCTTCAATTTATTTGGGAGCTAGTCGATATTACTTTAGCATTGTTCGTAGTACCTAACGTAATCGCAATCTTGTTCTTGAGTAAGGAAGTGAAAGAACTGACAGATGACTATCGATTTAACTTCTTAAAACAACAAGTAAAAGACAAGGGAATCAGTTCTTAATAGGAGGTTTTTTCTAGTTTTTCACCTAATTTCTCTTTCGTCTCCGCTCTTGCCTATATCTTTTATAGACGAATACATACAGTGGTAAAGAAAGAGAAATTAAAGGGGGACCTTACATGCATCATGCAAACAATGCACCTTACGGAAATGAACCTTACCAGCCTGTAGCTGGAGCTGGGTATGGCATGCCATGCCGCCCTGCAGGAAATGGGTTTGCGCTCATTGTTGTTCTTTTTATCCTACTTATTATTGTAGGAACAGCATTCGTTAAATGCTAGTAACAGAAGCAAGGACCATTAGGTTCTTGCTTTCTTTGTGAAGAATTGTCGAGAATACTGTTCACTGTTATAGTAAAGTGGAATGTGATAGGAAAGAAGTGAGCTAATGAAAACATTACTAATTGATATGGACTCGGTTATTTGTAATCTAATGTCAGAATGGCATAAGCGATACAACGAAGACTATAATGACGATTTATCTGTAGACAAGCTGCTGTGCTGGCGATCAGAGGATTATGTGAAAGCTGAATGTGGAGAGAAAATATACGATTACCTAGATGAGCCTGGTTTATTTCTACATTTAGAACCTCTCCCCTATGCAATCGACGTACTCAAACGACTCTGCAACCACTACGATGTACTAATCGTTACAAGTAGTCGTACATACGCATATACTGAAAAGGAATTGTGGGTGGAAAAGCACCTCCCTTTCATTGGGAAAAGAAATTTAATCTTCTCTCATCGTAAAGAAATGATTCGAGGAGACTTACTTTTTGATGATGCCCCACATAACTTGGTTGCATTTAATAAAACAGGTAGAACTGCTGTGGCAATGAGCTATGAATATAATCAACAAGTCGATGTGCCTCGTGTGAGTAACTGGCTAGAATTCGAGAAGTGGCTTTCAACATGGAAATGAGGGGGAAATCTGTGATTGAACCAATTAAAATCGATCTACTCATTATTGGCGGTGGACCCGCTGGTATTTCAGCTGCAATATGGGCTAAGCGTTTGGGTGTTAACCATCTCTTACTTGAAGCAAGATCAGAAATTGGCGGACAATTAACTGACATTCATAACAAGATCATTGATTACCCAGGTAGGATTGTCCAAAACGGCGTTGAGCTACAAGAACATTTTAAACAGCACGCTCAAAAAATTGCCTTTAACGTTGAAACTGAATGTAAGGTTGATTGGGTTGATTGGGATAAAAAAAGGATTTCCTCTAATAAGAATGCTATTTATGAGTTTCGTTCAATTCTAGTCACCACTGGTTCTTCTCCTAGAAAATTGCGAGTTCCTGGTGAACAAGAAATGATTGACAGGAACGAAGTGTACTCTGCTACGAGAGACAAAGATAAATTTAAAGGAAAAGAAGTGGCTGTCATTGGAGGAGGAGATCGCGCTTTTGAGGGGGCTCTTCTACTTGCAGAAGCAGGATCTAACGTCACATTAATTCATCGATCCGAACAATTTAAGGCTAGAAAAGAATTTACAGATCCAGTTATACAACACGCCAATATTAATGTCATTACAAATACGGTTGTCACAAACATCCAAGGTGGAAATAGAAAACAATTAACCCTGGCGACTCTAGAGAGCACCTCAACAGTTACAGTAGACGCCGTCTTCATTCGAATTGGAGTTGAACCAAATACATACGCATTTAAGGATGGCATTTCACTTGACGATGAAGGATATATAACCTGTACGTCTGTTGGAGAAACGTCACTCCCTTATGTCTATGCAGCCGGAGATGTTTGCACTCGGCCCCTCTTATCAAGCATCGCCTCTTCTGTAGGTCAGGGCATGACAGCAGTTAAATGTTTATCATTTTATTTAAATAATTAGCTATGTTAGCTCATATTGTTGATTTCTGGATTTTCGGCTCATTCGAATGAGCCAAAAATCAACACTATTCATTAACTTAGCTAAATGATTAGAAAAAAAGGACCCAGTGGGGTCCTTTTTTTGTGTGAATTTATTAGTAAGGAAAAGTTCTTGACCTTCTTTTAGGTGGTTTTGCCCTTCCAATAAATAAAGCAACCATGATAACAGTAAAAATACTGATGCCAATATAAAAGATCAACTCGCTAGATAATGTAAAAGTATTGTTTTCTTCATTAGTAGTGACGGCAACTTCTGTCACATCTTTTGAAGAAGGAGCTGCTTCTGCTTCTACATTAGATCTAGATAACCATTCAGAATCAAGGACTGATTCAATAGTTCCTGTATCACTCACTAGCTTTCCGGAATCATTTACGTTAATCTGTACCGTTTGATTATCTTGTTGAAAAAGCGTTAGTTCTTCTGCTAAAGAATATGTTTCATTATCTCGTTCTGCAAGCTCAGTCCCTTTTTCAAATAGGACTGGAGAAAAAGCTTCGAAACCATAGTTCATTAGAGCTAGCGTATCTTGATAAGCAATTTGGTCATCGTTTGCTTTCATCGTAACAGCAATTAATTCCTGATTATCTTTAGTAGCTGTAGTAACAAGTGTAAATCCTGATTTTGAAACAAATCCATTCTTTCCACCTGTCACAAAATCATAATCCAGCAATAAACGATGATGATTAATTAACGTTGTATCCCAATTATCGCCGCTCCATTCAAATTCATTAATACCAAAAATGGACTTGAACTGCTCATTCTTCATCGCATACTGCGTAATTTTCGCCATATCTTTTGCTGTCGTCACATGCATTTCATCAAAGAGTCCATGAGGGTTTGTAAAATGACTACTTTTCACTCCTACTTCCTCTTCTACAAACGTAGTCATGTCATCTGCAAAAGAATCAACGCTTCCACTTAAATGTTCAGCAATTGCAATAGCAGCATCGTTCCCTGAATTAACTAGCATACCCTTCACTAACTTATCTAATGGGACCATTTCTCCCTCTTCAAGATATACTCTCGTCCCATCTACTTCTCTTGCTTTCTTGCTCACTTTTGTCATATCATTCATTTTCCCTGATTCTACTGCCATCAATGCAGTAACAATTTTTGTAATGCTTGCAGGGTACATTACTTCTTCACTACTCTTCTCAAAGAGTACTTGACCTGTTTTTCCATCAATTAGAATAGCGGTTTCACTTTTAATATCTGGTGATTGTTGAGCAAATAGCGTTTCAGGAAATAAAGTAGCTGTCATAATGACAACAAATGTAATTAGCCAGTTCTTTTTTTGAATCATGGATGCTCCTCTTTCTTTCATGCTATTTAGATTGTTCGTATTACTTTCTTTTGGGATGTCTAGTACAAAGGACCTGATTCGAACCCTATTATAGCGAATGAGGAGTAAATTTAATACCTATATTTTATAGTCGCGATAACCGTTTTCTAATTTAATCACCATTTATAATCCTAACAAAATAAAATAACCGCCGAGAGCGGTTATTAATTAACAAGCATTGGAAACTTTCCACTTCTCCACTACATCCTTTGGTGCACTCCAACATAGCCAAGAAACAAGGACTTTGTTCCCTCCTTGTGATACCATCCAGTACTCCCACCTTCTCTTTTCAGGATTTTGATACAAACCAGACTTCTTCACAAAACGTTCCACCTTGTCATCTCCTCCAATACACAAATCATTATGTAAACAATTCGATATAAAATGACTAAATCCTTTAAATATTCTGAACTATATAAGTATTATTCTACCATTATGTTCCTCTTTAATCGTCGTATATGAATTTATGGTTTTGAGCATCATATTAGTCAAGGAGGTGTACACAACATGGCAAACAATAATAGCTCAAACAATCTGGTAGTCCCTGGTGTACAACAAGCTTTAGATCAAATGAAGTACGAAATTGCTAGCGAATTTGGCGTACAACTTGGTCCAGACTCCACAGCTCGCTCTAACGGATCTGTTGGAGGAGAAATTACAAAGCGCCTTGTCCAAATGGCTGAACAGCAAATGGGCGGCGGAAGTAACTAATTATTAACCGAATAGTATGGATATAGAAGGCGGAGAAATCCGCCTTCTTCTTTATTCATCAAGTAACTGCGATGTTTGCACTGCATATTCAATAAGTTCTGAAAGGTCACTGATTTGATCCTCATTAATACGTCGGTTGAATTCTAGTTGGATGTGACTAGTTAGCTCTTCCTCTTGATTATAAACAAAAGAAACCTTCTGCTGAATTGAAGGCCTGTAACCCCAAATGCTTCTAATGTCTTCCTCAATTTTTGCACATTCCTCTGTATCTGAAATCAACACGTCAAAACTTATGTTAATTTCACAGCCTGGATTACTATTTTCGATTTGAAGCTGTTCAGCACTGAAGTTTGCCAGATCAGCAAACAGTCCAATGGTTACTCTAACTTGAGGATTCTCATTGAACTGTACTTCGTACATACGTGATAACGATGCAAGATCAACAAGATCCTTTCGATTAATAATCGAGATCTCTCCTTCAAGATCCCGATCATACAATTCCCCTTCAAGAACGACTTTCACGTTCTCATAAATCGTTGGATCAAACATTCAATCCCCTCCTGCTATTCCACTATACCACGATATTAGGAGGACTATGGGTTAAGAACTGGACCGAGGATGAGAACGTGCAAATTGAACAAATGTTTCTTCGTCGCCTATTTCTCCACAAGCTGCACACTGAATGCGCATTTCAGGTCCTTTATAGGCTAGATGAAAGGGATCCGTCGCACCTTCTTCCATTACTGATACAACTTCTCCAGTTTCAGGATCCAGCTTTACTGATGTTGCTCGTTGTTCAATTTTATTAAATCTCATTCGATTTGTTTTACATCTTGGACATAAGTAAGCAGTCATTGTGTCACTCCCTTTTTCTATAGTGTTTCTCTAGAATGGGAATTATTATACATTCAATACGGTAAGTGAAATTAGAATTAAGTCGATAAACGAGCAGCGCAATGCTCGTTTATTCTGCCTGTTCGAGTAACTTTTCAAGAACAAACTCAATCGATTGCACTCGCTCGTTAAACTTCTTTGGTCCAGTATCTTTTTGCCAAGCAACTACTGACACCATTTCTAGATTCTCATACGTATTTTTAATCTGTATAGGATACAAATACTTAGGCTTATTCTCCATTACCCATTCACGTGCGAGTGGCTCCCACTCCTTCAACAGTTCAAGCGTCCGATCAGCAAAGGGTTTAACTTCCTCGTAGAAGTTAACTTTATATTCATCAAGATGCGTCCTAGTGGCATATTGATTTCGCGCTTCTTCATTAAGTTCTAATAACTCTTTCGTTAAGTGTAGTAGCTTATCTTGTTTCATACCAGTCACTCCTATCATATTAATCCTAACATAGAATCTTATCGATTTTCATAAAGAGTGACCTTGATGACAAACAAAAAACCTTATATCCATATCGGACATAAGGCCAGAAGTGAACCATTAGGATGTTAGAAACTGAATAGACTCATGATCCATGGACGCTTTACTTTGCCCGACGACTGACCTACTGCCTCCTGAATAGACGTATGATCTTCAAGTTCAACTAACTTCTCTTCCAAAGAAGTTACTTTCTTTACAAGTTCATCTAGTTCAGATCGATGCTGAAGAACTTGCACTGTAATCACTTCATTCGCTTTTTCTTCTAACTGACGCTCAAGTTGTTCTAATCTTACAGTAAAACGATCAAGTCTTTGTTCAAAAGATTCCTGTGAGATGACTTTTATGGGAGAAGATTTTTCATTTGTTCCCCCTTTAATCTTCTCCATTGAATAACCCTTTCGCAAATCATTTTTGATTGATTTCAACTCCTCTAACGTATCATTAGTAAATAGAAAGTGGCCTTTTTCATTTTTCTCACACGATAACTCAAAATACTTTACCCAGCGCTGAACAGTAGTAGGGTTTACACCAAGTTCATCTGAAACCTGTTTTGTTTTTAATAACATGCAATCCCATCCCTTCTGTCAATCTCAGGCCGTAGCCTGTTTTATTGTATTGGATATATTCGCCCTTTCTTATCCATTGCCTTCTTCTCTGACAAAACTAGAACCGTTTCGGCAAAGGTAGTGGTTTACCGCTAAAGGAAGATGAATTCGACACGTTGAAAGAATGATTTTGTAACATCTGCTCACACTAATAAGAGGAGGTGACATGTAATGACCAAAAAGCAGAAAGTAGAAAAAACGGCTCGAAAAAGACAACCTAATCAAGAAGAAACAAGAACTGGATATGGCAATAAAAAAATTGAAGGCCCAGATCGTCCTTCAACATAGACGCAGGAGCTATTCTCTTCGCTTCTGCTTTAATAAGTTCTCAAATTCAATACCAAATTTGATTTGACTTCTTTTCCCTTCGTACCAATCTGTAACCTCAACCATATCGGGCAGCGTTACTTCAGCATTAAGAATTTTTTGGACGTAACGCTGTCCCATATACCAGTCGACCTTTTCATTTTGATGATGCTGAATAATTGGATAAACCATCCTTACCATTGGACCATCTCTTCTTTTCCCCATAAAGCGTTCATAATCATATCGTGATCCTGTAGGATAAACCGAAGCTGAAAAATGTAGAAACTCTCGATGATAAAGGGGATGAAATAACAGTGCACTTAGTTTTTTACCTAACTCGATGCGGTTTTTCGTATGCTTAAAGCCGCTTACTGACAGTCCATACAACCTTCCTTTCACGGTAGGAAATAACACTGTACTGAAGTGAAACCAGTCTTGAACGTTGAAGATCATAGAACGAAACACCTTTTTTGCATAAAAATGGTGTTTCAGTACAGGTACTTCTATCACATGCTGTTCATTTATAATGAGCGCAACCATCAATCGTTTCTCATCACGTGTTAAAAAGAAAGATTCCCATTCCTCCACCATGAACTCTGACACCCCAAATGCTCTGCAGCCATGAATCATAGACGTATTGCACTCTTTGCTTTTTGCATAAAGAAGAAGCTGAGGTGCTGCGTCATTAAAAATCGTCCAATTTGCACGTTCGTATGCTAGAAAGAGATGTCGCAATTGATCCTCTTCTAATATCCTAGGAAACCACTCCCCACTTAAATCACTCATGCTCCAACCTGCATTACGAGAAACCATAGACGCAAGAAATGCCCACTTGATTTCAGGATGCTTGTTATAAAACTTGTAGTAAAATACGGTACGTGAAATATTATCACGATTCCAAGTTGCTGTGATCGCTTTGATTTCTTCTATTAAGTGAATCGATTTCTCATTCTCCATTTATTTTTCACCTGCTTGAAACATTTTTGTCGTACAACTCGTTATAATTAAAGTAGAATAGATTCAGTGCACCTTTTATATTTAGAAAGGATGATTATCATGCCGATTCGATATCCGAATGGAAAGCCGTACGTCCCTTCGGCCAAGAATCAGCTCGCAAGCCAGAAACAGAAATCTTACAGCAATCGAGGGATGACGCTTGAAGAAGATATAAACCAGAGTAATACGTATTATCTCTCAACAGGTAAAGCCGTTATTCACAAAAAGCCGACTCCTGTTCAAATTGTGAACGTCGACTATCCAAAAAGAAGTGCTGCCGTCATTAAAGAAGCCTACTTCAAACAAGCTTCAACGACGGATTACAATGGTGTTTATAACGGAAGGTACATCGATTTTGAAGCGAAAGAGACTCGCAATAAAACTTCTTTTCCCTTAAGTAACTTTCATGAGCATCAAATCACGCATATGCAGCAAATCCATGAACAAAATGGCATTTGCTTCGTTTTGCTTCGCTTTTCTATCACAGACCAGGTCTATTATTTGGATGCAAGTCATCTCTTTACATATTGGAACACGATGAAGGATGGTGGTAGAAAATCAATTAAGAAAGAAGACATAGAGAAACAAGGTATATTGATTCCATATACTTTTCAACCACGTATTGACTATATAAAGATTATTGATAGAATGTATTTCAATTAAAGAAGTTAGGTTTCTATTCATAAAAAAAAGGATTGTTTCGAATCCTATAAAGAGTACAGGCTTGAAAGGCAGGAATATTAATGAGTGATTATCAATCTCGGCAAGAACGACGTAAATCAAACAGCAAGAAAAAACCTCCTTCCAAAAAACGAGGTAAAAGTGGTCTATTTAAGAAAATCTTACTTACATTAGTCATACTATTTCTAGTTGGTATTGCAGCTGGAGGAATTACAGCAATAGCCTATATTAATAATGCACCAGAGCTCGATCCTGACAAGCTCGCTAACCCACAATCTTCTGTCATACTTGATAGAAATGATGAGGAAGTTCAAACCCTAGCCGGTACTGATGCTAGAGAGATAGCGAAGTTTGAAGAAATTCCAGACGTAGTGAAACAAGCATTTGTTTCTGTAGAAGACACTCGTTTCTATGAGCACTTTGGAATTGATCCTAAACGAATTGGTGGTGCCGTCTTAGCAAACATCACACAAGGGTTCGGTGCTGAAGGCGCGAGTACAATTACACAGCAAGTCATTAAAAACTCGTTGCTTACATCTGAGAAATCGTTAGAACGTAAGGTTCAGGAAGCTTACCTATCTGTCAAACTTGAACAGGAATATTCAAAAGATCAAATACTTGAAATGTATTTGAATAAAATCTATTTCGGTAATGGTGCTTGGGGAGTCGTTGCTGCGGCAGATACTTATTTTGGCAAGAACCTTATTGAAGAAGAATTAACCGCAGGTGAAGCTGCAATGCTTGCTGGACTTCCGCAACGACCTAGTTACTATGATCCGTTTGAAAACCCTGACGCAGCTACAAAACGCAAAAACATTGTGTTAAGCCTAATGGAAAAAGAAGGCGTTATTACTGCTGAAGAAGCTGATAAATTCCAGGCTGAAAAAGTAGAAAATATGATTGTTTCCAAAACGGAAGACACAGAAAGCGATCAGTATAAGGTCTTTATGGATCAGGTTGTAAAAGAATTAAGAGAGCGTGATGATATCACGGAAAAAGATATCTACTCTGGTGGTCTTAAAATCTATACAACTCTAGATACACGAGCACAAGATATTACTACAGAAGTGGTTGCAAACTATCCTTATTCGAACGAAGATATTCGATCTGGTCTTGTGCTACTTGATACGAAAACAGGCTCCATTCGCGCGATTGGCGAAACACGTAAAGATGAAAACGTAATAACATATGCTACAACAGGTGGATTCCAACCTGGATCTACAGCAAAGCCAATCATTGCTTACGGTCCAGCTATTGAGAATATGCAGTGGTCGACAGGAAGATCCCTTAAAGATGAACCTCTTAAAATTGGTGAAGCTAACATTCGAAACTGGGACCGGAACTATCGTGGACAGGTTTCCATGAGAAGAGCACTTGAAATGTCCTATAACGTCCCTGCTGTTAACACATTTCTTGATGTTGGAGAAAAACCTGCTCAGGAATTCGCTAATAAGCTTGGTATGAATCTTGAGGATGATCAAATGGTACCTACTGCAGCAATCGGTACATTTAGTACGTCACCACTCCAAATGTCGGGAGCATATGCTGCTTTCGGTAATGGAGGAACTTATAACGAACCACACTCAGTACGAAAAGTTGTTTTCCCAAATGGGCAAGAGATTAACCTTGAGCCAGAATCTGCGAAAGCAATGAATGACTACACAGCTTACATGATTAGTGACATGTTGAAATCAGTCGTTGATAGTGGAACAGGAACAGACGCTAAAATACCTGGACTTCCTGTTGCTGGTAAAACAGGAACGACGAACCATGACGCTGCCGTAATACAAGAACAAGGTTTTCCTACCTCTGGAATTGTTAAGGATGCCTGGTTCGCAGGGTATACCACTGAGTATTCAATGGCCGTATGGACTGGTTATAATAAACCAAATGCTCATTATCTTGACTCCAGTAAAGGCGAAGACGATACTTCAAAACTCCTGTTCAAAGAGATTATGAGTAGGGTTTCAGAAGGAATCAATACAGCAGATTTCCAGAAACCCGATTCCGTTATTGAGGTTGGAGTTGAGGAAAGTACAGGCTTACTTCCTAGTGATTACACGCCGAAAGATAAAATAGTGTATGAACTATTTGTTAAAGGAAATACGCCAGAGAAAACATCTACTAAATACCAACAACCTGATGGAGTCACTGGTTTATCAGGTCAATACAATGTAGACTCAAATAGCATAACACTATCATGGCAGCCAGGTGAAGATAAGAAATTCACTTATAAAGTTGAGATGAGCGTCAATGGTGGTGGTTATCAATCCTTAACCGAAACAGGAGAAACAAGCTTTACTATTGAAAATGTAGAAAAAGGTAGCGAATATAAATTTAAAGTAACAGCTGTTACTGAAGCTGGAGTCTCTACTAAACCATCTGAAACAACTGTCTCCGTTCCTGCTGAGCCTGAGCCGGAACCTGAAGAAGATCCTGAAGAAGAACAAGAAGAACAAGAAGAAGAAACTCCTTCTGAAGATGGTAATGAAGAAGGCGACACTTCTGGTAATGGTGACCAAAATGGTGATGGCAACCAAGGAGAAGAAGAACCTCCCGCTGAAGATAACGGTGGAACACCAAATGAAGATGGTAACAATGAAGGCCAAAATGATGGCGAGGGTAACACCGGAGCTGAAAATGGTATTGGTAATGATTCAGATGCTGGGTCTGGAAATGAAAATGGTAACTCAGGTTCCAATACAGGAAACGACGAAACCAATTCAGACACCCAATCTAATGCACCAGCTGCAGACAGTACAACACCTAACAATCAAAACGACTAGTTGCTTCAAAACGAAAGAAAAGCCAAACCTAATCAGGTTTGGCTTTTCTTATGGTGATTTTCTTACTTAGGCTTTGCTCTATAGTCGTTCAACACTCTTTACTTTCCACTTCTTATGCATCTCCTCTATTAGTTCACCAAGCTGGATAAATGATACAAAAAGATCTGGTTGATTTAAAAGATATTGAATACGTTCTTTTCCATTTAAAGGTTTTATAGAAAGTGTATTGAAAATTTCGTCCCATATACCAGGACACGCAGGTAGACCATTCATCCAAAAGAGAGCTTCAAAAAAATACCCAATTTGAGCGGTCATTTCAGTTGTTGCATAACATTTATTTCGTTCAGCAAACAGTTTAGCAAGTTGGGGTTTGCATATTTTCCATTCCATAAAGTATGCATTAAGATACGCTTCTGGGTCATCCCATGGTCTTTCTGTGTAATCCCCTTGGAGATGCATAACTTCAAACAAGAAAGGAAGTCGCCCCTCTCTTCTCTTCAGAATATCTAGCCAATCAGACCCTTCAAAGAAAAATGAGTTTTGTAGATCATTAAACAGGATACGTTTATCGTCCATTTCGCACACGCTGCTTCATCCGCTTTTGCCCTTCACGACAAATTTCAAGCAATGGACATTGCTCACACTGCGGTGACTGAGCTTTACAATGGTAGCGTCCAAAGAAAATAAAACGGTGGTGAGAAACGGACCATTCATCTTCTGGTATTTTCCTCATTAAAGTCTTCTCAACTTCTAATACAGAATCCTTCCATCGACAGATACCAAGCCGTTTGCTAACTCTCTCGACATGTGTATCTACTGCAATAGCAGGAACATCAAAAGCTACAGATGCGATAACATTAGCGGTCTTACGCCCTACTCCTGAAAGCTCCATTAGCTCTTCTCTAGACTCAGGCAATGAACCTTGATACTGCTCAACGACTGTTCGAGCTAGCTTTTTAATATTCTTAGCCTTATTCCTAAAAAGACCGATTCGTCTAATGTCATTCTCTAGTTCCTCGATAGGCACCTCAAGGAAGTCTTCTGGTCCATTGTATTTAGCAAACAGGCCAGGGGTTACTTTATTTACAAGGGCATCTGTACACTGTGCAGACAAAACAACTGCGATAGCAAGTTCAAATGGCGTAGAATGGTTTAACTCACAATGCGCATCAGGAAACATCTCACCCATTGTGTCTAGAACACGTCTAATTTGGACCTTTGTAAGCAATTTCAGCATTCCTTTCTTATAAAAAAAAGCGGAAGTTGAGCTTCCGCTTTTACGCTATTTTCTATCGACCTAGCCAGTTATAAATAGGTGCACTTTGACCTGGATCATTTTTGGAATCAGATTTAGAAGCCGGTGTTTTTTTGTCATACTGATGTCTTCTAAATTTCTCACCATAAGACCTCGCTTGATCGACTGTTTTGATACCATTTCGCTTCCATTCAAATAAAATGCGATCAATATAGCGGAAGTTAAGCTTACTAGCAAGGACAGACTCTTTTAGCGCTGCCTTAATCAGTTCAGCGTCATGTTTATCTCCATCAATCCACATCGCTAGCGTTTCACATTCAATCGGTGAGAGAGGTCTAGCAAATTCACGTTCAAAAAGCGTATAAAGGCTTTCCTCGTTTTCTACGTTTTTGGCTGCAGACTTTTCTGCCTCTTCTTGTTCAATTGCAACAAAGATGCGATCCCACAGTGGAAGAAGCGAATAAGCTTCTGAATAATAGTTTTTGTCTTCATTTCGGTGTTCTTCTATAGTGAGTACACCCTTCTGCATTAACTGTTGAATTTTATCTAAACACGCTTGGGGTGAATAGGTCATAGTCGATGCAAGTTCTTCTGGAGTAGGAAATGAATTCCCCTTTTCAATGAAGCTGTGTAGTTTAATTAGAAAGAAAGTATCTTCCTCATGTAGACCAATTCTAGCGTAGTAAGTAAGAAGCAGTCTCGGTACTGAGAAATGACCTTCATTCAATATGTGAATCATGTGTTCCTTCTTCATCCCATCCACCTCTACCTTTCATTATAGCATGCGGGCAATTCGTGAAGGGAGTATAAAAATTTAGAGCACAATAGATGCCTTGAATTCCTATATCCTCTGTTCGTTTCTACCTGTATGATTTCATTTTATAAACTCTCTCAGATAAAGACGCCTCTTTCATTAAGAAAGAAGCGTCAGCTTTGTTATTCTATCATGGATATAGACGATTTAAAAGGCGCGGGAATGGAATTGTTTCACGAACATGTTCCACACCAGAAAGCCATGCTACTGTTCGTTCTAATCCAAGGCCGAAACCTGAATGTGGAACGGAACCATAACGACGAAGTTCAAGGTACCATTTGTAAGCATCATCCGTTAGACCATGTTCCTCGTAACGCTGCTCAAGCAGTGCAAGGTCATCAATTCGTTGACTTCCTCCAATAATCTCACCATATCCTTCAGGTGCAATTAAATCGGCACATAGGACAACATCCTCACGCTCAGGATCTGGCTTCATATAGAAAGCTTTAATATCTTTAGGATAATTCGTAATGAATACTGGTTTTTCAAAGCTTTCTGCAATCGCCGTTTCATGTGGGGCACCAAAGTCTTCTCCCCACTCGATGTCTGTAAACCCTTTATCCTTCAATAGGGTAATCGCATCATCGTATGAAATACGAGGGAATGGTGCTTTGATTGCTTCAAGTTTTGATAAATCACGATCAAGAGTTTTAAGCTCCAATTGACAGTTATCTAAGACAGACTGAACAAGGAAGCTTACATACTGTTCTTGTACTTCAAGACTTTCATCATGATTCATAAACGCCATCTCGGGTTCAATCATCCAGAACTCGATTAAATGACGACGTGTTTTGGACTTTTCTGCTCGGAATGTTGGACCAAACGAAAATACTCTACCAAATGCCATCGCAGCTGCTTCCATATAAAGCTGACCACTTTGTGAAAGGTAAGCATCTTCTTCAAAGTACTTTGTATGGAACAAATCAGTTGTTCCTTCAGCGGAACTTCCTGTTAAAATTGGTGGATCGATTTTCACGAAATCATTCTCATTAAAGAATTGGTACGTTGCACGAATAATTTCGTTACGGATACGCAGAATAGCATTCTGACGACGTGAACGGATCCAAAGATGGCGATTGTCCATTAAAAATTCTGTGCCGTGCTCTTTTGGAGTAATTGGGTAATCCACTGCTTCGTGAATTAATTCTACATTTGTAACCGTCAGTTCATAACCTGATTGTGAACGATCATCTTCACGCACAATCCCTGTTACCCATACTGAAGATTCCTGAGTAAGGTTCTTCGCAGCTTCCCACGCTTCCTCAGTAACTTCTTTTTTCACCATTACGCCTTGAATAAATCCTGTACCATCACGAAGTTGTAGAAACTGAATCTTACCGCTAGAACGCTTATTATGTAGCCATGCACCAATTGTGACAGACTGTTCAACCTGTTTATCTACATTTGAAATCGTTGTTTTCACTGCTAATTTCCCTCCAACTAATTAAGAAAAGCGATCGCACCAATCAATATGATCTAAAGAAAGCTTGCATATGACCGCTTTATATTATTTAGGTTACTAAACCCAATTGTTCAATCTATATTATACCGATTATTTCATTATACAACAACTTGATTAGACAGCTTGTTTTGCCTTAACAAATCGCTCAATACGATGAATAGCTTCTAAGATCACATCTAATGAAGTCGCATATGAGAGTCTTACATTCTCAGGCGATCCAAAACCAGATCCGGGTACGAGGGCAACCTTCTCTTCTTCAAGTAGACCTTTAACAAAATCATCAACAGAGTTGAATCCCGTCTTCTCTGCTGCTTCTTTTGCATTAGGGAAAAGATAGAAAGCACCTTCCGGCTTTACACAAGTGAATCCTGGAATGCGATTCAATTTGTCGTAGACAGTATTTAGTCTTTCTTCAAAAGCTTGTTTCATCTCTGCAACAGGTTCCTGGGAGCCTTCATATGCTGCAAGTGCTGCGTATTGAGAAATAGAAGTTGGGTTTGATGTTGAATGGCTTGCAAGGTTCGTCATAGCTTTAATAATTTCTTTTCTCCCTGCAGCGTAGCCAATTCTCCAACCGGTCATAGAATGGGATTTTGAAACCCCATTAATGATAATCGTTTGTTGCTTTAACTTATCAGAAAGCTGAGCAATTGACGTATGCTCTGCTCCATCATAGACAAGCTTCTCATAAATTTCGTCTGAAACAATCAAAATGTCGTGCTTCAAGCAAAATGCACCAATTTGCTCCAATTCATCTGGTGTATAGATAGACCCAGTAGGGTTTGAAGGAGAATTAATAATGACTGCTTTTGTTCGTGATGAAACAACTTCTTCGAGTTGATCAACGGTCACTTTAAAAGCTTGTTCTTCTTTCCCCTCTACATAAACCGGATGGCCACCTGCAAGCTTCACCTGTTCAGGATAACTAACCCAATATGGCGTTGGGATGATAACTTCATCACCTTCATCAAGAATCACTTGAAATAACGTATAAAGAGCATGTTTCGCTCCTGTGCATACGATAATTTCATCCGGATTATAGGATATGTTTTGATCCTCCTCGAACTTTGATATGATACTTTCTTTTAAGGGAAGAATTCCACCAGCAGGTGTATACTTTGTTAATCCTTCATCCATCGCATTCTTAGCTGCTTCCAAAATGTGCAGCGGTGTATTAAAGTCAGGCTCTCCTGCACCAAGTGCAATGACATCGTGTCCTTCTGCTTTCAATGCTTTCGCTTTCGCTGTTATTTCAAGTGTGGCAGATGGCGTAAGAGCCGCAACTCGCTTTGATAAATTCATATCGATTCCTCCCATTGTTCTTAACTTTGTCTAATTGTTCTCGACCGCCAGTATTCTCCATTGCTGTAATAATAATAAGCAAATGTGTAGCGATTATCAGTATCAATAAACGTTGCTTCCCAAACAAGAACTTGCTGATCTTCTTTATTTGTTTCGATACCTGGTTTAATATCAATAATCTCCATTGGAGAATATTGTTCCGATATTTTGTTTTTTATCGCTTCAGAGGTAACGCCCTCTTCGGTTTTCTTCGTTACAAGAGGTGCTTTCTCTTCAGGTACAAACACGTATACTTCTTCACCATCATTATTTGGTCCTTTTAATACAACATAGGCATCGTCTGTTCCATGGTATTGGATCGTTTCATCAACGGTAGAAATAACCGCCTCTGATTTTGCCCTTTGCATGGCTTTCTCTTCAAGCTTGTCTGGGTAGTCTAGAACTGATTGATAAAATGAAATACCTTGCCAAATCAATACAATGAAAATAACACTAGAAATTATACCGATAACTTTCATTACGTTCATCCGATTATGTACGATAAATCGTAAAGATCATTTGTTCCGGGTCGTTTTCATCAAGTGCTAGACCGAACATTAGATCTTTTTCTTTTAACGTTCGATTTAATGAGTCTACAATTTTATAAATATCAAGTGACTTGCTGACTTTTACAGTCGACAATACTTCAATATTACTTTCCACATCTGCCAACTCCCTGTTTAATATGTAATTTACCAATTAGTAAGCTTTCGCTAAATCATGCTTCCCCCTATATTTACTACTTATAGTTGAAATGGTAAGTGACAAACTATAAGTACCGCTAAAAGCGGTGCACTATAAAAGTGCCCCACTTCCAACATTGCCTGCGCACTGCGCGGGCTCTTTTACGTTAGCGCTAGTTAAGAAAGTGGTAGGAAAACGCTCCTGTTAGGAAAAGTCTCTTATCTAAAAGATTGTTGCTTTTAAAGCAATTATTGAGAAGAACCACACTTAGCTGATTGGAGCGGAAGGAGGCTCAAGTGTCCCGCCCCGCGGAAAGCGAGCATCCTGAAGCGGAAATTAACCCGCTATAGCAACAACAATTTCTACGAAAAAGATCCCAGGAAAAACAAGCGATTAGTCACTGTTTTCTACCACTATTTTTCAATAAGTTTCGGTATTTTGCAACATATAACCATAAGAAAGTTTATCTTGTTTCCTTAGTTGGAAGCGTAATAACATCGTATCGATCATTCTGAAACCGTAGTGTAACACTTCCAATCCGATAAGGATAATAAACGTCCGTCCAGGTTTCACTAAGACGTTCAAGTACAGATTCACTAACATCGATGTTTTTATGTCGAAAAATAACAGCCATTTGAGGATCGATTGAGCTAAGAAATTCAGCTGATGTACCATTACCGTCCCCGAAGTTCGCAACTTTCAGCACTTCTACCGTTCGTCCTGAAGAGGCAATCGATTCTTCTAATTCCACATCTACTTCACCCATCATTAATAAATGTTGGCTTCCTAAGGATAGCATATATGTGACTTCTCCGGCCTTAGAAATGTTTATTATTTCGGCATTAACATCTTCTAATAGTTCTAACTTTTGTTTATCTCTCACTACCGTTTTAACTACTTGAGAAGGTATTGGTGAAATGAGTGACTTTTGGAGCTGATCAGATATTAACAACTCATTTACATTAAAGTACCGGAGTAACGTGTTGATATTACCTGTATAAACCTCATCTGCGTTGGTTAGGAATACCTTACTAATTTCTTTAACATTTAATATTCGAAGGCGATCGATAAGCTCTTCTTCAGAAGCTGAACTGCCTGTATTAATTAACACAGCTCCACCTTCTGATCGTTGGAGCAAGATCGCTTCACCAACAGATAAATCAAGAAATGTGATCGCAACTTCATGATTTTCTAAATTCAAATCAACCGATTCAATAGAGGCTTCTGCACTGTTACTACTAAAACACAAAACGATCAAAAAACTAACCAGAACGAATCTCTTCATCACAATACCTCCCCTTAGGATTAGTTTGTGACGAATGAATGCTTTATAACCAAAGATCTAGCTCATTTACTAATTCTTCAACGCTTCCTTTGAGAAGAGGCACATCGGGTAAAGATTTCACGAAAGAGCGACCATAACGAGTGGAAATAATCCTTCGATCGAAAACAAAAACAGCTCCACGATCTCGTTGTGAACGGACAAGCCGACCAAATCCTTGTTTAAACCTAATAATTGCTTCAGGAAGAGAGAGCTCCATAAATGGATTTCCCCCAGATTCTTTTAATCGTTCTGATCTTGCCTGAAAAACAGGATTATCTGGTGGTGAGAAAGGTAAACGAACGATAATTAAGCAACTTAAATCCTCGCCTGGTATATCGACACCTTCCCAGAAGCTACTTGTTCCAAAAAGAATCGCATCTTCACTTTCTTTAAAGTTCTTCGTAAGTCTTACTCGGCTTCCACTGTCTACTCCTTGACTTATCAATGTCAGTTCATCATGTTCGATCAATTCCTTCATTCGGTGATGTGCTTTTCGAAGCATGTCATAAGAAGTGAATAGAACCAACATCCTTCCACGAGTTACGCGAGCTATTTGTAGAATAGCATCCGTAATATGTTCGACAAATTGACTATCAGATACGTCTTTAATCATCGGAAGATCGGTTGGAATCATTAGGCGCGCTTGTTCACTATAATCAAAAGGTGACTCATAATAGTGTACAAGAGGACCAAATTCTTCTAAACCAAGACGGTTAATAATATAATCAAATGAATTTCTAACCGTCAATGTAGCCGAAGTGAGCAAAACACTCTTTTTCTTACCGAAGTATTCACTTGAAAGGACATTCCCTACTTCAACTGGCCGACTATATAGAAAAGCTGAATTCAAGGCACCTTTAGGATCAATTTCTACCCATTTAACATCGTTCTCATTTTCGTTAAGAAGTAAATAGTCAACTTTTGCGAGTTCCTCTAGAACAGAAGAATGAATGCCCTTAAAATCAGCAACAGCATTAAGTTGTTCTCGAGTTAACTCATCTTCTTTTAGATCAAGTTCTTTTTCTAACTTCTTCAACGCTTTATCAACATCTTTTAAATAAAAGACAAGTCTATGTGCAGCTTCCTGTATCGCTTCCCAAGCCGCTCCGCTCTCATCAGATAAGCGATAGCTCAATCGACCGATTTCATTAGAACGATTCATGTTTTTCAACACATACCGATGAAGCATTCGAAAAAGCTCATCTAAATCACCAAGAATCGTTTTCACATATGCGTCAATTTCCGCTTTATGGTCTTCAATTTCTACTTCAAGGTCTTTCAAAATACTGTTTACCTTACCATAGATGCCATCTCCATCTTTCAATCCCATTCGAACAAACCCCTGTAGAATCGAAAAATAGTCCGTTTTCACACCAAAGAACTCTGTAGCGATATCCTCTATGTGGTGTGCTTCATCAATAACTGCTTGCTGATAGGCAGGTAGGAGTTGATGTTCATTAATTACGTCACTAAATAGGAGAGCATGGTTTGTAATAATGAGATCGGCATTCAATGCAAACCTTTTTCTTCTATGATAGAAATCTCGAGAGAACCATGGTGAGCGATGATTAGCAGAGACAGCAGCATCGCTTTTCACCTGTTGCCAGAAAATCTTTCCTCCGCTCGACAAATTTAATTCTTCAACATCACCGTAATCTGTTTCAAGTAGCCAAACGAGAATTTGCGCTTTCGTCAAAATGGTATCGTAATTATCTTCTTCAACTCGGAAAAGTTGTTGCTCAAATCTTGTTAAGTCAAGGTAATTACTTCGCCCCTTAATAATCGTTGCACCGAAGTCAAAAGGTAAAATGTCTCGGAGAAAAGGGATATCTCTCTGTAGCAACTGCTCTTGTAACTGAATGGTATGCGTACTTACTACTACAGGCTTTCCTTTGTTCTTTGCATGGACCACACCAGGAAGTAAATATCCAAGTGATTTCCCAATCCCTGTTCCCGCCTCAATCAAGGCGTGCTGGTTAGTATCGAACGCAAGGGCTACCTGCTTCATCATATCGCTTTGTCCTTCTCTTACTTCAAAACCTGGAATGATTTCCGCCATCTTTTTTTCGAACTCAGCTTGAGCTGACTGAAAAGGAATCGCTTCTTTCATAGGTGTAGAATCACCTAGTTCTTCCTGGCGTTTAATAGCAATTTCTCGATACACTTCATGGTTACCTTCGGGTTCAATTGTCCGCTGTTTTTCCGTGAGTGTGTCATTCAGCACGACTTCGATATCACTGTATAACCTCGAAGCTAGTTCTGTTAGCTGCTGTAGTGTAACAATTGGAAGTGATTCAAGCTTATCAAATAAGTATAGTAGTAGCTCAGCTGTTACTTCTGCATCACTATCGGCTTGATGTGGATTATCATGTTGAAAGTTTAAAAATTCAGCAAGCCATGATAACTTATACGCTTCAGCTGTTGGTAGCAAGATTCTTGCTAACTCAACTGTATCGATGATCGGCCCTGAAAAAGGCTCATAACCGCTTGCGTCTAGTTGAGCATTCATGAAATTAAGGTCAAAACGCACATTATGTGCAACAAAATAGGCTCCATCAAGCCGTTTGAGAAGTTCTGGTGCTACTTCTTCAAACAGTGGCGCATCCTTAAGATCATCATCTGTTATCCCTGTAAGCTGTTGAATAAAAAGCGGTATTGGCTGTTCAGGGTTCACAAAAGAGGAATAGCGGTCAACAATGGTCCCTCCTTCAACAATAGCCATTCCGATTTGGATAATACGATCTCCGTTCTTAGGAGAATTTCCTGTTGTTTCAAAATCTATTATTGTATATCGATTCATTCATTTTCACCTCAGTTACTTCAACCCATCATATTCACTTTTATAACTTTATCATTTTTTGTGTAGAACGGAAAATAATTTCTAATACCAGTATACTTTTCTTATTAAAAAAGCTCTGGACAGAGTCCAGAGCTTTTACGCTATAAAATTGTTCCAGCAGGTTCAGCACCAATCATATCGATGATATGATTGTGTTCATTCATAATTGCCACTCGTGAAGTGAATTGTCTAGCTTCTTCCTCACTCATTATTCCATAAGCGACAATAATAATAACATCCCCCTGTTGTACAAGGCGTGCAGCAGCTCCATTTAAACAAACTACACCTGATCCCCGCTCACCTGGAATAATGTACGTTTCAAGTCGTGCTCCATTGTTATTATTAACAATTTGAACTTTCTCATTCGGTAACATGCCGACTGCATCAATAATATCTTCGTCGATTGTAATGCTACCTACATAATTTAAATTGGCTTCTGTTACTCGTGCTCTATGAATTTTACCCTTCATCATTGTAACAAACATGGTTACACTCCTATCGCTATATCACTAGTAGCAATTGTATTATCAATAAGTCGGGCAGCAGAGAACTGTACTGCTACGGCAACAATTACTTGGTTTTCTATCAAATTTACTGGTTGTAATTCAGGATAGGATAGCACTTCAATATAATCAATCACTCCTGAAGTTTGGTCCAAATAATTCTTTATTATAGTTTTTATGGTAATCGATTCTTTCTCTCCATCAGCAATTGCTTTTGCTGCTGCATTTAAACCGCTTGAGAGTTCAATGGCTTCTTTCCGCTCTGTCGGTGTCAAATACACATTACGCGAACTCTTTGCAAGGCCATCCTGTTCCCTTACAATCGGACAAGGCACAAGTTCAACTGGTACGTTAAAATCGTCAATAAGTCCCTGGATGACAGCTACCTGCTGGGCATCCTTCATACCGAAATAGGCTCTGTCGGGAAGTACAATCTGAAGCAATTTAAGAACAACTGTTGCTACTCCATCAAAATGTCCCGGTCTTGATCTACCACATAATGTGTCGACCCGTTCCTTTACACTGAGCTTGGTGGTGCGTTCTTTTGGGTACATTTCATCTACATGAGGATAAAACAAGATATCCACTCCTGATTGAATGGCAAGTTCTTCATCACGCTTTAAATCTCTAGGATAGCGATCAAAATCTTCATTTGGACCAAACTGTAAAGGATTAACAAAAATACTCATGATAACGCAATCATTTTGTTGCCTTGCTTCTTGAACAAGACTAATATGGCCTTCATGTAGAAATCCCATTGTTGGAACAAACCCGATTGATTTTCCTTGCCTCATCATAAATTTTGATGTGTTCTGCATCTCTTTAATAGTTCTAATAATCCTCATGATCGACTTCCTCCGTACATCCCTGCTAACTGTTCTTCTTTCATATTAAATGAATGTTTTTGTTCAGGAAATTGTTGACCTTTCACATCAGCAACATAGGTTTGAATCGCTTCATTTATTGTTTCGCCAATGTTCGCATATTGTTTAACAAACTTCGGAACGTGTTCTGAACCATAACCAATCACATCATGGTATACAAGAACCTGGCCATCAGCAGATCCACCCGCTCCGATACCGATAACTGGAATAGATAATTCTTTTGAAACAATCTCTGTTAATTGTTGAGGCACGCATTCTAGAACTAGAGAAAAAGCGCCAGCCAGTTCGATTGCTTTTGCTTCTTTCAGAAGGAGATTCGCACTTTCAGATTCTCTTGCTTGTACTTTATACCCTCCAAGCACACCAACCGATTGTGGTGTTAGTCCAAGGTGCCCCATAACGGGTATTCCTGCAGCGGTAAGCTTTTGAATATGCATGATGACATCAGCTCCACCTTCAAGCTTCACAGCATGCGCCCCAGCTTCCTGAAGCAGTCTACCTGCATGAGATAGCGTTTCATTGAAACTGCTATGATAAGTTAAGAAAGGTAGATCAGTCACAATAAACGTATTTGGCGCGCCACGTTTCACTGCCTTCGTATGGATAACCATGTCATCCATTGTTACAGGGACTGTAGAATCATACCCTAAAGCAACCATTCCTACAGAATCTCCTACTAATATGAGATCAATCCCCGCTCCTTCAGAGATCTTTGCTGAAGGGTAATCATAAGCAGTAAGCATTGCAATTGTTTCCCGACTCTCTTTCATTTTCTTAAAATCTGCAGTTGTTTTCATGTTATTCTCCTCCTTAATCAGAGGAACATCGAACCGCACAAAAACCTCCTAATATGGGATTGCGGCTGACAGGGGTTACCTTATCAGTCTGTGTACACAGACTCGCCACAACGTCCCTATAGGAGGTTGCATAACGGTTTCATCCCTCTGTCCCAGTCCATTTTGGATCAAGGCAGACTATTTTGTTCAAAAAAACGAGTGGTGCGGTTCTAAACAGATACCGCCCTTACACTTGTAGTATAGCAGATCTTTCTACAAAAGTGGTCATTAATTAACAGATTTCAATATCTGCAGAATAGATATGATGAAGCTTCCCACTCTCATCTTCAAGCAGGAGCACCCCTTCTTCAGTAATACCTTTTGCGAGTCCTTCAATCACGCCATTTAGCGTTCTTGCTTTAATTCTTCTTCCGAGACTAACGGCATAACTCTCCCAAAGAAGCTTAATCATCCGGAATCCGTTCGTTAAGTATTCTTCATAAAGTGTTTCAAGTTCATTTAGAATTGCTGCAAGTAAGGCAGATCGATTCACATCTCGTCCACTTTCTATTTTGAGTGAAGTTGCTGTATGTAATTCTTCTGGAAAATCTTCTGTTCCTGCATTTACATTAATACCCATTCCAATAATTATTGATTTTATTTGGTCAGCTTCAGCCTGTAGCTCAGTTAGAATTCCTACTACTTTTTTGCCATTTACCAAGATGTCATTGGGCCATTTAATTTCCGCCTCAACACCTGTCTGCTTGCGTATGGCATGAACAACGCTTACAGCTGCAATAAGTGTGAATTGTGGCGCTCGTTGCGGGGGAAGTTTGGGACGGAGTATAAGACTTGTCCAAATTCCACTTCCGGACGGAGAATGCCACGATCGACCGAGCCGACCTTTCCCTGCTGTTTGTTCATCAGCCACTACGATCGTACCATCAACAGCACCTCGATGCGCAAGGTCATGTGCTATAAATTGTGTGGATTCAACAGAAGGATACGTAAAAATCTTCCTACCTAGAAATTCAGTAGTTAATTTTAATCCAATCTCTTCTTTACTAAGCATATCTGGCCTAGACACAATTCGGTATCCTTTCTTTTGAACAGCTTCCACTTCATAACCGTTCTTTCGAAGCTCTGAAACGTGCTTCCAAATGGCCGTTCTTGAAACATTTAATGTTTCACTAATCATTTGACCAGAAACATAATTTTCTGCATGGTCTTCAAGCATTTGCAGCAGCTGCTGCCTTATTGAGTCCGCCACTGTTTAAGCCACCTTCTAATGCTAGATTTCTCATTCTTTATCTTTTCTGTAATAACAGCAAGCTCAATTTCTCTTATTGCCTCACCTACCCAAGGGCCTGGCTCTGATTGTGTCCAGCTGATTAAATCATTTCCAGTTACTACGAGCATCTCTCGAGATGTCATGGGAAGTTCAGAAGTGATACGGTCTATTTCTCTCAAATTAGGATCACGTTGTTCTATGACTGAAAGTAGTCGTTCACAACCTTTAGCATTTGGAAGCGCATCATAAACTGTACGATTATTCCATCCTTCACGTTGAACTTCCAAAGAAAACGTTATTAAACGTTCGACTTGTTTAATACTATTGTTTGATAACCGCCACTCTTTTAAGAATGAAACAGGGTGATCTGCATGACTAGAAAGCCATGCCCATCTTTCAAAATCCGTTTCAAGTAAAGACAAATCTACGTCTTTAGTAAGTGTAGATGCCATCTGACTCAACCCAGGTAAGTAATGATGCACACGACAAAACACAAGCTGTTTTAGAGCTAAATTGACCGCCTTACCTCCCATAAGTTTGGAAAACTCTGTTTGGAGGCGCTCAATTGCAACATGTTTAAGGAGATGGGCATTCTCAGTAAGAGATTCTTCCGTTTTTGTATCCAAAGCAAAACCCAACTTGCTTAGAAACCGTATGGCACGAAGCATTCTTAACGCGTCTTCTTGAAAACGGTCTGCAGGATTGCCTACAGTACGAATAAGTTTGCAACTTAAGTCTTTCTGACCTCCATGGAGATCAATTAATTTCCCCTCTTTAGAAAGGGCCATGCTGTTGATCGTAAAATCTCTTCTTGCAAGATCACCTTCAATGGATCCTAAATAGGAAACACCTGATGGATGTCTAAAATCGGTGTACTTTTTATCTTCTCGAAAAGTAGTCACTTCAAAGGCCTCGCCGAGGTACATTACGGTAACCGTTCCATGCTGCAACCCAGTTGGAATCACTTTATCAAATAGTTGAACAACTTCTTCAGGCTTAGCAGATGTGGCAAGATCAAAATCCGATACAGGTAAACCTAGTAACGTATTTCTGACGGCTCCTCCAACAAGAAATGCATCGTATCCTGCATTCGTCAGAACTTCGAGCACTTCCAGACAAGGTTTAAAAGCTTCTCCTTTTAAACAAATCAAGTAAGTGCTCCTTGAAGCGTCTTGTAATACAATGCTTCATATTGTTCAAGAATGAAATTGGAAGCGAATTTCGTTTGGACGGCCTCCACAGCCCTTGCGCTCATGTTCTTATGCAGTTCAGCATTAGAAAGCAATTGCATTGCATAAGATGCAATCGATTCAATGTCACCTACTTCTGCTATAAATCCATTGACGCCATGTTCGATTACTTCAGGTATACCACCGATGTTCGTTCCAATAGCTGGAACACCGCATGCCATCGCTTCTAAGGCAACGAGACCAAAGCTCTCTTTCTCTGAAAGCAATAATTTTAAATCACATATAGAAAGAATTTCAGCTACATTCTCCTGTTTCCCAAGGAATTTCACTCGATCTCTTATCCCAAGATCATTGACTAGGCGACAAGCTACCTGTATTTCTGGTCCATCTCCAATTAACAAAAGCTTAGCAGGCATCTCTTTTTGAATTCTATTAAAGACTTCAATCACATCAGGAACCCGCTTAACCGCTCTAAAATTCGATATGTGTACGATTACTTTCTCATTCTCTTTAATGTCATATCCCTTTCTTAAATCAGCTTCTGCTTTTGGATAATAAATTCGCTCATCTACAAAGTTATAAACGGTGTCAATTTCCTTATCTGTTTCTAGCAAACGATGCGTCTGCTCTACTAAATCATCAGATACAGCTGTCACACGATCTGACTTCTCGATACCGAATCGAATCAATTCTGTTAAAGATGGATCGTAACCTAGAACAGTAATATCTGTACCATGTAGTGTTGTAACGATTTTAATGTTTCCGCCTACCATTTCTTTTGCTAGAAAAGCACAAACGGCGTGTGGAACTGCATAATGGACATGAAGCAAATCAAGATTCTCACGTTGAATGACTTCTGCCATCTTACTCGCAAGTGTTAAATCATAAGGCGGATAGCGAAATACAGCGTATTGATTAACTTCAACTTCATGAAAATAAATATTGGGGTGAAATGTATCCAAACGAAAAGGAACGCTACTCGTTATAAAATGAACTTCATGTCCTTTTTCTGCAAGCATTTTCCCTAACTCTGTTGCAATAACGCCAGAACCTCCAACAGTTGGATAGCACGTTATACCAATTTTTAGTGTCATTTTCTTTCTCCTAACGGGAGTTCTTCCATACATATTAGATTCTTTGCAATAAATCCTTCTGCGTAGTCTACTCCAGATTCTTTTCCGTATAAGTATTCACGATAAATAACTTTATCAACGTAACCATTCGTTAATGGAGTAGAGACACTCCCAGTTGTTAATGTGAACTGACTTTCATATGCTTCAAGCGCCTGTCTCTTTGCTTCAATTTGGTTTGAAATATTAATCGTGAAATCAGGTTTATGAAAACCGTTAATAAAATAATAATAAACTTGATTCACTTTATGAGCAGATCCTAGTTCTGGATGATATTTACGAATTCCCGCAGAGAAAACAGCTTCCTCTACCAAAGTTGCAGCATGCCCATGGTCTGGATGCCTATCTTCATAGTATGGTACAAAAACTGCGGAAGGCTGTGTCCTTCGAATTAATTTGACCACTTCTTGAATCATATCGTCCGAAGTAGACAAACCGCGATCAGGGAACCCGAGATTAAAACGGCTCTCAACTGATAGAATATCTGATGCTGTTTGAGCTTCATGTTGCCTAACGAAAACCGTTCCATTTGAAGACAGCTCAGCTCGTGTTAAATCGCAAATTCCTGTACGCTTCCCTTCTTCAGACAGTTTCTTTAATGTGCCGGCCATACCAATTTCAACATCATCAGCATGAGCGCCAAAAGCAAGTATATCAAGTGGTGTTATTTCTTCCATGAACGATGTCTCTCCAATCCAGTTCTCCTCTTCCAAGAGCATGTACAAGTATTTCTGCACTGCCCATATTTGTTGCAAGTGGAATATTATATACGTCACATAATCGAATAAGCGCAGTTATATCAGGCTCATGCGGCTGTGCTGTAAGGGGATCTCGAAAGAAAATCACTGCGTCCATATCGTTCTCTGCAATCATAGCTCCGATTTGTTGATCTCCACCAAGTGGTCCTGATTGAAAACGATGGACTTGTAACCCCGTCTCATCGATGACGCGTTTACCAGTTGTGCCAGTAGCATATAGCTCGTGAGGATCGAGAATCAACTTATAAGCAAGAGCAAAACGGACTAAGTCGTCTTTTTTCTTATCATGAGCGATTAAAGCGATTTTCATTTAATCATCCCCTACTCCATAATATTTTCAAGTCCATAAACTAGCTGATCAATCTTCAATACAGTTTCAACCGCCAATTGAACACCTGGCATAAACGATCCTCTATTCATTGAATCATGACGGATTTTCAATGTCTGTCCTTCTCCACCAAACAATACTTCTTGGTGTGCGACTAGACCTGGTAAGCGAATGCTATGAATTCTCATACCTTCATAGTCTGCTCCTCTTGCTCCGTCCATATCTTCTCTCTCATCTTCATGCCCTTGCACTTTTGCTTCACGAACTTCTGAAATCATTTTCGCTGTTTTAACAGCTGTTCCTGAAGGGGCATCAAGCTTGCGATCGTGATGTTGCTCCATTATCTCAACATCTGGGAAGTACTTCGCTGCCATTGCAGCAAATTTCATCATTAAGACAGCACCAATTGCAAAGTTTGGAGCAATAATAGCTCCTATCCCTTTTTGTTCAGCTGTTTTCGATAGTTCTTGAACATCTTCATTAGAGAATCCAGTTGTTCCAACCACAGGTCGAACACCATGAGAAAATGCAATTTCCATGTGCTTCTTACCATATTCAGGAGTTGTTAAATCAATAAGTACATCACATTCTACTTCAGAAAGACAAAGATCTAGATCTGTATAAACTGGAGCATCCATTGAAGGGAGTCCATCAATGTCTTTTACAGTTTGTCCTGAACTCTTGCTATCTAGGACAGCTGTTAAACTAAAATGTTCTGTCCGATCTACGAGCTTCACTGCTTCTTTTCCCATATTCCCTCTAGGTCCTGCAATAACAATCTTTACTTCATTCATTTTTAGTCACTCTCCTCTTCGATTTTTGTCCAACGGTCTTTATCTCTCGTATTAAACTTTGTCATTACTCGGGTGAATGCCTCATCTAAATCAATATCCATTGAATTCGCAAAACACGTTAGTACAAATAAAAGATCGCCCATTTCTTCCTCAATTGTACGCTCTTCTTCAGAAGTTTTTTTGGGTTTCTCACCATGATAATGATTCACTTCACGAGCGAGTTCTCCAAGTTCTTCAGTCATCCTAGCAAGCATGGCAAGCGGACTAAAATATCCTTCTTTAAACTGACTTATGTATTGATCTACTTCATTCTGCATCTCTTTAATTGTCTTATTAGACATGTGCCAGTCCACCTTTCGTATCTGTTATTATGTTAGCTAAAAAAAATTCGGATGACAAATATTTAACCAGCTTATGTAGTCATTAACCTATACAGAGTATAACAGAATGAAATTGCTGTCTGCTCGGTATTTGATTATAATGAAATCTGTTGGTTGTCATTTAACGAAAGGAGTACTACATATGGAAGGAATTCGAAGTAAGAACACATTCTTCATTCTACTAGGCTCTGCAATATTCGCTTTTGGACTTGTTCATTTTAATATGGAAAATAATTTAGCTGAAGGTGGATTTACAGGTATTACACTGTTATTATATTTTCTATTTGATATCGACCCTGCCATCTCAAATTTAGTTCTTAATATACCTCTTTTTCTAATAGGCTGGCGGTTACTCGGTCGAAAATCGTTTATCTACACCATTATTGGTACTGTTTCATTATCTATTTTTCTATGGATCTTCCAGCGTTACTCAGTTCTTTCTATCCCGTTACAAGATGATTTAACGCTAGCCGCACTTTTTGCAGGAGTTTTCGTAGGAGTCGGACTAGGAATTATCTTTCGTTATGGAGGCACAACAGGTGGTGTCGACATTATTGCGAGACTTGGCTCTAAATATATTGGATGGAGCATGGGAAGAACAATGTTTGCGTTTGACTTTTGTGTTATCGCACTTTCTCTTGTTTATTTAAATTATAAAGAAGCGATGTATACGCTTCTTGCTGTTTTTGTAGCTGCACGAGTCATTGATTTCATCCAGCAGGGCGCATATGCAGCAAAAGCGACGATGATTATTTCTGAAAGCAACAAAGAAATTGCTGAGACGATTATGAGCCAAATGGATCGAGGTGCGACCGTTTTAAACGGTAAGGGTAGCTTCTCTGGTTTACAAAAAGAAGTTCTATACTGCGTAGTTGCACGCAATGAAATTGTGAGACTTAAAAACATTATTCGTGAAGTTGACCCACACGCTTTCGTTGCCGTAAATGATGTTCATGATGTTCTTGGTGAAGGCTTTACTCTAGATGAGAATAAAAATCCTATAGAGCAATAAAAAAATCTCGCCTAAAAGGCGAGATTCTTTCATTAATCTTCGTTCATTCCAATAAAGATAAACACAAAGCGTGCTAATTCGAGAAGAGCAACGACTGCTGCTGCAACATAAGTTAACGCCGCTGCGTTTAGAACCTTTTTCGTTTCTCTTTCTTCATCATTTCGAATTACTCCAGTTGATACAATCTGTTCCATTGCTCGGTTTGATGCATTAAACTCAACAGGCAATGTTACCATCTGGAAGAGAACAGCTGCACTCATAAATATGATCCCAAGTAAAATGAAGTTAGCAGAAGACATGAGAATACCTGCTAAAATAATGAAATAACTAAAGTTTGAACCTAGATTCGCAACCGGTACAAGTGTATGTCGGAAGCGAAGTGGAGCATAACTTTCTTCATCCTGAATCGCATGACCAACTTCATGTGCTGCGATAGCTGCGCCAGCTACAGAGTGCCCATGGTAATTCCCAGACGATAATCTTACAGTCTTAGATCGTGGATCATAATGGTCGGAAAGATGTCCACGAACTTCTTCTACGTTTACAGAATATAATCCATTCTCATCAAGAATTTTACGAGCAACTTGTGCACCTGTCATTCCTGATGAATTTGGTACTTTAGAATATTTTTTATACGCGCTTTTCACTCTACTTTGTGCCCATAACGGAATGATTAAAAGTAGTGCAAAATAAATTAGAAAACTAGCCATTTCCATTCCTCCATCACATGTGTAATTACTTCATGACTATGTTATTAAAGTCAATTTTAGTCAAATTCCGATAAAAAGTCAATTACACAGTTTCAGGTTCACAAGATCTTCGAATTTAATCAACTTGTTTCCTTTTTTGTGATTCCTTTTCACCTTGGTATTTACGAAAAGCTACATAAATTAATGTTAACGTGATGATTCCACCGATTGACACGATCATCCACAGTATGGAGGCATCATCTTTTTCTTTGCTCTTATTAAACGCGTTCTCAAAGTCATTATGCATTGTCTTTAGCTGACCGACAAGTTGCTTATCTTTAGCAGAAGCGTACCTTTCTATGAAAGCAATGTGAGAATCTAATCGCTGTTGCGTTTCAGCAGACAAATCAATTGCCATTGCCGGCTTAATGATGCTGTACGTTCCGATAAATCGCGATTTACTCGATTCATATACGTCTATATCACTATGCTCAATGGCTGTACTCATTTCATTAATTAACTGAAGAAGTTTATCATCCATTTGACGCCACATTGGTTGGTCTGTTGAAACCAAGGCATCAACAGCAAGTCGAAATTCTGTTAACGCTTGAATCCGTTGTTCAGAAGCTTTGTCCACTGCAGTGATCGATTGCATCGCTCGATCGTGAGCGTTTAAGACAATTCTCAATTCTGTTGTCGTTAGTTCATCTCCTGCCTCACCAGGAAATGTCTGTGCGAATTCTTCGAGCATTACCTTTGCTCGATCAAACTCTTCCTGTTTCCCAAATTCAAGTACATTCGCAGCTATATCATTCCAAGCTTGTTTTGTGTCAGTTTCAGAAGCATGCACATTAACGGGGAGCATCATTAGTATAATTACCAAAAGGAGCCATCGTCTACCCATCCCTTGTCCCTCCTTCATTCTACTTCAATGTATGAAGATAGGGACAAGAGTAGACCACTTCCTTTTACCGAATAGATAGCTTAAAGTGCCCTTTTCGAACGGATAGTAAATAAACAAGGGCGAGTGAAACGATCGAAAGCCAAAATGTGAAATAACCAATCGCAGATGTATACTCACTAAGCATGGAATAGCGAGGCATCTGACCAAATACATAGTCGATTACATCGTTATGGAATGTCCATATCGCTACCGCGATAAGGTGCCATGGCTTAATTTTGTAAAATGGCGCAAACAATAACCCCTCAATCGCCATACCAAGGTGAGAAAAGATAAGCATTAACGCGATAAGGGACAATTCACCTTCGACAACCATGACCATCATATTCATTACAACAGCCCATATCCCGTATTTAAACAATGTTACTGCAGCTAAACTTTCCATGAGTGGCCAGTTCTTTCCTAATAAGAATGCGATTAGGACAAAACAGAAGAAAAGACTTGCTGTTGGACTATCTGGGACAAACAGCAGAAAAATAGGGTTTGTATCTGCTAGCTGCCAGCCATACCAATAATAACCGTATATAGTGCCAGGTACATTAATGATCAGCAAGAACCATAGAAACGGCCTTGATTTCAATAAATAAAAAAATTGAGATATCATCGTTATCTCCTTTTCATCTGCTTAATTTTGGCATTTTATGTAGAAGTGAAAAAAAAGCTGACTAAGCAGTCAGCTTTTTCAACATTTTATTGATTTGCTTTAGCAGTTTCAGCAATAAATTCGGCTAACTTATCAAGCTCTTCATCAGAACCTTTGAAAGCGTTAGCTGGCATACCACCAATTCCGTTTACAGCAATGTCCATAATAGACTCTTTCGTTTGCTGTGATTCAAGAAGAGATGGACCAGATCCACCTTGAAGGCTGTCACCGTGACATCCTATACAGGATTGTTCAGCATAAATGGCATAACCTTCTGATTCTTTGTCTACTTCTGCTTCAACGATCTCACCTTGCTTCGCTGCTTTTTCCCAGTCATGAGTTACAACAGATTCCCATGTAAGATAAACTGTTGAAATCAATCCAAGAAGCATAAGAGCTGTTGCAACTGGACGCTTAGCAGGTCTTCTTTCTGGTCCAGGATCAAGCCATGGAGCGAGAAGAAGTGCACCGAAAGCAATTCCTGGCATAATAACCGTACCGACTAAAGTATAGTCACCGGCAGCAAATTTATACTTCAAGAGCTGGTATAGAAACAGGAAGTACCAGTCAGGAAGCGGTGTATAAGTTGCATCAGTAGGATCGGCTACACGCTCAAGTGGAGATGGATGGGCAATTGTTAGTGCTAGATAACCGATAAGGAATACGGCACCAACCATCCACTCTTTTAATAAGAAGTTCGGCCAAAACGCTTCAGTTTTGCCGGGGTACTCTGAATAATCTTTTGGAATGTTAGGCTTTCTCTGCGCAGGGATACGCGAGTCGCCTACAAACTTCATTCCTTTTCCGCGATGCATCTGTCCCCCTCCTTCGTATAAAAAATTGTGTTGTTAATTAGTAATAAGTTCTTAAACGAATTTTACAACGGGCCAGATATACCCTGTTTACGAATCATGATAAAGTGAGCAGCTAACAATCCTAAAAGAGCTGCTGGCAAGAAGAATACATGAATCGCGAAGAAACGAGCAAGTGTTTGAGCACCGATGATTTCTCCTCCTGCAAGAAGGGTTTTCGCCCACTCTCCAATAATTGGGACAGTTACCGCAATTTCAAGACCAACTTTTGTTGCGAATAGCGCTTTCATATCCCATGGTAATAGGTATCCAGTGAACCCAAGACCAAGCATTACGAAGAAAATCAATACACCAACAACCCAGTTTAGTTCACGAGGTTTTTTGTAAGAGCCGGTAAAGAATACGCGAAGGGTATGTAGAAACATCATAACGATAACGAGACTGGCTCCCCAATGGTGCATTCCTCTTACAATTTGTCCGAATGCTACTTCATTTTGAAGATAGTAAACAGACTCCCAAGCGTTTACAATGTCAGGTACATAATACATTGTAAGGAACATTCCGGATAAGATTTGGATAACGGTAATAAAAAACGTTAATCCTCCAAAACAATAAACAAACGCTGAAAAGTGATGAGCAGGGTTAACGTGCTCAGGCACTTCGTGATCCGCAATATCGCGCCACATCGGCGTAATATCTAAGCGTTCATCTACCCAATCATAGATTTTATTTAACATAGATTACGCCCCCTAACGTGGTTCAGGTTTTCCGAGGTAAAGTTTACCATCTTGGACTTTCTTGTTGTAAACATCAAGTGGTGCAAGTGGCGGTGTGCCTGGAACGTTCATACCATCTTTCGTGTAACGGCCCGCGTGACATGGGCAGAAAAACTGTTCAGGATATGCAGGATTAGAAGCCCAGTCAACTGTACATCCGAGGTGTTTACACACAGGTGAAAGTGCGACAATTTCGTCTTTTTCATCCTTGTAAACCCAGGCGGATTGCGTTACTTCAGACTCGTACCAACCATCTACCTGGTCAATTTTAAATTCCTTACGAACTGGTTTATTCGTAATCTCACTTGTGTCCATAACAGGTACAAAATCCTGTTTGGCTCCTTCTTTTAACAATGGATCAATTGCAAAACGGACCATTGGCATTAGCATTCCCGCTGCCATAAACCCGCCTACACCAGTCAGGCTGTAGTTTAGAAATTGGCGTCTTGTTACTTCATTTTTCTTCGCCATTGGTTTCCCCCCTATCCTATGAAGTCAGTCCAGCCGGACATAAAATAGTAAACACATATAACTAGGACATTCCTATGATAGCGTAGTCACTCTCGCTCTGTCAATATTCGGATTGGTTATTAGTATGCGCTAAATCAACTATTTGTATTACTTTGCCATGTATTTGTGACAAATTGTAGAACTTGTTTAACTTGCGCTGATATCGTTTCCATTTTATATTGCTCATCCATGTGTTCTAAAGGGATAGCAGGCATCCATAATAGCGCACTTGATAACTTGCTCTCAGACTGTTTCCAATCAACATCAGCCGATAACGTGATGATGTGTTTAATACCACCTTTGTAAAGCTCTTCCTCTACTTGCTTAAGTCTCTCAACACGCGTTTCGCTATCTTCTGACTGGAGATAAGTGAACGCAGGCATTAATAAGAGTCTTCCTTTAAGCTGTCTTTCCAATTCACCAGAAATGATTGTTATGTATTCTCCCATTGATACGATCGTTTTAACACTTGATGTCATTGAAATAGGTAGAAGTGGAAGGACAGCTGTATCCACGTATTCTCTCTCTTTTTCATAAATCGCAATATCTGATTCGGTCCATCTCATTTTACTAGCTCCTTCTTTTTACCGTATAAGTGCCATATGGTCTGATGTGAATGTGCTTCAAGCCATTTCGCTTGTTCTGTTGGTAGGTCAATCCAGATTGACCTCGCTTCCTTTTCAGCCTCAGCGTTCACAATCTGCCACAACTCTTTACTATGTAACGTTCTCTCGTTCCAAACTTTGACATGGAGATACGTTGCTCCTTTTTCCTCTTTCATTATTATAAAGCTTCCCGAGTTATTCTGAAACATTTCAATTGAGTCTAAATAGCCATCTGTTAAGTTAGGAACATAAGGAAGCGGGTAATAGATTGAATGAGGGAAGAAATCCAGATCCTCATTCACACTATACTCTTCCAAATATTTTTTCTTACTTTCCCTAGAGTAGTCAGATCGATAGGGTTGAGTATCGAGAGTACCTTCTACAGTTCCAGGGCTTATACGTGACGATACTACAATAGCTTCAAGGTTCATCTGTAAATGGCGTGCCATTCGGTTACCAGGTATATTATTCTCTTCTGTCGCATAACAGGCCCAGTTCAGGTTTAAGGAATGAAAGGCTTCTTCCTTAAGTTCGTTCATTAACGCAGAAGCAATTCCTCTACCACGATAATTCGAATGAGTACGAAGTCGACCTAATACTGCAATTTCTCCTTCATAAATAGTCATTCCTGCTATACCAACGAGTGTAGGTCCTTCAAAATACCCCAGCATGTCGTGTTGTTCAATTAACTTAGGAAAAATACGAATGACGTAATCGTCTTCGATACCCGTTTCCATTGCAATTACATCTTTACAATCAGCTGCAGTCAACTTACGGATCAAGTTCGTCTCCCCCTCTTACACGTATCTGAACCAATTTAAAGTATAGAAAAACCCTTGAAAAGATTCAAGGGTTAGAGGTTATTTAACTGTTTACTTAAATTCTGAAATGTTGCCTCATCATTTTGATCTAGGGCTTCATCAATTTGTTTAAGAATTGAATCCCGTTTAAAGCGGGTAAATGATTCATCAAGAACCATTTCAGCCAGGAAGGAATATTTCTTATCTGCTGCCATGTTTTCTGGCAAGAATGGATTCTCTTCCAGAACAGCAACGAATTGTGGTGATACATTCTTACTTTTAAAATTGAGCTGAATGTAAATAGGCTCGTCCTGATTCAGGCGAATGTCATGAAAAGACTTTTCTGGATCTGTTGTAATGATGTTATGTTTGTAGAATCGGAAAGGTGCATTTTCAACGCAGTGCGTAGAGATAACGAGTGCTTTAGGACAGAATTCAGCATTTTCAACAAAGTGAACATTCCCCATTAGCACTTCATCACTAATTAAATAATTTAATAGCCAAACACACTCACGTTTTTTTACTTGATAATTTTTAAGAAACCATTTAAGAAAGTCCTTCTTTTCAACGACAGAAACGGAGCTGCTCATAGCGATTCCTCCCTGAGATTTTCCTAATTTAAGAATTCGTCATTGAAGATAAATTTCCTTCCACACCGTCTTTATTCCTCGTTAAATCTTTCTTCACCGAATCGGAGAATCTCTTCTTCAAGGTGTACTAACGTCGGATCAAGCTTCAAAGCAAGTTTAAATGCATTAATTGCTTCCTCGCGGCGGCCTTCCTCAATTAAGAACAAACCATACTCTTCAAGAAAAATAGGATCGTTTTTGAAATAAGTATATGCGTTTTCATAACGTTTTATGGCATCTTTATACTCTTCAACCTGTGCATAAGCTGTTGCAGCTGACCAGTCAAGGTACGGATCATTTTGATCCCCTTCTTCAATATTATTGAGTAAATCAATAATATCTTCATAACGTTCTTCTGTTCTAAGGAAAGTGGCAAGAGTTTTCGCTGCTTCAATGTGTGTCGGATTAATGGCTAGTAACTCACGTAAGTATTGCTCACCACTCGTGTTGTCATGTGTTTTATAGCTTAACCTGCTTGCTTGTAAATATAGCTCTTCGTTAAATTCATCTACTTTAATACCCTGAGCAAGCGTTTGAATCGCTTCATCTGTTGCCCCTTCTTCTTCATAAGCTCTAGCAAGATAAGGGTAAAGGGTACTGTATTGTGGATCAAGATCTTTTAATTCATTGAATGCGTTAATCGCTTTTCGATATTCACCTATTTGTAGTGCAGTGAATCCATAGCCAAATAACGCATTAATTTCACGCCCGTTCTCTAAACCTTTTTCATAAAAAGTAAGAGCTTCTTCAAATTGACCGCTTCCGCTCAGTGCTTCTGCAAGTCTGAGTTCGATATTCTCATTAGCTAACTCACCTTTGGTACCCAGAACAGATTCGTAATAAGGAACAGCTTTAAGATGATGCCCCTGAGTTAAGTAGAACTCCCCAAGACCAAAATCAATGATCGGTTCATCAGGTGAAATTCCCTTAGCCTCAAGTAGTTTTTGTTCAGCTACCTCTTCCAAGCCTTCTGTTTGATACAAATCAGCAAGTAACAGCAAAGCAGGGGGATAAGCAGCATCGTTTGCATCTATTTTATTAAGAGCAGCGATCGCATCCTGCTCCTGTTCAAGATCTACATAGCATTCTGCCGCCTGCACGAGCAATTCGCCTTCATTTGGATAATGAATCAAAAGTTCTTCAACTACATCTCTCGAATCTTCTATCAATCCAAGACTGTAATAAATGTTGGATAGATCGTACAAGCCTTCGTGATCAGCTTCTTTACGAACTTCTTTAAGTTCTTCCAATCCTTTTTCAAAATTACCTGACTCAATTAACGAGACAGCTTGTTTAAGACGCTCCACGCTCCAAAACTCCTTCTAACACTTCTTTTATTATTTCGGTCATTCGCAGTAAAAAACGATGGTTTATGGATAGTGAGATGCTTACCGTATCCTACTTTCAACACAATCTTGTCGTTTACTTTAAGTAATTTTCCACGAAGTCCTGAAATGATTGGGTCCTCTCCATCATAATCAAGAATTTGATCTTCTTCAACTTGATTGCTTGAATTCTGTAAATACAAATTGTAATCAAAGTCTGCTCCCGAAGCTAAACAATCTTTCATCGGATAAATACCGGTTCTCTTCAACATATCAGATGACAGTTCTTTCTCACTAACTAGTTCTTGATAAAAACATGCATCAAGGCCTTTTACTTGAGCTTCTGATAACAGTCTTAATCTCTCCTGCTCGATCTTATCTTCTTGGAAGGTTTTAAGAAACGAAAAGTCGGGTATCAGCGCAGCCCCATATGGAAAATTAGCTTGAATGGTCCATTCAAACACACTATCATTCCAGATTTCCTCCGTTTTAAATTCAGCAATTACCAAGGGAATACGGTAACGAGCACATTTTCTAATGAATTCTGGCGTAAGTTGTGAAGCGTCCGTCCGGATTCCAATCACGTAATCAATTGGACTCTTAGCTAGTCCATTAATAGATCTATTTAGTTCTTTCTCGAAAGTTCGCTCGTCTTGAATCGTCGTGATTGTAAGAATCGTCGTCGCTCCATTCATAATGTACCTCTTCATTGAATCAAAAAATTCGTCTTCAGGTTTTAAAGAGAGCTCTTCTACAAATAAGACTTTACCAGGTTTCATTAAAAACCGATCAAATGAGCAGCTAATTCCTTTCTCTAGTCTCCCTTCAGTTGTTTTATAAGTTATTTTCGATTCAGTAGCCAATTTATAACGAGTTCCATTAATAGAAACATTTTCATACAATTGTTTCATAACAGTCCCTCCCTATCCCTGCCTTTGTATTGACAAGCTATGTGTACGGGAGGTCAATTATGTCTTACATAAAGGCTATGTTAATGAACAGTGTTGATTTTTGGCTCATTTACGCCCTGTGATGACCAATCGCTTCGAGCAAATTCATTTGCTCAGACGGTTGGTCATCACAGGGCGACCTTTCAGCAAAGCTGAAAGGCGAGTGAAACTGAGGTTTCACTCGAATGAGCCAAAAATCGAGAAATCAACAATATGAGCTAACATAGCCTACATAAAAGAATCAAAATGAAAAAATTCCCTGTGTAGAAAGCCGATGTTAGCGCTTTCAAAACACAGGGACAAAGTAAATATGGATAGGAGTGGAGAGAAACCATTACTATTATTAGTATAACAGGTAATTCGCTAAAATCAACAGATTGTTTAGAAAATTGTAATTATTTTTTGTGTATTTTATAAAACCTATGATGAAAAGAGCAGATTCCTAAGAACCTGCTCTCAACTGCTTCAAATGTTCAAAAAAGTCTGGATATGAAACTCTAATTGCTTCCGGCATAGCTAAATCCACCTGGCCATCTGTTATACAACCAGCTATTGCTAGCATCATTCCGATACGATGGTCGCCAAGGCTAGATACAGCTGCCCCATGAAGTGGAGTAGGCCCCTCGATTACCATTCCATCACTTGTTGCCGTAATCGAAGCTCCAAGCTTTTGAAGCGCATCAACTACTGCATCAATGCGATTGGTTTCCTTCACTTTCAGTTCTTCAGCATCTTTAATCACCGTTCTCCCATGTGCTTGTGTAGCTAGAAGGGCAATAATAGGAAGTTCATCAATTAAACGAGGAATCATTTCTCCTTCAATAGTTGATCCGGAAAGCTCACTCGTTTTGATTGTTAAATCAGCTACCTCTTCTTGATTAACAATTCTCCTATTTAAAATAGATAGTGACGCCCCCATTTGTTTTAGAACATCTAAAATTCCTGATCGAGTTTGATTTATTCCAACATTTAATAGAGTAATCGTACTCTCTGGTACAATTGCACCTGCTACAAGGAAGAAAGCGGCTGATGAAATATCACCAGGTACTTCCACATTCGTTGACACTAGCTTCTGTCCGCCCTTTATGCTAACAGAGCAACCATTGCGATTTACTTTGACACCAAAGCTTTCAAGCATATTCTCAGTGTGATTACGTGACAAATGTGGTTCATGAACTGTTGTAACACCTTTTGCTTGAAGGCCAGCTAACAAAATAGCCGATTTTACTTGTGCACTTGCTACAGGAGATGTATATGTAATACCAGTTAGATTCCCACCCCTTATTGAGATAGGTGCATATGTACCATTGTTTCTGCCATCTATGGCAGCACCCATTTTGAGTAATGGAATAGATACACGGTTCATTGGTCTTTTGGCAATTGACTCGTCACCAGCAAGTACTGAGTGGTATGCTCGCCCTGCTAGTAAACCCATCATAAGACGGAATGTTGTACCTGAGTTACCAACATCAAGAAGCTGTGACGGTTCTTGTAATCCATCTATCCCTGTACTTTCTACGATGACAGAAGCACCATCCTGTTCAATCTTTACACCCATCTGCTTAAAGCAATCAATTGTACTTAAACAATCAGCACCAGGTAGAAAATTCGAAATGTGAGTTGTTCCTTCCGCAATCGATCCAAACATGACGGCGCGGTGAGAGATTGATTTATCGCCCGGAATTGTGATACTTCCTTGAAGTCTATTTGCTTTCATTATCGTTTCCATACTAACGATCTCCTTATTTATCATCAACATACGTATCGAAATCACGCTCAAGGACAGCTTTAGCATTATCTCGATCAAGTTCTGATCTGAAGCTAATCCGCAAAACTCCCATGATATCTTCACGCGTTTCAATAATACGAATATTGGTAATGGATATTTCTTCACCTGCAAGTTTTTGTGTAACAGCTGCAATTACCCCTGGCTGATCTTGAACGTCCAGAAACAAATCATAAAACGCAGGAATAGCACCTCTTGAACGAACTGGTAACCCGTCACGAAAGTCTTTTGCATCTGTAAAGTAATCAAAGATTTTGTCGCCATCTTCTTGTTCAATGTAGTTTCGTATACGGTCAAGCTCTAGTTTCAAATCATCCGTCATTTGTAGCAGTACTTCTTTATTGCGCAGTAGAATATCTCGCCACATCACTGGACTAGCAGATGCGATACGGGTAATGTCTCGAAACCCACCTGCCGCAAATCTAGCTACATTAAAACGCTGATTGTTGTTACTCTCACTCACAAAGTTCACAAGACTTGCAGCAAGAATATGTGGAAAATGACTAATTAACCCTACTAGGTAGTCGTGCTCTTCTGCTTCCAATTCTACAAATGTTGCTTTAGTGCCCCTTAACAGGTCCATTAACTTATTAAGATCCTTTTCAGCAACATTTTGATCAGGGGTCAGAATATAAAACGCATTCTCAAATAAATGAGATTTTGCAGCAGAAACGCCTGTTTTATGCGACCCAGCCATAGGATGCCCACCAATAAACGTAATCGATGGATCCAAAATACTCTTTGCGTGTTTCACAATCGAATGTTTCGTGCTACCAACATCAGATATGATAACGTTGCTTTTTAATGAATACTCACTCAATTGTGCCAAAATATGTTCAGTTTGAACAACTGGCGCAGCAATCATGATAAAGTCTGCTGATTGAACAGCTTCTTCTAAGGAAGAAGCTGTCTCATCAACGACTCGTAGAGCTTTTGCAAGTTGAAGCTGGTTTTGATTCACATCAAAACCAGTAATTCTTGCATCCTCGTGATGGTTTTTGATTGCTAGCGCAATCGAACCACCAATTAAACCAAGACCAATCACAGCAACTTGTTTACTCATGACTTGACCATTCCACGTTCAACTAATAGTTGGATAAGGAACTTAATAATTTCTTTATTCTGTTCCTGTGAACCTACAGTAATTCTTACAGATGTAGGGAATCCAAGAGCTGATCCTGATCGAACAATGTATCCATTTTTTAGCAGATAATTAAAGACATCATCAGCTGGAATACCAAAATCTATCAATACAAAATTACCTTGAGATGGGTATACATCTAAATTATATTGCTCACAAAATTTATAATAAAGAGAACGCCCTTTCTCATTCTCAAGACGGCACATATCAATAAATTCTTGATCACCTAAGGCAGCAATTGCTGCTGCTTGTGCGACGCGAGAAGTGTTAAATGGTTCCCTTGATGGTTCAATTGCTGCAACCACTTCAGCATTGGCTACACCAAATCCTACGCGAAGAGCTGCAATGCCATATGCTTTTGAGAATGTTCGTAGTACAACAAGGTTCTTATAGTTATTTAGTCTAGCCAACGTATCAGGAAAGTCCTTAGCTGTTACATATTCTTTATAAGCTTCATCTACTACGATTAGAACATGTTTAGGAACATTGTCTAAAAATGAAATTAATTCATTCTCTGGTACGTGCTCCCCAGAAGGATTGTTCGGCGAGCAAACCCAAATTATGCGAGTGTTTTCGTCAATAGCTGCTAACATTTCATCGAGCTGATGCTTACCATCTTGCAATGGAACTTCACGAATCTCAGCATTCTCAATGACGGCATTATGACGATATTGTGGAAAAGTAGGGGTTGCCATCACCGTATTCGTTCCCTTTTCAAGATACGTTCTACAAATCATCTGCACTACTTCATCAGATCCGTTACCAAATACAAGCTGGTCTTCATTTACCTTAAGATGTTTACCTACAGCCGTTCGTAATGATGTAGCATATCCATCTGGATAAATGTGCAGTTGTGTTAATTCTTTCTGAATGGCTTCTTTAACGGCCTGTGAAGAGCCATAAGGATTCTCGTTCGAAGCTAATTTCACAACTTCTTTTAGCCCAAGTTCTTTTTTTACTTCCTCAATTGGTTTACCTGGCTTGTAAGGGGTCAAACCTTTCAATTGTTGTTTTGGAATCATGCGTGCACCTCACGTATTAATTTTCAGTTTCTCGTATGGAGAAATCAAATCGCGGATATAAGAACGAATTTGATTAATCGCTTCAACTTGTGTTTCTTCATTTGTTAAACCATCAACTTGCGCTTCGATTTGACGAACAATCGCACTCCCAACGATGACCCCATCGCAATATTCCTTCAGTTTCGCTACTTGTTCTGGAGCAGAAATCCCAAAACCAACAGCGACAGGAATAGGACTTTGAGCTTTTACGCGATCGACGAATTCGAAGACAGACGAATGAAAATCTGTTCGTGTACCTGTAACACCTAATGATGAAACGCAGTAAAGGAAACCTGTTGCTTCATTTGCAATTTCAGTAAGACGCTTATCAGATGTCGTTGGCGCAACTAGTGAGATAAGAGCTATACCATTCATTTTACAGCTTTTTCTCCATTCCTCACTTTCCTCAAAAGGAAGATCCGGAACTAAAAGACCATCTATATCATTTTCGCGCACTAAAGCGAAGAAGCGTTCTTCTCCTAATTGTAACAAAAGATTGTAATAAGTAAATACAATTATCGGAATTTCAAGTCCGCGTTCGCGCATTTTTGGAACAATATTCATAGCTTTCTCTAAACTCATTCCATGCTCAAGTGCACGAATAGAAGCCCGTTGTATAACCGGTCCATCTGCTAAAGGATCGGAATAAGGAATACCCAGTTCAATTGCATTGGCACCTTCTTCTTGTAGCATTAAAGCAAGCTTAATTGTTGCTTCTTCAGTTGGATCTCCCGCTACAACAAACGGAATGAATAGATCGCTTCGTCCATCGACATGTTGTTCAAAACGTTTATTCATCAACCTCACCTCCGAGATGTTCCATAATTGTGTGAACGTCTTTATCTCCTCTACCTGAAAGACAAACGAGAATCGTTTCATCTACTCCCATGTCTGGTGCTTGCTTAATTGCTTCTGAAAGTGCATGCGCACTCTCGATTGCTGGAATAATACCCTCTTCTTTTGATAGAACTTTTAACGCTTCAAGTGCTTCCATGTCAGTAATGCCAGTATACGTCACTCTGCCAGTTTCCGATAAGTATGCATGCTCAGGTCCGATACCCGGATAATCCAAACCAGCAGATATAGAATGAGGTTCCTGAATTTGACCAGTCTCATTTTGGAGTAAATAAGTAATGGACCCATGAATAACCCCAAGTCGTCCTTCTGAAAGGGTTGCTGCATGTTCACCAGTATGGATGCCTTTACCTGCAGCCTCTACTCCTACTAACTGAACATCATCCTGTAGAAAAGGATAGAACATTCCCATTGCGTTACTACCGCCACCTACACAAGCGATAACTTTATTCGGAAGATCTTCCATTTGTTCTCTTGATTCGTCTCCGATTACTCTTTGGAAGTCGCGAACCATTTTAGGGTAGGGATGTGGTCCTACAACTGATCCAATTAAATAAAACGTATCCTCCACATTTGCTACCCAATAGCGAATGGCTTCATTTGTAGCATCTTTGAGTGTCTTACTACCAGAAGATACGGGTACAACTTCAGCACCTAGAAGCTTCATCCGGAATACATTTAATTCCTGTCGTCTAATATCTTCTTCACCCATGAACACCTTACATTCAAGACCAAATCGTGCAGCAACAGTTGCTGCAGCTACACCGTGTTGTCCAGCCCCAGTTTCTGCTACTATTTTTTCTTTACCCATTCGAACAGCAAGGAGTGCTTGTCCGATCGCATTATTGAGTTTGTGTGCTCCTGTATGATTAAGATCTTCTCGTTTTAGATAAATTTGTGCTCCACCTAGGCGTTTGGATAAATTCTCTGCATGCGTAATAGGTGTTGGTCGGCCTGAGTACTTTTTCAATTCATCATGGTAATTTGCCAGAAACTGTTCATCAGCCATTGCTTCATTTAATGAATTCTCTAATTCTTCCAGCGCATACATCGCTGTTTCAGGTACGTATTTGCCACCGTATTTTCCGAATCTACCGCGCTGATCAGGTACCATTGTTGACATCTTTATCCCAGCCTTTCCTTCATTCGATTAATCATATTTGTATCTTTCTTATCATCCATTTCGATTCCGCTTGAAACATCAATTCCATCTGTCATGTAATCCATTAACTCACGAACATTATCTGGATTAACACCTCCGGCAATAAACAAAGGAACATTTTGTTTCTCTGCTTTGTTCTGATAATCAGGAATTGCCTTCCAATCAAATCGTTTGCCAGTTCCTCCCCATTGCCCGGGAAGCTTCGTGTCGACGACATATCCGTCTACAATATCTGAGTACCGAGACATGTCTGAAAGAGCACCATCTCCATGATGCAGCACTTTCCAAACTTGTTTTCCTGTCATTTGCTTGATTTTTGCCGCAAATGCAGGCGTTTCTTTTCCATGCAGCTGTATAATATCCAACGGAACCTCGCTAACGGTTTCTGCTAGTTCTTCAAGTTCAGGATTCACAAAGACTCCTACAATTTGCATCTTATCTTGTGGCGGGTAATCTTCAAGCCATTTTGCAACTTCTTCATTTGACACACGGCGAACGCTATTGGCAAAAATAAACCCAGCATACTGGACACCGCTCAACCTAACTGTTTGCCAATCTTCTAAGGAACGATTACCGCATAGTTTAAGTTCAGGCGTTTTCATGTGCTGTTTCACCAAATAGTCTTCTAATCCCCGCTTCATAAGTGCCACCGCGCATTAGTGCTTCACCAACAAGAACAGCTGATGCCCCAGCTTTCTTAACATCTTGAATGTCATCATAAGTTGAAATGCCACTCTCACTAATCAGTAATGTGGATTCAGGTATATAACGACTGAGCATATGCGTTTGCGTTGTGGAGGTTTCAAAAGTTGCTAGGTTACGATTGTTAACTCCTATTACAGCTGGCGTAAATGAAGCAATCAGTTCCTTTAATTCTTCCTCAGAATGGACTTCGACCAAACATTCTAAGCCAAAGGAAGCTGCAAGATGATAGAACTCTTTCGTTTTTTGGACACCAAGTGCTCTTACGATTAATAGGATTGCGTCCGCCCCTATACGTTTACTTTCTTCGATTTGTCTTTCGTCAATTATAAAGTCTTTTCTTAAGATGGGTAAATTCACATGCTTTTTCACTTCTGTTAAAAAAGAGTTCGATCCTTTGAAAAACGTCTCATCAGTTAAAACTGAAATAGCATCCGCACCTGCTTTTTCATATGCTTCAGCCACTTCTACCGGATCAAAATTATCATTTATGATCCCCTTCGAAGGCGATGCTTTTTTGACTTCTGCAATAAGACCTACTTCATGTGTAGGATTTTGTAAGCTAGTAACAAAAGAAACATTGTTGAACTTTTGATCTTCAGGCATGTTAAACCTCGCCATTTCTTCGTGCTTTACTGCTATGATTCGATCAAGCATGAACATTCAACTCCTTTTCAACGCGTAAAAGATTCAATTGATTTTTTGCCGTACCATTGTTGATTGCGTCTCTTGCCATTTTTACGCCCTCTTTAATCGAGTCACTAGCACCCGCAAGATAAAGCGCTGCTCCCGCATTATAAAGGACAATTCCTGTACTAGCTTCATTCCCATTACCATTAAAAATTTCCTGTATAAGCGTAGCACTTTCTTTTGAAGTATCAACTCTTAAATCATTTTGATTACATGATCTTAGCCCTACATCTTCTGGTGTATGGCGATATGTGAATAACTCTCCATCTTTCAACTCAACAAAATCTGTGTAAGTTGAGATTGAGCACTCATCCATCCCTTCACCGCCTGTTACAAGCAATGCCCGCTTCGTCCCAAGACGTTTTAAAGCTTCTGCCATTTTCAATGCTTTCTCGTGGCTATAGACACCAATTAACTGTGACTGACTTCCAGCCGGATTAGCTAATGGCCCAAGGCTATTGAACACTGTCCGAAAACCGATTGCTTTTCGTGCGCTTACCGCATGTTTCATTGCAGTATGGTAATTCGGTGCAAACAAGAAACACATATTTCTTCCTTCAAGTGTTTGAATAGCTTCATCTCTTGAAGATTGCGTTGGAATAGCTAGTTCATCCAATACATCAGCACTTCCACTTTTAGAAGAAACAGCTCTATTGCCATGTTTCGCAACTTTCACTCCAAGACTTGAAACAAGTATAGCTGAAGCGGTTGAAATGTTGAAAGTCGATTGCCCATCTCCACCTGTACCACATGTATCAATTAGGGGAAGCCCACCATGATCAAGCTGTATGACATGATTGCGTAACGATCGAACAAAACCTGTCAGTTCATCTACCGATTCGCCCCTCATTTGAAGAATGGTGAGGAAGCTAGCAATTTGTGCATCATCTGCTTTTCCTTCCATAATAACATCCATTACTTGTTCTGCTGTTGATTCAGAAAGTGTCGCACCTTCAATCATTCTCTGTAGTTGTTCTTTAAACATTTAACCGCTCCTCCTTTTTCTCGAAAATTGCTTCCGCTACCTGAATCGCTTTAATAAGTGCACTCGCCTTATTACGCGTCTCTTCCCACTCATTTTCTGGGATCGAATCGGCTACAACTCCCGCTCCTGCCTGTACGTATGCAGTTCCATCTTTAATCACCATTGTTCGAATCGCGATACATGAATCAATATTTCCATCAAAACCGATATAACCGATTGCTCCTGAGTATATAGATCTTGACGTTGGTTCTAATTCATTAAGAATCTGCATCGCCCTTACTTTTGGCGCACCGGACACTGTACCTGCTGGGAATGAAGCAACTACTGCGTCAAGACTAGTAAATCTTGAAGCAAGAACACCGGTAACTTTTGAAATAATATGCATTACGTGTGAAAATCTCCCGATATCCATTAACTGTGGAACATCGACGCTCCCATATTCGGAAACTCTACCAACGTCGTTTCTCGCAAGATCGACAAGCATGTAATGTTCTGCACGTTCCTTTTCATCAAGCAATAGTTCTTCAGCTAATGCTTGATCTTCTTCATCCGTCTTCCCTCGTTTTCTCGTTCCAGCTATTGGATCAATCTCTACTTTACCGTCTCGAACCTGGACCAGTTTCTCCGGTGAACTACCGATGATTTCTACGTTATTCATTTTCAAATAGAACATGTAAGGTGAAGGGTTGATTATCCGTAGTACCCTGTATAGATCAAGACCGCTAATGGAAACGTCTTTCTCGAACCTCTGAGATAGAACGGCTTGAAACACGTCTCCTTCTTCAATGTATTTCTTGATCTTCTCAACATCTTGTAAAAATTGGTGTTTCTCATAATTGGATTTTATTTGCGAAAAGTCAACTTCCTCATTGGAATCATCAGGTAAGTGGATCGCGTCTCCTTGCGTTTGCTTAGATGAGATTGAAACAAGTTCTTCCATGACTTTGAATGCATTGTTGTAGACCTGCTCAACATTAGAACTCTCATTCAATCTAGCATGGTGACAAACGGTTAGTCTTTTTAAGTGATGATCATAAATTAATAGATTCTCACAAACGATAAAGTGAAATAACGGCATATCTTCATCACGATCTGGATGAGCTGGCACTTTATCAAATTGACTGACCGCATCGTATCCTATATAACCTACAGCTCCTCCATAAAAAGGAAAAGAAGTATCAGGAAGCTTTGGGTTTAAGTAGTCAAATAGAGCTTCAACTCCTGATTCGAAGTCCTTACGTTCAAGTATGCTGTTACCGTCCGCATCTACTACCTTGAATATCCCTTGATGCTCAATCAGGGAGAAGACTGGGTCAACGCCTATAAATGAATAGCGAGACCATTTTGATTCCTGATCGCTACTCTCTAAAAGAAAACTGGCACGTTTGCCAATGTTTTGGAAGATTTGAATGGGTGTAGTCGTATCTAAAAAGTACGACTTCATTAGCGGGATTGTTCCGTATGATTCGGCATCCCTTTGAAAAGAAGAATAATCTGTAGTCAACGTTCTCACCTCTCCATAATGTGTAATGGAGAATGGAATGTTGAGCGTTCCGAGGATGGAAAATGTGGTATGACAAAGAACAGACTCTTTTTGTCTGAATTATCATAATACCGAAAAAGGGTATATAAAAACCCCCTGAATAACCTCAGGGGGTGAATAAACGTATCCCTCTAAGCTCTCCTCAACTCAACTATCCTATTCTCAGCTCTCTCAACTAGTAGTACCTGTATTGCCTCTGCTCTAAACTTATTACTATCCTAGTATGGTGATGGTTATTTGTCAACTCGCAAGATCTGGACGAAGCGTAACAGCTTTTTCTAAATAAACATGCTGAACTTCATCTTGTGCTTGTGTGGTATTCACTGACATTAATATTCTAATACAAAATGGTAAAGAACCTTGTACCTCAATTTCTGATGAACAAAGAAGAGGCACATTTGCCCATCCGTTAAATAACCTGACCGCTTCAGCAGGGAACACTGCATCTAAATCTCTTGTCATTGTAAAGTGAATAGATGCAACCATTTCTGGTGTTACATTGTTTTGGTTGATTGTTTCTTTTAATAGCTTTGTAGTCGCTTCAACAATGGCATGCTTTTCATTTACATCAACTGTTGTAGCACCCCGAATCCCTCTAATCACAGTCAGACGCTCCTTTCAACACTCTTTTTAAGTAGCTTAAGTGCAGCTTCATCATCAATGCTCACCTTAGTAGGAGTACCGATTTCCTTAAGCAATATAAATTTCAAACTTTTATTTTCAGCTTTTTTATCTACCTTCATCCGTTGAAGTAGCTTCATTATATCAAGCTCACGAGGGACTGCTACAGGAAGACCTAAACTTTCAAACCAGATCCTTAATTCATCCATACGAAGTTTTGTTTGAAAGTATTCCTCACTCATTCTTAGTGCAAAAATCATCCCTATAGCTACTGCTTCACCATGTGTTACCTTTCCATATCCTAGCTCAGCTTCTATTGCATGACCAAGCGTGTGACCAAAGTTCAAATATGCTCTAACGCCTGTTTCACGTTCATCCTCTTTAACAATTGCGCCTTTAACGTTAATGCCCTTTTTCAGCATGAATTGAAGCTCTTCATCAGAATAATTCTGAACAGCCTTTCTTCGATCGACTAGCCAGTTCAAGAATGTCTCGTCATGAATGAGTGCGTGCTTAATCACTTCACTAAATCCAGAGCGCCACTCTCGATCAGGCAGAGTTCTTAAACATTCGATGTCATAAATAACTGCAGCAGGTTGGTGAAAAGCCCCAATTAAATTCTTACCCAATTCATGATTAATGCCTGTTTTACCACCAACACTTGAATCATGTGCAAGCAAAGTTGTAGGAATTTGAATAAAATCGATCCCTCTCATATATGTAGCAGCAGCGAAGCCAGCTAGATCCCCAACTACTCCGCCACCGAGTGAAATGATACATGATTTACGATCGAGCTCAGCCTCAAGCAACGCAGTCATACATTGGTGATATTGCTCAAAGGATTTAGATTCTTCTCCAGACGGAACTATGAAATAGGAGAGCTTCTCTTCTCCCAGAATAGAAGACAAATAGTGCGCTTCAACAGCTTCATCCGTAATAATAAAGAAACTAGAGTAGGAAGCATAATCGTCTATCAATTCTCTCCACTTCGTCCGAATGCCCTTTCCGATATGAACCGGGTAACTACCACCACTCGTTTCTATTCTAATTGTATCCACAATTAAAACTCCCGGCTGTATTTCCTGTGCTGATTAAGCGCTGCTGAAATTTCTTCAATACGATCATGTCCGAATTTATCAAGAATTGAGCATGCAACTTCCCAAGCTACTACATTCTCTGCTACGACACTTGCTGCAGGTACAGCACAGCTATCAGAACGCTCAATACTTGCTGAGAATGGCTCTTTTGTATCAATATCAACGCTCTGAAGAGGTTTGTATAGAGTCGGTATTGGTTTCATCACGCCTTTTACGACGATTGGCATACCTGTTGTCATGCCACCTTCAAAACCTCCGAGTCGATTCGTTTTTCGCGTGTAGCCCTCTTCCTCTGACCATTGAATTTCATCATGAACTTCACTACCAGGTTTCTCCGCAGCTTCAAATCCAATTCCAAATTCAACACCTTTGAACGCATTGATGCTCATAATTGCTCCAGCTATCTTGGAATCTAGTTTACGGTCGTAATGAACATGACTACCAAGTCCAACTGGTAACCCTTCAACAACAACCTCTACAATGCCACCAATTGAATCACCATTACTTTTGGCATCGTCAATAGCAGTCATCATTTTCTTTCCTGCCTCTTCATCAAGACTTCGAACAGGAGATTCTTCTGACACACGTTGCATTTCTTCGAGTGACATACCACCTTCATAGCTACTTTCAATGCCACCAATCATTCGCACATGCCCCGCTACTTGAATGCCTAGTGTTTTAAGCAACTTCTTAGCAACTGCTCCAGCAGCGACCCTAACCGTTGTTTCTCTAGCTGAAGAACGCTCCAATACGTTTCTCATATCGCGATGTCCGTATTTAATAGCACCATTTAAATCAGCATGTCCTGGACGGGGACGTGAGATTTGTCGTTTCATATTGTCTTCCTGTTCTTTTGTTAACGGTTCAGCACCCATATAATTCTTCCAGTGCGTCCAATCTTTATTTTCAACAACTAACGCAATTGGAGCCCCAGTTGATTTTGCATGACGAACACCGCTTAGGATTTGTACTTGATCTTTTTCAATTTGCATACGACGTCCACGACCATATCCAAGTTGACGCCTTGCTAATTCTGTATTAATATCTTCCGCTAATAGCTCTAGACCTGACGGAAGCCCCTCTAGAATTGTCGTTAATTGTGGTCCGTGTGATTCTCCTGCTGTTAAGTATCTCATCCTATCTCCTCCATATGCTTTGACGCTTTTACGTACTACTATATCATACCGAATAAAATTAGTGTAACGATTATTTAATTTTCAGGCTATGTTAATGTACAGTGTTGATTTTTGACTCATTTACGCCCTGCGGTGACCAATCGCTTCGAGCAAATTCATTTACTCAGACGATTGATCACCGCAGGACGACCTTTCAGCAGAGCTGAAAGGCGAGTGAAACTAAGGTTTCACTCGAATGAGCCAAAAATCGAGAAACCAACAATTTGAGCTAACATAGCCAAATTTCAATGAATGTTGCAAATATCCTATCACACTCTCACTAAAAAAACAGTAATAGAATGCTTTAAATTATTCTCGATCATTTCGCTGTTATGAAGTATCCGATTTTCAAGTTTGATTGTAGATCTACTATTCGCTACAGTTAAGACAACTGTTTCTAAAAGGAAGTGTACATATGTCTATAACTGATTTTACTGCAAGAGAAATGGCCCAACAAATAGCCACGAGAAAAATATCTCCAGTAGATGTTATTACTAGCCATCTTGAACGAATTAGACACCTTAATCCAAAATTAAATATGTTCATCACGGTATTCGAAGAAGAAGCTTTAAAAGAAGCTCAATTAGCCGAGAAAGATCTTATGAAAGGTAAACCAATTGGCCCTCTCCACGGAGTACCGATCGCTATAAAAGATCTCACACCTGTTAGTGGTAGGTGCACGACGTTTGGCTCACCTCTTTTTCGTAATCACATTTCTACCCATGAGCCTACAATTATTAAACGAATTAAAAAAGCCGGTGCCATAATAATAGGCAAAACAAACACTCCCGAATTTGGCCATAAAGGAACAACCGACAATCACATACTTGGTCCTGCTAAAAATCCATGGAATCCTTTATTAACTGCAGGTGGTTCGAGCGGAGGTTCAGCAGCTGCTGTAGCGAGTAAATGCGTTCCGTTAGCAGAAGGTAGCGATGGCGGTGGTTCCATTCGGATTCCTTCAAGCCTTAATGGAATCATTGGATTAAAACCGACTTTTGGACGAGTTCCATTTGATAGCTCACCTGTGAATCGCTTTGGAACAACCCAGCCCTTCGTCCACTATGGGCCCATGAGCAGAACAACAGAGGATGCAGCCCTTCTCCTTTCCATTATCGAAGGTTACGAACCGAATGACCCTTATTCAGTTCCGATACCCGAAGAAAACCTTCTCAATAGACTTTCAGAAGGTGTTAAAGGGTTAACACTTGCTTATACAGAAGATTTTGGTCTGTATCCATGTGATCCCAAAGTGAAAGCACAAATAGAAGATACGATTGAAATTTTAAGAAAGCATGGTGCAATGGTCGAAAAGGTCTCCGTTCAATTTGGTATGAAGCTTGAAGAGCTTATTTCTTTCTTTAATAAAATGTGGTTCGCAGGGCTTGCTTCAGCTTATGGCCCTTTGTTCGATCAATTTCCAACACAATTTAGCACATCTGTTTCGGATATGATTAATGCTGGTAGAGAGTTAAGCGCGGTTGAGCTTCGTGAGACTGAACTTCAACGAACCGTCGTATGGAATACATTACAAGAGAAACTAAATCACTATGATGCGATTCTCTCACCAGTTTTAGGAGTACCCGCATTTCCTCACACCAGTGAGGGTCCATCTTCCATTAATGGAAGAGCGACTTCACCAATTTCTGATTGGATGATGACGCAACTATACAACTGTACTGGTCATCCTGCTATTTCAATCCCGGCAGGATTAACTCCTGAAGGGCTCCCTGTAGGGTTACAAGCTGCAACAACTAAATTTAATGATCGTTTACTGCTACAAATGGCACGAACAATTGAGTTAGAAAGAGCGTTTCCTTCGCCTATCCTTTCCTAATACTTACTCCAAAAATAAAAAGCCGGACACTTAGTCCGGCTTTAATAAATATAAGCGCTTTCATTTCAGGGTGAAAAATTAAACCCACTTAGAAATAGTTTTTGTATACTCGTTCAATTCATTTTCATTGAAAAACAAGGAAATTTCGCGTTCTGCACTCGTTGGAGAGTCTGAACCATGAATAACATTCATGCTAACTTGAACACCATAATCGCCACGAATCGTTCCAGGGTTTGCATCTTTAGGATTCGTTGCTCCCATCATTGTACGAGCAGTTGAGATCACATTGTCACCTTCCCAAACCATGGCAAAGACAGGACCTGATGTGATGAAGTCTACAAGCTCACCGAAGAATGGACGCTCTTTATGTTCTCCATAATGGTTTTCTGCAAGTTCTTTTGAAACCGTCATCAATTTTGCGCCTACTAAGTGAAAGCCCTTTTTCTCAAAACGTGTAACAAGTTCACCAATCAAATTGCGTTGCACGCCATCAGGCTTGACCATTAGAAATGTTTTTTCCATGAAAATCTCCTCACCTTCAACAAAGTATATGTACAGGGCAGAAAGCGTTTTTCTGCCCTTCAAAATTCTATCAAATATTCGCAAAAATAACAACATTTCCTTTTAATGTTTTCTTTTACCGATATATTCTGCAATTTGTCTAAGTGAAGTTCTAGCAGACTGAGATGGAAGCTGATCAAGTTCATTAAACGCTTTCTGAAGATAGCGGTCACTGATACGCTGTGAGAATTCAATTCCACCAGAAGATTTTACAATCGAAATAACTTGATTGACCTTCTCTTGTGAGGTATTCAATTCTTTAGAGAAAATGTCCATGATTTCATGCTTCTTGTTATCTTGATTCATAGCGTATAGTACAGGCAACGTTATATTGCCCTGTAGCAAGTCACCACCAGCTGGCTTTCCAAGTTCTTTAACAGTTCCAGTATAGTCTAAGATATCATCTGTGATTTGATAGGACATGCCTACATAGTACCCGAATTGTTTAAGGTGTCGTTGTTCTGCCTTAGATGCGCCTGCAGCTACAGCACCTAATTCACATGATGTAGCAATTAAGAGAGCCGTCTTCCGTTTAATTCTGCGAAAATAATCCCTAACATTTTGATCCCAATTGAATTGGTCTTTTATCTGTTCGATTTCTCCTATGCTCATTTCTAAAATGGCATTTGATAAAATGGTATTAGCCGATGGCTCTTTAAGCTCAGTAACAAGTTCAATCGCGCGCGCAAAAATATAATCTCCTGTATACATTGCTACACGATTATCCCACTTAGCCTTAATCGTTTTCTTGCCTCTTCTCATCTCTGCATCATCGATAACATCATCATGTACAAGTGATGCCATATGAATTAATTCGAGTGCAACTGCAACATTCTTCATAAGTACTAAATTATAATCTCCGAACTTTCCTGAAAGTAAAACGAAAACAGGACGGATTCGTTTCCCTCCTGCTTTTAATAGGTGGTTAGAAGCGTCACGTAGAACAGGATGATGAGCATTCACGGTCTGCTCCAATTCGGATTCAATAAAGGATAAATCATTTTTTAAAGAAGCATAAATTGTTTTTAATTTCATGAGATCCACCTAACTGATTATCACAAAATATCTATTGTCTTTTTTATGGTTGAACTGCTTTAAATCCTCTATGCATTGCTGCAACTCCACCAGAATACGGTTTAACATCTACGCGACTAAACCCATTCTTAAAGAAAAGCTGTTTTAACTCATCTCTTCCAGGAAACGTACTTGCTGATTCTTGCAACCAAGAATACTCTTCATAGCTTTTCGCTAACATTTTTCCTAGAGTAGGCATGATATATTTGAAGTACCCGTAGTATACCTGTCGAAAAACGGGAATTGTTGGTTGAGATGTTTCAAGACAAACAACTTGACCACCAGGTTTCACCACGCGATGCATTTCTTGAATCACCTGATCATAATCTGGAACATTTCTAAGACCAAAACCAATAGTCACATAATCAAAAGAATTGTCCTCGAATGGCAGATTCATTGCATTACCGTGAATAAGGGTTACATTCTTTCTTTTCTTCTCTTCCACTTTCACTTTCCCAACTTCTAACATATTCTCGCTAAAATCAAGCCCTATCGCACTTCCAGTTTCTCCTACGGCTTCACCCATAGCAAGTGTCCAATCCGCTGTACCGCAGCATACATCAAGTGCAGTTGAACCTTTTTGGACATCCATTAATCGCATAGTATCTTTGCGCCAAGCTTTATGACGTTGAAAACTAATAACCGAATTCATGACATCATAACGTTTTGAAATGGTTTGAAAAACATCGTGTACGCGTTCTTCTTTAGATGTAGACATGCCTTATCCCTCTTCCGCCAATTTCTCTTCCTTTATTCCAATAATGCCCCAATTATACTCGAGTCGATTTTGAAACCAACGATGTAGCTCTGAATAATGCTGACATAGAAAATCAATTTCTTTTTTGGCATGTCCCACATAGGAGTCCAAAACGATTTTCGCTTTTGATGCTTGCTGATCGGAAGAAAGCTTAGATTCTTTAACTGTTAGAAGAGTTAAAGCAATCTTCTGTAGCAAATTAGAACTAGAATGAATTAATCCTTGCTTCCGCTCTAAGAGAAGGCGGTTCATGTAGAAATACTGCATGCCAAATGTTTTCCAGTTATCTAACCCATAATGTTCAGCTACTTTTCTAACTAAAATGGATTCGATTTCCTTTAAATTATCAAAAATAGGTTCAACCGTTCTATGATCTGTTTGATAAAAAGACATTTTGGCTTCGTTTATTTCTTGAATCGCTTCAGATAGCGTGCGAATCATTTCATTATCATTCCATTTTGAAAGAATTTGATAATACATGCTACTAAAGTAGTCGCCTGCTAATACGGTTAGCTGACGATTCTTTCTATCATTCTCATTCGTAACATCATCAAGTGAAATCAGATCATGGGTATCGAGTGCAATTTGCACCAGCATGATTGATAGAAGGGTATCTTCCTTCCTTTTTCTTTCGAGCTTGGTTTGTTCTAGCATGCCGTAGAACACATATAACCTCTCTTCATCGATAATTGGAAAATCAATGAATTGAAGCAAATATGAATGGGATAGGCGAGACTGCAGCATGTCCCGAACTCCAGCTATGTGTTTATATGTGGTTTCCTTTGGATTTGTCATATCCCATACCCCTTACATGTCATCCAATTAGAAAAATTCGCCTTCCTATCCTACTTAAATGGAAGTCTTTACTTTCGTTATACTTTATTCCAACCCACTAAATGTTCATAAAGTACAAATTATGTATTTATTCATAGTATAGCACAATAAGCCCCTAGCTAAAACGTGACTTGCTCCGTTCTTAAATCAAAGAAAAGCAGGTTCACACCTCCTGCTTTACTCTTCTGTGCTTATTTCTCCATGCTCTGTTTGAATTACTGCTTTTCCTCTTACCTTAACGGCAGAAGTATGTTCAGTAAACTGAGCAATCATCACTTCGCCTTTGTCTAGCTTTTCTGAATGATGAAATCGTGTATCAGAACCACGTGTTAACCCTATGACGTTAACGCCATTCTCTAGGGCTTTAATTACAAAAAAATCAGTACTTTCGCTTTTCATAGTTATCACTCCGCTCAACAGAATTAACCTTTAATTAGGCCAAGCACTTCAGAACGCGCTGCAGTATCATGTTCAAACACGCCTCTTACAGCTGATGTAACAGTAGATGACCCAGGCTTCTTAACGCCTCTCATTGTCATACACATATGCTCAGCTTCCACTACTACCATTACTCCATGAGGATCTAGCGTTTCCACCATAGAATTAGCGATAGTTGACGTAATACGTTCTTGTAGCTGTGGCCGCTTGGTTACAGACTCTACTGCTCTTGCAAGCTTACTTAGACCTGTTACTTTTCCACCTTTAGGTATGTATGCTACATGAGCTTTTCCAAAGAAAGGAACAAGGTGATGCTCACAGGTTGAATAGAAAGGAATATCCTTTACTAGTACTAACTCTTCGTGATCTTCTCCAAAAATGGTTTGGAAATGTTCCTTAGGATCTTGATGAAGTCCCTGAAAAATCTCTTGATACATTCTTGCAACGCGTTTTGGAGTATCTAACAAGCCTTCACGCTCAGGGTCTTCCCCAATTGCTTCAAGAATCATTTTAACTGCTTCTTCTATTTTATCATGATTAACTTCGTACATGGTTCTTAATCCTCCATTCAGGGCCTTTAATACCTATGAAGATTCTAGCATAAGGTGAAAAAGTTAGCAAAAAAGAAGAGCCGCAGAATGTGCGGCTCTTCTTTGCCCTATGTATTTCTTACTTCACTGCATCCTTAAGGGCTTTACCAGGTTTAAATGCAGGAACCTTACTTGCAGCGATTTCGATCTCTTCGCCAGTTTGAGGATTACGCCCTTTACGAGCAGAACGCTCACGGACTTCAAAGTTACCAAAACCAATTAGTTGAACTTTGTCACCCTCTTGCAAGGATTGCATAATGTTATCAAAAACTGAGTCAACAGCTTTTGTCGCTTCTTTTTTAGAAAGCTCTGCAGATTCTGCAACAGCATTGATTAGATCTGTCTTGTTCATTCTGTTCACCTCCTCTCAAGAGAGATGGATAATTACATTCATTCACTTAATGCCCAATATTTATACGTTGCAATGCGCGTTTAGTACGTTCGCAAGCCCTATATTATACGAAGATGCGAAAGAATTCAATACGTTTGTCTTGATTTGGGCGATTTTTTACTTATTATCTGCATAAAGTACCATTTGTAAACGCTTTACATAGCAGTTTAGTGAGATAAGTTCATGTAGTCAATTTCCTTTCTATTTACCATTTAGATACGAAAAGGAGGGCATAGAATGAAGAATGGCAAACTTTTTTTCATACCAAAGTGTTATTTCTCATCTTATCGGATCATAAAAAAACTGACTCCATATAGTGGAGTCAGCTAAGTTATAGTATGATCGCAATTAATCCTCCTGAACCTTCGTTAATAATGCGTTCAAGCGTTTCCTTTAATTTATAGCGAGCATTCTCAGGCATTAATCCAAGCTTTGCCTGAATGCCTTCCCTTACAATTGAATTTAGAGAACGTCCGAAAATATCTGAATTCCATATGGAAAGCGGATCCTCTTCAAAGTCTTGCATAAGATAACGAACTAATTCCTCACTTTGTTTCTCAGTGCCTATTATAGGGGCAAATTCTGACTCTACATCCACTTTTATCATATGAATGGATGGAGCTACAGCTTTCAGTCTTACACCAAATCTTGATCCTTGGCGAATAATTTCAGGCTCATCTAAGCTCATATCTTCAATTGCAGGTGCGGCTATTCCATAGCCGGTTTGTTTAACCATGCGTAGAGCATCTGAAACATGATCGTATTCAGCTTTTGCAAAAGCAAATTCTTGCATAAGTTGAAGTAGATGATCCTTCCCTCTAATCTCAACTCCTACTACTTCTTTGAGAATTTGATCGTACAAATCGTCTGGTGCATAGAGGTCAATTTCTGCGATCCCTTGCCCCATTTCGATACCTGCGAGCCGTGCATCTTGGATAAATTCGAACTCTTCAAATTGTCCTACGACCCGATCAACATCCCTTAGACGCTTAATATCTTTTACAGTTTCTCTTACAGATTCTTCATAATTTTGTCTGAGCCAATGATCTTGGTGAAGTACCATGACCCAGCTAGGCAAGTTTACATTCACTTCCAATACAGGAAACTCATAGAGTACTTCCCGTAATACATTGTTAATATCATGCTCCGTCATACTTTCCACACTCAACGAGATGACCGGAATATCGTATTTTTGTGACAAATCCCCTCTTAAACCTTCAGTTTGTGGATGATGAGGATGAGCTGAGTTAACAATCATAATAAATGGCTTGCCCACTTCTTTTAATTCTTCTACTACTCTTTCTTCTGATTCCAAATAATCGTGTCTTGGAATTTCACCAATTGATCCATCTGTGGTAATGACAACACCAAGTGTAGAATGTTCTTGAATTACTTTTCTTGTACCGATTTCCGCAGCTTCTTGGAATGGAATTGGTTCTTCATACCACGGTGTATTAATCATTCGCGGACCATCTTCGTCTTCGTATCCTTTTGCTCCTGGTACAGCATAACCAACGCAATCGACAAGCCTCACATTGACATCAAGTCCATCTTCAACATGAATCTGAACTGCATGATTTGGTACAAATTTTGGCTCAGTTGTCATAATCGTACGGCCAGCAGCACTTTGTGGAAGTTCATCTTGAGCTCTAGCTCGATCTGAATCACTTTCCATATTTGGCAGTACGATAAGTTCCATGAACTTTTTAATAAATGTCGATTTTCCCGTTCGAACAGAACCTACGACTCCAAGGTATATATCTCCCCCTGTACGCTCTGCGATATCTTTGAAGATATCCACTCTCTCCACGTGATCGCCTCCTGAATTCCGTCTCGCTGGACGAAATGATTCACTCTAGACCGCAGACTTTCTTGAACACTATCATTCTATGATGTTGTCCAACAAATATGACAGTTCATAGTAAAAGGATTTGATACAGCAGGTAAGCTTTCCGTCCTCTAGTAGAAATAGTCATAAAAAAGTCCCTCCTCTTTTTAATAGTTGTATTGCTAAAGAGAAGGGAAAATACCTATTTAACTAAAAAAACAGCTTCATCGTCTTTAATTGTATATGGTACAGAAGTTACTGGAACGTAAAACGAATTATCTGCTAATAGATCTCTAATGTCGTCGCCATTTTTATACGTATGATCAGGGTTATTCACAATCGCTTTGTTGAGATCATTGGTGTAATCTATATATACTTCACCATTCTCATTTAAGAAGAAAGGCAATTGATCATTTGTATATGGACTTTTCACAGTTGGCTCTTCATCCATACCAAGCGCTTCATAATCAATCGAATACCTATTCTTTTCTAGGACATCTTTAAACGGTGGATACGAATTGTTACGTCGGTAATCGTTGACTTGAAGCTGAAGATCCTTTACCTTCTCTACAGTCAATAAGTCAATTAATCTAACAGTTGGGTTTTCATCTGGATGAATTAATACATATTGAAAGACACCACCGTTTTCAAACGAATTCCCAGGTGCCTGCTGTAAAAAAGAAGGTACGATTTTTTGAAAATCGATTGGATACTTTTGATAGATCGGTGTACTCTGATCTCTTGTTTTAATAGGTAGTATGGATTTATTCTCTTGATATTGCTCTACGGCAGATTGAACAGATTGAATTTGATCTGTATATGGAATTTGATTCTCGTTTTTCTGACTTTCTGGATAAAGACATCCAGAAAGCACGGCTACTAAGCATGTCCATACTAGGATCTGCGTTACTAATCGCTTCATTACACTCATTCCTTATTCAAGATTTCCTGTCTTAGTTCGTCGGACCTGTGAATACCACGAGTAGCATGAGTACTCCCGCTACAAACATACACAGATAAGCGAAGGTTGAAACAAGTATACTTATAATTCCTTTTAATTTCGATCGGCTCAACATTATAGCCATTACTGCAATAAACATTAAACCAAGCGCCGCTAGCGCTACCCACATCTTAATTAATGCTGGTGACATGATTATCCCCCTACTCTTAGTACTCGCACTGCCCACCATTATAACAAAACTTCCTATGATTTACCTATAGCGGTTTTAACAAATCATGGACAGCTCTTCTAAGCTAGTTTAAAATTCTATAGCATCTACACAAAACCCTGGCATTTTTCTCTAGAAGACTTGGAATCCCACAAGTAAAAAGCTGAAGAAAGGGGCTTTTCTTCAGCTTTGACTATATTTTTCATTTTGAAGTGTGCTCATGCACATTGATGGTTCCTTTTTAGTATATGTTCTTAATTGAAGGTGGTATGGTTGATTAGCCTATTTTTGAAACTCTTTTCCTATTTCTGGCTAAACAACTTAGCTATGGACGAGAGGTCAAATGGAATATTTTTGTTCACAATGGCCTTCACAATCCGGTCTTCTTTTTCTTTAGTGACGTTTACATTCGCAACGCGTGCAACATTCGCAATTAGCTTGCGCACCGTTTTTTCATCGGTAAAATCTGCTCCTTGAACCGAATTCGCCAATTTAAAGATGTCTTCCTTTTTTACGTTCGTTTTCTTTTCTATGTTATCAAACAAATCGCTCACGCTGTTTCCTCCTTACCATTAACGTTCAACATAGTGTATGCAAGGAGGAATACTTCGTGCTTCGCCTATTTATAGTTCTTTAGGATTTAATTCAAAACGATCTGCTAATAACGATGTTAAGTCTTCCGTTTCATGAGTACGAAGTCGTCCCATTAGTTGGTCAACTCCATCTTTTGCAGCTTTGTTATTAAAGAGTACCTCAAATAAGACAGATGTTATCGGCATCTCAACGTTTTGTTCTTTGGCAAGGTAATACGCTGCCTTAGTTGTTCGAACACCTTCTACAACCATCCCCATGTTCTCCAACACTTCTTCAAGGTTGTTTCCTTTACCAAGGAGGTTACCAGCACGCCAGTTACGACTATGTACACTTGTGCACGTAACAACCAGGTCACCTATTCCAGTAAGGCCCATAAACGTTAAAGGATTTGCCCCCATAGCGGCCCCAAGTCTTGCAATTTCAGCTAAGCCTCTCGTAATAAGAGCTGCCTTTGCGTTATCGCCATAACCCAAACCATCAGATAAGCCAGCACCTAATGCAATGATGTTTTTCAACGCTCCTCCGAGTTCCACTCCGATGATGTCATGGTTTGTATAAACACGGAAATTTGAGTTGATAAAAAGATCTTGAACAAATTCAGCTTCTTCAATTGATTTGGAAGAAACTGTAACTGTAGTTGGGTGACGAAGACTCACTTCCTCTGCGTGACTAGGACCAGATAACACAACGACTGCTTTACGAAGGGATTCTGGTATTTCTTCCTCAATCACCTCAGAAATACGTTTGGAGGTATCTGGTTCAATCCCCTTACTTGCGTGGATGATTGTGACAGGATTATTCAGATATGTCTTTAGTTCTGGTAATACTTCTCGAAGTGCTTTTGTTGGCGTAACGAGTAATATTGCTTCTGAACCCTTCACACATTCTTCAAGTGAACTCGTTGCTTTAATTCCATCAGGTAATGTAATCCCAGGCAAATACTTTTCATTTGTATGCTTTTCGTTTACTTCTTCTGCAAGATCTTCTCTTCTTGCCCACAGTTTTACAGTATGATTGTTGTCTGCTAGTACAATTGCAAGAGCCGTTCCCCAGCTACCTGCCCCTACTACTGATATAGTTGCCATTGAATTTCCTCCCTACTGCTCGACCTTTTGACCGAGTTTGCTTTCAGTTCCAGAAACCAAACGTTTTACATTTGTACGATGTCTCCATACAGAAACAACTGCTAGTATCGTCCCCAGCCAAATATAAGAAGCTGGATAGCCGCCAAGCAAGAAGATAAATGCTGGAGTTAACACTACAAAAATCAGTGATCCCAGTGATACAAACCTAGTAATAAAAATAGAAAGAATTGCAATAATCCCTGCATATAAAGATGGTAGAAAAGCAAGTGTTGCAAATACCCCTATTGTTGTTGCCACTCCTTTTCCACCTCTAAATCCAAAGTAAACCGGCCAATTATGACCAATGATTGCACATATTCCCGCAAGGAAAGGGACAATCGGTTCACTAGAGAACCAATACCCTAACCAGACGGCAAGTATGCCCTTCACTACATCTAGACTCAGGACTGCAATTGCAGGACCTGTTCCTAGAACCCTAAGTGTGTTTGTCGCTCCTGCATTACCGCTTCCATGATCTCGTATATCTATCTTCTTAACTATGCGAGCAATTAAATAACTAAAGCTAACCGAACCAAGAAGGTAAGCAGCAATGCAAATCAGGATCGCGATCATGTTATTTCCCCCTTCTTATTAGCATGACTCCCCCTGTGGAATAGAAACAGAAATTATTCGCTTTTTCTTCGAGCAAAAATACGAAGTGGTGTACCTTGGAATCCAAACGTCTCACGAATGCGATTCTCTAAGAAACGACGGTAAGAAAAATGCAATAGCTCTGGATCATTTACAAAGAGAACGATTGTTGGTGGCTTAACCGCAACTTGTGTCGCATAATTAATCTTCAATCGCTTTCCGTTATCTGTTGGTGTAGGGTTCATTGCAACAGAATCCATAATTAATTCATTTAGAATATTAGTCTTCACACGAAGAGCATGGTTCTCAGCCACAGTGTTCACGACCGGCAATAGCGTATGAAGACGCTGTTTTGTTTTAGCAGATAAGAAAACAATTGGTGCATAACTTAGGAATAAGAAGTGATCGCGTATTTTTTGTTCAAAGACGCGCATCGTTTTATCATCTTTTTCAACAGCATCCCACTTGTTGACTACGATAACAACTGCTTTACCCGCTTCATGTGCATAACCTGCCACTTTCTTATCCTGTTCAATAATACCTTCTTCTCCATCGATCACAACGAGTACTACGTCAGAACGTTCGATTCCTCTCATAGCACGGAGAACACTGTACTTCTCAGTCGTTTCATAAATTTTTCCGCGCTTTCTCATTCCTGCGGTATCAATAATAACGTAATCTTGTCCATCTCTTGTAAACATTGAGTCAATAGCATCTCTTGTCGTTCCAGCAATATCACTTACAATTACTCTTTCTTCACCTAAAATGGTATTAACAAGAGAAGATTTCCCAACATTTGGTCGTCCAATTAATGAGAATTTAATTGTACCTTCATCGTATTCTTCTTCATTCTCTTCAGGGAACGATTTAAATACCTCATCTAAAAGGTCACCTAGACCAAGTCCATGTGATCCTGATATGCCATACGGCGTACCAAAACCTAGTGAATAGAAATCATAAACGAGTGTCTGCTGTTCAGGATTATCAACTTTATTAACTGCAAGAACAACAGGTTTATTAGACCGATAAAGAATCTTCGCGACTTCTTCATCTGCGTTTGAAATGCCATCACGGCCATTCACCATAAAGATAATAACGTCAGCTTCATCAATAGCTATTTCTGCTTGATAACGAATCTGTGAAAGAAATGGTTCGTCACCTATCTCAATACCACCTGTGTCGATGATATTAAATTCACGGTTTAACCACTCACCTGTACTATAAATACGGTCTCTTGTTACTCCTGGAGTATCTTCTACAATAGAGACTCTTTCTCCTACTATACGATTAAAAATGGTCGATTTCCCAACATTTGGTCGACCTACTATTGCGACAACTGGTTTTGTCATTACTTTGCACGCCCTTTCTAAAAAACTATCTAAGCTTACCTCCAGAAAGTCGTGGACAAACTTTCCAGCAGTTCATTGTAAAAAACCCTCCTCTATAAGAAGGGTATAGTCTTCGATAGCTTTTATATCTTATCAAAAAAGCAACCAATGAACAACAGAGGAAAATGAATCTTCCTGCAGTGGTTCTTTTTTCCTGCTAGTGTTTAACGATAATATACACACCATTACTTAATTTATGTGCGATTCCATCTAATATAGCCTCAAGGTCAGCAGCTACCTGGTCCATTTCATCTTTTGTTTCACATACAAATACATTTGCACCAACTGGCACTTTACTCCCAGAAAGAGTTACTGCCGCTAGAATCAACTTCTCTAAAGTCACGATTGTCCACTTCCCTTTTCTTTTGTTTCAGTTGGCATTCTAATCGCATTTTCTAGGGTTGGCACTTGTGAAATAACTTTCATGGCGAGATCAGCGCTTTTGTTTTGCGGAAGAATAAATATACCTATTCGACCATCATCCAAATCCCTTTTGATTAGTGGAACCAAAGCAGGAGTTCCAGAATCGCGATAAACACCAAGAGATATAGCAAGATCGTGAAGTATAGCTTGGCGTTGACCTAGATTTCCGATCGTCGAGCGAGCGTCAAAGTTCTTTGGATTAATAACAAAGCCAAGTCCGTGTTTCAGGATTTCTTGTTGCCTTACTGGAATCCCTATGTTCATAATATATATATTATCGACATATAGTCCCGCACCATCAAATGATACAGTTGCCTGCTCAACCTCTGCTATTTCCCCTAACCTACTTCCAGTCATGTATTTTTTTGCAACTAAAAACGCAAGAAATGCCGCTATACATGCAGCCCATAAATTAATTGAAAGATATGCTAATGAAGATACAAACGAAATAAAAATCACAAGATAGTTACGTCCTTCAAATGTAACCGCGATTCCTTCAATATATGAAGCCCCTCTTGGAACAAGCTCCAGCGAGTCCATTTCATTAAGAGTTTTCCTTTCCATATTCCTTACTTCCCTAAATTGCGATGCGGCTAATGTCAGGAAAGTTACAGCTGTAAATTCCTCCTCCATGATCGATGGGACTACTAATGCACCTAAAGCGGCAGCAATAAAGCCTAGCGCAAGGTGTATAACCATCCCGTGTGGATAGGTCGGATATTGACGATAATCAGTACGGAACATATAGATACGCGATAATGTGCCAACTGTAACGCCAAATAGAATTGAGAAAGTATACTCATTCATGAATATCCACGCCTTTCTTGATGTTTTTTAACGAGTTTTTCTAAGTGTTCCGTAACTTGTACGAAATAATGCCATGTGACTGTTCCCATAATAGAGATGGCTATGATATCGAATGAAGCTAGTTCACCAGCAAGCCTCTTGATTCCCATCTGTTGAAATAAGATTGAAAGAATAACCTCTCCATGAACGACACCAAGGATCAAGAGTGAACACCTTTCAGATGAGTTATGCAGTGAAATATGAATGATAATGAATAGAATCGCTGATACTGACCATTTCGTATACAGATATGTAAAAACAGGGTCGTAAATTGAAAACAGCTCAATTGACGTATACGCTGCCGTTAACATAAGCACAATGATGACAGCGTATATTCTTGTGACTTGCATGTAAGTTAACAACAGTAAGTAACCATAAACAATTGATAATACCACTAGTGCCGAGAAAGAATACTCCATCACTTGAAACTCGAACGTTACAATACAAATCGCAAGCAACAAAACGAATAATAGAGAATTTCTATTGTTTGACGCTTTAAGAAAAAAAACCGTAATAATGACGCCCATCCAGGCAAACCATAGAAATAACGCCCCATCCACTGTAATCCCCTCCTTTCATTATGATCAGTATGGGAAGATTTCATAAGGTATAGACTCACAAGTTTTAAATGAATAACTTTTGATTTTTTCTATCATGATAAGAAAGTGGAGAATTAAACAAAAGGAAGTGATAATAATGGGTAAAGACCGTCAAGAGAAAAAGCTAAAAAAGTCAAGAAGTGTAGAATCAGATCGTGATCAATCTCTTGAGCACCGAGGAGCAGCTACGATGGAAGGGCCTACTGAGGCAAGAAAAAGAAACGGGTTAAAGTAGACCGTTCGTTAATTCGGGGTTTATTTCGTGACATATAAAAAAAGCTTTCTGCCGGCGGCAGAAAGCTTCTTGTTATTTGTACTTTTTAAGTTGATCACCGATCATATCACCTAGCGAGAATGGTGAGTTTCCATCGCTTTCTTTTTGATATTCTTCAACTTCATTTGAAACTTGCTCAGTTTCAAGTACTTTAATGCTCAATGAAATCCGTTTTTCATCAAGATTAACATCAAGGACTTTCACACGAACGGTTTCGCCTTCAGAAAGAACTTCCTGAGGTGTACCGATATGTTTGTTCGATATTTCAGAAATATGAACAAGACCCTCAACGCCAGGAGCAACTTCTACGAAAGCACCAAAGCTTACGAGACGCTTTACGGTACCTTCAATCTCATCGCCTGTATTAAGACTGCCTTTCACTTCTTCCCACGGACCCGGTAGTGTTTCTTTGATGGATAATGAAATTCGTTCGTTGTCACGGTCAACCGATAAAATTTTGACATTTACCTGCTGTCCTTCTGAAACAACTTCAGATGGTGTTTCGACGCGATGATGAGCCATCTGAGAGATGTGAACAAGTCCATCTACTCCACCGATGTCAACAAAAGCACCAAAGTCTGTCAATCGCTGAACAGTACCTTCAACAACCTGTCCTGCTTGAAGAGATGCAAGTGTCTCCTGCTTCTTATGATCCGCTTCTTGCTCAAGTACTGCACGATGTGAAAGAATTACTTTCGCTTTTTCTGGATCAAATTCAACAATTTTGACGCTAAGGTTTTTGCCTTTGTAATCTGAGAAATCTTCCACATAATGTCTCTCAACAAGAGATGCTGGAATAAATCCACGCACACCAAGGTCAACTACCAAGCCGCCCTTAACTACGTCTGCAATCTCAACATCAAATGCTACTGAATTCTCATATTTCTCTTGCAAAGCGTCCCATGCTTTGTCAGCCTCAACAGCTTTCTTAGAAAGCACTAGCTCATCTTCAGATACTTTGATTACTTTAACTTCTATTTCATCACCTTCTGAGAGCACGTCGCTGACTTTTTCGACGTGAAGGCTTGACAGCTCGCTGATTGGCAGCACTCCATCAATTTTAAAACCTACATCTACAGATGCATGTTTTTCTTCGACTTTAGAGACCTTACCAGTCACCACATCTCCAATTTCGAATGATTTGAACTCAGTCATTTCCTGATTCATCTCTTCACCCATTGACAAACTCCTCCTTCAATCCAAAAGAAATAAAACTTTTCGATATGATTTATAAAAGTCTTCCACTGGTTGCGAAAGAAATTTATTGAAAAGTTAAGCACCCTTTCCTCTAACTTTCACTAAAATTGACGGATTTGTCAAGTATCTTGACGCATTTGTTTAAATTTTTTAACAATATTGAATTATTTATGATGTTTTTCGATAAGTTCTTGAATTTCTTGCATAATAGCCTGGGTTGCTTTTTTAGCGGCTCCTTGCTCTTCGCGAAGCGGAGATAAATCAACAGGCTTACCATAAACGATCTTCAAGCGACCAAATGGCTTATACGAACCTTGAATAGCACACGGTACAACAGTGACTTCGGGTCGAAGCGCAAAAAATCCAGCTCCCGAGAGTCCTTCTCCAAGTTCACCATTCTTACTTCTAGTTCCTTCAGGAAAAAGCCCTACCACGCCGCCATCTTTCAAAATTTTCATACCACTTCTTAATGCCTGTTTATCACTCATTCCCCTTTTGACAGGGAATGCACCTACTTTATAAATTAATTTACCAAGTACAGGTATAGTAAATAGCTCTGACTTCGCCATAAACCGAACATCCCTCGGGCACATTGCTCCAACTAAAGGAGGGTCAAGGTTATTAATATGATTTGAGCAGAGAAGTATCCCTTTACCTTTAGGGAAATTCTCTTCACCTTCAACTGTTACTTTATTGAAAAGCTTGAAGTATACGCGGAACAAGCCTTTCCCCACTCTATATAAACTCACTTGATCAAGACCTTTCTTTCGCTAATTGTAGAATACAATCCACTACTTCAGAAATCGTCATCGACGTTGTGTCAATTTCACTTGCATCGTCCGCTTTCACAAGTGGGGCTACTTCTCGCTCAGTGTCGCGCTTATCTCTTAATGCTATTTCATCCTTGATTGTGTTATAATCTGCTTCAATTCCCTTATCAATCAGCTCTTTATAGCGACGTGATGCTCTTTCCTCAACTGAAGCAATTAGAAATACCTTTAGTTCTGAATTTGGTAGAACGTGTGTACCAATATCTCGTCCATCCATTACTACTCCGCCTTTGTCAGCTAACACCTTCTGACGTTTAACCATTTCTTCTCTCACTTCGCTCTGTCTTGCAACGAACGAAACATTATTCGTTACATTATATGAACGAATATCTGTTGTAACATCCTTATTGTCAAGGAATACATGCTGTTCTTCTTCTCCAACTTTAAGATCGATAATTGTCTCATTCAAAAGTTCTTTAAGTAATGGACCATTCTCAAGATCTATTTCTCTTTCGATTGCTTTATAGGTTAATGCACGGTACATTGCACCCGTATCAATATAAAGAAAAGAAAGGTAATCCGCTACTTGTCTAGCTACTGTACTTTTGCCAGCTCCTGCAGGTCCGTCTATTGCTATATTAATTCTCTTTTTCATGTAAATCTTGCCCCCACATTCCATTCATCAATCGTTATTTAAATGTAAAATTACAAATTAACGTACAAAAAAAGCAGGGATTCCTGCTTTCTTTGTAAACCCAAAAGGTCATATTTATCATAACACAAGACCTATTTTCGGTCTATTGACTATTGGCGTGTAGTGCCTGGTGGCAGTCCTTTTACTACACCTTCATAATAAAGTGCTTTGCTAAGATAAATTCTAAATTCATCTTGAGTGAGCAGTACCTGTGAAATGAGCAAAAAGATAAATTGAATCATAATTAACTTGATTATCAACTTTTCAACTTTGTCCATCTCAGGTCCTCCCTCTTACATCGTATCGTAATTCATTTCAGTACCATCCATTTTCTCCACACGTTCTTCCCGACCAGTATCTGCGTTGACGAATATTCGATAGGTTTCATTTTCAATCGTACCCATAAATTCATAACATAATACTTCTTCTCCAAGATCATTTTTGATAACTCCAAGTCCTTCTTCCATAATCTGAACATTCGGATTGACTTGCTCTAGCGCCTCATTACGGGAGATTGTCGGTTCAGTAACCTTCCTTTCATGATGGTTAGTCAAATATTCGATTGATTCATACCCTGTTATATCGCCATTATCAAGTGCTACTTTAATATGAACTGCATCAGGATAGATCGTTACATCCCCCTGTTGGTATACGAAAGTAAAAACCCCCATCCTTTCATATTGACTGCTTTCTGATATTTCCATATTCGTAATATCATGTTCCTTCAAGAAATTAGTAGCTTTGTTTGCTGCTTCATTCAAACTTAGTTTTTGTTTACCTATTTTCCTATCCATTAGAATCCAAATAGGCTTTGCCCCTTTTTTGGTTACATCTAAATTAACACTAGATTTGTTTTCTGGATTTTCTATGGAAAGGCTATAGGCCTGGTATTTCGAGTCTTTACCAGTCGTTGTAATATCTATTGACGCATTTTTATCAATATCAAGAAAATCAAGCACATGCTGCTTTGCTTCTTTTTCACTAAGTTCTTCACCTTCAATATTCTTAGATAAATTCTGCTTTTTTTCATTCAATTGATTTACTTCAGGTCCCCAATTTACTTCACTATAACCTTCTACTTGTTTGTCTACGGTTTTAAAACCATCTATGATGGTGTTGTCTTGTGGCTCAGACTCTGATGCAAGTGCTAGTTCCACATCCATCCATCTTAAATTGTGATCGATGACCATTGCTTGAACCTTTCTAAGCTCATTCTTAACATCATTTGAATGATTATGAAGTTTTTTTAGTGTCTCATACTCGTCCTCTGAGAGAGGTTTCTCGTCAAGATCTCTTACGGCCACTCGGTAACTAAATGACCCAATGTTGGATAGAAACTCTTCTGTTTTGTTAAAGGGCATTAATGTTAAAGGGAGCTGACCAACGTCATTTTGTGCTTCCGAAGTTAAACGCCACACTTCTGCTAGCGCTGGGGATAAACTGCTTCTAGAGTTCATCGCTAGAGTTGACCCAATTTTCTCCTCTAGAGCATCCATATGAAAGTTCAAATCGTGGAATGCACGTTGGTACGTATTCTCGGCGTTAATTAACACTGCATTCTTCTCTTGATGCTCCTTATATCCCCAGTAGCTTGTCCCCACAACACCGATCGCTAATGCTCCAATAAGTATCGAACGAATCATGTCTAACCACCTCCATTATTCACAGAATATATGTTTACCAATTTGTTTTATTTGCGGTCTTGTCCATATCCACCCTGAAGTAGCTGTATTAGGATTAAAATAGTACAACGCCTCTCCAGTTGGGTCCCAACCATTAATCGCATCGATAACAGCCTCTTTCGCTCGTTCATCGGGAGTTAGCCATATTTGTCCATCTGAAACAGCAGTAAAAGCTCTAGGTTCAAAAATCACACCCGAAACTGTGTTTGGAAAAGAAGAACTTTGAACGCGATTAAGAATGACAGCCGCAACTGCAACTTGCCCTTCATATGGCTCACCTCTCGCTTCACCATATACTGCATTCGCAATAAGTTTAATATCATTTTGAGAATATCCTGAAGGAGTGTTTTTGCCTTGAGCGTTCGTGTTTGGGCCTTTAGACTTATTTCCAGAAGATTGAGCTGCATTAGGACTTTGGCCCTTATTCGACTGTTGCTGAGAAGACGGATTATAGCTAGTAGACTTATTTAACTTCGCCTTCATGTCGGGTCCTACAAGTCCATCTACCTTCATCCCAAACTCATATTGAAAATTACGAACTGCCCAATACGTTCCCCAACCAAACACACCATCAATAGCGCCAGTATAGAAACCAATATTCTTTAGTCTAGCTTGCAGTTCGATGACATCTGTTCCTGTTGCTCCTTTTTGAATAATTTGATTAGAAAACGCATCAACATTATTACCTGTATCTAGTACCGTGATAAGCGGGATACATAGTAGACCGACTATCAGAGGGATTTTCAAGATACGAACTACCTTTCTCATGATGAGGACCTCCTGATCATTCAATTTTCATATATGTAGTTTTTGTAGCAGCTATCATTTTATACAACAATCAACTTAAGTTTTCTTTTCTTTACTTTAGACAATATTAGCTCTTATTGTTGATTTCTCGATTTTTGGCTCATTCGAGTGAAACCTTGGTTTCACTCGAATGAGCCAAAAATTAACACTGTTAATTAACATAGCTTTAATTTAAAAACAAAAAAAAGATGCCATATGCGGCATCTTTTTTGTTTAATCTCTATAACATTCTCATATCTTTTGATTGCAGAAACTCAGTTTGGTTCAAATCAGCTACCTTCATTTTTCTTAGTCCGACAAACCAAAGTATGAGCATAAAAGGAATCATTAAATAAATTGTATTGCTATTAACCTGGAGTACGAGATAATTATAGGTTCCATGAAACAAGAATGGAACTAATAGTGAAAGTGAAATCCACTTTCCTATTTTGTTTTGCAGTGAGAACTTTCCTCTACCGAGATACGAACCCATCATTAACCCAAACAAGGCATGACTTGATACAGGAAGAAGAGCTCTCCACCACGCTTCTTGAATACCATAAGCGAATAGATAGAACACATTTTCAACGGAAGCAAAACCTAGTGAAATCGCCACTCCATAAATAATTCCATCATAGAAATCATTAAATTCTATATGAATGTACACTGTAAAATAGAATATAAACCACTTTAGAAACTCTTCTAACAAACCGGACATTAGGTATGCCTGACTAAATGGAGACTGTAATACATCCTCTACCTTAAATCCATGTTGGATCACCATTACTGGGAATACTAGCATCGCCCCAAATACAAAGCTTCGTACAACTGGTTTAATTGGCTCAGTTCCATACTGATGCTGTTTGAGGTAGAAAAAACAAAGAAGCGCAATGCCCGGTGCTATTCCAGCAGTTATTGCGGCTAACATAGGCTTTCCTCTTTTCTATCTGCACGTAATTGAAAAGACTGACTCATTTGTAACTATACTTTTATAATCGTAACATGTTACTTTATTTATGGATACAATTATTAGGAATATGAAGAGGTGGCCCGATGAGTAAAATATTGATTATACATACGGGAGGAACCATTGCTATGGAGGAGAATAAGGAGTCCGGTGCAGTAGCACCTGGAAAAGAAAATCCTCTAAATGCAACTCTCGAAAACTTATTAAGCGGTGTAGATGTGATGATTGACGATTTCCTCAACATTCCATCACCACATATGACCCCTGATATCATGTTTAAAATAGCTGAGAGAATCGAAACTAGAATCAGACAAGAGCACATAAGTGGAGTTGTGATATCACACGGTACTGACACGCTCGAAGAAACAGCCTATTTACTTGATCTTGTTCTACAGACTGACTTACCTGTTGTTGTAACGGGCGCGATGAGATCTAGTAATGAACTAGGTTCAGACGGCCCTTATAACCTCATATCTTCAATTAAAGTGGCCTGCTGTGACGAAGCGAAAGGCAAAGGTGTTCTTGTTGTGTTAAATGATGAAATACATACAGCAAAGAACGTAACAAAAACCCATACAAGCAACGTATCTACCTTTCAAAGCCCTCAATATGGTCCCATTGGAATTGTTACGAAGCAGCGTGTCTTCTTTCATCACACGTTAACAAATCGAGATCGTTATCATATTTCAGGATTAACAAAAAACGTGATGCTACTTAAAGCTTATGCTGGAATGGACTCTCAACTACTTTTTGCTGCCGGTAACCTAGAGATCGACGGCATTGTTGTAGAAGCGCTTGGACAGGGCAACCTGCCACCTGAGATGATGGAAGGGATAAAGCACCTAAGGAAGAAAGGAATCGCTATCGTAATGGTTTCTCGCTGTTTTAACGGCATTGTTCAAGATGTCTACGGGTATGAAGGCGGAGGCAAGATGTTAAAAGACAACGGGATCATTTTCTCAAACGGATTAAATGGGCAGAAAGCTCGATTGAAGTTACTTGTTACACTAGAGGCTACAGAAAATCCCGAAGACTTGCACAAACTATTTCTGCGGTAAATCGACTTGATATTTTTTATGAACGAGAAAAACCTACCTTACTCGGTAGGTTTTTTTGCTTTATTAATAATAGCACGTGCAATCATTGATCCATGTAGTCGACCGTTTTCGATAAAGATTTCATTTGCATTGTTACCAGCTGCTATCACACCTGCAATGTAGCAATCCTCTACATTCGTTTCCATAGTTACATCATCAAAAGTAGGGCGTCCACTTTTTTCATCAATTTCAATACCAATTTCTGTAAGGAAGGAATGATCCGGATGATATCCAGTCATTGCAAATACAAAATCATTTGTAATCGTTTTTTTCTCACCATCTACTTCATACTCTATTTCCTTCTCACGTACTTCAATTAGGCTCGCATTAAATTCCATTTCCACTTTCTTATTTCTAACAAGCGCTTCAAATTCAGGAAGAATCCAAGGTTTGACACTTTTAGAGTAGTCGGCTCCCCTATACAAAACGGTAACTCTTGCTCCAGCCTTCTCAAGCTCTAATGCAGCATCCACTGCAGAATTCTTTCCGCCAATGACCGCAATATCCTGATCAAAGTAAGGATGAGGTTCTTTAAAATAATGGAGAACTTTATCAAGATCTTCTCCTGGTACACCCATATAGTTAGGGCTATCGTAGTACCCTGTTGCAATAATGAGACGCTCTGCATGATACGTTACATTTTTGGATTCGTGCATTTTCTCTGTATGAATCACAAATCCATCATCTTCTTTTTTTATTTGATAAGCCTTTTCAAATGGATGAATACGAAGATCCTTGCGTTTCGCTACATCTCTGTAATAGGCTAGTGCTTGATTTCGTTTTGGCTTCCGCTCTTCAATAATGAAAGGCACATCACCTATTTCAAGCTTTTCACTCGAACTAAAAAATGTTTGATGCGTTGGGTAATGATAAATGGCATTTACTATATTGCCTTTTTCAATTAATAACGGGTCATACCCCTCATTCATTAATTCAATGGCTGCTGACATACCACAAGGGCCAGCACCGATAATAATCACTTGTTCTTTTATCATTTTACTCACTCCCGAACCTATCCATAAAAACTACAATTTCTAATTTTATTGTACGCATACTAATAGAAAAATTCCCTACCTGAATGATAGGGAATTTTCATCGGTTTAGCAACTATTTATATCCAACCTCTAAATCGAGATGCTTCTGCCATTTTACGAACGCCAACCATATAAGCAGAAAGTCTCATATCAACACGACGAGTTTCTGACGTACGATAAATGGAATTAAATGCGTTAACCATCACTTTTTCAAGCTTGGCTTCTACTTCTTCTTCTGTCCAGTAGTAACCTTGATTGTTTTGAACCCATTCGAAGTATGATACTGTCACTCCTCCAGAGCTTGCAAGTACGTCTGGTACAAGAAGGATTCCACGTTCTGTTAAAATTTTTGTAGCTTCAATTGTTGTTGGTCCATTAGCCGCTTCCACAACAATACTCGCTTTAATTTGATGGGCGTTCTCTTCTGTGATCTGGTTTTCAATAGCGGCTGGAACGAGAATATCACAATCTAACTCTAGAAGTTCTTGGTTAGTGATTGTTTCTTTGAATAGTTTCGTTACCGTTCCGAAGCTATCACGACGATCCAATAAATAATCGATATCTAATCCATCAGGATCGTGAAGGGCTCCGTATGCATCAGATATACCTACGATTTTCGCTCCAGCGTCGTGCATAAACTTGGCAAGGAAGCTACCAGCATTTCCAAAGCCTTGAATAACAACACGAGCGCCTTCTATCTTAATATCCTTCTTCTTAGCTGCTTCACGGATACAAATTGTAACCCCTTTTGCAGTAGCTGATTCTCTACCATGGGAACCTCCTAGTACAAGCGGTTTACCCGTGATGAATCCTGGAGAATCGAATTCACGAATTCGGCTGTATTCATCCATCATCCAGGCCATAATTTGAGAATTTGTAAAAACATCTGGAGCTGGAATGTCTTTAGTAGGTCCAACTATTTGACTAATTGCTCTTACATATCCACGACTTAATCGTTCAAGTTCTCTAAAAGACATTTCACGCGGATCGCAAACGATACCACCTTTACCTCCACCATAAGGAAGATCAACGATACCTGCTTTTAAACTCATCCACACTGATAGAGCTTTAACTTCTGTTTCAGTTACATCTGGATGAAAACGTACCCCACCCTTAGTAGGTCCAACTGAATCATTATGCTGAGCGCGGTAACCAGTAAAGATTTTGGTAGATCCATCATCCATACGAATTGGAATACGGACAGTCATTAACCTCATTGGCTCTTTCAATAATTCATATACTTCACTTGGATAACCTAATTTATCAAGCGCTTCATGAATGACCGATTGTGTCGACTCTAATACGTTCCGTTTGTTCTTCTTCCCTTGTTCATTATCTGTTTCGTTTTTGTCGACCATTGATTTACCTCCCATTACTGTGCACTTACTTAGTTGTTTTTAGATTGAAAGCCTTACAGTTCTAAAAGCTTTCACTTAAATATTGGATATTTTCTTAATTTGTTTATAGGATACTCGTTGCTCTGCTTTCAAAACATAGTATACACGTTTCGCTAAACGATGAGAAGGCATTATGGGTACATTTATGCAATTTGTTACGCATAAAATGAAAACGCTTACTAATTGCACATAAATAAACTTAATTAAAAACAAGACCTCACATGTTTTGTGAGGTCAAACGTTTATTTCTTCTTTAATCCAAGTTGAATGAGGTGTTCAATCATTTGCTCATATGAATAACCAATTTCCTTCGCCGCATCAGGATATAAACTAGTAGGCGTCATACCCGGCAACGTGTTAACTTCTAGGAAAACGGGTTCTGTTCCATCATTAGGAACGATGTAATCTACCCTTGAATACGTTTCACATCCAAGTAGTTCATGAGCCATAACAGATTGTTGCTGAATCATCTCAGTATAAGACTCAGAAATACGAGCTGGTACAATATGCTCACTTCCACCTTCAGCATATTTTGACTCATAGTCATAGTATGCATTTTTAGGAACAATCTCCACAACTGGGAGGGATTTGACGTTACCCTCTTCTCCCATTACCGCAACAGTCACCTCTGTGCCAGAAATAAACTCCTCTAGTATAACGGTATTGTCAAAACGAAACGCTTCCTCAATACCTCTATTAAGCTCTTCTTGATTTTGAGCAATGGTTAAGCCAATAGTGGATCCTTCACTGTTAGGTTTAACTACAACTGGGAAACCAAATGGCATATCTATAGAATAATTATCATTTGATTTATGCAGTACAAGATCTTTTGCCAATCGAATACCTGAATCCTTCAATACCTTTTTACTTTTCGCTTTATCCATCGCAACCGCTGATCCAAGGACACCTGATCCTACGTATGGAATTTCAAGCATATCAAGAAGTCCTTGAATACGTCCATCTTCTCCAAATCTACCGTGGAGGCCAATAAATACAATATCAACGTCTAATTCCATGACCTCAGTTAATCGTTCAGGATGAAAATCTATTCCGATTACGTCATGACCATTTTCTTTAAGTGCTTTCATAATTCCTTTTCCACTGGATAGTGACACTTCTCGTTCAGCAGATGTGCCACCATAAAGTACTCCTACTTTCATTATCTATACCTCCTGGGCTGCTTTTATGTAAGTCATTATATTCGATTGTTAAAGGTATGGAACTTACCAAAACTTCTCTAATCATACCATGTTTTTGATTCGCTATGTAATCTCTTTACCTATCTCCAAACAATATTATTGGTAAAAAGTGCTCAACTTTCGATATACTAGCACTAGTCTTACAATGAAAGGAAATGTTCTATGTCAAGAACCATTATGTTTGTATTTGCCCACCCAGATGACGAAACGTTTACTTCAGGTGGAACAATTTTAGAGTTAGCACAACAAACCGATACGAAAACCATTCTATACAGCGCTACTCCTGGAGATGCGGGAAAATGTGGTGAACCACCTCTTTGTACTCGAGAAGACCTTGCAACTTTCCGAAGAAGAGAGTTAGAGGAAGCTTCTAGGTTACTACGAATTGACGATCTCATTATTGATGACTTTCAAGATGGTAAATTAAGCGATCTTCCTTCAGGTGTATTAAAAAATAGAGTACTTAAACAACTTCAGGTTGTAAAACCCGATGTAGTTGTAACCTTCCCGCCACATGGTTTATCGGGGCATCCTGACCACAAAGCAATACAACAGGCTACGCTACAAGCTGTGCAAGAAACATCTTCAGAAGTGAAAGAACTATATTATGCTACTTTTCCGCAATCAGTAGCAAGTGAAACGGGGAATCCTGCCTTTTCTGATCCTGACGAGGCCATTTCGTTGGTTAAATCATTTTCACAAGAGCATATGAATGTCGTGAAAGAAGCGCTGCTCGCACACAAAACACAGCATTTATCTGTCGAACGTGTTTTTCCTACGATTAAACAAGATTCAGCATTTATGAAGTTTAATAATAAAGAATACTTTATTTGCGCATGGCAGCACCCACAATATAACTCCGGTCCGCTTCTCACATAACGAACAAAACCTCCCAATTGGGAGGTTTTTTATTTAAAATACTTATTCAACTGCTCAATTGCAGTAGAGTCCATTAACGTTTTTCCATATTCAATTACTCTATAGCTTGTGATTGTAGATGGATTTCCATATTCAGCAAGAAGTGCAATGAGAGAATCTAATTCATACTCTGCAAATTCTTCTTCATCAAACTTCAAGTAGAAATGATTTAGGAACGAATAGAGTGTACCTCCATATATTCCTACATTGATTAACATTTTAGATAGCCCAATGACATCCTCTAATGAAGCAAATTCATAGAACACTTCATCGCTTTCATCAAGAGTAACTTGCATTTCGATATAATCATCACTGTAGTCGTCTTCAAAGTCGTTTTCATTTGAGCCTTTCGTCACAATGACCACCATTCCCTGTGCAGGTAGCGAGAATACCTCTACAGCGATAGGACCATCCACTTTAAAACCAAGCTCGTCATCAGCTTCCATAATCATTTCTCGAAAAAGCCTGTGAACTTTTGGTACGTCCTGCCAGAGCTCTTCTTTCGTAATTCCCCGTTCGTTTAAGTCGTCATAAGTTAGAAAGATCTTTATTTTATCGTATGTTAAACGTTCAAGACGCATCTAATTCCCCCCTACCGTCTGTCACCCACAAATCCTTTATTCATACTATATGTGATTATGCAGAGTTGGTTCTTGGTTGACATTATTGTTCTAGTTTACACCGATTAGGGAAGACTAGACAAGTCAGGACACTTGTCCTTTAAAAGGTTAATTTCTGTAGCTTATCTTTAATCCAAATTTCCCATTCATCCCTTACATTTCCTACACAAAAAGATTCATAAGCTTGTCTTTTTTCATTATCAACTTGTGCAATAGCCGGTCCACCAATACCGACTGTTAACTCAGGAAATTTGTTGTCTAATGTATCAACAAAGTCCAGGCACCTAGGTAGATTTTTCATAAGCGTACAGGATAGAAATAGAATCTTAGGATCTGTATCTTCTACAACTACTTCTATATCCGTTTCAGGAATACTTGAACCTAAGTAAATAACTTCAAATCCCTTTCTTCTTAAATAAAGAGTAAAGATTAAGAGTCCTAATTCATGATACTCCCCCGGCGAACAAACCGTCATAACTTTTGGGAGATAACCGTCTACAGGAAGCGTATGAAAAATCATTCCTATTCTTGAGCGTAAAAACGCACTAGTAAAATGCTCATGAGCAATCGTAATCTTTTCTTCTTCCCATAAATCCCCCACTCTAACGAGAAGCTTGGCAAGAATATCGTGAACTACTTTATCGATGCTAAAGATGGAGAAAGCCTGGTTTAACAAATCCTGTGCTTTATTTTCATCGAAAGCTAGAAGTGCTTCAAGAATTTCGTCAGCGAGCATATTTGCTCGATCTTGCCCCATACTCATATCTATACTTCGTGAATCAGCCGATGCCTCGCCACTTTCAAGCAACTCAACAGCCTGACTTATCGTAAACCCCTGTTCCGTTTTTTGAACAAGCCACTTCAAGATAGACATATGTTCTTCTGAATAGAGACGATGACCGGCTTCATTACGAATAGGAGAAATAATATTGTAACGCCTTTCCCATGCCCTTAAGGTCCCCGGTTGAATACCTAGTTTTTTCGAGACCGCTTTAATATTATATTTACCTTCAGACATAGTCATCTTCCCCTCTAGTATTGCCTTTATCACACCTAGTATAAAGGGTGAATGACGTTTGTGTAAACTTTGTATAAGCAGTTAGTGAAAACAATTGTATTTATTTCCTTTTTAATATAAAAATATGTGATTCAGCAGGTGCCATTAGCCTTAACGGTAGCGTTGTTGTACCATAACCGTTACTAATTACTACTTTCGTTCCATTTACTTCCTTTGTGCCACCTTTTTCTCGTAGACCCCAACCGAACAAACGAATTTGACCTCCATGAGTGTGGCCTGAAAGAATTAGTTGAATCTCGTTACTCACTGGAAGATCGTATTGAATATCAGGATTATGACTAATAAGTATTTTAGTTTGTTCTCGTGCTGAATCTAAGGCTTGCTCAAGTGAAGCATTCTCTGTAGATAAGTCATCAATTCCTAGTAAATTAATTGATTCATTGGCTTTTGTAATTTTAACAGCGCCGTTTTTCAGAATAGTTATGTGATGACCTTGTAGTATTTTTTCAAGTTTTTTCGGATTCTCTTCATAATCATTATTGCCCCAAACAAAATAGCATGGCGCAAGGTTACTTAACTGCTTCAGATTTTCATTTACTTTCTCAAATGAAACTCCCTTCTCCATCACGTCTCCACCTATTACCACCACATCTACGTTATTTTTAACCTTACTTAGAATTTTGTTAGAGATTAATCTGTTATGCAAATCTGATATAAAAAAGATTCGATAGGACTCAAAACTCTCCGGCAAATCCTTTATTTCAAGTTCTTGTGTAACAATTCTGTTGAGGTGTGCTTCAACCCACATGTAGCTTAATAACAAAAGACCAGCTACAACCAATCCGATAATATAAATCATGTTTCATTGCTCCTTCTGAATCTTTTCATCGCTTTCGCAGCACTTATGTCAGCAGATAGGCCTCCATATATAATTGCCATTACGAGAGACGCAAGAGATAACCATTTATTAGTTTGGAACAATATCCAGTATACTCCAGTTAGTAAAGTAACCTCAATTATGAAAATTCTAAGATGAACATTATTTTGAAAAGACCACGATACAATACCTTCAACGTGTTCCCTGATAATTCTTGCAACTAACAGAAAACCTACCAAGAAACAAACAGCTCCTAATCCGTATTGTCCACTGTTTAACATCATGTCTGTAAACGTTATGCTATTTAAACTTAAGTTACTTTCTGCAAGATATAGAAAGCAAAAGACTCCAAGTAACCTAAATAGACGAATCATCAGCAAAACCTCCCACTCTAACGTATGTAAGAGTAGGAGGTTTTATGGGTAATAAGCAATTAAACTTCTTTAATATCTAATACTTTAAAACCATTCTGTTCTAGCTTAGCAATAAATTGATCAAGGTTCTCCTTTTTCTCTATTTTCATGACTATTCTTCTCACATTCTGGTTTGATTCATCAAAGGTAGAAAGCGAAATAATATTCTCATGAAAGTTTTTGGCGATTTTAGCAAGCCTTGCGATTCTTCCTTCTGTCTCTGAAGAAGCAAAAGCAATTCGAATACCTGGCTTTCGCATGCCAAAAACGCTTTGAAACTGGTCTAGAATATCAGATCTTGTAATGATTCCAATAAAATCCTGCTTCTCATCAACAACTGCAATGAGCGGAGCATTTTTCGCTAGCAAAAGTGTTGTTTCAAATACTGCTTCTTGATCCACAGTAACATCTTTTTGGTAAGCAATTTCTCCAGCACTTGTTTCATTTAAAAACTTTTCTTTATCTGTAATATCACTTTTGAAATATGCTTTATAAATACGATTAAAGGTCACGATTCCTACATATTTATTTCCTTTAATAACCGGTACACCATCAACCTCACGCTCTTTCAGCAACTCTAAGGTTTCACTTAACTTTGTGTCATCATTCACATAAATCGTTTCTCGAATAGTTTTCATCGCACTACGTACATACACAACTATCACCTCTTTTTAAAATCACTACACTTAATTAATACCACAATTCAAGAATAATATCCTTCCAAAAACAAAATTAACTAAAAATCAGGCTTGAATTTCCGTAAATTGGGCTTTTAAATTTCTTGAAGATTCAGTCTATTTACTGTAATATATAAGTATAACCACACCGAATGGAACGGATACCAAAAAAACGGAGATGATGGATCAATGATTAATAAACTGAAAACAAAATCATTGTTGGGAAATGAAGATTTAGATTTTAATCGCCGTCTTGGCATGCCCGTTGAAGTATTCTGTCCTAAACTTAAAGATACTGTAGCTTTTGGCAAAATTGAAATGTTTGTAGAGGATGAACTATCAATTAACGGAAATTGTTTTCAAATCGAACAATATCTGTTTTTCGGGTGTCCTGAGCAACGTTAACAACTATTTATAATATAGATTAACGTCGTGTGTTTCTTTCATGTATTTAAAAACATCATCCCTATTCTCCCATTGAATCTGACCTTCGAAAAGTTCGTCGCTTCGATCCAATACCTCTAATCTAAGAGATTCAAATTCATCCTCTGCTTTCTTGCACTTTTTGTTAAACTTCCTTAACTGATAAAATGCTGCGATACTCATTAAAATTGTTACGGAGAGAAACGGCGTAGTTGTAGGAGAAACCGACCGTACAAAAAGCGCCGTACTCCTCTCAAGCTCGTACAAAAAGATCGCTCCAATGATTAGAATCAAAAACGTTAGAACATATCCATAGAAAAGAGACTTCGCTTTAAAGTGTTTTTCATCATTTTTCCTTTCCACTAATTCTTGCAGCAATACGATTGTTACGTTAGATTGAGGCTGCGGAAGATTCCACTGTTTGAATACATCCACTTCGCTCCCCCCTTTACTGAGACTAGTCTATGCTTCTCTGTCATCAGATAATACTGGGGAAATACCTGATCTAGATAAATTTTAAGCGAAGTACGAATAGAGAAGGAATATTGAAACCATTCCAATAAAAAGCAGAGCTAGAACACGTATTAGGGTAAGCGAAGGTAACTCGGTTTCCTTTTTGCTACTACTAGCTCTCTTTTTTTTGTTTTCTTTATTGCGATGATAATCTTTCCTCGATGGTAATGGACTTTCGTTCTTCATATAACTCACCTTTCATGATGTGATCAAGAATGCGCTTTTTGTTTGATGAGGATTCCCATTGTTGAATCAATTAGAAAATGGGCTGTAATCGTAACGAGTACATTATCGGTGAACTCAAATAATATTCCTAGCATAAAGCTAATCCCGATGACTACTGTAAATAACACTGGCTTAGCTAGATACCTAACATGAATAATAGCAAATAAACCACTCGCTATGAATAGACCTAAATGAGTTTGGATTACGCCACGAAACAGTAGCTCTTCACTAAATGAAATGACAAAAGATAGGAACAATATATGCGGTATTGAGAGATTTGAGAAGATCCTCTCGTTAATTCCCCCATCATCTAGTTTATCTTCAGGCAATACAACCATTAGGAGTTGATCAATTAGAACAACAAATAATGCCAACCCACCTCCTAGAAATATCATATTACCCAAATTAAATTCTACAATTTCATCTATAAACCATACTTCAGAAAATAGAATGACACCAATCACAACAGACAGGATAAGAAGGATCCCCTGTGTTAAATAAACATTGATGAGCAATTCTCGATCCGAAAGGTTTTTTACAACTTCAGCCTGTCGGTTTCTCACCACGATCCTCCTTTTTTACTACAAGTAACCTTTCCAGCTCTTGCTTCCAATTGCTTATTTGAATCCTATGTTGATCCATCTTGTTTACATCTTTAGAATAGTTTTCTAACGAAAAACCACAATAATCGCAACAATCTTCTACGCTAACTGGTGTTTCGCGAAATATAGAAAGCAGTCCATTTCTTCTACACTGATTGTCTTCTAGCCAGCTTTTAAACCTCTTCCACTTCACTAGCTTTTCTTTTCTTCGATCTTCGGCTTCTGAAGTAATCACCTCAACAGCATTATTGAATTGAAAAGGCTGTATAATATCATTCTTTAAGATTCCGTGAACTTCTAACTTATGGACGATAAGCCGCCAGGCCGTTTCAGGTAAACCAACTGGCATCTCCTGACTCTCATACTGCTTTGCATTTATTCGTTCTCCAATACGGTTAGAAAGGTGACTTATCACATCCGCAACTTGAGTCCGATCTGGAAGCTCACTGTCTATAAAAGATAAAGGCAGAAATTCATCTTCTTCTGTATAAAGATGAATTGCAATAGCTTTCTCCTGATCTCTTCCTGCCCGACCTATTTCCTGCAGATAACTTTCGATCGTAGAAGGAGGATGAAAATGGATTACATAACGTATATTACTTTTATTTATCCCCATTCCAAATGCATTAGTTGAGCATACAATCGAGAGTTCATCACTTAAGAACTGCTGCTGTATAAGCAAGCGATCTTCTTGATTAAGTCCTGCATGATACGAAGCTACGCTTCCTATTCCCGCTTCTTCTAACTCACGTGCTATTTTGTCAGCCCAATTCCTGCTAGAAAAATAAATAATGCCTGGTCCTTTAAGCTGTCCAGCGTATTGATGTAACGCTTTAACTTTTTCGACTAGTGAACGGTGTTTTTCTAACTTAATTGCAATGTTTGGTCGATCGACAGTATGAACATGAAATATTGGGTCAACCATTTGTAGTTGCTTAACAATATCTTGACGAACTTCTTGAGTTGCTGTGGCTGTTAATGCTAGTAAAGGAGGAAAACCTAACTGTTCTCTAAGTAATCCAAGCTTCAAGTAATCTGTTCTAAAGTCATGACCCCATTGAGAAACGCAATGAGCTTCATCTACAACCATTAAGCGAATGCCGATTTGACTCAGGGCACGTTGAACATTTCTATTTTGAAGAATTTCTGGTGATGCATAAATGAAAGAATAGCTAGATAATTGTCTTAGAATCGTCTTTCTCTTATTAAAATCCAGGAAGCTATTTAAAGCAACGACCCGTTTCTCTCCGTGCGTTTTCAATTGTTGAACCTGATCTTCCATTAAAGATACAAGTGGGGAAACAATTAATACTGGAGACGCTCCTGCGTAAGCTGGCACTTGATAGCAAAGCGACTTTCCTGCACCTGTTGGTAGCATAGCAAATACATCTTTACCCTCCAGCACATCTTTAATAATTTCTTCCTGACCTAATCTAAATTTTTGATAACCAAAGTGTTTATATAAAATGCTGACTAGATTCATTGAACCCCTTCTTTGCATAGTGTTAATCTAATTTCAAAATAAGGATATTTATGATTTAAATGTTCCTTGACCGTTTTCAGTCTTTGGCTCTTTGTTTCTTGACTAGCTGTCTTAATTGATTGCTGTGCTTGTCTAGTAACAAAAGGATCAATTGAAAAGTCCGGTACATTGATTGCTATTTCTACTAAATGATCTTCAATCGTGCTTTTCTTTAATTGTCGCTTGTTAACGATCTGGTCCATTGTTAAACCTTTCATTAACAATTCGTATGTTTGCCTTGTAGATGACGTTAATGGCATTTCAGCATGCTCATCTGCTGCTAAAGATGCTAGCAACGGATAATCAGAACTAGTTTGAATGAAGGTTAGACAAGCATGTATAACACCGTAAAATTTAATTGTAGCTTCTTCAAGAGTAATCCTAAACTCGGTAGCAGTTTGTTGTAAAGTAAGTCCTGTCCTTCCAACTCCACTAAGACGATGAACGAAAAAAGTGGCAAGGTAATTTGGTTGTTTTTCAAGGACATGTGTCACTTCTTGATAAAGCTCTGCAGCGATCTTTACTCGATCCTCTGAACGAGTAGGGAAATGATTTCTAACCCAACCTTGAATCAGCTCATCTTTCATGACGGGATAGAAATTCATATTGTTATGAACAGAATAAGAAAGACTCTGAACGTATAAACTAAGGCGCTGCCAGAATTGATCGGCTAAATGATGATACTTCCAACCGTTCAAATGCATTGGAAATGGATGCGTACTTACAAATGTTTGAAGAGCACTATTACCATCTTGTGTTATCACATACCGATCTTGATCTGTTTGGAAAAGTGATCCTTCATTTACTAAATTCACAGTTACGTCTTGAAGTTGATTTCTGTTCAAGTGCTTTAGCATTCCAAACAAAAACGATACGTCGAAAAGTCTGGCATCTTGAATTGTTTGTGAAGATTTCTTCCCTCTTAGTAGGTGATACACCGCTGATATTGAGCGTTCCCCTTTATAACGATTAAGTACAAATAATACCACACCATTTAAATATTCCATGATCAGACCACCCTGTCACTTACTCTGTTCTTATTGTATCAAATTTTATGGTGTGTTTACTTAAATTAAAATCGGGTAACTACCTATTAGGCAGTAAGAAAAGTATTTGACTATTGAAAAGTCAAGAAATCACCTTTACAATGAAGTTATTAAAAACTTTCATTTACGTATAAAAGAATGATGAAAGGCATATAGAAGTATTGAATAGGAGGTTAAATCATGGCTAAGTATACTATTGTAGATAAAGACACATGTATTGCTTGTGGCGCTTGTGGCGCTGCTGCACCAGACATTTATGACTATGACGATGAAGGTATCGCGTTTGTAACCCTCGACGATAACGAAGGTATCGTCGAAATTCCTGAAGTACTTCATGAAGATATGATGGATGCATTTGAAGGTTGCCCTACTGACTCAATCAAAATTGCTGACGAGTCTTTCGACGGTGACGCACTAAAATTCGAATAGTAATCCTTTAATCCCCGGTTAACCTAGCCGGGGGTTTTTTTCTAGGCTCTTTTCAAAAGGCTCCTTTCTAAAAGATTGTTGCTCTGAAAAAAAAATTATATAAAAAACCACACTTCGCTAATTGGAGCGGAAGGATGCTCGACTCCTGCGGGACTAGTGGGACAGGTGAGACCCCACAGGAGCGTAAGCGACGAGGAGGCTCACCGCCCACCCCGCGGAAAGCGAGCATCCTGAAGCGGAAATGAATCCACTCATCTAGCAACAATGAATACGAGAAGAGCCTTTTTCTATTAAAAAAATCGTCCCATTTAAATTCTAATTGAAATTGACACTTTAGTGCTTTCATGATAAAAAGTATAGTATTAAGTTTTCAAAAAAATTAGAAGAGATAGAAAAAAAGGGAGTGGAGTAATTGGCTTACGTTCTTGTTACAGATGGTATTAAAGAAGATGGATTGCAACCCTTACTGAATGAAAGTACAATTCAATGCGATATTGGTTCACTGAACGAATTTAGCGATCGACTAAATCAATATGAGGCACTACTAGTTAGAAGTGCGACCAAAGTTACAGCCGAAGTTCTAAATCAAATGCCAAATTTAAAAATTGTAGCTAGAGCAGGAGTCGGTGTTGATAACATTGACCTTGATGCTGCAACTAAACGTGGTGTAATCGTTGTTAACGCACCTGACGGTAACACAATTTCTACAACTGAACATACTTTCGCAATGATAGCGTCACTAGTGCGGAACATCCCACAGGGAACTTCTTCGTTAAAGAGCGGAAAGTGGATGCGAAAAGACTATGTGGGTACAGAGCTTTACGGTAAAACACTCGGAATCGTTGGTATGGGAAGAATCGGAACTGAGCTATCACGAAGAGCAAGAGCGTTTGGAATGAATGTAGCTGTTTTTGATCCATTTTTGACAAATGATCGAGCTCAAAAGCTCGATGTAGAATCCGTTGAATTTGATCATTTGCTTGATGTTGCTGATATCATCACCGTTCACACACCTCTCACAGACAAAACACGAGGCTTGTTGAATGAAGAAACGATTGCTAGAACAAAAAAAGGCGTCTTTCTCATTAACTGTGCTCGCGGTGGGATTATTGATGAAAAAGCATTAATCCCTTACCTCGACTCTGGTCATATTGGTGGTGTAGCACTTGATGTATTTGAATCAGAGCCACCTGAACATAACCACCCACTTCTTGGCTACGATCAAGTGATCGTCACGCCTCACCTCGGCGCTTCTACAAAAGAGGCCCAGCTTAATGTTGCTGCTCAAGTGGCTGACGAAGTTTTATACTTCCTACAAGATAAACCGATTAGAAATGCTATTAATCTTCCAGGATTTTCGAAGGAAGAGTACGAGAAGATCAAACCTTATTATGAACTCACTCGTAAAATGGGAAGTATTCTTTCACAATGTATGAAGTCAGCAGTCAACCTCGTCGAAGTAAGCTACGCTGGTAAATTGACAGAACTCGATACAGCTATTTTGACAAGGAACCTTATGGCTTCTTTTCTTAAGTCAAGATTGGATACGACAGTTAATGAAGTAAATGCTCCTTCCATTGCAAGAGAGCGCGGTATAACGTATGGAGAAAAGCATAGCTCTGAAACTCACGGGTATTCAAACCTCATTTCAGTAACCGTTCAAGGTGATAAAGAAACTTTTTCATTACAAGGGACTTATATTAAAGAATACGGTGATCGGATTACACAGTTAAATGGATTTGATATTGACTTCCATCCTCAGGGACACCTACTTTATATTCAGCATAATGACAGACCAGGGGTTATTGGGAATGTGGGGAAGGTATTAGGTGAACACGAAATTAATATCGCTACGATGCAAGTTGGAAGAAAAACAGCTGGTGGGGAAGCTATTATGATGCTTTCATTTGATAGTGAACTTCCTAAAAATATCGAAGAAACGCTTGAATCTGTTCAGGATATTGTAAAAGTTGAACAAATTGGCGGAGTGTAGCAATGAAAAAGAACAAGAGCGAGAATCTCTTGTTCTTTTTTCTATAGAGGAATCGATTTACGCTCCCCTTGTTCAAAAGTCATTAATTTAGAGTAACCAACAGATTTCGCAAGATCCACTGCTTTGTCATAATCTGCTCCAACATCTCGCGGAACATGAGCGTCTGAAGAGAGAACAATGGGAATGTCTTTTTCATAACACATTTTAAGAAGATCTGGGTCAGGATATAACTCACCTACTGGTTTCCGCAACCCTGCTGTACTTATTTCTACACATGTCTTTGAATTAGACAAAGCATTTGTTGCGCGATCATACTGTTCTAGAAGAAAATCTCGATTGTCAGGCTTATACTTAAAAATTTTGACAAGATCCAGGTGCCCAACGATGTCGAATAAATTTGATTCGGCAAGTGTAACAACTTGATCAAAATACTTTCGATAAACCGTTAGAGTATCCCTCTCGTCCCACAAATGACGATATTCAGCTAAATCAATGCCAAAGTCTTCTACCCAATGGATTGAACCAATAACGTAATCGAACTTGTAATTGGATATAAAGTCTCTCATTTCAGCGTGTTTACCTGGTGTATAATCCATTTCAATTGACATTTTAACGTCCATGCCATGTTTCTCCGCTTGTTTAAAGAGATCAACATATTCACCCATATTATACCATCTCCGCTGGTTCACCCATGGATTACTTAAAATATTCTCTGTCTCATAGAAATGATAGGCATGTTCAGAGATACCAAAGTGGTTAACATTTTTCCGTTTAGCTTCCTCAACAAACTGTGATAAATAATCTAGTGTGAGTGTCCCTTTCTCAAGATGATTATGATAATCAGTATACAAAATGTCAGCTCCTTTATCGAACTAGTTTGACAGTTTCCTCTACCATTGTATCGCAAAACTCGAATTTTAGCATACCACTTCTGACTCTTTATTTGGTTGATTCCAACTCGATCATCCATCCCGATTGGTTAACAAAGAAAAATGAAAAAGCTCCTGAGTTACACTCAGGAGCTAACTAATTCGTTCGACAACCTTCAACAAATAGCGGGTGATGCCTGTCACTTGTCAGGCTGATCAGGGATAAAGAAAGAAAATACTGTGCCTTCACCATTCTTGCTATGGACTGATATCTGCCCTCGATGTGATTCCACAATATTTCTTGCAATCGCGAGACCAAGACCAGTACCAGATCTCCCCCTAGTCCTAGCTTTATCAGCCTTATAGAACCGTTCAAATACAAATGGTAGATCATCTTCTGGAATTCCAGACCCAGTATCTTTCACATTGAACTGAACGCCTTTTTCAAGTGAAGTAATAAGCAAGCTTACTTCACCGTCATTTGGCGTATGTCTTACTGCATTATCTAATAAATTTGTAAGAACTTGTTCGATACGATCCGGATCTATCATTAACATGCGATCAGAATTCGATAGATGAAACTTCAGTTCGACTTCTCGATCACGAGCAAGACCAGAGAATTTCCTTACGATTCTTTGACCGAAATCTTGAAGGTGAACGTTACTATAGTGCAACTCGTTGTGCCCTGCTTCCATTCTGGCAAGATCAAGCAATTCGTTTACAAGTCTACCCATTCGTAATGATTCGTCATAAATAATCTGAGCAACTTCTTTCTTTTCCTCATCGCTACTTGCAATATCATCTACAATCGCCTCACTATACCCTTGAAGCATAGCAATCGGAGTTCTTAGCTCATGGGATACATTCGCTATGAAATCCTTCCTCAGCTTATCTAAGCGCCTTTCCTCTGTCATGTCACGAAATACTGCAACAGCTCCACGAATACTCGATTGATTATAAAGTGGTGTCATCACCACAACCCAGCTTCGACCTTGCAATTCGACTTCTGTAAGCTGTTCACGCTCAAGCATGACAACAAGTCTAAACAATTCATTTATGTCTTCAGGTATATCCGTACCCGGCTGTTCATCCATTCCTTGCTCGTAATACCATGCTTTTAGAAAACGTTCTGCAGGTGGATTAGTGCTAAGTATAGCGCCAGTTTTATCAAACGTGATTACACCATCGGCCATACTGCTTAAAATACTAGAAAGCTGTTCTTTCTCTTGATTCAGCGCTGTTACATAGTTGTTCAATTGGCGGCCCATGCGATTAAAAGCTATGGATAACTCCCCTATTTCATCGTGAGTTACCATTGGCACTTTTGTATCAAATTTTCCTTTAGCCACTTGAGTAGCAGCTTCCCTCATCTTTAGAAGAGGTGCTGTAATACGAGTTGATAAGAAAAAAGCAAAGATGGTCGTTAATACAATCGCAATTCCTGCAGCTATGTAGATTAAATTACGTGCCTGCCCCGTTGTTTTTGCAATTACATCAAGAGATTGATAAAGAAACACCGCACCATGATCTTCTCCATCAATTTGCATAGGTACACCAACCACTAAAAGTTCATTTGAAAATGCCGCTTCCGTTGCTGTCTCAAAATTCCCTTGTTTCACAACCGTTTCACCATCTGTGAATACCTTATTTAAAACAGAATCACCTTTAATAACATCTAATGAGATTCTTGGGAGACCGTGCGCATTAGGAGAGTACCACCGACCTTCATTCACTTCTTCGTCCTTAATAATCATTACTCTAGTAGGATAAAAGTCAGTGATTTCCCATGCAGTATCAAGCGCTTGATCGCGATCATCGTATCGTTCAATGACGGAAGCCACTTTGTTCGCGAGCCGCTCCATTTGTTCTGCTTCTTTCTCAACATGAAAGTCTTCAAAGAACTGAAGCAACAAGATCGTTAAAATTGAAAGTACAAATGCGACCAGTAAAATAATTGTAAGCCAGAGCTTACCAACTACACTTCTCCAGATCATTATTCTTTTACTGCCTCGAACTTATACCCAACTCCCCATACAGTCGAGATCATAGCGGCTGCATTTGGTGACACTTTATTTAATTTTTCTCTTAGACGTTTAACATGAGTGTCTACGGTACGAAGATCCCCAAAAAACTCATAGTTCCAAACATCTTTAAGCAGTTCTTCACGAGAAAATACTTTATCAGGTGCTTTCGCGAGATAATACAGAAGCTCATATTCCTTTGGAGTTAAATTAATAATTTGATCTTCTGCGAGAACGCGGTGTGCATCGTGATCAATCGTTAAATAAGGAAATACAATGACATTCTTTGTTGTTGTTTCTGTTTGAAGAAATTTGGTTGTCGATGATCTTCTAAGAAGCGCCTTCACTCGAAGAACGACTTCTCTCGGACTAAATGGTTTTGTAATATAATCATCCGCGCCCACTTCAAAGCCTTGAACACGATTGGCTTCTTCCCCTTTAGCGGTCAACATAATAACTGGCGTCGCTTTTTGCTCTCTCATTTGCTGACAAACTTCGATGCCATCCATACCAGGAAGCATTAAGTCTAATAAGATAAGATCAAAATCATCTTCTGTTGCTATTTCCAGTGCTTCTTCTCCATTTTCTGCTTCTTCAATCTCATAGTTTTCTCTTTCAAGATACATGCGCAATAACTTCCTAATACGCTCTTCATCATCTACAACTAAAATTCTTGCATCTTTTTCCAAGAAGATTCCCTCCTACAATAACTCATATCTGCTATTCTACCACGTATAAAGCTTTCTAGACCAGTCAGAGGAAACCGTATACACTTATAGAGTATAAGAAAACCTCCACGAATCCGTGGAGGTTTTCAATCTTATGCGTACGAATGTAGTCCAGAAATCACGAGGTTAACAACCACGAGATTTAACATAATAATAACAAATCCTACAACAGCAAGCCATGCCGACTTCTCACCTTGCCACCCACGCGAAAGACGAAGGTGAAGATATGCTGCATAGAACAAAAATGTAACAAGTGCCCATACTTCTTTTGGATCCCAACCCCAGAAGCGAGTCCAGGCAGCTTGTGCCCAAATCATTGCAAAAATGAGGGCGCCCAGCGTGAAAACAGGAAATCCAATTGCAACTGCACGATACTGGATTTCGTCGACCAATTCTTCATTAACGTTTTTCAATGCTGGCTGAATAGCTGCACCAATTCGTTTGCGAAGAATGAGACGAATCAAGCCATATAACACTAGACCTCCAATAATAGACCAGATTAATGTGTTAAGCTTGTGAGCAGCTTTCTCGCCTTTCATCCAGGCTGGTGCTTCTACAAGTGGCCCAAATTCATTTCCGCTAACATAAGTTCCATCTGTTGGTCCAGTTAAGGCAGGTAACGTATATTCTACCGTAACTTGCTGTTCATTCTGATCAACAAACTGATAAGTTGAGGAGTAACCAGCAGCTTCAAATCCCAATGAAAGAATAACAAATGCAACTGTACTAATCAGTGTATACATAACTGCTTCTAGCCAAAAAGTAGATTTGCTCGCTTTCTCTTGATTAACTGTACGAACAAGATAGACGAGTCCAGCTGCGAAGCTAATCGCTAGAATACCTTCTCCAAGAGCTGCAGTTGTTACATGGATTTTAAGCCAGTTACTTTGCAACGCTGGGATCAAAGGCTGAATTTCAGATGGAAACACACTAGCATAAGCAATGACAATAATCGCAACTGGCATTGCAAATAAGCCAATGACATTACTTTTGTAGATCAAATAAATAATCAAGAACGCAAAAACCATTGCCATTCCAAAAAATGTCGTAAATTCAAAAAGGTTACTAACAGGTGCATGACCTGCAGCGATCCACCTTGTAATAAAATAGCCCAGTTGAAAGAGAAATCCAACTGCAGATAACGTAAAACCCCACATTCCCCACTTCTTTGAATGTGTAGCTTCATCAGATTTCCGCCATTTCTTACCGAATAACGAAATCGCGAAAACAATGCTTGCCGCAAAATAAATGAAGAAAGCAATATAAAGCAAGTTACTACTTAGTTGAGCCATTTTATCGCGCCTCCCTTCGTGCTAATATCTATTTTTTTGTTCCGATTGATCGATTGGCATTTGCAGACCTGTTTGATTCGTAACACTTTCAAGCTCTCGTTTGAGTCCATACCAATTCTTATTTGTATGACTAGAAAGCCAAATCTCATTGTCTTTTCTACGCACCCAAATACGACGATGATTCCAGTACATCCCTTGGATTACACCGATCATAAAGATCGCTCCACCTATAGCAAGAATCCAAAGTGTATTGTCTTTTCGAACGACAAGACCCGATACATTTTTCGTATCAACATTCTGGAAGGACATTTTGTACTCATTCTCACCAAGAGGTTCTAAGTTCTGCTTGATTGCAACAAATGCGACTTCACCATCTGGATGTTCAGGAGAAATCATATTAAGAATAAATGCTGGGTTATTAGGAACTTTGGACTTGGTTGTAGGTTCACCTTTATCATTAAATTCAAAATCAGGAAAATAGTCCATTACCTCTACTCGATACCCATCTTTAAGCTCATATTCTTTTTCTGGATTATAAAGATTAACTGTTAGTTCACCTACTGATTCCTCAGTCTCCTTATTATCCATCGTAAACGTCATGCTCTGAAGCTCGTTTAACTTGTAATCAACTTGATAGATTGCGTATCCATCAAATTTAAGTGGCTTATTTACTTGAATCGGATGCTCTTTAATCTTTTTTAGTTCTGGATCCGTTCCTGCTATTCGTTCGCCAACTTGTTTATAAAGTACGGAATCTGTTTGATAGTTTTTGACAACCGCTGCTTGTCCTGACGCTTCGATTGCATCTTTGAATTTTGCATCGTTATTATCATATGTTTCGAGAATGAAACCATCGCTTTTTAAATAGTACGCTTCTTCTGTTCCCTTAATCTGTTCTGTTTCTCCTTCTCGTAACCAGAGTACCTCATCAACATACATACCAGGGAAGAAACGAAGCATTCCACCAATTAGAAATAGTATTAGTCCAATATGGTTAACATAAGGGCCCCATCTTGAGAATCGATTTTTCTCAGCGAACAAATGGCCGTCCTCTTCTTTTACGTTGTATCTTTTCTTCTGCAAAGCTTCTTTAATACTGGTTAACTCAACTTTGTTGTCATCGACCTCAGTTACACCGAAATATTTCTGGCGCTTCATAAAGCTCTCATGACGAATCACACGCTGTTTTTTAAGTGCACGATAAAGTGGAACAAATCGATCAAGACTAGCAACTATTAAAGATAAACCTAGAGCTGCAATTAGCAACATATACCACCATGATCCGTATAAATTATGAAATCCAAGATCATAGTAAAGTTGTCCTAGTATTCCGTATTGTTCCTCGTAATAAACTGTCGGATCTGACAGTGGCGGTATGTACATTTCTTGAGGGAATATCGTCCCAATTGCAGAAGCAACGAGAAGAAGGACAATAATCCATATGCCTACTTTAACAGAAGAGAAGAAATTCCATATCTTATCAACTATCGTCGTTCTATAAGTTTGAGATCTACGAGCGCTTCCCTCATACCTCATGTTAAGAAGTTTATTAGATTTCAAATCTCCCTGCAGCGGCTTACCACAAACTTCGCATATCTCAGTTCCATAAGGGTTAACATGTCCGCATTCACAGGTGATGTTTTTTTTGCTCATTGGAACACCCCGTTACGGTTGGATTTGCTTCATATAGTCATCGATGACTTCTTCAGACAAGCTAGCTTCTGTCTTTCTAATAACTTGACCATCCTTGTCGATCAAGAATGTAACCGGAATTGGACCAACTCCGTAGTGATTTGTTACATCATTGCTTTTATCAAGAAGTACTGGAAAACTTAATTTATAGCGATCTACGAAACTTTTTGCAGTTAGTCTAGGTTCTGATACATTAACTGCTAGAATTTCAACACCTTTGTCTTTATACTCATTGTACTTCTTGTCCATGGCTGGCATTTCATCCTTACATGGCTCGCAGTATGTTGCCCAAAAGTTTAGAAAGACGCCTTTTCCTCTATAATCTTCAAGCTCTACTTCATTTCCATCTAGATCAGTTAAGATAAAGTTAGGGGCCTGATCCCCGGCCTGTACGATTCCGCTTTCATTTGCGAAAAAGTTTGTATAGAACGTATAGCCGACTGCTATAAAGACAATTGCCAATATAGCAGTCCGCACGATCAGCCGGTTTTTCTTTTTCATTCGAACCAACTCCAATCAAACTAAGCAATACTACTCTCACTATAACGTGCTGTTACCGTGTCAACTTATCGCTTTTTTGACTTTTGTGTGACAGCTTGGTTACGGAGCTGTTTAACTTCGTAAGGTTTTAACTCACGATAATCTCCTGGATTCATGCCTGATAACTCAAGAACGCCATAGCGTTCTCTTTTTAACTTTTGCACAGGGAAGCCAAGTGCTTCAAACATTCTTCGCACCTGTCGATTTTTACCTTCGTGAATCGTCAGTTCTACAATCGATTTCTCTTTTTGTTTATCCACTGACAAAATCCGTGCACGTGCCTTAGAAGTTTTGCCATCTTCAAGTTGCACGCCTCTCTCAAGCTTTTGAATCGTTTCTTTGTTCATAAGACCCTTTACTTTCGCAACATATACCTTATCTACATGGTAGCTTGGGTGCATTAGCTTATTAGCGAAGTCACCATCATTTGTTAGAAGAAGAATACCTGAAGTATCATAATCAAGTCTTCCTACAGGGAAAACTCTCTCTTCAATTTCATGAAAATAATCGGTTACAGCTTTTCTTCCTTTATCGTCTTCAACCGCTGAGATAACTCCTGTCGGTTTATAGAACAAAAAGTAAACCGGCGCTTCGCGTTCTACCTGAATACCGTTTACCTCGATTTTACAACGATCAGAAACCTTCGTCCCGAGTTCAGTAACGACTTTACCGTTAACTTTAACTCTTCCTTCTTCAATTAATCCTTCTGCTTTCCTTCTAGATGTAACTCCAGCTTGAGCAATTACCTTTTGCAAACGTTCCATCATATTCACCTCACTAAAACATCATACTCTTGTCGTAGTCAAACCTCAAGTACAGATTCATTCTATCATTTATTATACTCAAACTTGAATCCTACAAACCCTCTATCAAAATCAAAAAAGCCACCGCCATTTTGCGATGACTTTCATCCAAAAACAATCGTGACAAACACGATTGCTGCAATCATTCCAACGAGATCTGATAACAAGCCTACCTTCAAAGCGTTCCCCATTTTCTTAATACCTACAGCACCAAAATAAACGGTAAGGATATAAAGTGTTGTATCAGTGCTACCTTGCATCGTTGATGCTAGCCTTCCTATGAATGAATCAGGTCCATATGTGTTAATAATGTCAGTTGTCATTGCCAAAGCGCCTGTACCTGAGATAGGACGTATGAGTGCGAGAGGCACAATTTCTGTCGGAACTCCTAAGGCGTCTAGTGGCGCTCTTAGTAAGCCACTCAGAAAAGCCATAGCTCCAGAAGCACGAAAGACAGAAATAGCCACCATCATACCTACTAGATACGGAACGATTGAGATAGCGATTGACAGACCTTCTTTTCCACCTTCTACAAACACTTCATATGTTGGTACTTTCTTCCACGTTCCATAAGCAAGGATAAAGCCAATTAATAAGGGGATAATCCAAATCGAAATGTTCACGATTAAATCCCCCCTTTATTTCTTCTATGGAAAAAGCGATCAATCATTAGTGCACCAATAGTTGAACATGCTGTAGCTGCTATTGTAGTACCGACAATTTCAGTAGGCGATACAGAACCATACTTCATTCGAATGGCAATAACACTCGTAGGTATTAACGTTAAGCTAGAAGTATTGAGTGCTAATAGCGTAATCATCGACCTTGAAGCATGATCTTTCATATCGTTCAGCTTCTTTAATTCCTCCATAGCTTTTATACCCATTGGTGTTGCAGCATTCCCGAGTCCAAACATATTAGCCATCATGTTAGATAGAATATAGCCCATTGCAGGGTGGTCTGGCGGCACTTCAGGGAAGAGTTTCCTTGCAAATGGTTTGAACCCACGTGCTAGCACATCCAGTAGCCCTGCTTTTTGGGCAATTCTCATTAAACCTAGCCAGAAAACAAGAACACTTAGAAGACCAATACAAACAGCAATCGCTTCTTCAGCACCACTAAAAATAGCTTTATTTACTTCTTCCATTGTTCCATTTATGAACGCAAAGATTATCCCGATAAGAAATAAAGCCACCCAAATTAGATTAACCATTGAGATCACGTCCAGAATCTAGAGAGAAGAGATTCCTAAAAAATCCCCAAAATCCTTCTGATTTTTTCTCGACGGTTTCATAAGTAAGTGGCGCTTTAATAAGCGTCTCATTATTTAGTGTCACTTTGTATAAACCGACTGGATTATGGAAAGCATCTGGCTTATCCCATTCACTTTTTTGTGGAGGTTTCGCAAGCTGGATTGTTGACTCAATGCTCTCCCGTTCATCTTCCGTTAATGGATAGAAGAGATCCCGGTTTAGTTTTACTCTACCTTTATAAGGCTCCTTCTTTAAGTTCTTTAGCACTCCTTTTGATTGCAGCAGAGTAAGCTCATAATTTGTATATCCAAAGTTGAACATTGCAATATGATCATTCCAATCACTTGGAGCATCCAAAGTTACCGCAATGAGCTTCATTCCATCACGTTCTGCTGTTGAAACAAGCGTACGCTTTGCTCTCTTCGTATAACCTGTCTTTCCACCTGTAGAATTCTCATATAACCCAGTTAGAAGCTTATTTTTGTTCCGCCATACATAATCCCAGTTCTCTGTCTCATTGGGAGCTTTATGTACCTTTGTTCCTGAGATGGCCTGATAGATCTCATTATTCATAGCATACTGCGTAAGAAGAGCCATGTCATATGCTGTAGAAAAGTGGTTCTCATGATCATCAAGTCCATGAGGATTTGCAAAAACAGTATTAGACATGCCAATCTCTTCTACCTTTTGATTCATTAAATTCACAAAACCTTCAAGACTACCACCAACAGCTTCTGCTATCGCCACTGCTGCATCATTACCAGATCTGAGCATTAGTCCATACACGAGGTTCTCGAGCTTTATTTTCTCCCCTTCTTTTAAGTACAGTGATGATCCTTCCGTTCCTGCAGCCCTGGCACTGATAACCACTGTATCATCTAACTTCCCTGATTCAATCGCTACTATTGCAGTCATTATTTTTGTTATGCTTGCGATTCTTCTTTGTGTATAAGCGTCTTTTTCGTAAAGCACTCGGCCTGTTTCTTGTTCCATTAGAATGGCACTTCTAGCAGAGACGCCAACACCTTCGCCTGAAGCATTTTGAGGAATCATTAGAAAAAGCAGAGCTGCGATCAATATAAAGACGCCAATTTTTGTATGCACCGATTTAATCATGCCATCCACGTCCCCTATGCTCCGTATTTGTACAAGTCTATGAACAGGAGACGTTGGATATGAGTATCAATTCTTAGTTGGTTCACTGAAGACATCTGTATAATTTGTTACTTCGTTTAAGGCTTTTTCTTCAGCTGGGATACGCACTTTCAACAATAATCCAGCATTTAGAACTGTAAACACAATCGCTGTCCAATACGAAGAAAATATAAGGGGAAGTGTTAGAATTTCCAACGCTACAATCACATAGTTCGGATGTCTTATAAAACGATATGGCCCCTTAGAAACAACGTTCGCTTTTGGCAATACGATGATTTTCGTGTTCCAGAACTTTCCCAAGGACCTTATCGTCCAAATTCTGAGCATTTGTGCGAATAAAAATAAACCAAGCATTGTTGTCCATATAAAGGAAAGAGTGAAACCACGAAGAACTGTTTCTAAAGCAACTGCTAGTAGAAACCCGGTGTGCAACATGACAATGTACTTGTAATGATCGGCTCCACTTTCTATTGCACCGCGTTCCTTCATCCATCTTTCATTTTTTCTAGCAAGTATGAGTTCTCCAACTCTTTGCGCAACCAGAAGAATAAACATCACAGTAAAGAGAACAGCCATTGATTACGCTCCTTCTTTCCACTCTAAGAGTAACAACTCTGAACAAAAACCTGGACCAAGAGCGGCCATTAAACCTGTGGCACCTGTTTCGCACCCACTTCTCAGAAATTGATCCAAAACGTAAATAACAGTAACTGAGCTCATGTTGCCGTAATGTCTCAAAACCTCACGTGATATAGCAGTCATTGACTTATCCAATCCCAAAGCCTCTTCATATGCTGTTAGAACTTTTGTACCTCCCGGGTGCGCAATAAAATAATCAATTTCGTCTGGTACTTTATTCTGAGAAGTAAGAAACCCTTTAACATTTGGTTCGAGCCAAGTCGAAACAATTGATGGAATTGATTTTGAGAAAACGACGTGTAGACCTTCATTACTTACTTCCCAGCCCATGACGTCCTCAGAATCTTTCATAAGGGTAGACTGAACTGAAATGATAGTTGGTACATTTTTCATTTTCGAATGTTGTAGCAAAGGAGATTTCTCTCCAGTTACGAGCACACATGATACACCATCTGCAAAAAGGGCTGTACCTATAAGATTGCTTTTGGAATAATCTCCATGCTGAAACGTTAAGCTACATAATTCTAGATTGATAACAAGTACAGCTTCTTCGGGATGAGCGGTGCAATACTCATTTGCCCTTGAAAGACCTGAAGCTCCTCCAGCGCAACCGAGACCCCAGATCGGAATACGCTTTGTATGTGGTGAAAAAGGAAGAACATTCATAATTCTCGCTTCAATACTCGGAGTTGAGATACCCGTAGTTGAGACATAATAAATTGCTGACACTTCACTACACTCTATTTCTGTGTCTAGATAAAAAGAATTGTTTAAACAATCTTTTATTGCTTCTGCAGCATATTCAACTGACAATGAGATATACCGTTCATTCTTTTCTTCGAAAGTTGGTCCACTGCTATACCAATCTAACGGCATGGCAAAATACCTCGTATCAATTTCAGCACTTTGAAAAACTGGAAGTAGACGATCAATATCACGAAAGTGGTCACCAAATTGTTTTTTTGCAAAAGCTGCAGCATCTGACTGATGAAGGCAATGTGGTAGAAGATGTTTTCCGATCGATAAAATCATTCCGCTTATCCCCTTTAGCTACTCTTTTTTAGTAGTTTGAGAATGGATAGCGAATTTTATGCAAGATATGGCAGGGATCGAAAAACTCATAAAAAAAGTGATGCCTAGAAAGGCATCACTTATACGTGATAAGAACCATTTACTTTAACTTGTTGCGCAATTTCAAGAAGATTTGACAGATCTGCTTCCTTTAATGCTAGTAAATACTCAGACTCATCGCTTATATAAAGTCGTTTTCTCCCGGTGTAGGTCTTTAACAGATTGAGGGCAACCACTTCATCGACAGGCGAATCAGCCGTCCAGACCCCCTCTTCGCTAGCACGTGTTGCAAAAATAGCAGGATAGAGCACATAGAAAGTCTTCTGAATGCCAGCTTCCTCATATGTTACTGAGGAACGAACAAATGAATCTTCAGGGGAATTGGAACGTTCTTTCTCAAGATGTTCGTAAGCTATATTAATTAAACGCAAGTATAGCCCTCCTAATGAACAACCAGTTACTATTCTTGATCTGGAAGTTCCTGAAATTTCTCAAAAAACAGATCTGCTTCATCATCTTCTGCGTCCTCACTACCATCAGGCAAAGGAGGCAGTTCGTTAATAGTACTTAATCCAAAATGAAACAGGAACTCTCTTGTTGTTCCATATAATATTGCTCTTCCAGCCTTTTCAGCTCTACCAGCTTCTTTAATGAGCAACTTACTCATTAACGTTTGAAGCGGTTTATCTGTTTTAACTCCGCGAATCTCTTCAATTTCTACTCTTGTAATTGGCTGTTTATAGGCAATAATAGCTAGGGTTTCCAATGCAGCTTGTGATAAAGAATGATTCCCAGGTTTATCAATTAACTTCTCTATAAATGGAGCGTTTTTGGCATTTGTAGTAAGTTGATAGCCTCCACCAATAAATACAATTTTAAATCCACGGTCTCTATCATCATATTCTAGCTGTAAGTCATTTAGAGCATCTAAAAGCGTCTCTTCTTCTATTGATATTGTTTCGGCGAGATCTTTCACCGTAATTCCCTCATCACCAACCACAAATAAAAGACTTTCGATAATGCTCTTTACTTCTTCTTTCGTCACTCCGAGACCTTCCTTTCACGTTCAAAAATCATAATTTCTCCAAAATTCCCATCTTGCTCACACGCTACATCTCTCGTTTTCATTAACTCCAAAACAGCAAGAAAAGTCACGATCATATGACCGCGATCTTCTTCTACAAAAAGATCTAAGAAACGCCTTCTGCCTTTTCCAAGTAACTGCTTCCGAATATCTTTCATGCGTTCTTCAATCGAAATATCTTGTCTTTGAATTCTAGTACGCTTTGGTTTTTTCTCTTTCACGCGTCGAGACATTTTTTGAAAAGCCGCAAGCATATCATAGAGAGTGACATCTCCGATCGAAGTGTGACTATCTTCACTGCTATACTCACTTATATCCGCTGGAGGACGAGCGTAAAGAAGGCTACGACTACTCTCCTTCTCTTTCAAATCATTAGCTGCTTCTTTAAATTTTCTATATTCTACAAGGCGCTGAACTAACTCATCTCGAGGATCTTCATCAAATTCCATGTCATCTTCCAGTAATTCTTCTTCCCTTTGAGGTAGAAGCATCTTGCTTTTTATAGCTAACAAGGTTGCTGCCATAACGAGATACTCACTAGCTACATCCAGTTGCAATTCTTTCATTGTATGTATGAATGTTAAATATTGGTCGGTTATTTGCGAAACAGGGATATCATAAATATCCACTTCGTACTTATTAATAAGGTGCAGCAATAGATCCAGTGGACCCTCAAATGCATCAACCTTAACACTATATTGCATCATGTCTTCATCTTCCTTTATCCTTGTCCATCTATTAAACGATTATATCATAGATGAAACCTTCGACGGTCAATAGAAATTCTTTAGAAAGTTAACAACTTTAGGTAGGCTCTTTTCGTAGACATTGTTGCTATTGCGATTATTTCCGCTCCAGGATGCTCGCTTTCCGCGGGGCGGGCGGTGAGCCTCCTTCCGCTCCAATCAGCTAAGTTGTTTCTTTATTCAATAATTGTTTCAAAAGCAACAATCTTTTAGAAAAGAGCCTTTAGATAAAAGGAAAGACCGGGCTTTGACCCGGTCTTGTTATTGCTTTTGCTGGGAGAGGATACTTTGAATCACGTTTCCAGAGTTCTTTTGTTTGGATTTGTGATTTTGATGATAGCTGAACACTGCAGCACCTGCACTAATCGTTGCCAGTACAGACATCATTCCGCTTCCTTTGCCCATATGAAGCAACTCCTTTGATTCTTATTGGTTCTTATTAGAACCATTCCTATTATGCTGCTTATCATTCAAACCCATGCGCTTTCTCATACGAACTTGAGTATGCTACACTACTTAAAGAAATGGAGGGGACGACATGTATTCAGAAGCTTATATTGACTATTTGGTGCATTTCCATGGGCTCAGAGATTATTTCGAGTGTCACGAGATACTTGAAGAGCATTGGAAAGAAAATCCTCGAGGGGAAAGAAAGCTTCACTGGGTAGGTCTTATTCAAGTTGCTGTCGGGCTTTACCATCATCGGAGAAGTAATTTCATAGGGGCAGACAGGATGATCTCTAATGCTATACGTATCATCACTACTGAACGAAACGAGCTCGAAAAGCTCTCCATTGACGTTGATCAGCTTCTTTTTGATCTATCCCATGAACAAAATTTAATTAACTCAAAAGCGCCATATGCCGGATTTGAGATTCCGATTAATAATAATGACCTTCTAGAAAAATGCCGAGAGCGATGTACTGAATTGGGCTGTATATACGGGAGCTTTAGTGACTTATCTAATGATGACCTCGTTCATAGACATACTAGACGCGATCGCACTGAGGTACTTGAGGAAAGAAAGGAACAATATCGAATAAGACAACAAAAAAGGAACGGCTAAGCCGTTCCTTTTCAAATAGGAGAATTTAGTTAATGTTTTCTTCTAAATGGCAACGTTCAAAGAACGTACCTGTATATTCATTACCTTTAATATTAATTTCTTCGCTTAGCATTTCACGAAGCGCTTCTACCATATGTTTCCCAATCCCTTGATGACGATGAGAAGGGTTAACACTAATATGCTTAAGCTCAACTTCATTATCATTGACCCACTCAATACCGAGTAGACCGATAATATCTTCCTCTTTCCAAAGAAAAAGCTGCCATGAATCCATTTCTTCATAGTCTTTAATCGACTGTTGCAATCGTTTAATGTCTTTTTCATTTGGCATAAAGCTTAATAATCCCATAGCAATTTTCTCATGGGCTTTCTTATAACGAATTAGCATGATTATCCCTCATTAATGTAATTCTTGGCTCGCCGTTTATATAACTATTCAAGGAACGAATAAAATGTTCAAATTAATCTACGGACAAGCGCAGCGAGCATGATGACCGCAATGATCACACACATACGAATCAACCATTTTTCTTGATCTCTTCCTGGCTTCAAAAGTAGAACTCCCTTGCCTTTGATCGAACACCATACTCATCATAGCCAAAAATCAGCTGATAATCAACCTTCAAATGATTTTGATAAATTCGCCATTTCAATCGCAGCCGTTGCAGCGTCCCAGCCCTTATTACCTGCTTTTGTGCCAGCTCGCTCTACAGCTTGCTCAATTGTATTTGTAGTTAGTACTCCGAAAATAACAGGGATACCTGACTCCATCGTTAAGCTCGCTACACCTTTAGAAACTTCCCCACACACATAGTCGAAGTGAGGTGTCGCTCCACGAATAACAGTGCCAAGCGTAATAACTGCATCATAACGTCCAGTATCAACCATTTTCTTTGCCGCAAATGGAATTTCAAAAGCTCCCGGCACCCATGCAATATCAATGTTTTCTTCAGATAAACCGTGCCTTTTTAATGCGTCTTCAGCACCTCCTAGAAGCTTACTGGTAATAAATTCATTAAATCTCCCTACTACAATACCCACTTTTAGACCAGATCCAACCAAATTTCCTTCAAATAACTGTCCCATAATAAATTACCTCCTTGTTTTTTCAACCGAATAGTATTTCTACCCTTTAGAAATGAAGCATGTGTCCTAGCTTACCTTGCTTTGTTTTAAGATAACGTTCATTTTCTTTCTTCGATGGCATCTGTAAAGGAACACGCGCAGATACCTCAAGTCCGTACCCCGTTAATCCAGCTATTTTCCTTGGATTATTTGTGAGTAGGTTCATTTTTGAAATTCCTAAATCTCGTAGGATTTGGGCTCCAATTCCATAATCTCTTAAATCAGGCTTGAAGCCAAGCTTCTCATTTGCTTCAACGGTATCAAACCCTTGCTCCTGAAGTTTATATGCTTTCATTTTATTAAGAAGTCCAATGCCCCTACCTTCTTGTCTCATATATAACAAGACGCCATGACCTTCTTCTTCGATTTGTGATAACGCTGCATGAAGCTGAGGTCCGCAGTCACAGCGATATGAACCAAAAACATCTCCTGTTAAGCATTCGGAATGAACACGGACAAGCGTTGGTTCATCGTGCAATATTTCACCTTTAATTAGAGCGATATGTTCTTTTTGATCAAGAATATTCGAATAGCCAACTGCACGAAAAGAACCAAACTCTGTTGGAAGCTCGATTTCAACTTCCTTTTTTACTAGTACATCTTTACGATTACGATACTGAATCAAATCTTTAATCGTAATCATTTTTAAATCAAATTCCTTCGCAATCTCAGCGAGATCGGGTACACGTGCCATCTCGCCATCTTCTTTCATAATCTCACAGATAACACCTGCAGGAGCTGAACCTGATAATCTCGCTAGATCCACTGCTGCTTCCGTATGACCAGCTCTTCTAAGAACGCCACCATCTTTTGCTATGAGTGGAAAGATATGACCAGGACGATTAAAATCAGCCGGTCCTGCATTCGGATCAATAAGTGCTTGAATCGTCGTCGCACGTTCTGCAGCTGAAATCCCCGTTGTCGTACTTGTATGATCAACGCTAACTGTAAAAGCAGTTCCATGTGAGTCAGTATTATGATCAACCATAGGACTTAACTTTAGAGCTTTTGCCCGTTCATCGGTAATTGGAGTACAAACAAGCCCTCGGCCCTTCGTAATCATGAAATTAATTGTCTCTGGTGTAACTTTATCTGCAAGGGCAACAAAATCTCCTTCGTTCTCACGATCCTCGTCATCACATACGATAACGACTCTGCCCTGCATTAAATCATAAATGGCTTCTTCAATTGTATGAAACATGTCTGACCCTCCTGTTACCTCATTATTTAAATCCATGGTCTTCATAGAATTGGCTACCAAGTGAAGCAGGTTCTGACTTAGATCCATTCCTTTGATCTAAGTACTTCATAATGTATTTACCGAGCATGTCGCATTCGATATTTACTAAATCCCCAACGCGTTTTCGACCAAGAACCGTCTCTTCAACTGTATGTGGAATAAGTGAGATCGTTAGAGAATGATCACCTATCCCAAAGACGGTCAAACTTGTCCCATCAATTGAAACCGATCCTTTTTCTACAAAATAAATGAGAAGGTCCCTCGAAATGGAAATGTCGTAATAAACTGCGTTTTCAACCTTTTCCACACGAGTGATTTCACCTACTCCATCCACATGACCAGATACAAAATGGCCTCCAAAACGACCATTAGCTGCCATAGCCCTCTCTAGGTTAATAGAAGAATTAGGTCCAAGGTGACGGAGCGCAGTCGATTTAAACGTTTCAGGCATAATGTCTACTGTAAAAGTAGAATCTGTAAATGACGTTACTGTTAAACATACCCCATTAATGGAAATGCTATCTCCTAAATGCACGTCTTTTAAAACGGTAGAAGCAGCAATTTGCATAACAATGGATTCGCCAGCTTGCTGTACACTTTCTACTCTACCTATTTCTTCAACGATCCCTGTAAACATTATGCATTCTCCTTTCGTGTTGCAATCACTCTAATGTCTTGTCCAATTTGTTCGACACTCTCAATCGTTAGGTTAACTGCATCACTCATCATTGAGAACCCGTCTGCTCCAAATGAAGTTGGTGCATCTCTCCCCCCGATTAACTTAGGAGCAAAGTATGTAATAACCTGCTGAAAGTGGGATCCTTCAAGAAAACTTCCGTGAATTTCTGAGCCGCCTTCTACGAATAGCGATGTAATGTTACGCTTCCCTAGAAGGTCGAGCACTTCATCTATTAAAATTGAGTTCTGTGATACTTCTATTACGTGAACGTGCTTCTGAAAGGTACGATCATTTTTCTTTACTGCATCTTTCGTTGTCACGATCCACGTTTCAACAGAATCATCAGTAAGTACCATTGAATCGGTTGGAATTCTAAGGTGATGATCAAGCACAACCCTAATTGGTGACAACCCCTCTCCATATCTTGTGGTTAACGAAGGATTGTCAGAGATCACTGTACCGACACCTACGAGAATAGCGTCGTGAAGATGACGAAGAGAATGGACATCTTTTCTTGCTTCCTCTCCCGTAATCCATTTACTATCTCTATTTCTAGTGGCTATTTTACCATCAAGTGTAGTAGCAGATTTCAGCGTTACAAAAGGTCGTTTATTGGTTATGGAATGAAAAAACATTTTATTAAGCCCCAATGCTTCTTCTTCTCCAAGACCTATCTCAACAGTTACGCCTGCATCCCTTAGTTTCGCCACACCACCTCCCGATACAAGAGGATTTGGATCCTGACTCGCAATATATACAGTTTTGATTCCCGCTTCAATGAGAGCATCTGCACATGGAGGCGTTCGCCCATGGTGACTACATGGTTCAAGTGTAACGTAAGCCGTTCCACCACTGGCTTCCTTCCCAGCCATTCTTAGGGCATGTACTTCAGCATGGCCTTCCCCAGCTCTTAAATGTGCTCCCATACCAACGATACGACCCTCATTAACAATGATTGCGCCAACGGCTGGATTAGGATTTGTCTGACCAAGAGTCGCACTAGCCATACTGATTGCAGTTCTCATATAATCCAAATGCTTCATAACAATCGTCTCCTATATTACTCTCCCGTTTATGGTAAAGAGAAAGACACAAAAAAAGCCTCCCAAACCATTGTCAGGGAGGTAAAAAGCATATGCCAAATAAGCCTTTTGAATCTATGATTCAAAAGGAAATATGGTAACTTTTTCCTTCTCCCATCCAGACTATACTGTCGGTTCTGGTTTCTCACCAGATCCACCGTTTGCTTCTGCAACCGGGTCACGGACTTAGCTAGCGTTAACGCCAGTCATCACCGCCGGTTGGGACTTTCACCCGACCCCGAAGGAAAGTTTTTAGTTTTAATTTAAGGAAGAACTATTCTTCGTCCCACACCTTAACTTCTTTCATTACGTCACCTTGCTTAATGCGAAGAACTGTATCCATTCCGTCAGTTACTTGACCGAAAACAGTATGCACGCCGTCAAGATGAGGCTGTGGTTCATGAACAAGGAAGAATTGGCTACCGCCAGTATTCTTTCCAGCATGTGCCATAGAAAGAGAACCTGCTTTATGCTTATGAGGGTTTCCTTCAGTTTCACAGTCAATTGTGTAACCAGGACCGCCCATACCAGAACCTGTTGGGTCTCCACCCTGCGCAACAAAACCAGGAATAACGCGGTGGAAGTTCACTCCATTATAGAACCCTTCGTTTGCAAGCTTTTCAAAGTTAGCTACTGTGTTAGGTGCTTCTTCTGGGAAGAATTCAATTTGAATTACTTCGCCGTTTTCAAATGCAATTGTACCTTTTTTCATTCGTATATCCTCCTGCATAAACAATTTTCTTAAAAGCTCCTTCATTATAGCATAGACTATAGAACATCCATATCATTTCTACTTATCAAATGTTATTTTGAAATAATCGCTTGTTTGAGTGGCATATCATGACGGATTAAATCTTCGTATGATTCTCTTCTTACGACGAGACTCACTTCACCATTTTCAACAAAAACGACAGCCGGCCTAGGGAGTCGATTATAATTGTTTGCCATTGAATACCCATATGCTCCTGTTGAGAAAACCGCCATCGTATCTCCAGCTATGGCTCGCTGCAATTCACAATCCCAAATGAGCATATCACCTGATTCACAACACTTTCCTGCAACCGAATAAAGGTGATCACTTGGTTCATACATCCGATTGGCAATTGTTGCTTCATATTTCGCCTGATAAAGTGCTGGACGGAGGTTATCACTCATACCTCCATCGACAGCTAAGTAATTTCTAAGCTCAGGAACCTGTTTATGTGAACCAACCGTATAAAGTGTAATCCCAGCTTCTCCTACAAGAGAGCGCCCTGGTTCAATCCAAATTTCTGGCATTCTCATACCCGCGGTCATTTGACTTTTAACGGTTTTGATCATTGCGTTTATATAGTTTTCTACCGGTAATGGCTCATCATCAGATGTATATCGAATTCCAAATCCACCACCAAGGTTAAGAACTTCAGGTTGAAATCCGAAAGATTCATACCATTTTGAAAGATAACTATAAATTTTTTCGATCGCCATTACAAATCCAGTCGTTTCAAAGATTTGAGACCCTATATGACAATGAAGACCTAACAGATGAACTTGATTCATTCCATTGGCAGATTGAATGGCTTTCTCTACCTGACCACTTTGCAAGTCAAATCCGAATTTCGAATCCTCTTGACCTGTCAAAATATAATCATGTGTATGTGCTTCTATTCCCGGAGTAATACGTAACAATACATTTGCTCGAACACCTTTTTCTTCTGCAAGCTGCTCAAGCAATGTTAACTCGTAGAAATTATCAACAACAAAGCAGCCAATCTCGGCATCTAACGCCATGCGAATTTCAGCTTCACTTTTGTTATTACCATGAAAATGAATGCGATCGACAGGAAAACCAGCCTGAAGAGCAGTATATAGCTCTCCTCCAGAAACAACATCAAGACTTAAGCCTTCTTCTTCCGCTAGCTGGATCATTGCTACACAAGAGAACGCCTTACTTGCGTATGCTACCTGATAATTTAATTCTTCTCTTTCAAAAGCGCTTCGAAACGCTCTCGCTTTCTCTCTAATCATTGAGACATCATATACATACAATGCAGTCCCAAACTTCTTCGCCAATTGAACGGTATCTACCCCTCCAATTGTTAAATGTCCATTTTCCGAAATCGTTGATGTTCCATATAGGTTCACATCGTTCTCCCCTCTCGCTTATAAATTATGCGAGCACCCTCCATACAATAAGAAAAACAGCCAACTATAGATACATTGGCTGTTTTCTCCGTATCCTCACGAGTTGGATTAGCTCACCACTGAAAGATATCCATCTAACAGTGACAGTCTGCAGCCTATTCAGCAGCAGCCCAGCAAGAAAAGGTTGGTCCTTTATCCCACTTCGGCAAATTGACCTTTCAGATATCTTCTTCGCAATCCATTATATGCTCAGATACCTTACTCATTCGTTTTGCGCCTCTATCCCCATTACTTTAAATGAGGTCTATTCTATTAAGAAATAAATTACCACATATTTTAGGATTCAGCAAGTGGTTTGTCCCGTTGCTTGCTCTTGTTTTGAGGTTCTGTAATACTCGGGCGCAGCTTTGTTAGTGGGACGGATACACGTATAAGCACTTGAATGAATGCTTTCGGATTAAATGGGATAAACGGCCACATGTATGGTGTGTTGAGAGGCCTCAAACTAACTAGAAAGAGAATAACCGCCGTTACTCCTACAATATATCCTGGAACTCCGAAAAAGTAGACACTAAAGAGCAGCACTAACCTTATCAGTTTATTTGCGATAGCTAGTTCGTAACTTGGAGTTGCAAAAGATCCTACCGCAGCGATTGAGACATATAGAATGACTTCAGGTACAAATAATCCAACATCTATCGCAATCTGACCTATTAATACAGCAGCAATAAGCCCCATTGCAGTTGATAAAGGAGTAGGTGTATGAATAGCCGCCATCCTCAAGGTTTCAATACCGATCTCAGCAAGGATAATCTGAAGAAAAATAGGAACATTTGATTTGTCGTTCGGACCAATAAAATCAATCGTCTTTGGAAGCAACTCAGGTTGGTCGACGACTAATAACCATAATGGTAACAACAAGAGTGCAGCAAGCATGCCCCCAAATCGAACCCACCGAAGAAACGCACCCGGAAGAGGCGCTTCACGATATTCTTCTGCATGTTGCACATGATGAAAGAAGGTTGTTGGTGTTATGATTACGCTTGGAGAAGTATCTACAATTATGAGAACATGTCCTTCTAATAAGTGAGAAGCTGCTACATCAGGTCGTTCAGTGTACCTAACTAATGGAAATGGATTGGCAGCCTGATGAACAAGAAATTCTTCAACTGTTTTATCTGCCATTGGTATACCGTCGATGTTAATTTCTTCGAGTTTCTTCTTTATTATTTCAATCAAATTCGGATTGGCTACATCCTGTATATACGTAATACAAACGTCTGTCTTAGAACGCTCACCTATCTGAAAGATTTCGTTACGTAATCTTCCATCTCTAATTCTACGTCTCGTTAAAGCGGTATTTTCAATAATATTTTCAGTATAACCATCTCTTGATCCCCGGATAACTTTCTCAGTGTCTGGTTCTTGAGGTGTTCTACCTGGGTACTTTCGAACATCTATAATAAATGCTTGCTCTTCGCCTTCCATAAAAACAGCAATTAACCCTGATAGTACCTGATCGACCACTTCATCAAACGTTTCAACCACACTAACCTGCTGATGAGGTAAATGATTATGAATGACTTGTTCGAGTTTTACAGTTAGTCTGTGGTGGTCATCAATAAACATCAACTCACGCATGATTTCAACGATAATTGAGGTATCACAAAGACCCGTACAATAATAAAATTGGATTTCTTTGTTTAAAATCTTTAATTTACGAACCCCAACGTCAAAACTTTTACCTATCCCAATTGATTTCGATAGAAACTCTTCATTTTCCTTAATTTTTTTAAATATTTTCTGTTTGTTATCGATCTTGGATGTCATTAAAACCGCTCCTTTCGAGCAGAATTTCAACAGCTTTTAACGTAATTGGAGAACCGACTGCTGGATCATCAATCCCAGACATTTTACCTATATCTCCAACTCCAACAATAATAGGGATATTTAACCGATCTAGAATGGATACCGTATCTCCATCTATTCTTCCAGCCTCCATATCAGCGAAGCCATTTTTATCCACTCCATAATGAGTGAGCTCTCCAGTTCGGTCAATTGACACGTCCACTCTTGTCCACTCAGAAAAGTGTGTTCTTGAAGCAACCGCTATCGCTCCAAGGACTTCAATATCCTCTTCTTCTGCTACAGCTTGCATGGCAAGTTCTCCATATCCTTCACCAGGGAAGCCACTATCATCAAACATGACGAAAACTGGATCATGAGGTGTTTGATGAATGAGAGACACAATTTCATAACCAGCGAGCGGGCTAGGATTCCCTGCTGACTGGCTAATGCACCTACCCCCAATATCATTAGCTACCTTTTCTATTGCCTTTTGTGCATAGAGATCACCGTCGGTTACGAATACAACCCGCCGCTTTTTATTCATTTATCTCACCCCTTTGGTTTAAATAATATTGCTACGATAAATCCAAAAACAATTGCTGAGGATATACCTGCTGAAGTTAGTTTAAAAATCCCCATTGCAATGCCTATAAATCCATGTTCCTCTCCTTGTTGCATTGCTCCATGTAGCAATGAATGTCCAAAGCTTGTGATTGGCACGGTTGCTCCTGCTCCAGCAAACTCAATTAATCGATCATAAATTCCAAATCCATCAAGTACAGCACCGATTACAACAAATGTAGACATAACGTGTGCAGGTGTTAATTTAAAAATATCTAGAAGAAGTTGTCCAACAACACAAATGGCTCCACCAACGGCAAAGGCTATAAAATATTCCATTAGCTAACACCTCCAACTCGCTCAAACACAACTGCATGCGCTATAGCAGGCATGCTCTCTTTTTGTTGAATCATAACCGGGCTGTGGAGACATCCCGTTGCAGTAACAAGTATTTTGTTATACATGCCCTTTCTTAATAAATCAATTAAATGCCCATACGTTACAACGGCAGAACAAGCACAGCCGCTTCCACCAGCAAACACTTCCTTTTGATCCGGTCGATAGATCATTAACCCACAATCATTATGATTATTTGTTATATCAAACCCTTTCTCTAGCAGCAATTCTCTCAGTATAGGCGAACCCACAGATGAAAGATCCCCTGTTACGATCAGGTCATAATCAGTTGGTTTCACAGCTAAATCAGAAAAATGCGCTGCGAGAGTATCTGCGGCTGCAGGTGCCATGGCAGAACCCATATCGAATGGATCTTTTATTCCCCAATCAACAACCTTACCGATTGTAGCTGCAGATATTCTAATATCCGAAACCTCTCGACCAATTAATGCTGCTCCAGCTCCAGTTACTGTTGCAGTGGCCGTTCCGGGCTTCTGTCCACCGTATTCAGTCGGATAACGGAACTGGCGCTCAGCTGTTGCATTATGACTACTTACACCTGCTATTGCATAATTAACAAATTTCCCTTCAACTAGTGAGGAAGCGACCGCTAGAGATTCCATTGAAGAGGAACAAGCACCGAAAACCCCTAAAAATGGAATTTGATTTGTTCTTGCATTATAAGTCGCGCTTACGATTTGATTTAATAAGTCACCTGCTACAAAAACATCTACTTGATCCTGTGTCATTCCCTTCTTTTTCAAGCAGTTGTTAACAGCATCTTCAAGCAATTTACGTTCAGCAAGCTCCCAATTATCCTCATCGCAGTGAAGGTTTTGATACGTAACATCAAATTGATCTCCGAAAGGACCTTCTGCTTCTTTAGGACCCACAGCAGTCCCCACAGACTGTAAATATACGTTTGAGAATTTCCACGATTGATTACCTAGCTTCATCTATGATCTCTCCTTAAAACAAGGCTTTAAAAATCATTCTAACCATTCCTACAATATAAGCGGCAACAACTCCAAATACGATTACAGAACCAGCTAGCTTGAACATATTTGATGCAATTCCAAGCACAATCCCTTCGCTTTTATGTTCTAATGCAGCGCTAGTTATGGAATTAGCAAAACCAGTAACAGGAACGGCCGATCCAGCACCAGCAAACTGACCAAGTTTGTCATACCATCCAAAAGCGGTCAAAAGCGCTGCAAATAGAATTAACGTAGCGACTGTAGGGTTTCCTGCTGTTTCTTTTGAAAAGTCAAATACATTCATATAGAAATTCTGAATCCCTTGCCCCAACATGCAAATGAGTCCCCCAACAACAAAAGCCTTTAGACAATTAAATACGTAAGGCGGTTTCGGTTGATAAGGTTTGATGTTGTCCTTATACTGCCCCTGATCATTAAGTGATTTAGACATTATTTTGCTCCTCCATCTACAAAGATTGTCCAATGAAATAGGGAACCGAACACTTTCCCAAGTACAATGGCCATAAGTAAGATTAGAATTTTGTCAATAAATCCAATACGCTTTGTTAGAATCGGTAATACATTGAGTACCTCTGTTAATGCAGCTGCAAGCATTCCAATAAAAACACCTGCTCCAAGCCCAATTGGAATGACAGTAATTTTCGGTAAGCTAAGTACCGGGTTCCGAAGTGAAAGCCAACTTGAGACAACTGCACCAATGATGATTCCCCATTCATAATAGCGAATAAGGTGCACTGTTTTGGATAGCTGCGTTAGTCTTGGAATAATACCGAGAACAGATAGAAATGCTACAAAACCCGCTCCAACAGCAATTCCTTCTGCAAATCCTACTAACATTACAAAAATAAATTGTGCATTCATGGTTTCTTTTGTCCGTTTTCTTCATTTTCATGAACAATGACATACTGGTCGAGGTCCTGCTGGTAATTAAACATTTCTACCTCTAATGGACTTGGTTCCTCATTAAACCGCTTTTTGAATAAGTGATTAAAAAATAGGATCATCCCAATTCCTAACCCAAGAGAATAAGGGACTTGCAGGAGAAGAGGTTTAGGGTTATCAATTCCTGTCACAATTTTGTAGATCTGCTGGTGAACTTCCCTCATGCTTACGTCTTCATGGAAGTTCATGATGGCTAGTGCTGCACCAATAAATAATAGGCACCAGATAAGCACAAAATAGATCGGTGCTAATTTTTTCTTAGGGAACTGCACCTCTATAATGGTTTGCGTTGGACCAACCACCTGAATCTCAAGTTCTGGAATACCTTGTTGAATTACGGCTATTACTTTCATAACATCAATAACAATAAGGTTTTTATCTTCTTTGGTGATTTGATAAATTGGCATTTTCTCTACTTTGGAGCAGAACGCTTCATCACCAATAAGTTGAGCAATATTCCCAATGACCAGTTTTGCATAAGGGGACACTTTGTTTTTCTGTCTAAGCCTAAGATAGATTACTTCTTTTTGCATTATCCTCTGCCTCCTTATTCGAGGGGCATATTGCTTATAGTATGTTTCTGCCAATTAACTCTCATTCTAAAGGCACTAATGTTCCATTAATTCCCTTGGAATGGTGGATATCTCTACAAACAAAAAAACAGACGAGCTATTTGCTCATCTGTTCTTTAATTTGCTTTAATATTTTCTTCTCTAGTCTTGAAACCTGCACCTGTGATATTCCGAGACGTTCTGCTACTTCCGATTGTGTTTGATCCTTATAATATCTTAAATACACAATTAGTCTTTCTCTAGTATCAAGGTATTGCAGCGCTTCTTTTAGAGCAAGCTTATCAAACCACGCTGTATCCGTATTATCAGCAATTTGATCCAATAAAGTAATTGGATCACCATCATTCTCATAAACGGTTTCATGGATTGAGGAAGGTGCTCGTACAGCTTCTTGCGCCATCACTACTTCTTCAGGCGTTACCTCTATTCTCTCAGCTATTTCATTAATAGTAGGTGTTCTTCCAAGCGATTTCGATAACTCATCTTTAGCTTTTCGCACTTTGTTGCCAGTTTCCTTAAGTGAGCGGCTTACCTTAACGGTTCCATCATCTCGAATAAAGCGCTGAATTTCCCCAATAATCATAGGAACTGCATAGGTGGAGAATTTAACATCGTAACTGAGATCGAATTTATCAACGGATTTTAACAGACCTATACAACCAATTTGAAATAAATCATCCGCTTCATACCCTCGATTTAGAAATCGTTGAACAACGGACCAGACAAGCCTCATGTTCTTTTGTACAATGTGATCTCTTGCGTCCTGGTCACCGTTCTGGCTTTGTTTAATCAATTCCTTCACTTCATCAGGCTTTAGTTGCGATTGTTTTCCTTTTCTAACCTCCACGTCCATATGCAGGTCCCCTTAATTACATAGCGCTTTATTTTTTGATAAGTACTTCATTAAGTGAATTGTCGTACCCTGACCACTTGCTGATTCCACTTTTACCTCATCCATGAAATTTTCCATAATTGTAAACCCCATGCCAGAGCGTTCAAGCTCCGGCTTTGTAGTAAAGAGTGGCTGTCTTGCCTCATCTAGATCTTGAATTCCAATCCCTGTATCACGGATTGTTAGATTGACTGTATCATCGTTTAACTCTACTGAAATAAAAACCTTTTCCTCTGAATTATCTTCATAACCGTGAATTATCGCATTTGTAACCGCTTCGGATACCACTGTTTTGATTTCTGTTAGTTCATCAACAGTCGGATCAAGCTGTGCAATAAAAGCCGCAACAGTAACGCGCGCAAATGACTCGTTTTGACTGAGAGCAGAGAATTCAATGTCCATTCGATTTCTCATTATGCCACCCCCAGAGTTGCGAGAGCATGCTGCTCATCTGCCTCAAGCCTCACGATTTTAAATAACCCTGACATTTCAAATAATCTTTTTACTGGTCCCGAAATAGAACAGACTACCATCTCACCGCCAAAACTTTTCACCTTATTGTACCGTCCAAGAATGACGCCTAGACCTGAACTATCCATAAACGTTAATCCCTCAAGACTAAGCACAATATGTTCAATTTTGCGTTCTTCAATAATTAAGTCTACCCTGCCTCTTAGTTCTTCAGCTGTATGATGATCCAGCTCCCCATCAAGTCGAATTAAAAGAACGGGATGTCTCACTTCCAGGTTGATCGAAAGACTCACGTAACATTCCTCCTCATGTTTGCTTGTGAGTTTTTTCTCTCTTTACAGGGTCAAATCCTTCTTCGTGACAAAACTAGTGGCCGTTCGATTAAAGTTTTAATCACCTGACATTTTGAGAAGGGGTTTTGGCGAACTGTGAAGCGGTTCGTTTCATTAACTGCCACCATGAAGCTGGATTGATATTTTCAGAAGAAAGAACAGGGGAAGTCGCAGTTACGTTTCCATCTATTTTCACGGACAACACCCCAACTTCATCGCCTTTCTTTATAGGTGTCTCTATGGAATCATTCATTTTAATAGATGTCGTAATGTCACCATTTTCTTGCCCTTTCTTTAAAAGAACAGACACTCGTTCAGAAGTAATAACATCCATTAACGATTGATCACCTTTATTTACTTCAACTTTTTTAACTGTGTGATGACGATCAAAAAGCTTTTGCGTTTTGTATTGTGAAAAAGCATAATCAAAAAGCTTTGAAATTTCTGCATTACGAACTTTTGGTGTTGGAGCACCCATCACAACCGCTACAACGCGCATATCATCTCTTTTTGCTGTTGCTGTTAAACAATACTTTGCTTCTCTTGTAAAGCCTGTCTTTAATCCATCAACACCTGGATAGAATTTCACTAATTTATTCGTATTAACAAGCCAGAACTTCTTATCTGAATCCTGTCGTAAGTAATCTTCATAAAGCCCTGTGTACTTCGTTATCAACTCATATTTCAATAATTCTTTCGCCATTAACGCCATATCATTAGCAGTAGAATAATGGTTCTTAGCCGGTAAACCTGTTGGGTTTACAAAATGAGTATGTTTAAGCCCCATTTCACTTGCCTTTTCATTCATTTCGTTAACGAACTCTTCTTCTGAACCAGATATTGCTTCTGCCATTGCAACAGATGCGTCGTTACCGGATGCTATTGCAATACCTTTCAGCATATCGTTAGCTGTCATTTCTTCACCGGCCTCAAGGAAAATCTGGGACCCACCCATTGAAGCAGCATATTCACTTGTTCTAATTTTTTGGTCGAGATTTATTTTGCCGCTCTCAATCGCTTCCATTATTAGTATCATCGTCATGATTTTCGTCATACTTGCAGGAGGAAGCTTTTTATCACTATCTTTTTCAAATAATACTGCACCTGTATCTCGCTCAATCAGAATAGCAGATGAAGAATTCTCTGCGATTTTCGTCTTAGATTCTTCTGCATTTGCAAAAGTTGGAACCAGCAAACTTCCTCCCAGCAAGATGGCGAGCAATGTTGCAACAACTTTCATAGGTGATCCCTCCATTCTTAGTATTACAAGGTTTTCCATCCTACTGGAAAAATATACGAACTCCATCTCAGTAATTGGTTGCAAATCCAATACTAAGTGGCAATAAGCTGTCAATAAAAGCAGAGCAAATAAAAAAAGCCTCCATTTAGGAGGCTTCCTTGATTAACTTAGTTAATCACTTTATAAATTAATTGATGTTTCTCGCGCACTTCTTTTGAAAGCGAATAAGCTTCGTTAATTTTTTCAATTGAATTCGTTGGTTCTTCATCATCACTATGAAGCACAACAAGTACTTCACCTTTAGTTACTTGATCGCCAACTTTTTTCTTAAGCGTTATCCCAACGCCATGATTAATTTGATCGTCTTTCGTTGCTCGACCTGCACCAAGGTACATAGCTGCTACCCCAATGGATTCAGCATCAATTTCAGAAACATATCCATCCTGCTCTGCAGTTACTTCAATGTGATACTTCGACTGAGGAAGTTTCGTTAAGTCATCAATGACACTCACATCGCCACCCTGTGCTTTAACAAGCGTTCTAAATGATTCGAAAGCTTTACCATTCTGAAGGTTTTGCTCAAGGGTTTTGTAAGCTGAATCGAAATCTTCAAATGCACCTGCAAGCACAGTCATATGTGAAGCTAGTTCAAGAGAAAGAAGACGAAGATCTTCAATGTTCTCACCTTGAAGAACCTGACAAGCTTCACGCACTTCGTTTGCATTCCCAACTTCAAAACCAAGCGGTTGATTCATGTCACTAATTACAGCAACCGTATTACGACCAAGGTTATTTCCGATGTTCACCATTTCTCTTGCAAGTGATTCAGAATCCTCTAGTTTCTTCATAAATGCACCAGAACCTGTCTTAACATCTAGAACGATCCCATCCGCACCAGAAGCAAGCTTTTTACTCATGATGGAGCCAGCGATTAGAGGAATGGAGTCAACTGTAGCAGTTACATCTCGAAGAGCGTAGAGCTTTTTATCAGCAGGGGCAAGATTTCCTGTTTGACCTGCAACTGAAAGCTTGTGCGTGTTTACATTATTCACAAACTCTTCTTTCGTCATTTCGATATGGAAACCTTTGATTGATTCAAGTTTATCTAGGGTACCCCCTGTATGTCCAAGTCCACGACCAGACATTTTTGCAACCGGAACACCAACAGATGCAACCAATGGTCCAACAATAAATGTCGTTTTGTCGCCAACTCCACCTGTTGAGTGCTTGTCCACTTTATGACCTTCAATAGCAGAAAGGTCAATAGTTTCACCTGATTCCACCATTGCTTGCGTTAGCGTAGCTGTCTCATTCGACTTCATTCCATTAAAATAGATAGCCATCATTAGGGCAGAAGCCTGATAATCAGGGATTTCACCTATTGTATATCCTTCAATAAAGAAGTTTATTTCCTCTTTCGTTAGTTCCTTGCCGTTACGCTTTTTTTGAATTACATCTACCATTCTCACTGGAATAGCTCTCCCTTCAATTCTAAACCATTTTACTTACAATCGTTTTAACAAGTAATAAAAAATTTGATTTAACTAATTCAGTCGTCTCAATCACCTCATCATGATGGAGTGGTTGATCAAGAATGCCAGCAGCCATATTAGATATGCAAGAGATTCCAAGGACTTCCATACCTGCATGTCTTGCGATAATCACTTCCGGTACTGTAGACATACCGACCGCATCTCCTCCAAGCGTTCTTAGCATGCGAACCTCAGCAGGCGTTTCATAAGTGGGACCTGTATTCCCAACGTATACACCTGACTGGAGCTTCAATCCGAGGTCTTTCGCAGTTTCATGCGCTAGCTCTTGGAATTTAGCAGAATAGGCTGTTGACATATCAGGAAAACGAGGACCAAATTCTTTACTATTAGGGCCGATTAAAGGATTTGTTCCAAAGTTATTGATATGATCGGAAATAACCATTAAATCACCTGGCTGAAATGACTCATTTATACCACCTGCAGCATTTGTGACGATCACTTTATCAATTCCAAGCTCTTTCATTACACGCACGGGGAACGTTACTTTATCCATTGGATAGCCCTCATAGAAATGAAATCTTCCTTGCATAGCTGCAACTGTTTTACCATTTAAGGTACCAAATACAAACTGTCCAGCATGTCCTTCAACTGTTGATACAGGGAAATTAGGAATATCGCTATATGGAATGTGCACAGGGTTTTCAATTTCCTCAGCTAGTACACCAAGGCCTGAACCTAGAATAAGTCCAATCTCAGGGTGAAGTTCTCCCACTTGCTCTGAAATATAAGACGAAGCGTCTTGAATCTCTTGTTTAACTACAGTCATCATTTGTTCCTCCTCTTAATTCCTACAACTTGTTAAGAAAGCTTGTACCATGTTCTGGCAAGCTCACTTCAAAATTCTCAGCTACAGTCGCACCGATATCTGCAAACGTTTTGCGGATACCAATGTCTTTCCCTTCTTCAATACCTTTATGATATGCAAGCAATGGGACATACTCTCTTGTATGATCTGTTCCGTGATGAACTGGATCGTTACCATGATCGGCCGTAATTAACAGTAGATCATCTTCTTTCATTCGTTCAAGCACTTCAGCAAGTCTTACGTCATACTCTTCTAACGCTTCTCCGTAGCCTTGTGGGTCACGTCTATGTCCATAGAGTGCATCAAAATCAACAAGATTTAAGAAGCTAAGCCCATTAAATTGCATTTGTTGAGTCTCAAGTAATTTATCCATTCCATCCATATTCGATTTTGTACGTAGAGATTTTGTTACTCCCTCTTCATCATATATGTCTGAAATTTTTCCAATGGCAATAACATCTTTGTCATTGTCCTTTAATTCATTCATAACAGTATGACCGAAAGGCTTGAGAGCATAATCGTGTCGATTGGAAGTACGCTTATAATCGCCAGCTTCTCCTAAAAATGGTCTCGCAATAACTCGGCCAACCATGTATTCTTCAGCTTTTGTCATTTCTCTTGCAATCTCACAAATGTGGTACAATTCGTCCAATGGAACAACGTCTTCATGCGCAGCAATTTGAAGAACAGAGTCTGCAGAAGTATAAACGATAATTGCACCAGTTTTCACTTGCTCTTCACCGAGCTCAACAAGAATTTCAGTTCCTGATGCTGGTTTGTTTCCGATAACCTTTCGTCCTGTTCTTCTTTCAAGTTCGGAAATTAATTTGTCAGGAAAGCCATCTGGAAATGTACGGAAGGGTTGTTCAATATGAAGCCCCATGATCTCCCAGTGTCCAGTCATTGTATCTTTCCCATTAGATGCTTCCATCATTTTAGTGTAATGTGCCATTGGCTTGTTGGCTTTCGGTACGCCATTTAACTCACGAATGTTACCTAGTCCAAGTTTCTCCATATTAGGCATCTTAAGACCGTTCATATGATCTGCAATGTGTCCGAGCGTATCAGCACCTTTATCATTAAACTTCTCAGCATCCGGAGCTTCACCGATCCCTACTGAATCCATTACGACAAGAAATACCCTTTTAAAACGTTTTGTCATCTTAATCCTCCTCTTGTGAATCTACTTCAATTACTATTCCCTTTCGCAAAACAAAAAACACGTTCATGAATGCGTTTGCGAAACTAGAAAAAAGAAAAATCTGGTCATAGACCAGACGAACTTTCTGGATAAAAGCCTGTCCTCAGGCTCTTGGATGATAGGTTGAATAAATATCCTTTAACCTTGTTTTTGTTACATGAGTATAAATCTGTGTTGTTGAAATATCAGCATGTCCAAGAAGTTCTTGAACTGCTCTTAAGTCGGCACCGTTTTCTAATAAATGTGTCGCAAAAGAATGTCTTAACGTATGTGGAGTAAGCGGCTTTACAATATTCGCTTTAATCGCAAGCTTTTTAAGCATTTTCCAGAAACCTTGCCTAGATAGTCTCTCACCACGATGATTTAGGAATAACATATCCGTTTTCTTCTGCTTCATCAACTGAGGTCTTCCCTCGTCGAGGTAAGTTGTCAAAGCATCTCTAGCCATTTTACCAAGAGGGACAATTCTCTCTTTATTCCCCTTACCGATAGTACGAATGAAACCCATTGTAAGATGAACATCTTCCATCTGCAAATCTACAAGTTCCGAAACGCGCAAACCTGTTGCATATAACACTTCTAACATCGCACGATCCCTTTTTCCAAACGGGGTCGAGTAATCAGGTGCTTCCAACAGCTCTTCAACTTCCGTAGTTGAAAGAATCTTAGGTAGTTTTCGCTCAGTCTTTGGTGTTTCAATATGTACTGACGGATCCTGATCCACTGCTTTTTCCCTTAACAAGAATTGATGAAAAGAACGAATGGAAGCAATGTTTCGGGCAATAGTTGTCGAAGCTTTCCCACTATCTTTAAGTTCATATAAATAGTTCACAATATGAACTCGACGGACTTCACCAAGGGACACAAGCGCTTCTTTCTCTTTGAGATGAACAACATATTGAGCTAAATCTCTCCTATATGCATCGAGAGTATTTTTTGACAAGCTACGCTCAACAATTAAATAGTGTAAAAAATCCTGTACTTGATCTTCCATTGTAAACGCTCCTTATTCACCTGTCTGGTAAAACAAACCGAGCCTTTCAAGGAATGTATGCTGGGTAGTGGTTTCCATCTGAACAACTTTCACTGCTTTTCCCTGAGGAACATCATACCTGTGATAATTCTGGTATTCTTGATTTACCCAAAGAATTCCGAAGTAAAATAATAATGTACATCCAGTAAATAGCAAGAAAACTTTCATTGTATCTAAAACAAGTAATAGACCCTTTCTCAATCTAACGCACCTCCATCTCTAGTAAAAGATATGCCAGCGATGGAGATTTTTATACATCGTTAGGTATAATTAGGGTCTATATAGGATTGTAATGAATTATGAATGGTTAGTAGCTGCTTGTTCTTGTTGTTCTGGATCTTCTTGCTTTTGACAACGATAACAGATACCGTGAAATGTTAACCTATGATCCTTAATTTTGAAGTTCCAGTCATTCTCAACGACTTTTTCTACATCGCCAAGTAAATCCTCTTGAATCTCATCCACTGCTCCACATTCAATACAAACCAAATGGTGATGAAAATGGGCAGCACCTTCTTGCCTTAAATCAAATCTTGAAACACCGTCTCCAAAGTTGATTTTATCAACAATTTTCAATTCTGCAAGAAGCTCTAACGTTCTATAAACAGTTGCAAGACCAATTTCAGGAGATTTTTCTTTAACGAGAAGATATACATCCTCTGCACTTAAATGATCTTCTTCATTCTCAAGAAGAACTCTTACAGTTGCTTCTCTTTGAGGAGTAAGCTTATAGCTTTGAGAATGAAGGTGTTTCTTAATTCGATCGATTCTGCTTTCCATATCCCATTCCCCTCCCTCGATCGATGCCATTTTCATTATAAGCAGTAGGAAAATAGGTGTCAAATTAAAATCATTATCATTCGATTTTTGTAATCAACATTAATTGATAATAATTATAATTTAATCAAAGTCAACAACTGCTTTAATTAATCCTGGTGATAAATAAGCTTCAAACCAAGCTGCAATACAAAGAACTCCGAGCGTACAAACCACTAGTGCTGAGAACCTTAAGAAAGGAGGTAGAATTAATTCCGTTCTTCTTTTCATAAAAAGTTGCCTCATTAGCCTAAGAGAAAAGGTTAAGGACGCGGTTCCCACGACTATCATAGCTGGTACAGCAAGGATGTTTTGAGGAAAGACTGAAACAAATGCAAGAAAAAAACCTTTCCAACTCATCTGATTAACAAGAAATCCTACAGTAAAACCTACAACGATTCCTTTAAGAAATAACATAATTAGTACGATTGGTAATCCAATAATCGTTAGACCTAGAATCCACATCAAACCAATGTACTTCACATAGTGAGTAAAACTTTGCTGAAACATTTCAGAGGCTGTAGCAAATTGCCCGTCAGAGACTTGTCCAAAGAATCTACTTAAATAAATAGCAAGATCTTCTTTTTGAGTAAGACTTAAACTATTTACAATAATGGCGCCGAAAACAATTCCCATAAGAAACAAGACGGCTATGAATGTGTATAAAGATAAATGATCTGATAGATGGGCAGAAATACTCTGCTTCAACTGCCTACTCCGATTCATAAGACATCCCCCTTTGCACTACCTTTGGTTAAGTCTATGAATCGGGTTATAAAGGTATGACAGTATTGCTAGATTGTCACCTCTAGCCAATTACTTTGCCGTATGTACCGCCCCCACCCTGTTTAAAGATGAGTTCTCCATTTCTTGAAAGCTCGATTAAGTGTGCAAGTTTATCCCCAACAATGCTTGTAAGTTCCTCCTTACTTGCACGGTGAAGAATGTTCATTTCTGTTCCAAAATAGTCGAGAAGTCGCTCCAAGGTTTTTGGACCTATTCCTGGAATGAATTCAAGCGGTACATGATGAATATAGGGAGGACGAGTGGGTGAGCTAGAGCTAGAACTTAATTCATTTATCCGATTCGACACGCCTTTCACTACATGCTTGCTTCCGCATTCCATACATTGATTTCCTTCTGCAGTGCTGTTGCAATCAGAACAAATGGTTTCATAATACTTCCCTAATTCCGGATTCAATCCATAATTTGCTATAATTTCACACCCGTCAATTCCCTTGAGTGCATTCTTCCAATCAGTGAATGTTGGCGCTGCAAGAAGCATATGCTGATATTCTCTTGCAATCTTTGGTGTAGAATGTGCATCTGAATTCGTTAGAAAAGGATATTCATGCAGCTCCTCAATTTGATCAGCCATCATTGTATTTGAAGATAAACCAAGTTCGACAGCATCAATTCGTGTAGGATCAAACACTTCAGAAATTGATTGCATTACTCCTTTGCCATAAAGGCTTTTGAACGGCGTAAAGATATGAGCTGGAATGAATAGACCACCAAGTTCCTTAGCTTTCTTCTGAATAACAATGGCATCTTCATAGATCCGTTGCGAACTTAAGTTAATATTCTTCATTCTTGCACTTAACCACTCTGAAAAATGTTTCATTTGCGCTAATTTTGGCAAATACACTAATACATGAATTGGACCATTGCAATTTTGATCATAGATTTCAAATTCAGTCCCTAGAATAAGTGTGAGTGAACCAAATCTTATTCCACCATTATGTAGCTCATGCCCCTCGCCAACTAAGATTCTATTATCGAGTTCTTGAATTACTTCAGGAACGTGACAATCAATGATTCCAATCATATCTAATCCTTTTCGTTCTGAGGACTCTGTTAATATATTTGAAAGAGTAAGGGAGTTGGATCCAGTTATTTTAACTGGCTTTCCCGAAGCTGTCCTTCCAATGTGAATATGAAAATCAGCAAAAATATGTTGCATTGATCTCACCTTTACTTCATTTTCAAATACATTAATGCATAAGCTGTTTTTGCATCATGAATTTCTTCAGTTTCAAGCATTTTTTCCATTTCTTCTAATGATAAATGGAGTACATCTAAAAACTCATCTTCATCAGCAGCTTGCTCACCATTTTTCTCCAAGCCCTTTGCTACGTATAAATGGACAAGCTCATTCGCAAATCCCGGTGAAGTGTAGAAAGAAATAAGTTTATCTAACGATTCACAAGTGTACCCTGTTTCTTCCTCAAGCTCTCGGACAGCTGTTACTTCAGGCTTTTCTCCAGGTTCAAGTTTACCAGCGGGTATTTCAACAATGGCTTTCTTCAGTGCTTTTCGATACTGCCTTACAGCTAATATCTTGTTATCAGGGGTAATCGCAATTACAGCAACTGCCCCGGGATGATCAATTAATTCGCGTTTACTACTTTTCCCGTTTGGTAACTCGACGTCTTCTACTCTTACATTAATAATTCGACCTTCATAAATTGTTTCTGAATGTAGGGTCTTTTCATATAGATGGTCCATTACTACTCATCTCCTCGTTCTAAAAATTCGGTACGATACATAAAGTCTATCACAAGAGACAGATAATAGGGAAAGCAAGGCATTCCATTATGTATCGATCTATTAGGAGGTTTTGATATGAAAGTTTACATTCAACCAAACGGTGTAACGATGGTAGGAAAACCAAAGCAAATTCAATTAATGCTTAAACATTATATGAATCATTACGAAACCATCGAAGAATGGATTCAAGCTCCTTCCATTCGAACAAAATCACACTTACGCTTAATACAATAATGATCCAGTAACTAAGAAAAGCTGCCTACGTAAGGCAGCTTTTCTTAGTTATCTGATTTCAGTTTTAAAGATTGTTTCCATTTGTTCTAGAAAAATATCATGATGAGCAGAAAACGTTGCCATACAAGACCTATGTGCAACCGTTTTAAATCCTCTTGCATAAGCACCATAGGCAGTTAAAAAGTCGCAAATGTCCGTACAAACACCTGTGAGGTGAACAGTTTTAACACTTCTTGATGTTAATAGTTCTTCTAAGTTCGTTTGATAAAATGCATCATATTCTGGTTTTGGTACATAAGAAACAAGTGGATGCGTTTTATTAGATTCGTACCAGTGATTGAGTTCGCCGTATAATTCCTGTCCCCACGTCCCTTTTACATTATGTACTGGCCATAAGTTAAAATGAGAATCTTCTTTTTCGTGTGCATCCATACAAATCACCACTTCTTTACCCTCATTGAGAAAAGCGTTAGCAAGTGAAACAATATTTGAAACAACTGCTTGTCCTTTCTCCCCTACTGTCAGTCCACCGTTATCGTGAATAAAATCATTACTCATATCAATGATTAAAAGCGCCTCATTACCCATTATACCGCCTCCTAATGCTATTACTATAGCAAGAGAACACACAGCTGACAAGACAGATCTCGCGATGAACAAACTCAAAATATTGGCATCAAACCTCCTATCACGGTACACTTAATTTAGGTATATAATGGGAGGTATTGATAACAATGAAGAAAAACCAACTTGGAAAATCAGAACTTTATGTGAGCGAAATCGGATTAGGAACAATGTCACTTGGAACAGATCGTGATAAAGGAATTTCATTGATCCATGAAGCACTGGATAACGGTGTTAATTTCATTGACACAGCGGATTTATATGATTTCGGTTCAAATGAAGAGATTGTAGGTCAAGCCCTCAAAGATAGAAGAGATTCCGTCATCTTAGCTTCGAAAGGTGGAAACCACTGGGAGGAAGGAAAAGACGGATGGTATTGGGACCCATCCAAAAAACACATTAAAGAAGCCTTGAAAAAGAGTCTACTTCGCTTACAAACAGATTATATTGATTTGTATCAATTGCACGGTGGCACTATAGAAGATCCTATGGATGAAACAATAGAAGCATTCGATGAATTAAAACAAGAAGGTCTTATTCGAGAGTATGGTATTTCTAGTATTCGTCCTAATGTGATACGAGAATTTATCGAACGATCATCCATTGCTACTGTGATGATGCAATATAGTATCCTCGATCGAAGACCTGAGGAAGAAATACTTGATTTACTAAATGAAAATGAGATCAGCGTTATCGCACGTGGACCACTTGCAAAAGGTATGCTAACCGATCGTTATGACGAAAAAGTTAAAGAAGATGGTTTCCTAGGTTATTCAAAATATGATGTACTGGATGTCGTTAAGCAACTTTCAGAGTTAAAAGGTGAGCATCGGAACATCACGCAAACAGCCCTTCGCTATGCGCTTGCACATCCTGCCGTAGCAACTGTCATTCCTGGAGCAAGTAAGAGTGAGCAGCTTCTTGCTAATTTAACAACACAGAATGCGCCTGAATTATCACTTGATGAGGTAAGAAAATTCCGTGAGATTTCAAGCGCAAATAAATATGATAAGCACCGCTAACTAACAACAAAGAGCGCAGTCATCAGGAACTGCGCTCTTTTCGTATACATTGTTGCTATAAGAGTGGGTTAATTTCCGCTTCAGATGCTCGCTTTCCGCAGGGCGGGCGGTGAGCACCTGAAGCGGAAATGAGCTAAGTGTGGCTTTAATTTATATTAACTTCTTTCAAAAGCAACAAATTTTTAGAAAAAGCCTTTTAAAAAAAATATACCTTAAATGAAATTTAGAAAGCATTAAGTTTAACATCACCAATAACAATGTCTGGCTCTGTAGAGTCTTTAATATCATCGATGCTAAAACCAGTTGCAACTTCTATTAGTACAAGACCTTTTTCTGTTACATCAAATACAGCTCGATCTGTAATAATACGATCAACAACACCTTTACCGGTTAATGGAAGTGTACAGGCCGATAATATTTTGGGTTCACCATTCTTATTAACATGATCCATGATAACTACAATTCGTTTTGCGCCGTGGACGAGATCCATAGCCCCACCCATTCCTTTAATCATCTTACCTGGTATCATCCAGTTAGCAAGGTCTCCATCCTTGGATACTTCCATTCCGCCAAGGATCGCTACATCTATATGACCACCTCTGATCATTGAAAAAGATTCAGCGCTATCAAAATAAGAAGCTCCTTGCATAGCAGTAACCGTTTCTTTTCCAGCGTTTATTAAATCGGGATCTACTTCACCTTCAGAAGGGTATGGTCCAATACCTAGTAGACCGTTTTCCGATTGTAAGACTACTTTTTTACCTTCTGGGATATAATTGGCGACCATTGTTGGCATCCCTATTCCTAAATTCACATAGAAACCATCAAGTATTTCCTTTTCTGCACGTCTTGCAATCTTTTCACGTACTACCGCTTTATCCACTTTAACCATCATAATCCTCCTATCGCGTTGTTAGCCGCTCTATTTTCTTTTGCTGCTCTCCTACAATCACTTTTTGAACATAAATGCTTGGAGTATGAATATGATCTGGATCTAGCTCTCCTACTTCTACAAGTTCCTCCACTTCGGCGATCGTAACGTTACCCGCAGCAGCAATCATAGGATTGAAATTTCTTGCGGTCTTGTTATAAACCAGGTTCCCCATCACATCACCTTTTAGTGCACGCACTAAAGAGAAGTCTGCTTTGATTGCAGGCTCTAATAAGTAGTCTTTACCATTGAAGTTTCTAACTTCTTTGTCTTCTGCAATAGGCGTTCCAACACCAGCTGGAGTGTAGAAAGCAGGTATTCCAGCACCACCCGCTCGAATTCGTTCTGCTAATGTCCCCTGTGGAATTAGTTCTACCTCAAGCTCTCCTGATAGAACCTGACGTTCAAACTCTTTGTTTTCTCCGACATATGAGCCGACCATTTTCTTAATTTGCTTATTTTTCAACAGCAAGCCAAGTCCCCATTCATCTACTCCACAGTTGTTTGAAATAACCGTTAAATCCTTAACTCCCTTGTCTCTAATCGCGATAATTAAATTCTCAGGTATGCCAACGAGTCCAAATCCACCTACTAAAATCGTTGCCCCATCTTGAATATCTTGAACTGCCTCATCAAATGAATTTAGTATTGGTTTCATTATGATATGCCTCCTCTTAAATCATTTATGGTCTTTCAACGATTGTTGCTACTCCCTGTCCGCCACCAATGCATAGTGTCGCAAGTCCATAGCGATTATTCCGTCGTTTCATCTCATGCAATAAAGTTACTAGAATTCGAGTACCACTCGCTCCAATTGGGTGACCTAGTGCGATAGCACCACCACTTACGTTGAGAAGATCTTTATTTACATCCAGATCTCTTCCTACCGCAAGTGACTGAGCAGCAAATGCTTCATTTGCTTCAACTAGATTCATATCATTCATTGAAAGCCCAGCACGCTCAAGCGCTTTCTTTGTTGCGGGTACCGGACCGAGTCCCATCACACTTGGATCTACTCCTCCGCTAGCATTTGCTCGAATAATAGCTAGAGGTTCGATTCCTAATTCATCAGCTTTATCACGACTCATGAGAACAACTGCAGCTCCTCCATCATTAATACCTGAAGCATTTCCTGCAGTTACACCGCCATCCTTCTTAAACGCAGGTCGCAATTTTGCAAGTTTCTCTGCTGTCGTACCTGGCTTTACATATTCGTCTGTATCAAAAATGATAGGATCGCCTTTTCTCTGAGGGATGGAAACAGGTAATATTTCATCTTTAAAACGCCCTTCTTCTATAGCCGCCTGTGCTTTTTGCTGACTCAAAGCAGCAAACTCGTCCATCTCTTCTCGAGTAAGGTTATAGTGATCACATAGGTTCTCAGCCGTCACCCCCATATGATAATCATTAAATGCACACCATAATCCATCGTGTACCATACTATCAATCATCTTCTGATCACCCATGCGAAGACCTTCTCGAGCTCCTTGAAGAAGATAAGGTGCTTGACTCATATTCTCCATACCGCCTGCTACTACAATATCTTGATCGCCTAGCATGATTGATTGTGCACCCAAATGAACAGTTTTAAGCCCTGAGCCACAAACTTTATTTATCGTCATAGCAGGTGTTGAAACTGGTATACCAGCTTTTATTGCTGCTTGACGGGCCGGATTCTGACCGAGTCCTGCCTGAAGGACATTTCCCATAATCACTTCTTCTACCTGATCTAACGTTAGCCCAGCCCTATTCACAGCTTCTTTAATAACCATTGCTCCAAGCTCAGGTGCTGATATTGATTTAAGTGAACCATTGAAAGAACCTACCGCCGTTCTGACAGCGCTTACAATCGCGACTTCTCGACTCATTTCGATCTCCTCCTTATGTAACTATGACTCTCTTCTACAATATTCTTACTTAATTCAGTGAAATCCTTCAATTCTAAAGAATTTCCATTATTCAAACGATTGACTTGCAACCTTATTAATGGTTTGTTTTAATTAACAAGATAGCGCTTACAAACGAAAGGTGATGATAGTCTTGCTTCCAGAAAACGTATCTATTATTGAAGTTGGGCCAAGAGATGGTCTCCAAAACGAGGCTAACCAAGTACCAACTGAAGCTAAAATACAGTTTATTCAATTATTAAAAGGTGCTGGCTTTAATGAAATGGAGCTTACTTCCTTCGTTTCACCTAAATGGGTCCCACAAATGAAAGATGCGACTGAAATAACAGACTCATGTCTAGATGACACTAGAAATTTCGTACTGGCACCAAATCGTAAGGGTGTTGAGAGAGTACGATTAACAGATGTATCAGCCATTGCCGTATTTGCTGGTGTAAGTAACTCATTTAATCAAAAGAATAGCAATAGAAAAACAGACGAACTTCTTAGTGAACTTCTTCCACTTGTTCAAGAATTAAAAAACGAAGGCTACTTCATACGCGCTTGTATTTCAACAGCTTTCTATTGTCCCTACGAAGGTAAAATGGATATAGAAGATACGATTCGAGTATGTAAGAAGTTTGTAGAGGCAGGAGCAGATGAATTAAGCGTAGCAGATACTATTGGGATGGCCACTCCTGAAGAAGCGAGCGCCCTCTTTACTCGACTTACAAAAGAGTTTAGTTCTACTTTGTTAACCGCTCATTTTCACGATACTCGAGGTATGGCACTGGCTAACATCTACGCTTGCCTCCAAGTAGGTATTTCGCGTTTTGATACATCAGCTGGTGGGTTAGGTGGATGTCCATTTGCCAAAGGGGCTACCGGTAACGTTGCAACTGAAAGTGTAGTTTACATGCTGGAACGAATGGGCATTTCCACTGGGATCAACCTCGCAGAAGTGATGAAAGCAGTTGATCTTATAGAGCCTCACCTTTCAAGGAGCATTACAACTCCTTTTCGATCGCTCTATTTGAAAGAGAAAGAATCCCTGCCAAATAAAACATAATAATATTATGGTTAACTAAATAAAAAGCACACAATAATGTGTGCTTTTTTCATCCTTTAACAATCGTTAAAATTGTACTGTAAACTAGTGCTAGAATAATTCCGCCTATTAATGTAATACGATCCATCTTTTGACCTTTGAATAAATTTAGAATCCCTTTGACGATCATAAAAACAACGAAAAATATTAAAAAATACATTGCAAACGTCACGAATTATTGGCCTCCCATGTTTATCCCTTACTAATATATCTCATTCTTGGATTTAATATTTCATTATCACTTTTAAGCATAAAGCATTGATGCTTAGGAAGGTAGTCAATTTTCAATTCATTATCAAAAAAGACAGCATACTGCTTTTGAATTCGCACTGATCTGAAATTCGATTCCAGTTCCATGTTGTAACTACCTTGTTCATCTTCGCGAATCAATTGAACTACTCCATTTACAACACAACCGCAATCTTCTATGTCATAATGTAATTTCAGAAAACCATCTGGCTCGTGTTCCAATTTCTCAATCGCTTTATCAGTAAATGTTACTTTCAAATTAATTCCCCTCTCAAATCTCTTCTTTAAACACGTCTATCAATTCAATGGCCTAGTTATATCAATCAATCCATGTTCTCATTTATCTTCTACCATATTCAAGTGTTAAACATTCACCTTGTATTTACTATAAATGAATCATTGTTTCTTTAGTTTCATTATAAACTTCTTTACAAGATTTTTGCACATTTGGAGATCCAATTCATGAGTAATCATTATATGTGAATAAATAAAAAATCCAGAGTACAAATATTGCACTTTTTAATGCGAAAGGCTATGTTAATGAACAGTGTTGATTATTGGCTCATTCGAGTGAAAATAAGGTTTCACTCCAATGAGCCAAAAATCGAGAATTCAACAATATAAGCTAACATAGCCATGCGAAAAAAAGAGCTGTTCCATGTACACCTGGAAGCAGCTCATTTCTTTACATATGGCTCTTTTCGTAGACATTGTTGCTATAGTAGGTGAATTTCCGCTCCAGGATACTCGCTTTCCGCGGGGCGGGCGGTGAGCATCCTTCCGCTCCAATTAGCGAAGTGTGGTTTTTATTCAATAATTGTTTCAAAAGCAATAATCTTTTAGAAAAGAGCCTTACATATAAAAGATTAAGCATCAGTTGTTTTATACTTCTCCATAAAGCGGCGGTCAATTTTATTTTTTAATTTCCATGACAAATGATGATGGAGTATGAGTTTTCCATATAACAGCAAGCCTTCTTCTTCACCCGTTGAAAGAATAGATAAATAGGCTTTTTTAGGTTGAAACCGAACCCCGTCTTTTTGTTGTAAAAAAGCTTTCAAGTTCTCCCAAAGCACTTCTGATTGTTTCACCGCAACAACTCCTGCTTTTGGAAGATCAGGGTAATCGCGAAGGGTTGCACAATCTCCGGCTGCAAAAATCGCAGGGTACTCTTTCACTTGCAAGGTATCTTCAACGAGTAAATACCCCGCTTGATCAATAGGTAATTTAGAAGCCCTAAACAAATCAGGTGCTTTTGGTCCAGTTAGCCATAGTAATTGATCATAGGAAATATTATTACCACTTGAAGTTACAACATGATTTGTCGTTACATTCGATACTGCTTCTTCCAAATAAAGGTGCATTTCTTTATTTCTCGCAATTTGTTCAATTTTTGATTGTGCTTTCATAGGAGATGCTTGTAGTAGCTTAGAGTGTGAAATTAATGTGACAGCTTTCTTCCCTTCTTTTCTCCTTCTAGCCGTTAGAGAAAGCGCTATTTCGATACCTGCCGCTCCACCCCCCACAATAACAGGGTTTTCGGCTTCCCACATTTTCTTAGCCACTTCTTCGATGCGATAATTTGGTTTAATACGAAGCGCGTGATTTCTAGCGCCCGGTACATTAATCCCAGCTGTATATGAACCGATATCCACTGAAAGAATATCATAGGAAAGGACATCGCCTTTTTCGGTTAGGACTACCTTTCCTTTCGCATCAATTGACAATGCAGCACCATTAACAAATGTAACGCCTGCGCGATCAGCGAGTGATGGAAGGTGTACGCGCATCTCTTCTTCACTATATACGCCTTCCATATAGCCTGAGAACATACCTGAATAATATTGATAGTCTGAAGGAGAAACGATCGTTACTTCTATATCAAGTTGTTCTTCCTGAAATTTCTTCATAATATGAAGGTGTGCATGTCCCGCTCCAATTAACAGAAGCTTCTTCATTCAGATCCCTCTTTCCGATTACCTAACCCATTTAATGTATTTTTCAGACACTTTAGGTAACCAACCATCAAATAGCTTTTCTCTCCAATACATATCTGCTGCTTGATTGAGTATGGCACCTTTGGTTGGATAGGGGTGAATTACCGTTGAAATATCACCAATTTTATGACCATGTTCTTTTGCAAAGACAATCTCTTGCATCCAGCTTCCAGAATCTTCTCCAACTGCATGAGCGCCAAGAATATGACCTTTCTTATCAGTGATCACTTTCACAAGACCATCTTTTTTCCTCTCAGCAATGAAACGGTCAACGTCATCTGTACCAACCTTAAATACACGAATTTCTTCTCCATGCTTTTCCTTAGCTTCTTGTTCTGTTAAACCAAGATGAAAAACTTCAGGTTCCGTATAAGTAACCCACGGCACGTTACCATAGTTAACTTTTCTCTTTAAACCAAAGACTGCATTTTGGACAATTAACTTCCCCTCCATACCAGCTCCGTGAGTGAATGGAAACGCACCGTTTACGTCTCCGATTGCATAGATATGAGATTTATTTGTTTGAAGGGATTCATTCACGGTAATATACCCTTTGTTTTCGTTGACACCTGCTGCTTCTAGGTTAAGTTTGTCTGTATTCGGTTTTCTTCCTGTCGACATCATAATAGCTTCTGATTCTATTGTTTTCTCTTCACCATTTACTTTATAAGTCACTACTTTATGGCCATTTTGCTCAGAAATGCCCGTTACATCCGCTTCGAAAACGAAGGTAAGCTCTTTCTCAAGTGCTTTCGTAACAATCGGAATAATTTCATGATCTTCTTTCTTGAAAACGGATTGGGATGTTTCAATTACTGTCACATCTGATCCAAATCTTGATAGAGATTGTGCAAGCTCAAGACCAACTGGTCCTCCACCGATAAATACAACGCTTTTTGGAAGATAGTCGAGATTAAAGATCGTTTCATTCGTAATAAATGATACGTTTTCAACTCCATTTATAGGTGGCACATTAGGTCTAGAGCCCGTTGAAATCACAATGCGCTTCCCTTTAATCGGGTTTTCGCCGTCAATTGTAATCGTATGCTCATCTTTAAATGCACCTTTACCTCTATAAATATCAACTCCGAGGCTTTCAAACCGTTCATCGCTATCGATCTCTTGGATTTCATCAATCGCTTCCTTCACGCGTTCAATGGCTCGCTCAAATAGAACATCGCCACTAACAGTTAGGCCGAATTCCGCTGCGCCTTTGTAGACTGCATGGACTTCTTTGGCAGCAGTAATAAACGCCTTTGATGGCACACATCCAAAATGCAAACAATCTCCTCCAAGTCCAGGCTGATCATCAATTAAGGCAACCTTTGCACCCATGCTTGCTGCACCAGATGCTGCAGTTAGTCCACCTGAACCTCCACCAATAACGATTAAATCATACTCCACCATTCTCTCTCATCTCCTCTAATCTAATATACGCTTTGCTTCAGCTAACCTTTGGAAAGCTGTAAATAGTTCAATTGCTAGAAATACGAGTGTTAATAGTGTTAGGACATCGTGAAAGAGTATCATCGCTGTAAATAATATAAATCCTTCCGTCCGTTCTGCTGCTCCAGCTTGATAATAGAAGGACTTAATTCCTTTCTTTTCAGATACTGCCCCCACAGTCAAAAAAATGGTCATTGCAAAAATAATAGATGTACTTAATAGCAATAGCGCCCACATTGAATCTGGGAAACGAAAAGCGAGACCTAGGATAACACTAACTTCGACCACTCGATCAAAACTAACATCCAAGATGGTTCCAAAGGAAGAAGGTTTTGTTTTCCTGGCCATTGTCCCATCTACAGCATCAAGAAAACCTGAAAGCCATAGAACAACCACCGCTATAACAAACTGATCTAAATAAATGAACAAACCAGAAGTAACGCCAATAATGAATGAAATGGTTGTCACCTGGTTTGCAGTGAGCCCAACTCGTAACAAAACATCAGCTGTTCGGTCCATGATGGGCTGTACATATTTTCTAGCATGTGTATCGAGCAAGACTGCACTATCCTTTCTTATCTAAGTTCCTCTTCAATAACAGCTCCAAAAACTTTCTTGCGGATAAATAGACTAATTAGCAATAACAATAGTAAAACAACGGCTGCAAGCATGATGGATCCTATATTATTTGAAAGAAAGCTCGCCCCTAGAAAATTCAAGGCAAGTGCCCCTGGTAACATACCAAGTAACGTTGCCATATAGTATTTCCGCCTGTTTACAGAAGAAACCCCACAAACGTAACTCACAAGATCAAAGTGTAGGAAAGGTACTAACCTCAAAAGAAGCACATAAACGAAGCCATTTTCTGAAAGTCTTCGTTCAAGTGTTTCTCCGCGTCTACGCCACGATTTCGGAAGAATTTGTAACCCCAGTTTTCTTGCCACTGAAAAAAATAAGAGAGCACCCGTCGAGCCTCCTATTACGACCAATAACGTACCTAGATATGGACCAAAAACCAGTCCCCCTGCAATAGAAAGAATTGAAGTAGGAAAAAGCACGAAGGGCCTAACTATGCAGATTAGAAGAAAAACAAGAGGAGCGTAGAACCCAAACGATGAAATCCACTCGCGAATTGTAGAAGGACGAAAGTCAAAAACATACTGATTTAAGAAGAAAATAATCACAAGAACAACAGTTAAAGATAAACCTTTTAAGATCGTTTTCATTGTCATTGCACTTTTCTCCGATGCTCTTCATTCTGGAGATACTTTCTTATCGCTCTTCGATCAGCTTTTATATTCGCCTTTTCTCCTTGATGAAGATGATTAATAGAGGGAACTAGCACCGTACCTTTATCCCAAGAAACTCGATAGTATGGATGATTGTTTTTCACAGTAACAGCCGTTATTTTACCTGGAATTGATATAAAGTTAGGTTCTATGGTTTCGTTTTGCTTAACCAAAATTAATTCATGGAGAGGTATAAACCCTTCATCGAGCGCTAACCCCTCACCTATAATCATTGCACTTTCTAAGCATGAAGGTTTTGTAACAACGTCATATGGAAGACCCATTTGGATAAACTCACCATTGTTCATCACAGCAAGGCGATCAGCCATCTCAATCGCTTCATCTCGATCATGTGTAATGAATAACGATGAGATGTTCTCCTGTTTTAACAACTCTTTCACTTCTCCCCTAAGGGATTCACGTAAAGTAGCGTCAAGTGAGCTAAATGGTTCATCAAGAAGGAGAAGATCTGGTTTAAGTACCAATGCTCTAGCCAGTGATACGCGTTGTTTTTGCCCTCCAGACAGTTCATGCGGGTAAGCATTCTTCCACTTAGTTAATTTTACTTTTTCTAGCATTTCTTCAGCTTGTCTTATACGGTCTTTTTTTGATGTTTTTATACGTTTTAAGCCATATGTTACGTTCTCAAATACGGTGAGATGAGGAAATAACAACGCATCCTGAAACATAAGTACAACCGATCTGTCTTCAGGTTTTACTTTAGCAAGTGATTTACCATTCAATATGATATCTCCGCCATCAATTGACTCTAAACCAGCAAGACATCTAAGAAGAGTAGTTTTACCGCAACCCGAGGGTCCAACAACAGTAAAATGCTCTCCTTTTCCCAATGAAAATGTGACGCCTTTTAGAATAGAACTTTGTGAATATTTTTTTTTGAGTGTGTTGCATTGCAATAGCTGGTTCAAGACCATCTTCCTTTCAAACGCGATTAACTGCCCGAATTACCAGCCTTAATAAAATTTCTGCTGCTCCTATAAATAGAAGTGGCAATAAAGCAAAAATAATCGAAAAACCAGCAATTACTGCTTCATTCGAGCCTGAAAAATAAGGGTAATATAATAATGGTAGAGTTACAACCGTACCACCGCCAATTATAGCAGTCAGAGCATATTGACCAAGTGAAATCACAAAAGTCAGCAGCATTACACTCCTTATGCTTGGCAAAAGTAGTGGGAGGGATACAGTTAAAAATCGGATAAGTGGACTTGCCCCAAGAACAATTGCCTGTTCTCTAAGACCATTTCCCAATCGTTCATACCCTGCTCTCATGATTCGTATAGCATAAGGCAATGTTGGAATTAAATGCACTAACACAACACCAGCCATACGATCTGCTAGTCCAAACCGAATTAAAGTGAATTGCAGTCCCATGGCAAGAAGAATACCTGGAATTAGGATAGGAGAAAGCAAGAAAGCTTCAATTAATGACTTGCCATGAAACGTGTAAATAGATAGTGCTCTAGCAGCAGGAATAGCTAATAATAAGTTCAATCCGACTACCATTAGTGCTATTTTAATTGTTGTAAAGATTGATTCAATTAATGAAGGGTCCCGAAAGATTACCTTCCACCCTTCAAAGCCATAACTATTGGGTAATAGATCAGGCCAACGCCATCCAATTGAGAAACTCTTCATTATTATTGTTAGAAATGGCAGTATAAATAATAGAATAAATAATAATACCATCAAAATCGTAGTCATCTTTTTCTTCCCTATATTTATCGAGTGAAACATCAACGTACTCTCCCTTTTACCATTCGCAGACGGTGTTTCTGTATTGCTCCGATCAACGAAATCGATAATAGAAGAGCTACTACTCCAGGAACAATCATTGCAGAGAAAGCCAGTGGTCGCTTACTCCAGTCTCCATTGAAGAACCATTCATATGCTCGAACTGGGAGCATTTCTGGTCTTGTGACGCCAAGCAGGTAAGGAACTTCAAAAGCTGAAGCAATGAATGCGAATAAAATCACACCGGTTTCAACGAGAACGGGAAGGAGCCAAGGCCACTCAACGGTTTTAAATGAATCCCACCTAGACCCTCCAAGCGTTCTAACTACTTCAGAATAGCGATGATCGATTTCGTAATAAACTGGCAAAAGCATTAAGATAACAAAAGGCACTTCTTTCCAAACATAAGTTAGTATAATTCCTAATCCAAATTGATCTTGCACAAGAACTGGAAAATCAGCTCGATTTTCAATCACACCAAGATGAGAAAGAAATGAAGATAATAATCCACTCTGTGAGAGGAACAAGAAAACTAAATAGCCAGCCACAAAATGTGGAATTAGGATGGGGATCCAGACTAACAACTTTGAAGATGAGTCTTTAAAAAACTGATACAAAAGTCTTGTCATAACTAATCCAATCGCTAACGCAAGAATGGTAGCGATTGTTGTGACTCGTATAGTAAGTATAATGGAGTCTAAAAACAACTGATTACGAAACAAGGTAAGGTATGAATTGGTTGTCCAACTACCATCTATTGTTTGGAAACTCTGAGCAACAGCAGACCACATTCCATATCCTACTAGTAAGAAAATGACCATTACTGCAGGTAACAGATAAAGTCCTGCTTTCCATTTATTTTTCAATAACCCGATTTGCCCATTCATTGTTTATCCACTCCGTATAGCCTGTATCTAAATCCGGAAGCTTGTACTGATTTAATATTTCTGGTGAGAGAACACTTTCACCACGATCAAGGCTTTTTATCTTTTTTTGGTTGTCTTCACTTAATTTATCGAAATTCAATACTGTTCCTTCTCCCCACATATCCGGATCCATTTTCGCGATCTGTGCTTCAGGAGATTCAAGGAAATTGATTACTGTCATCGCACCTTCTGGATTAGGACTATTAAATGGAATACTAAGGTAATGTGTATTTGAGATGGAGCCTGGTTGTTCAAGAATGAAAGATTTTGTACTTTCAGGGAATATGCCGTTCGCAATTAGACTTTCCGCTCGGGCACTATTAAATCCCATGGTCATCCATACTTCACCCTGGCTGTATAACGTGTCGAGTTTTGTTAAAGATTCAGGATACGTTTCCCCTCTTCTCCATAATGAACCTTTAATGTCACTTAAATATCCCCAAATATAGTCTTCAGATTTTTTCAGAAGATCTTGGTCTACTTCTTTTGCAAGGATATCAGTATTTCCACCAGCTCCTGCCACAAGGAGATGCTTGACGAAAGTATTCCCTGTGAAATCTGATACGTTTGGATATGTGAATTTGCCTGGATGATCTATAATCCATTGCTTTAATTCATCTAATGTTTTAGGAGGTGAGTCAATTTTGCTTGAATCATAATTAAAAACAAATTGAACATTTCCCCATGGCGCTTCTAATCCTTCAATTTTCGTTCCTTGATCAAATTTAGCATTTTGATCAGTAGAACTGATGTACTCATTGAAATTCGGAAGTTTGTTTGTAAATGATCCGAATAATAAATCACCATTTTTGGCATTTTTGAAGTTTGCTCCATTAATCCAAATAACATCAATCGTTCCTTTGTTCTTACCAGCTTTTTTCTCTGTTAATAATTTCTGCATAAATTCTTCAGTATTCATAGGTTGGCGATTTAACGTTATATTATATTCCTCTTGTAACCTTGGGGTAGCCCACTCATCGATATATTGGTTAATCCCCTCGTCACCTCCCCACATGAAAAGGTTCACTTTTGTACCTTTAGCGGATGATTCAATTTCATCCCATTTTTTTGAAAGTACATCTTTATTCTCTACCTTGTTTACGTTATCATTTCCACAACCAACAATTAAAAAAAGCATCCCTATTAGCAGTAATGATTTCAACTTCATTTCATTTCCCCCTATCTGCTTTATCGTAGCAATCAATCATCTACTTTGACGAACCTGATTGTGTTTTATCATTCATTTATGTACTCTATCCCAAATGTAATTATACCTTTTTTACTATGACTATGCTGTAATGCAACTTACAAGGAACTTTTCTTATATAGAAAAAGCAATAGCCCTAATGGCTATTGCTTTAACATTATAGGGTATTTTATTCTATCCTTAGCTTATTATCGCTTAGTTCTTTTGCATTTTTCTACGAACTACCACGCCAGTAGCTGCCATCGTTGCAAGGACTGCTGCAAGGATCCACTCAATAGGTAACTGCTGTTCCGCTGTACCACCTAAACCTGTTTTCGGCATGTCCGTTGGCATTGCTTCCATTGCGAATTTATCAGGGAATTGATTTACAAACGCTCCTGATAGCCCTTTTGCAGGCTTATACATATGAGCATATGCTTCACGTACGGAATCATACGCGGCTTCATAATCCTCTGCTGTGTAGCTATCAAATGCTGCAACCAATTGGTTTACGTGCATTTGTAATCCTTCAGATAATGCTCCTGCTTCTAAGCGCTCCTCTGTTGCTGTTTCAAGGAAGCTTGAGAAATCAGCTCGGTACGCTTCAAGAGCTTCTAGCGCTTTTTCTTTAGCTGCTTCGTCTTCAGCACCTGTAGCTTGAACGTATTCTACGAAGTTACCGATATGTCCAGACCACATTTCTTTAAATTGATTCCCTGCTTCTTCACCATATACGGAAGTAATTGCCGCTGTTAGATCATCAGTGTTTTTACTTAGTGCAGCAGCAGAAGCATCAAAATCTTCAGATCCATCAATACCGTTTTGCATCGTCATCATAGCAAGACCAGCATGTTCAGATAGAAGGTGTCCTAGCCCTGCACGAAGGTCAGAAGCTGGAGTTACCGCTTTCGTGTTATCAAACTTATCTGGGAATTGGTCTGTAATAGCACTTGAGAAACCTTTTGCTACCATATGCATATGACCAATTGCTTCGCGTTCCTTCTCATATGCCATTTCATAGTCTCCGGCAACATAGCTATCAAATGAACCTATTAATTGATCAATATGAGCTTGTAGTCCTTCTGCTAGCGTTTCAGCTTCAAGGCGCTCACCTGTTGCACTCTCAATGAACTTAGAAAAGTCTTCTTTATATCCTGCTAAGTTATCAAGTGCTTTTTGCTTCGCTTCTTCATCATTGCTATCTGTGGCTTTCACATAGTCTACGAAGAATCCGATGTGATTACTCCAAATTTCGTTAAATTGAGCACCTGCTTCTTCCCCATATACGGAAGTAATTGCTGCAGAAAGATCTTCAGTATTTTCATTTAGTGCGCCTGCAGCAGCTTCAAAATCAGCAGAACCTTCAGCACCTTTTCTCATTGTTTCTACTGCAAGATAAGCATGTTCACTTAGTAGATGTCCTAGATCTGCTCGAAGATCAGCAGCAGGCGTTTCAACTGTAGGCTTGTCCATGTGGTTACCATGGTCATCTGCAAATGCTCCTGTAGTTGGGATTAATAGTGAAAAACTAATTGGTACGATTAGAAGTCCTTTTTTCCAGTCTATAACTTTCTTCTTCATATTTTTTTCCGTTCTCATTTTCAAATCCACTCCCCTTGTTTTGTTTTACACTAAGCTAACGGGAGGAAGATCATTTTGGATCATTCTTTTTTGAATTTCTTTTTATTTTTTATTCAACTATATCTAAATAACCTACTAAAACCTCTGATTTATGGGGGTTTTAGTAGGTTATACGTTTCTTTAATTTTTCTTCTCTTTTTAGATTAACGACGAAAGATTAGTCGAGTAAGAACGAATATAGACTAAAGAGCATTGCTGAAGCGCTACACGGAGTCAGTCCTTCTGCCCCTCGAGTTCAGGAAATACATTCGACATATGTTTATGATAGACTACAACGTTTTTCTGCTTGGCACGGTTACTAATTATGTAGTTTGATTCAGTTCTTTAATCATGCTAACAAACGGATACATTCCACCATTTGTACGCTGAACGAATGTATTCTCTTTGATGAATCCAGCTTTTTGATATACCTTAATCGCCCTCTTATTGAACTCTGCAACAGACATCGAAAGCGAACTTGGTTGATACAAATCAATTGCTTTCTCAATACCAGCCTCTAGGAAACTCAAGCCATATCCTTGTCCTACCATTTCGGGATTCATTCCGAGGCCAATTTCAACTTGATTTAGATCCTGATCATGATAACTAAAAAATCCTACGAGCATCTCTTTTTCATAGACGCTCCAATAATTCCGGTTATCCGCTGCAAATTCACGGAATTCTCTTAGGTCTTCCATATCCGCTTCCATATCATAGAAGGCATAAACCCCTTCATACTTCCACGATATCACTTTCTCCACTTCATTTTGATTCATTATTTTAAAATGATAGTTCATTAAACTCCCACTTTCAGATCAGATTTTTCAATAAAAAAGCCCCATGCCGGGAAATGCATGGGGCTCACACTATATATTTTAAGGGGGGCAGGAACCGGGGAAGTTCCTGCAAAAACAGTGTACCAAGAACCATGCACATTTAGACTAATTATGTGTTCTTTTTCACATTGTTTTAATAAATGATAAGAATAGCAAACAACTATTTATAAACCATTATCGTTTGGAGTTCTTTGAACCCAATGTCTTTATAAATATACTTTGCGAAATTCGATGAGTATACATTTAATCGAATTTCATCATATCCTTGTTCCTTAAAATTCGCTATGCTTGCTTCAACAAGCTTTTTCGAAAATCCTTTGCCTCTAAATTTAGGAAACACAAACACATCATAAATAAAGCCATGCTTATTCTCTGTAAAATAATCTGTGTTTTCACCTAACAAAACCCACCCTGCAATTTCATCGCCGTCTCGGTAAATAAGATGATATCCACCTCGATCTAAAATAGATGAAACAATCTGCAGTGCTTTCTCTTCCTTTACAATACCTGGATTTGTTGTTCCTTCATTAACTGACTGAATGGAATTGGATAGAATATAATCCCTTTCCTCTATATTTGCTCTCTCAATCACGCACTGTCCCCTCCATCAACTTTATATTTCATTACTCGTTACTTCTTGATGATTGATGTTCTTTCCTTCTTCATATGAATATTGGATAAACCCTCCAATAAATTGGCGAATTGCAAACCATTATTTAGTTATTTTTGCATATACGCATGTATCAATTAATTCTTCTCCATTAATAGACAAGCTATCGTTTCGAAGGATCGCTTCTAGTTCAAAATTTACTCGCTCTGCTACTTTACGACTTCGGAAATTATCTTTGTTGCACCTTATTTCCACTCTCTTTGCTTCAAGGTGATCAAATGCGAAATCGGAGATACCACTTACTGCTTCACTCATAAATCCTTCACCAGAATACCTGGAATCTATCCAATAACCGATTTCAAATTTACGAAGGGTCCAATCGATACGATGAAGACCTGAAGAACCGATTAAGGAACCAGAATTTTTATTGAAAAGAAGAAGTCTTAAATCCGTTCTTTTCAAAAAATCAGCATGCGATTCACGAATATTCGCTTCAACATCATCAAGCGTTTGTTCAGATTGAGCAAATGGCATCCATGGTTTCAGTTCTTCAATAGAAGATTGAATAGCCTGATGAACAGCGGTGCCATCACCAGGTATTGGATACCTTATATGTAAGCGTTCTGTTTCAAATTCATAAGGGAAATCAATAAGAATCGGTTTCATATGACAGTTCCTCCAACTACTCCAAAAGATGTCAGAATTATACCATTAATGAGATATCTGTCAAGTGGCTCTACTTCAATCAATTTCACCTGTTCGAACGTATGCACCTCATATATACTATATAGTACAAGAAAGGGGAATGGATTATGGAAATGTCACTACTATTATCTTTTTTTGGAGCTGCTGTTCTTCTCACCTTGATGCCTGGCCCAGACAACTTATTTGTACTTGCACAAAGTATTTCTCAAAATAAACAAGCTGGAATAGCTACATCACTAGGATTATGTTCAGGGCTCCTTGTACATATTACTGCTGCTGCGGTAGGAATATCAGCACTACTATATCAATCATCACTCGCATTCTCGATTGTAAAATACCTCGGTGCGGCTTATTTACTGTACATGGCTTATCAAGCTTTTCGTGAAAGAGGGGCTACATCCACAATCAATAATCAGCAGTCACGTTCATATTCGTCCCTTTACCGAAAAGGCATTGTGATGAATATTCTAAACCCTAAAGTATCTCTCTTTTTTCTTGCACTACTTCCACAGTTCATTGACCAGAATGCAGGGTATCCTGCACTTCAAATGGTTTTGCTTGGAGGAATATTCATTATACAAGCTTTGTTGATTTTCAGTGGTATTAGTCTATTTGCTGGTAAACTATCTACTATTGTAAGTCGGAACGAAAAAGCGTCAAGAAGAATCAATCTACTAAAAGGAACTCTTCTCGCAGTCATTGGTATTCAAATTGCTTTTAGTGAAAAATGAAAACAGCGCCCGCATTGGATGCGGGCGCTGTTAATTTATGATTTCTGATTTACTGTGCCGTATATCCACCATCAATAATCAAGGCCTGTCCAGTAATACTTTTCGCTGCATCACTAGCAATAAACATAGAATAATCAGCAATTTCTTTCACTTCAAGAAGTCGCTTTTGAGGTACCAATGGATAAATTACTTCTTCTAATACCTTTTCTAATTCAACTCCACGTTCTTTTGCTAGATCTTCCATCTGTCCTCGAACTAGTGGTGTATCTACATAACCAGGTGCCATAGCGTTAACAGTAATCCCATGCTCTGCACCTTCTAGTGCTGACACTTTAGTTAATCCAATTAAACCATGTTTAGCACTATTGTATGCTGCTTTACCAGCAAAGCCTATTACACCATTAATGGATGCCATATTTATAATTCTACCAAATCCTTGTTTCTTCATTATTGGAAATACATGTTTCGTAGCAATGAAAGGTGCTGTAAGCATGATATCTTGCATCTTACGAAACTTATCGGTAGGGAAATTCTCAATCGCTGTTACATGTTGAAGGCCAGCGTTATTGATTAATACATCCAAACGTCCATATTTCTCTACGGTTCGATCAATTGCAGATTTAATTTCATCTTCATTTGTTACATCTGCTTTAATTCCAATAACATCATAACCTTTGTCTCTTAGGTTACGTGCCGCTTCCTCCGTACCTTCTTCATTAATGTCTGACAACACAACCTTCGCTCCGTTTGAAGCAAACGTCTCACCAATTTCAAATCCAATTCCTCTTGCTGCTCCTGTAATAAATACAGTCTTGTTGTTAACCATTTGTAAATCCTCCTATAAATAATGCTTTATATTTAGCTATCAGTCTAGTTTCCCTTTTTGCCAATATATAAACTACAAATTCCTTTATTATTTTATATCTTACTATAGTAAAAACCGAAGCCTTAGTTGAGCTTCGGTTTTTGCTATTCATTCAATTCACTAGTAGACGCTTCCCTGTTATTCAAAGAGCCAAGCTCTTTCCCTAGAACGAGTAACGATTGATTAATACGCCACACATAATAAAGGTCGTTTACAAATGTCTTCACATCCAGATCTTCATCTGTTAGATCCTCAGATAATCCTTCAATTTGTTCGCGTTCTTTATTTAGATGATACATAACAAGACCCTGCTCACCCTTTAAGAGCCTTAATAACGTTCCAATATTATGTTTAATAACTTGATTGATATGTTTCAATGTGTCATCTGTGCCTGCAATGATACGTACGTGATTACTTCTGTTTGTTGAAGCTAGTAAGTGTTTTGCGAAATAATTAATAGCTGTCAGAACAGTTAACCAGCGTTCAATTCCAGATCTAGCTAGAATGGCAGGTCTATTTCTTAATGGTCTTGCATCCTCTTCAATTCTTCTCATTTCTTCGTCTATCCCAAAAGCCTGATTAGTAAAATCAGCGGTTTTCTCAGGATACACGAACGATTCGAGGTAATCAGATACAAAGGTACTGAGTTTATTTAGGAAATCTTCTACTGTATTAGAAACCTTCTCTTGGGTTTTTCTTGGATAGATTAAAGCTGCAGCAAGAAAACCAATGAACGCTCCCGCTAGCGTATCAAAAACCCTTGCTAGAATAATTTGCTCTGTAATTCCCCCCAGAATGAAATCATACATAATTGCAATCAACATTGTCATCCAAAACATCATCATGGCATATGAAATGGATAGAAAATAGAATGCCAAGAAAATACAGCAAAACAGTGCAACAAGCTCTAAAACAACCTGTCCTGCTAGTAGTTGAGCAAGACCAAAGCCAGCAATTGCTCCAAAGATTGTTCCAAGCGACCTTTGAAAAGCTTTCTGGAGAGTCATTCCTACTGTATCCGTTCCAAGTAGAACAACAAAAGCGGATAGAAGAACCCAGTATTGATGCGCTGGTGATAATAAATTACCAAACATGATTGCAACTGCTCCAGCTGCTATAGCTTGTAAAGCTTTTTTTGTAGCAAGTCTTGGAAATGTACTGTTTTCTTCCTCTTCTTTGATATTATCCTTTTTGATTTCATCCGCATCTTCTAGCCATTCTTCTTCGTTAATATTTGCCATTCGTCTAGCACTAAGCTCATTAGAACTATCAACTAGGTGATTTGCAATTGACTCAATTCTTCGTATTAGCCAAAGCCAGTCTTTATTCTGATGATTTGCCATCCGCAGATGAATTAACTGGAGCTTTAATTCATCAATTACTTTCTCTGTTTGCATTAAGTTACCTATAATATCATGACTTCTTAGAACTTCCGCATCTCGTATTGACTCAACAACTTTATATAATAACTTCCTTACTTCATCATGTTCTAAAGCATGAAGTTCTTTAAGCCTCTTCACAGCTGGATAAAGCGTTTCAATTAACATTTCTGCGTCAAAGATATACAACCTTAATTGTTCTGAATCAATACCTTCCCAAACCTTACTAGGATTCGTTGTAGTTAACTGACTTGAAATCACCTGTGCATAGTCATTTAGCCTTTTAACATCTCTTTTAAGTAGAAAAGTCCTGTAACGATTTGGAATTGGATCTCCGATTACATCGAGAACAAGGTCTAGTGTAAGATTCGTTTGGATATGGAATGATCGCATACTATGACGAAGCTGTTTAGTAGGTTGATTACGAAGAACGATAAAGTGATACAAATAGGAATACATTCCACCCGCTAGAATACCTACTATAAAAACTGGCAAGTCTTGCGGTTGGAGATTTAACAAAGTCGAAAAGTAAATGGATAAGAACGCGACCATAAATATAGCAAAATAACGAAAACCATAGTGCTGAGTGTAGTAAGCACAAAAAATAACAAATAAGAAAAGGGCATCGATTACGTATGAAATAGAACCGAGCAATGTGCTTAACGAAAGAGCAGCAATGCTTGATATAACTAACAATCCAGTCGTTATCTTTTTCTGCTTCTCTGTGTCATCATTTACTAGTAAAAGTGATAAAAGACTGACTACACCCGCAAGAATTGCTGGTGTAAAGGATACTCCCATAAAGGAAGTTAACCATAACATTGTCATAACTGAAGATAATACACTAATTGTAATTCTAACTGCTTGATGTAACCTGGTCCTGCCGGGATCCGCAGCAGCTAAACGAGCAACCCAGCTTTGAATGAGTCTATTCTCTTTTTTAGTCCACATACTCTTATGATAGCCAATTTTCATCTATTCTGCCAACCTTAGCTCTCTTATTTGTAATAAAAACTGAACAATCTTAACGTTATTTCTAAGAATGAAAGAAAGAAACCCTTAAAGTGCAAGCACTTCAAGGGTTTTGAATTAGACTGTTTTTATTTCTTTCTTTGCTTTTGGTTTCTTATCAGTACTTCTCTGCTTTCTTGGTACTTCTTCATTGAATGACTTAATCATACCCCAGCAAGTAAATAAGAGAATGATTGTTAACGGAAAGGCACTAACAATAATTGCTGTTTGCATGCTTTCTAGTCCACCAGTAATCATTAATACAACTGCAGAAGCTGAAAGAATAAAGCCCCAGCTAAATTTAACAAACATAGGCGGATTCAAACTACCGTTTGTTGTTTGCATCCCCAGTACAAAAGTTGCAGAGTCAGCTGATGTAATAAAGAACGTAGCAATTAACAATAGTGTAATAACTGTTAGGACAATTCCAAGCGGAAGCTGTTCGTAAAGATAGAACAATCCTGCTTCAAGACTTTGACCAGCAATATCAGTTCCTTGCGTAAAGTCGAAGAAAATCCCTGATCCACCGAAAACTCCAAACCAGAATGCACAAACAATGGTCGGAACAACAGTTACTGCAACCATAAATTCTCTCACTGTGCGACCTTTTGATACCCTAGCAATAAACGTTCCTACAAATGGAGACCATGCAATCCACCATGCCCAATAGAAGATCGTCCAGCCCTGAATCCATGATTCATTCTGCTCGTTCATTGGTGATAGACGCATACCCATTGCGAAAATGTTTTGAACGTACTCACCGAATGTTGTTACAAATATATCTAGAACGAATTTAGTTGGTCCTACAATGAGGAATACAAAGAGCAATAGAACCGCCAGTATCATATTCGTATTACTTAAGTATTTAATACCCTTTTTAATTCCTGTTCCAGCTGATATTGTAAATAGAACTGTGATAATTGAGATAATAATTAACTGTACTGTAAAGTTATTCGGTATGTCTGTTAAATAGCTTAACCCACCATTAATTTGTTGAGCCCCTAGTCCTAGTGAAGCTGCAACTCCAAAAATCGTGGCAAATACGGCGATAACATCTACTGTAATTCCAATCGGACCTTTAACACGATCCCCGAGTAACGGATAAAGTGTAGCACTCATAAGGCCTGGAGCACCTTTTCTAAACTTGTAATAAGCAAGGGCTAGAGCAATTGTCGCGTATATAGCCCATGCATGAAATCCCCAGTGTAAATATGTATAACGAAGGGCTAGGTGAGCTGCACCTACGGTACCTGCTTCACCATATGGCGGGGTAGAAAAGTGGGACATTGGTTCTGATACTCCAAAGAACAATAGCCCTATTCCCATCCCGGCGCTAAACAACATTGCGAACCAGGTGAGTCTGCTGTACTCAGGCTTGTCGGTATCTTTACCGAGCTTGATATTTCCAAATCTACTGAAAATTAAATAAATCGCAAACACTAGAAAGAATGTTGCTGCAAGTTGATAGAACCAACCAAACTGATTTAGAAAGAAATTTTGTGATACGGTCATAACCTGGTCGAGATTGCCAGGCATGATCACGCCCCAACCTACGAAGACAATCGCCAGTGCGATGCCTATCCAATATACTTTTGTAACTTTTCCCATTCAATTCACTCCCGTTTGTATTATATGGCCGATAAAAATATTTCAAAATAACAACCACATAGTTATTAATCATAATCAAATTGCGCCACATTATCAAATTTTTTAAAGATTTTAGTATAATATACCCCTAACCCATTTACTACAAACCATCAGCCAAAAAAATAAAAGCAGAGACATTACTGCCTCTGCTCTCTCTTATAATCCTGAACTTAATACGACTTTCCCTTTCGGTGTTTCACTCGAATCATCAGGCTCAAGTGTGATAGCAACTGCATCCCACTTATGCTCACCTTCATAATCAACCTCATAGGTAACTTCACCATTTCCTTGTTGATTCGGTGTAAAGGAGCCTGCTCGATAAGGTGTATCCCCTTCAAGCAACCAAACTTGATAAACCTGATCTCCATCCACATCAGCAACATCGTTCACCTGAACAATGAGATTCATTCGTCCATTCTCATTCATTAACGCTGCCGAACCTCCAGATGCTTCTGCCTCAGAAGGCTGCAGCTGGACGGCTTTTATAAGCGAAGCAATTTCCTGGGTCTGTTCTGGATTGCTTTCATTCATATAATTATATACATTTCCAGCTAAGGAAAGGAATAGCGCTGCCGCAAGCGCTGGTGCAACCCATTTTCTTTGTCTAGATTTTCTTTCAGACTGAAGATCTGTCACTTTGTTTTGATTTGTTAAATCATTCATTTCAGCATGATTCAGATTGGTTTCTTCTCTATCATCTTCAAACACGCTTGCTAGTACACGTTCTTTCATCCCAGCAGGCGGTTCTTCCGGTATAGAAAGATAAGGAAGGTCACCTGTCAATTCTTCCAGCTCCTTTAACTCCTCTCTGCACTCTTCACATGATTCGAGGTGAGCTTCGAACTGTACTTTCTCATGTTCTGTTAACGTTCCGTTGAAATAGTCAAGTAGCTGTTCACAAGTTGCTTTCATCTGAGACCCCTCCTTTCTCACCGAGACTGGTTTTTAAATGTTTTAATGCAAGCCGAATTCGGCCCTTAACAGTCCCCAATGGGAGGTCGAACTCTTCAGAGATTTTTTTATGCGTCATCCCTTTAAAGTAAAACATTTCAATGATTTTCTGCTGCTCATCTTTTAATTTAGAAACTGCCGTTCGAAGTACCTGACCTCGTTCTTTCCACACAACCTGATCTTCTACAGAGTCTTCGTCGCTATGAAGAGAATCTCGTTCGTCTAATTCAAAATCAGGTTCTTTGGACTGCCTCCTTAAGACATCAATCGCCGTATGACGCGTCATAGTTAGAAGCCAGGAAGAGAACTTACCTTTATCATCACTATATTGTGCCTTTCCTTTCCAAAGCTTAATGAACACTTCTTGCATTATTTCTTCAGCAAGTCCCCCATCCTTCACAATCCGATATGAAAAGGAATATAACAGCTTCTCATATCGATCGTAGAGGAGTGAAAGAGCTTCTTTATCCTTTGCCTGGACCTTAACATATAGGTCGGCATCATTGAGTTCTCTCATACCATTCTCCTTTTCATCATTACTGGCGCCAGCTTGAAGAGGCAGAAAGCTTATGTATAGCTAACGTTAATCAGTCTGATTTGGATGTGTTTTTGTGATAATTCGTTTCCTCTGCCGGAAAAAAGCCCTTCCAACAGGAAGGACTCACGCTTTTTTAAACAAGTCTAGTGAAAGAAATGCTTCCTTAATGCCTTCTAATTCTCCATTTTCCACAGTAATCTCTAACGTTTGCCCTGGTTGTAGTGATAATGCAAGAACGCCAAGTAAACTTTTCGCATCAACTACCCAGTGCTCTTTCCTTAATAAAATCGTTTCAGGGAATCGACTAGCAGTATTTACAAGTTGACTAGCTGTTTCAGCAAAAACTGGCTTTAGAACTTGAACTTTCATCTTCAGTCTCCTCTCCAATACTCACTCTCTCTACATAGGCTATAGTATAGCATAATTATCTTGTTTCATAATAAACAGACACTCCATGTACATTTTTAATGGTTAAAGTATTATATTTGTTTGATCTGACTAACTTTTCATGAGTCTTTTGTTCCTGTATGATAGGGATGATTAGAATTAGAAGAGGTGACTGAGGATGACTAATAAAGTAGCTTTAATAACAGGTGGTACTCGTGGGATTGGGAAGGCGATTGCTCATAAATTCGCTTCCGAAGGATACAATCTTGTATTAAATTTCATGAGAAAAAAGAAAGACGCAGAACAAACAAAACAAGAACTTGAAGAAGCATTTGGAATTACTGTACATATAGTAAAAGCAAACGTAGGTGAAGTGAAGCAGATCACATCTCTTTTCAATGAAGCAGAAGAAACATTCGGAAGACTTGATGTTTTTATTAATAATGCAGCTTCAGGAGTATTGAGACCCCTAATGGAAATCGAGGAAAGCCACTGGGATTGGACTCAAAACATCAATGCAAAAGCCTATTTATTTGCTGCTCAAGAGGCTGCTCGAATTATGGAGAAAAATGGTGGTGGATCTATTGTTGCGCTATCAAGCCTTGGCTCTATAAGAGCTCTTCCTAACTATGTAGCTGTCGGTGTATCAAAAGCTTCTGTAGAAGCTATTACAAGATACCTAGCTGTGGAACTCTCTTCAAAAGGAATCGTTGTTAATGCAGTATCTGGAGGAGCAGTAGACACTGACGCTTTGAAACACTTCCCAAACAGAGAAGAACTACTGGAATCTGCTAAAAAGCGAAACCCTGCTGGACGTCTTGTTGAACCTACTGATATGGCAGATACGACTTATTTCTTAACAACACCTGCAGCTCGTATGATTAGAGGCCAAACGATCATTGTCGATGGCGGGCTGTCATTGCTTGGTGAGTAAAGATTAAATGATAAACATCTAAGCTGTCTCTAATGTTAATCATTGTAAAAACGAAATGCCCTGAGAGAATTAGCAATTCTCTCAGGGCATTTCCAATTTATTATGATGTAAAAGTTTCAGTTAAAACCGGTACGATTTGTTTCTTACGAGAAACAACACCTTCTAAGACAGCAAGATTCTCAACAAGTTCAACATTAAATGCTTTCTCAACATCATTTACATGTTTTCCAAGAGCGAGTACTGTTGAATTATTTGTAAGAATATCTGTAACAACTAAAAGGAATAAGTCAAGTTCCTTCACTTCAATAACTTGTCTCATTTCCTCTTCTACAGCATCTTTTCGAGCTAGGACATCAAGCGTATCAACCACATTGACCTGAGCTACTTCTACTTTAGCCTCTCCCATACCAAATTCTTTCGCATCAAGCGAAATAAGTTCCGCAGGTGTTTTACTACTCATATCAGCACCAGCTTTTAGCATCTCCAGACCGTATGTTTCTGCATCTACTCCTGCGATTTCTGCAAGTTCACTAGCTGCAGCTATATCTTCCTCAGTACAAGTAGGTGATTTAAAAAGTAGAGAGTCTGAAATGATGGCAGAAAGCATTAATCCCGCAATACTTTTGTCAATTTGAATGTTCTTCTCTTTATACAATTTGTTAAGAATTGTAGCTGTGCAACCTACTGGCTCAGCTCTGTAATAAACCGGATCAGCTGTTTCAAAGTTTGCAATTCGATGGTGATCAATTACTTCAAGAATACGAACATTTTCAATATCCTCTGCACTCTGTTGACGTTCATTATGGTCAACTAAGATGACACTGCTTGCTTCATTAGCAACAGTATTAACCATTCTTGGTGCTTCAACATTAAATTGATCTAGCGCATATTGCGTTTCGCCATTTACAGCGCCTAAACGAACTGGTTCAACATTCATTCCTAGCTTTCTTTTTAAATCTGCATATACAAGAGCAGAAGTAATCGTATCTGTGTCTGGGTTTTTATGTCCGAAAATCAATACTTTTTCCATGAGTCGACTCCTTTAATATCATAAAATTTATGTACTCAATACATATTGTAAAGTGGTCTTGCGTTAAACTCAACATCAATTGTCAATCTCTTAACAAGAAAAGAAAGGAAACCGATTCTCTTTAAAAGAAAATCGGCTTCAAATTTACAGTGATGCTATCGCATTTTCAATTGAATCTTCACCTGAAATCAGATCAAAAGAGCGTCTAATTGTGTTTTCATTTAGTAATGAAGCAACAATAACGTTTGCAACATCTTCCCGCGAAACTGAACCACGCTTCAGATTTTCTGCGATCGATACGTGACCAGTTCCTTCTTCATTCAGTAATCCACCAGGTCGAACGATTGTGTAATCAAGAGAACTTTGTTCAAGTATTTTATCTGCATAATGTTTCGCTGCATAGTACGGCATTAGAGCTTCGCTCCAATTCTCTCGATTATGAGCTTGATGAGCACTTACCATTACATAGCGTTTAACGCCCAATTTCTCGGCTGCTTCCATTGTTTTAACTGCACCATCTAGATCAACAAGAAGTGTCTTATCAGACCCAGTACTTCCCCCAGATCCAGCTGCGAAGATGATTGCATCGCTACCTTCTATAGCAGATGATAGTGTTTCAACAGAATCTTCTAGGCTTGCTACAACTGACTCAATGCCTTTATCCGCTAATTCAGCAGCTTGTTCTTCTTTTCGAACCAGTGCCTTAACAGAATGCTCTTTACGATCATGAAGTAGGTTTACGATTTGATGACCGACTTGTCCATTGGCTCCAATAACTAGTACATTCATCATTAGCTCTCCTTCCAGGTTGTATCTGTTCCTATTATTTCAAACACACCTTTTCAGAGCAACTAACCTGCTCGGTGGTTAATGGATGAAGTGATTTGCTTCTTGTCTCTAGTCATTGAAAATACAGCTGTTGCTAAAGCAAGTACTATAAACAGGCTTCCTACTGTTGCATTCATTTCAACTGTTCCTCGATCAATGACGAAAGCTCCAACTGACGAACCAAGTGCAATACCGAGGTGAAGGGCTGAGTTATTTAGGCTTTGTTGAATATCAGACGTCTCGGGTGCTAGTTCAATTAAATAACTCTGTTGGGCTGGAGTTATGCCCCAGCTTATCATGCTCCAAATCACCATAATGATGATAAATAACGGAAATGAGAATGTTGTATATGGAATAACAAACATTGACACACCGAAAAGCACAATCGAAACGATAATAGTAGGCCTAGTTCCAAAGCGGTCAGAAGCTATACCACCAAGCCCTCCACCAGCTACGGCTGCAAAGCCAAAGATCAGATAAACAATACTCACCCAATTTCCACTCAAACCGAGCGACGATTTTAAGAATGGAGTAAGGTAGCCATAAAGTGTTAAATGACCACTAAGGAATAAGAAAGAAGTCAATTGCGCAGTAAATATACGATTATCTTTTAGCGTTTGAATTTGTTTCTTGATCGGTATAGCAGGTTTAGGCAGAATTTTCTCCATAAAGAAATATACCCCTGCCATCGATAATAAGGTAAGAACGATAATAAGAATAAATGGCGCTCTCCAACCAAAAGTATTTCCTAACATTAGTCCAATTGGTACGCCAAGAACAAGCGAAGCACTAATCCCCATAAATACAACGCCAATCGCTCTCGCTCTATATTCTTTTTTCACAATATTTGAAGCCATTGTAACGCACAACACGACAAGTAATGAACCACTTGCTGCTGAAATGATCCTCGCAAACATTAAAATACTAAATGATGCGCTGAAGACAGCCACTATATTACCTAGCAGAAAGACAACTAGCGAGAGCAAGGTTAATTTCTTGCGTTCAAATCCTGCAGTAACCGAAAGCAAGATTGGCCCCATCAATGCGAATACTATTGAAAACACACTAATTAAAAGACCGGTTTTCCCAAGACTTATATTAAGGTCTTCTGCGACTAAATCGAGAATTCCACCTATTATTAATTCCACCATTCCAACTACAAACGAAACAATTGTTAGTAAATAAACACGTTTGTTCAAACCTTTTCGCCTCTTTTCTAATAAGTTACCACTAAAAGAGTAACTCTTATTCCTTAAGAAGGCAACAGGTAAAAAGTGATCTCTTACGACTACTAAAATGATGTGCTATGATATAGAAAACGTTGGAATGGTAAGGAGAATAAAGACATGCTACAGCAATTTGGATTTACTCAATATGAAAGCCAGGTGTATGAAGCTCTTATCACAATTGACGAAGCTCTTGACGCAACCGCTATTGTAAAGCGTTCAAACGTGCCTCGCTCTAAAGTGTATGATGTGCTTCGTCGTCTGAGTGATAAAGGGATGGTTCTAGAATCAACTGTGGAGAAAAAACGTCTATACACTCCTCTTCCACTTGAATCCGCAATTTCAAAACTACGTCGTGACTTCGATGATAATATTACCCAGCTTAAATCCATTCAAGTTCGAAACAAGCCTGCTGATGACCGTGTTTGGACACTTAAAGACGATCAATCCATCGACTCTCTCGTATCCGCTATATTAAACCATGCAACGACTTCGATTGTTTTCTCTGGGTGGGCAGATGATATCGAACAACATCATTCATTACTTGAAAGCAAAGAAAGCAATGGGGTCTCGGTTGAGATTCACACCATTGGTAATCTAAATACGAATATTAGTAACGTAACAACCCTTATACCTGATTCCGAACATCAGAACCTTGAACGTAGCCGAATTGTGATTATTGATAAGGAAGAAGTCTTGTTTGCAGGAATTGAAGAAAATAATTGGCAGGCGATCCATACGAAATCAAGGCCACTTGTTACTTTTTTCACAGAGTTTTTCTATCACGATGTTGCTTTAACAGAAATCACACAAAAGTTCGGCACCATGATGATGGAGGACTCCGAAATCAGAAATGTATTGCTTAAATTGCGCTATTAATATAAAAGTTTTCAAAGAGCTGCTCCTCATTTCCACTCTTAATAGCGAACAATGAGTTGCCATATTAATTTCTTCTCATATAAAAAACACCCGTGCCAGCTTCCTGGACGGATGTCATTATCTACTATTCTGCTTTTTGCATTTCTTTGGAATTCAGACCTAATTTCATCTCAATTTCTTGCTTCATAATTGCCATTCCCTCGGGACTTAGAATGATGTTTCCATTACCAAATGCTTTGTTTTCATCTAGCACTTCTCCCGTAATCATACAGGCCATGTCCGCCTGATATTTCTGCAGTATGACTTTGTTATCGCTAGTGAATATTTCAATTGGGTCTTTCACCTGAATATCAAGCGTACGTCTTAGTTCCTTTGGAATGACAATTCGGCCTAGCTCATCGATTTTCCTCACCACACCAGTGCTCTTCATGATCATTCCTCCCTTTCGTTTTAAAGAACAAGTGACTGTTAAATCAATCATAATATCATTACGGGTATTTAGCAATATAAAAGTGCCAAAATTCTGTAAATTTACATTTTATATCTATTTTTATTTCAAATGTTTCAATTTAATTGGCTATGTTAGCTCATAATGTTGATTCCTCAATTTTTGGCTCATTCGAGTGAAACCTCAGTTTCACTCGAATGAGCCAAAAATCAACACTGTTCATTAACATAGCCATCTAATTAGTCCGTCATAGCTGAACTATATTATTTATGGGTGCAACTTTATAGTTGCACCCCATGTAGTTTAGGGTGTAAACTAAAATTGTTTAGAGGGTAAACTAGTGGAGGTAGTATAGTTGAATAAGAAATTATCTGAAGCCGTAGCGTTATTTGAAGAAGTTATTATGTATGGAACTGAGCGTATTATTCGCTCATTTGAACATCAAATTTTTGAGGAATATTCATCTGAACAACTCCAGATGCTCCAAATCATTTCTAAGTCTGAGCATATTTCTCCTGGGAAATTAGCTTCACTTCAAGGTGTGCACAAAAGCGCAATTTCAAATCGATATAAAAAGCTAGAAACAAAGGGGCTAGTTACGACAGTTGATTCAGATGAAGATTTAAGAGGGAAATTGATAGCTCTGACAGATAAAGGTCATGATGTCGTTTCTATGTTTAATGAAGTCATCTATGAGCATGTAGAAAAGATAGTGTTAGACGATTTTCAAGAAACAGAAATAGATGAATTTCTACGTATTTTCCGTAAATTAAGTACGATTCTTAAAACCGAGGGGGACCGTAAATGAGACAACTATTAAAATTCAAATGGCCAATTGCAATAGCTTTGATTGCAATCACAACTGTGCTGTTTATTCTTTCGCCAAACCTTTCACAGCAAGCTGAAGATGCTGGTACATTTCAGCTCCCAGCAACTTCCGATTCAAAACTGGCAGCTGATATCCTTGAAGAAGCTGGAGCTGGTGATGAAACAATCTCAGTGGTATTTACATATGATGAACCAGTTATGGAACAAACTCAGAATGAAATTTCATCAATTGCAAACGAAATTGAAAAAGAAGATTCATTGGTTTCGAAAGTACTTGATCCGTTTGAAAATGACGAAACTGCTGAACAGCTCGTATCAAAAGACAAAAAAACTGTTCTATTACCAATTACAGTTGATGGATCTTCCGATGAAGTCAATGAGCTAGCAGATACAATTCGACAGGATATTATTCCAGACGAAACAACAGCCTATGTGACTGGGGAAGCCATTATCAACCACGATGTTAATGAGAGTGCTCAGGAAGGACTTGAGAGAACTGAACTTATTACGGTTGTTTTAATATTCGTCCTTCTTTTCGCAGTATTCCGTTCAATCACTACACCATTTATCCCCCTTATTGCGGTTGGGGTTACCTACTTACTTAGTCAATCAATCGTTGCCTTTCTAATTGATTGGTTTGGTTTTCCTGTTTCAAATTATACTCAAATCTTTCTCGTAGCTATCTTATTTGGTATAGGAACAGATTACTGTATTCTTCTTTTAAGCAGGTACAAGGAAGAACTAATACAAGGTCACAATGTTGAAGACGCAATCGTTAACACATACAAAACAGCAGGTCGTACATTGCTAATAAGTGGATTAGCTGTGTTCATCGGCTTTACTGCAATTGGATTTGCTGATTTCCCTATTTTCAAATCTGCGGTAGGGGTAGCAGTTGGTATCGCAGTGCTGATGGTGGTCTTATTCACTCTCGTACCATTTTTCATGGCATTGTTAAAAGACAAGCTATTTTGGCCTTCCAAAACATCGATATCACACAAAGATAGTAAACTTTGGACTGCTTTTGGCCGATTTTCAATTAACAAACCCATCTGGTCAATGGTCATCGTTGCGATTATCATGGTTCCACTTCTCTTCACTTACGATGATCAACTATCATTTAATACAGTTGATGAAATTGGTCAAGATTATGACTCTGTCAAAGGACTAAACGCGATCGAAAATGGCTTTGGTAAAGGGGATTCTCTTCCCATCAAAGTTATTATTCAACGGGATACGGAGATTGTGACAGAAGACTATCTTCCTTATATTGAAACAATCAGCAAAGAAATCGAGAAAAATAAGAGTGTTGATTCAGTTAGGTCTATTACGAGACCAGCAGGTGACGTCATTGATAATCTCTATGTCGACTCTCAGCTTTCGGAAGTTGGAAAAGGATTAAGTGAGGCATCTAGTGGTATTAATGATGTCCAGGACGGACTATCAGAAGTACAAAAAGGCCTTCAAGATATTAGTGGGCAATTTCCTTCTAATGAAAATACAGGTGGACTCCAGGAGACTGTGAATGGTCTTGGTCAAATCAATGACCAGCTTGGCTTAATTTCACAAAGTCTTCAGGAAACACAGAATGTTAGCTCAGCAACTCAACAACTGGGTCAAGTTCAACAACAGTTAGGACAAATTCAGCAGGGACTTTCTGGAGCTGCGTCTGATGCAGGACAAGCATCAGAGCTTAGCGGAGGGATTTCTCAGCTATCAGAAGGCGTTGGGTCTTCTATTGACGGGCTGAATGAGATAAACAATGGTCTACAAGAAGCTGCAGATCTATTAAGTGAAATGGGCGAATCTGAATCCCTCCGTGATACAAGTGTATTTATACCTAATGGAACGCTTGAGAATAAGGACTTTGAACCAGCTATTGACAGATATGCTTTTGATGAACGGAAAGCAGTAATGTTAGAAGTTATTTTAGAAGATGATCCTTATTCCACTGAGGCAATAACATCTGTTCGAGAAATAAAAGATACTGTCACGAGGACTATGAATGGAACGCCACTCGAAGATGCTACTGTTGCGTATAGTGGGGTATCTAGTATTAATAACGATCTATCCGATATTTCAACGAGTGACTTTAAAAGAACGGTAATCATTATGCTGGTTGGATTATTCGTTATCTTGACGATCCTCTTCCAATCAATTATTATGCCGATTGTTATGATTGGATCTCTTTTGCTAACTTATTATACGTCTATCGCTATTTCAGAGCTGATCTTTATCAATCTTATGGGTTACGATGGCATTGTATGGGCTGTTCCATTCTTTGGTTTTGTAATGCTTATTGCGCTCGGTGTTGATTATTCGATTTTCTTATTGGATCGATTTAAAGAAGAAGCTTCCATTGGTATCAATGAAGCAATGCATCGCTCAATGGCAAAAATGGGTACTGTCATTATCACGGCAGCGATTATTCTTGCAGGAACGTTTGGAGCAATGATGCCTTCCGGCGTACTTAGCTTAATGCAAATAGCTACAATCGTTATTACTGGACTACTTCTCTACGGACTAATTGTCCTTCCCCTCCTCATTCCAGCGATTACCGTTTCATTCGGTAAAGGAATATGGTGGCCATTTAAAGAAAGTAAATCAAATAAATCTTAGAAACAGACAATGAAAAGGTGTTCCAAATGGAACACCTTTTTTATTATGCAATTTCATGTTTTTGAAGTTCATCAACCATTTTACTTTTCATCGCGTTACGCGCTCTGTGCAAGCGGGATTTGACTGCTCCAGGTGATAGTTGAAGCTTACTTGCAATCTCTTTTTCTTTCAGTTGATTGTAATAATACAACCGAAATACTGTTCGAAGCTTTGGTGAGAGTGTGCTTATTAACAACCCTACCCCCTCTTCTATTTGAGTGTTTTCGCATGCCTTCTCTACAGACGATTCTAGTGGTATATCAAATAATTGAGTAGGTATGTCCATTGATACTAACACAATTTTTTTCTGTCTTCTTATAAGGTCTATTGCTTTACGAGTTGAAACAGTCGATAACCACGAGCCGACTTTTGCTTCATTATCTATTTCGATTAGTTTGTCGTGAGCGGTAATAAACGTTTCTTGAAGCACATCTTCCGCAAGACCATGATCCTTCGTTACTTTAAGCGCACTAAAGTAAACACGCTTATAGTGTTGGGTATATAAATCATGAAATGACATTCTCATAAACTATCACCTCACTTCACATCTTCGAAGTAGTCTTTAATGAAATCAGGTGCGTTTTCTTCATTAAATGACAATACGTCAAAAAAATCATCATCGTCATCATAGTGAATCCCAACTACGAATTTCCCATCGCTTGCACTTTGCTGCCCTTTCAATGCTTCCTCAATTTGTTTTTCATCCGTCACTTCCAAATGCCTTTCCGTAAGAGCAGATGAATCACCGTTCATCATTTGATGGTAGACATCCTCTGGATATTGATTTTCACTAAGTTCCATAGAATATACTTTCATATGGTCAATTTCATCAACACTAGTGAATGCTATATCGTAAAGATCTTCTCCTTTTAACCATTTAGTTGTGTTTTCATAAGAGGTCGGAATCATCGTATTTCGTTGATATGCATAAGCTCTTCTATCTTTTTCATTATCTAATGTTACTGAAACGTACGATTGTAAGCCTACTGGATTATTCATTTCTTCAAATGAAAGAGCATTAATATCCGATTTCATATGACTAAAGAATTCTTTCATTTTAGCAGGATCAACTATTACTGCTTCTGCATTACCAGGTCCATGTGGGTGAATATTTATTTTCTGAACATTTGATGGATCCAGATTCATAAGAGGATAAGCTAGTTTCTTGTAATCTTCCGTTTCCCATACTGCTTTCAGCTCAGAGTTAATCTCTTTGGGATTCATTCGGTATGAACGCTGAACCTCTTCTCCACTTTTCATTTTGTACGAAATAAAGTAATACTTTCCACTTCTATTTAGTGGATCACCTTGTTGAATGAATTCTTCATGCAACGTACGAATCGCATTAATCGTTTCATCCGAGCGTATGAAAGAGAGGGATTCATTATATAGCTTTGCATCTTCATATTCGTAATAAGTATCTCCTATATAAACATAGTCAACTTCGTCTAATGGAGGGACATAGCTTTCATATTTTTGCCAGAAAACCGGAATGATCGAAGCTATTAAACTAGCAGCGATTCCATACACTAGAATTCCTTTCGCATGTTCGAATGTGAAAACACGCCAGGTCTTTGCTATCAACATCGTAGCTAACAAATAGCCAATAATAATGCCAAGAAAATAGCCCCCAATAATCCATGGTATTGAAGATTGCGTCTCTCCAAAATACATTCCTACAAACAATGCAAAGCAAAATGTCATACTGAATTTCAAGACGGGTTTTAATGAATGTAAGGCAATCGCCTGCGTTGCTGATTCAAGTGGGCGCTTCTTATATATGATCATTGCAAAATAATAAAGAACGATTGAAATAACAAAGTAAATAGCTAACGTTAAGTACCCAATAGGCAAAACGTCTTGACCTTCCAATCGGTTTGTCATTAGTACATCCGTAATAGGAGAAAAATGCTCAAATGTTTGATCCAAACCATTTATTTCTGCATATCCAACGGTAAAGTAGCTAACATGAAAGGTGATTAGAATATAAATGCCTGCAGGGAAAAGTAGGAGTATATAAGTCAACACACCCTGAACCGCAGAAAGACCAGTAAGTGTTCCAACAAAAACACTAGCAATAAACACAAGTAATGTAACGACTATTGTTACTAACATCCAGTACCCTAAATCTCCGAGCGTATAGAAATCTGATACGTCTACGAATATGTAGAACAGAAACATGATGATACTTGCAAACAAAATCGGAGTAATAAGCATGAATATTCCCGAGCCTATCTGGTGGCGAAAAAGTGCTTCTCTACGAATTGGCAAGCTATGCATAAAGTCAGATGAAGCACTCACCTGCAAATATCGAAGCAAAAAGACAGCCATAAGAACTGGAATAGTAAACAGGAAAAGAGACTGAAATTCAAAGAAAAAGGTATGATCAAACAGTCCTGACCCATACGGGTCTCTAACATACTCCTTACTTAACGCCATTGCTAGCTGCAAAGGTAGAGTGAATAATAGACCAACCAAATACAAAATACTGATCCAGCCTACATTTCTAAAATTCTGTTTAAATAATTCATTCCTAAACGAGGATGTTATCGATGGCATACCCTACACCTCCCATTTCATATATAAATATTTCTTCTAATGTTAGTTGTAAACGATCGAAAACGATTGGAGAATACTTTTGAATTTCAGCTATCACTTTCTGTTCCTCCCCTTTCACAATCATTAGAAGGACACTCCCTCTCTTCTCTCGGTGCAAAATTGTTAGGTCACTTTCTAGAATTTCTTCACTATCATCTTTGAAGGCTACTTGCACTTTATGAACATCTGCTTTCAATTCATCGAGGTCCCGTTCAAGTAGAATTTGCCCATCATGTAAAATACCAACATGATCACAAATATCCTCTACTTCGCGCAAATTATGAGATGAAATCAATACAGTCATTTCCCGATCAGCTACATCTTGGATGATTAAACTTCTCACCTTTTTTCTCATTACTGCATCTAACCCATCAAACGGTTCATCAAGGATTAAAACGTCTGGCTTAATTGACAACGACAACCAGAATGCTACTTGTCTTTGCATTCCTTTTGAAAACTGACTTATCTTTTTGTTCTCATCTAAATGAAACGATCCCTTTAGTTCTTCGTACCGCTCTTCATCCCAGCCATCGTATAAATCCCGATAGTAATTCGCCATCTGTCTCACTGTATATTGTGGCAAATAGTAGAGAGCATCAGGAACAAACACCATTCTTTTTTTAATTGGAATATTTTCAAAAACATCTTCTTCCCTTACAAGAACTTGACCATTATCGGCCTGAATAATACCAGCTATCATTCGCATTAACGTTGTTTTTCCTGCACCATTTGAACCTAGCAATCCATAAATAGAACCTCGATCGACCGTAAAGCTCACATCGTTTAGAATCTTATTTTTCTCAAAGCTTTTATGTATCTTTCTTACTTTAATCATCCTGCTGTCCCCCCTCTACCTCATTGATTAGCGATTCAATTTCTTCCGCAGTCATACCAAGGTAAATAGCCTCTGCTAGTAATTTTTTCAATTGCTCTCGCACTTTCTTCAACTCCTCCACATTCTCCATTTTTTTTGATGGATGAACGAAGCTTCCTTTTCCTTTCACAGAATAGATATATCCTTGAGACTCCAGCTCTCTATATGCTTTTTGTATTGTATTAGGATTTATTGTCAGCTGTTGAGCAAGTTCTCTGACAGAAGGAAGTTTTTCATCGTCTTTAAGGACATCTTTAATAATGAGCTGTTTCACCTTATCTACTAATTGTACGTAGATAGCCTTTCGACTTCTAAAGTCCAAATCAAACATTACTTCACCTCCATTCATGATGTTTCACTTCTGTATTATCTGTATTAGTATATATAGTACAGTATTAGTATATACAATACAGCATTGTTTGAGAAGAGGTTTTTATGAACAAATTGAAGTATTGATGATATTTCTCTATTAGAATAGTGGTTAATTTCCGCTCCGGGATGTTCGCTTTCCGCGGGGCGGGCGGAGAGTCCACAGGAGTCGAGCACCCTTCCGCTCCAATCACTAATGTGGTTTTTTTCAATATTTGTATCAAAAGCAACAATCTGTTAGAAAAGAGCTGATTATAAAAAAAGACCGTACCACGATTTATTTCTGACGTGGTACGGTCTTCTATATTAGCTACTTGCTCATTCGTTGCTTAGCAGTACTTGTAAAAGAAGTAATTGGAGTATGCTTAATTGCTTTCGCTAAACCAAATTTAGGCATATTACCATATATGGTTTCAAAATTTCCCGCTGAAATGTTATACGTTTCATGATAAATTCCAACTGAAGAGTTGTTATCAACTCTCTTATTAAAGTCTCCCCAGGCTTTTAAGTGTTTTCCACTTCTCGCATAAGAGAGCAAATCTTCTTCAGAACGCCAATATTGAACCATTAGGGTTGTGCGGAAACTAAAAAAGTTCTCCAAAGATAAACAGCCAATATCCTTATTTACATAAAGTTCCTTGATCATAGGAGGCATGGCTAACAAAACCGGCAGCCATTTGTGAATAGCCCACCATTTATTAATTCGCATTCCAATCATAAAAACTGTAAATTGATCATTACACTCCGCCGTAAACCTTCCAGCAAAAACGTTAGTACTCACTTTTATTCCTCCTTTTGGTCTCGTAATTTACTCTTTGAATCCTCACACCAATCAATTGCTGCTCTAGTCGTTACTAGGCCATAGTCCAACGTTATGATCCAATAAACAGAATCCAATTCATCATTGAGTTCGGTTGTGATCATATCTTTAATTCCCATGTACGTATTGTATCTGTCCTGCAACTTATTTTTTTGTTGATCTAAAAGATCAATAGAGTTAGCGACATCTTGATGTCGACTGAAAAAAAGTTTAAGTAATAACTCATTTTTTTCCGTTTGAATTTCCTGCAAAGGTTTTTGGAGCCATAATTGAAGTTCTTTCTCCCCTTCAGCTGTAATGCTATATTCTTTTTTGGCAGGCCTATCATCTTGTTCCGTAATTCTCACAGATGCATATCCTTCTTCAACCAAACTTTTAAGGATCGGATAAATTTGTCCATAACTAATCTTCCAAAAATGATTTAAACTCCCGTCAATCATTTGTTTCATGGAGTATCCTGTCGTGCACTCAGTTGTTAGCAATCCTAAGATGGCATATTTTGTATTACTCTCCTTACTCAAACTTCCACCACCTATATCTTTTTGATATATATCCCTCAGATATAAAGTAACACAATTTTCAGATTTAATAAAGTCAAAAAAAGACAGCTATCTTCTTATCAGATAACTGTCTCTTTAAGCATTCAAACTTGGTTAACTTTGTAGAAGAAAGGTGCTTTTGCAATGTCGTTTGTATCGATATTTTCAACGATTCTTTTTACGTTCACACTTAACGTCATCCTCGTCACTTGATAGTAGTATCAACTGAGCCACTACTTTCCTCTCATTCTTTGTTCTTCACAAAGTTAACAGCCTGCTCCATTACATCACCGAAATCATCTGGTAATGTGTGTCCCATACCTTTAATCACTATTAACTTACACGCTATTTGATATGTATCAAATAGCGTAACCGCTTTCAAAACACTTTCATAAAACGGGTCTTTATCACCAGTTATGATGCAACCTCTCACTTTTCCATTCAAATTGGTCGTTATTATGTTTTCTAATTCATTAATCTCAAATGCAGGTGCAATTGCAATGAATTCATTAAACTCTTCAACATCACTACGTAAGCTCAGTTGAGCTGCGATATTCGCTCCTTGTGAAGCTCCTGAAAGAATAACCTCCTTATCATACAAGTTATAGTTTTTTTCAAATTCTCTAAACGTAGTTCTCACATCTCTTGAAGCAATGTCTTTATCATTCCAAGCATAGCAAGCATAGCTAAATAATTGCGAAGACTGAGGAAAACCTAATAGATAATTCGATACTAGTTTCTCTTCAGACCATTGCATAGTAAAGTCTACTAAATTAGATCCTTTCCAATGTAATGGAAAAATAACAGTATCCGAAAGAGGGTTACCCAAGACATTCCATTCAGCTTGAGCAGCTTCTTTCTCTTTTTCAAAAATAGACTGACACGTGTTTACAATGTTCTTGAACTCAGTTGAATCCTTTAGAATATCCAATTCAGGATCTGAAGTCAGTAGATCGGGATTCCACCACAAACCATTTGCCAGAACTTCATTCAATTCTGCAAGTGCTTCTTCCTTCTTGCCTTCAATTGAATAAAGATTCGCTTTCCAATGACCCAATCGATCGATCTTATTAGGAAAATCCTTCTTAGCATCTTCCATTATCGATAAAGCCTCATCACTTCTTTTCTCTTGAACAAGCTCGATGACGTGTTTTTGTAGATTAGCGAAGTTCATTAAATCCTCCCCTTTCACTTTGTAGTTCAATATTAATTGAACTATGTTAATTATTCAATATATTAAAAACAAACAATTACATTATTTTTATTTGAAACTATTCATGATAAAATAATAAGAAAATGAGGAGGAAGCTTATTGTCTTATGAATTAAAAATATTATCCTCTCCTGTATATGAATTGCTTTTAAGCTTTTCTTTATATAAAAGACAAACCTTCATGAAGTATTTAGAATTAGGTTCTAATTGGCCAGAGGAAATAGATGCATCCATTTCACCTGAGCTAAAAGAAGCTATAAAATTAAAAGAGAACCTTTTCTTCGAAGATTTAATGGTATTGTTGATTGAGCAGTCTCCTGCTCAAAATAATATTAAATCTTTCTTCGATTGGTTAGCGTCCATGTCAGCAGGTGAGATCTATGAACGCATTGCTCCTTTACTAGATGATAAAAAAACTCTACCAACAGATCTCTCCTTGCAAAGAGATAACTCAATTGCTCTATTAAAAGCTTGGAACGAGCAGTACTTTCAACATATAGACCATGAAATTCTCGAACGTCTTAAACAGGATGCAGAGGAAAAAGTGGATGAGATTAAAACATATTCAGCCAATGATATCATTAACCAATCAAGTAGGTTCATTATCGAAGCCGACAAGATAACTAGCGTTTGTTTGATTCCTGCCTTTCACTTTCAACCAATGTCATTAGTAGACCAGTTTAGAGATAAGTTGTACATCACATACCCTGTAAAATTTAATCAGAATGCATTTAATGATGTCCTGAAAATCACTAAAGCATTAGGCGACGAACGACGGTTGAGAATATTACAACTTCTATCTCGAGGAACATATACGTTTACTGACATTGTCTCAGAGATTGGGATGGCAAAAGGTAATATACATCATCATCTCTCCATACTAAGAGGAGTAGGACTTTTAGATATACACATTTCAGATGAGCCAAACACGTATTTTTATAGTACAAATAAAGGATTCACCTCACACTTGAAGAGGAAGGTAGATCTGTTACTTACCTAAAAGAACTATGCACATACTAAAAAAGCATTGGAGTCACATGACTCCAATGCTTTTTTAGTTAATTCAGTTAAAGTAAAGTTTTCTTTTGTTGGTCGTTACTTAAGTAAAGAACAGTTTAGTTGAATTTCATCTATGTTGATCGACTAGGATAGTATTCCCATCAGGATCTTCAATAGTAAAACTCGCAGGTCCTGTACTAGTTTCATCAGCTTCTGAACTCATTTTCATTCCTTGCTCTTTAAGCTGATGTTGGAGATCTCGAATATCCGTAAATGAGTCTAGATTTTCGGCGTCTTGATTCCATCCTGGATTGAATGTAAGGATGTTGTTTTCAAACATTCCCTCGAAAAGACCAATTACACAACTCTCATTTTTCATAATAAGCCATTTTTGATTAGGGTCCCCTCCGAAAGCATCAAACCCTAATTTCTCGTAAAATGATTTTGATTTCACTATGTCCTTTACGCTTAAACTTATTGAGAATGCACCTAGTTTCATATGTCCTCCTTTACTAAATTGAAAATTCAGATTATATTATTCAGTTTAAGTTTACAACATATTTCTCAAAAAGACATCCTAAATTATTGATCTAAAGCAATCTTATAAAATGAACAAACGTCACACTTTGTCCGATGCTCATCGCCCGCCCTGGGGAAAGCGAGCATCCTGGAGCGGAAATTAACCACCTTTCTAAAAGCAACAATGTCTACTAAAAACAAACTCTTTATGCTGTAGAAAAAGGTTATATGCTTAAGACCATTCTAAACATTTTAGTTATATGACCTTCAAGATTATCATCAAACTCTGAAATGACTTTAAATCCTTTTGCATGATAGAAATTCGTTCCAATGCTATTCTCTTTTTCAACATTAATATAAATTGATTTAACACCTTTCAGATTCTTAATCCCCTCGTGGAGCAAAGCAGTTCCTATGCCCTTGCCTTGATATTCTGGATACAGGTATATGGCACCTAGTTCGACTTCTCCCTCTTCTTTAACCGTAGAGAAATTAGCGAAGCCAACAATTTGCTGATCTTTTTCAGCTATATATAAGTACGAACCATTTAAACGTTTTATCATCATTTCATCATTATAAGCAGTTTTTAGAAATCGTTCCTGGATTTCTAGAGGGATGATCTTTTCATATGTAGTGTTCCAGCTTTTTTTAGCAACTTCCTGTACTGGTTTAACATCTCTTTCTTCCATTTTCCGTATTGTATACTCCATCAATTCATCTCCCTTAGATCAATTCAATCATTAATACCAATTATTTCAAAAGGTTCAGGTTAACTCAATCTTTTATTTCAGAAATAGATAGCCTCGTAGAATGACGTGGGTAAAGTCCATTCTTGTTTTTGGTATACTTGAGGTATTAACGATCTAGGCAACATATACTCCATACAAGGTGACCTTCGTTAGACAATGTAATTTTTAAAGGAGGACGTTAATGAATGTAAAGCGGATTCATACAGGATATTTACTAGGTTTATCTTTAGTAATCAGTAGTGTGATCTACTTCTTCGCATCTAACTGGCTTGGAATTGAACGAATTGAAAGGGTTGGGCTAGCCGTTGGGCTCATGTTGGTGTTCTTCGTATTATCTACTGTTCTCAGCCGCTTTCGTCATTCGCACAGATTTCTAGAAAAGTGGCTCTGGCTGACTGGAACGATTGCGTTTGGAATTAGTGTGGCAATCATAGGGCAAACCTATAATTCACATGCAGATTCTTATCTCCTTTATCTCATCTGGTTCGTACCTGTAATGGTTCTTGGCGTACTTACGGGATACAAAGCATTCTATGTAGTAGGTTTCTTATTAAGTCAGCTTGCTTTCTATTTCTATGTGTTTCCAACTTCCTATTTTCCAGATTGGAGCGGAGAAACAACACTCGTTCTAGTTCTCATCTATTTACTATTTACCCATGGATGGTTTTATCTCTCGCGTCACTCTCTACTAAACTCGAAATGGATTATGTTTGGGAGCTTTTGTTTCATTCATATCGTATTTATCTCATCAAGTTTCGGCTTTTGGGAATATCATACGGTAATGGCTTGGCTATATGTTGGATATGGCATATTAAGCGTCCTTCTATGGAAGCATCGTAAACATAAGGAACTGTTTATCTTATCAGGAATTGGATTTGGATTATTCCTATTCGGTAAGCTATTAGAAGCGTTAGGCGATGTATTAGGTGACCTTCTGCCATTTTTATTATTAGCCATCGTATGCTTAATCGTATTTCTTACAGTTAAGTATATTTCTAGATTAGAACTTAGTGAAAAAGAGTCAGAGACGTGGAAACGCGTGTTCAAATCATCCGTACTCTTTGTTGTAACTGTCGTATGTACCGTTATGTTGATCTCTGCTTTCTTTGGTATTATGTTTCTAATCTTTAGATGGGATAATGAACTTGCTCTCATGTTCTCATCGATTTTGTTATTATTACTACCTGGTATCGCACTAAAAGATCACATATCGTTCTTATCAAATATCTTACTTCTGTCTGGATTATCTATCCTATTATCTGCAAATCTGGCAGATGTGTTCACTTATGGTATACGACCAGAAACAATGGTGGTTTTAGTCATTTCATTTTGTGTGATAGGCGTCGTACTTAAACTGATAAAAAACCCATGGATTGGATCATATGCATATCTACTGGCAAATGGAGTCGTTCTCCTATTCTTATTTAAACTTGAAGAATCATACTTTTCGATTGATGAATATGAACCGCTGCTGTTGATCGTTCTCGTCTTCAGTAACGGACTAATCCATATTCTAGGACGTGACGGCTGGTTTAATCGAAATGCACTTGTTTATAGTGTCGTGCCTCTTTTCATCTTAACGTTCTTCTTTGAAGGACAATGGTTGTACTGGCTTTTAAACAGTGTGTTTCTAATTCTATCCACTGCGTTTATCTTTTACAAACCGTGGCAGTCAAATGCATTTCGATACTGGGTAGGCATTACGTTATGGTATGCGTTCCTGTTCTACAAATACTATGATATTGCATGGTCACTCGTTCATAAATCAATTACGCTGTTTGTAGCTGGTCTTCTCGTACTTTTGATTACGCGGGTGTCGTCAAGGAAATATACGCTACCTACTGATCAAGAACCCACTTTCGTAGCAAAAAAGTGGAAATCTATATGGTTAGTCGTTGTAGTAATGGTTGCATTCGTTACGTATAATGGGGTGAAAAACGAGGCAACCATTCAATCTGGAAAAGAAATTCGTCTAGCACTCGCACCTATTGATCCTCGTTCTATGTTACAAGGAGACTATGTTACCCTTCGATACGATATCTCAACGTTGTTTGAAGGAACAGAACTTCCGAACAACAAAAGGATTAAAATTGTCCTCTTGCCCACTACACAAGGGACTTATGAGTATGGAGGTTATTATAAAGTAGAAGGTAATTGGAATAAGCCATACAAACCGTCTGATGACGATATAGTGGTCAATGGGATTACTTATGGCGATAACGATGTTCAATATGGAATCGAAAGTTTCTTCATCCCAGAAGGAACTGGTCAGGAGTTTGAGGACAAAACAATAGCAGTCATTAAAGTAAGTGAAAATGGAAATGCACTATTAATTGAGTTAGAGTAAGTTGGAAAAAGTTACCTTGCTTTGAGGTAACTTTTTTCAACTTACTCTAACTTTTTTTCAGCATCGTAAAATCGGAATATTACTTTTCTTTGATTAGCACCCATTTTCCCTATATCAATTACTGCCTTACCCATCTCTAATTACTCTTTAACACCTTAGTTCTAATCAATCACTTAAAAAAAAGAAACACGCACCTTCATAGGTATTACTAGTGTGCTAACTTGATTCACATAAAAAATAACTTTATACTTTTTGTGCATTATATTGTACGCTTTTGATTTCAAACCATATAGGGAGGACGAATCATGATAGATTTACGCAGTGATACAGTAACAAAACCAAGTGAAAAAATGAGAAAAGCGATGTACGAGGCTGAAGTGGGGGATGATGTTTACGGAGAAGATCCGACAGTAAACAAGTTAGAAGAATCAGCTGCGAACATCCTTGGAAAAGAAGATGCGCTATTTGTTACAAGTGGTACTCAAGGAAATCAGATTGCTGGACTAGTACACTGTAAGGACAAGAAGTAATAATGGAAGCTCAGGCCCATATCTTTCTTTACGAAGCCGCAGCTTTGTCTGCATTTGCTGGCGTACAAATTAAGACCTTAGATGGTAACAATGGTGCTATGAACCCCGGTGATGTGGAAGCAGCTATCCGTGGGGATGACATTCACCAGCCTGAAACGGGACTTATATGCATAGAAAACACGCATAATAAAGCAGGCGGAGCTGTTATTCCTCTTGAGAACATGCAAAAAATCTATCAATTATCAAGAGATTACGCTATTCCTATTCACTTAGATGGTGCCAGACTGTTCAATGCTTCTGTAGCTTCTCGCACCCCAGTAAAAGAAATTGCAAAGTATACCGATTCCGTACAATTTTGCTTATCTAAAGGATTGGGCGCACCTGTTGGTTCCATTATTGCAGGTTCTTCTGATTTTATTTCTCAAGCTCGTAAGTGGCGCAAACGTTTAGGCGGTGGACTACGACAGGTTGGTGTGCTTGCTGCTCCTGGGATTATTGCCCTCGAGGAAAATATTCAGCACCTTGAACAAGATCATGAGAACGCAAAGCAGCTCGCTGAAGGACTTCAAAATATCGAAGGACTAGTAGTTATGAATAAAGTAGAAACAAACATTGTGTTAGTAGACATAACAAATTCTAATAGAACCACTGAGAATTTTATTAATCTATTGAAGGAACATAATATTTTAACAGGGGCATTTGGTCCGAACATTATTAGATTTGTTACAAACAATGGTATTACGAGGAATGATGTTAACAATGTATTGTTAGCCGCTCAAAAGATAGTAAATCTTTAAACACTAGTAGAAATAAATCTGTAAAAAAGGAGCACTTTCATTTTGTTCAGAAAGCGCTCCTTTTATTTGATCAAGAATTGAAATCAAGCCGATTCAACAACCTTTTGAAACATTATGATAGTTTAAGTGCGTCTTTTAATTCTTTCTTCAGAATATCTAACTGATCGAGATCTGGTATAAAGTAAGAAGGACCGCTTCCTTCAGGTGTAGTACCTATTATTTCCTTCGTTTCAATAGACGTTGAACCCATTGATTTGAACTTCCTCTGTAGAGCTACTATTTCTCCAGGTGTTAAATTTGTTTCAACATTATTTTTTAACACATCTGAAATTTTGTTTATTTCAAAAATAGTGTCACCTGATTTAACTTCATTAATCGTCGCTTTAATGAACTGTTTCTGACGTTCTTCTCTTGGATATGCAGTATTAACATCACGCTTTCTCATTCTTACAAATGCGAGTGCTTCTTCCCCATTCATTTCTGTTACCCCTTCATCGAAATAAATTCGATCATTCGAGTAGTAGTTCTTCTCCCAAAATGGATACTTCACATCAACTGTAACTCCGCCTACTGCGTCAACAATATCATGGAATCCATCGAAATCGACTGCAACATATCTATCAATCGGAATATTTAATAGATCTTCCACCGTTTCTACAGCTAGTTTATTCGCTCCATACTGACTAAGATATCCGTAAGTATAAGCTGAATTTATTTTATGGCTTCCATCGTATTTATCACTAACTTTTTCCTCTGAAATCTCCACTTTCGTGTCTCTTGGTATACTTGTCATAGTGACATTTTTGGATTCAGGATCAAGGGTTAAAACAATTTGGGTATCTGCTCTCCCACCCTTCCCGTTAGAAGAGTAATTTTCAATTCCTAGTAGAAGAATCGAAACCGGATCTTTCCCTATGTCAACTTTTGTATCTCTCAGGTCTGACATACCATTGTCTCGGTCGATTTCATTAAATGATTGTTTGGCTGTGTCATATACCTCAAAAAACAAATAAGCACCAATGCTAATAAGAATTACCAGAAGCAAAGAAAGACCGATTCGCACCTTCCTTTTAAGCTTTTTTCTTCTTCTATCTTTGGATCGATTCTTCATATCTTTCTCCTTTACTCATTCATTGTCTCTAGAATTTTTAAAAATGGCTATGTTAGCTCATATTGTTGATTTCTCGATTTTTGGCTCATTCGAGTGAAACCTCAGTTTCACTCGCCTTTCAGCTCTGCTGAAAGGTCGCCACTGTTCATTAACAAGCCTTCAAAATAACAATTGCTTACATAACTTAATCTCAGCGAAATTAGAATTAGAGTGTACTTTGTCTCGGCGTTTGAAGAAATTAACTTGTTATTTTGTAGGCATGTGAAAATAGTAATTATATCATTCGCTTCATAAATTTTTTTGTGGATTTCTTCCAGTACTTCCATGGCTCTTTCTTGTGTTTCATATGTAGCTAACGTTTTTTTCCATTTAATTAAAGAACCTTCTCTCTACAATCCCTTCTAGGGACTTCCCTCTTACTGATATTTCTTTCACATTTAGTAAACTCTTTTTATCTTGAGTCATAATCCAAACCATATAATCTCCTCGTTCAATTGTAAATAATAGCAATCTATCAATTAAAATGTTTATCAAAACTACGTCTTTAATACCAATTATTTCAAAACACCGGGATTAACTCAATCTTTTATTTCGCAAAAAGAGCCTATCTCTTTGAAGATATGCTCTTTTCCTATTTATCGCCTTTTTAATGAGTAATTGAATGAAGTAACTCGATGAAAAACAGCGAACGCAATTGAGTTCGCTGTCGTTCCTTATTATGCTCCAGCCCACACATCTTTCGCATATCGGCCGTCACGTTCTAATTCTTCTAACCATTGGATTGCTTCTTTTTCTGTTGTTTTATAGAATGATGCATAGCTTGAGATGAACGTGTGCTCAACTTCAGGTGCCATCTTACTTCCGTCACCGCAAATGTATAAATGTCCATTATCCTTTAAGAGTGGTAGGATCTCAGTTGCATTCTCTGATAGGCGTTGCTGTACATACATTTTTGGTCGTCTAGGACAACGAGAAAATGCAGTATGCAGCGTGACAAGACCCTCTTTTTCTGCCTGCTCTAATTCTTCTTTATACAAGAAGTCATGTTCGGGATTGCGACAGCCAAAGTAAAGGTGAGCTTCACCTAGTGTTTTGCCTTGATTCATCAATTCACGTCTGTTCTGAATGAAGCCTCTAAATGGTGCTACCCCTGTACCCGGACCAATTAAGATTATCGGTGTTTCCGTATTCTCTGGAAGCTGAAAGTTCGACTGAGGTGTGTTGATAAAGCACGCTACTTTGTCACCAAATTCACGATTTGCCAAGTAGTTTGATGCGACACCTTTATACTCTCCATTACCGTTCCATGCAGTGTCACGAACGACACTAACCGTCATGCTCGCTTCTCGCTCTTTATAAAGCGGAGAACTTGAAATAGAGTAATAGCGAGCTTTTAATGGCGTAAGTAGTGCAATGAATCGCTCAAACGGAATCTCACAAGCTAGATAGTGTTCAACGAGTTCTAGCATCGTAACACGCTTCTCAAGAGCTTCCTTTTTATATGTGTCGTCTTCAAGTAATTGTTCGAGTTCAACAACATGTGGTGGACAAACCGTATGTGATGCTAGCGCCCGTATTTGAGAACGTGTTGCTGGTTCTTGCAGTTCTACATAAGAAGAAAGAAGCTCCTGGAGTTTCACTGGTTTATCCGTTGGAAGATGCGCTGCTTTACCAGAATCTCCAGTCAGTAGCACGTGATCATGTCCATTTAACGAGAAGCGATCAAGAACGCGGTTAACCATTTCATCACTATTTTGTGGAAGGATTCCGACATGATCACCTTCTTGATAGGTCACACCGTCAGGTAACATCAATTCAATGTGTCGCGTGCTTCTGCCACTCTCTGTATGCTGTAATTCAATATTTCGATTAATAATCGCAGTAAACGCATGATGTGTTCTAGCAAGAGGCGTATCACTTACGCCACTGACGAAGCTCATTGAAATGGCACTGTTTTCTGCGCTATTTTCATTTAGTTCGATATTCATCGCTTCTGCGAGATTTGGCCATAGCGTTGCTTCCCATTTCTCATAATCGCCTTCAAAGTCATCGCTTGCATCGCCATCCCCAGTTTCAGAAATTCGTTGAGCACCTTTCTTTGATAGCTGCTCATCAATTAGGGACGGAATACGTTGATACGTGTTAGCCCAGTTACGGTCACCACAACCAAATACAGCATAATGGACACCGTTTACTGCTCCATCTTCCATCTCATTAAGCCACTGTACAAATTCATCCGCATTGTCTGGCGGATTTCCGTTATAGGAAGCGGAAACAATCAGAACAGCTCCGTCTTGAGGAAGTTCATTCACATAATCGTTTAGAGGAGCAACTTCAGCGCTAAAACCCTGTTGGCGGCCAGTTTCAGCAAGATCACGAGCAATTCCTTCAGCTGTGCCTAAATTAGATCCATATAAGACAAGTAGAGGAGTTCCGTGCGCATTCTTGACGGGTGCCGGTGCTGTTTTCTTTTCTTTTTCAACAGTTTCAGAAGTTTGCGTAACAAAAGAAATCGATTCCTTCCTTTGCTTCACTTTCATTTTTAGACCATCAGGTTTGAGCGTTAATGTTTCTTTAACATCAAGTTGATAGTTCGAATGATCGATTAGGTCAAAGTGCTGAATAATCATACCGAGAACAAGCGTCGCTTCATGTAGTGAGAATTGTTGTCCAATACATGCGCGCTGTCCATTTCCGAACGGCTTATAAGCGTGTTGTGGGATAGAAGATGGGTCTTCAAAGCGTTCAGGTACGAATTCTTCCACGTTATCACCCCAAATGGACTTATCACGATGTAGTTCCGGGAGTAGGAGCGTGAACTCGTCACCTTTTTCGACATCATATTCACCATTCAATGTTGTATCTTCCTTCGCATAGAGGGAAAAGGCAGGAGCGGTTGGCCATAAGCGAAGGGATTCATTTAGAATCATCCGAACATATTTGAGCTGCTTCACCTGCTTATAATCAGGAATAGCATCACCAACGACACGGTCGACTTCTTCTTGTGCTTTGGCAAGCTTATCTGGATTATTCATTAGGTAGTAAAGTGTAAATGAAAGCAATCCACTCGTCGTTTCATGTCCTGCGATAAGGAAAGTGATAATTTGGAAACGGATGTTTTCATCATCAAGCGGTTCACCGGTTTCAGGATCTTTCCCTTTTAGCATATGAGCTAAAAGGTCATCTTCGCCCTGGTCACCATTTTGCTTGCGGTCTTCGATTAAGCCATCGACAAGGGAAAACATATAGTCAATATCTTCCCTAAATTGTTTTTTAGAGCGTACCATCAGTTTATCTTGAACCCCAAGACGCTGTGATTGATTCATGGCTTCATCCAAAGCACGAACCATCGCATCAACAAACTCGTGGTTGGATTCTCTGTAAAAGCTATTAAAGCGAAAATCGAATCCACAAAGTCCGATCGTATCAAGGGTTAGACGCGTCATATCTTCGGGTACATCTATTTCTTCATCAGGGTTAAGGCGTGCCCATTTCTGAATAAGCTGTATCGCAAGGTCGACCATTTTATTATGATAGCCTTTCATTGCCTGCTGACTAAAGCTAGGAAGGAGGATATTGTGGGCTTTTTTCCAATTCTGTTCGTTCGTCTCACTTGTGAATAAGCCATCTCCACCAAAAGCGCGAACTTTTTGAAGCACTGGTCCTACTTTTTTGTCGAAGCGTTTCTCATCGGTTATTTCCGCAACAAGAGATGCACTAGAGACGAACGTACTGGTGCGTCCAGGAAACTGAAACTGATAAATTGGGCCAAATTCTGTAGCAAGCTTCATAAACGATTGAATTGGTTTATCTTTATCAATAAGTGGAAGGTTCTTTAAAGGGCCATATGTTTTCGGCTGTGGAATCGATTTCTTAATTGTCATACATCAATCACCTCATCTATAAATTAGTGCGGAATGAACATTCATTCATTTCGTCGTAGTAAAGAGCTTTTGCTCTTTACTACTGCTGTCTAACTGAGTCCCATAAACTTTCTTCTATCCCAAATAGAAGGTCCTGATCTACATCCAGTTCACCTGCTCTTACAAGGTTCTGAAGTTCTATAAATGCTCCATAGAGAATCGCAATTAAAGCTTCAGAAGGTAGGTTTCGAATAACAGATTTTTGTTTACCAGTATTAAAGAAGGTTCTGAAAAAATTTAGTAGCTGAGTAAAATCAGTCTGGCTTTGATCATTCAAAAAGTGACCAGCACTATGCTTCTTAATAAAATATATTGCGTGTTCATTCTGATTCGTAAACAAAATCATGCTTTTAAAGATATGGTGAAACTGCTTGCGAATAGTTTGATCAAAAGGAAATCCATCCTCAATCGTCTTCGTAAACATATTAACGTAATCTTGAAAGAGGGTATTAACGAGCACCTCTTTATTCTCAAAATAACGGTAGATCGTCCCAGCACCAACATTTGCTTCAGTGGCAATCATTGGCACCGTTGTTGCATCAAACCCCCGCTCTGCAAATAAAGCAAGAGCGCTTTTCATAATGTTATCTCGTTTGTTCAGGGTTTTCACAAACACACCTCTTTCTTACAACTATTGCGGAATGAACATTCATTCCTTTTTATTGTAACTATTTTGAGAATGATTAACAATGAAGCAGAAGTCCTAGGAATAGTGAAGAAATTGTTAACCTAAGGATTAATTTAATACCTTAATTAAGACTTTTATCATGCACCTTACCACACTCAAACTATGCTACTGTGACCATTCGCAATGTGTAAAAGACGATCCATTCTTTCTGATGATACCCATTCAGACATTCTTGCTGCAGCTATAATTGGAGCCCATTCGAAAATTTCTTCTTTGGTTAATCCGCTTTTCTGACAGTATAGATGTAAATACATTTCCGCTAATTTTATTGAAAATTGGGAATATAATAGATAAGTTCTATACACATCAGCACGAATATCCCCTGCACTTGCATCTACCCAATCTATAATTGTCACTTTTTCACCTGACTTAATTAAATTAAATAAATGATAATCCCCATGACAAAGTCGTTTCTCAAATGTCATAGAATTTAACTTCTCTATTAAAATCGATTTGCGTTTCTTCTCCAAATAAGGGGCGTTTTCTATTTGCCGACTTAGTTTATCGGACATAAACTCTATCGATTGTGCTTCATTCTGATGAATTTCTTGTTGTATTTCAACGGATAAATCCATGTAATATTCGGTTTGATCTTGATTCTTAGTTATAAGATCGCCTATCGTTTCCCCTTGTATATATTCCATTATAATTGCTTGTTTTCCATCAAAATTAGCAACATTCACTATCTTTGGAACATGGAGTCCACAAGAATAAGCAAATTCTTGCTTATCTGCTTCCTTCATTATTACCGTATCAGGTAATTTATCATTGAATACTTTAACAACCATGTTTTCAAAAAGATAAATTTGTGCTGTATTACCAACTGCTATCGGAAGACCAAGTTTGCCTATGTTCATTTGTCACCTCCAAAGATTTTTTGGACACATACGCTTAGATCAAAATAAGTTTAGAAGCTCATCAAACTTCTCTATAACCTCATCATACTCACTCACTTGCCCGAAACCATATTTTGCATAAATGAAAGGAATTCCTGCGTATCTAGCTGCATTTAAATCGCCTTCTGTATCACCTATATAAACAGGGTTAGATAGGTTGTTCCTTTCAATAATTAAATTAATATTTTCCCCTTTTGAAAGTCCGGTTCTTCCTGGATTTTCAAAGTCCCCAAAATAGTTATCTAGGTTATGAAACTCATAGAACGATTCAATGTAACCATCCTGGCAATTGCTTACGATGTAGAGTTCGTATTTCTTCGAAAGTTTGCTAAGTACATCCTCCACATTAGGAAAAAGAGTACCGCCTCGCTTCTTTAAGTATCCCTGTTCGGTATTAAGACACTCTGTAATTACATGTCCACGAACTTCTTCGGTTAAATAAGGAAACAGTTTTTTACTAATATCGTCCATTTGGAGTCCCATTGTTCCTTCAAAATCTGTCCTGGTTAGTTCCTTGGTAATCTGATCGTGTTCTTTAACGCGACTATTCCAAGCTTCAAGAACAGTATCAATTGGATCCCATATCGTTCCGTCTAAATCAAAAATAATACTATCCATATGTATTGTCACCTTTCCATTGATCAAGTTCATCTATTAATTATTCTCCAACAAGTTAATAAATCGGATCACACAGATCCACCTCATCTTCATTCGATGTCCATTTAGAATAAACTTCTATTGTCCATTTATCTGTGGACCGCTTATACCCATTATCATCAATCCAACGATGCAAGTGAGGATATACATTGAAAATGTCAGAAGAATGTCCCTTAAAACCAAGAACTGCACACTTTTGTGCAGGTACACGAAGAGGAACCATCCCTGCTGGAACATCTTCAAAATCGTAGACCTCATAACAAACCCAGTAGCCATCGTCTTCTTCTAAAGTCTCTGTAGCTTTAAATGCACCATAAAGCCTAACTGGTTCTATGAGATTCTTTATCTCATCTTTGCGACGGTTTAGTAGTAATGAAGTTTTGGGAATTTCTTCTGCATATCCTTTCATATCATCGCAAACTACACGAAAGCCGACTAACTTCTTCTCACTAACTTCAATTACGCCCTTTATTTTCAAGGAATTAACTTCTTCCACCTTTTATTCTCCTCTCATAACGAATTGGTTTTTACGAGTTTCTTCAGAAATCCATTTCTAGATCAGACTATCATTTTCCTCTCATTCCAAATAATATGCAGAAATAAAAAAGCAGAGTTTGGAACTCCGCTGTGAGAAAAAACTACTAATTCATTCAAATTACGGAGAGCTCTGTAAAATGTCTTTAATATCATTCAAGTGTCTAACTAATGATATACCTGGAATAAGAACGTATAGGAAACCTTGGAACACCACACTCTTGAATGATTTACTTCTGAGAAGGCCCATTCCTCCCAAAAATATTGCTAACATCAGTGTAGTGAAGAATAAGAGATATTCAGACTGCTGTTGATCGATGAGATCGTTAATAAGCCCTAACTTCCATATCTCATCTTCCTGCGGTTGATAGGTAATTCTCTCGTTCTCCATTCCCAAAACATTATAAGATTGTAGAACAACCAAATCATCCTTTAGTTCAATCACTTCGTAACCAAGTGGTGAATACCCGAGCGGATAAGCAATTAAATAAGACAATGAAAACGCAAGCATTAGAAAGGCTATAAATAGAAGACCACGCCTCACTTTGCTCAAAAACTCTTCAGTCATTCTTAACCTCACAATCAACGGTCATTAATATGCAAGTGACGCATAGAGTTTAATCAATTTCTAATCCTTTAATAATTCATTCTCAATTCCGAAATCTATCTAATGTTAATTGTTTCAAAATAATACAAATAATTCAAGCGTTCCTTTCAATAAAAAAAGCCTACCTTTTTTAAAGATAGACTCGCTAGTTGCTTACATCTTGAACTAAGATGAGAACTATTTATCCGAAGCATTTTTGAGTTCCAGTTTAAACACAACAGCATATTCTGCATCACTAACCGATTTCGGTAAACTTGTCACATCCTCATTACCTTCTGCAGATAATTCATTCTGACTTGTTCCAATTAGGTAAGACAAATAAACGGGTTCGTCTTTTGTGATTGTGATTTTTTCTTCTAAATGTACAAAGCTAAAACTAACGAGATTATCAGGAATAAACTCATTTCCTCTAACATATCCGTTCGGATCTCCAATTGTAAAATAACTTACTTCTTCTTCCATTAGAATTTGAAACGAGTTAAGGTTTTCCTTATGTTTCGTGTTGTCACCTGGTATGGATGTTGAAGACAACATAACTTTCCCTTCCCCTTTTTCATAAACTTCGATAGACGTCTCAAGCACATCTCCCTCATTCACTTCACCATCAATTGTATAAAATGTTTGATAATCAACGCCGGTTTGATTAACAATGATTTTCTCACGTTCTGACAAATCTGCAGGTTCAATCTCCAAAGAAGACGAACTTTTCGTTTGGCTGCTCCCATGACTTGTACAAGAAACAAGTAACAACACGACTCCAACTAGAATAATAAACCGTTTCATTTTTTTCCTCCGTTATCTATTATTTTTCCTTTTAAAAAAGGCTCTTTTCGTAACCTATTGCTGAAAGTAGTGGTTAATTTCCGCTCCAATTAGCTAAGAATTGTTTCAAAGCAACAATCTTTTAGTAAAGAGTCTTATTTAAAGACTAATCGCCCTGTCTCTCGCTACATCTCTACTTGAACTCCTGGAATATAAGATCAACATACCAATGCCTACTAATAAAAAACCTATACCTAACCAGGAAGTTAAGGCCAAGTCTTCTCCGATAAAGAAAACTCCCAATAATGCAGCGGTTAGAGGTTCAGCAAGTGAAAGGGTAACCGCTGTTGAGGAAGGGACATAAATAAGACCTCTAGCAAACAGGAAATAAGCAAGACCAGTTGCTATAATACCAAGATGGAAGCTTACAGCGATCCCTCTTCCTTCAGTAATCCAAGACATGTCAAAGATTACTAACAATGGAGAAAGAATGAGTGCACTTATCGTAAACACGACCCCCACTATGGCAACAGAAGACTGTGTTTCAACTAATTTTCCACTAACCAAAGCGTATACCGCAAAAGATAACCCTGCCCCTAAAGCCATCACTATTCCATAAGGATCTACTGTTACGGACTCTTTATTTATGAATATCATTAAACACCCTATGATTGATAAAATAGTAGAATACCACCATACTTTTGCTGGACTTTTTTTCATGAAAACCCACTCAATAATTCCTGATAGAACTGGAGCGCTTCCAATTGCGATTACCGTACCAATCGCCACTCCAGTCATTGTCACAGCAGAGAAAAAGAGTGGTTGGTAACAGGCCATGCTTAACGAAGCTAGGAGTGTTTCTTTGAGCGGCCAATTTTTCAGCCTTAACTTCCCTTGCAATAGAACAATAAGTAATAAAGGAATACCCCCCACTAATAAGCGTACAGCTCCAATCACCACTGGATGTGCAGTGCTAGGAGCCAGAGTTTGAACTGTGCCTGTTGTTCCCCATAAAATGGCTGCAAGTAACACCAAAAAGGGAGCTGTTTTTTCTGTCATATGATCACCCCATCAAAGAACTTAAACTCATTGTAGAAGATTGCTACTTATCTATCTTTACTGAATTTAAGGTTCTTTTTATCCATTGTTAATCATTCTGTAGTTTTGTGGAGTGATCCCTTCCCACTTTACAAACCATCTCGTAAAAGAAGATGAGTTTTCAAACCCTATCTCTTCACTAATACTTGTTATGTTCCAAGTTGTCGACATGAGCAATTGCTTCGCTTCAGCCAATCGTAAGTCCGTTATATATCGTTTGGGGCTTTTGCCTGTTTTTTGTTTAAACCACGTAGAATAGTAAGTAGGATGGTATTTTTCTATTTCAGCTAGTGTATCTAAGCTTATCGATTCTTTATAATGATTGTGGATATAGTCAATTGATGGAGGCGTAGATGTTTTTAATTTATGTGTTACATATCTTGCCAAATCCCTGAGAGCAGCTGATTCATTCTTATTATGTCTAACCTCTTCCAACAGTAAAAACCGAATAGAAGACCACTGCTCATCCATCTTAATGTACATGCTTTCTGTATCCCGCAATAGAAAAAGGTCGGGCAAGTCTAAGATTAGAAATTCATTTCGTTCCTTAGAATGAAAACCATGAGTAAGAGTGGGCGGTAGATAAAAGCAATGCTCAGTAGTAAGTTTTACTTCTTGTTGGTTCGTATTGATTTCTAAAGAGCCTTGTAGCGGAAAAAGAAATTGGCCAAAATCATGTTTATGAGATTGAATTTCATTAGAATAGGACCTTTTATCACAATTCACCTGTCTACTTCTCTTCACCACCCTACCACCTTTCATCTATTCTCCTTCTTATTTAAAGGAAGAGTAACACGTTTGAAGCTACCATATTTATAGTGTGATTATATACATCCTAATAAGCGGCCTATCTTTTGACAAGCTTTTCCTTCTTTTTATGTCATAAAAAAAAGAGCCTACCTTTTTAAAGATAAGCTTCCAAGACTTACTTACTAATCATTTCAATGGATACGTTGTACACCTCTTTTACTTCCTTAAGATCTTCTCCATCGCTTTTCCCTTTGCTAACTCATCGATCAATTTATCCAAATAGCGAATTTCCTGCATAGTTGGCTCTTCAATATCTTCCACTCGTACACCGCAAACGACACCTTTGATCATAGTCCGTGAAGGATTCAGTTTGGAAGCTCCGGCAAAGAAGGTCTCAAAGTCTGTCTTGTGTTCAAGATGAGCTTCTAACTCTTCTTGACTATACCCTGTCAACCAGCGAATAATTTCATCTACTTCTTTTTTTGTACGTCCCTTTTTTTCCGCCTTCGTAATATAGTGCGGATAAACACTCGCGAAACTCATTGTATAGATTCTATGTTTGGTCATGATATAGCCTTCCCTTCATGTATTTAAAAATTAATGATTTTCTAATTGTATCATTTACTTATTTTATGACGGATAGCTGACTTTACAGTTCGACGTTTCACAAGCGAGTGGATCAAAACTTTTCACTCCACCGCTATAGAAATATGTCCTTTTCCTCTTGATACACACGTAAGCATTTTGTCCGTTTTCTCGTTAGCTGTTAGAAAAGTATCGTTATGAAGTACTTCTCCATTACACACTTTTACTTCGCAAGAGCCACAAATACCCTGACGACAGGCGGACGGTATAGTGATTCCAGCATCGTGGAGAGCTTCTAATAAACTTTGGTTACTATTAACTTGAATCGTTTTCTTCTCATTTACGATCGTCACTTTGAATCGGGTAGGATGTTCTAATTTTCTAGCTTTAAATCGTTCTTCATGAATGTATTTCTTCGGATATCCAAGTTCCCTGCAATACGTCACTATGAAATCCATATATGACTGAGGACCACATATATATACGTGAGTTCCAACCTTCAATTCCCTTAGTCGTTCTTTTAGTTTCTTTGTTTTGCTGTCTCTGTCCATTAAATAATAAGTGACCTGATTTGCATATCTCTCATTCATCTCGTTATAAAATGGACAAGCGTCCTGGCCTGATACAGCGTAATGAAGTTCAAAAGACTCTCCTAAGCTTCTTAAGTAAGACATCATTGACCAAAAAGGTGTAATCCCTATGCCAGCTGCAAAAAACACATGATGCTTACCCTCCATCTGTAATGGAAAATAATTATCTGGAGGAGATACTTTTACGACATCTCCTTCATAAATATCCTCATGCAAGTAAGTAGAGCCACTTTCTAAATGACCAGTCTTTTTAACTGCGATCTCATACTCATTTATCATATCTAAGGGATTATTAATGAGAGAGTATTGCCGCATACCCATAGGAAGATGAAGGGTGATATGTGATCCTGCTCCAAAAGAAGGAAGTTCAGTATTCTCAGATATGAATGTAAAGCTTTTTATTGTTGGTGTTAGTTGTTTAATTTCTTGTACTTTCACTTCATAAAAGTCTTCCATTTTTACCTCACCCTCAAACATGAATGACATTTTTTATGTCACGTCAATTAATTATAGGATATGCAAGCTACGACTTGTGATAGATTGAGTAATGATTTGATGGATCTAACTTTATATGACACCTTTCACATTCAAACATCTCAGCACTACTGATTTCATTGATGTGATGACATTGGGAACAAAATATTCGTGTGTTTTGTTCGGAGCTTTTGTTTATCCAAATTTCATTCTTTGAAAATCCAGCGTTACGTGCTGCATATTCAATAGCCTGTGCACTGTCTTCTTCGCTATATATCCAAACCAAACTTCCTAACGGTTGCTGAGCTAGTAGCTGCTCTGCTTTATTAGAAGATACCGGCATGCTAACAACTTCACACTGATATCCTTCCTCCGTTAATTCACGAACTTTTTCATTTGCTTGCAAGAGATAGCTTTGATCGCTGAAGATAAGTATGCGTTTATTATTCTGGAATTCTGTCATAACGAGATCCCTTTTTCGCTTAGCGTTTTCTCTAGAAACTGCATAAGCTCGTTTTTATAAAGCGCTATTCCTTTGTACTCTGCTATATCGTCAGAAAGGAATTGAATGGTAGTATATAGCCTCTTTAGCCACAAATCATTCCGAATCAAGTCATTAAGTGATAATAAGTAGGTGTGAATGGTAAAAAGGATATCGTTCGTTAACGGAAGCCTTAATAAACGCTGAACTTCGACTCGTAAATGCACTAACTCTCCAACGTTCTCATCGGTAACCTGAAGTCGGAGCTTTCCCCAATTTGCATACGTCTCAAGCGGTGTATCAAGCTTGTTGGAGATTGTCATCGACCAATTCTTTCTTTCCCAAGCTTCATTCTGACGTATTCTCGAAATAAACCGCTCTACTTTACCAATAAAGTCCTTATGAGTAATACCAGGTACCGGTGTGTGAATAGATTTAAAATCCATGCCTAGTACAAACGTCAACGACCAATTGGAAGGAAAACAGAGTTGCCCAGCTTCTAGAAAAAGTCCATCATGTCGGTCGCCCATGATAATGAGGTCCTCTTGAACATGACGTCCGGCGATATCGAGAGGTTGGCGTTCTATCGAAGATAAATCTCGATATTTGAATCTCTCTTCTTCCCCTAGTAAAAGGTTTTGGAACCTATATTCATTCCCTCGCTTTTCAAAAGAAAAATGCTCTGGTTCATTCTCAGCTAATTCGTTAAAAATACGCCTCATAGCTTCCCACTGTGATTCAAGGGAGAGTGGTAACGAGCGAAAGCATCTTTGATGGTTAGCTTGCAACAGCTCTCTCTTTAATTGTATTTCTTCTAAATAGCGATCTGTCATCGTAACGGATCGAGCTGGTTTTTGAAGCGATGAATTATTCGAATAGGCGTATCGATCTTCTGTAAATGGAAAAGGGAATTGCTCCGCTTTAACTGACATATAACCCACCTACCATGCTTGATTTGATAAGTTCTCAGTCTATCCTAACCATTTTTTATCTGTCGCCACTGCTATACTTGTAACTGTTTCGGAAATGGAAGCGATATCAAAAAGAAACAAAAATCCCCTCTACTTCTTCTATCTTTTTACTATTTAACCACTCCATCTCCACTTCACACATCAATAACAATGATTAAGCTAGTAACGTTTATGTTAGAAATTATTTCAAATTTCAGATAATATTGCAACAACTTATCACTTTTAGATTAATAAAAAAGCAAGCACCCTGACCGGAGTGCTTGCCTTTAACATTTCATCGTAAGAAAACATGATTTCCTATTCTAGTAGTTACTTCTTTACTGCTGAGATAACTACTTTGTGCTTTATCTGGATTGTAGAAATAGAGTGATTCTCTGTCATAGCCTTGATAGGCAAGAGCCTCGTGCACTGCTTTCACAGATTCTTCACTAGCAGGTTGTTTAATTGTTCCATTTAGAACGGGCGAGAATTGAATACCATCATGGATAACCCCGTGTAGAGAATCAGGGAAAAGGTCGCTTTGTACTCGGTTTAGCACCACTGTAGCAACAGCAACTTTACCTGCGTAACTTTCTCCTTTTGCTTCAGCTTCAACAAGTCGACTGAGAAGATCTTTCTCATACTCGCTCGGTACAACTGGAAGCTGTAATTCTTCGCCAGGATTTATACTAGCAACGTTTTTATTATTCATAGCTTGTACTTGCTTTGCTGGTACACCGTATTTCGTTGCAATTTTATATAGTGATTCGCCCTTTTGGACGGTATGCGTTTGAACCTCGGCAGAACTTGGTGTTGGTAATGAAAATGAAAGAACAGCCGCGATGCCTAACATCGAAATTTTCTTAAACACTTATCATCTACCTCCTAAGAATTTGTCCTTATTCAACGTAACATAGGAGGTTAATAGGTTTCACTATTAATTCTTTCCAGTTATACCAGAACTTTCGATTCCTTAAAGATGGCTATGTTAGCTCATATTGTTAATTTCTCGACTTTTGGCTCATTCGAGTGAAAGGTCACCCCTGGGCGTAAATGAGCCAAAAATCAACACTGTTCATTAACATAGTCTTAAGGATAAAAAAGAACCGCCCGATTAATCGGACGGTTAAAAGGGGGAAAATTATGTTAGTTTAAATTTACCCCGTATTTAAATTGATAAACCTCTTTTTCTATTATTTTTATTATTTTTTTATTCAGCAGCATATTCGCCCGTATCCGGTCTTTCTCCGTACTTTAACTCTCGAATTGATAAACCAAAATTCATTTGAAGATGAGGATAATCCTTAAAGCTTGTCCAATCTCCACCCCATTGGAATCCCAAATCCTTCGCAATTGATACGACTTCCATCCAATCTGCTTTACCGTTAGCATTATCATCTCGTTCCATGTCCCAGACGATATCGCCATTATCTAATTTCAGCGCAAAATCAATGGCTAATCCATAGTTATGATAAGATTCGCCACCGGCTACGTTTGTCACGACCTGACCTTCTTTTGAGCGTCCACGTTCATAGAGTTCATTTTGCTCCTGATCGGTCCGGTGACCATCCGTTATAACGACTTCAATTCCTTTTTGGGCAGATCTAGCAATTAGCGTATCTTTTGCTTCCCTGACGGTAGAATGGAGACTGTTTGGCGGCGGAACCTCTTCTCTCTCGAAAAAGCTTGAAGATGGCATGTAGTGGTTTGCTATCGTTAGTATAATAACACCACTTCCTATGAGTAGAAGGATAGTGAGCAAACTCTTTATGATTTTCAACACAATCCCTCCCTCGCCACTAATTCTAATAAACTGAGAATAACATATGAATAAGTAATCCAATAGCATAATAGCTTGTATATGAATCTATCGAGCCATTCATCTCATAGTGTTAGTCTACGTTATTGGTCATGTGGGATCTAGTCCTTCTACTTCTTCCCAAGCGAAAAACCATCGAATAATCGGCCACCGAAAGGAGCAAGCACGCGATCAACAAGTGAGATCACTGCTTCCTTTTCCCTCGTAACATAATAGTGATCGAAGACTTGAACGAATTCTTCTGCAAATTCGGGATCATAGTGCTTGAGTGCACGTACAATCCATTTAGATGATCCGATCCACTGAGTGTTTGTTCTAAGAACGAATTCATGAAGGAGCTCTGCAAGTGTTGCAGCAGAGAATAGTTCTTCTCCTCGATTTGTAGCTCCAATGAAGTCATCCAGTACGTCCGTAAGAAAATATCGCTTCATTATGATTGTCTCTTCTGTCCACTTCTCTGGGCCTTTGAAAAGAAGCGATTTTGCTTCTTCTTGTAACTGAACGGCGTTTCCCTTGTCCTGAAGAATAACACCTTCTGAAACCATTTTCGGCAATGATGGCCTTGCTCGTTTGCAGTCCTCCTCGTAAAAAAATTGGTAGCTTTGTAGATTATGTACATACCATTCAACCGGCCAGCTTTTATAGAAGAAACTCTCACGGTACGAAGCGGAGACAGATAAATCAAACACAACAATATCAAGATCTGACGTTTTGGTTGTCTCATTCCTTACAATACTTCCTCCAAGAAATGCTGCTTCACAACTAGAAAATGTGGACAATACAAGCTCTTTAGCTGTTTGAACAACTTCTTGTAAATCCATCTAGATCACCTACCTTTTATAGAAATTAACTTTTCTTTATTCTACCTTAATCACAAAATTTCATCTATCCTCACTCTTATTGAACACACTTCCTACTCTTTCTGGTAAACTTTTGAAGGATACTAGTTACGAGGGGGTTACTATGAAACGGATTTTGGTAATGGGCATTTCAGCTGGTGCAGGCAAATCCACTTTTGCAAGGAAACTTGGAGATCTTCTTCACATCAATGTACATCATCTAGATACACTGTTTTGGAAACCAGGTTGGAAAGAGTCTTCTATAGAGGAGTTTCGTTCTTCTCTGGAGGAGATCGTCACAACTCCAACATGGATTATTGAAGGGAATTATAGCAATACATATGACATACGCGCTACGCATGCTGATACGATTATTTACCTGGAGGTACCAAGACTCGTTTGTCTTTATCGGGTTCTGAAACGCTGGTTAACTCACCTTGGTCAAACAAGGCCAGACATGGCGGAAGGATGCAAAGAGAAGATGGAATTATCCTTTCTCAAATTCATCTGGACAACTTACTATCCACGAAAAGAAAAAATGTATAAAAGATTCGAGCAATTTCAAGAAACGGGACAAAACAAAACAGTAATCAAATTAAAAAACAAAGCGCAAATTCATGATTTTTTTCATGAACTAGAGAGAAAGCATACAATTTTGTAAGAACCCGTGATAAGATAAGGTGCGGCACGTTTGAATAGGGGTGTTCCTGTTTAAACTGTACAGAAAGACTATTTAAGCACATGGAGGCATTATGCTAACTTTTGAAGAGAAATTAGAAATTATTGAGTCATCATTCCCGGAACTTACACGAAAAGATGTTTCGCTTGGTCGTGTTAATTTTCATTACGAAGAAGCAGTTATAGATAAGAAAAATGTTGTGTATCATCTTCACCCAAATGGCAACGGCTATGTTTTTGGTGATTTGATTGAAGGCTATCCGTTGGATGAGAGAGGCATGGTCAATATCCGCGATTTCTCAAGCAATGAGCTTCGTAAAATCATTGGTGAATCCATTCACTCTCTTTCAGTACTTCCAGGATCAGATATTGAATCAGAATTCTGGATGAATGATGAAGAGCAAACGCTTGAACTGATGTATGAGCCTGAGCTAGAGTTATGGAATGTTTACGCTGGAGATATTCTTGACGGCACATTCCCATCCAAAAATGAAGCTGTTCAATACCTTGATGAAGAAGGGTTTACACGACAATAAGAAGAGCCTCACAATCCTCGAATTAGGATTGTGAGGCTTTTTCTATTCTCCAATTGCCTTATAAAAGCCTGTTGACTTCGCTTCGAAACCGCATCCCTCGTAAAACCTGTGAGCAGCCTTGCGCTCATCCCGATTTCCACTATTTAGAACGACAAGTGTTGTGCCTTCTTTTACTGCTCGTTTTTCTGCTTCATTAAGCATGTTTCTACCAATGCCTCTTTGTCTATAGTCAGATGCTGTTACCATAGTAATGATTCTCGCAACTACTATGTCCGAAACATAAGAACGTTCAAAGTGCATGCCAAGCATACTAACGAGCGATCCGTTCTCTTCGGTAACAAGGGTGAGATAAGAGCTGTTATTCATTATGGGCTCTAACCTTTCTTTAAGCTGTAAAGCAGATGCAGGATAACCCATATCAGCTAAAAGCAAACCCATTTCTTCTTCATCACCTGCTACTGCTTCTCGTATTTTCACTTTAGACCCTCCTCTATTGCATAACGATTGTGTCGTTTCGAAACGCGTTTGTTTGTAAATAGGATAAGCAACGGCACTATGAGAATAAGTAAGCTCATAACGCCAACCCAGCCTAAATGATCCCACAGAACACCTACACCTGAACTACCAGCGGCTACGCCAGCGTAATAACTAATAAGATAGAAGCTTGAAGCACCACTCTTATGGTGCTCTGCTGTACTTGCGACAGATGCAGACGCCATCGAGTGCGAAATGAAGAACCCTGTGCAAACCGCACATAGACCTATCATGACGAGTGTATATCCATTGTTGAGTGTTAACAAAGCACCTCCAGCAAGAATAAATAAACCAGCCATCATCGTTCGACGAAGACCAATTTCAGATGATAGTCTTCCAGCTACTGGTGGAGAAATCACACCAAGTATATATGCAAAATAAGTGAGTGAAATCCATTTCAACGAAAGAGCATATGGATCCTGTTCCAAGTAAAAAGGGAGATATGTCCATATACCTGTAAAGATTACTTGAATGAGGAATCCGACAGTAAATAGCGCTAGCAGTCTTCGGTCGGTTAAGTGAATCAGCATTCCCTTAATATCTTTTATAACCCCCCCACTGCCTCCTTCGAAAAAGCGAGAAGCAGGAAGAAGCCAGAAAAAGAAAAGTGTTGCAACCAAAGCAAAAGCCGCCAGCACAAGGAAACTAATCTCCCAACTGTACAGATCCGTCAAATACCCCGTTACAACTCTTCCACTTAGTCCTCCCATTGCGTTACTCCCAATAAAGATGCTTGTTGCAAGCCCAACACTTGAGGGATCGACCTCGTCAGCAAGATACCCCATTGCTGCAGCTGGAATACCAGCAAGGAAAAACCCTTCGATACATCGAATCACAACTAACAATACAAAAGATTCTGCAAAAGGCATCGCGAATAAGCTGGCAAGTACGAATAGTAGTGAAATCTTCATGACTGCTGTTCTTCCATAGCGATCTGAGATAAATCCAAGAACGAGAAGCCCTGGAATCATCGTCATCACCGGTGTTGACATAAGTAAACTAGACGTCGTCGCAGTGAGGTTGAATTCAGTCGCAAAAACAGGAAGCAATGGTTGGAAAGCATATAGTGCTGAGAAAATTAATAAGGCGCCACAGCCAAGACTACCTGCTGCTCGCCAAAAACCGGAGTCTTTCGACGTGTATGCTTTATTGTTAACCGGTTGATTTGTCATACGTATCAGCACCTTTTTGTCTACTTACTGCTTATTTTAAAGCATCAGGAAATTGAGTTAGGTCAATCCCCCACACAATTGGCATATAGAAATAGATTGCAAGTGTAATAATAACGATTGACGTTAGATTTAGCCAAAAACCTGCTTTCGCCATATCAGGAATTTTTAAATAACCTGATCCAAAGACGACGGCGTTCGGAGGTGTTGCAACAGGAAGCATAAAGGCACAGCTTGCCGCTATTCCAGCTCCAATCATTAATGCATAAGGATGAACCGAGATCGCTGATGAAAGAGATGCCATAATCGGAAACATCATCGTTGCTGTTGCTGTATTTGAAGTGATTTCTGTTAAGAAAATGACGAGCGCTGTGACAAGGAGTAAGATAACGAAAAGGTGAATCCCTGCTAGAATCGTTAACTGATCTCCAATCCATTGAGCAAGTCCTGATTCCTGAAATCCCGACGCAATTGCAAGACCCGCTCCAAAAAGAAGAAGAATCCCCCACGGAAGCCCCTTGGCAGTCTGCCAATCTAGTAGAAAATCGCCCTTCTTCGAGGGTGCTGGTACTAGAAAGAGAATAAGCGCTGCCGTCATCGCAATTACGGTATCATTAATGCTTGGATTAAGTTCACTTAGTACGAACGAACGGCTAATCCACGCAAGTGCTGTAAGCGAGAAAACTGCAAGAATCACTTTTTCTTCAGCTGACATGGACCCTAGATCTCTTCTTTCCTTATTAATTACTTCTTTGCCTCCAGGGAGCTCTTTTATTTGCATAGGAAAAGCCATTTTCACAAGATAATACCAGCATCCGAACAGAAGGAGCAACATTAACGGAACGCCAAACATCATCCAACGAGCGAACGATATTTCAATTCCATATAGCTCGTTTACAACAGCTGCAAAGATTGTGTTTGGAGGTGTACCAATGAGTGTTGCAAGCCCTCCAATTGAAGCACTATAGGCAATCCCAAGCATAATCGCTTTGCCGAAATTAAAGCGAGGGACGCCCTCCTCCGTATCCAGATCAAGCTGTTCAGAAACCTGATAAATCACAGCAAGTCCAATCGGTACCATCATCATTGACGTGGCCGTGTTTGATATCCACATGGAAAGAAATCCTGTGGCGACCATAAATCCAAGTACAATTCTCTCTGTACTCGTTCCGATAGCTGATATAATAACAAGTGCAATACGTTTATGTAGATTCCACTTCTGCATTGAAAGCGCAATCAAAAAACCGCCCATAAACAGGAAAATCGTATTATCTCCATAAGCAGAAGCGGTTAAATCACCCTCCAGTCCACCCGTTAATGGAAATAAAATCAGTGGTAGTAGCGAGGTGGCAGGAATCGGAATAGCTTCTGTGATCCACCACGTTGCTATCCATACCGTACTTGCTAGAATAGCTAATCCAGCATCAGAGAGTCCGGACGGGTCGAAGAAGATCATTATACACAGAAAGAGTGCAGGACCAAGGAGAAGACCTGTCAATTTCCGCCTATTATAAACCGGATCTGGTCCCGATTGCTTTATTCTAGTATTTTTTTGTGACGTTTGAGAAGGGATTCCACTCGTGTTTGAAGAAGCGAATGTTAATAGCTCTTTTGCTCGATGGTGTTCATTCCATAGCTGATTCCAAAGTACTCGCATAACTTTACCTCCTTTAGTTCATTAATCTATAGTTTAGAATTTGCACCCATCTCCTGTCAATTTATTCACAATTTTGGTACTATTTTCTTGACGGGTGTTAGGACTTTTGTTTTATTTCATAGAAGGAGTGATTTGAAGACACTATTAAACCCCCTTATTTTTCCAGAGGGGACGAATATTATAAGTTGATAACGTAATTTTTCAATAATTCCAACTAATAAATCCATCTATGAACTTCGATGATTACAACATGTTTCACACCAGGCAGCTCAAAATCATTCCAGGGGGTATTTGATGAGAAAGATACAACAGACAACAATCAATTCAGTTGTAAAATACGGGCAAACAAAGCTTCCAAAATCCGCTAACACAGAATGTCCTGAATGTGGGAACGACGCCTCTTTTCAATTGAAATTTGATTACCAAATTAATCAGGCAGTGTTCTCAACTCTATCCCGCTGCTCCGTTTGTAAAGAAGCAGTTCTTTTCATCTTAATTAAAACAACACATAACGACCGAGGCGAGGAAGTAGAGCTATTCGTTCACCAAACATCATTCACTCGTGAACCACTAGAGAGACTTGCTAGCTCTGCACGACTTCCCGATGATCTTGAACGGGTTTACCGTTCCGCTGTAAATGTACATAATATGAAAGATTGGACCGCTACAGCTGTCATGGCAAACCGAGTTCTTGAAAGCATCACCGGAAGCTTTCTATCAGATAATGAACTAGGACAACCTCTCTCTAAACAACTCGAGACGCTAGCAAAGCAAATTGATTTAGAAGAACCTATTGTGAAGTTAGGACAGCTTCTTGGAAAAGGAAGCAACTTGAATAATTTGCTTTGCCTCGAGAAAGCTACTAGTGAAGAAACAGCTAATCTTATTATTGATTTACTAGATTCATTAATCGAATACTTGTACATTCTTCCTCAACGTATCGTACATCTACAAAAACAAATTGAGGGATAATAAAAGGCTCTTTTCGCAGACATTGTTGCTATAGCTGGTTAATTTCCGCTCCAGGATGCTCGCTCCAATCACTAAGTGTAGTATTTTCAATATTTATTTCAAAAGCAACAATCTTTTAGAAAAGAGCCTAATAAAAAGACAGGCAGCTTAACTTCAGCTGCCTGTCTTTTCTATCTGAATCTAGTTCTTGGCTTCTTTTCTTTCAAATGATGGATAATTAATCATAATGGCTACAATTCCAGCAACAGCAATTAAGATAGGATAGATTGAATATGGAAGAAGCGCAAGCGGTGAGATCGATGCTAAACCTGCGGCGGCAAGCACTTGTGCACCGTATGGTAGCATTCCCTGTACACTGCCTGCAAAGATATCAAGAATACTAGCTGATTTCCGAGGATCAACGCCGTATTCTTCAGAGATGTTTTTTGCTAGAGGGCCACCCATGATAATAGAAATTGTGTTATTTGCTGTTGATAAATCGAGAACACTTGCTAGTCCTGCAATTCCAAACTCGGCACCCCTACGAGATTTCACTCGACTTAGAATTCGATCGAGTACAAATTGAATACCACCATTATGCTTGATTACTTCAATCAGGCCACCGATAACAAGCGCAATCATAGCAAGGTCCTCCATGCCTCTAATGCCTTCTGTTACGGTGGAAACAAGTCCACTCATTCCAAATGAACCATTGTAAAGTCCTACTATACCTGCAAAAAAGACACCACTGACGAGAACAACGAGTACGTTAACACCAGCAATTGCAGCTACTAAAACGCCTAGATAAGGAAGAATTGTAATGAATTCAAAAGCATGTTCTCCACTAACCACAGCTTGCTCTCCCATTGTCCATACTCCATAAATAACGGCTGTCACAATGGCTGCGGGTAACACGATAAAGAAGTTCACTTTAAACTTATCTTTCATTTGGGTGTTTTGTGTTCTTACTGCTGCAATCGTTGTATCTGAAATCATTGAAAGATTATCACCAAACATTGCACCTCCAATTACCGCTGATAACGCCAGAGCAGGTGCGACACCGGTTTGTTCTGCAATCCCGATCCCAATCGGTGCAAGTGCGACGATTGTTCCCATCGATGTACCCATCGAGATGGAAATGAAACAACCAATAAGGAATAACCCTACAATTAAGAGGTTGGGTGGGAGTATTGAAATTCCTAGATTAACAATTGAGTCCACCGCACCAATTTTCTCAGCTGTAGCAGCAAAGGCTCCAGCTAACAAAAAGACGAGAATCATTAAGATAATATTAGAATTCCCTGCTCCTTTACAGAAAATCTCAACCTTCTTCATAAAGCTTTCTTTCCTATTCATTGAAAGGGCTACTCCGGCCGCAATTAATGAGGCGAGAATGACTGGCATACTGTAGAAATCATTTGTGACGATTGCTGTTCCAATAAAAAGTAGAATAAATACGGCGAGAGGAAGCAGCGCCATCCCATTTCCTTTTATTTGATTCTCCATTGTTGTAATCTCCTTCTTCTATTCTGATCAAACTAAAAAAGCCCACTTCAAGAGAAGAGGACGTTTGCTCTTATCTTTCAAGATTACTCTTGCTGGAAGCAGCACCTTTCGGATGGAGGTTGCTGAAGTTTCGTCGGGCCAGGTCCCTCCACTTCTCTTAATAAGAAATATGCAGTTAACCAGATTTACTCTCTAAAGGAGTAAACCTGCTATTTAGTGAAGCTTCACTTTATCACGCATTATTCTGATGAGTCAACTATGAATAACTGCAACAAAATAAACCCTCTTATCATAAGAGGAGTTTACATGATGTGCCTATTTGATTTCAAGCTTTCTTTCACTGCCATTTTCTTCATCTCGATCCTAGGTAACTTCTTCAACGTTACGGTTGACACAAGCCACCATAAAGCAAAACGCACGTATTCAGCGTCTTTATTCTGTTGGATGATGTTCACTAACCTTCTCCCTTTCTTGATTCTTCTTCTTAAGACCTTTATTACATGTGAATAAAGCGTTCAATATCCTTCATGATTAAACGTGGACGCTCTTCAGGCAACAGGTGGCCCGTTTTTTCATAGACGATTAATTCGGCGTTCGGCAAGTCACTACTAAGACGCTTCCCAACCTTTAGCGGTACGACTCTGTCATTTTCTCCCCATATAAGTAGACTTGGGGTATGAATTTGTTTCAATTCGTCTGATGATAGGTCTCCCTCTCGATCACGAATCATTCGTACGAGCGAACGAAAAATACTTTCGTTGAAAAAAGGTTGAATATAGCCGTCCATCATTTCTTCATCAATCAGCTGTGGGTCATAGACGCAATTTATTAAATTCCCTTTCACTCCTTTTCGGTACAGCCATCTCTTCAGATAAACAGAGAAGAATGGTAGATAAGAGGTGTAGACAAGACTCTGTTTTGCTTTCTCAAGATATCCTGAGCTACAAAGTAAAACATTCTTACTGACCAGGTTCTCGTTCAGCGCGGATGCTCTCATCGCAACCTGACCTCCCATCGAATGACCAATCATGACAGTTTGCTCAATCGAGAGTTTTTCGAGAAGTTCAACAACGACTTCCGCATAATTTTGATAAGAATGGACAAAACGATTAGACTTCTCGCTTTTCCCAAATGGAGGAAGATCAATTGCCACCACTGTATAAGCTTTCGTCAGCAGCGGAATCAGTCTTCGATAGCTGAAGCTCGAGGATAGAAAGCCATGGAGAAGCGTCAATACTGGCCGGTCAACCGCATCAGCGTTCTTATAATACTCATAATGAATGTCAATTCCTTTGATTTTCTCTTTATTTTGTTGAAAGTTCTGAGCCACTAGCATCTTTCATCTCACTCCGGATTCTCCACCTTTATGGGGACGATTGGTTTCATGAACGCTAAAGAAGTAGAAATTCATTATTAGCGTTTCACTTTATACGTATTTTACCCCAATCTCCAAATGAAAAACTATTGTTCTTAGAGACGTGTTCCCATTTTCTTCATTCTGTTTCTATATGAATTAAATCTGATAAGGCTACCTTCCTCTTTCTCTCATCTTTATCAAGAATACGTAGCTCTTTGCTTAATTGGTCCAGGTAATGGACATACCCATAAAGAATTTTAGTCTCCCCCTTTTCGAAATAGTGAAAATAAAGAGGGTGGTGAAATTCCATTGCTTCACAAATGATTTCATTCATTTCTTCCATCTTCTGTTCATCCAGCATCGGCTTGCTCTTTCTTCGTTCTTCTGCCTTCCAATCCCGCAATTCTTTCACGTGTTCAGGTAACATCATTGATGTCCATTTAATATTGCCACGATCGCGAATCATATGCCATCATCTCCTTTCTATGCTTTGTGACCACCAACAAGCTTGCTTCTATGCAACGCCGTTCCAGCTTTGGTGTATGAAACAGCGCGAAGTAATGCAGACGATCCGTACTTATCTCTAATCGAATCCATTACATAGCCGAGATCACGCTGTTTCGGACGCTTTGTGTTGAATAAATCAAGCTGCACTTCTTCGTCATCACAAATGTTAGAAAGGGTGATTGAAATTTTGCGAACTGTTTTTCTTTCATAAAAGGCTTCAAATAATTGAAGACACACCTCATACACTTCAAGCGTGATCGATGTCGCACTATCAATGCTCCTTGAACGATGGAAGCCGCCTCCGCCTTCTTCCTTACTGTAACCAATGCCAAGGCTAATTGTCCGCCCAGCTTTTCCAGCTCTTCTGGCACGCCTTGCAACTTCTTCACTCATCTCGAGAATAACGTGTTTAATTTCTTTCTGATCATGGTAATCTCGCAACAATATTTGGCTTTTTCCGAAGCTTATCTGACCCTGCATTATTGGAGCGCCCATTTCAGAAAGATCAATTCCCCAGGCATGGTGATAGAGCTGATTTCCCATAACCCCAAATTTCTCCTCGAGAAGATGTAACGGGTAATGGGCAAGCTGTTTAACGCTCATAATTCCCATACGATTTAACGTTCGCTCAACGCGTGACCCAATCCCCCACATTTGACTGAGCGGAGAAAGTGGCCATAGCTTCTTAGGAATATCATCATAGGTCCATTCCGCAATTCCTTCCTTCTTTGCTTCAAGATCAAGGCAAAGCTTCGCCATTAAAAGGTTCGGGCCGATTCCAATTGCACAAGGCAATCCAAACGTCTCACTAATTTCATCTTGTATCATCTTCGCTACCTCAAAACGGTTCCCAAATAGACGTTCCGTCCCGTCTATTTGTAGAAACGATTCATCTACACTGTACGTATGAATACATTCTGATGGAACATAGCGATGAAAAAGCTTTGTAATTTCCATCGACTGTTTTAAATAAGAGGACATCCTCGCATTCACGATATGAATCCTATTATCGTTTGGAATTTCAAATAATCTGCTACCTGTTCGAATACCAAATTCTTTCTTTAACGCCGGCGAAGCCGCTAACACAACACTCCCCTGGCGCTCTGTATCACCTACCACAGCTAGATAGCATGTGAGCGGATCAAGTCCCATCTCTACCGCTGAGCAGCTTGCATAAAAACTCTTCATATCAATACAGAGAATTGTTTTCTTTGGAAATTTAGAATAATCCACCTGCATCACCCCTTCCGTGAAAATCACAATAGAACATTTGTTCTCTCTTATATATACCCGTATTTTACCCGAATATACGTTCTCTTATCAATAAGTACTTTCTTCCAGCAGGAAAACAGCTTGACTTAGTTGTGCACGATCTCGTTTATGAATACATCATCAACTGAGTCTATTGACTCGGTTGGCTTTTAATTCATAGGTGAAATGGACTAGTTATATATACAGTTGTATAGGCCTGATTTATCAAAACTGTTAAAATAGTTTGAATAGTTAAAACATTATGCTACATTTATCTCATCTTAATATAAAGGGGATATGATATGAAAAAGAAGAATTTGTTATCAATTGGTTTATCGGTCGGGTTGGTAAGCAGCATACTAGCGCCTACCTCCTCGTTTGCAGCAAATGACACGAACATGAATAAAGCAACTAACACACCTTCTTTTGTTTCAGGAACACTCACGAAAGCCTCTTCCAAAACACCAACAGAAATCCTATTTGATTACCTTAATGAGCAAAAGAGCTTATATAAATTCAGTTCATCAGCACAGGATTCTTTCAAAATTGTTTCGACTGAGAAAGATGAACTTGGATTTACTGTGTTTCGTTTACAGCAATTATACGAAGGCACACCAGTGTATGGATCCACTCAAACGGTCCACGTTGACCAAGATGGTGTCTTAACAGCACTATCAGGTACAGTTATTCCAAATCTCGAATCAAAGAAAGAACTTAAGAAAGCAACAAAGTTTAAAAAACAAGACGCTATTCAAAAAGCAGAAGCAGATCTTGGCTTCTCACCAAACTATGAGCAAAAACCGGAATCCAACCTTGTCGTCTATAATGAAGGAGATTCTGCAACTTACGCATACCATGTGACTCTTAACTTCCTTTCACCTGAACCAGGAAACTGGCAATACATAATTGATGCGAAGAGTGGTGACGTCCTTACAAGTTTTAACGCGCTCCATGAAGCGAAAAAAGAAGGTGTAGGTAAGCCTGGCGGTGGCGATAATATAACTGGAACAACTACAACCGGAACTGGAACTGGCGTCCTTGGTGACCAGAAAACGTTTAATACCCTTCTCTCATCCTCTACTTATTACTTAAAAGACACTACGAGAGGCGGCGGCGTTTTTACTTATGATGCAGCTAATCGGACAAAACTTCCAGGATCACTATGGGCAGATGCAGACAACAAATTTAACGCAAGCTACGATGCAGCAGCAGTTGATGCTCACTATTACGCAAGTGCTACGTACGACTATTACAAAGATGTTTTTAATCGCAACAGCTATGATGGTAACGGCGCTCCATTAAAATCAACAGTTCATTACGGACGTAACTACAACAACGCGTTCTGGAACGGTAGTCAGATGGTTTATGGAGACGGCGATGGCTCAACATTCGTCTCTTTATCTGGCGGGGAAGATGTAGTAGCACATGAGTTAACACATGCTGTAACAGATACAACTGCAGATCTTATTTATCAAAATGAGTCAGGCGCATTAAATGAATCCATGTCAGATGTGTTCGGTACGTTAGTTGAGTTTCATGACAACAACAACCCTGACTGGTTAATTGGAGAAGACATTTATACACCAGGAACATCTGGGGATGCACTCCGTTCCATGTCTGATCCGACTCAGTTCGGTGACCCAGCTCACTATTCTGAGCGCTATACTGGTACACAGGACAATGGCGGCGTTCATATCAACAGCGGAATCATGAACAAAGCAGCTTATCTTCTAAGTGAAGGTGGCACGTTCTATGGCGTTACCGTTTCGGGTATTGGAAAAGACAAGCTTGGTGCAATTTACTACCGAACTCTTACTCAATACTTGACAGCATCTTCGAACTTCAGTCAAATGCGATCCGCCGCAGTTCAGGCCGCTACTGACTTATACGGCGCAAGTAGCTCTGAAGTACAATCGGTTAACAAAGCATTTGATGCAGTTGGCGTTCAATAATAGTGAAAAGCCAAGCAGTCGCTGACTGCTTGGCTTTTATACGCTACAACAGGTTTGATCCAACACCAATCGGGAAAGAAAATGCTAGATGATTAAAAGGAGGAGATATGATGGGTATTTTTAAAGAAGACGCACTTAAACACGATCATATCCTGATTACAGGCGCAACGGGTGGTATTGGTTACGAGACCGCAAAAGCAGCCGTGCAAGCAGGAGCTGCTATTACAATAACAGGAAGAAATGAAGAGAAACTTCAGAAACTTAAAGAAGCGTGCGAGCAGCTTTCGTCAGATGCGAAGGTTGCAAGCATTCCAGCTGATCTAACAAGTGACCAAGACCGATTAACTCTTGTAGAAAATGCTATTAAACAAAATGGAAGCATCACTGGATTAGTAAACTCAGCAGGAATCGGTGGTGGCGACACGCTCGATAAACTGACAGAAGAAGATATTCGTAAGGTGATGGACCTTAACTACACGTCTACCGTTCTTCTCACTCAACTCGTTTATCAACGCATGCGTGACGAGCATCAAAAAGGAGCGATCGTTAACCTTTCCTCACTCTCAGGTCTTAGAGGAACTTTCGGAAATACAGCATATAGTGCATCGAAATTTGCGATAACAGGATTTACACAATCCTTTGCACATGAAGCAATTCAAGACGGCATTCGTGTTAACGCTGTTTGTCCTGGATTTGTTGACACGGAGATGGGAAGAAACAGTATTGAATCAAAAGGAAAGAGAGAAAACAAAAGCTTTCAAGAAGAGTTAAAGGCCGTTGAAGAAGCGATGCCGTCAGGGCGAATTACACAGCCAGAAGAAGTGGCTAACAGCATCATTTATCTACTTTCTAATGCTTCAGAAAACATCGTTGGAGAATCATTGAAAATTTCAGGCGGAAGTGTCATGCGATAAGGAAAAGGTGGAGATCCCACCTTTTCTTTTTTTTTGAAGACTCTTTTCTAAAAGATTGTTGCTTTTGCATTAATTATTGAATAAAAACCACACTTCGCAAATTGTAGCGAAAGGAGGCTCACCGCCCGCCCCGCGGAAAGCGAGCATCCTGGAGCGGTAATTCGCCACTCATATAGCAAGAATGTTAACAAAAAGAACCTTTTGGAAAAAAGAGGATTAAGAAGAAAGGTGAAGCAAATTAGAGGAGACCATCACTTTTAGTCGAATAAATAAAGACGAAACATTTGTACATAAGCAGCGGCTACCACGTCTCCAGCATCATTTTAAAAGAGAAAGGTGGATGACTGGATGGAAGATATCCTTTTTGAAATAGGAAATAAAATTGTTACTGACCGATATCAGTTAGCGAAATCGATCTTTACACTTCAGGATGAAAGCTATGGTAAAAAGTTAAAGCTTTCAAGAGTGAAGGAAGATCAAATCCTTGATTGGCGAGCAGAACTTATTGAATACATCGGGAAAGCCCTCTATATAAGCGATGCAGATATAACGCACGATATTAGAACCTGGGCAAAGGCAACCGGCCACCTTGCTATTTCAAACGGAATCCCTCTTGAAGAATCCTTTCGAGTGCTTACACTTTTTCGTCGCGTAAGTTTCGAAGCAGCAATGAGAGAAATTCAAATGAAATCTCTCACCGCCTGTCCTTTGGATGTTAGTAAAAGGATTGATGCCATCATCGAAGAAGTGACGTTTACGTATAACGGCATTTGTATAGGATACCACAGCCAACATCAAGTAAAGGACTTACTAACTGATGATCAACTTCACATCACCATTATCCCAATCACCGATACCCTTGCTCTCCTGCCAATGACAGGCTCCATTCACCCAAAACATACGGACTTGATTATGAAAGAAACCTTAAATCAATGCTATGACAAACAGCTAAGTGATATTTTATTTGATCTATCAGGTGTATCGAACTTAGATCTTCCAACAGTAAACAGTCTAACTCGGATGAAAAAAGCCCTTACGTATAGCGGTATCAGCATGTGTATTTGTGGTATACAACCATCAACCGCTCTTTCAATGGTTGCACAAGGCTGCAATCTAAACGGATTAACAATATTCAGTACGTTAAGGCAGGCCCTCCTTAAGAGAGGGATTCGTCAAACGGCAGCAAAATAACGCTAAGAATCAGCTACAAGATTTAGACTTTCGCATACACACATGTATCCGTTATTTTCGAGCCATCAATTGATAAATCCTCGTTCTTCAAAATCCCTTCTAATGAAAAACCTAGTCTTTCCGGAACAGCACGACTTCTATCGTTTTCGCGATCACATCTGATCTCGATTCTTCTGCACCGTAACTGATCTAATGCGAAATCTGTTAGTTTACCGACGGCTTCTGTCATATATCCATTTCCACTATATGACGTATCGATCCAGTAACCAATCTCGAGCTTTGGAATGCTCCAATGAATATTGTGAAACCCTGTAGAACCAACAAATTCGTTCGTTTCTTTCAAAAAAATGAGGTACCGTAAACTCTCCCGCTTTAGAAATTTAATATGTGCTTCTCTCGTATTGAGTTCGGTTTCTTCGACGGTTGGAAGTTCCTGTACAAACCCTAGCCATGGCTTCAATTCAGCAACAGAAGATTTAATTGCTTTATTTACTACCGTACCATCTCCGGGCCTCGGCATTCTAAGTAGTAACCGTTCGGTTTCTAATTGTGTATCAATTTCCATTAATAGTGGATCCAATTGAATTCCCTCCTTCTAAAATAAACAACAAAAAACTTTCGCCCTCAAGAAATGTCCTCTCGAGGGCGAAAGTTAGTCGCGGTACCATCTCAGTTTATCGATACGTCACCATATCAATCTCAATAGGTACACATAGGTATACCTTACCTCTATAACGGGAGAACCCGTCGCTATTTTCCATAACGAAGCTCCAAGTCTTTCTTCGATAGGCACGTCATCTCCTTCTCAGCTACCGGAGATCTCTGTTTTGAACAATGCCTATCTACTCTTCTTTTCACAGCTTGTTTTTATAAAATTAAGATAATTTAATCATTTTATCCAAATTTAGTCAAGTACATGATTGAAGTTATGTAAAAAGAGAGGACCGAACCTCTCTTTACTTTTGCCTTAACAATCTCATACTGTTTAGAATGACCAAAAGAGCTGCACCGGTATCACTTAACACAGCCATCCATAAGGTTAAAAACCCAGGGAAGATTAAAGCTAAAGCTGCCACTTTCGTAATCAAAGAAAACCAGACATTCTGCTTAATGATGTTCATGGCTCTTCGACTTAAGCGGATTGTATGGGGAAGTTTCTCTAAATTATCCGCCATTAGTACAATGTCGGCAGTCTCCATAGCCGTGTCCGTTCCGGCACCACCCATGGCAATTCCAAGATCAGCTGTCGCAAGGGCCGGAGCATCATTAATTCCATCCCCTACCATAGCAACACTTTTTCCTTCATCCTGTAATTTCTTCACCGCGATCACTTTGTCTTCAGGTAACAGCTCAGCAAAATAGCGATCGATACCTGTCTCAGCTACGATTTTCTTCGCCGTTCCATCATTATCACCTGTTAACATTACCATTTCTCCCATTCCTACTTGTTTAAGCTTTTGAATGGATTGAACAGTAATGTCACGAATGGAATCTGCAACAGCTATGAGACCTAGAACCTCCGTACGAGTCCCTACGACTATCAGCGTGTTTCCGTCTCTTTGCAATGATTCCATACGTTCTTCTATTTCTTTAAGAGGAACTTCCATATCCTTAAACAGTTTAGGTTTACCAGCAAAGTATTCTATACCATTAATTGTAGCCTGAGCTCCTTTACCCGCAATGGCTTTAAAGTCTTCCCCTTTCTTAGCAGAAATTTTTCGTTCTTCTGCATAAATCGTGATTGCTTTAGCGATCGGATGAGTGGAATGTTCTTCAATGGTTCTGGTAATGCCGATTAGCTCTTCTCTATTGTTATAAAGTGAAATCACCTCGGCAACGTTAGGTTTTCCTTCTGTAAGCGTTCCTGTCTTATCAAAAGCAATCGCTTGAATGGCCCCAGCCTTTTCTAAGAAGGTGCCCCCTTTAATGAGAACTCCATTTTTAGCTGCATTCCCAATCGCAGATACAATGGCCACTGGAGTAGATATAACCAATGCACAAGGACAAGCCACCACTAATAATGCAAGACCTTTATAGACCCACTCTCCCCACGATCCGAATCCAAATAACGGCGGTACCACCATGACAAGAAGAGCAAGGCTAAAAACAATAGGAGTGTAGACATTTGCAAAACGATCTACAAAAGCTTGGGTTGGAGCTTTTTTCTCCTGAGCTTCTTCCACAAGATGAATAATTTTTGCAATTGTTGTATCTTCCACCAACTTTGTTACCTTGACTTCTAAAGAGCCACTTTCATTAACTGTACCTGCATAAACTGTATCTCCCCGCTGTTTATCTACAGGCAAAGATTCTCCGGTGATGGGAGCTTGATTAATACTGGATGTACCTGACAAGATCTCTCCATCCAGAGGTATTTTCTCGCCGGGTTTGATGACGATTATGGCATTGACTTCCACTTCTTCTACTGGTTTTCGAATAAGTTGATCACCGGATTTAATGGTTGCTTCAGACGGGGTAAGGTTAATGAGACTACGAATCGATTCTCTTGTACGCTCAATCGATCTGTTTTGTAAAGTGTTCCCTAAGGCGAAAAGCCATACGACCGTCGCCCCTTCAAACCATTCTCCAATGAGGGCTGCTCCAATGGCTGCTGAGGACATAAGAACATTCATATCTAAGGAACCACTTTTAATGGCATAAAAGGCACTTTTTGCTGGCTTAAATCCACCGATAAGGATAGCTACAGCATATAAAGCCGTAATGAACCCAGGGGTTACGCTAGTAAACGAGCCAATAAAACCAAGGGCAAGGAATATCCCTGATATGGTGGTCGTCGAAATCCATTTTTTCTTTTGATTAGCGGTTCCTTGCCTTTGAGAATCTAAGGAAGCATCAAACCCGGCTCTTTGTACCTCTTTGATAATTTCATTTTGATTCGTACTATGATCAATCTGCATTTTTCCTGTAGAAAAATTAACATGAACCTCTTGAATAGTTGGATTTTTGCTTAAATGCTTTTCAATTGTCATCGCACAAGAGCCACAATCCATACCTTCAATTTTATACGTTTGCATATTGGTGTTTTTGACCAAAGGCTCTGCTTTAAAGCCCAGCTTATGCACTTGATCAGGAACTAGATCGTACACTGAACGATCATTCGCACTCACTGCCATCTTCCCGGTCCCATAATTAACTCGAACCGATTGAATTCCTTCAGTCTTTAGTAGCGCTTTTTCAATGGTGGCCGCACAAGAAGGACAATCCATTCCATGAATTTTGAATTCCAAAGTCTTTGTCTCTTTTGACTCCCTATCCACTGGTTCCACTTGCTTGTCTTTACTTTCTCCCGTACTACAGCTAGAAGAAGTGGTTGCTGTTTGATCTTCTTTCGTGTTTGTATCACTTCCATAACACGTAGAAGTAGTAGAAGCATCTTCCTCGGAACAGCAGGAGCTTGTGCTTTTTACATTGAATTCAGGCTCCGCATGACTAGAGCAACAACTTGCTTGTGGCTCTTTTTCTGTACGACTCATTGATGTACCCCCTATCTATTCCATTCAGACTTATTTTGAATGTAGTAAAGCAATTGAAACTAACTGATGAACATGTTCGTCAGCCAATGAATAAAAAACAAGTTTTCCTTCTTTACGATATTTGGCTAACTTCATGTTTCGCAATAACCTTAAGTGATGAGAAGCGGTGGCAGTCGTTGAACCAATAATATTTGCCACATCGCAAACACAAAGTTCCTTCTCTAGCGTTAAGGCATACGCAATTTTCATACGTGTCGCATCCGATAAAGCTTTAAAAATCAACTCTACACCTTCCACTTTTTCCATTTCAGGCTGCACTCGTTGAACAAGTGCTTCATCGTAACAAAACGTATCACATGTATCTTTAGATGCTTTTTTAATTACCTTTTCACTCATTTTTCCACCTTCATTCTAACGATTGTTTGAATATCTAATTATAGTGTATGCTCCTTGCAATTCCTCGTCAACAAAAGGATTAAGCTGGGCCTAAGAAATCTAGAGAAGATGAATGTTGACTTGGGCAGGACAAACACCTTCTTTGAAAAAAAAACGGAACTTCTTTAACACGAAGTTCCTAATTGTATTCATTAGTAAGATAAGCATTTTCGTAACTCAAACACTCAGATATTCATTAGAAGCGCAACGTAAATATCACAACACATCAATCTTCATCCATCGGAAAAATGTATACTAAATAATGTGAATAATTTTCTAATCCAATATTCTTTGCGATTTGATTAGAAGGCTTATTTGCCTCCTCACAATCCCAGTATGGTATCATACCATTACTCACACATTCTTTGACAACATAGTGGGCTGCATGCTGACCTAATTTATTTCCCTGATGTTCCTCTATTGTTTCTATATCTATACCGTGAACATTCTCAGCTACAAATCCTGAAAAACATAAACTCACAATCTTATTTTGGTAGACAATACAGTACCCAATCCCTGTTCGAAAAAACCGTTCAGAAGAAGACCAAAATCCCAAGATTTTGGAGTGTAAAAATTCTATGTTATGAAGATAATTTTTCTCATTCTCATATAAACATTCATCGACTTTTAATGCTTCATAACCATTTTTAACTGAAGGTTCATTATCAACTTTATAGTGACTTCTCAACTTATAAACATTTTGATGAGATACTTGTATATGACGATGACTAAATATCCTCTCTATTGTTTTCTCCCATCTTGCATGGTTACCGATTGCTATAAAACTCTTTAACCCAAGCTTCTTTGCTTCAGGATAGACTACCTTATCGATAAATTCATTTATATCGTTATTAAAACACTCATTTTTCTCATCCCCAATAAAGAAGAAACCATCATTATTACCCAACCAGATAAGTCCTGTTTTAGGAAAATCGATATGATCTACAAAAATCCGACCAGGGTTATTTCCTTCGATTACAGCTTTAACTTCCAAGTGTCCAACATCATTTATTAACGGTTCGCATTTATAGAATTCAGTTTCATCAAGTTCACGAATCATTTTTAACCCTCCTACCGGAATAACACGATCGCTTAAACTGATTGCTCCCTATTAAACAGCTAAAATTGTAAGTATAACAATTTAGTTAACCTCAACTACTATATTGTCAACGTGGTTCTCTCCAAGATAAACCAGCAGTGCCCATTTCCCTTTCTCATTTAACTTCATATTAGAAGGCAAATGAGCATCGGCGCCATTGTTTGGTCCAGCAGGAGAATCAGAGGTCCAAACATGTCGTTCATCTTCAAAAGAAGATACTATTAGTGCAGGAACAATTTCATTACTCCCTTCTTTAATAGCTAATACCGTTAACTTTCCATCAGGTATGTCACCCCAAAAATGCCACATATATTTATTTCCAATATTCTCTTTAAATGGTTCATCAATAAACGCGACTTTTTCAGGAAGCCCTCTCATTACAAAACTGCCAGAATTGAATGTTTCTGATACTTCCCAATCAATGTTTTGAATCACCTTACGATCAACATCAACAGGCGTCCCTTTCTCATCAGCCATAGAAGAATCTACGGGTAGACTATTATTATTAGATTCTTCCGCTTCATTTGAATCGTTACATCCAAATAGCATACTCAACATCAATGACAAAATAATATACTTTGCGAATTTCACATAATCCTCCTTTAAACACTACTCCATCCACCAGGTACTGCATTTTAGTGTTATCTGTTCTCCTATTTACGCTTAAACTCCCACTCTTCCACTTCTTCTTTCAAAAAGAATCACATCTCTCCATTGGCCATTTTGCATTTGACCTACCCTTTTCCGTACTCCGACTTCTTCAAATCCATGTTTGCTATGTAACTTGATACTTGCGACATTTTCAGGAAAGATCCCAGCACTGAGTGTCCAAAAGCCATTTTCTTCAGATGTCTGAGTCAGGGTATGTACTAACAAATCTCCCAGTCCCTTCCCTTTTTCACGAGGGTGAACATAGGTACTTACTTCACCAAGGCCTCGATACACATATCGATTCGACGATTTGTTTAACTTGCACCACCCTTGTATACCAGCTTCGTCCGTCGCGACTAGTGTACATTCTAAAACTGCATTAGAGACGAAACTCTCATATGAAGGCACTTCTTTTTCAAACGTGGCGTTGCCTGTCTCAATACCTAATCGATAGATTTCTTTCACTTCGTTCCAATCTGATCTAATCATTTGTCTTATGTTATACATCATCGTACTTTCGCTACTCTCCTTTTTAAATCACTTTCATATTGATGTGTATTGTTTATCTTGGTTATAGAAAAACAGGATCGGTCGAACCACGAAGCATTTCCTGAAGAAGGTCATCCATGTTCCATCACATTCTCATCCTTGATCGCTAACTGCTTTCCCTTTCATCATACACCCGAGTTCATTAATGATAATCGCTACAACGATTAACAGCACTCCTACCCATTGTAAGAACGAAACGGATTCCGATAACACAATCATTGCTGAAATGATGGCGACTGGTAGCTCGATTGAACTCAACACATTCGCGAGTCTTCCTGTAATGAGCGGCGCACCTTTTGCAAAGAACAACGTTGGGATGACGCCACCGACAAGCGCAAGACCTGTTCCTAATATCCACATCCGACCATCCGTGATGGGTATTGTGGGAATATCTCGCACGAAGACGACCAACACAAGAACCATAGATCCGGCCACCATTAATACACTCCGAACAATAGGATGCGAGCGCGTCGCAACTTGACCGCTGAAGAAAATAAACCCTGCATAAGAAGCGCCTGCTAAAAATCCGAGAAGTAAACCGATTGGATGAAAGGCAGACGCATCCCCAGCGATGAGGTTCGAGGCGAATACAACGCCCGTTAACGTCACGAGTAAGGAGAGGACATTCACTCTCGTTGGTTTAACTTTGCTGAAGACCCACTCATAGATCATGCCGATCCATACAAATTGAAAGAGCAGGATAATCGCTAATGAAGCGCTTAAATATAACATCGCGCCGTAATAGAAAACACTTGTTAGCCCCATGGCAGTACCAGTAATCATAATTTTAATGTAATCACTTTTTGATAAGTTTTTTACTTTCAATCCAAGTATCAAGCTAAGACTCGACAACAGAATGAAGGCAAGAACCATCTGAGCAATGTTAATTTGTCCTAAAGAATACCCATACCCAAAGCCCGTCTTTACAAAAACTGGCGTGAATCCGAAGCTGCCAGCCCCTAGCAAGACGAATATAATTCCTTTTATTTTCATACACGAACTCCTTTTACTAGTTCTCCATTGCACGGAAACACTCAATTAATAAAAAGACGCACTCCAGATTTAGAAGTTACGTCTTGATACATTTCTTTTGTCGCGTCACGAATACCTTCTCTTTTTGAAAAACATAACATCGAAGAAAGCAATGCCGATCGCCATTCCAAATGGTACGAAGAAATCTTCCGAACGGATCTCTGATGAAGTAACAAATGACGTAGCGATATCCACTACGCTCAAGACCAAAAACCATGCAAGAAATTTAAGTATTCTCGCCTTCTTCTCGTCTCTGTTCATTCGAATCGTCTTCAATAGAGCAATAATAGTAACATAACCAACATAAAGAAAAAAGTATACTAAACAACTGATGACAATAACCATGTCGTATTTACTGTCGGTGTCATTGTAAACGATCAGCATCATTACCGCTAAACTGATCAAAAAAACACCAAATAAAGTCAAGTTAACAGGATGCAATGTTCTCAAAGGTCCGTACTCCTTTTACGTTAAGTCTATTATGTATCCATATCTATGCCTACAAACGCTCTCCTTCCATAGCTTAACAGACTGAATAATTAGACACGATATGAATGTAATGTGAACCCAAACAAAATTTGTTAAAATGGAAAAATACTACTAAAAGTAAAAGGAGTGAATCACGATTCCAATATGCGACGTTTGTAACAACAAATTCTCATGGAAAACCGTTCAACGCGCTATGTTTTTTGCATATCGACCGATTACATGTGAAGAGTGTGGGACAGTTAATCAAGTGACGTTCGGTTCTAGAATTCTAGTAGCTATACTGAGTGTCGTTCCGATCGGTTTATTAGGCATGTTTGTTAATGCTACCTCTATATTTTCTTTTTCGACTACGACAGTAGTTGCGATAGTTTATACAGTAGGAATCCTCCTTTGCCTGCCGTTTATTGTAAAATATCGCTCTACCGATGCTACTACTATATGCAAAGAAAAGGATAACGTAAGAAATGCCTCTTACTAAGTTTTCTAATGTCTAAAGTTGTAAAAGCATTTCTGTGATAAGAGATATTGACAATGCATGAGAAAGAGCCATCTCCTAGTGATCTACGGAGGTGGCTTAACGTGATCTATAAATAGAAAAAACCTCCAAAGGAGGTCTTTAACAACAGCTATCTAATCCTACTAATACAAATTGATCATCTTGTTTGTCTAAGGTAATTTCTTCCACTAAGTCTTTAACTTCAGGGTCAATAGCAACTCGGATATCATTGATCGTTTGGATAGAATCAGATTCTTTAGCTGCATCAAGAGAAAGACTAATTTGAGGGCCGCAACAGCCTCCACTTACGGATTGAACACGAATTCCTTCAACACCATTTTCATCTATTACCTTTTCTAATGTTAGTTTAGCTTCTTCTGTGATTTTCATCTAAATTCTCCTCTCATGATTGGTTTAACACCTTACAAACTTTGACTCCAGTCTAACACCTAGTACATACCCTGCAGTTAATGTTCCATCATGTATTCTCTGACTTCTTCATAACCAATTTTTTCTTCGCTGATCCATGGGATGATGACTGTGTTTTGAGCAAACTCATCCTTAACCTTCTCGATCCACTTTCTCTCCGTTTGAGCTCTACCCGAAAGCACAGGATCTTGAGTGACGGTCGCATGTAAGCTTTGGTTAATGACCCACCATGCAGGCTGAATATGCGCTCGAGTAAGATCTCTCTGCAATCGTTCAGCTTCAAGTACTGGTGTTGTTTCAGCCAACGTTACGATGACGACACTGGTTTCTTCTGCGTTACGCAGACGAGGGAGTAGTCGTTTGACGCTTTGTGGCACATCTCCAGTCGATTTAGAAATTTCTTTATGATATTCTTCTGCAGAATCAAGAAGTAAGAGGGTATGCCCTGTCGGTGCTGTATCGATGACTACTATTTCATCCTCACATTTATCTACTTGTTCAGCAAACGCACGAAAGACAGCAATTTCTTCTGTACATGGGGAATCAAGGTCTTCTTTGAGATAAGCGATTCCTGCTTCATTTAGCTCACCGCTTGCCTGTGCTAACACTCTCTTTTTATAGGCTTCTACTTCACTTTTAGGATCAATAGAGCTAATTGAAAGGTTCTCATGAGCTGCAGTATTACCAAATGTGTACTCCAAATGCGCAGCAGGATCTGTTGTCGTCAAATGTACTTTGTGTCCTTTTTCAACTAATCCCACGGCAATAGAAGCAGCTACCGTCGTTTTTCCAACGCCACCTTTACCCATCGTCAGGATCACTCGTTGATTGTGATCTGAAAAGTGGTTGACCATTTTATTTAAACCAGGGAGTTGCAAAGTGTCTTTTTGGATAAAGTGCTCATCTTTATTCGGTAGAGTGTAAGACTTAAAAAGGTGTCTCAGATTCTCAATCCCCGTGAGCGAATAGGAGACAAACGGTACCGAAAAGACGACAACTTGTTTAAGACCTTCCGGGAAACTTTCTAGTGCTTTTTGCTGTCGCATATGAAAAGCCGAAGAAACTTCATCATGGGAAAGATGATTCTTAAGTAGTCCATTCATAATGAGCAACTGATTCTTAATGCCGATTTCTTTTAGCTCCCTTGAAGAACGTTCAGCTTCGTAAAGAGAAGACGTTTCCGGTCTAGCAATTAAAATTAGCGCTGTTAGATTCTTATTAGAAAGCGTGTTAACCGTTTGTTCATACAGTTGCTTTTTTTCTTGCAATCCTGAAAGCGGGCCAAGACAAGATGCACCATGCGTGCTCTCATTCAGGAATTCGTTCCATGCTGTAGGAAGTTGTAGCAATCGTAGCGTATGACCAGTAGGAGCCGTGTCGAAAATGATATGGTCGTATTGATTCCGAATCGATGAATTCGCAATAATCGCTGAAAACTCATCAAATGCAGCCATTTCAACCGTACAAGCACCCGATAGTTGCTCTTCCATACTTTTAATCGCCGCTTGTGGTAATTGATCACGATAAGGTCCGACCACCTTCTCTCGGTAGTCTGCCGCAGCTTGTTCTGGATCAATATTAGACGCATGCAAATTCTCCATATTCGGTACAGGTTTTGGAGCATTCGTTAGTTCTACTTCTAACACATCTTGCAAATTTGATGCAGGATCGGTACTTACGAGCAGAACTTTCTTTCCAGTATCGGCTAAATAGATGGCCGTTGCACATGCAGTAGAGGTTTTCCCCACTCCACCCTTTCCTGTAAAGAACAAGAAAGGCGTTCCCTTTAGTTGGTTTGGGTTAAACGATTGGTACATCACTTTTCACCCCTTACTTTTTAAGATCGCTAATATTAATCGTTACACTGTTGCTTTTCGGCTGTTCTTTCAATTCGTCTTTGTCGATATCAAACCACTCTGAAAGTTGAGTATTACTCGGATAAGAGGAATTCATAACCACTTCCCCATCCATCAATACTATTGGTAAAGCATCCGGCCCTTTCTCATGAAGGAAATCTGACGCTTTCTTATTTTCTGTGAATTTCCCAGGATCATTGGCCAAGTTGTATCGTTCAATCTGAAAACCCTTTTTTTGAAGTGAAAACACTGCACTCGCAAAGCGAGTTAATTCTGGATCGACACTTGGACCACATACACCAGTAGAACAACACATTGCCGGATCAAAAATTTCGAGTTTCATCTAAACCCTCCATAATTAAATTAATATCAATTATATACTCGTGAAAAACAGCCAAAACAGTACTTAGTCTTGGCTGTTCCTTATTATTTTTTATCATCTGCAAATTGCTTGATACGATCAGCAATTTGGTCACGAACGCGCTGGAAAACAGCCCACTTTTCTTCATCTGTACCTTCTGCTTTAGCTGGATCATCGAATCCCCAGTGAAAACGCGTGACATGTGGAGGTGTCATCGGGCATTTATCATTCGCATCACCGCAAAGAGTTATCGCATATGCAGCATTATTTAACACATCTGAATCAATAATATCTGACGTTTGGTCACTAATATCGATTTCAACTTCGTTCATCGCTTTAACAGCATTAGGGTTTAGGCCATGCGCTTCAATCCCAGCAGAACGAACATCGAACTCGTCTCCAAGATATTTCTTCCCGAAGCCTTCAGCCATTTGACTGCGACATGAGTTACCTGTGCAAAGAAAGTAAAGTACGGGTTTAGTAGACATGAAACATTTCTCCTTTAATAAAAAAATATTGGTGGTACACTGGCTGCTACTGCCAAATTTATTGGAATTCCCTACTAGTTGCATTGGATGCGTAAACCAGCTTCCTCCAATGCTCGTAACTTCTCTTTTTGATCGGGGATTTGATCTAAAATTTGTTGGATGATTGGGTATGTTTCATGTTGAGCATTTAATGAATAGAAAATCCATTGCCCTCTCCTCTGTTCTCTCACTAATCCAGCATCTCGTAATTTCCTTAGGTGCTGGCTGACAGAAGGCTGGCTCATTTGTAATACTTCTACAAATTCACAAACACAGCACTCACTATCCTTTAAGAGCCCTATGATCGTTAATCGAGTTTTATCTCCTAAAAGTTTCAGAGTTTTGGCTGTATCTTCTAATTCAATAATGATTTTTTCCATAAAATCACCTCAGTCATTAGTATATAAGTATATGCTTATATTTACAACAAAAAATTTTCATATTTTTGTTGTATAGGGACACCACTTGATTATATAGAAATGTTACTCAATATTGAACTTAACAGAACTTTATTGCTAGGCTCTACGCCTAACGTTTAGAATTTCATAAAAAAACGAGTGTGTGATTGCTATGCAATCCACCACTCGTTTTTGTAAATAGTATCCGTTTAAAAACAACAATCTTAAGAGCTCCTACTCCTCCCAAAACAACTCATCGAGCGTCTTTCCAAGAGCCTTACAAATCGCTACACATAATTGAAGCGTAGGATTATATTTTCCGAGTTCAATCAAGCCAATCGTTTGCCTCGACACACCAACCTTTTTCGCAAGTTCCTGCTGCGAAAGGTCGTGCTCCACTCGCGCCATCTTTAGTTTTTTATTTTTCAACGTCGATCACCGCACATCCTGTTCGTCTTCATCGTCTATGTCCTCTAACTCTTGCTTGTTAACCTTATCGCTTCGGTACTTCGCAAACGCGTAAGGAAGAACAAGGATTGCAAATAAGAAAGGAATGTAAATCATAATGCATGTAAAAAAGATAGTGAAGAAGAACTCGATTGTTTCTCCTCTCGTTTCGCCGAATCGCTGCGAATTGATTGTCGCAAACGTTAATGAAATTCCTAGTCCTACGAGCACGCTGATCACAATATTCTTCGTACTCATCTTCCACTTACTCGAACGATCATGCATCTCGACTTCATCTGTGAAAATACCAAGCATTGAAGAGCGTATCATATAATAAGCCCCGCCCCCAATGATGATCACGAGTTCCAGCCAAATATTTGCTAAACCAACCTCTCCAAAGAACTGTTCATAAAAGATCGACAGTCCACAAAGCCCTACAACGATTGAATAAAGTTCTCGAAAAATCCCGTTTTGAAGCCCCGATAAGCGCTCATCCAACACTTTTCGTTTTGAAAATAGTTTCATTACTTCCCCTCCTGTTAGTAATCTGTTTTGGGTAACCGATAATACGCAAATGCGAACAAGCTGAGGCTGACGGTCGTTACGACAACCATGTCAAGACTCTCCAATTCAAGAAACGGAAGATCGTTCGGCAAGCTATATAACGGCAGATAGGTTACGAAGTCTTTTATAAATGCTGGCACAGCATCGACCTGCAATATGATGCCGAGGATGCTTGGTAGCACAAGAATCGTCACGATCGAAAGAACGAAAAGGTTCATCGTCTTCTGGTAGAACATCGAAATCACGAGAAAGAATAGTGTGAAGAACACCCCGAACAATACATAGTGGAAAACGGATGAGCCAACATCTCCCCATGAAAACGCCTGATCGTTAAGAAAATGATTTACATAGACAAGCGCACCGCAACCGATGCCAAACATTACTGACACGGCCATGATGACGATCACTCTTGATATAAGGAACTTTAGTCTGTCTCGTGCTGACGTGAACAGCAAGTAGATCGTTCCGTAATGAAGGTCTATGATGACGAGCTTTGCACAATACACCCCCAGTGCAACCGTCGCGATCATTGAGTACAACGCAGTTACATTTTCCGGACGAAAAGGTCCATCCATCTCATAAATCGAGTAGACGATGCCGCCACCTATCACAAGCGAAAGTCCGATCGCTAGAAATAGCGGTATACTGAGGACGTTTCGTCTAAGCTCAAGTGTGAGATATTTTCCAAAATTCATTTCGCTTCCCCTTTCATCTGTTCAAAGTAAAAGTCTTCTAACGTTGCACTCTTCGACTTCACGTCAGTCGGATAGATTTCTTGCTGACCTAAGTGCTGCAAGATCGGCTTCATGTCTCCATCGTAGATAAAGGAAATCAAATTCTGCTGTTTGTTGATGCCTTCTTCATTACCCAACATGCTGAACGCTTTATGAACCTCACCCTCTGAAAAAGCAAGGCTGATCACCTGCTCATGCTCACGGTCACAACTATACTGATTCACGAACGCCCCATCTTTGATCACATACACGCGGTCACTGATGTTCTCCACATCTTCTAAAATGTGACTGGAAATCAGCACGCCAATGTTTCGTTCCTTAACAAGCTCTCTTACATAACCAAGAATATTTCGTATCCCATCAGGGTCCATACCGTTCGTCGGTTCATCTAAAATAAGATAGTCAGGGTTCGAAATGAGTGCAAGCGCAATTCCAAGCCGCTGCTTCATACCAAGCGAATAATGCTTCACCTTCTTTTTCAAATAGGAAGCCATTTTAAGCGACTCAATGATGTCATCCATTTGCTTATTGCTCGCTCCATACAATGCACTAAAGTAGTTGATGTTGTACAACCCACTCCTATTCGGAAAGAACTTCGGTTTCTCTATTAAACTCCCTACCTTTGCTTGATCACCCATAATTAACTCACCGTCGTACTTCACAATGATCCCAGATAGTACTTTCATCAGCGTCGTCTTCCCCGCCCCGTTCGGACCAACCAACCCAACAACCTCGCCTCTTTGCATCGTAAAATCAACCTTTGATAATGCAAGTTCGCCTTTCTTGAACGATTTCGAAAGACGCTTCATTTCGATACTCATTTCCCCACCCCACAATTTGTAAAATAATAACCTTCTTTTTCCATTATATAATAAGAATGTCTTTTTGCAACATATATATGTCATTTAGATGATTATAGTACCTATAATTACAAATAAAACCATATAATGCTCCCAGAATTAAGGAACAAAAAAAGGTCAGACACTTGATTCATTTCACAAGCGTCTGACCTTTTTATTTTCCTATTATAGCATCCAATTGCTGTACGAGCGTTGAACGTTTTTCATCGTCACGTGCATCCGGATGTGGCTCAGTGAATTCTCCAATGTCATTATCAAAATACTTACCTGACGCATTCCTAAACGTATCAGCCAGGGCAGCACGACATAAGATTTCGGCTCCAAGGTTAATATCCTGTCCTTGCACTCCGAACGCGCTTTTCACCATTTTGCTCGCTAACAATGATTTAGGATTCACGGCAACCAATACAGGCGCTACATACTGAGCTAGTTCAAACGTCCACATCGTCAATGCAAGCTTACTCTGAGCATATGCCTCACCGTCACTAAGCCTTGCTAAACCAGAAAGCGCCTTAACATCAACAGGTGCTTGCGCTGCTGATGACAGATTAATAACACGACTCGATTCGTCCATTAATGGAAGTAGTGATTTCATCAGCAGGTATGGCGCAACCGTATTGACTGCAAACCGAATGTCTAAACCATCCCCAGTCACGACATTCGACGAATTATACACGCCCGCGTTATTTAAGAGAACATCTAACCGATCATGCTTCTCCGCTACCTCTTGTGCTAACTTTTCTACCTGAGCTAACTCTGATAAATCCGCCACATATTGCTCTGTATTCTCTTCCCCAAGTTCTTTTGCAACACTTGCTAATTTCTCATTATTACGGCCATGCAGTAATACCTTATGACCATCAGCAACTAACATCCTTGCAGTTGCTAGTCCAATACCATCTGTAGCACCAGTCAGTAAAATCTTCACATAAATCCCTCCATATAGGGGTAAGCCCCATTAAATGATTTTGTTTAAGAATTATACTTCCTCTCCATTACACAATAGAGGGTAATTACCTCAATAGATAATTACCCTAATGATTTACTACCAGCTAGCTCTTCAAGCCTAAGTTCCTTGCTACACTTCCTCAATGATTTCTGATTGATTAAGTCTTGATTTTGGTAACGTTGCATTAAAGTCTGTTGAAGAACGATAACCTAAAGCCACTACCACACATGATGTAAAGCCTTTTTCGCGAAGGTCGAACTCATTATCTAAAGCTTTCAAATCTAGTCCCTCCATAGGAACTGCGTCAATCCCCAGTTCTGCAACACCTAATAAGAAACTGCCAACATTTAAATATACTTGTTTTTCAGACCATTGCTGAAGGTCTTTTAAATCATATTTGTGCAGATCGACAAACATCTTTCTGACAGCATGTGTACCCTGTTTATGTTTCTCTTCGGCAAAGCGCCCATCCTGATCTTCCTTTTCAGTGACATGATGCAAATAATCCTCTGAGATCTCGCTCTTTGTTGAGAAAACCACAACCGCTGATGCATTTAAAAGTTTCGGTTCATTGAAACTAAAATCTCCTTGCGCAGCAGTTGCCACACGTTTTTTTCCTTCTTCGGTTGAAGCAACAATAAAATGCCATGGTTGAACGTTTGTTGATGAAGGAGCCAATTGCAACAGATTTTTAATCGTTTCTATATCTTCATCAGAAATTTTCTTTATTTGATCAAATTCCTTAGTTGAATATCTATTTGTTAATGCTTGCATAAGTTCCATGGGTTGTACTCTCCTTTTTTACAATAACAATTTGTTTGTATTTATAACAATTCCATTCCAAAAAGTAGTACCACCACAACCCTAAACATAACTCTATCTTTTAGGCTATAGGTCTTCACTTCTTCTTGGGGCTGGAATATCAATTACGTTGTCAGTATATAATCCCTTTAAATAGGTAACAAGTACTGACATTTTTAGCCGTACAGACATGTAAGTACAAAACTGCTTTAATTAGAAAACTGTTTTCATAAAAACAAAAGTAGAACCGTATTCACATGTGAATACGGTTCTACTAAATCATTCGGTATACTCGTTTTCGAAATCAACTTCTCCATGTTGGTATGTTTGATTATACTCTGCACCCCAAGATCCTAGTTCATTTAGGATAGGAACTAATGTTTTACCCATTCCGATTAATGAATACTCCACTCTAGGTGGAACTTCATCATATATTTTTCTTTGGATCAGGTTCGCTTCTTCTAGTTCTCTAAGCTGCCTGGACAATACTCTTTCATTAATATTAGGGATTTTTCTTTTTAATTGACCATATCTAATAACTCCAGCGCCACCTATATGATGAATAATTAGTGGCTTCCATTTACCACCTATAATATCTAGGGATAACTCAACGTTACAATAAAAGGTCTTTTTATTACTTTCTGCCATCTATGTTTTCTTCCCTTTCTATAACAATAGGTAGAAGTTTAACAGGAATTGTAACACAACACATTAGTGATACCTAAAAATTTATAATGTGATTAGAAGCAATGATTAATGTATCATCTTTGTCTGTTATTTTTTAAAATCCTGTCCCGTAATTAAATTTCTTAAAAAGAGAGCGACCCTTAAGATTAACACTCCGAGTTTGTTCAAAATAGTTATTGAACGATTTCACTACAGTGTGATTGCAGAATTGTTCCCTTTTTAAGAGAATTTGAGGCAGATTCCTTTTATTAGCTACCATCAACTACTAGCTAAAGACTCCAATTTATACTACTACTTCATCGTTTTTGCTATTCCTATTAATTCTTCTTTTGTTAAATTGGTTCCAAATAGATCATATTGAACGCCATGATCGATAAACGTTAATGCATATTCAGCGTTCACTGCAGGTTTGTTACTATCAGTGTCCCAATATTTATTAGGTGTTTTACCAATACGACCATTCCCGCCAATATCAATCTTCTCAACGTCATCTAATATTATATACCCTTCCTTAGCACTTCTTTCTTCAACATTTATGGACAAGTCTTTGTTTGAATCAGATTTGAAGGAAATGTGAGTCGCTTGGTCCTTATTAACATATATTTTATCCAAGCTTAGATACTCTGGCAAAACGGTAGGTTGCTTAATATGATAATCTACATGTTTCATTGCATCTTTAATAGTTGAAAACTGCTGTCCTAAATGGTCTTCTGTGAAATTCTGCATAACAATTTCTTTATGATTTGTTTCCTGTAATACATATCCTTCATCAGTATAAACAGAGGAATAAAGAGCTAGTTTATACTCCTCTTCTTTAACAGTTTTTACTCCATCAACATACACATAACCTTCTCTTATTTCAAAATCTTTTTTTGAAGAGATATCAATATGAAATACCTGAGTGGTCCATTCTTCAGTCATAGATCTAACATCAGGTGATGCTACAAATAGAATACCTATAATAAGAGAAACTGCAGCCACATAGTACCTGACTTGTAAGTGCCGCCTCTTTCTCTTGTTCGAGTTATTTTTTGACTTCATACGTACTTTATCTGAGAAATTATACTCTTCAGCAACATCAGTCAAAGCCTTTCTTAATTTTTGCTCCATATTTCTACCTCCCAAGTATGTATTCCTTTTTTATTCTCTATCATGATTTTCTTTAATTTCTTCCTAGCATTATGAAGACGGGATTTAACCGTTCCTTCACTTAATCCTAACGTTATGCCTATTTCCTCTATGGACAAGTCCTGATAGTAATGTAGAATAATAACTGTTTTAAGTTTCAAACTTAATTTCTTTACACATTCAAAAATAAGAGCAGATTCTTCATTTAAAATGGTTTTCTTTTCAGGAGTCTCTGGATCGGAAGCATCATTGTTCAACTTTGACCAAAATCGTCTTTTGCGTGCAATTTTCAATGCACAGTTAATAACTATCCCATTAAACCAAGTTTTAAGGGTTGCCATTTCTGGTTTGAAACGAAATAAAGAGTTATGTATCTGGAGGAGTGCATCCTGTACAGCATCCTCTGCTAAAGAAAAATCATGAAGCAATAAATAAGCTGTTTTTTTGGCGTTTTTTACATGTGGCTTCATTAAAATCTCAAAAGCATACTCATTTCCATCAATAGCTTCAGAGATTTTTTTCATTTCTTCATCAGTCATTTTCAAATCCCCTTTCACATACTTATTACCACCCTAATCTCAAAAGGTTCACTTTTTATCTAAAATAACTTAATTTTAAACATGTATATCGTTATAGTTGAAAACTTGATCTCGGGATATTATTAAAAATGTCTTCTAGACAATTCATTAAGGATTAGAAAAATTCGTATAACCCCTCTTTAAAATACTCGAACTCTTGCTTTGTTACCCTGTAACGAATATAGCCTTCATAAAAAGCTGATATGTATTCCTCGTTAGTGATCCATTACTCTAATGGCAGATGAGGTTAATCCACTGCTAACCCTTTGGTAGTCACACTTAAAATCACACAAAAAGAGCTTGGATTGTTGCCAAGCTCTTTTTGTGTGATTTTAATCTCCAAGACCTACTGGATTTGTTTCATGAAGACCACAGACGAATTTTCCAAAACTCTTAATTAAAGTACGTTTCTCATCTGGATTCCTTGCTTTCTTTAAAGCAGTGGTTAAAGTCATTCCATTCTCAAACGACATAATGATATGACTACTATCAATCTCTTCAATATAACCATAGAACCTGGGTGTTGGGATCTGGGTGTTGGTATTAAGCTTTTCTAATACGAGAGCTTCATCCTTTAACCACTCTCGATATTTCTGTTCGAATGAACTTTTAAGAACATATATACCTTGAACTGTTATCATTTGACGCACTACAGAAGTGCAACCTTGATCTTCCAGGATATTTACTTCTAAAATATCACCAATTACTTTTTCTACCTTGTTTTTCAACTCATTATGCATCGGTTATATCCCTACTTTTTATGGTTAGATCGCTCCGAGTTTGTTTAACATCGCATTGTTTTCATTTTTATAACCAGTAAAATCTAGTCTAAATTAGATTTATCCTTAATGGATTGCAGTTTATAATAAGCAATGAAATTTGTGGCTAGTCCAACAGCAAATAATATTCCTCCACCTACTAAGAAGTTATTAATGTAGCTTTTCACAATGATGTTGTAATAGTCAGTATCAGCTCCACCTTGTTTTATCAACCAGTTCTCAGCAATTGAAGTGCCAAAATGAACACTGAAAAACAACATCACGAATCCACTTATTCCAATGATTGATCCCCAAATTATTAAACCTATTAACTTATCCTTATTCATTCTGTCCCCCACTGAAATGAATTTTTAAGGCTATAGAACGCAGCTAAAATTAAAAAAGCACATTTTCTGAGTTCGGCTATTAAAACCGTTTACTTTTCACTAACCAATCGCTGTGATTATATTGAATAGCATCAATGGATTACTTTATTTCGTTTTTACATGACGAAAAGCATTATCACATTAATACATACCAAGGTTAAATTAAAACCTATAATTAATTTCTTGCCAGTAAATTTCATTTGTCCATTTTGTACTCTCCTAAACAGCAAAATTGATAATAGTATTAAGTTAAGAGTAATATAATTGCAGTTGGCACTATTTCACCTCAATTCTAGCTTCTGTAATACCATCCTACATCTGAATAGAGGGCTTACCTTTTTATTACAGAAGATATCGAAATAAACTTTTTATAAGAAAAACATAGGAAATTAACCTTCCTATGTTTTCCATCACATTATTTATCTGTTTGTTTTTGCTTCTTTTTTAAATACTCCGCACGTATTTTTTCAAGATGATTCTTTTTATCAAATTTGGCAGTCGTCTGTTTTTCATGAAACTTTGTCACAGCTACCTTACTTTTGTGATCCAATTGATATCTTCCCACTTTGTTCACCACTTTTCTTCTCCTACAAGAGAATCTATTCAACAATATAATATACCTTATTTTACTGCAGAAATCTTTATTTTGAACACTTATTTCACAAAAAAGTGTTCTTCTACTTCTTAAAGAAATGCTCCGATTTTGTTGAAGATGGACTCTGATCAGTAGAATTTGGGGGTTCAATCAATTCAAGGATATTTTTCGGGCCATGTTTTAGAAATCTGAGGCCATCAGGGACCCTTCTTTATCAAGTAATATAGAACTAAATTAAGAAAAGAATCGCTGATTGGTGAGTCTATTACAAACCAGTGAAAGCAACAACTATTATAAAGTGCTTTTCGGCTTCTTAAATGATAATTTTTTAAATATGTTCCTTCCAGCTAACAATGCAAAATATAAAGGAAATGTGACTAGTAATATTGCATAAAAGTCCCGTTCAGCAAGGTAAGTGGCAGAGTGAAGACCTTTTATGAGTAAGTGAGCAAACACGTAGGAGATAGGCAATAGAATGATTTTTTCTAGTCCATTTCTTATTTTTTCGTTCTTACGGAATATGACTAATCCAATTCCACAAATAAGTGAAAACCCTATAGCAAACAACACATAGTAGCTTAAAAAGAGCCGAGGTAACGTTATGACAGAACCATCCATTTTTGGATCTCCATAAATTAAAACATCTTCACTTCCATCGGTATTGTAATAATAAATTGAAACGACCGTTTCCCCATTCGGGTTTAAGACCGTATTTTCCAGGTTGTTTTTGTTTATTTTCTGGTGCCAAACCGTTTCCCATGTAGTTATATCGTAGACATAACCTGAATTGTCTGCTGCTGGATATTCGGTTACATTGAATCCAGAGACTTCTTCACTAAAATTCAAAAGTACTGTTCCGTCATCCTTTTCAATAATTGATACCGCATTTTCATTATAAGAGATGTATGCTGGCGTTGTCAGATAAGCCATTGTAACCACTGCAAAAACCAATGTTACCATGACTGAAAAAATAATCGTTTGCAGCTTTTTCCTTCGCAATGTATTTTGTATGTTTCTTAAGGGAGCTATATCGGTATCTACTGGCGGTTCTTCAAAAGTCCTCATTTCTTCAAGTCGTTTTTTACAGTTCTCACAAGAAGCTATATGTTCTTCAACTAGATCTCTAGTATCTTGACTTGCCAAATTCTCGACATATAACGGCAGTATATCTCTAATCATATTACAGCTAATATTCATCGATAATCCTCCGATCGCGCTTTAATTTTTTCTCTAGCACGGTGATAAGTAACACAAGCCCAGTTTTCACTTTTTCCAAACAATTTGCCAATTTGCTTAAATGACAGTTCTCCAAGTGCACGGAGAGTAAAGACCTTTTTGTATGGCTCTTTTAAATTCTGGATAACTTCATGTACCTCCATAGACGCTTCTGAAATGGCTATTTCTTGTTCTACATTGTCTCCACTAGCCGATTCTGGAACCGACTCAAAATCCACAAAGCTTTTTTTCTTACGCAAATAAGAGTAATAGCTGTTTTTGGCAATTTGGCATAACCAAACACGGATATCACTATTCCCTCTGAAACTGTCTAGCGATGTTAATGCCTTCATAAAAGTTTCCGAAGTGATATCTTCAGAGATATGCTTATCGCCAGATAAACTATACACATATAAAAATACATCTTTAAAGTATGTATTATAAATATCCTCAAGCTGTGTCACCATCTCACCTCCTTACATATAAGACGCGATAAACTCAAATATCTTACAAAAATATAAAAAAAAACCGAACAAAGTACGCCCGGTCCTTTTTTCTTGTACCATAATTAATGGGTACTGTAGTCGAAACTTATTCCCATGTATCCCTTTATAATATAGGGACCATTTCTCCTCGGCATTGTTCACTATGAAATCGGTTTAGTTTAAGTGAAATATATATAATCTTTACACTAACTAATATCTTATTACCAAGCGATTTTCAACAATCTGGCCTTTAAACCTCATGCAGCGCTTACTTCTTATTAAGCAAACGCTCAGAGATACATGAAGACTCAGTAGAGATAATAAGATTGATGAACAACTTCAATAATGTTATTAAATAGCCCATATATAATTTACAAACCTAAGTGTTTCTCCATTCATTTCAAATTCGTCGTCACTTACTCCTAACTTCTTAAAGCCATTTTTCTCTAACATTTTTTGTGAAGCAATGTTATTATTTGTTGTCTTCGCTAAGATTTTGGCGTAACCATTCTTTCGGAAATTATCCAATAAAATATGTATAGCTTTGTGTGCAATCCCTTGACCAGTATGTTTTTCACCAACTCTATAACCTATGTGACCTAGGCTTTGGGATCTGTCTAAATTTACTAAGTTAATTCTTCCTAAAATTTCACCATTTCTTTCCCTTATCAGATAAAAATAAGATAACCCTTGATTTTGTTCATCTAATAAGTTTTCATGTCTTATCATGAAAGTGTCAAAGTTATAATAATCATCACCTCGGCTTGGTACCATCTTTTCAAAATAGGTTCTATTTTCGTTTTCAAAATCAAATAATTCCACCGCATCTTCATATTTTAACTTATCAATAGAAATTCCCATTTAATCCTCACCCTTATTTCAGTCAATTTGGCAAAATTTACACATATCGTCTCGTCCTAGTTCAATAAAGAAAACATTAAGGATGCGAACCCATTCTCTGGATTCGCTTCTCTTTAATGGAATATGTAAATCTAATTTATCATTCTGGAATTTTCTATAGCTATGAAATTTACGAAGTCTTTATTTCACTAGAAATATTATTTGAAACAGGGAATGATGGTAACTTAACTTCCTTATCAAAAAGGATATTTTCTATCTGCAGTACGATGTCGTGATGTATCTTATTATCATAAAAATCAAGATAATCGACGTTACTAAGATAGATAATTGATCTATTAGTTTCAACGTAACGTATCAAAAAGGAATGAAAACCAGCACAATAACCCCCATGTGAGAGGATCTTTCCTGTTTGGCTGCTATTTTCGATAGACCATCCAAATCCATAGCCTGCTTCTACATCAGGGTGTAAACCGACGGAATAACCAAGACTTTCTCCATTAGTAAGAACAGCTGGTTTAAACGCTTCATTTTTCGTGTTTTCCTTTATGAGCACGTTCGCATAAATTGCTTGCTCCCATTTATATAAGTCTTTTGCGGTTGTGTTAATTGCACCATCTCCACGAACTCCGTCTATAAAATACACATATCTGTGTTCATCCATATGATCCGGTATTTTATAATCATCATTTTCTCGATCATAGATATACCCTTCAGCAAGTTCGAGTGAGTCTTTATTAATCCTTCGAGATAATAGCTGTGTGTGATGCATTTCTAGTGGACCAAAAATATTACTTTCTAGGAATTCCTCAAAGGTAAGACCTGATACCTCTTTTATTACCTCAGCAAGTAGGATGTAACCTGTATTGCTATACTCCCATTTGTCACCTGGTTCAAAGAGAAGTGAAGGCTGATGCTCTTTTAAAAATAGTTCCAAAACTTCCTTATTCGTTGCAATCTTTTTGCGATCCCATTTTTCCTCGAACCAATCAATATAATCCGGAAGCCCTGAGGTATGTGTCAGAAGATTTCTGATCGTAATGCCTTGATAAGGCAAATTTGATAAATGTTTTTCAAGAACATCTTCAAAACTTATCTTCTGTTGCTCTTTCAATATCATAATTGCCATAGCTGTAAAAGATTTCGAAACGGAAGCGATATCAAAACGTGAGTCTTTCGTTAATTGCTTACTCTGATCTATAGCTGCTACCCCATTAACATACTCATACATGGGGCTTCCATTCTCACTTACTAGCACACATCCATTAAACATTTTTTCTCTTGTTAGATAACTAAATAGTTCTTCTAACTTCTCAAGTTTGTTTTCAGAAGTCATTCAATCCCTCCATAATCCTAGTTTCAATTTTCTGTACAATCCATCAATACCAATTATTTCAAACCAATGAAGATAACTCAATCGTTTTCTTCATTTAAAAAAAGCCTATCTTTATTGCAGATAAGCTCCGATTTAGTTGCAAACGTAATCTCAATTCTGTTCACCTATCTTTGATTAACTGCTGAATAACTATGAAGAGCTAATAAATGCAAATTTTGAAATTTCAGTAGAGGGTAATTGAGGCTTTATACAAGTTAGATCTTAAGTTCTGACATTCGTTCAGCTTTCTCTTATGACGTTGATTGGATGGCAATCTGGAAGACTCCTGAGGAAAGCGACTAGATGCCAATCCAATCGACAATCCCATCCCTAAGAAAAAAGTTGAATCTCGTCGTAAGACGCGATCCAATTTTACAATGCAAATGCTTTGGTTTGCTAATTAATAATTAACAGCTTCTTCTTCTTGTTGTTGTTTTAGATCCTTCTCAGTCTTTTTAATGTCTAACTTCATAAGAATGGAGACGACAAGGGCTAAGAATATTAAAGCAAGAAAAACGTAAAATACAGCAGTGTAACTATCGGTTCTAGCACGAATTTGTGAAACAATCATAGGTCCAAATACGCCACCTAGAGACCATGTTGTCAACAAGTACCCATGAATAGCACCGAGTTGTTTCGTTCCAAACAAATCACCAATAAATGCAGGTAGATTAGAGAATCCTCCGCCGTAACAAGTAACAACGAGTAAAATTAGGAGCTGGAATAAGATGCTGTTTGTTGTAATCGGAAGCATGAAAAAAGCAACAGTTTGTATTAAGAAAAAGATCAGAAAAACATTGGGGCGGCCAATATAGTCTGAAGCTGTTGCCCAGCCAAGACGACCTCCACCATTAAACACACCCATAATTCCGACCATCGTGGCAGCTGCAGCGGCTGATAACCCTACAACTTCTTGGGCCATCGGTGAAGCAACTGAAATCATCATAATCCCTGCGGTAGTATTAATAAGCATCATCGTCCAAAGCAGCCAAAAACGCTTTGTTTTAACCGCTTCTTTTGAAGTCAATTGTTGTAAATCCTTTTTATAAACTTTATTCCCAGAGGCCATATTTTGTTTCATAGAAGCTGGCATCCAGCCTTCTGGGGGTGGGGCAATGTAAGAAGCACCTAATATAATAAAAACAAAGTAAGCTGCCCCTAATATGTAAAATGTATTAGATATTCCAATTGAAGTCATTAAGTTGGCTGCAACGGGAGCTGTAATTAGAGCTCCTGTTCCAAAACCAAGTACCGCTAATCCGGTTGCTAAACCTCTTCGGTCAGGGAACCATTTCACAAGAGTTGATACGGGTGAAATATAGCCAATGCCAAGTCCAAGTCCACTTGCTACCCCGTAGGACATTAGGAAAAATGGAAGTGAATCAATTGCGATCGCAATCCCTGAACCGGCTTGTCCTAATCCAAACAAAACACCAGCCAGAATTGCTGATTTTCTTGGACCATTTTTTTCAACAAACTTCCCAAATAATGCCGCGGATGACCCGGCCAGGGCCATCATAATGGTAAATGCAATCGTTACTTGAGTTGGGGTCCAACCCATTTGTTCACTTACGGGGGTGGTATATACGCTATATGCGTAGGCACCTCCGATGGAAAGGTGGATGGAAATAGCTGATAAAGCAATTAACCATCTGTTTTTCATTGCTTGCATATTATGTACCTCCTTCACTCTCTTTGTAAGCGGATTCATACAACAGGATACAACGATTGGCGAAAAAAATCAAACTATTACAAATTATTTGAAATTACTATAGAATTATGTAGTGGTATTGTAATTAAAAAAAAAATCTCAGTTCAGTGAACTGAGATTTTCTTCTAATTATTTTCAATTGCTTATTCAACTAAAGTTCCGAGATAATGGAATAGCATTATTTTATAAACTGGTCGCTAGGTAATATTGTTAAATCCTTTATAGAAATATTTTTGTCTTTATCTAGAAACCACTTTATTAAGTAAAACCCTAATGAATAGCCGCCCCAAAACGGTAATCCTTTATCTTTACTTCCGAACATATATAAATCAGTTAAGGTTCCTTTATCATCTATATGATTCTTATATGAACTTTCCCATATTGTTTTAGCTTGAGTTTCAGATAAAGCATCTTTATATGGACCAAGATATTCCACACCTAATCTTTCCTTCACAAAGTGCTCTGCTAATCCTTCTAAAACCATCCGGTCAAGTAACGTTTCTCCATCTTCTTTCAGCCCTAATGCACTGATACGCCAATGGTGATGATATTCGTGTGTTACGACAGATTTAATTGTTGAACGTACGTTTTCTTCTGGAAGAATCACAAAACACATCTTTCCATTCCAATCCGTAAAAGCTGATACGCCATTAAGTTTGGATTTAACAAAATCATCATTTTTATCTAAAATGAACAACTCAAATTGTACAGGTCTATTTGAAGGGTACTGTTTATGCAAAAGCTCCAATTCTTCTTGTATGAAGTTTTCATAATCCAGCGATCTCATATTGGTCAATTGCAAGTGAGACGNTAAACATTCCGAAGAACATCATCATTTCAAATTCTTCTTCATCAAATTTGAAAATATCCAAGAGAATCTCTTTCCTGTTTCCATTAGGAGATGATTTTACTAATGAAATAAATTTCTCCATATCAGCAAGTCTATCTTTATTTTTAACTAGACTATTTAGTTGGGTCATTGTTCTCCCTCCTTTCTCAAACAAAACTAGTTTCCAATTAAACTGCGCTAACCCTAGTTAGAGCGCTTTCATTAAGCAATTGCTCCGATATTCTTGAACAACGAATCAAAAGACTTTTATATGATTACCTTAGTTATTACATTCATATATTCTCGAATGACTTCCCCAAAGATGATACCCTTCACCTATATATGAAAATCCATATTTCTCATAGTATCCAATGTGATCAGTACAAAGAAAAATCTTATTGTATCCTATTTTTTTGGCATCAGCTTGTGCACGTAAAAGCAGCTCTTTCCCTAGCGCATTACCACGATGATTTTCTTCAATATAAATAGCGCATACCCAAGGCAATAAATCCATTCGGCTTATAAAATCATTGGTGATAAGACCTGCGCAACCAATAATATCGTCTGATTCCAGCATTAAATACCAAATAGGAAGAGGACTATCTGTTTTTATACTGTTGGTAATACTGTCCTCATATACTTTCATGCTGTTTTCATTTGCCCACTTATTCTGAAAATACTTTATCGCTGCTTTTTTATACTCTGGATTTTCTCTTACACTAATAATTTGCATAGTGACTCCACCTAGCTATCCTCTATATTTAAAATCTTTGTTAAAGAATTGCTCCGAGATACTTGATTAAGCAAAGAAACGTTTAAACAATGAATTTAGTAAACCAAGCAATATATTTTGCTCCTGGAATAAACAAAATTTGTGCAAGTAAAGTGCCCAATAATCTTGATGTGACCATCATAAGTGACACATTCTTTAATTTTGAATAGTCGCCACGTTTGTTAATGACGTCATCAGCCATTACTGATATTTTTGGGTCTACGAACACAACCAAAAGGATAGTAGCTACCCCATTAATTAATCCTGAAGCCATTATAGCTGTTGACGACCTTTCCGGGGCTAGAAGCGCCGCATAAAGGGCTGATAAAACACCAATCGTGTATATCGCTGTTACCACCATATTGATCAGAAACAGCCTTTTAGGTATGTCATTTAATGAGATTCCCTGTAAATATGTACGGTTTGGGAAGTGCATCTGATTTAAGCCTCGTTTTATATACTCCAATGAAAAAAGAGTCTTCAGCAAAGAAGGAATAGACCCTCCCTTTTTTGATAAGTGAATGATAGCTCTAGAAAATAAGGCAATAAAAGTAGGTAACAAAACGATGCCAATAAGAGTACCGATCGTTGAAGCACCAATAATTACCCTATACTGATTCTCCACAAAAGCCAATGTGTTAGAGGAAGGGGCAGAGTCTACCAAACTTCCTGTAAAAGGTTGCTGCATCATATTGGCCATTCTTGAAACTATGACCATTAAATTAAAGAGAGATAAAGCAGAAGCAATTAACCCAACTCTTGCTCCAGATAGGCGAACAGCATAAGCCAATGTTTCAATTGTATGAATGATTAATATAAATAACGAAATGTATATCACTTTATCAGTAAGAAAATCCAAACCTACACCTCATTTTCCACTTAATAGTAACAATATTAACATAATAAGGAATTTAAAAATTAAAAAAGATGCATTCCTGTATAGGAAATGCACCTAGTTTTGTAGAATATTTAGGGCGTTTAGCTTCTATGGTATTGCAGATATGCTCCGAGATACAGGAAGATGGTAAATAACGATCCGAACAGTCCAACAATGAACATGACAATAGCATATATAATAATCGTAGTTATTAATATAGTTAACGGATTAAAATAATCATTCGCAAAAAAACATGGTATAAGTAATGAGCAAGTATGTGTTTTAATTGCAAGAGACCGTGATAAGATGACCTTCTCTCAGACAATGTGAATGGGACGGTTAACAAAAGATCAATTAGATAATACTATCGGTCATAAGCTTTCCAGTAAAAATGTCTTGTGCACCAACTCTTGGCGTGCCTTTAAAACTTATGCGACTGAAAAGATATATATCAATTCAAGTCTGATGGTAAATTTCGTACAAAAACTTATGATACACTTAGATTAAGTAAGTTCAATATCTAACATTTCTTTTTTCCTCGAACGGAAGGATTAGGGGAGTTTGACTGGGATATTCTTAAATAAAGGTGGAATTTTATGCTTTGGCTTATGTTAATAGTTATATTTCTGCCTTTTATAGCAAGACGAATAGAGAGGCATTTTCAACGATTAAAAAAAGAAAAAAATGAAATGAAGGATATCTTCAGTGATTGAGAGAAAATGATATCCCACTTAATTAACCTATTGCTTTAGTTAACAAGCAAAATATACCACAGTGGAACTTCCATAAAACTGGAAGTTCCTATTTTTGTGAAGTATCACATTAAACTTTAACATAGCCATTTAATTAAAAAGAAGCCTATCTTATTACAGATAAGCTCCGATTTTCTTGAAGATAGATAGTTTAATTAATAGTTAGTATGAACCGTCAGAAAACTCCTTTTCTGAAATGACTCTTAAACCATATCTTTTTAATAACGCTGAAGTAACACCATTACCCAAAACCTTTTCACCGGTGAATTCCCCATTATAGATCATAGAACTACCACAGGATGGACTATTCTCTTTAAGAACAATAATAGTTGCACCTATTTCTATTGCTTTAGCCAAGGTAGTGTAAGCCCCTTTTATGTATAGTTTGGTTACATCTTTACCAGATCTTTCAATGACCATCGCCTTCCCATTTAAAACGTCTTCACCGTTCCCCCCTACTATTTCAGCAGGTTCTCTTGGAGTTGAAAAGCCCCCAAGCAATTCCGGACAAATCCTTATGGCATTATTCTCTTCTACTAATGTTCTAATATTTCTATTTAAACTATGGAGACCATCATACCTCACCTTTAACCCAGCTAAACAGGAACTTACTAATATCATAAGTCACACCTCTTTTAAATCCTCTATAATCGTAACGAAGAGGACAATATATTTATGTGAATCATACGCAAAAGTGTTGTCCATTGAATGCTCCGAATAAATTGAGTAAAGAAATAAGATTCATTAATCCATTTTCGTTTCAAATGGATTTATAACGTTCCATCCATTACCTTCAAATAATTTTTTTAACATCCATAGATGATCATTCCCAATTATAAGAAGGACACGTTGATTAAATTGCTCTACTGAGTTATCAATAATATTCTTAAAAATCATTAACTCTCTTTCGAACCATTTCTTCAATACGTTTAAACCTATCATTTCTCCCTTATCATTTTGTACTTCTACAAATGAGAGATACATATTTTCTATGTCCTTAAGGTATCCTGTATTATTTAAACTTGTATAAGAGTTGATCAAATTAGTAGTAGAGCTAATTCCTGGGGATCTTTCAGATAATGAATTCATTATCTTTTGAATTTCTGGATATGAACTTTGAATTGAGTTGTGGAGATTTATCATATCCTCTTCCGTAAGGTTACCTGTCCAATTGACCGCATATACTTCTTCATGCTGCATTGTTCTTGCTAACTTAAATCCTAAACGATAAACTTCATCTATCACACCATCTTTATTTGAAGCTTTGTATTCTTCATTTAACTCATCGTTTTTTGATCTATCCCATTCCAATGCAATTTTTATGGGTTTGTAGTCTGATAAGTATTCAACTAAATCTCCAATTTCGCTTGCTTTATCTTTTATTAATTCTGGCTCTTGTTCAAAATGAAACGTTCCTACAAGAATAATTTCCTTTTTCAATGACAAACACTTCACTCCTTGTTTACTTTAAAATAGCTAATATTATACCAGCCAACCATCCTGAAATAGTCTTAGGCATAGAATATGACCTCCCCTCTGTCCTCCAAAAATTTATACCAATTATTTTAAATTCTAATGACTAAAACAATCATTACCTCATCAAACGGAGCTTATCCGTTATTACGAATAAGCTCCGATAAAACAGAAGACTTCAAATCGAGATAAATGTTATTTTGCTCCGCAAGAGCTCCCTAGAATACTCGATATGTAGATAAAAAGAAGGATACATCTTTTTCTCATAGTAAATAGTAGAAGGTCTAATTAATGATTGCTGCCTTAATTTTTTCTATTGAATTTTATAAAACAACTTATAACTCCTTTGTCATAAATACACTGTTCGGGTCCTCACTGTAGCCTGAAAACGGCTTACAATATTGAAACCCGAGGCTTGCATATAATCTCCTAGCCGGTTTAAAAACATCCATTGAACCCGTTTCCAAGCTCAACCGTCGGTAACCACGTTCTCTGGCTTCCTTGATCATGAATTGAAGAAGTCGTTTTGCTACACCCTTTCTTAGATGAGAGGAAGCAGTTTTCATTGACTTAATCTCTCCATTCTGGCTGTTAAGTTCCTGAAGCGCCACGCAACCAACTAATTCATTTGCTTCCCAAGCACTCCAGAATGTAATTTCAGGTTTTCGCAATGCCTCAAGATCAAGAGCATGTTTACTTTCCGGTGGAGAATGTAGTTTCATACTCTGAATGTGCTCACTCAGTAATTCAGCCACGTCAGATCCGGTTAAATCATCTATTTTAATATCCATAAAATCCACTCCTTTTTTAAGAACAGTAACTGTCTACATTTCCTAAACTATTACTTCGATTACCTACAAATAATCCCCTCATTCATTCAAGAAATCAAAGAAAGAGAGCAATTCTTATTCCAGATTTGCTCCGATTTTCTTGAAGACTCGAATTCAAGACAAATCCCACTTACAATACTTAGAAAAGTAAATGCATCTAGAAAATTATGTTAAAATTCATATTAGATCTACTAATCGGAGGGGATGCCAATATGTTAAATAAATTATTTTTTGTGAGTAACAGTGTAGACTAACAACACAAATTTAATTTTTTTATGAAGGGATTGGGTTAATGAGAGCTTTATTTTTTCTGTATGATGGCTATATGGATTGGGAGATCAGTCCCTTAGCTTACATTTTCAGTGAAACCAATGTTGAAGTTGAGACCACTGCCCTCAAAGAGGAAATTACTCATAGTGGAAAGTTCAAAATAATAGTGGACCAAACAGTGGACGAATGCTTAGTCAGTAAATATGATATTTTAGTCATTCCTGGCGGGGATCCTGAACCATTACTTGAGGAAGAGACATTAATAAGTCTTATCCAAGAGTTTGATAATAAGAATAAGTGGATTGCATCCATTTGTGGAGCATCTACACTATTAGGTAGGAGTTCAGTCCTAAGAAATAGAGACTATTCAACTTCCATTGACATTTCCGACTTCACAACATGTTTTAATCCTGCATATAAAAGCAAAGCAGATACCACAGTATGTGAAAATCTTATAACAGCTGAAGGAAATGCATATGTTGAATTTGCCGTTGCCGTAGGAAAACAGCTGGATCTCTTTAAAGACAGAGAAGATGAATTAGAAACAGTTTTGTTCTTTAAAAACCAACTTAGAGGATAGAAAGTTTGAAGACCATGCAATAAAATTTTGCTGGTCTTCTTTTTATCTTTATAACTTATGAATCAAGTCTATTAAAACTTAATATAATATGGGCAACATTTTTATTAGATAATCGCTCCGAGATTGCTTAATACTGAATCTATTACTTATTAATATCATAATTTCAAAAGCTGTTTGTAACTTGAGATTGACTAGACTATACTCAAATTATATTACAAATAATGGAGGCGTAAAATATTGAATTCGACCACTACAAATTCTACTGTTCAACTAATTAAATACAATAGCAATTATGATAGAGATCTTTCTAACTTTCACCTTCCAGATGACCAATTAATGTTTACAGCTTTACCCTTACAGAAAATTAATGATCCCAAGCTTTCAGACCAAACCATACATATTTTAATTCTAAAAGATGAAAAAGCAGTAGGTTATTTTGCTCTAGAACAAGGTTCGAAATTACACAAATATTGTAGTAATGAAAATGCTAGGCTATTAACTGCATTTTCAATTAATAAAGAAAGTCAAGGTCAGGGTTTAGCAAAGTCAGGGCTTAAAATGCTACCAAGTTTCATCAACAAAAACTTCCCTAACATAAACGAAGTTGTACTTGGCGTTAATCAAAAAAACCAAGCAGCTATCAGCCTTTATCTGAAAACTGGATTTGTGGACAATAATGAAATATATAATGGTCCTAAAGGACCGCAACATATCTTGCACCTGAGTATTTAAATATAGAAAAGGACGCTTTTCTTGTACAAGTTAGGCGTCCTTTTTTATGTTGTATTGTTCTCCATCTGATTGGCTCATTAATTACAGAAAAGCTCCGAGATACTTGAATAGTTATTATTTATTTGCTGAGTACTTTTTATATCTATTTTCTGTATATACTTCTCATCCTTAGAAACAATAATCATCACCTTTTTAATATTGTGTATTTAACTTCCAAAATTAAAAACTCTATAAGATAACTGCCCTGTTATAAAATCAAACCAATAGGAGCGTAAACCTTTAAGATCAACGCTCCCTTTGATGAATTAATTTATTTTTCAATACCATAGATGGCTTGTTTTTCCCCAAACCTTTCTAGTGTATTTTTAAAGCTCATCCCTAATTTTTGTAATAGCCTACAAGACGCCTTATTTGCAGTTTGGGTTTCTGCAATTATTTCTGTTAAGTTCAAATTATTAAAACCATAGTTAATCAGTTCTTTTACGATTTCACTAGCATAACCTTTTCCCCACCAGGTCGGGAGCAACTGGTATGATACTTCAGTTGATATACCATCGTGGTGAGCATCTAAAGATACTAGCCCAATGAAATTATTTGTGTTTTTTTCTCTTGCAATTAAATTTAAAGAATCGGCTGTTGTTTTATTTATCTCTTTGAAGCTTGCCTTAATTAACTCTTCTTCCACAGTACCTCCGAGGTATTTTCTTACTTCAGCATTAACATATAGTGACTTCACATCTTCATAATCATCTTCCTGTAATTTCAATAGAACACATCGTTTTGTTACAATCAATTCATTATCCCCCTAGTGTATGCATCAATTATCCTGCTCTTAACCTATCTAGAGTGCTTACTTTTTATTAAACAAATGCTCCGATTAAATGGAAGACTTGACTTCGAGATGTCTTAGATTCTTAAAAAGGTCTACTTCGAAACCTCCAACCATTTTCGAAAGCTCCACTATATGACGATTAGAATGACGATAATTTTAAGATTGTTCAAAAGCCCACTCATATCTCTCTACTGCAATATCATAAGTTTTTTCAATTTTTTTAATTACTTCTTCAGTTTTATCAAAGTCACTTGAAGTGTCATAATCTCTTCTTCCTGTTTTTTTAAAGGGTAACTTCTCTAATACTTTCCACTGTCCATTTTCTTTATTTAGAATGACAAATGAATCCAAACTGTACTTAAACTCCTGTTTGAAGGCGTGTGATTCTTCACTTAATAGAATAGCCGTTTTGTCATTAGAATTAATGAGCTTAACTTCACGAGAAGCTAATAAATGTTCTTCCTTACGATCCATGTTAAATTTTTCTTCTAATTTCTGAAGAGAATGACTGGAGAGAATATGACTATAGGATTGGAGGTATGCTTCTTTATTCCCTTTGTTATGTGCTGAGACAAGATTTTTATATGCTTTAATTTGATCAGCAACATACCAGGAACTATTTTGAATAGATAAGTCTTCTGTTACCTCATATTCTGCAATCCTTTCTGTTTCTGGGGACCTATCTTCCGTTGCGAAGGCTATCATCCAACTGTTACTTGACTCAACGGCGGAAGTAACGGTAATCCCTTCTGGGTCCTTACCATACCTATCTTTAAAGTCAGCTTCGAATTCTTCATAAGCAACTTGAGTAGCCTGATCAAATACATCAGGTTGATAATATTCATATACCGACATCAGAATTCCTATTAAAATAACAATTCCCACAGCGACACTTTTCTTCTTTTTATTCAAATGTAATAGCTCCTCTCTTCCGTGATAAATGAGACTAATGGATTGGAATTACTCCAATTTTTCATTTGCTGTCGTGAACTCTCTAGCATTAATGAGTATAGTAAAACACAATGCATTTTTTCAAAATACTTCTATTATTGAATAATTCCAATTATTTCAAAACTCAACCACTTACTCAACCTTTTCTTCAAAGAAAAGACGTAATTCCTTAGTAAGGAATCACGCCCGATTAATCAAGATCAAACTTCACTGTGTACGCTGTTATGATAATACAGAATTGCTTCCGTTTATTAAGCAAATGCTCCGAGTTTGTGGAGTAAGCTATTTACAGCTTAGAATATCATTATTCAGAACCACTGGTCCCAACTTTTCAGTTTTAGAATTGGAAGCTCTCACTTGAACTTTAGCATTGTTTAATTTTGTGGTGATCAAGTCAAACCTTCCCGACCAGGTAGGACTACCTTCTTCTGGAGTAGGATAAAGTCTGAACCTCCAGCTTATTTCACCAGGTATAAAAGCAAATCCCTCATAAATATCATATTCGCCGTATGTAGAGGGTTCAGGTAGATGAACACTTAAGATACTGATATTAGTTCTTGCAAAGCTTGGTGGAATTAATTGAACTTTATAAATTAGTGCACTTCCTCTTGCATTTGTAAGACCTTCGTCTATTGGGTCTAACACCATACTGCAAGGCATTTGGATAGCATTTGATTCTTTAGGAAAAAGAACTACTGAAGCCAGAAGGGATGTAATCAATAGAGTTTTTTTCATATGTATACCTCTCACTTTTTTTGATTAGTTTTCCCTAATGACTACTCAATATAAGAATTAGCTGCTTGATATTCTTCAGCAAACGCTCCGAATTTATGGATTTCGTTCTTTATTTAATAAAGTTGAAGAGATGTAATAAATACCTCCAGGTAGACATAAAGAAAAAACGATAATATGTAAACCTAACAACCCATATTCAGCATTTATAATATATCCTAGTGATCTTAGTGATAAGATTATTAACAATAAACCGTATATTAAGTTCATTTTTTTAGTCTTAAACATTTTATTCCTCCTTACGGTATAGCCCCCGATTGTTGAATATGGTTTCTTGTATATCATTTATACTTTTCTCTTATAAACCTTATTACTTTCAACGATAGTGCACTCACTATTTTGAAATGTCTTTAACATAGGTATGTTATCTTTTCCCGTACTCCCTATATAATAGGCAGCACCAAAATCATTTCTTAGTATTTCCAACGCCTGCTTATGAAGCTGCTTACTTTTCCCTTTACCTCTCTCACTTTGAACAAGTCCAAAGTAAAAAAGTCGACCTTCGTTAGTAGTACCTGGTTCTATGTGTGGCATTACTACACCTAAATGACGTTTACTTTCATATGCTACAAGACAGGAAGCTTTATAGGTTGAACCTAGCTCCACCTCTACACTTCGCATTTGTTCATCCACATTTAAAGAAGAAGGCGCATTTAACGAGTTAACCATCGATTCTTTCCAAACCCTCTTAAAATCACTCGTAGAAATTTCATTTAATGATTTAAATGAATAGCGAACATCTTCTTTTATTGAAATGTTATTTAGATCTTTTCTTACAGTAATATTTTCTTCACGTAACTCAAAACCATGGTTTCCCAAAAGCGACTCAATTTCACTATTAAACTTAGAGTTAACAAGGACGATGACATTTTTTACGCTTCTAATGAAAGGATCTATTCTCATATAATCAATAAGTTCAACCATTTCAGAATGAGTAAGATTCTTTGTTTCTTCAATTGTTAAAAATGTTTCCCCTTCAACAAATTTCACTTTTTCATAAAGGTCCATTCTTTTGGAAAGTTGTTCATATTCTTTGGTGGAAAGGATCTTTGCGATAAAAGAAGATTTCTCGTTTCTGTACTCCTCCATATCTTCGCCTTCAAACTTCATCTTCAAATGATTGTAGGCTTCTGTATATGATGGATGTTCGCAGAAAAATTGAGTTACTTTGCGAAAATTATCTACTGAAGAACCATTAACTGTGAGCTGAATACCAACAGGCAGTATTTCATCTTCCTTTTCAAATGCACAAAAAAAGGAAGTTTGGTCACTACCCGTGTTTAAACTATACATTGCCATCAATGATTCTTTGGCTTCGGGAAACTCTTCTTGAGTCACACGAACTTGAAGATCGACATCTCCTTTTGTCAAAGAACCCCTAACTCCTGTACTACCAACGTGGTAAACCTGTGATCCAGGTAATACTTGTTTAATCAACTCTGAATGTTTTTGAAAGACTGTTTCAGCATTTATTCTAAACTCCTTTTCAGGAGCGAATGTAACTATCTCCGTCATAACCGCAGTACCTCCTGAGTTTTATATTATCGATGTTTTACAACTCAGAAATCACATTGGAATCCCTCGCATTTCGTTTTTAATTTTATCCAGCAACATTAACATCACTACCAGAACATTTATTATGTAATCTATAATCTGCTACTCAAACCTCTAATACCAATTTTTTCAAACTATCCCACATAACTCAATCCTTTCCTTAAGGTAAAAAGAGCCTATCTGATTACAGATAAGCTCCGAGATACTTGAATAATAATTCTGGCGACAATAATTTCAGGAATTATGTAAGCTTTTAGAATCCTCTATTTTCAACTTATAAAACACCTTATCTACCTTTACGATTGGAAAATTACTAGGTAACTCCCTTCTATCCACTGCTATAAATCCATTCTTTTGATAAAACCGATGTGCGGCGAGAAATTGCGGAGTAGTCCCCAAGTATATCGTTTGAATGGCGTGATCCTGTGCCCAATCAACTGCTTTGTTTAATAGTGATTCTGCAACTTGATATGTAGAGCCTCTATAACTTTTGTTTACAAACATCTTCCTTAGAGCAACTTGGTTGTGTCCTATGTCTAACAAACTTATTGTTCCAATTACTTCATTATCTAATTTAGCTAACCAAAAGTTACCCTTCCCTATCTGATAAAACTCTGGAATTTTGAGCAAATCAGGTTGGTCTTCCTTAGTAATTGCGATACTATATTCCTTCTGTTGTATATGTAAAATAAGTTCAGATACCTGTTTTTGATAAGCTCCCGAAAACTCTTCAATAATTAATTTATTATTCAACCCTATCAATCTCCATTACCCTATCCATCCATTTTCCATCTCCCTATCCAATATTTTAGTACCAATTATTTCAAAATTGTAGGTGTAACTCAATCTTTTATTTCACATAAAATGGAGCCTATCTTATTACAGATAAGCTCAGAGATTGTTGAGCAGTGTTCAAACCTTACGAGTTTGTAAGAGGATTATTTCTTACCTTTTAGTAAATCAATGATATAAAAAAGCTGAGTAATAATAAACGTCGCTAACAGAACTAATGAAGCAACTAGATATGAAACAAAATCAATGTCACTTGTAAATCGCCAAATAAACATAGGAAGAATAAAGAATAGTAAAAAAACTACAATTAATGTAAGAATAAATATCCCTATATAACGATTCATATGTACCTCCCTTAAAACCTTTTTCTTATGTACGTTGCCGAGTCGCTCAACGTCGATTATTTCAAAAGATTCTAAGGGTGGCAATAATAATCATATAGAATGGGAGGCTATCTAATTATAGATAAGCTCCGAGATTGTTGAAGACTGGTACTAGTTGAAATAATCTAGAATGAGTCTTCTGCAAACTGCTTTTCTGAAATGACTCTTAATCCATTTCTTTTTAATAATGCTGAAGTAACCCCGTTACCCCAAATTCTTTTTCCTGTGAATTCTCCATTATAAATCATTGAACTACCACAAGATGGACTATTCTCCTTTAGAACAACAATGGTTACACCTATTTCTATCGCTTTATCTAAGGTATTATAGGCGCCTTTTATGTATATTTCGGTTACATCTCTTCCAGATCTTTCAATGACTCGCGCTTTACCATCTAAGACGTCTCCTCCATCCCCACCTACTATTTCCGCAGGTTCTCTTGGAGTCAAAAACCCCCCGAGCAATTCTGGACAGATTGTTACGCCCTTATTCTCTTCTACTAATTTTCTAACATTTTCATTTAAACTATGATGACCATCATACCTTACTTCTAACCCAGCTAAACAGGAACTCACTAATATCATAGGTCACACCTCTTTTAGACACTCTAAAATCTTTATAAAAAGAATAATGCATTGCACTCCCTGATATCTTTTTGTTTCTTAGTTTAATTTGGAATTTCTCTAAAATCATCTATACTCGCTCCGAGATAGTTGATTAACAAATTCAGTAAGCCTTGTACTCTATTACTGACACCTTAATTTAGAATTTAATTACTTACTTTCTTTAGTAAAGCTCATAGTGAATATATATCCCGTAGCAATAATGCCACCAAGACTTAGCTCCTCATAACTATGAAAAAGAAACGCCGGGAGGATAGAAGTCGGGATAAACCATGAAAATGCAAGATAAAGTGATGGCAAACCAATAAGGGTTAGCTTTTGCAAATTCACCCTCCATTCACCAGTTTTGTTATATTCTTTTATTAGTAAAGGGAGACCTAGATATCCCCCAATAGATAGGTAGCTTAATGCTGCTATAATCTCCCAGGGAAATACCTTAAAGGTTGCCTGCTGCTTGCTATCAAAATAATTATTCAGCTCTCCTAAAACAACTAATAACACAATAAATCCAGTCATATAGAGAAGGTAGTGCCAACGAAATTTCATCATATCCCCCAAAACTTTTCTCTAATCAACTAAAAAGGCAAATGAGACTTCACTTTAGCCCAATCATCCAAAGAAATACTCCTACTAGAATTGATTAGAACGTTTACTTTTCCAGAAAGTGCTCCTCGATACCTTAATAAAGGGAAAGTCAATTATTCATAAGTTCACTTGATTGTTGGGATGGTGTCATAGCCTTACTCAATATAGCAAATATCATTTTATATATAAGGAAACCCAAAACAGTCCCAAGTACATTACAAATAACATCGTCAATATCGACTACGCGTCCCATTCCAATCCCTAAAAGTAGCTCTACAAATTGTAAGCATTCAATAGATAAAGAGGCAAGCAGTCCAAGTAAAAGTGTATTCTTAAGCCTCTTGTACATATCCAATAACATCGGAGCAAAGAATCCCAACGGCATAAGCAATAGTATGTTCCCCCCAACATTTTTCACTATCAGCTTAAGCATAAATAGTGTATCTCCATCATAAGCCGTTCCTATTTGTTCGATATCACTAAATATAGACGTAAGAGGAATGTAATTTAAAGATTTAAAAGAATTTATTCCATACGTGTTATCACCTAATAATACTAACGGGAATAGCGTTACTGAAATAACCATAAATGTGTATACTACAACCAGCATTCTTATTAATTCTTTCAACCAATTAAAAGGCTTTTTGTATTTAAATTTTAATTTTAATGCAGATATTACCCTCATAGCTATATAACATATTACTCCTAAAACAATAACTACTTCACCAAGAACTAACAAACTTACCAACCATCCTTAATACTTGAATAATAGAGAAGCATAATCACTGCTTTATTCCAGAAAACTTCCTTATGGCTTAATTTAAATTATTTCAAAACCCAACCATTTACGCTACTATGATAATGCAGAATCGCTCCGATTTAATGGAAAAACCAGTACATGTCTAATCTAAGAATTACTTACTTTAAATTTTGTGCATCAATATCTAGTTAAAGATAAAGTAGTATCTTTCAAGTTTCTTTTATTATTCACACTTAATTTTAAACACATCAATATATTCGTATGTATCATCAGAAACCGTTTCAACATAAGTCCAACCTCTTTTTCTATAATAGTCGGACGTATCTTCTGTTCTTAAGTAAAGTTCATTAAACCCTAATTCTTTGACTACATCTTTTGTTTTGGAGACTAAGAGTTGTCCTATACCTCTACTTCGATACTCAGATTTCGTGTATAGTGATGCAAGCCAAGGTCTATACATATCTCTTATCTTTAAATCGTTTTCAAAGATTGATACAGTTCCTAAACATTCGTCGTTCTCTATAGCCACAAGCGTTATCGGGAATGTATTGTCCTTCGTATTTGAGAAATGTTTAACAACATCTTCAAACTTCATACCACTCTCCGTTTTTACTACAAATTCCTTATAAATCATTTCAGAAACTTCTTTTATCTTATCGGGATGGTTTAATAAAAAATCAATATTCATTTTAGTCTCCCTTAGCGTTGTTACCCATATATCTTTGTTAAATTTAAATGCCTTTTTTAAAGTGCCGTCCCAAACCTATGTAGAGCGCTTACTTTCATTAAGCAACCGCCCCCTAAACAAGGTTTCTCCTGTTCTAACTAACAGTAAACCTAAAACAATAATACCCAACATCTTAATACCAATTATTTCAAATCACCATCAATAACTCAATCTTTTATTTCACTTTAAAAGGAGCCTATCTTATTACATATAAGCTCCGATTTTCTTGAACAAGCAGATAACACATATTTGCTAGAGTATAACAGAAGTTCAACTAACCTCTATTAACTGTTATTTTCGAAAAACAGAAAAAGATTAGATTAACTATAGAATCTGCTATCTCGCATTGCCAATTTTTGCTATAATTTTCATACTATATGAAATGAAGTGTGGTGACAATTATTGTATAAAATATTATTAATTGAAGATGATACGTCACTCTTTCAAGAAATCAAGGAGCGACTTAAGCAATGGTCATACGAAGTCTATGGCATTCATGATTTTAGTCAGGTAATGCAAGGATTTGCCCAGGTAAATCCTGATCTTACAATTATTGATATTCAACTTCCGATGTTTGATGGTTTCCACTGGTGTAGAATGATCCGTGATCATTCGAATGTACCGATCGTCTTTCTTTCCTCCCGAGACCATCCCACAGACATGGTGATGTCGATGAATCTTGGAGCAGATGATTTTGTTCAAAAGCCATTTCATTTGGACGTATTAGTTGCAAAAATCCAAGCGATTCTACGTCGCGTTTATCATTACAGTACTGAGGAAAGTGAGCTTAAAACTTGGCTAGAAGCAACAGTTGATAAAGAAAGAAACCGCGTTACGAATGAAGTAGGCGCTATTGAGCTTACTAAGAATGAAATCATCATTCTTAGCATGTTAATTGAACGAAAAAATAGAATTGTCACGCGTGATGAACTCATCAATCGTCTCTGGGACGACCAGCGTTTTGTTAGCGATAACACGCTAACAGTGAACGTAAACCGCCTTCGGAAAAAGCTTGCTGAAATCGGACTTGGTGGGGCGATTGAAACAAAAGTTGGTCAGGGATATATGGCTTTGGAGAAACTATGATCTGGAGGTTCCTGAAAGAACGTCGTAGCTGGATCGGATTTGTGCTTTTTACAGAGTGTATTTTTCTTTTAATAACATTTGTTGATTCGACTATCCCTCTTTCCTCTGCCATGTATGCTGTATTTTTAACCCTGATTCTGTTCGTACTGTTTCTTTTACTACGTTATGTGAAAGAAACAAAATTCTATAAAGGTCTTGAAGATCTAGAAAACAACTTTGACCTTACGAGTATCCCGGATGCCACAAGTCCTTTTGAAGAAGTGGTTGAGCACGTTACAACGGATCAAATGGAACAGCTTAAAGAAGAAACCAATCGAATGAGACAACAGCTTGAAGTTGAAAAGGACGACCTCGTCTCCTGGATTCATGAAGTAAAAACGCCACTTACAGCACTTCATTTGCTAATTGATCGCGTTCAGGATCGTGAGTTAAACGAGCAGCTTACATACGAATGGCTTCGCATTCATTTTCTCCTTGATCAGCAGCTCCACCAAAAGCGGATGCCAGCCATTGAAAATGACCTCTACATTGAATTCGTTGATCTTCAGGAAATTCTATTCAATGAAATTTCTCCGCTTCGCACTTGGTGCAAGCAGCGAAGAATTGGTTTTGACCTTGATTTGAACGTAACTAACATGCTAAGCGACTCTAAATGGCTTTCTTTTATGCTAAGACAACTGCTGACGAATGCTGTTAAATACAGTGAAAACAATGATATTCGGATCATAAGCGGTATGAATGGAAATCAACCTTTCCTCACCATCCAAGACTGGGGTCGTGGGATTGAAAAACGAGATCTGCCACGAATTTTTGAGAAAGGCTTCACGTCAACTGCTAACCATTCTGATGCAGTCGCAACAGGTATGGGACTCTATCTGACAAAAAAAGTGGCAAATTATCTTATGGTTTTGATTGATGTGGAGTCTGAGCGCGGTAACGGTACAGCCTTTACATTAACGTTTCCTGAAGCAAATGACTTCGAGCAAATACGGGGCATGTGACAATAATGTCACCTGCTCCGCTTTATTGTTCGATGAATCGCAGGAAACGCCCGAACTCTCTCTCTATAATGAAACTATCACCAACACAATGGAGGGAACGTTATGAACGTACTTGAGGCAAGTAAAATTCAAAAAAGCTATGGGAATAAATTTATGAAACAGGATGTACTGATGGGAATCGATGTTTCGATTGAACGAGGCGAATTTATCAGTATCATGGGTGCATCTGGATCTGGAAAGACCACCCTATTAAACGTACTATCATCAATCGACCGAGTGAGTAGCGGATCCATCAAAATTGATGGACAAGAAATGACAAAACAGAAGGATAAGCAACTTGCTGAATTTCGTAAACGGCACCTCGGCTTCATTTTCCAAGAATACAATCTTCTTGATACATTAACCGTGAAAGAAAACATTCTACTACCACTCTCGATCGCGAAAGTATCAAAGGAACAAGCCATCATGGCATTCGACTCACTCGCCCAAGAACTCGGGATAGACGAGATCAAGAATAAATATCCAAACGAAATTTCTGGAGGACAAAAACAGCGAACATCAGCTGCACGTGCATTTATACATAAGCCAAGCATCATTTTCGCAGACGAGCCTACAGGAGCGCTTGATTCAAAATCGGCTTCTTATCTCCTTAACAAGCTAAGCGACTTGAATGCGAGACGTAAGGCTACCATTGCTATGGTCACACATGATCCCGTTGCAGCGAGCTACAGTGGCCGTGTTATCTTCATTAAAGACGGACGTATCTATACTCAGCTGAATAAAGGAACGGTGTCACGCCAATCGTTTTTAAAAGACATCATGAAAACACAAGGTGTACTTGGTGGTGTTCAGTATGAGCATTAATCAGATGATTCTAAAAAACATGAGAAAGAATTTGAAGAACTACTACCTTTATGTATTTGCTCTTATATTCAGTGTCGGTCTCTATTTTTCCTTCGTCACTCTCCAGTATGACCCTGGCGTAGATAACGTTGAGACGTCAGCGAAGATGGCAGCAGCGATTCGAACAGCTGCCATTATGCTTGTGGTGATTGTAACGGTGTTCCTTGTCTATGCCAACAGCATTTTCATTAAGCGTCGAGGGAAAGAAATCGGACTTTTTCAATTAATCGGCATGACAAAGGCCCGTATCTTCTGCGTACTCACAATTGAAAATCTTATGATTTATATTAGCTCGATGCTAATTGGTATATTCGTTGGCTTTTCTTTCTCAAAGTTGATTCAAATGGTTCTTTTTAAGACAACTGGGATAACAGAGGTTGCAAGCCTGAACTTTTCTGCTGCTGCGTTACTGCAAACAGTTATTGTCTTCTTCGTAATCTTTGGAGTCATCATGCTAACGAACTGGATCTTCATCAAAAGGCATAGCATTTTATCCCTTTTCTATGTTACATCTAAAACAGAAGGTCGAATCAGAAACATATCGATTCTTGAAATTAGTATGGGCGTACTCGGAATAGGGCTAATCATTGCAGGTTACTATGTTTCCAGCAAGTTATTCGATGGAGACTTTTCACTTATGAATGAACTGCTCTATGCCATGGCCTTCATTCTTGGGGCTGTGATTCTTGGGACTTATCTTCTTTATAAAGGCTCCATTCGAGTCGTAGCCAACCTGCTTAGAAAACGAAAAAATGGCTATCTCAACATTAATGACGTTCTTTCACTCTCCTCCATCATGTTTCGGATGAAATCAAATTCGCTTCTGCTAACTATCATTACGACTGTTTCAGCACTTGCGATTGGACTTTCTTCCTTAAGTTATATTTCGTATTACTCAGCTGAAAAAACGTCTAAACAGAACATCCCAGATCACTTTTCACTAGCCGATGAGAATAATGCCAAACAGTATGAAATGGCGCTTAAGGAAAATGGTTTTGATTTCTACCAAAAGGAGCTTGAAGTTCTTCAGGCAAATGTCATAACAAAAGAGATTCTTGCCAAACAACAACCTGGCGCTGCTTTTGATCCTTCTGAAATGGTATTACCCATCATTAGTGATCAATCTCTTAACGAAATGAATGTTGCTCCTAATGAAGCCATTTTCACCGGTTATAGCAAAGTTCTTGCATCCGTAATCAGTTTTGATAAAGAAGGACTTATTCAAATTGCAGGTAAAGATAAGGTGATTGATCAAGACTATCTAGGACTTGAAAATGACTATATCTTGCCATATTCTTATTCGGATGGTGGACTGCCTACGGTTGTAGTGGACCAAACCACCTTTGCCTCTCTTCAAGAAGATATTGATAAAGAAGTACAAGATGAACCTTTAACGTATTTTGGATATAACCTTGAGGATCCTTCAAAGTTACCTGAAGCAACTGAGCTGTTTCAGTCACTCTCATTTGATGATGACGAAGGTAGAAGCTCTCAGTACGAAGCCTTTCTGCAGCAGAAAGAAAACATGGGGCTCGTTATGTTTATTGTAGGCTTCCTTGGCCTGTCATTCCTCATTACGTCCGGCTGTATCCTTTACTTTAAGCAAATGAATGAAAGTGAAGAGGAACGGCCCAATTATACGGTGCTTCGCAAGCTAGGTTTCACCGAAGCAGATCTTTCTCGCGGCGTTCGAGGCAAGCAGCTTGTAAACTTCGGCATCCCCCTTGTCGTCGGTCTACTGCACGGCTACTTCGCCGTTCGTTCTGGCTGGTTCTTCTTCGGAACAGAATTCTATACTCCCATGCTCATCGTTATGGCCATCTATACTATCCTCTACTCCATCTTCGGTGGCCTCTCAGTGGTATACTATAAGAAAGTGATTCGAGAAGCGCTATAGAAACTGGTGATGCTAAACAACGGGCTTAATTAAGATGTGCAAAACGTGAAATTGCTTAGTAATTCACAAACCAATTCACAGTACAAATTACATGCTAAATCACACAAGATAGAGCTTGGAGGCGCAAATGCCATTCCAAGCTCTTTTATTTTGTTATTTCATTAAAGCTCCGAGATTACGGAAGATTTTATTTCTGAATATTCCAAATAAAAATATATTATATGTACTACTTTAAAAGAAGCCATATCACTACTAAGATGATAGCTATTATCCCCCATAACAAAACTTGTTTATTTCTCAATCTTTCACCTACCTTCAAAGTACGTGATCATCTAATGTGATCGTTGTTTTCTTTTTTTATTTCGTCCAATTAAAATAGCAATGAATAGGCATCCTAGCCCTACTATATTCATAATAATATTACCTAAGTTGCCTAAGTCATTAATTTTCAACCCGACTAAAAAACCACCAATTAAAATAAGTGGAATAACTATAAAAAATCTCAAAATTATTCCCCCGAACCTATGATTATGTTTACTACAGAATTGCTCCGATTTAATTCAATAACTGTATCAGTTTTTCTCTTGTGGTTTTATTACTTATTTTAAAAGAATCATTTTTACCTTCTCTAATGATGTGAGTGTATTTCCCAGATGACTTCCAAACAAAAAATACATCTGTTCCATTACCTTTATAAGTTACGACAACTTTAAAGTCATTATGATACGCCATATCATAAATTGTCTTAGGCTCGTGATTAGCTTTATTAAGTATATTGGTGAATGTATCAAGAGAAGACTCATCTGTAATGATTTTCTTTTCCCCATACTCTTCACTTCTGTTGTTGTACTTCTGAACTTCAATTTCCTCAATACTAGAGATTTCATTAGAGAAAAATACATACCCACTGAGAATTGTAATTGATAGTAAAATTAAAATAATAAGCCACTTTTTCATTTTGTCATCCCTTCCCAAAGGTCAAAACCAACTTCTTTGCTTCTAGAAGGCTGACTTTTATCTACATAGAGCGCTTACTTTTTATTAAGAAAACGCTCCGAGTTTATGTAGTATCAGTTACTATTGTTTTACTGCAATATCAAGTATTTCCTGATACAGTTCATTCCAATTATGATAATAATCTATTACATCGCTTGGGTGGATTAGGATTCTCTCTCCAGACTCATATTTAGCTTTAAATTCATATAGTTTATCGATATCCATTCGATAAAAAACCTGATATCCGATTTTAGGATACTGACTGTTTTCATTCCATTTTGGATTTTCACTGTGGTCAACTACTATACGCCCTAACAAATGGCTTTCTCCCTTAACATAACCTTCTTCATAAGCTTCACGCTTTAAACATTCTTCTGGAGTTTCTTCATCTTCAATATGACCTCCAGGAAAATCCCAGCCTCTATGATTTAAATTTACTAATAGTAGTTTATCATCCTTAAAACAAAATCCGTGGACACTTGTAATCAACTCTTTCGGAGGCAAACGTAAATCCGGATCCCATCTTAACTTTACTTTTGCTTCTCCCCAATTTACATATATTTCGTTCATTTATTCCCACTCCCAAAGTAAAAACGTGAAATCCATTCCCACCAATTTTCCCCTAATCTCGGAGCGCTTACTTTTTATTCAGCAAGCGCTCCGAGATAATGGAACATTATGCAAATAGTTATTACAAGCTACTTAATAAACAATTCCAATAATTAATAAGTTGATTCATACAACTCTTTTTTCCATACTTTAATTTCATCAGCCACTTTCTCGGGATAATCCCAATGGACATTATGTTTAGTGTTTTTGATGCCAATTACTTTTATATCGTCCAATTCCTTCTTAATACGATTAATTCCCTTGTCTCTAGTTGGATCATTATCTGGAATAGTAGAATAAAACAGCAAGACTGGACACTTGATATGTTGATACGTTTTTGAGCATGGCTCTATATAAAACGCTCTAATTGTTGCTAACAAGCTCTTACGATCAGCTCTTAGTATGTATTTACTCTCTTCTTTTTTGAAGTTTGAATATACAATGGTATCAAGTCTGTCATCCCACTCTCTAGTAGTGAACTGCTGGTAGTCTTTAACCACTTCATTCCAGGAATTATATTGACTCGAACCAATATATTCCTCCCAGCTTTCTAAGGCTTTTTCTTCTGTCATTCCATCAACCTGTTCAGGAAAAACGTATCCTCCATCGATTAACACAATGCCGATTATTTCATCAGGAAATTCTGCTCCAAAGTGTAAAGCAAGGTCTGCACCCCAAGAATGACCTAATAAGTAAAAAGGTTTTTTTATCCTCTTTTGTATGACTGAATGAACTCTTTTCACTACCGAAGAAAATTGGTAGTCCTTTTCTTCCTTTAGTAATTCCGTTTCACCATGACCTGGTAGATCTAATAAAATGAGATGAAAATCACTTTTCAAATGATCAATCAGTTCAAGAAAACTTTTTGAGTCACTTGTCATACCATGTAGGCAAATAAGTGCTGGAAGATTACTATTTTCAATTTCATATCCATGAAAAGTGCCATTATCTACAACTTGGTTAAATTCCTTCAATCTTTTTCCTCCTATATGCATAAGGAAACTTTATTTATAACGTTGACACGATAAGAAGTTGAATCTTCAACTATTGCTCCGATTTAATTGAACAATTATAGTAAAAGTATAAGATTATCTGGGTTAATTTTTTCGTTGTAGATATTTTATAAAATCCTTTTTAAAAAAGGCGTGTAAGACACACGGTTCCTTCGCTTTTTCTTCTAAGGCTGCGTGTTCCTCTGGAAATTCATTTTCTACATACAACCTTATAAAAGGTAATTTTTCTTGTGCTTTTTGTGAGCGTATATTTATTTTCCTCGCGCCAGCAAAGACCTTCTCCAACCCTAAATCTTCAAAAGCAATCCTTAGAATAGCGATTTTTGAGGCTTCATTATAACCTTTTCCCCAATAATCAAACCCAATCCAAGTCCCAATATGGCAAGATTTTTTCTCATCATTTATAGACATTAATGTTGTAATGCCAATCACATTTGAATTCTCATCAAGTAAGACCCGTGAAAGAGTTTTACCTTCTTTTTCTTCTTGGATAATAAACCTAATAAATTTTTTGGTTTTATCAATGGAACCATCAGTAAGCCCCAGAGCATTCTTAACTGGTTTAGCAGAAGATAGTTCATAAATACATTCACAAAAATTCATACTATGCTTCGCTAATTTAACAGAAGCCATTGTGTTATCCCCTCTCTATTATAATGGTCGTTCTTAAATTAAAGCTCCGAGATTGTTGAATAGCTAGGGTCAATCAATTAACCCAAACTTCGTATATACGTGATAACCCTTTACTGTGACCTCACCATTCTGTTTTTTTCCATTATAGTACGTAACTTCTAAAGTATCTTCACCATCTTTCAAAACAAGCATATAACTTGATCCGATGGCATCCCAGGTGTCAGTTCTCTTAGAAGTGTTTATCTCGTTAATTATTTCTTCAACTCGATTCTGATCGTTAGTTTCATACAAGGTCTCGCCCGAATCATTGTTAACTACTTTAGCTTCAGTATATTGTTTTGTAATTAACGGCTCCTTGCTACAAGAGGCTAGTATGATAGTAATGATGAGAAGTAAAGGAATAAAACTCTTCATTATGTCAGCCCCTTTCTTATAAGCCGTTTACGAAATTTCAAAACTACTTGCTCCAGAATCCAGCCCTCAGCTATACTGCGCTTACTACCTAAACGCTCCGATTTAATGAAGTAATGAAAATCTAAAAGTTTGACTATTCAAAGCAATTCTAATATTACTCCCCTTCAAAATAGGAAAAATCCACTTCTTTAACTACCAATTTCTTTTTAATACTGACACCAATATTATTTTCGATCATTAATTTTGCTAACTTTCGACCATCAATTAAGATGATTTTTTTACTTTCTAGCCGATCTGTGTATTCTTCAGCCCCTTTAGAGAAGCTAGATGTAGTAATAAATATGCCCTTTCTTGCGCCCTTTGCATCAAGTGCTCCTGAAAAACTCATTACATCAGGTCTGGTTACTGTATTTTCCCAACGTTTAGCTTGTAAATAAATATTATCAAGCCCTAATTTATCTTCCTTAATAATTCCATCAAGCCCTCCATCATTAGTTCTTTCAGTAACTTTACCATCTCCGTATCCCATAGAAGTTAATAGTTCAACTACTATTGTTTCCAACCTTCTCCAATGTGCTTGTTTCAAATGATCTATTAAATCATTTACTAGATCAGTTTCAATCTCCTGAACTTTATCTAGTATAATTTCAAATGGATCAACTACATTTTCTAACTCTTCGATTTCATCCACAATATCGTCAAAGCTATCGTTTAATAGCTGTAAACCATCTTGTGTAATTTGATATGTGAATTTACTAACCTCTTCTATATACTCTTGCTTTTTTAACGAATATCTAGCCGATCTCATTCTTGTCATAAAAATACTATCTCTGCTATTGGAATAAGTGATATTTCTTTGACTTTCGTTTAAATTAAATACAGTTTCTACCTCATCGTTTATCATGGATGTGGTGTATGGTTTGCCATCTCTTAAAGCAGTTAAAATAGGAAGTACTAACTCTTTTTGTGAAGGTAAAGTCTCAGCTATGTCTCTATTAAAACTTATTTCTAGAGATTTATGATTATTTATGATCTCATTAAGGGCTATATCATTCCCTGGAACACCGTTACTACTAAAAACTTCATGTATTTGAGTAGCGCTCAATCCGTTTTCATTTAATTGTTTTATGTAAGTTAAAATTCTAACAGACTCTTCATTATAGAGTTTATTCCTTCCTTCCTTAATCATTGGTATATATTCTTTGAATTTTTTTATCCAACCGCGTCCAGTACTCTCAACCCATCCTACAGATTCTGATAGAGCTTTTTGATTAATATTTCGATTACTCATAGACACCCCTCCAATCTATATTATGTATTATATTACCATTAGATATAGCTAATGGTAACATCCCATTCAGTAAGCTGCTTATTTATTAGGCTCTGTTAAAGTTTAATGTTGATATTTATAGAAAAGAGAGGAATTCCAAATTAATGGAATTCCTCTTTGGCATTATCGGGTTATTAAACTAACGCTCCGATATTGTTGAAGATGGATCTACATCTCTACTTTTTTTGGTGCCTATTTAAAAACAATACCTATGACTAGCGAACACACTTTGCAGTGATCACTTTCTTTACGTAGAAAATGAAATGTTAAATCTCTTACGATATTTCTAAAAGTCGGTTTATTGCACCTATAACTATGGATGGTTCATCATCTTGTATGTAATGAGCACTATTTTTAGCAATTATCAGTTCACTATTAGAAGAATATTGAAGAATCTCTTCTTGCAATTGATTCCATAGGTTTTGTGATTCATCGGAATAGTGATGTTTTTTACCTGCTGATAAAACAATTAAAGGGACGCTTAACTTCACTTTGCAGTTCTTTAATTGATTTAAACTTTCACCAAACTCATCATAATTGCCTTCTACAATGAATTGTTTATCATAGGCTTTTTGAAAACCTTCTGACATAGTAGGCAGGAACCTTTCTCTATAATCCGCCGGAGTCGAGTCCACTAGTATTAATCCACTAACATCATCTGGGTATGTACTGGCATACAATCTTGCGTTAACCCCACCAAAGGAATGTCCAACTAATAGGTATGGAGGATTGATGGTCATTTTATTAAGGAGTTCCTTCAGTTCTATTACCATCTCTAGACTAGTTCTAGGGTTAGAGCTTGATTCACTTTTTCCTAAGCCTGCTCTATCGTAAACAAGAACTTCTGTTAATGAAGCAACTTCAGAAACGATCGAATTCCATCCCTTTGAGTAATCTCCATACCCGGCTTCCATAACAACAGTCGGTTTACCGTTCTTCTTTCCAATCAATTTAGTAAACAATTTAAAATCACTTACTTGTATAAACGTCTCCTTAGACATAAACAAGAACCTCTTCCTATTTTGCTTTGAAATCCAATGTATTACTATAATGCTCAATAGCTTAGTACCAATTATTTCAAATTACAAACAATAATTCCACTAAAAAGAAGCCTATCTTATTATAGATAAGCTCCGAGTTAATGGAATAGCATTATTTTATAAACTGGTCGCTAGGTAATATTGTTAAATCTTCTATAGAAATATTTTTGTTTTTATCTAGAAACCACTTTATTAAGTAAAACCCTAATGAATAGCCGCCCCAAAACGGTAAACCTTTATCTTTACTTCCGAACATATATAAATCAGTTAAGGTTCCTTTATCATCGGTATGATTCTTATATGTGCTTTCCCATATTGTTTTAGCTTGAGTTTCAGATAAAGCATCTTTATAAGGACCAAGATATTCCTCACCTAATCTTTCCTTCACAAAATGCTCTGCTAATCCTTCTAAAACCATTCGATCAAGTAACGTTTCTCCATCTTCTTTCAGCCCTAATGCACTGATACGCCAATGGTGATGATATTCGTGTGTTACGACAGATTTAATTGTTGAACGTACGTTTTCTTCTGGAAGAATCGCAAAACACATCTTTCCATTCCAATCCGTAAAAGCTGATACGCCATTAAGTTTGGATTTAACAAAATCATCATTTTTATCTAAAATGAACAACTCAAATTGTACAGGTCTATTTGACGGGTACTGTTTATGCAAAAGCTCCAATTCTTCTTGTATGAAGTTTTCATAATCAAGCGATTTCATATTGATCAATTGTTCTTCAAGTGATGTCATTGTNACATCATCATTTCAAATTCTTCTTCATCAAATTTGAAAATATCCAAGAAAATCTCTTTCCTGTTTCCATTAGGAGATGATTTTACTAATGAAATAAATTTCTCCATATCAGCAAGTCTATCTTTATTTTTAACTAGACTATTTAGTTGGGTCATTGTTCTCCCTCCTTCCTCAAACAAAACTACTTTTCAATTAAACTGCGCTAACGCTAGTTAGAGCGCTTACTTTTATTAAACAATTGCTCCGAGATTATGGAACAACGTAAAACGATTATCATCTTGATCAAAGATTAAAAAACCTCTTAAAGACTTCTGATCTCTTCCCCCACAAAATCCATCAGCTCTTCTATCATTTCCTCTGATAAATTAAATTCAATACCAGCCTCTTGATAAACCTCTTTCACCGATTTGGATGATCCAAGAGATAAGGCACTTTTGAACTTTGAAATGGTTACACTTGGGTTGTTTTTGTAATTTCTATATAACTGTAATGCTCCTAATTGAGCAATCGCATATTCGATATAATAAAAGGGAGTTTCAAAGATATGTATAACATCGAGCCATTGAATCATTTTCCATTCATCAATGCCATTCCAATCTATAACCTTACTATCATAGTGTTCTAAAATGGAATTGAATTTTTCATTTCTCTCAAAATGAGTATGATCTGGATTTGTATAAAGCCAATGTTGGAATTGGTCTACCGCAATGGTAATAGGGATAAATTCAAGTATCTGTTCAAACAATTCCTTTTTAACTAGATGAAATTCTTCCTTTGTTTTGTAAAGGTGTTCCCACGAATCTAATGTAAGTAATTCAATGGACATCGCTGCAAGTTCTGCTGTTTCCATTGGTAAGGATTTATACTGATTTAATTCTATATCCTTCATGAGTTCATGATGGATTGCATGTCCCATCTCATGTAGGAAAATGGGTAGATCATCTTTTGTATTTACAAGGTTCAACATAACAAATGATGATTTAGACTCTGGGAGAAATTCACAAAATCCTCCCGGTGCCTTTTTATTTCTAGATTCCAGATCTAAGAAATTCTTCTCTTTCATATCAATTAATAAATCAGAAAATGAAGGCGATAATTCTCGTAGAAGCTCTTCAGCGACTTGTACCATTTCAGAAATAGTTTTATAAGGAATACTTAATGTACCTTCGTTACCAGTGACTCTAGTATCCCATGGTTTTAAAACTTCAACTGCTAACTTTTCCCTTTTTACCCGATTACTTTGATCAATTAATGGGACAACATGCTTATGAACAGAATCTGCTAATTGGTGGCATTCTGAAGGGGTATAGTCTAGCCGTTCATAATAACTGAACATATAATCTCGATAATTATTGAACCCTGCATTCTTCGCTTTTTGGTTTCTTAGATGGATCATTTGGTCCATTATTAACTGCAGTTCTTCTTCTTTTGTTTTATAGACAACACTCAGGTGTTTTAATGCCTCTTCTCTTAAATCCCTATTGTCATCATAAAGTATGCCGTAAAGATCCAGTACAGGTATGGGTTGTCCCTTCCAAGTAGTTGTCATGTTTGATCTCATATCGAAATATTCCGTAACCAACTCATCTTCAGCAATTTGGAGTTGAAGATTGTCTTCACTTACTAACAACATCGAATTTTGAATTCTTTTTAATAAGTATTGATAGTAGTTTGTGGAGAAATAGTTTTCATGAGTGGAAAGTTTTCGTTCAATCTTTATCTTAAAATTTCTGTACAACGGCTTAATCGTTTTTTGAGTGAATTGATAGTGATCTTGTATACTTATATCCCCTGTATTAAGCTGATAACGAATATAACTAGACATTAGAATTTCATCTACATGGTCAAACAGACTTGAAGCCTTAGTTAAAAATGCTTTCAAATCCTTATCCGAACAGACCTCTGTATTGACTAAAGATTGAAATTCGTTCGTCAAATCTTGAATATGTACAGACAATGTAAAACCTCCATTTCAAACTACACTTGAATGCATGATACCTTTAATGTTAACACAATATGGAAATTGATAACTTCACTATTTGAGTATCCAACATTAATAAGGCTAGCAGCAATTACTGCTACTAGCCTTATTCTTCATGCTTAATTAGATTGAAATATTAATCGCTACTCCAGAATTGCTCCGAGATAATGGAACAAGGTTATCCTAAGGTTTTAATAAAATAGGAGGAGTAGCCCTATAATTATAAATATCAGTCCTCCCCCCATACGAAGACCTCCAGTAGCTACAGGATCACCTGATATTAGATCAAAAAAACTTAATAAATAAGCACTTACTTTATTAGAATTTTCACTTTCTTCCCAACGGGCTCTTAACCCCCAAATAAATAAAAATAGACCTACTAAAATGACTAAGGCAGGAACTATATACCACATTACATTCATCATCTACTGATTCGCTTTCCTTTCTTTTTCAAATTCTCTTAAAGAAAAAGAGAATCACTACCTTTGCAATCTTCAATTCTCGCTCCGATTTTATGGAATAAATCAAGATTCTTGTCATGACAAAGGAGCGCTTTCATAACAAATGGCTGACTCTAAATTAATTAGGTCTTAAAGAGTTTTCTCCATTGATATTCTCGTATTTGAATATCCCATTTTCTTGTACAACCTATAAGCTCCATCATTCTTCCCAAACACACTTAACCCAATTGAATTCACACCACGTTCTCTAAGATTATCTTGTAGCATCTCAATAGTCTTAGTCCCATATCCTTTTCCTCTTTCATGTTCATCAATTAAAATGTGATACAAGTAGGCTGAATTAATTTCTGGAATGATGCTGTACCAAAGAAGTCCCACTTTTTCATTTGAGTTAGCTTTTATAATATTATAGAGGCATTGTCCCTCAGTGGCTAAGCCATCCTTAAACATGTCGTTGATCATCATTTCTGATTCCTCTAAAGCTTGCTCCAATGTTAAATTGAAGTTTTTAGTAATTTCATTAGCATGATCAGGAATCATAAAATCCAAATACTCCTTGAACTCCACTTCATTAACCTTACTTAACTTAATCATGTTATCTCTCCATTCTATAGGGCTGCATTCTTTGTTTACATCAATACTAGAGTAGAAAACAGATCAGTTATNGTTCAGTTCACCCATGACCATGGCACACACCTAAAGCCTCGAAACATTTTCATTCCTCCTTTATTGACTTTGTAAGTATTGATCTATTAAAGCTCCGAGATAACAGAAGATTAATTTGAATTAAAATATATAATCTCTGGATCTCCTTCATCTAAATTTTCAATATTTCCACTTTGAATAAACCCATTCGCTTCAAATACTTTCTGCATCCTAACATTAGAACAATTGGTAGAAGAGAATACTTTTACAGTAGGGGAATTATTGAGCATATATTCCATTAGCAAACTTGCATATCCTTTCCGTCTTTTTGATGGAGATACAATAACCAAGGATATAAATGAACAGTCGAAGAAATTAGTATCATAAATTAAAAACCCTACAATATTATTCTCTTCCTGAACAACTATACAGTTTCTCCTCTCAATGGCGTTTCTAATGAAATTTCGTCTGCCTGTATTTCCAATCACTTCACTATCAACTTGTAATATTTTATCTAAGTCAGTGATATTGGCTTTGACAACGTTATACATTTCGCTCACCCTTTTGAAGAGTTTAGTTTCTCTTATTGCTTTTTCCTGCCACTAACTTACATAAAGCGCCTACGCTTTATTAAACAAATGCTCCGAGATTGCTTAAGACCAGAATTCAAGATTACTTGAAATATTTCAAGGAGATGGTGCTACAAATTCTACTTTAATTCTATCTGGGTCTTCAAAGTAAACAGCATAGTGATGATTACCGCCTGCAAAAGGATGCTGGTTTTCATATAGAATATTTATACCTCTCTCCTTGAGGTTATTAGCCATTTCGTCTACTCTTTTACGTGATGAAGCGTGAAATGCTAGGTGATTCAGACCAGCTCTGCATCTATGAAAAGGTATATCTAAAAACTTCTCTTCTGTTTGAACAAACACTAAGTAAGTTTCATCTAGCTTCCAACTTTGTCCTTTATCCCAATTTTGAAATGGTTCATACCCTAACTCCTTTAAGAACCAGCTCCAAAATGAAGTTGATCTTTCTAGATTAGATACATAGATTTCAACGTGGTGAAGTAACCCCTCAGACACTTAGATCCTCCTTCCTATTATTAAATGATCGCTCCGATTTAATTGAAGAAAACCGAGGTTAGTTAATCATATTCTTTATATTTTTCCTCATTCTCGTTAACCACAGAAAATTCTCCCTTAATCTGATCTATTCCTATCAGAATATAAGGATTTTTTTCGTCCGTCTCCGTACTTTCTTCTTCAATAATTATCTTTGTGCTGTTATTGGAAACATCTGTTTCTTTAAATTTCAGAGTCTGGTTACTTGTACCTGTTGAAACAACCACCATTTTCTTACCTTCTGATATGGTCAAGACTCTGAAACCTTGAAAATCTGTGTGTTCATTTTGTAGTTGCTCTACATAGCTCTTTACACTTCCCACTTCAGCTAATCTATCTTTCTCCAACACCCACGTGTTACTACCACAAGCACTTAGAAAAGCTACCAATAAAACAAATATTACAAGGTAAATATTCTTCACATTAACCCCCCTTTTTATAAAATTACATATTACCTTGTGCCACACTTTTGCCCTAAACCTGCATAGAGCGCTTACTTCTTATTAAGCAAGCGCTCCGAGATAATTGAAGATCGTTATTGAACTAAAGCCTTCCGTTAGTGTCTAATAATTATATTTTCACATAAGGGACAAATTCTGTTTAGCTGATCCAGTTGAATTACTTGGTAGCAGAATATATGTTAAATTTATCCAGTTAATTTGTAATTACATGCGAACGTTTTTGAGATTTCCTTCTAATAAAGATCAGTAGGAAGAAATATGTATAAACAGGTATCAATACAGAATAGATACCATATGGATCAAACGCGGAGTCAGTTAATAAAAAGGATAAAATTAAGCCAGCAAAAGTATAAATAAGAAATTGAATGGCACTTCGCCAATATGTAGTGAGTTTCGAAATTGGTTTTATTTTAGCTATTCCGTCAGCAATTAACGTTGTTGGAAGACCAAAAACAACATAAAAAATAGCGAAGAAAAATGGTATTGCAATTAATGATGAAACTACATCAGTGTAATTTTTTTCTATCTCAAACAACCAGTTAAATATCATCTCACCAATGAATGAAATATATAACGAAATAGGAGACGATAACACAATTGCCAATAGGATTTTTAATATGTACTTCGTAGATATCACTACATCCTTTTTAATCATCCCTGTGTCTAGTTGTCTCATAGGTACAATCCACCTCCTAACATCAAACTTCAGGCTACACAATTCAGACTTATATCAATCTCAAACTCTAGCACATCATTTTAATACTTGTTGTTTAAATCTTTATTAAATTGATTCGAACCGTTCTTGGGTATGCTTAAAATAATCCAGTCATCGTCTTTTATCTGTTTTCCTATATATAGTATTTGTCCTAAGTGATAACTAATGTGAGCTAATTCAATTTGTAGGGCTTTAAGTACACTCAAAGATTGGTTTCTTAACAATACGGTTTTGCACAAATCTTCTTTTTTTAGGTTCTCTAAGGTACTGAAAAGTATTTTCCAACCATCTTCCCATCTTTGCATTAGTTTTTCTAAGGGTTCACAATTATCAACAAACTCGATATCTCTATTCCTATCTGAACTTTCACCATCGGTCGTCAAAAAATTATTCCATCTCGAATTCATATTGCCACTTATATGTTTCATTAGGATAGCTATATTGTTTGATTCTTCACTTGGCTTCCAATGTAACTCTTCCTCTGTTAGTTGCTTAATGCCTAGTTCTGCACGCTCTTTAAAATGTCTAAACTGCTGGACTAGAATTGATAGATATTCTTCTTCGACATTGCTCATTGTTCTCACACCCTTTCATATCATAGGATCGTACAAACAAAACTTCTATTTACTTTCTAACGAGTAATAAATTTTTGGTTAGATTATTTATCAAAATACTGTACGTTTACCCCAACATGACTTAATAAGTCAAAATAACTTGGACAGGTCTTAGACACGCAACCTGGATCTTTAATAACAATTCCAGGTACTTTGGTACCTATTAATGCTAATGACATCGCCACTCGATGATCATCATAGGATTCTAATGTTGCTGGATGAGGTGTTCCAGGATACACAGTTAGTCCATCCTCATACTCTTCTACCTTTATTCCTAGTTTAGTTAGTTCTGTGCATATAGCACTTATTCGGTCAGATTCATGGTGCCGGATATGCTCAACACCTCTCATTGTAATAGGACCTGAAGCAAAAACAGCCAGTGAAGCAAGTGTTAGCGTTTGATCTGACATTTCCTTCATACTAATTTCAAATCCGCCTTTTAAGTTAGGTGTACCGATTAATTCGATATATTTTTCTCCTCTAGTAACCTTACATCCCATGTTCTCAAACACATCTATCATTTTTATATCAGGTTGATTCGTTTTAACATTGAGATTAGTGATTTTAATTCTTCCATTCGTAATGGCTGCCAAAGCTAAAAAGTAACTTGCTGTTGAAGCATCTGCTTCTAATTGTAGATTTCGCCCCAAATATTCTGTACTTGGTATGATAATTTTGGTGAGATCGTCTGAATAGCTTGCTTTAACACCAAACTTCTCCATTAGATCCAAAGTGATTTTCACATAGGCGTGTTGGACGATATAATCAGGAGTTGTGACTGTTACATCTGTTTTAGAATAAGGACTTGCTAGAAGTAATCCACTCAAAAATTGACTAGAAACCTTACCTGATATGCTTACTGGACCACCTTTAAGGCCTCCGCCTTTTACCTGAAGGGGGAAGAACCCTTCAGTATTGAGGTATTCGATACTGCCTCCAAGATCATTAATAGCATTAACCAAAGGTTCCACAGGGCGTTCACTCATTCTATTACTGGCCTCTAAAATCCAGTTCCCATTTTTAGCTATCGCTAATGCACCTGGAAGAAAGCGTGCAATCGTCCCAGCTGCACCTATGTACAAATTTGCTTGTTCATTCGGCCATTTTGAATGACAGCCTTGTACAGTCACCACATCGTCAGTTACCTCAGTTTTGACCCCAAGTTTATTCAAAGCATCTATACACCAATAGGAATCATCACTTTTAAGTATTCCAGTTAAGGTAGAAGGTCCTTTGGCTAATGCAGCAATGATCAATGCTCTATTTGTAAAACTTTTGCTCCCAGGAATTCTGATCTCACCATTTACTTCCTGCTTCTCAATAGGTGATATTTCTACACTGCTAACGTTTCTTAATGTTGCCCAGGGTGATCTTGCTTTTAAATCAGGATTACTCAAATGAAACATCCTCTCGAAATTAAATTGACAAGAATTACGGGTTGTTATAATACTCCCAATTTTAACATTTCACCAAAAAGAAATTACAATGTTTCTAATATTTTATAGAAATGAATTGCAATAGTTTTCAAAACCTTAATTATCAAACTAAAAAAGCAAGCTTTTATAGTCAGCTTGCTTTCGGAAGGAACTTATCTATTGGTCTTGCAAGTCATATCCCATTAATATGTCTTCCAGATATGCTCCGATTATATGGAAGATTTGATTTCGAGATATTGAAATAGATCATTACCTAATGCACCAGTTTGTTTTCACTATGTCTAGCACTAAGTATAATTCACCAGAAATCAGTTTTCTCTATTTTAAGTTGTAGACGTATTAGAATTGGAAATCTCCATCCTTCATTAGCAGAACTTCCGTTTCACCTTCTTTAATGCCCACTACTTTCATATCTTCGGTACCAAAGGTCACATTGACTAACAAAAGTGACGTATTTAGACCTGATGCCTTCAACTCTTCCTCAGATTGTTCAATGCCATTTTGAATATTGGAGGGAGATGCATTTCCGATTCCAATATGACAGGACGTATTTTCATCAAACAAGGTATTGAAAAAAAGAGTATCCTCCTGAGAAAGAGGAGATTTATTAGAGACCAAGGCAATTTCACCTAGATAATGTGATCCTTCGTCTGTTTCGATGAGAGTTTGTAACACTTCCTGTCCCTTGGCGGCATAATAGTCGGTAATCCGCCCATCTTTAAAAATCAGGTGAAATTCATCGATGACACTTCCTCCATAGATAAGAGGTTTAGTACCTACCAATTTGCCATTCACCTTATTTTTATGAGGAGCAGTAAATATTTCTTCCGTAGGAATGTTCGGAAAGAAAGGTGTTCCCTTTTTATCTATGACTCCCCCACCGACATAGAGATGATTTTTAGGCAGACCAACTGATAAATCAGTTCCGTATCTATTTGTAAAATGCAGAGATTCAAATTGGCTCTCGTTTAGGATCTTTTTTCGAGATTCGAAGGCTCTATTGTGACTCTCCCAATCTTCTATAGGATCTTTCCCATCTGCCCGAGACCCTTTTAAAATTAATTCCCACAATGCTCGTAAAGCTTCTTCTTTACTTAGATTAGGGAATACTTTTGTTGCCCATTCAACGCTCGGGACAGCTAGAAGACACCAGCGTACTTCGTGGGATCTAATTTTCGCATGATAATCCCTCAATTTGGTACGAGAGGCTTTTTGAAAACGATTTATCCTTTCTGTAGAAACCTCCTTAAAGACCTCTAAGTTTTCAGAAATAATATGAATGTAAGCAGCACCTGCATCGTCCCATTCTTTAAATCGGGCAGCCTGCCAATCAGGAAAGTGATCGATGGCAGTATCTGCTGCATTTAAGTAAAATCCTTTCGTAGACTGTTCATCTGTCCAATCTATAAATACATTTGAAGCTCCAGCATCGTAGGCAACCGTTTGGATTAGACGTGCAAACGCAGCATTTTGTATATCACTATGAATAATCAACAGTTGATTTTTTTGCAGATTCACACCAGCTCCTACAGCAAGTTCTGCATACTTTTTTAGCTGTGCTTCACTTATAAATTATTCCTTTCATCATTTAATATCTCCCCTGTGACTTTCTTGTATAATTTTACTGCACAACAAGCGATAGCCAAAGTGCAACTTTCGCTCTCCGAGATTGTTTAACGCTTAGCTCTTATATATTCATTTTTTAAGAGACCATATACGTCAACGTCTTTATATTTATTTTGGAGTAATCTATTTTGCTTTAATCTTCCTTCTTTTTGTAAACCAGCTTTTTCTAAAACTATGGTTGAAGCTTTATTTCTGGATATAGCTGATGCCCAGACTTTGTTTAAATCCAGGTGATTAAATCCAAATTCAATCATTCTATTTACTGCTTCTGTCGCAAACCCGTTACCCCAAAAATCTCTACCAATCCAATATCCAAGCTCACCTTTATTATTGCTTTTATCAATTCTTAAAGTGATCGTACCTATTATTTGATTATCATTCTTGGTTACTATTGTCAGAGGGTACTCAAGCCCCTCCTGAATTTGTTCTGGTTGAATAGCGATCCATTCTTCAGCATGTTCTAGTTCATATGGATGAGGGAGACCTAGAATAGTAGCTAATTCTTTATTGTTCGCTAAATCCTTAATCCTAATAGCATCTTCTTTCTGGAATGGTTGCAAAGTTAATCGATCAGTTTTTAATTTCAAAGACATGATAAAGCACCTTCTTTTCTAAGACATTTTCCCATTAGGATTCTGTTTCGGTAATTTAATACCAATTATTTCAAAATGATACTCTAAAGGCAATCCTTGATTGCAAGAAAAGGGAGCTAATCTTTATTAAAGATTAGCTCCGAGATTGTGGAACATCACTCAAGAGTTATTAAGGTAACAGGATGACCACAAAAATCTCCATTTGATTCATTTACAGCATTAACTCCTTCTATCTCATAAAAACTGATATTTATATTACCTTTATAAACAGTAAGTGATATAGAAATAGTATTTCTAAACCTTTTGATGGATAACTAATGTATATGGTTTCTTTTGGTTAATTACATTCGAAGGAATACTTACGTATCTTTGGTTCCACCTTCAAGAACCTTTTGTCCCTCTAGTACTGTTATTCTTAATATACGTAAATCTTATGGAGAGTTTTTACTCTGCAGCGGTTATATTAGTTATCTGTTATAAAGACCGGAAAAACGCTGGCGATGCGTCTATACTTGCTAAAAAGACATTCATACCTGCTATTCTATGAGCTTATAGTGTTCATACCTTACGTACAGAGACTCAAGAGATAGAACTGAGAGCGATTAGGGCTTCGAAAAGAAAAAGCTAATACTTGTAGAAATCGGAAAATAAATGTTCGATGACTTCATATTCCTGATCACTATAGAGCGGGTTACCCGTAATACTAAATTGGTCTCCACAATTTGTGTTTGTTACGTGATGAACTTCATAGCTTTGACCTTCTTTTCCATCAAAATGAATACTACCTGACTGACTTCGATAAATACAAGAATCATCAATCCTTGTTCTTTCGCCATCACTAGTAACGTAATAAAACTCATCATTTATCATACCTTTAGGCTCATCAGAGGATGTCTTTGCCACACCGTATTCTATACGATCTTCTACACTTGTATATTCTAATTCTTCTTTAGAGACTTGAATTACTTTTTTACCCTTTTCTTTTACCAGAGGAGGTTCCTCTTCTTGGTTATATTTGACGACAATAACGCCTTCATACCCCTTAGGAATGAGATACTGCATATCAGTCTTTTGTTCTAAATCGAGTTGATAAAAACCCCATACCCCTGCAAACAACACTATGACGAACAAGGTGTTGCTAATAAATGATTTCGTTTGAAACTTTCTAAGTTTGCGATTCTGCCATTCTTCCGCTGTAAAGAAAAAGACCGCAGCTCCAACAGCAACAACTGATAAATCCTCAATTACAAAATATGTAGCTACCGCTAAAGAAAGATGAATAAATACAGCGATGATAAAGCGATAGGATGATAATTTGTTCGAAACCCAATCAGATAAAAGAGATACAGGAATTCCAAATATTAAAGTCCCAAACGCTGTATAAGCCATAATGACCACGATAAACATGAAATCATCAATCCCAAATGGTTCACTTGAACCAATAAACCCGCTTAGCATCCACAATACCCCCATGAATAACGTAGTAAATACAGCGGACAGAAGTTTATTTTTAATAGGTTTCTCCTCCCTTATTAACCATTTAATAAAAATACCAATGTGAATCATTTCACATTGGTATTTTATCACAAATCGCGGTTATTTCTAACTCTTGTAGACAAAGGTTTGATCCTATTAAAAGACTGAAATGCATCTTAGCAAAGGAATGATTAAGAAAATCTTCACAAAAGTTACAGGAACGAGCAGTTTTAGAAGAGTTTAAAAAGTTTTCTCATTTTGATGACATCTTGACCATTGTATATGAAAACAAGGTGCGGAGGTTTCGGTCCATTAGCAGTTGTTGATACTGGATCTAAAAAAAGGAACCCGTCCAAAACTGGTTCCCCTACTTAATTCAAAAATCGCTCCGAGATAATGGAACAAGCTGCTTCATCCTATTAATTTGATTACTGTTTAAAAAAGATCCATATTAGTCTAAGCTAATTTGTAATACTTTGTTTAAACACTATGTTTTTTCTCCTGTACACACTGAGCACGATGCCAAAGACTATGGAGTTCATTATTGTTGGCGTTAATCCATAACTGATAAAAGGCAACGAAATCCCGATTATCGGAAGGAGACCAAGGGTCATTGCAATCGAGTAGAGAAACTGAACCGAGAATAAGCTTAGACCTCCTACAACAAGCATCTTTCCGAATGAATCATTTATTTTAAAGGTGACGTAGATCATTCGAGTCATCAACATAGCTAGAACTAAAAATAGAATGATTCCTAATATCCAGCCGAAATGATAGGTAAGGCTTAGAAAAACAAAATCAGTGTGGCCTGTTGGTATAAAAACTTGTTCCCCTCGTTGACCGAACCAACCTGCAGCCTTTAATAATTCCTTCGCCTGCAAGTACATATAACCACTAGAATTTGCATATTCGGTTGGATTAAAATAACCCAAGATTCTATCTTTCTGATAATCATCTAGATTTCCCCACAATAAATATCCTGCTGAGAATATGACAGCTAGACTACTTACCGCTAACAACAATATTCTTTTTTTGCTTACGTCACTAAACCAAAGCAAAGCAATTGCCATTGCACTAAAGACGAAGATTGAATTAGGGTCTAGGACAACTAAAAAAAAGAAGATTGGCACAGAACATAAAAGAAGAAACTTCCAATAAGATACCTTGCTACTTATGATTAAAGCTGAAAATCCTACGTAAAAAAGTAAAAGCGTTTGTGTACTGTCAATCACGAATGGACCTACTCGTAATACTGGAACGCCATTCGTATAGGTGGTTGGAAAAAGAACCAAAAGAGCTAAAACCAAAAGACCTATAAAATAAAAAGACCATCTCCACTTATAAAATTTCCTATAATCAAAAAACATAAGCCCAGTTATTATCACTACACTAATAACAGAAGCAATGATTTTCCTTTCAAAATAGAAATTTAAGTCTATGTTCCAAAACATCAAAGGTAAAAAACTCAATCCAATCGTAACGATTAACAAACTAATAAGCCACCAGTCTGTTTTCGGACGATGAAGTTTATTTAGCCGTTGTCCAAGCTGAACTGGACCCCCCATTTGCTTAATTGCTATCCTTTCAGCTTCTTCTTTCTCTATCCCTGTTAGAACTAGTCTTTTTTTCTCACTATTTATATGATGATTTAGTTCATGGGAAATCTTTTCTTTCGCTTCTATTGCTTTTATTTGTTCTTTTACCTGGTCTAAAAAATCATACTTTTTGTCACTCATGATTCATACATCCCAGTCAAATTACTAAGTTTAAGAACGCCTCTCACTCTTTTGGTTTCCATTTTCTTCAGTACTTTTCTACCCTTACTAGTTAGTTTATACATTTTTGAGTAATCGCTATGCCACCTTACGATTAAGTAGCTTTTCTGTTCCAGGGCGTGTAGAACTGTATATAACAGCCCTTCCTCATCTTCAAACTTTAAAATCCCCCTGCTACGCAATTGCTTCGCCACGTCATGACCCGTTTTCTCTTCTAAAAGCAACTGTAACACTGCGAGAAGGATCATTTCATCATCTTCCACTTCTTTCTCTATCTTTTTGTGTATCTGATTCCTATTAGCCTCTGTGAATTCCAATTGACTAAAGCATGTTTTTTTCATCGATTTCTTCAAGTTCTTTAGCCTTTCCTCCATCAGATCATTCCTCCTAACTGTTCCTTAAGCAATTGCTTAGCTCGTTTCAATCTCGTTTTAACCGTGTTTATATTTTGATCTATCACGCTACTAATTTCTTTAATTGACATTTCTTCAAAATAAAAGAGATAAATAACCTCTCTATAATGAATTGGAAGATCCATGACAGCTATGACCAACTCTTCGTCTTCTTCCTGTCGAACAACTGAATCTTCCACACCAGATTCTCTTGCTGGAGTAAGAGCAACTTCTACTTCAGAAGGAATCACCTTTCTTTTGTACCAGCTCTTAAGATAGTCTTTGCAGTGATTGATAGCAATTCTCCAAACCCAGGTCTTCATTTTAGAATGTTGTTTGTAGGTATGTAATTTCTGATAGCACTTCACAAAGACCTCTTGAGTCAAATCTTCGGCTATTGACTTGTCTTTTACATAGGAATACATCAGATAGAGAATCTCTTCACCAAAGCTTCTCATCATCTCGTCTATTAAATTATTTTTATCAGCCGTATCAACTATATTTTCAATGTACTCTTCCACTTTTCACCCTCCCTTACATTAGACGATGTACCGACTTGAAAGTTTTTGAAAAGAAGGTATTTCTCAAAAAAACTATTCCTGAGCTACACAAAGGGAAATTATGTATATTTTCGCTTTGGATATATCCATTAACTAATTAACACTAGAAAAGGCAATTTTCATTATGAAAATTGCCTTTTCTATATCCAATTAAAGCTCCGAGATTGTGGAAGACTAGATATCAAGATATTTGTTTGGCACAAATATCTCCTCTTCACAGTCCGAATATGTTAATCCTATATATATCAAATACTAATAACTAACTCAATCACTCGATCATTATTTCTTAAAACCAGAAGCTGATCCGTAATTACCGATTAGCTCCTCGCTTAATGGACAAGCAAAACCCCACTTAGTTTATGTAACTCTATTATTTCTCGTCTTAATATTTTTCATCTGTTTAACTACTTAGAATTGAATATACTTGAGTATCTCTAAATTCCCCCTTGATAAATTCATTTTTTCGTAATGTACCTTCATATTCCATACCTAATTTTCTCATTACCTTCTGGGAGCCAATGTTGTCAGTATCACATCTACCCTCAATCCTATTAGAATTAAGTTCATTAAATCCATAGCGAATTAGTTCTTGGAGTGCTTCGGTAACAATTCCCCTTCCCCAAAAATTCTCTGAAAGAAAATAACCTATTTCTATGCACTTATGATTATTGCTCCATTCAATAAACGCTGCAACTCCAATGACTTTACCTGTTTCTTTCCATTCTATTGCCCATTCACCAGACTCTCCATCTTCGTAACCAGTAATTACTACTTTTAAGAAATCATTAGTTATTTCCCGTGAAGTATTTACTTCCCATGTCATTGGGTGAGCTACTTTGGGATTAGAGCAAAACTCATATACATCGTCTAAGTCAACATAAGTTAATTTTCTAAGTTTTAATCGTTCCGTTTCAAATTCAGCCATTTCCTTTAGATAATCTTCAAAGTCCATTTCTAAATCCCCCAAACATGATACTTTCCATCCTTTTTACTTCTTCCATAACCCCTGTGCATTGAGCGCCTATATTTCAGTAAAGCTCCGAGATTGCTTAAGAATGAATCAATTCAAATGAATGTTTGAATTTCGATCTGCAACAAATTAAGTTAGGCGTATTATTGTCTTCTTCTATAATGATTAATTAAAAATCCTACTACTATCACTAACAGAACAAGTAGTCCTACAAAAAACAATGGTAAGGCATCAGGTGCATTCTCTACTATAATATGTAAAACCCAAGCTGATACGAAGTAAAGAACGAAAAAAACACTTATAACTCTTATAAATCTAATGACCATTTGTCCTCCTTAAATCGAATTATGGGCAATCCTCTCAATATTCAATTCTTGCTCCGAAATAATAGAAGAACGTTTATGTATGACTTGGGTTCTTCTTATACTTGGGTATTCTTTTTAGTAAATAGTTTTCCGATCACTATTATAAGTCCTATGAGGAAATGTATTAATCCATTAGCTACTGTAATAAGACCTACAAAAGCTGCCATTAGGCTTCCACCTTGGCCGGCATTACCAGGCCCTACTAGGATTCCACCAACAACAAATCCAAGTCCAACGCCAAGAATTGCTAATAAAATACCAGAAGCCCAGAGGGGAAGACTCCCACTTCTGTGCCATTTAATCATGAATATATTTGCTGGGATTAACAATGCAGCAAGAAATAAATACATCAGTACATCCATACAATCCCCCCTTAAATAAGTTCTTATATCTAATTATTAATGATTTGCTCCGAGTTTGTTTAATACTCGAGTTCGAGATATATCTTGGATAGTCTTTTTACTTTAGCCCCATTACTTTAATTAGAAGTAACTACTTATTTACTTTTTAATACGATTTCAACTAATTCTGGTCGATTGTTCACTCTAAGAGGAACTGGATTGTTACCCAACCCTCTACTTACAACCATTAAGGAGCTTTCTTTATGATACAAACCACCATCATATTCTGGAAACAGTTCTTCCGTTGATACAACCCCTCCAATAAATGGTAGATGTATCATCCCTCCGTGAGTATCCCCAGAAAAGACTAAATCAGCTCCCCAATCAACGTATTCATCAAAATAAAAAGGTCTATGCGAAAGTAAAATATCCACTTTGTCGTCACTCGTTTTCCCTAAGCGATGTTCGATACGCATTTCTCCTGACAAATGTTCTTTCAACCCATACAAGTTAATTTTTGAATCTTGTTCTGTGATTGTTGCTTTTTCATCATTTAAAACGGTAATCCCCAGTTCCCTTAATCTTTCTTCATATTCTTCTTTAGTACCTTTGTTTTGATACTTATTTCTATCTTCGTAATACATACCTTCTTCGTGTTCACCAGTAACATAATATATCGGATAATCATTGCTTAGATTTTCAAGTAACTCTACCAGAACTTCTCCGTTATTCGGTATTTCTTGGGAATTATTTAACATATCACCAGTTATAACAATAATATCTGGCTCCAGTCCATTAATTTTATCAACCAGTCTCTTGTTTCCTTCTCCAAATTCTTTGTTGTGCAAATCTGCTAATTGCACGATTTTAAAACCATCAAATTCCTCTGGCAAATCTTCCAAAGAAACAAATTCCTTTGATATCGAAATCCAATTAAGCTGCGAAAAGTAATAAGATACAAGTAATATTAAGATCGCTAAAGTGATAAGCGATTTTTTTCGCCGTACAACCATTTTTTCCTCCCCGTAACGCCAATGAATTGCTTCCACTATTCTGCTCCATTAGTTAGATATCTAAATGCCACGATATTCTTGTATTTATGTAATAAAGGACTAATGCTCTATTAAACAATTGCTCCGAGTTTGTTGAAGACTCTATCTCGAACTATATAAGGCATACTCGTTGTACTTTTAATGAACTCACTTCTCTTCATTTTAAAAAAGGGTTAAACCAGTGTTCTAACATTCGATCTCAGTTCTCCAATAGGCTTTTAGAATTTATATTTCTTTAGAAGTTCTTGTTTAGTTGTAACAAAACTATCAATATCGTTTTTAAAACCCTTTAACATCTCGTAATTCCCTTCACTTCCATGCTCTTTGTTTATCCCGGCTTTAATGTTTTTTAAAAGAGCCTCTAAAGTACTTTGGAAATTAATAAAGTCTGCGTAATATTTTTGGGGGACATGATTGTGATCCACCCTGCTAATGTTCTTTCTGACTTTCTCCATTCTTTCTAACGATTCAAGTGTCATATGGTTTTCGTCGTAGTCAAATTCCACAATCATCTTACCTAACGAATAAAAGCGTTCTCCTTCGCTTTCAATCAATGTTAATACCTTAACAAAATTTCTATTGTCTTCTTTGTACTTTTTCTTTTTGTCATAAACTATTTGTCTCCACATAACTAGTATTGCTATCAAACCTGTTATAATTGCACCAATTAAAGCTCCTAAAAAGCTAGGATCAGCTATAATAGTTTTTTCTATCATTGAAAACCCTTCCTCCTTGTCAAACTTCACACTTTTCACATTCCCCACTGGTGATGAGCAATATTGCCGCCCTATAATCTGGCAAAATGGTATTCTTCGACTTACCGTTACAATATACGATACCAAAAGAGGACTTTTCGCTATCGACCCGAGATAGTTGAAGACTTGATTTTAAGGTATATATAATCCTTAGCTAAAGTCTAATCTTTTAGACATCATTATCATCTTGGGGCTAACATAAAAGTTACTTCTCTTGTAAAAAGCTTCTGCCTGTCCTGCTCTCGCAGTTAGAAGATATATACGACTTATGTTCTTTTCCTCGTATATATTCTCCAATTCTTTCAATAATTTAGAACCTATTCCCTTACTTTGAAGATCAGTTTTCACACACATTTCGTTAAGATAAAAATGATTGCTGCTTAACCACTTTTCAGTATATCCTAACAAAAATCCAATTAACTCTTCTTTATCATCGTATATTCCAATGCCTATGAAATTAGGAATATTAAATATATCCTCTAAGCGTTCTCTCGCATCTTCTAATTCCCATCCATCATACCAAGGTTCTCCATTAAAAACGTCAATATATAGCTTTGTGGATTCTTCTATATTAGTTGAGTTTAACCTCTTTAACTCAGTATTCATTTTCTCTCCTTCTTTCAATAAACAAGGGAGCTTAGGAAGTTCTATCGCTCCGATTTAGTTGAAGACACGTAATCAAGATAACTTACATTAATTTTTTAAAACGGACCAATCTCTTGCCTCTGTAAGATCTAGATGAAATTCTTCTAAAAAAAGATTCAATACATATTCAGCATTATCTTGTCCGCCAATGTACCAATCTTCTGGCGAGATAGCTATTGTTATTGCATCCCAAGAGTAAAGGTTTTTTAAACAACGTAAGTCTGTCTGAATTTCTTCTCTATTTTTAAGTTTATAAATAGTATGCCCTGACTCATTTTGGCTTCCAAAAGCAAAATAATCTAAGTCTAAATCAAGTATTAATGAATTGTCCTTAGTAAATATATTTAGAAGGTTTCTTTTCTTTGCAAACTCTAACATTTCAATAGATTCCCACTGCATCCCCCAATGTTGCTCTATTCTTTCTTCTAGTAAGCAATCTTTTAATTCTTGCAAGTGCAGTTCCTGATTGAACAAATCCTCATTTTCTTCAGGTGACACATATAAAATCCTTTGAATCGTCTCTCTAGCAACCCCCGCCCAAATAAAATTATCAATTCCTACAATTCTATCATTACCTAATGTACTAGCTGTTAGGTCGGAAAGTTCCTTTAAACCTGTAGCCTTTAATAGGCCAGGTACCTGTGCTCCATCTATTGCAGCATCTAGATGTTGATCAATATGAAATAATGTTGCATTTTTATTTACCCACCCTTTATCAAGTGCTAAGTCCCATGCAATAAATGCCCAATTATGATGCTTCATAAGGAATATTCTTTCTTTAGGGAACACTTTTTTCCACCCATCATTATTTTTCCAATCCATATAATTAAGCACTCCTCACTAGGACTATTAAAGACATCTTCATCGTAATAGAAAAATCCAAAACATTTAATTACTATTATTCCTTCTAAAGTGCTCTCTGTTTGAATAAGCAACCATGTATATAAATATATTAGCAATAGTATCCAATAAAAAAGCTTGTCTTTTGCTCGATATACTAAAGGTTAAATACTAAAACATGATTGGCTTTGATCTTCTTTTATTCCAGTATTTCCTCGTTAATAAATGGTAAATTCACTATAAGGAAACTAAATAAATTTCTTTATTCGACGTTAATTCAGTTATTAGAATTTGTTAAAGGAAAACTCTACTTATAAATGTTTTTTACCAGAGTATATGGAAATCCAATTGTATTTTCTAAGTTTTCACATTTAAGAAATTGTGTTGATTTATTTCCTTCAATTTCTGTCATATCAGCTGAATCAAAGTCGGAATTTTCAATCTTTGTTTCGTAAAACTTGGAAAGCGCTAAGTTCGAACTTACAAAAGTACTTCCCTTAATTTTGGCTTTAGAGAAGTCAGACATTTCCAAGTCACATCCTTCAAATTTCACATCTATTAAATTAGCATTTTTAAATATATTATCTGTGAGTTGACAATTAATAAAACTTACTTTTTTAAGTGTAGCACTATGGAAATGAACTCCAAGTAATGATTGGTTATTAAATGTAAGATTTTCGAAATTACAATAACTTAAATCAGTACCTCCAATCATTGATACGGAAGTCAATAAGCTTGAAACATCATAGCCTGTTTTTGAAAGTAATGATATTAAGTTTTTAATGGTTGTATCATTAAATTTATCTAGTTTGGATTTATTGAATTTTATTATTTTACCTTTATCTATTTTATTATTTTTAATCAAATCCCTAATGAAAAATCCTACTTCCATAGAAATTAAGCTATTTCCTAAAAGTTTATCTAAAGTTGCAACTTTTATTTCTTTTAGATTTTCAACTATATAAACAGCCGCAAAGTATTCCATAAAGGACTTATGAATGAACTTAAAATTACCTTCTTCGTCATTATTCAAAAATGAGCAAGTTTTAATATCATGGGAAAAATGGTCTATATCATCTACAGAATTTATATCGAAATATTCTTTAATTTCAGCCGGTAAGTCTTTGTAGTTAATGCTTAAAACGTTGTTATTATACATTTTCCAAGCTAACTCTTGAGAAAAAAGCATCTTTTGTTCCGACTTAATTAAAGTTTTACCTTTTTGATCTTCTCTTTTTATCCAGAAGTTAGTGTATTTTTCGTATAAGCTCGCTGCGTTAATTTTAGTTTTTTGTTTTTCTAAGAGGAGTTTTGGAACCGTTTCAACAATTACATTCAAAAGTACTGGACGTTTTATTAAATCTGATAAGTCATGTATTTCTTCTATAGTATTAATAAAATCGTTTACTTCAAATCCTTGTGAGGTTATCTTTTTTGAATAGCTAAGAATATAATTTTCAATTTGCTCTTTAGTTAAATCTCCTATTCTAATTTCGGTAAATTCAACTGTTTTTAAATTTGGCTCAAAGTAAAGGGGGGAATCTTTGAAAATTTCTTTAAATTCATCTTTATGATTAAAGAAATTTGGACGACAAGTTACTATAACTTTTGAACTTTCAGAAGCAAACTTGCATATTTCAGTAAAAACTTTATACTTTGTTGCATAATCAACTCTTCTAGCAATTTCATCAAATCCATCAAAAATTAATACAATGTATCCATACTCTAGCATTTGCAAAAACGTATTCAAATTCCCATTTGGTATTTGGCATTTGTTTACAAGGAAGTTAGTAATTAATTGTTCCATATCAACTGCTTTAGTGTAATCTCTTAATTGAATAAGTATTGGTAGCGGCGCATCTTCCCCGTTTAAAATTTTTTTTGCTGAGTCTGAACAGTATTTATAGCAAAAAGAGGTTTTTCCAGTTCCATAATCACCTAATATAACAATTGCTTCATTATCCATATCATTAATAAAAAGTTCTACTTCTTCTGAAAGAGGGTAACCATCCACTGATTCAACTTCTATATAATGATCTTTTAGATGACTTCTTTCGAACTCACTTACAAGCTGATTTAGATATGGTTCGAAGTTCAATAGATTTTTAATTAGTTCAAATTCAGTGTACAACTCAATATTTAACCCTTTTGCAACTTCTTTTGCTTCTGGGGCAAACTTTGCATTTGTAATAAGGAAAGCTTTCTCAGCTCTTTTTATTCCAGTGTTATTGTTATTGTAAATATCCCATGAACCATAAAGCTTTCGTACATCTTGTCCATTCACTGTGTCGTTTTCATCAAATTTCCATTTACATTCAACTAGAATACCAGTGTTTAGAACACCATACTTTAACTGAGCAAACAAATCATTTTGAGTGCTATTGACTTTAATATTATATGTGACATTGTATCCTTGAATTTCAAATAAGCGTCCTATCTGGCGTTCAAAACTTGATCCAGCACAGTTTTTACAATAAGGACTTTTATCAGGATTGACTGTTTTATTCTTACATTTTCCCTCTTTAGGACCATAACCTTTACAGGAAGTAATTTTTCGCTTTTTACCACTGTTTTTTAAAATAGTCATTTTTTCTCCTCTAAAAATTTATTTATATTAATAATACCAAATTTCTGGTAATTTAGAGGTTTTCAAAAAAATTAGTAAAACATTTATCCTTAAATGTAAACTTATAGATCAAAATAAAAAGAACGAGGTTGACAATGTAAGTTTGGAGATGTCTGTACAAATGATACTAGAAACAATAAGATGTATGGACTAGCACCATAAACCAAGGATGAAGAAGTTTAGAAAAACGGTAAGTTTAAACTTGGAAATTTCCTCATTAAATCTGACACATAAAGATTAGAAATACTTTTTACTTGGGGGAGATGAACTAGTCGGACTTTGATAAAAGATACGATTTTGCTAAACCCATAACTTTTTGCTGATTTTGTCGGAGCTCCCTAGTCATACAATATCTCGACTTCAAGTCTTCCACAATCCTGCCCTATAACGGAATAAGCCATTTCTCCAAATTACCAACAATCATTCCTAATATCTCATAAAGAAAGCTGCTGTTTAATTTCCTTAAAAACCGTTCTAAAATAAGAATCTTCGTGTGGAACAAAGTGATTTTTATGTACTGTTTCATTCATTTCTACTTTTTCTCCATTGTTAGTTATTTTGAATCCTTGAACGTTAACAGCCTCTCTCTTTCCTATCCAAAGATCATACACGTCATTAAGGTCAGCTCGGACAAGTCCAGCCACTTCTTCTTTTTGAAGATTGAATGCATCAAACGGTTTATCATTTTTATACAAAAAGACATTGGCTATTTCATTGTCAATCATGCTCTCTCTCTTGATACTTGCTTGGATTATGCTTAGTGGTATTAACTCTTTATACTCTATCTTGATCCCTAATTCTTCTTCAATTTCTCTTACACCATCTTCCACTGACTCATCCGCTGAAAGATGACCTGCAGCTGTAATATCCAAAAGTCCCGGGTAATCTTTCTTCACATCACTACGAAGTTGGAAGTAAAGATAATCGATTCCGTTCTCACGCCTAACAAACCAGCACTGAAAAACCTCATGCCAATAACCTACTGAATGGACTTCCTTTCGCGTTGTGACACCAATTGATTTCCTGTTGTGGTCATAGATTCTTATCTGTTCATCTTCCATCCTTCATATCCTCCTCTTAATCTTTAGCAGCTTACTACTCTGATTTACCATATACTAACACGTTATCATAATTATAGAAGATTCTAGATATAGCGTCACCTTCAATAAAGAATGATTTCTTATGAAACCAAATCACTTTATTAACGTACTTTTATAAAAGGAGTGATAACATTTGAGCGAACGTATTTATTTTTCAGATAAGTTTTTTTCTTCAGGAAGAACAGAGATTGTTAACGAGGATCAAGAGAAAATAGGTTCTCTTAACCTTAAAAGCGTTTTTTCTCCCAAAGTGGAAGTTGAGAACAAGCAGGGGGAAGTTGTTGTTGGAGGGAGCTTCACTTTCTTATCCAACAAGTGGGTCGTCTTAAATGGAGATGGTGATCAATTAGGTGTGGTAAAAACATCTTTTTCCTTCTTTTCAAAACAGTACAAATACTTCACAAAAGGAAAAGTCATAGAAATTGAATCTCCTGCTTTTTCCAAAGAGTATCGTATGGTCGATGAAAATGGGATTGAGGTAGCAACTTTCCGAAAAGTAAATGCCTTCTTTCAAACTACTGCATTTGAGCTTCACAACTCATCAGATGATGTTCAAACTGAAGAACTAATTGCAGTCATTATGGGCGTAAATGCATTCGAGAAGACTGCCGCAGCAGCTGGTGGGGGCGGAGCTGTATAATACAGCAGATTAAAATAAGCTTTCCCGCTCATAGCTTTTAATAAATAAGAAAGCAGAACAGAAAAGCTTGTTATGTTGTATTCAGTAGTCTTGCTAGAGCATTTTATTATTTTTAGGGCTGTTGCTTTCATGATAGATCGCGTAATGTATAGTCAAAAATGGGAGAGAAAAAATCCTCATATCATGAACCGCCTTCAAACCCCCAGATGCTAGTTCTTCAACTAAGAATTCTTCCTCAATCGGAAGTTTATATCGATTTCTTTTCGTAGATAAATAGGTTCCAGAATCTGCTTCTACGTCTTTTTTCTTACTACTGGATAACCCAAGGCTACTTCCATATTGATTGAGTTCAAGAATACCTGTCATTATTGATCCAGGCAAAGGCAGTCCTATGTTCATATAGGTTCGCCCTTTTGTTTGATGCGAAGAGTACAAAGCAACGAAACAAACTTCACCGTTTACTTTTCGAATCCACGCTCTCGTGTCTCGTCTGCCATCAACTTCGTCTTTAACTGAAAGGATATCGCCTGTCATTTCAACTTCTTTATTTGAAAGAGGTAAATTGATTTGAAGTATTTTACGACTAATAAGCCGATATACTGCCGCAAAAGGCTTAAACCAGCTATGCCAGTTGACGCTTGCAAGCAAATGATATTCATTCGTATATTCATAAAAGTGTCTAATGGTTGGTGAGAGAGTATTTAAATTAAGATCTTTTTCATACATCGCCATATCATCAACTAACCCACTATATGTCGCGTTCTGTTCCAATCGTTTCTTAAGAACGTTTTCACCAACAACTCGCTTGCCTCTTATCTGACTAATAGGAAATGCTTTCTTTGTCTGACGCATCGTCCCTAAACACTCCTTCATACGAAAAAAGACTACCAATGATAGGGTTTTCCACTTTGACCTTAATGTGAAAAGCTTTTTCTTTTTCTAAGTAGCTTTCTGTTACGGTAGCTAAACCCTGAAAGATTCGCGGCAATGGAATCTCCCACCTTCCAAGTACAAGCCGTTGATCTTGCGATTGAATCGTTATACTACCAGAAGCGTCATTTACATTAAAAGCTAAATCAGAGTACATTAACGCTGGTTCCCCAAGATAGTCCTTTATAATAGATCGTTCCTCGTCAAGACTCATCAAGGCATTAAAATACCGCTTCTTTTTATCAAAATAAAAGATTCGCTCCCAATGTATCTGTTCTTCACCATTCTTTCCTTTTCTAGGCGTATTTTTGATCACAAACGTAATGTTCTCTCCGGATTCAGGGAAAAGCAATTTCCACTTTGTGCCTAGAAAGAAAAATGGATACAACCAAACAGGCCCTCCGCTTAATTTCTCCATTACACCTGACCCTTGAAAAGAGTTCAAGCTAGAAATCTCATATCGTTTCTGAAGCATCGGATGCAGATGTTGAAATTGTTTGCCTATTGCTTTCTTGTAAATTGACATACCAACACTCCTTATCTCTTTCTCTTACAACTTCTAGCTGATGGCACATCACGGCTCATCATCAAACCGATAACTGAAAGCACTAGTAAACTACTATTAAATGTTAGTGGACTAAAAGGATGTGTTAGCGTACTTGGGTCCGCTATGATAGCGGAGATCGTTAGGATTGGAAACGCTAGTATTTGAAGGCGGAATAACCACTCTCGCTTCGGAAAGAACAACCATAAGCAACCAAATAGAATTTCACTCATTCCGATCGCATAAACAACAGATGAAGCTTCTAAATTTGGCGGAAGCAAGCTAGCTGCCATTGCTACTTCCTCCGGGTGCATACTTACCACTTTCGGAACAAGGCCATGGTACACCCATACAAAAAAGAACAGTAGTGTAAGCATCCAATTACTCAAAAGCCGACTGTACTGAGAACGAGGCGCTTCTCCTTTTTCCAACCAGCGCTTTAGCACATCAAAGCTTAATGCCGTACCCCAACCAATAAGCGGTCTGAAAAAATACGTATCTACTAATGTACCAAACTTCCCAAAACGCGTTTTATAATCATATTGTGTTAAAAAAGTTATAGTTGAATCTTCATTTTTTATGTATTTCCAATACCCTTTACCTTCTGAGATAATTGAAATCGCTTGATCTGTCCCAAAGTGTAACGAAGATGTTCTTGAGCCGTCTTTCCCATTAAACGTTCCAACGCTTCTTCCCCATCCTTCGATCGATTTACCAAAACCAAGTTTCGTCTTATATGAAAAATCCTGAGGATCACGTTCATCTCGTTTAGGTAAATAAGTAATAGAAGAAAAACGAACATCCCACTGTTCATGCAATTGAGGTGTCTGGGAAGCCTTCCAAAGGTCCTCCATCTCAGCTTCTATTGGTATTTCTACATATATAGGCTTTCTATTCATCTTGTTCCTCCCCCTACAATTAAATGACGCCTTCTCAGTTTACCATTTTAAGTTAACAGATCGAGAGATTCATAAAGAAAGACGAATTCAAAAAACGAGCTTCATCCCTTCATGACTAGCGACAAAACCCAACCGCTCATAAAACTGATGAGCATGCCCTCGCTGCTTATCAGTTGTTAATTGGACAAGACCACACTGCTCTGACTTTGCGATTTCGATCGCTTCCTTAAAAAGTTCCTCACCTACTCCTTTCCCGCGATAATTCTCTTGAACTCGTACTGCTTCTATTTGTGCGCGCTTCATCCCTCGCCTAGCTAGACCAGGAATGATTGTTAATTGAAGACACCCAATGACTTGTTGATCGTTGCTTGCTACGATTAGTTTATTTCCAACTTGCGCTTCTATTGCAGCGAAGGCTTCAACATACTCTAGTGGTAAAGGATCTCTATACTCCTCGCGCTTTGACCCTATTTCATCCTCTGCAAGTAGTCGAACAATCGCACTCAAATCTTCTTCAGTCGCTTTACGAATTTTCATGAGCATTCACTCCTTTAGATAAGTTGACCTTACCTTTGAATCTTGCAGTAGAACTTCTCTTCCATAACAGACATTTATTATCCTTTAGAAAACAAAAAAGGATCTTTTCTAATTATTGTTGCTATTAAAAGATTTTAAAAAAACCACACTTAGCTAATTGGAGCGGAAGGATGATCGACTCCTGCGGGACTAGCGGGACAGATAAGACCCCCACAGGAGCGTTAGCGACGAGGAGGCTCAAGTGTCCCGCCCCGCGGAAAGCGGGTAGGAGCGAAAATTAACCTACTCTTATAGCAAAATGTATACGAAAAGATCCAATAAAAAAAGAGCATCACTCGATGCCCTTTCACCTTACTTTTGATTAAAAAACTTACCAGACGCTTTTTCCACTAGACCTGGAGCTGTATGATAAAGTTTAGCTCCTGCATTCATCCAACCAGGCAAGTTCACTTCACGTTTTCCTTTTTCGATTGCAGAGATAATTTCATCTGATACTTTTTCCGGTGAAAGCATCATTTTCTCTACATTTTTTGTGTAAGTTCCACTGGAATCGGCAATATCAAAGAAATTTGTTTTGATCGGTCCTGGATTAACGGTTGTTACGAAAATACCGTGTTCCTTCATTTCCAGTCGTAAGCTGTTTGAGAAGCCAAGGACTGCATGCTTAGAGGCAGAGTAACCTGAAGATTTCGGTGTAGCAAGCTTCCCTGCCTGTGAAGCAATGTTAACAATGTGTCCTTTACCAGCATCAATCATGCTAGGAAGGACATGGGAAGTGAATCGCATTAATCCAATCACATTCACGTCAAACATCGCTTCAATTTCTTTCATATCCGCATCAACAAACGAATCAAATTTCCCAAATCCAGCATTGTTAATTAAGATGTCAACTGCTGGCATCTCACCAAGTAATTTAGGGAGAAGGTCATCGACTCGCTCTCCATCGCCTACATCCATCGTCCAAACAGCAGGAGGATAGCCGCCACTTAATTCAATTTGCTTTTTGACTTCCATTAGCTTCACTTCAGAACGAGAAACAAGGATCAGCTTTGCACCCTGTTTAGCTAAATCAATTGCTAACTGTCGTCCAATCCCACTAGAAGCACCTGTAATTAGAACTACTTTGTTTTTTAAACTTTTCTTCATCTGTTTCTCCCCTTATGTTCGATACGTATATAGCATCTTTTCCTCACTTTTCATTTTGTTAACCATGTTTTCAGATTCAAGATAGTCTAAATGACCAATAGTTTCTGACATGGTCAAGCCAACTTGCTTTTTATAAATGCCAGGGAATAGCTTCTGACAAACCTGAAAAGCTGTTAGCTGTTCATTTTTTAGAAAAGAAGCTACTTTATCAGACCGCTCCTCCTGCTTTAGGAAACGTTCCTTTATCAATTCGTCCGGGTTAAGAATTGGCTCGCCATGCCCTGTGTATACATATGAAAGGTGAGCATCTAACGTTTTTTGGTACGAATGTCGTTGTTGGAGAAGAGGTTTAGGACGCTCTGTTCCTTTAATATATGGTGGTTCAAGTAGAGGATTAGAAGAGATCTTCTTAATTAAATGATCCCCAGCTATTAGCGTTCGACTTTGTTCATGTAGAAGAGAAATGTGACTTTGAGCATGACCGGGTGTTTCCATAACAAACCATCCGGGACATCCAGGAATCTCATCTCCCTCCGCAAGGTGCACATCACATTTCGCACGATCCGTAAAAGCAAGATAGCCCCTTGTATCTTGAACATGATTGTAATATTGTTCGCTAACGCCAGCTTCACGGTAAATACTAGTCATGAATGTTTCATGTTCCTTCAAAAACGAATCACTCATTTGTAGCCATCTGTCATTCTTCCAATGCCCTAACACTCGTTTCCCTTGATCCATTAACATGCCTACAAAGCCGATATGGTCCGGATGATGATGCGTCAGTACAACCTGATCAATATCTTCTAATGTTAAATTGTAGTTTTGAAGTTGTGTAACGAGCGCTTCCTTCGCCTCTGGTGTACGAGGCCCAGTATCAACAAGCGTAAGAGCTTCTCCTCTAATTACAAAACAATTGACAGGACCAACAGCAAACGGCGTTGGTACCGTAATTGGAAGCACTTCATTAGTCTTTATAAGATTCAATTCATCCGCCACCTCTACTTTACGTTCTTTACCTTTCATTCTATCGCTCTTCCCTCAATTTGTCATTATAGTAAGATAGTTTTCTTCAAAATTTTCTAATAATTACGATTGACATTTATTAAGTTCCGTAGCATACTATGTAGAATTAGAATGATCGTCTTGGCTTTGAGCGGGATTAGTAAAAGCAATCGCATGTTCCAGAGAGAGGAATTCCCCGGCTGAAAAATTCCTTAACGTTGCAAGCTTTGAACCTACTTCGCTAGCCTGCTGTGGAAACACAGCCGCTTCCCACGTTATAGGGAGTTTGAGGATATCTAATGATATCGAAAAAAGGTGGTACCACGGATTACGCCCATTCGTCCTTTTAATAAGGATGAGTGGGCGTTTTATATGGAAAGGATGGAAAAAGTGGAAATGAAAAACATCGGATTTCTCGGTGCTGGAGCAATGACGGAAGCGATGATTCAAGGAATGATTACGAAAGAATTCATTGATCGTGATCGACTCTTCATCATGAACCGATCTAATTCAGACCGACTTGCAGAGCTTGAAGAGAAATACGGCGTTAGAACGTTACAGGATGTAGAAACGCTTCTCAAACATTCCGATGTTATCGTTCTTGCAATGAAACCAGTTGATGCGGCATATGCATTGGAAAGCATGGAACCTTTTTTAACTGATCAGCACGTTATCATATCCGTCCTTGCTGGAATCACCACGTCCTATATCGAAGAATCGATTCAACCAAATATCCCTATCCTTCGCGCAATGCCGAATACATCTGCAGCAATTGGCTATTCAGCGACGGCAATCGCTAGAGGGAAATATGCAAATCAGGAGCATTCTTCATTTACTCAACAGCTTTTTGAAACAATTGGAACGGTTGTTCAAGTAAGAGAAGAGAAATTAAATGCTATTACAGGATTATCTGGGAGTGGACCAGCTTATTTCTATTACATGGTGGAATGCATGGAGAAAGCAGCTATTCTAAACGGAATTGATCAGGAGACTGCGCGTCATTTAATCATTCAAACGATCACAGGAGCTGCTAAAATGCTTAGTGAGACGAACAATCATGCAACTCATCTTAGAGAAAGAGTCACAAGCCCAGGCGGAACAACTCAGGCTGGTTTAACCGTTCTGGAGAAATACAAGTATGAAGAAGCTATAACTGAATGTATTACAGAAGCTGGAAAACGATCTGAGGAATTAGGGAAAATCCTAGAACGACAATCACATCTATAGGAGTTAAACCGCCGTCTGAAGCGGCGGATTTCTCTTCTTATAGAACGCTTACAAAATGCCATAAAAAAAAAGACCCCCACTAATCTCTATCTATTAAACGCTTCTTCTCTGTACAACCATACAATGTTTTTTAAGTTGCTCTAGAACCTCTTCACTATCAAGTCCAGTTGCAATAATCGTCATTGGCCCAAAATGTCCATTCAATCTCCCCATGCTTAACAGGCTTTTCGCATTAAGTTTCTTTCCATCAACTTCGATGATAATGTAACTGCTGAAAAGGTTCGCACTCGTTACAAAGTCCATAATAAAAGACATCGTCACTTTTCGTGTGATCAAAACGGTTTCTTTATAAGTCATGATAACATCCTCCTTGTCATCTTATACAACCGTTTGCACATTTTCATTCTGACACCCTATTAAGAAAACCTCAACCACCTTGTCACCTTTCCTCACACGAATTAATTACTATCTACATATCATATGTTAGATATTCTAACAAACTAGTTATCTACCTTTATTCGTTATGCTATAATGATACCAGATTGCCAGTTTCGTAAAGACTTCAATAGTATATGTAGCGGTAGCTGCATTATGAAAATGTTCACAGGGAGTGACTGCAGATGTCTTATAAAGATAAAAAAGTTTTACCAATCGGATCTGTCAGTGAGTTAACCGGACTATCTCTTAGAAAAATTCGCTACTACGAAGAAAGAGGCCTCATTTTACCTGAGCGATCAGGCGGAGGTACTCGAAAATTCTCGTTTACGGATGTAGAGAAATTAATGGATATCGCTAACCAGATTGAAGATGGCATGCAAACGTTTGAAATCAAGAAGATTTATAAGAAAGAAAAACAAAAAGACAAAGATAAAATTCGCGATGAAATGATTCGAGGTCAACTTAATGCTGCGTTTAAAATGACGAAATAATACCTTGCTGTTTTGATCGTTTTGTTAATAATCCGTTTAAAACATACTCTCTAGGGTATACAAAGGATGGGAAGATATTAATTTGTATTAAGGGAGATGTTAAACATGAGTTTTCACTACACAGTTGAAACATCAAAAACAGTTGATCAAGCTGTTACAGATTTAAGCGAATCATTACAAGAAGAGAAATTTGGGGTCTTATGGGATTTCGACCTTACTAGTAAACTTCAGGAAAAGGGTATGGACTTCAACACACCTTATCGTGTTCTTGAAGTATGCAACCCTAAAGAAGCAGAACGCGTATTGAGCGAAGACAAATTAGTAGGTTACTTTCTTCCATGCAAAATCGTCGTTTTCGATGACGAAGGACAAACGAAGATTGGTATGCCTAAGCCAACAACCTTATTAGGGTTAACAGGTGATGATCAGTTGAATGACATTGGAACAGATATTGAAAAGCGATTAGTTTCTTGCATAGATAATAGTAAATAATTCAAAGGTCCATACCTACATCGGTATGGACCTTTTTACACCCTTCTAATGACCTGCTTATTCACTCCATTTAGTCCAACCAATTGTAGCCGGAATTCTCCCTAAAAAGACCGCTAAACAACTAAGCCTTTTGGAAAGGACGGATGGAGAAAAATTATCAGAAGAATATTTGAATATAAGATCGCCTTTTTGATTACTCTTGTTCAGCTATTTCTCTATCATCTGGATTGAAACGATATTTGTCTAGATCAATCCTATTTGTTGCACTGAATTTGATCCCCTCTTCCTCAAGCATCATTTTTTGGTTAATAAAACCTTCTTCACTCTTGATTCCAATTTCACCCTTCGAATTGATGACGCGATGCCAGGGCAACTGGTAGTTTGTACTCATAGAATGCAGGATTCGAACAACTTGTCTCGCTCCGCGTGGACTTCCTGCACATTTGGCAATCTGACCATAGGCCATCACTTTTCCTGATGGAATTCGTTGAATGATATGAATGACTCGCTCTGTAAACCTTTCCACTGTTCTCATCCTCTATTATTTGTTATTTCTACTATAACAAACGGTTAGGTGTTTAAGGAGAATTCCTCTTCACTTTCCTTTGCTGTATAAAAAGCTTTTTTTGCTGGAAACTAGGATCAGTATGCTATTGCAAAGGAGTTTGTTAGTGATGAATAAACGGTTGATTGATTGGCCTACATTTATAGGCGCTCTAAGCTTGCTGCTTCTTGTTACGCTTCCACTCGTTCTCTTCCCTGAAAGCGGAAAAGAATTTGTGGATAAAGCAAATGAATTTATGACAACTCAATTTGGCGTTCTTTATTTAATTGTTGGACTCGGCATCTTTTTCTTTCTGATTTATGTTGCTTTTAGTGATAATGGACGCGTAAAGCTTGGTGAAGAAGATGAGCGCCCTGAATTCAACAACTTCTCATGGGCAGGAATGCTTTTCTGTGCTGGGATTGGATCTAGCATCTTATACTGGGGAACGATTGAATGGGCTTACTATTATCAGGGTCCTCCATTCGGTGTTGAACCTGGGACTAAGGAAGCTATTCTATGGGCAAGTACATACGGAATTTTTCATTGGGGACCTATTGCCTGGGCAATTTATACACTGCCAGCATTGCCAATGGCGTATTTCTATTATGTACGCAAAAAACCGGTATTAAAAATAAGTGAAGCTACTAGGCCATTGATTGGAAAGTTAGCAGATGGACCACTAGGAACAATTATTGACGTACTATTTATGTTCGGACTACTTGGCGGAGCAGGCACTACGCTAGCACTTGGAACGCCAATGATTGCAGAAGGAATCAACGCGTTAACAGGCATCCCAGTTACAATGGTACTTAAAACAATGATTCTAATTCTCGTGACCGCTATATTTGCAGTCAGTGCTTATTCTGGGTTAAGAAAAGGAATTAAAGTGCTATCTGATGTTAACCTAATCCTTTCGATCCTCCTTCTTCTCTTTGTCTTAATTTTTGGACCTACTCGTTTTCTTGTGGAAACAACAACGAACAGCGTTGGTTTCTTACTTGATAATTTCTTCCATATGAGCACATGGACTGAACCATTTAATACGCTTGGTCCTTATGAAAAAACAAACTTTCCAGAAAGCTGGACTGTTTTCTATTGGGCCTGGTGGCTCGTATATGCGCCTTTCGTCGGATTATTCGTTGCTAAAATCTCACGAGGTCGCTCTATTAAGCAAATGATTCTTGGAACTATCGGATACGGAACATTTGGAAGCATCCTGTTTTTTGGAATCCTGGGTAACTACGGACTTCACATGCAATTAACTGGTAAGTTTGATGTTGTTAGTGTTTTAAATGATCAAGGTGCACCGAGAGCGATTATTGAAATCATTGGACAACTTCCACTCTCATGGGTCATGATCTTTATCTTTGTTATTCTAGCGATCATCTTCCTTGCTACTACTTTTGATTCAAGTTCCTATATCCTTGCTTCAGTCGTACAAAAAGAAGTAGATGATGAGCCGCTACGTTGGAACCGACTTTTTTGGGCTTTCGCACTATGTTTAATGCCACTTGTGCTAATGTTCGTTGGAGGTCTCAGTACACTACAGACCGCAAGTATCGTCGGAGGGTTTCCGCTGCTCTTTATCATGATTATGTTAGGCTGGTCATTTATGCGGGCTTCAACAGAGGATATTAAAGCATCAGAACATTATGAGCCAAAGACTTTCTCATTAAACTATAAGAAAATCCTCCAAACCCTCCGTCGTAGAAAGAAAAAAGAAGAAGAGCAGCAAGGTCCAGTAGATGCTCATTTTGAGGAAGAGAAAAAAGACGAAGAGTAATAATGTGAGTATGTTTTCTATACAAAATGTTTCTAAAAGCTACAATCTTGCAGAAAAGAACCTTGTTAAAAGAACATGATAAAATTTCCAATTCTAAATTGTTATTGACACTATCACTTGGTCATGATAAAAATTGAATAACCTTATAATAATTGAACTGCTTTGAAGGAAAATAAGTAGCTGTCCCTTTCCCTGTTTATAGAGAGCCGATGTTTGGTGTGAATCGGTACAAAAAGGTAAGTGAATTTCATTTCTGGAGCTTCTTTTGCATTGCAAAAGACGGTGAAGATCGTTAAACAAACAAGTGGTGAGTGTAAACTCACAACCAGGGTGGTACCGCGATAACAATCGTCCCTACGGATAACGTAGGGGCGATTTTTTTGTGGAAGTAACGTGATTAGCATTCAATAATAAAACGAGAGGAGAATGAGCATGAACGAAAATGAACAATGGTCCTCAAGGCTAGGCTTTATACTAGCAGCTGCTGGGTCTGCCATTGGACTCGGGGCAATTTGGAAGTTCCCATACACCGCCGGTCAAAACGGAGGTGGCGCTTTTTTCCTTATTTTTATTCTTTTCACCTTAATACTAGGACTACCATTACTCCTTGCTGAATTCTCGATTGGTAGAACCGCTCAAAGCAATGCGGTTGATTCTTACAAAACTATATCTCCTGAATCCAAATGGTACCGTGTAGGAATTATGGGAATGATTACTTCATTTATTTTGCTATCATTCTATAGTGTTGTCGGAGGATGGATTATATCCTACCTGTATAAAGCCGTAACTGGTGAATTAACAGGACTTTCTTCCGATGAATACGCACAAGTTTTTGGTTCAACGATATCGAATCCTTTTGTTAGCGTATTTGCACAATTCCTATTTATCATCCTAACCATCCTTGTTGTTGCCAGAGGTGTTGAAAAAGGGATTGAACAAGCTAGTAAAATCATGATGCCTGCTCTATTTATTCTTTTTATCATTCTTGTTATTCGAGCTGTGACGCTCGATGGCGCTGTAGAAGGAATAACTTTCTTATTACAACCTGATTTCTCAAAGGTTACCTCACAAACCATTCTTGAAGCAATGGGACAGTCATTCTTTACATTAAGTGTTGGTGTATCTGTCATGGTTACGTATAGTTCATACCTACCAAAATCACAAAGTTTACCGCGTTCTGCATTCTCCATCGTAGCAATGAACATATTCATTGTACTGTTAGCAGGACTTGCGATTTTCCCGGCAGTGTTTGCGTTTGATCTTGAGGTTGGTGCTGGACCGGTCCTTCTCTTTAACGTTCTACCAACAGTGTTCAGTCAATTGCCATTCGGAATGTTATTTTTCATTGCATTCTTAGTGCTTTTCTTGTTCGCGGCCCTCACGTCGGCTTTCTCAATGCTTGAAATCATTGTTTCCGTTATTTCCAAAGGAAACCTTGATTTGCGCAAGAAGTGGGCATGGATTATCGGTTTTGCGATTTTTATTGCAGGTATTCCATCAGCTCTATCGTACGGCTTGCTAAGCGACGTCACATTATTTGATAAAACGATCTTTGATCTTGCAGATTATGCAGTTAGTAATGTTCTCCTCCCAATTGGAGCACTGCTCATTGCACTGTTTGTCCCACGTAAAATGAAAAAGTCAGCTCTTTATGAAGAATTAAAGCGCGGAAGCAGTTTAAAGAAGGGATTGTTTGAAACGTGGTATTTCCTTATCCGTTTCGTTGCGCCACTACTCATTCTCTTCGTTATGCTGGATGTACTTGAAATTTGGTAAATGCACACAAGAAACCTCACACTGATCAGTGTGAGGTTTCTTTGTGTCTTATGGTTTCATGTTAAGAAGCTTCCTTTTTTTCTTCTTTAGCCGTTGGTGCAGCACTTTTTGGTTCATCTTTTAAATCAAAATAAGCTTTGAACAACTTTCGAGCAATGTCTTTGTTAACCGATTCATTTCGATCACTGCTTAAATTAGGAACGACAACAGCTAAAGCTATTTCAGGGTCTTCATAAGGAGCATAACCTACAAAGGTTAAGTTAAATCCCTTATCTACTTCAGCTGTTCCTGTTTTACCCGCGTGTGTAAAGTCTGTTCCTTTAAAGTATTTCGTTGCAGTACCATTGCTTCCATTCGTTACTCTCCAGAAACCATTTTGAACTCGATTCAGATCTCCTTCAGACATCTGAATATGATTTAAAACATTCGTCTCGAATTGATCTACAATAATATTAGATAAACCATTTACCTGCGACGCTTCATGAACTTCTTTTAAGAAATGCGGTTGAATACGTTGACCACCGTTTGCAATGGTGGAGATATATTGTGCCATTTGAAGTGGCGTATACGTATCAAATTGACCAATCATTAAGTCCATTAAGTTCCCAAGTTGTTGTGTACCTCCATTAATACCTGTCGTCTCAATAGGCATATCGATACCTGTTCTTGTTCCTAGTCCAAACTGGTTAAAATGATAGCGCACTTGATTATAAGCATCACGATTCCATGGGATGCCAGCCGTGTTAGGAGTATAATTATATCCCGCGATTTTCATAGCAATTCGGAACATATAAACGTTTGAAGAACGCTCTAGAGCAGTTAAATCATTAACATAACCAAGATTACTATAGGATGCTTTTGCCTTTGTTTTCGGGATCTCAATAGGTGTATCATACAGCGTCGTACCATGACCGATTACACCTGTTTGGTATCCTGTCAGAACAGAAGCCCCCTTAACAACTGACCCCATTTCATATGCTTCTGAAAGCGTCCCATAAGAATACTCGATATAATCATTTTCTTTAGAACTATATTTCGTGCCACCAAATGCTAAGATTTCTCCAGTATCAGGATCCATTCCAATAGCATAAGCCCGATCAGCATATGGGTTTCCTCGAGACCTTGCTTTCCTCAATTCTTCTTCAAGAATCTTTTCAAGCTCTTGCTGTAAATCAATATCCACAGTCAGAACAAGATCATTCCCACGTTTACCTGGTATATTCTCTGGTTCCCCAATTGGTTTACCTGATTTGTCTGTCACATATTTCTTCAAGGCTTTTTGACCTCTTAAGAGATCTTCATATTGTTTCTCAAGATAACTAATTCCAACTAAATCATTCTGCTCATACCCTTTTATGGTATAAGACTTCAACGATTCCTTAGGAATTTGACCGAGATTTCCAAACATAGTCTCCATAGTTTCGTCATAAGGATAGACTCGCTCGGCATCAGGTGCAATATCAACACCAGGGAGGTCTCCAAGATTCTCACTAATCTTAGCGATTTCTTTACGAGTCAGCCCTTTTTTAATAGATTGAGAAGACAGTGCATAACCTGTATCCATCTCTCGTTTAATCGCTGCCACTTTTAATTCATCTTTGTTATCTGTAATTTCCTTTAAGTCTTCTTCTTTAATTCGATCAATCTGTAGTTGATAAGCTTTCTTCGAAGTCAGGTTTGTCCACTCTTCTTCTGTTAATTTCGCTTTCGCTTTATCTGGTCTCGTAATGATCCAGAAATCCTTTAAATCTCGCTCAGTTATCTTGTCTGTATCCATCTCAATATAGTGAGATAATTGGCGCGCTACTTCAAGACGCTCTTGCTGTTTAGTGTTTTGATTTCGAATGTACGTTAGCGTAAACGTTGGCTCGTTATCAACAAGAACGCGACCATACCGGTCATACATCTTCCCTCGTGGTGCTGATGATTTCGCCGTTACATTCTCAGTTTGTTCTGAAATCCTTTCAAAATCTTCCCCTTGGACAATTTGTATTACCCCCAACCTTAGAATTAAGACGGAAAATAGTAAAAATACGAAAAGAAATAAAATATTTAACCGAAACGGCACATGTGTTTTTTTCATTTTTTCTTTAATCATATAGTGCCCCCCAACACAATTTCCTTATCTTCCCATCTATCATAACATAGGATTATTAGGACTTTTTTCCTTAAAAGTGAATAACTTCTACTTTCTTTCTCGTAATCAATTGGAAGTCTTATATAGACGATTGATGAGGAGCATAGGTTTCATAAGTAATCACGAAAAAAAGAGAGTGTAGAAACGACTACACTCTCTTTCTCAAATTATAAAATTGGTGATAGTAACCTTGAAATAGATTCTTTAAATCGAATCCACATTGATCGTTCATGGTACCCTTCTAACGTTAGTTCTGTACTTTTATCCATATCGTTAATGAAAATCTCTTCAAGTTGTTTTGAAATGTCTTCATCATAAATAAAAGCATTAACCTCAAAGTTAAGTCGAAAGCTACGTACATCGATATTAGCTGTCCCAACTGATGAAATCTCACCATCAACAGCAATTGTTTTTGCATGAATAAAGCCATTCTGGTAGATATACATTTTAGCTCCAGCTTTCAAGAGTTCCCCCACATAAGAGTAAGTTGCCCAGTAAACGAATGGATGGTCTGGTTTATTAGGGATCATTAACCTCACGTCTACTCCACTAAGTGCTGCGATTCGCAAAGCGTCTAACAAACTTGCATCTGGGATAAAATAAGGTGTCTGAATAAAGACTGTATGGTTTGCTGAAGAGATCAGTTTAATGTAGCCATTTTTAATTTGTTCCCATTCAGAGTCAGGACCACTGCTAACAATCTGCACTCCTGCTTTTCCTTTAGGTTCCACAATCGGAAAATAACAGGCTTCATACCCTACCTTATTACGTGCAGCGTGATTCCAGTCCAGCAGGAATCTCGTTTGCATTGCAAGTGTTGCACTACCTTCTATACGGAGATGTGTGTCACGCCAGTAGCCAAACTTTGCTTTTAAACCTAGATACTCATCCCCTACATTAAATCCTCCTACATAACCAAGGTTTCCATCAATAATAACGAGTTTGCGATGATTTCGATAGTTTAAGCGCGTATTAACATATGGAATGCGTGAAGGGAAAAAAACTTCCACTTCTCCGCCCGCTTCAATTAGTTCCCGAAAGAATCCCTTCCTTGTTTTCCGAGAACCCATCTCATCATACAAAACACGAACTTTCACACCATCTCTTGCTTTTTGTGCGAGCTTCTGAACAATTTTTCTTCCAAGGTTATCTTTTTGGAAGATGTAGTATTGAAAATGAATATGATCTTTCGCACGACTTAAATCGTCGAGTAAGGCATCGAACTTCTCTTCTCCATCTGTAAAGATTTGAATCGAATTGTCCTGCGTCAAAACAGCATCATCATTTACGAGATGCATGTAAATGAGTTCCTTGTGCCTCGCAATTTCTTCATGTCTAAAGGGATAGATTCCACTTTTGATTTCACTGACCTGCTCTTCAATCAGATCTTCAATCCCTACCTTCTTTATATTATCCCAGTCAAATAATCTTCTTCTACTTAGGTTTTGTCCAAATAGTAAATACATGATAAAGCCAAGAAACGGAATAAAAAACAAAACCATAAGCCAAGCCCATGTAGCTCCGGCATCTTTTCGTTCGAGAAAAATAACGATGACTGCAAATACAAGATTTAATACAAATAAGATTCCTAGTAAAATCGATGAAATTTCCATTATGACAGCTCCTTTAACCAACATTGGACGAATGAATAGCTGTCCACTTATTCCAACTCACTTCAGTTTACCTTATTTCTTACATGATATTAAGCATATTCATTAACGAATGATAAACCCTCTATAGTAATCATTCATAATGACAAAAAACAATTTCATTAGAGACTAATAAAAGGTAAAATATAGATAATCAAAGTAAGGAGGAATATAAATGAAAACTAAACCACTCCATTACGATGGAAGTAAGATTTATTCTGCTCCTTCAAATGAGCTACAAAAAGAACCCTTTAAAATGACGGATGAAATTAGAAAATGTATTAGCTGCAATCCTTATCAATTACCAAATGAAAAATGACAGAAAAAAGATTTGCCAATGCGGCAAGTCTTTTTCTTTTATCCACCCTATTGAGTTATCTATGACGCTTTAAAAAAGAGCAAATAAAATGTGTGAAGCATATTAGTTGAATCATTTCGTAATCTGTTATATTATTTATCTTGAATTAAGATATTTTTAATTCGAGATAATTGAACTCAACTTGAAAGGAATGTTTATCGAAATGGCAAAAGTTCTATATATTACAGCACATCCACATGATGATACACAATCTTATAGTATGGCAGTAGGTAAATCGTTTATTGATACTTACAAGGACGTTAATGAGAATGATGAAGTCGTTCATCTTGATCTATACCGTGAAAACATCCCACAAATCGATGCTGATGTTTTCAGCGGATGGAGTAAACTGCAATCTGGAAAAGGATTTGAAGAGTTGTCTGCAAGTGAGAAAGAGAAAGTTCAGCGCCTTAACGAGTTAAGTGACGAATTCATCAATGCAGATAAATATGTTTTTGTAACACCTCTTTGGAACTTCTCATTTCCACCAGTTATGAAGGCTTATCTAGATTCTGTTTCAGTAGCTGGAAAATCCTTTAAATATACGGAGAACGGTCCTGTTGGACTTCTCACCGATAAAAAGGCGATTCACATTCAAGCACGTGGTGGCGTTTATTCTGAAGGACCAGCTGCCGATATGGAAATGGGACATCGCTACTTCTCAGTAATGATGCAATTCTATGGCGTACCGGAGTTCGAGGGTCTGTTTGTAGAAGGGCATAATGCGATGCCAGAGAAAGCAGAACAAATTAAGCAGGATGCAATTGCACGTGCAAAAGATGCGGCTCACACTTTCTAAATGACTTTTTAATAGAATTAACAAAACCAGCTGAGTGTTCAGCTGGTTTTTGTGTTGTTATCCAACGTCGTACCCTTGCTCTTCCACGGCTTCTTTCAACTTTGAAGTAGGAACCTTGTTAGCATCAAACGTAACATCTGCATGTCCCTCATCTAAATGTACTTCTACCGCCGATACCCCATCAAGTTCTAATAAAGCAGTACGAACCGCTGACTTGCAATGTTCACAGGTCATTCCTTTAATAGCAATTGTTGCTTGCTCCATACCACCTACTCCTTCCTCTTATCATCTATATCTACTATTCCCTAAAATGGGCAGTTGTTAACAACGTTCTTTATTTAAGAAAAAACAGCATGACTATTTTGTCATACTGTCTTTCGGTTTCGCGGCCCAGTAGACCCACCAGATTAATAATGGTTGGAATAGCAGTCTAACCCACAAAAGTGTTTGATTCGCTTCCTCCTGGCCTGGTGCCGGAATTCCAGCTATTGCTGCATAAATATTAGCTGGGAAAATAACAATTAAATAAACTACTGTCCAAAACCTTGCCTGCTTTCTTGTACTTGGCCATAACAGGAGAACTGCAAGAATGATTTCAAGCAAGCCAGTTACGTAAACGAGTTCCAATCGAAATGGAATCCATAGAGGTAACATTGCCGCAAACCCTTCTCCTTCAGCAAAGTGAGCAATACCTGCAAATACAAAAAAGAAAGCAAATAACACAAGTGCTATCATACGTAATGCTTTAATCATAAAGGGCTCCTTTTTTTCTGCCCTATTCATAATACCAAACTTCTTCTACATGCATAAAATAGAAAGCTCAACGGAGGAGTTTCCTAATCGTATAAGGTAACATGTCATGAAGCGTTTCAAATGAGTAAGTTACCTCCAAACGCTCTGTCCACTTGTGAGCATCCTTTCCTTTGGGACCAAGATTCATAACAGGAATCTTGAGTTGTTCTAAGGCATCAAGTGGGAGTTCATACGATTGACCATACAATGGCATGTTATCCATTAAGGGCTGAATTGTTTCTTTCGTCCGTTCAAGTCCAACGAAACTTAAATCAGATAGCCCAGGAAAATAATGCTGTGGCTTAAGCGTGACTTGATGTTTCTCTTTACTGTAAGAAACAATCTCTTTTATCGTCTCTTGTATAAACGGATCATGACGCGATGAAACGGCAGGATAGAAAGGAGGATTATAAAAAAGAATAATCATCGGCCCATCCTCTTTACAAAGAGCTGCAAGATCAAATACCATTCTCGTCGAAAGGTCACGATCACCGAGGTCTTTAAAGTTAGCTGTAATATAATCTTGGCGACGTTTAATTTCTGCTTCTCCGAACAATTCCACCGCTCGTTCATGAAGCTGCTCATACGTTAGTACCATCACATGAAAAGGTTTTGGCACGTATGTTTGAAGCTTAGAAAATTCAGTAGCTCTTTCAATATAGCGATCTTCTATCCGATTCGCTGCTATACGTACAGCTTTGAGCAATTTATCAGTAATGTCTTGAATACTACTTTCCATGCCAAGAACATTAAATAAAGTGACACCAACATGTGGAATTTGAACGGAATATTCTTCTTTCAAATCTTTTTGCATTAAATTTGTCGGCGGAGGTGTTACTTCTCCATCTATCACTTCACAGAAGTCCGCATTAAGTTCAAGCTCACGCGTCACTTCTGCTGCCATATAATTCGCATTTAACCCTGAGAAAGGTTCACCCACATGCGTTTCTTGACCATAACAGAAAAATCCTGGAAGAAGCTTTCCAATCGAACCAGTGTACACATATAAATTTTGGTCTCCTGGATAATTGGTGAAAACAGGTTCTGAGTTTAAACACGCTGTATAGTGAAGACCGTATTCATTTGCAAGCTCTACAAGAACCGGTACAGCTTCAATCATGCCAAGAGAGTTCACTTCCTCATCAGGCACGGTCAACAGGAGGACATTCCCATCGAAAGCACCCATACTTGCTTTTTCGAGGATGCTCATTTGTAACGCAAGCCCAGCCTTCATGTCCATCACTCCTCGACCAAACAACCACTCACCTGCTTTTAGATCTTCCTGAACATCTTCTGGCATTTTATCAAGATTTTTATATATTTCTTCTGTTAGATCGTACGGACTAAAAGCCAAATTTTTCAACTGACCGAAATCTTCAACATCAACAACATCAAAATGGCTAATTAAAATAACTGTCTTTTTAGAATCGCCATTCTTTACAAGACCAGTAACAAAAGACCGTCCATCACTAGTAGGATGCAGTGCGAGCTGGTCAGGATTCTCCTTGAAATATGACAAATCCTGAAGTTGCAGATGAATATACTCCGCAAGAGCAACTTCAGGATAAGTACCAGTCACACTGTGATGTTCAACCAACCTCGTTAGCAAATACATTAACGTCTCTTTTGTTTGCCATTTCCCCATATCCTAAGCCCCCTCTTATGTCTCTACTTTTTGCAAATAACACTTCTTTTTGGTAGGTTTAATGGGAATAGACGGAGTTTTATGAACTTTTGATCCGTTTATCATATTTTATACATACAAATCCCGAAAAGACCAGAAGAAATGGGGTAAATCATGACAATCATTTTTGCTCATAGAGGAGCCAGTAGACAACGTCCTGAAAACACAATGAGTGCCTTTAAACGCGCTGTAGAAATTGGTGCAGAAGGAATTGAAATCGATGTTCAGCTTTCAAAAGACGGCGTACCTGTCGTAATCCATGATCGAACATTAAAGCGTACGACATCTGGGAAAGGGACTGTTACTCAAACAAGTTTTGAGGATTTAAGCAAGCTTGATGCTGGAAGCTGGTTTTCTTCAAACTTCAAGAATGAATGCATCCCTTCCCTTGAAGAAGTACTCATATGGGCGAACCAATACCCAGATCTATGGCTAAATATTGAATTGAAATATTACAGCGAATACGATGATCAGCTTGCCAAAACAACTATTCCACTAATTAAACAGCTACGTTCTGAGAAGAATACAATTATCTCATCTTTTGAACACCAGCGTCTTCTTGATGTTCATAAACTTTGGTCTAAGCTTGAAACTGCGCCGCTTTACAAAGGGAATTTAAACGAACCTTGCAAATATGCAAAGAAACTAAAAGCGAAAGCCCTTCATCCACAATATAAGCTTGTAACGGAGTCACAGATTAAATCCATACACTCACATGGGGTTAAGATCCGTCCATACACAGTTAATGAGGAAAAGTGGATCAGAAAATTTCTTGATTGGGAAGTGGATGGCCTTATGACAGATGTTCCTGATCTAGCTCTCAATATCATGCACAACAAGCAGATAGCACAGCAAAAACAACCATGGTGGAAAAATTTATGGAGCATTGTAACACGATAAAGCATGATTTGCGACTTCTATTCTTGCACATGCTATACTTTTAGGGTCACGAAAGAAGGAACAAAGGAGAGATACGATGTCATCAGCATTATTTACACCCTACACGATCAAAAACGTCACTTTTCCTAACAGAATTGTTATGAGTCCAATGTGTATGTACTCATGTGAAGCAGAAGACGGAAAAGCGACAAACTTTCATTATACGCACTACACGTCAAGAGCTGTTGGCGGTACTGGTCTTATTATTACCGAAGCTGCAGCAGTCACTCAACAAGGGCGAATCTCTCCACAGGATCTCGGTATCTGGAGTGATCAGCATATTGAAGGGTTAAAGAAAATTGTTCAGCTTTCTCAAGAGCAAGGAGCGAAAGTTGGGATTCAACTCGCACATGCTGGTCGAAAAGCAGTTCTAGATGGACCGATCCTTGCCCCTTCAGCTATCCCGTTCAGTGAAGATAGGAAAACCCCAGAAGAGATGACAACTGACCAAATAAATGAAACGATACACGCATTCAAGGAAGGTGCACGAAGAGCAGATGAGGCTGGGTTTGATGTGATCGAATTGCACGGTGCTCACGGTTACTTAATGAATGAATTTCTATCTCCGTTAACAAATAAGCGAACGGATGAATACGGAGGTTCCAAAGAAAATCGCTATCGCTTTCTAAGAGAAGTCATTAATGAAGTGAAAGAAGTGTGGAACGGACCGCTGTTCGTGAGAATTTCTGCGGATGAATATAATGAAGAAGGAAATACAATGGATGACTTCATCTATTTTGCAAATGAAATGAAAGAACAAGGCATCGATCTTGTCGACTGTAGTACAGGTGGCGTAGTTCCGGCTACAATTGACGCTTATCCTGGCTATCAAGTTACACATGCCGAAAGAATAAAGAAAGAAGCGAATATCCCTACTGGTGCTGTTGGGTTAATCACACACCCACTTCAAGCAGAAGAAATTATTCACAACGATCGAGCAGATTTAGTTCTACTTGCAAGAGAACTCCTTAGAGACCCCTACTGGGCTCGTACCGCAGCCTCAGAACTAGGTGCAGAACTTAAGGCACCAAAGCAATATGAACGAGGTTGGAATTAATAAACTTCTTACAAAAAAGCTGGCTCATATCGAGCCAGTTTTTTTTAATGGGATTTGAAATGTCATTTGATCAAAAGCAATATCTGTATTTGGATAGACAGCTCTTGCTTCATTAAGTAACTGACGCTCATCTTCATCCTGATACCGGGAGCTAATATGATTTACGATCAGCCATGACACTTCTGCTCTATTTGCAACACGCGCTGCTTCTACTGTAGTTGAATGATAATAATCATGTGCAAGCGTTTGTTTATCTTGAGAAAATGTTGCTTCATGTACGAGTAGATCTGCACCTTTCGCCAAATCAACCGCTCTATTTGAATAACGAGTGTCACCACAAATGACAACACAACGACCTTTAATCGCTGGACCGATAACATCAGTTGGACGTATGATGTGACCGTCAAGTTCAATCGACTCGCCATCTTTTAGCTTCTTATAGATTGGACCTGGCTTCACTCCTAGCTGCATCAGTTTATCAGCATGTAACGTACCAGGTTTTTCATCTTCTTCAACACGGTAGCCGTAACTCTCAATCCCGTGCTCCAGAAGTCCGGTTCGAATTGTAAACCCCTTTTCATTTAATTCAATGCCATCTTCTATTTCTTCTATCCGTAATGGATACCTAAGATGAGTGTTACTTACACGTAATGCGGTTTCAAGAAAAGACTTAATTCCTTTAGGACCATAAATAACAAGCTCTGATTGTCCACCTTGAAAAGAACGACTTCCAAGAAGTCCTGGTAATCCAAAAATATGATCACCATGTAAGTGTGTAATAAAAATTTTGGTTATTTTGCTAAGTGTAATCGATGCTGAGAGAATTTGATGTTGTGTTGCTTCACCACAATCAAATAACCAGGTGTCACCTGAATCAAGCCTGAGAGCTGCAGAACTTACATTGCGTTTTGTTGAGGGAATACCTGCACCAGTTCCAAGAAATGTGATTTCCATTACCATTCCACCTTTTGAAATCAGTTAGTCGCAAACCTTACGTACTTAGGCTAAACTATATGTATGAATTCTTTCTGAGGAGCTGAAACTCGTGTCACCGATTCGCAAATTATTAGGAACGATCGTGCTTGCTCACGTTCTTCTCTTTCTATCATTCTTCCTTTTCAAAGACTTATTCTGGCCTCTCTTCACGGCATCACTCCTAGTGCTTGCTATCTTCTCGATCCGTAATGCCAGATGGAGAAAACCTTCTTCACTACAAATCTTTTATGGACTAGGAAGTGGTATTCTTCTATACCTGATCTTTTATCTAGGGAAACTAGTTATGCTATCTCTTTTTCCTGAGTCGATCACACAACTAGAAGAGTTGTATCGTCTCGTTTCGCCTAAACAAAATTGGCATTATGTTAGCCTCATCCTTGTCATCATCCCAGGTGAGGAATTGTTCTGGAGAGGAGCTGTCCAAGATCAGGTAGAGAAATTGTCCTTACGCTATTCGGTATTTGTAGCAGCGCTTCTCTATATGAGCGCACATATTTATGCCGGGGCTCTCCTATTGCTTGTAGCAGCTGTGCTAGCAGGAACGGTATGGGGTTATTTGTATAAACGAACATCAAATATGATCGTACCTATCCTTTCCCACCTAGTTTTTGATTTACTTCTGCTTGTTTTCTTCCCACTTCTTTGATGTGTGAAAGATACAATGCATTATCACTTTTCGTTATTCTTTCTTCTTTTTGTAATTCCAAAGAAAATCACGGTCAAGACTCGTCCCGCGTCGCTTCTCGTCTCTCAATGTATGACTTCCATCTTTACCAAGCTGGTTACCTTTAAGAAGAGAACTTTCTCCATATTTAGCTCGAATTGAACCAATTGTATTTTGCAAGTCAGCCCGTTTGGTATCAGCTTCGAACGAAAATAAATCTAACTGCACTGTCGCTTCGTTACGATCTATGAGACTTTGCCCTGTGATACCTAGCAAACGAATCGGCTGTCCAGACCAGTTCTTCTCGAATAAATGTTGCGCTGCTTCTAGAATATCTCCGGATTGAGAAATGGGGTTTTGTAATTTTCTGCTTCGAGTGACAGTCGTACGATCATTGTATCGAATCGTTAACTGGATATTAAAGCTCAGCACATTCTTTTTGGCCATTCGCTTCGCAACAGAATCAGCGAGATTTGTTAATGCCGTATTAATCCGATGATGGTCAACAAGATCCTCAGGAAAGGTGGTTGAATTCCCCACGCTTTTAAAATCGTCGATAGCGTCAGGGTCTACAGGTCGATTATCATTTCCATTGGCTCGATCATGGAGTCGCTTCCCATTAATTCCAAGCTTCATTTCCAATTGAACAGGATTCGCATGAGCGAGATCGTGGATTGTTGTGATTTTAAGCTCTTGTAGTTTCTCTTTTGTTTTCTTTCCTACTCCGTGCATTTCCCCTACATCAAGCGGCCAGAGTAATTTGTCTATCTCACGTTTCCGCAAAATAGTTATACCTAACGGCTTTTTCATATCTGAAGCCATTTTGGCAAGGAATTTATTAGGAGCAATTCCAATACTACAGGGAATGCCAATCTCATCATGTATCCGCTTCTGTATCTCTTCAGCGATCACAACCGGGCTTTTGTCACCACAGTCATCCGTCAAATCCAAATATCCTTCATCAATTGAGACTGGTTGAACAAGAGGGGTATATGATTCTAGCAGTTCGAAGATTTGAAGAGAAGTTTGGCGATACAGGGGAAAGTTAGGTGGCATAACGAGTAGCTCTGGACAGTGTTTTTTCGCTTGCCATACAGGCATAGTGGTTTTCACGCCTTTTTTTCTTGCTTCATAACTGCTAGTTACAACAATGCCGCGTCTTTCTTCTACATTCCCAGCAATTGCAAGTGGTTTACCCCTTAGATCAGGGTTATGTGCTGCTTCAACTGAAGCGTAAAAACTATTCATATCAACGTGAAAGATAATTCTTCCACGTCCTTGAGTCCCTTGCTTCTCCATTATGACCACCTCCTTAACCGCATCAATCGACATATTTCGAGTTAAATCAAGCTAAACCGGTGGTGCCTGTCACCGCATGGGGAGCTTTTGCTTTTCCACCCAATTTACGAATTCACTACCGTGAAAATGTTTATTAAAGTTTAGTTGAAATTGATACATCAGTTTCAAAAACTCTGCATTTTCTTCGGACTTTTGTCTATATTCATCCAAATAACTCATGACAGAATAGGAATATTGAGTACTATCATCTACTTTTTCTAGTCCTTCATCAGTAAGACTTACATAAGAAACGCGTCGATCGTTTGCTTTTTTTTCAAGCTTTACAAATGATTTGTTCTTGAGACGCTTCAGTACTTGCATCACTGTGGAGACATCCCATAAGCCAATTTCAGAAATTCTAGTAATCGTTACTTCATTTTCTAAATAAACAATCCACATCACATGTTGCTCTGCCTGGGTTAGTCCAATTTCTCTTGCATTTTTCTGCCATTCATTTTCGAGTACCTTATATGTACCACGCATATAATTCATCAGTTTATGAGTTTGAATAGAGTCCATATAAACACCGCTTCCACTTCGTTAATTGTAAATATACCAATCTATTTTAACATAATATAGGAAACTCGCCACAGCCAGCTCATATACAAAAAGGAACAATGTCCAAAATGCGACAATGTTCCCATGATCATTTATGCGTTATGCATTTGCAACTTCTTGAATAATGGATACAACGGCTTCAGATACCTTTATTAATTCTTTCACTGGCATACGCTCATTCTTCGTGTGAATTTCTTCATACCCAACAGCGAGATTAACGGTAGGAATGCCGTGTCCAGCGATGACGTTTGCATCGCTTCCTCCGCCACTAGTAAGAAGTTCTGGAGGACGTCCAATCTTCTCCATCGCTTTCTTTGCAACTTCAACAACATAATCCCCATCGCTGAATTTAAAGCCTGGATACATCACTTGAATATCAAGATCGACTGATCCACCCATGTCTTTAGCTGTTGTTTCAAAAGCATTCTTCATCTTCTCTACTTGTGCTTCCATCTTTTCTGGAACAAGTGAGCGCGCTTCAGCAAGAACCTCAACGTAATCGCATACGATATTCGTTTGGGAACCACCTTCAAATCGTCCAATATTAGCAGTTGTTTCGTCATCTAGACGACCAAGAGGCATTTTGGCAATTGATTTAGCAGCCATTGTAATAGCTGAAACGCCTTTCTCAGGTGCAACACCTGCGTGCGCAGTTTTACCATAAATCGTAGCTTTAATTTTGGCTTGAGTTGGAGCAGCTGTAATGATTTTGCCCACTTCGCCATCACTATCTAGAGCGTAACCGAACTTAGCAATAAGCTTCTCTGGGTTAAGCACCTTTGCGCCTTGCAATCCTGATTCTTCACCAACTGTAATAATAAATTGAATCGTACCATGCTCTATGTTCTGTTCCTTCAAAACACGAATGGCTTCAAACATCGCCGCTAAGCCAGTTTTATCATCTGCACCTAAAATCGTCGTGCCGTCCGTTACAACATATCCGTCCTTAATCGATGGTTTCACGCCATTACCTGGCACGACTGTATCCATGTGGGATGTGAAGTAGATTGGATCTGCATTTTCCACAGTCCCTTTAAGTGTACAAATTAAATTACCAGCTTCGTGCTCCGTTTTACTAGCCGCATCGTCTTCTTCTACTTCCACACCAAGTGCTGTGAATTTCTCTTTAAGAATACCTGCGATTTTCTTTTCGTGTTTGGTTTCGGAATCAATTTGGACAAGTTCTAAAAACTCATCAACAAGTCTTTGTTCATTAATCATGGTGTTGCCTCCTAGAATTCTGTTTAAAGTGGTATATTGCCGTGCTTCTTCTTTGGACGCTCTTCCTTCTTGTTTCTCATTAATTCAAGAGCTTGCATCAATTTAATTCTTGTTTCACGAGGATCAATGACATCATCAACCATGCCACGTGAAGCTGCTATGTAAGGGTTGGCGAATTTCTCACGATACTCTTCAATTTTGTCGGCTCGTGTTTGTTCAGGATAATCACTTTCGTTAATTTCTCTTGCAAAAATAACGTTCGCTGCACCTTCAGGCCCCATAACGGCTATTTCCGCATTTGGCCACGCATAAACAAGGTCGGCTCCAATTGATTTAGAGTTTAACGCTACGTAAGCCCCACCATATGCTTTTCTTAGTATAACCGTAATCTTAGGAACTGTTGCTTCTGAATAGGAATAGAGAATTTTCGCTCCATGACGAATAATTCCACCGTGCTCCTGCTTAATACCTGGGAAGAAACCTGTAACGTCCTCAAATGTAATAAGAGGAATATTAAATGAATCACAGAAGCGAATAAATCGGGAAAGCTTGTCCGACGAATCAATGTCTAATCCACCCGCCATTACTTTTGGCTGATTGCAAATCATCCCAACTGTTTCCCCTTTAATCCTGGCAAAACCTATCACGATATTCTTTGCGAAATGTTCCTGTACTTCAAGGAAAGAATCCTTATCAACGACAGATTCAATAACGTTCCTAACGTCATACGGTCTTGTTGAGTCAAATGGCACAATATCAGCTAGATCTGGACAAAAATCATCGCGTTCAGATGTTTCTTTCATTGGGCTTTTCTCTTCATTATTAAGAGGAAGATAGTCCACGAGATCACGAACGCTTGCGAGTACTTCTTCTTCCGTTTTGCCTGTAAAATGGGCGTTTCCACTTTTTGATCTATGCACTTTCGCTCCGCCAAGATCTTCTGCAGTAATTTTCTCACGTGTTACAGTTTCAATTACTTTAGGACCAGTAATAAACATCTGGCTCGTGTCTTCTACCATGAAAACAAAATCTGTAATGGCAGGCGAATACACCGCTCCACCAGCACATGGTCCCATTATCACTGAAATTTGTGGTATAACTCCAGAATAGATTGAATTACGATAGAAGATGTGACCATACCCGTCCAATGATAACACACCTTCTTGAATTCTAGCACCTCCGGAGTCGTTCAAACCAATGATTGGCGCCCCATTCCTTGCTGCAAGATCCATTATATGTGCAACCTTCTTGGCGTGCATTTCTCCAAGTGCACCACCAAAAACGGTGAAGTCTTGTGCAAACAGGTAAATCGGTCGTCCATTTACTTTCCCGTATCCAGTAACAACGCCTTCACCTGGAGCACTATTGTCTGCCATTCCAAAGTCTTGTGAGCGGTGCTCAATAAAGGAGTTTAATTCCACGAAAGAGCCTGGATCTACAAGTAAATCGATGCGCTCTCTTGCTGTTAACTTCCCTTTATCGTGCTGTTTATTAATTCGTTCATCGCCACCACCAAGCTCTACCTTACGACGACGATCATACAATTCATTAATTTTATCGTACATGTCCATTACTCTTCCTCCTTCGTATCCTTCTCACAAAGCTCGTAAAGCACTCCTCCTGCTGACTTAGGATGCAAAAAGGCAATATTAGCTCCGCCTGCTCCTTTTACAGGTGTCTCATGAATCAACCTCACGCCATTTGCTGAAAGCTCTCGTAGCCTCTCTTCAATTCGATCATCCGCAAGGGCAATATGATGAATCCCTTCTCCTCTTTTTTTAATAAAGGAGGCAATTGGGCTTTCTTCACTCATCGGTTCTAATAGTTCAATTCTGGACTCGCCAATTTTCATAAATGCTACTTTTACTCCTTCTGAAGGTACTTCTTCAATTGCTTCAAGCTTCAGATGAAGTTGGTTCACATAGAATGGCAAGGCTTCTTCAAGCGATGACACTGCTATACCAATGTGATCGATTTTTTTCGGAGGTTCTTTCTCCGTCTTCTGTATACCGTCGCGTTCAAAAACCGCTTTCTCGATGAAGATTGCCGTGTCTTTTGTAGGTGTTCCTGGCGTAAACACTTTTTGAATGCCTTTCGATTCAAGGAACGGAATGTCTTCCCACGGTATTACCCCACCACCGACTACAATAATATCCCCCGCTTGCCGTTGATCTAGCAACGAAACGATTTCAGGGAATAATTCATTGTGCGCACCTGACAAACAAGAAAGCCCAATGGCATCGACATCTTCCTGTATAGCTGCTGCTACGATTTGTTGTGGTGTTTGTCTCAGTCCTGTATAAATGACTTCCATTCCATAGTCACGCAACGCTTGAGCCACTACGAGTGCCCCTCTGTCATGACCATCAAGTCCAGGCTTTGCAATCAATACTCGAATTTTCTTCATGTCTCTTCACTCCCTGTTTCATTAGATTCCTGTATATTCACCAAATTCTTCCCTAAGAACACCGCATATTTCACCAACCGTGCAATAATCTCTTACACAATCAATAATAAGTGGCATGAGATTCTGATCTCCTTTTGCTCCACTTCTCAACTCTTCCAATCGAGCGCTCGCTCGGCTTTCGTCTCTCTTTTGACGGAGCGTCTCTAATTTCTCAATTTGTTTACGCTGCAGCTCAGGGTCAATTCGGTGCAGTTCAGGCTTAGGCTCATCGTCAAGCTTGTATTTGTTCATACCAACTACGACTTCTTCGCCGCTTTCTATTTTCTTCTGAGTAACGTATGATGCCTGATGAATTTCTTGTTGCATATACCCCTGTTCCACCGCCGAAACAGCGCCGCCCATATCATCAATCTTTTGAATATAGTCAAACACATAAGCTTCTAGCTCATCTGTAAGTTGTTCGATGTAATAAGAACCACCTAATGGATCTACAGTATCGGTAACGCCGCTCTCATTTGCAATAATTTGTTGCGTACGGAGGGCAATTCGTGCCGAATCTTCAGTTGGAAGAGCTAACGCCTCGTCTTTTGCATTTGTATGCAAACTTTGTGTGCCTCCAAAGACGGCTGCAAGCGCCTGAAGTGTAACGCGAACAATGTTGTTATCTGGCTGTTGTGCCGTCAAAGTCGATCCAGCCACCTGTGTATGGAAACGTAGCTGTAGGCTTTTCGGCTTCTTAGCTCCATAGCGTTCCTTCATAATTTTCGACCAGATTCTTCTCGCAGCCCTGAATTTGGCTACTTCTTCAAGAAACTGATTATGTCCGTTAAAGAAAAATGCAAGTCTAGGTGCAAAGTCGTCTACTTTTAATCCGGTTGCAATCGCAGCATCCACGTAAGCAATGCCATTCGCTATAGTAAATGCCAATTCTTGAGCCGCAGTAGATCCCGCTTCTCGTATGTGATAGCCTGAGATACTAATCGTATTCCAACGTGGAACATGTTCTGCACAATAAGCAAAAATATCAGTTATGAGTCTCATTGATGGCTTTGGAGGAAAAATGTAAGTTCCCCTAGCAATATATTCTTTTAAAATATCATTTTGAATGGTTCCTGAAATGTCTTGTTGGGACACACCCTGCTTTTCTGCAACGACAATATACATGGCAAGGAGAACAGATGCTGGCGCATTAATTGTCATAGAAGTGCTTACTTTATCAAGTGGAATATCTCGTAAAAGCGCTTCCATATCATCGAGTGAATCAATTGCTACGCCAACTTTCCCTACTTCCCCTTTTGCCATCATGTCGTCAGAATCATATCCTATCTGCGTAGGAAGATCGAACGCAACAGATAACCCAGTTTGTCCTTGATCCAGTAAATATCGAAAGCGTTTGTTCGTCTCTTCAGCAGATCCAAAACCAGCATATTGCCTCATTGTCCATGTTCTTCCACGATACATAGTCGGTTGTATACCCCGTGTGTATGGATATTGTCCCGGTAGCCCTAACTTATCCATGTAGGTTTGGTCTACTCTTTCTGGGTGGCCAAGACGTTCTATATCAATTCCAGAGCTTGTCTTAAATACTTCTTTTTTCTCTGGGTATTTTGCTATTAGCTTTTCTGTAAAGGCTTTCCATTCCTCGAATTGTTTTTGAAAATCTGTCTGATCTGTCGCCATCTCCATTCCTCCCTGGTAGTCACACTATAGTAAATACTTTCGAATATCAGATGTCTAACTTATATACTATTCTGTTTCAAGAAAGCGTTTTCCTGCTTATTTGAACAAATTGTAGCAAAGAAGTAGTGAAAGTTAAAGATTATTCATGAGATCAGCTTGTCCCTTTATATGAATACATGTAAAATAACGATAGAATGTTCAATTTGGGGAGGGACTCTCATGCCTCGTAAAGCGACAAAAATTGTTGTTTATATCATGATTATTTCCATGCTACTTAGCTTGTTTGCAGGAGCAACTGCTATGTTATTTTAAGCACAATATTAATTCGTTCTTCACTATATAAAACAGGAGGCTGTCAAATGACAGCCTCCTGTTTTACGTTGCTAAGAATGTGTTATTTAGAAAGCGCCCCTGCTTGCACACCAATATCTTCAATAGAATCGGAACTTGATGTGATTAATATACGCGTTCCTATTGGCACCTCATTAAACAGAGCTTCAATCTCATTATTTTGAAGACGCACGCAGCCAGCCGTTGTATACTGTCCAATGGAATCTGGTCGGTTTGTACCGTGTAAGCCATACATGCGACCATCTGTCTCTTTCGCATCAAAGCCAATCCATCGTGTTCCAAGCGGATTATCTTTAGTGCCTCCAGCAATGTTTTTCTTTCTATAATAAGGGTTTTCAGCTTTCACTATAATTGTAAACGTTCCTTCAGGAGTTAGTTCTTTGTTTCTGCCTGTCGCAACTGGTCGCACCTTCTTAATTTCATTTTCATTAATAAAAGCGAGTTCATTCGATGCTTTATTTACAATAATAAATGGATCTCCAGGGTTTGGTTGATCTCCGATAGGAAACAGAATGGATGCTGTTAAGCATAAAGACAAGAAGAGTTGGATCATACTGTTATCTCCTTTTACTCATTAGCATGCGTCCATTCCGTTGATTCATTCAGCTTTTGAGAAGGCACCTGGTTTAAAATAGCGCTTGAGCAATAAGTATTGTTCAATTTCATTTAGAAAATATAGCAGAGCAGAACGTGTTTCAAATTCATCTCGATCAGCAGGAAGCGGTGAATTCCTAAATTCTTCACGCATTTCTTCTAATTCATGAAGAAATACATTCGCTGTATTTTCAGGTTTCACTGATCGGCTTAGCTTTTCCATGAACTCCGCCATTTTCTTACCGTGAATATACGTTTGATCGAGAGATGAAATGATTGGAAGAACCCGTTCAAGAATCGCAAATTGTTTCTCCCTCATTTTAAAATACACGTAGTACTTATCATCATCCCGAAGCATATGATTCTCAATATCTTTCAGAGCAAGATTCTTTGCATCTCGAAGGAGTTCTTCGACTTCTAAGATTTCTTTGCCACCCCAGTGGCTTTCCCCTTCTCTCAGATAAACAGCGTATTCCTCTAAAATAGTTGAGAACTTATCTTCAATTTGTTTTCTAATATGCAACAAATCTTTCTCGAGACTTGGCATATAAAGGTTAAAGATAAGCGCGACACCTATCCCAATAACTATGATGGCTACTTCATTCCAAACAATATCCCAGCTTACGGTATTAAAGTTATAAATATGCAATATGATAACAGAACTTGTGATAACCCCTTCTGTCGCTTTAATTGCAACGACTACAGGTATAAAGAAGAGTAACAATAACGAGATGCTAAATGGCGTATAACCAATACCTTCAAAGAATACAGCACTAAATACAATCCCTAATAAACAGGCTAGAAATCTTTCCCACGAACTTCTAAATGAACGTTTTGTAGTCGGCTTTATACAGAGGATCGTTAAGATTCCAGCTGATACATAATTATCTAGGGAAAGCAATTGTGCAATCGTAATTGCTACTCCTGTCCCTACTGCTGTTTTTAGCGTTCGATAACCAATTTTCACTTTCAATCACGATACTTCCTTCCACTAGTAGTTACTCCATTAATATCCTTCAACTTACAGAGTCTAAACCATTTTCTACAAGTTGAACAGCATCTTTTTCCATAAAAACGTTTACATAGGTAAAATCATTCCATTAAAAAAGCGACCTTTAAGGTTCGCTTTTACAATACTTTATCAAGAAAGGCTTTGGCGCGTTCCGTTTTCGGTTCATTAAAGAACTCAGAAGGGGAGTTTTCTTCAACAAGCTTTCCTTCATCAAGAAACAGAACCCGATCAGCCGCCTCCCTTGCAAACGCCATTTCATGAGTCACAATGACCATCGTCATTCCTGTTGTGCCAAGTAACTTCATTACATCGAGTACTTCTTTAACCATCTCAGGATCAAGTGCAGATGTTGGCTCATCGAACAGCATGTATTCAGGCTCCATCGCAAGTGCCCTAGCAATAGCAACACGTTGTTTCTGTCCTCCTGATAAACGCTTAGGGTATTCATCAGCTTTCATAGAAAGACCAACCTGGTCTAAAAGCTGATGAGCCTTTGATTCTGCTTCTTCCTTACCTTCACCTTTCACTTTCATTGGAGCATATATTAAATTCTCTAATACTGTTTTGTGTGGGAAGAGATGGAAATGTTGAAAAACCATACCGATCTTTTGACGTAATTCCATCACGTTTGTTTTTGAATCGTTCAATTGTTGATCGTCTATCCAAATGGTACCGGATGTTAGCTCTTCTAACTGATTCATACAGCGAAGTAGCGTGGATTTACCTGAACCAGATGGTCCAACAATTGCCACTACTTCACCTTTATTAATTTCAGTCGTAATCCCACTCAGGACTTCATTCTGCCCGAAATTCTTCTGGAGATTCTCTATCTTAATCACTTCGGCTCATCCTCCTTTCTACCATTTTGCCAGCAAGCGTTAGAATCATAACGAGTAAGTAGTAAATTACTCCAGCAATAAGTAATGGCTCGAAGTATTTAAATTTCTCTGCAGCAACTATTTGACTTCGTCTCATAATATCAAAAACACCGATAACCGAAACAATCGCAGACTCTTTCGTTAGTGTAATAAATTCATTCATCAAGGCAGGTAGTATATTTTTCATTGCCTGCGGTAAAATGATATCTTTCATCATCGGACGATATGGAATCCCAAGTGCAGCTGCCGCTTCATTCTGACCAGTATCAACAGCTCTAATTCCAGCTCGTATAATTTCAGATATATATGCAGCGGAGTTTAACCCGAATGATAGTACCCCTGCTTCAAACGCACTAATATCATATCCAGTTAACTGCGGAGTCGCATGATAGAATAGTAAGAGTTGCAAAATAAGTGGTGTTCCACGAAATACAGATGTATAAGCATCCGCAATCCAGCTTAGGATCTTAACTCTACCGATTTTAAATAGTGCGAGAATCGTTCCTAGAACGAACCCGACAATTGCAGATACACTTACGAATTTTAACGTGACCAATATTCCTTGTAAGATGTATGGAATATTAGGCACGAATTGGGTGAAGTCCAAATTCATGCCTGTTCAACCTTTCTCTTCTTGTATTGTTATTCTACGGTGTCCTGTGCAAACCATTTCTCGATAAGTTCGTCCATTTTTCCATTTTCTTTCATATCTTTAATTACGTTATTGAACTCTTCTGTAAGCTCACTGTCCTTAGGAAATGCTACTGCCGATCCAGCTTCTTCAGTATTTGGAAGGTTTTCTCCTGACAAATCATCATTGCTCTTTAAATAGCCATTCGCAACCGTATCCTCTATAACAATAGCGTCATATCTACCAGATTTAAGTTCCTGAATGAGTTCTGGTATACGGTTAAGTGTAATAATTTCCATGCCTACACCGCCGTCTTTTATCTCATTCGCTTTATCTTCTTGAATAGAGCCAAGTTGCACGCCAACTTTCTTGCCTTCTAGTTCCTCAGGAGTTGTGATCTTGTTACTTGCTGAAGACACAATCATGTGATTTGCTGTGTAATAAATCTCAGAGAAGTCTACGTTTTCCTTTCGTTCTTCTGTTGGAGTCATACCTGCAAGAACAAAATCAACTCGTTCACTACTAAGTGCTGTAATTAGTCCACTAAAATCCATATCTTTAATTTCAATTGTATAACCAAGTTCATCAGCAATGTAGTTCGCTATGTCTACATCGAATCCGATAATGTCGTCACCTTTTGATGAGTCTATATATTCAAACGGTGGATAATCCGCTGACGTTCCCATCACAAGTGTTTCTTTTGATTCTTTTGTATCTCCATTAGACGCTCCGTCTTCATTAGAAGCCCCGCACGCCACAAGTGCTATCGCCAAAAGTAGTCCAACTAGTCCAACTAACCAATTTCTTTTCATGTTATATCCCCCTGTAATATTGTATATTAATTCATTAACTTGAATATTTATCACTATACCAGACAATAAAACATTAATCTACATTTTTATACATATATTTTAATATAAATTAATGTTTATATTTTCTGACTTATTTGCGAGGAATTCTATATTTATATAAGTAGTGGTTGAAGAATTAAACTCCAGTCAGCGTATACACTCTTTCATTACCTCCGATTTTTCCACATATTAATGCATACAAAAAAGCACCAGGACAGGGCCTGATGCTTCGAATGAACTATTTAGCAATACTTATCAAATAAATACTGCAACATGCCAGAAACTTCTTCTGGATCGCTACCTTCAATTTCATGTCTTTCTACCATATTGATAATTTGCCCATCTTTTAAAATAGCAAATGAGGGGGACGATGGAGCGAATCCGGTAAAGTATGAACGAGCTTTTGCAGTTGCTTCTTTGTCTTGACCAGCAAAAACCGTTACAAGTTTATCTGGTGTTTTCTCATTAGCAATTGCAAGTCTTGCTGCAGGACGAGCAACTCCACCAGCACAACCACATACTGAGTTAACCATGACAAGCGTTGTTCCTTCGCTAGTGATAGCCTCCTCAACAGCTTCTGGTGTTGTAAGCTCCTGATAACCTGCTGCTTTGATTTCTTCGCGCGCAGTTGCTACAACGTCATTCATGAATAAATTAAAGTCCATTGACATTCTATATTCCTCCCTTATTTCGTGACACCTTACTTTATATTGTATCGCGAAACCCCGATAATTTCCAAGAAAGGCTTTCATTCTCTGCAAAGAAAGTGGCCACCCCGTTAGACGGGATAGCCATTTAACTTAGTAGACAGAAGTGTTTTCTTTAGAAATAGTCTCAAGATTCTCTTTAACTCGTGCAAGGAATTTACCACAAATCATCCCATCAAGAACACGGTGGTCAAGTGAGAGACACAGATTAACCATATCTCGCACAGCGATCATTCCATTGTTCATTACGACTGGACGTTTCACAATACTTTCAACTTGAAGGATAGCAGCTTGAGGATAGTTGATAATCCCCATAGATTGTACCGATCCGAAAGATCCAGTATTGTTCACTGTAAACGTACCACCCTGCATTTCTTCCCCTTTGAGTTTGCCTGTTTTAGCTTTTTGAGCAAGCTCTTTTACTTCTCGTGCAATGCCTTTGATGGACTTTTCATCTGCATTTTTAATCACTGGTACGAAGAGAGACTCATCTGTTCCAACTGCAATGGAGATGTTGATATCTTTCTTTTGAACTATCTTATCTCCTGCCCACATTGAATTCATTTGCGGGAATTCTTTAAGAGCTTCAACGACCGCTTTAACGAAGAAAGCAAAGAACGTTAAACCATAGCCTTCCTTCTTCTTGAAATCGTCTTTAATGCCGTTTCTGTATTCAACCAGACTTGTCACATCAACTTCAACCATTGTCCACGCATGTGGTGCTTCATGCTTACTGCGTAACATATTGTTTGCAATTGCTCGTCGAACACCCGTAACCGGAATTTCGATGTCCCCTTCTGAAACAGGTACATCGGATCCTTTAGAAGCTTCAGGTGCTGCTGGTTTTGGAGCTGCTGCTGGCGCTTCCTTCTTCTCTTGCTTAGGTTCTGGCGCTTTCTCTTCTTGCTTAGGTGCAGGAATCTCACCAGAGTCGATAACCTTTTGGATGTCTTTACGAGTAATACGACCGCCCTTACCAGATCCATTAACGTGTTCAAGATCTATATCATTCTCTTGAGCAAGTCGAAGAACAGCAGGTGAGTAACGGCGTTTCATTGGTTGCTCTTCATCCTGTGTCTGTTCTTTTTTGTCTTCTGAGATATTCTCAATAGCTTGTTGGCCGGTAGACTCCTCTTGTTTTTCTTTAGTAGCGCCACCTTCAACATCGATGTAGCAAACAAGCTCGCCAACTTCAATTGTATCTCCTTCTCCTGCAATAAGCTCTTTAATAACGCCTGTATAGGAAGAAGGAACTTCCGCATTTACTTTATCTGTATTAACCTCTGCAATTGGATCGTATTTATTAACAGTATCCCCGACTTCTACAAGCCACTTCTCAATTGTTCCTTCGGTGACACTCTCCCCAAGCTGAGGCATCAGTATTTTTTCAACTGCCACATGAAACCCTCCTCTTCTTGCAATTAGAATTCTGCTAGGTCACGCATCGCTTTCTCAACTTTATCCGGATTAAGCATAAAGAATTTCTCCATTGGTGGTGAATAAGGCATAGATGGAACATCAGGCCCTGCAAGGCGCTGAATAGGTGCATCTAGATCAAACAGACACTCTTCTGCAATAATGGCAGATACTTCACTAATGATGCTTCCTTCTTTATTGTCCTCTGTTATGAGAAGGACTTTTCCGGTCTTTTTAGCAGCTTCTACAATTGCTTCACGATCAAGCGGATAAACTGTACGTAGATCAAGAATATGAGCTGAAATTCCATCTTTCTCAAGCTTTTCTGCAGCTTGAAGAGCGAAATGCACGCTTAGACCATATGTAATGACCGTGATATCTTCTCCTTCACGTTTCACATCAGCTTTTCCGATTGGAAGCGTATACTCTTCTTCAGGTACTTGACCTTTGATTAAGCGGTAAGCTCGCTTGTGCTCAAAGAACAGGACAGGATCGTCGTCACGAATCGCCGCCTTAAGAAGTCCTTTTGCATCATAAGGAGTGGAAGGCATAACAATTTTTAGTCCAGGTACATTTGCGAATAGTGCTTCAACTGATTGTGAGTGATAAAGAGCTCCATGTACTCCTCCACCGTATGGAGCACGGATCGTAATTGGACAATTCCAATCGTTATTTGATCGATAGCGAATCTTTGCAGCTTCAGATACGATCTGATTAACAGCAGGCATAATAAAGTCAGCGAACTGCATTTCAGCAACAGGTCTCATGCCGTACATGGCTGCACCAATTCCAACTCCTGCAATCGCTGATTCTGCAAGTGGTGTATCAATAACGCGCTGCTCACCAAATTCATCATAAAGACCATCAGTAGCTCTAAAAACGCCTCCGCGTACGCCTACATCTTCACCTAGAACGAAGACTTTCTCGTCACGTTGCATTTCTTCCCTGAGGGCTTGAGTTATCGCTTGAATATATGAAATAACTGGCATAATGGTTCCCCCTTACTCTCCGTAAACATGCTTCATTGCATCTTCAGCAGGTGCATAATCAGCATTTTCGGCGTATTCTGTTGCTTCGTCTACTTCTTTTTGAACACGATCATGAATTTCTTTTTCATTCTCATCAGTGAGAACGCCAACTTCTTTTAAGTACTCGGCAAATGTAATAACTGCATCCTTTTTCTTTGCTTCTTCAACTTCTTCGCGAGTACGATAAGCACGATCATCATCATCACTTGAGTGTGGTGTTAAACGATAGGACACCGTTTCAATCAGTGTCGGACCTTCGCCTCGACGACCTCTTTCAACCGCTTCCTTTGCAGCTTCATATACAGCAAGTGGATCATTACCATCAACCGTTACACCCGGCATTCCGTAGCCAATTGCACGATCTGATACTTTCTCACAAGCTAGCTGTTTAGAAACAGGAACCGAAATAGCATACTTGTTGTTTTCACAAACGAAAAGAACTGGAAGCTTGTGAACACCAGCAAAGTTAGCTGCTTCATGGAAATCTCCCTGGTTAGAAGAACCTTCTCCAAATGAACAGAACGTTACAAGATCCTTTCCTTCCATCCGGCCTGCTAATGCAAAACCGACTGCATGTGGAACCTGTGTTGTTACTGGAGAAGAACCTGTAATGATGTTGTTTTTCTTTTGTCCAAAGTGACCCGGCATTTGGCGTCCAGCTGAGTTTGGATCTTCTGCCTTAGCAAACCCTGATAGCATAAGGTCTTTTGCTGTCATTCCAAAAGCAAGAACAACACCCATATCACGATAATATGGAGCTACAAAATCCTTTTCTGGATCCATTGCGAATGCAGATCCTACCTGAGCAGCTTCCTGTCCCTGACAAGAAATAACGAATGGAATTTTACCAGCGCGGTTTAAAAGCCACATACGCTCATCAATTTTACGAGCCATCAACATTGTTTCGAACATCTCAAGCACACGTTCATCAGATAGACCAAGTGCTTCATGTCGTTTTTCAGCCATCGTATTTACCTCCTTTATTTAACCAAGATTAAGAGTGGATTGCTTTTCCATCTACTGCAAGAGCAGCTTCCCCAATCACTTCAGATAGAGTCGGGTGCGGGTGAATTGTATGAGCAACTTCCCATGCAGCTGCGTCAAGAACTTTGGCAAGTCCAGCTTCAGAGATCATGTCTGTTACATGAGGACCAATCATATGTACACCAAGCAAGTCCTCATTATCTGCATCAGCGACAATCTTAACAAAGCCATCTGATTCACCAAAAACAAGCGCTTTACCAATTGCTCTAAATGGAAATTTACCAATTTTAACATTAAGTCCTTTTGCTTTTGCATCCTCTTCTGTTAAACCAACACTTGCCATCTCAGGACTACTGTAAATACAGCTAGATACCATTGAGTAGTCAATAGGTTCAGGATTTTGATCTGCTAAATGCTCAACAGCCGTGATGCCTTCGTGAGAAGCCACATGCGCAAGTTGCATACCGCCAATCACATCACCAATTGCGTAGATATGTGATTCTTTTGTTTGGTAATATTCATTTGTTTGAATAACACCTTTCTCTACTTCAATTGTTGTGTTTTCTAAACCAATATTTTTGACGTTGGCTTCACGTCCGACAGAAACAAGCATTTTATCAGCACTAAATGTTTTTGTTTCTCCTTTATGCTCAGCCTGAATTGATACGCCGTCCCCTTTTTCAAGAGTGTCACCCATCACTTTAGCACCTGTGAACAGCTTAATACCTTTTTTCTTCATTAATTTATCAGCTTCTTTGGAAATTTCATGGTCTTCAGTTGGAACAATCCGATCCGCATATTCAAGAACGGTAACATCTACACCGAAATCAACTAGCATTGAGGCCCACTCAATACCAATGACTCCCCCACCGACAATAATGATTGATGAAGGAAGGGATTCCATCCGTAGTGCCTCGTCAGATGTCATAACAAATTCCCCATCCACATCAAGGCCAGGAAGGGTTCTTGGCTTAGATCCTGTTGCAACAATGACATTTTTAGGAATTAACATTTCGTTTTCTTCACCATTGTTCATCTCTACAGATACAGTACCTGGCATAGGCGAAAAAATAGATGGCCCAAGAATTCTACCAAATCCTTCGAATACATCAATCTTCCCCTGTTTCATTAAATGCTTCACACCATTATGAAGTTGATCAACGATACTTTGCTTTCTTTCCTGCACTTTCTTGAAGTCAAGCGCTACTTCTTTAGCCATAACTCCAAATTTCTCGCCATGCTTTGCAGTTGCGAACACTTCTGCGCTACGAAGTAATGCTTTACTTGGGATACACCCTCTATGCAAACATGTTCCACCAAGCTCACGCTTTTCAACTATTGCTGTTTTGAGACCGAGCTGAGAAGCACGTATTGCGGCAACATATCCACCAGTACCTCCGCCCATTATGACAAGATCGTATTCTTCAGCCATTCAAATTCTCCTTTACAGAACGTATTATAATACTATGGACTCTACAGAGGAAACCGGATAGATCTTAGCATCTTCTTCATTTCTTAACACCCGCAATCCACCTTCTGCAAGTGCTTGTAGTTCATTCTCACCGGGATGAACAATAACGTCTGCAATCCATTTAATATTCTCGGTAATTTGAGAAACAAAATCTTTACCATATGCAAGTCCTCCGGTTAAGACGATTGCATCGACTTCACCTGCAAGAACGGCACTAGCTGCTCCAATTTCCTTAGCTACTTGATAAGCCATTGCATCGAACACTAGCTTTGCCTTCTCATCACCTTCACTAATACGTTTCTCAACTTTCACAGCATCATTTGTACCTAGATATCCAACATACCCAGCTTGTCCTACTAGCTTCTTCATAATTTCTTCGGCATAGTATTCACCAGAGAAGCACATCGACACAAGATCACCAACGGGTACTGTTCCTGCACGTTCAGGAGAGAAAGGTCCTTCTCCATGTAAACCATTGTTTACATCGATCACTTTTCCCTTTTTATGCGCACCAACTGTAATACCGCCGCCCATATGCGTAACAATCAAGTTCAATTCTTCGTATTTACTGTTTAGCTGGGTCGCTACTCTACGTGCGACTGCTTTTTGGTTTAACGCATGAAAAATACTTCTTCGCTCAATTTGCGGCACACCTGAAAGGCGAGCCACGTCCTGTAGCTCATCTACGACAACCGGATCAACAATAAAAGATGGAATATTCAGTTGTTCTGCAATTTCAAAAGCAATAATCCCACCTAAATTAGATGCATGCTCTCCAGAGTAACCGTTTCTGAGATCTTCAAGCATTTGGTCGTTTACTGAGTAAGTACCACCTTCGATTGGTCTTAACAATCCGCCTCTACCCACAACCGCATCAAGCTTGGATATATTAATAGCTTCCTCATCTAATGCTTCAAGAATGGTTTTCTTTCTAAATTCATACTGATCAATAATTGTTTCGAACTGATTTATTTCATTTGTATCGTGCCGTAATGATTTCTCAAATACGGCACGTTCATTATCAAATACGCCAATCTTCGTTGAAGTTGATCCTGGATTAATAACTAGAAGTCGAAATTCTTTATCTATCACTTGAAACCCTCCGATTATTTGCGATGCCCTAAAATATGCTGAGAGTTCATTAAGAACTGGCTTCTTGAATGCTTCATTTGGGCAATTCTCTCTTCAGCAAGACGGTCTGCAGCTGCATAAGTAGGAATACCATCACGTTTAGAGATTTCAATTACTTTAGCAATCGTATCGTAAATGCCGTCAACACGTTTCATAGCGCGATCACGGTTATAGCCATAAAGCTCATCCGCTACATTGATTACACCGCCTGCATTGATTACATAGTCAGGTGCATAAACGATACCCATTTCGTGAATCTGATCACCATGAGTCGTTTCACGAAGCTGGTTGTTAGCTGCTCCTGCGATTACTTTAGCTTTAATTTTCCCAATTGTATCGTCGTTGATGATAGCACCTAGTGCACACGGCGCAAAAATATCGCAATCCACTTCATAGATGTCATCAGGGTCAACGGCTTTAGCACCAAAATCAGCCACAGCACGATCTACAGATTCTTTGTTAATATCTGTTACAACGAGTGAAGCTCCTTCTTCATGTAGATGCTTACAAAGGTTATACGCCACGTTTCCAACACCTTGCACAGCTACTGTCTTACCTTCAAGAGAGTCAGTACCAAATGCTTCTTTCGCAGCGGCCTTCATTCCAACATAAACGCCGTAAGCTGTTACTGGAGAAGGGTTACCAGACGATCCAAACGCTGGAGAAATTCCTGTTACGTATTCTGTTTCTTCATGAATGGTATCCATGTCTTGAACCGTTGTACCTACGTCCTCTGCTGTAATGTAACGGCCATTTAGCCCTTGAATGTAACGACCAAATGCACGGAACATTGCTTCGTTCTTATCTTTACGAGGGTCGCCAATGATTACCGTTTTTCCTCCACCAAGGTTAAGACCAGCCGCAGCGTTCTTATACGTCATTCCTTTTGCAAGGCGAAGAGCATCTTCAAATGCCGCTTCTTCTGAAGCATATGTCCACATTCTCGTTCCACCTAAAGCAGGTCCAAGTGTTGTATCGTGAATAGCAATTATTGCTTTTAATCCAGAAGCTTTGTCCTGACAAACTACGACTTGCTCATAATCATATTTCTCCATATAAGTAAAAAGTTCCATTGCAATCTTCCTCCCTGATTTTCCTCTAAATTAGTTAGTTGAACTTACTGCTAGTGCAATGCTATATACTTTACTTTTTGCACTATCGGCTCGCGATGTTAGTACAATTGGTGCTCTAGCACCCGCAATGACTCCTCCAACTTTTGCATTTGAAAAATAGACGAGTGATTTATATAAGGCGTTACCTACTTCGATTGAAGGAACAAGTAAAATATCGGCTCGCCCTGCTACTTCACTTTTGATTCCCTTGTGTGTTGCAGCTTCTATCGAGATAGCATTATCAAGGGCCAATGGGCCATCAATGACGCAATTTGTAATTTGATCTCGTGTATTCATTTGTGTAAGTGCAGCAGCATCTAGCGTAGCCTGCATAGAAGGATTAACTACCTCAACTGCAGCAAGTGCTGCAACCTTTGGTGATTCTATCCCAACACCTCTAGCAATACTCACCGCATTTTTAACAATCTCTACTTTCTGTGTAAGATCAGGTTCAATGTTCATACCTGAGTCTGTAACAAAAATTAAGCGATCATATCCAGACACATCAAAAGCAGCTACATGTGAAAGAACTTTTCCTTTACGAAGTCCGTATTCCTTATTTAATACTTCCTTCAAAATAACAGATGTAGAAACCATGCCTTTCATTAAGACATCCGCTTCTCCATTACTGACAGCGGTTACAGCGGATTTCGATGCCTCTCTATCAGATGACTCATGAACTACCTTGACATCTGCAGATTGAGATAAGCTGAACTCGTTTAACAGATTAGTGATCTTATCTTGATCTCCATATAAAATGAATGAGGCAAGTTTCTGCTCAACTGCTAATTTAACTGCTTCGATGACTTCCTTATCTGCAGCCGCAGCCAATGCAACAGTTTTATTGGGGTGATCAGAAGCTTGAGTCAAAAGTTGATCTAGATTCATTGGTGTCCCTCCTTATACGCCCTTCTTCTAATATGCAAGTTCCGTGCCAACTTCGGATCCTTGATAACTAAACGTTCCAGTAAAAAATATCATGCAATTTATTGCGTAGTGTGAAATTTATTGCATGCTAGATTTTTCAATATCGTGCTTTTCCATTTTATAATAAAGATTGCGAAGTGACACTCCCAGCGCTCTTGCAGTGGCTGTTTTATTCCCGTCATAAAGTTCAAGGGTCTGGCTAATCGTTTTCTTTTCAAACTCATCGACAAGTTGAGATAACGTCTTTTCGGGTGTTCGTTCTACTGAAAGTATTTCAGCATCTTTTTGTTCACTCAATAAAGAAGGAATATGCGCTAAGTCAATCATGGACTCTGACGAATCCATATGAATGACTATTCTTCCAAGTACATTCTCGAATTCTCTTACGTTCCCAGGCCAATCGTACTCTTTCAAATACTCAGCAGCTGCCGGTGTAATCCCTTCAACGTTTCTTCCATAATCTTGATTTATTTTGGTTATTAAGTGATTGGCTAATGCAGCAATATCTTCTTTCCGCTGTTTGAGTGGTGCAATCTGAATGGGAAGACGGTTTAATCGATAGTATAAATCTTCCCTAAATGAACCATCCATTATTCTTTTTTCTAACTTTGCATTGGTTGCCGCAATAACTCGAACGTTGATTGAGATTGGTTTCGATCCACCTACACGCACAATCTCACGCTCTTGCAGCACCCTAAGTAATTTCACCTGAGTAGTAAGGGAAATTTCGCCTATTTCATCAAGAAAGATACTGCCTCCGTTCGCCTCTTCAAACAGACCTCTTTTTCCTCCTTGTTTAGCTCCAGAGAAGGCCCCTTCTTCGTACCCAAAGAGTTCACTTTCGAAAAGAGACTCAGAAATAGCTGCACAGTTCACTCTGACAAACTTGTTATATTTACGATCGCTTGCATTATGTATAGCGTGCGCAAAAAGTTCTTTACCTGTCCCAGACTCTCCACGAAGCAATACTGTTGCAGGCGTTGAGGCCGCTAACTTTGCTTGTTGAATTGAGAATGTCATTTCCTCAGAATTCCCAATGATATCTTCAAAAGAATATTTCGCTTCTAAAGTGCGAATGATTTGTCTCGCTCGCTGGAGTTGATTATTTAAAGAATGGAGCTCTGAAATATCGTGAATAACTCCGACGCTACCCTTTAATCGACCATCCACAATCACCGGAGAAACGTTTACAACAACTTCCCGCTTGCTTGGTCCTACCTTCATCTGGGCGCCACGGACAGGTTTTCGTGTCCTCAGTACACGCATATGCATGCTTTCACCCTCAGAAATATCTGTAGTGGCGGGTTTTCCTATTACTTCATCACGTTCTAGACCAGTTAGTCTTGTATAAGCAGGATTAATCATAAGACCTTTCCCATCCCCATCAACTACTGATATCGCTTCATCTGAAGATTGAATAATAGCCTCAAGCATGGATTGAATACTTTTCAGATTGGTTACCTCTTGCGCCATCTCTTCTATTGCTGTCATGTCTTTAAAAACCGCAAGTGCACCAATCCGTTTACCTTCCTCGTCAAACATCGGGATGCGCGTGGTAATTATTTTCCTACCGTTTGGCAGCAGTTGTTCTTGATTAACTTCAGGCTGTCCTGACGACAAAACTCTTGGTAACATACTCGAGGCCATAAGTGACCCGATTAATTTACCTCTAGCTTGAGCTTTCCTAATTCCAGTAATTTTCTCAGCACTTCGATTAAACAACGTTACTTCTTCATCTACGTTGATAGCAATCATTCCATCATGCGTAGAGTCAAGAATAATTTCCTGCTGTTTCGACTGATGTTGCAATGTATCAATAAGTATTTCTTTTTCTTCAATTAGATTTAGAACAATGTTCGCAACTGATCCAGGAATTAATACAGTATGTTTCTCTCGCTTATCTCTAATTTCTTCAAAAACTGCTTCATTACCCGTAGCCTCGATAATGACATCGATTTCAAAACGAGTTAAAACCACTTTCCAATCAGAGTAAACTGCGATACCCGCTTCACGCGCTATTTGTATGCCAGGGGCATCCAAATTACAATCCACTATCGCAATAACATTCATCATATTCGTTTCTCTAAGAATATTGAGAAGCGCTTGGCCACCTTTTCCAGCACCAACAATCATACACGTTCGCAAACATTCATCACCTGCATTCTCTACATGCAATATATTTCATACTAATCATACATCTCTTTCGACATTTTGACAAATCATGCATGGTTTTTCTTTTCTTAATGATAAGACAGCAACTGACACCCATAGACACATCACATTCACTTCGCTACAATAGCAATAGTGAAGTGTAGAAAGGGTGCACAATCAATGCGTTTAATAGCATTACTTATCGTTTTGATTCCAGGTATTTTCGGAGTAATAGGTATTAAATTAATGAGAGATGTACTTTTTGGCGTTCTAAATGCACCATTTACTTCTCTTGTAGTCCAATTTATACTCGGATTACTTTTTCTTATCTTAGGGTTAGCTTTCGTTGGAGGGTTCATCTTCTATCGAGATCGTAAACGAAACAAAGTACAGGATCGATTCTCTACTAGAAGTGCTAAAAATGGCTCTAATCGTTGATAATCAATTAATAACAGGCTATGTTAGCTCATATTGTTGATTTCTCGATTGTTGGCTCATACGAGCGAAACCTCAGTTTCACTCGAACCAAACAAAAAAACAAAGCCGTTTTTCAGGCTTTGTTTTTTAATATAAGAGGATTAAAAGTGCTTATTATCTCGTATGAGAGTAGTTATCCATGTTGTGCTCAATGCGTAATTTATCTGCGACCATTGCAATGAACTCTGAATTTGTTGGTTTAGCTTTTGACATGCTTACTGTATAACCAAACAAATTAGAGATTGATTCAACATTCCCTCTACTCCATGCAACCTCGATCGCATGTCGAATCGCTCGCTCCACACGTGATGAAGTTGTATTAAATTTCTTTGCAATATCAGGATAAAGAACTTTAGTAATTGAACCAAGTAGTTCAATGTCATTATATACCATTGTAATGGCTTCTCTTAAGTACATGTAACCTTTAATATGTGCAGGAACTCCAATTTCATGAATAATACTCGTAATACTTGCATCAAGATTTCTTGGACGGTTCTCTCTTGGCTGACGCTTGTAGGAACTAGAGCTACTGTTTGTGAAAGTCGTTTTCTTGCCACTTACCTGTCTCACGTGACTTGCAAGGTTATCCATGTCAAACGGCTTCAGGATAAAATAGGATGCCCCAAGATCAACAGCCTTCTTTGTTACATCTTCTTGGCCAAACGCAGTTAACATTATTACACTGCACGTGTAATTCATTTCTCTTAAGCGTTCAAGTACAGCAAGACCGTCAAGATGTGGCATAATAATATCAAGAACTAATACATCAGGCTCTTCGTCTTCGAGCACTTCTAAACATTCCTGGCCATTGGAAGCGGTTCCGACTACCTCCATATCCTCCTGCCTCGACATATATTCCTCAATCAAATTGACTAATTCCCGGTTATCATCAGCTAAGCATACTTTGATTTTTTGCACGGCTCCGTCTCTCCTTCCACAAGTTTGGTTACCGTAGTAGTATAAACATTCAACGGGTTTGGTATATTTCCTCTAAAATTTCGAAAAACATTTATAAACAATATTTATTCAACAAATATCTCTTCCATTCTCGCCATACCTCTACATAGCATAAAATTCTGAATAGTCTTTCAATTTTGTCGAATTTTCTTCATACCAAGTATATCACGTCAAGAAAACGAAAGAAAGCGAACAGTGAGCTTTTTTAGCTCGCTGCCCGCTTATTATTATGATTTTGCTGATAGATGTTAATTCCAGCCTCTTCTAACATCCACTCAATGTGAACACCATAACCTGATGTTGAATCGTTAACAAAAACATGAGTTACTGCTCCAATAACTTTTCCTTCTTGAATAATAGGACTTCCACTCATTCCTTGAACGATGCCACCAGTTTCTTTCAACAATTCTGGATCTGTAACTTTAATGACCATACCCTTAGTTGCCGGGAATTTTTGTGGTATAGAACTTACCACTTCAACATCATAAGCCTTTACTTCACTGCCTTTAACAACTGTTAATATTTTTGCAGGTCCCTCTTTCACCTGATGCGATAAAGCGATCGGCATTGGCTTGTCATACAATCCCTTTTTCACTTCATTATTCATTTCTCCAAAGATCCCAAATGGACTATTTCGAGTAATGGTACCAAGTTTCTGATCGGTATTCGAAAACCTTGCTAACTTTTCTCCTGGGTGTCCATTACTTCCTTTTTCTATCGAAGTAACAGAAGATGGATAAATTTCTCCGTGGTGAACAACAATCGGTTTTTTAGTATCCATATCGGATATAACATGACCTAATGCTCCATACTTTTTAGTATTAGGATGAAAAAAAGTTAGAGTTCCAACACCTGCTGCTGAATCTCGAATATATAACCCAATACGATAGGATTCATTCTGTTTGTCTTTTACCGGAACAAGCTTCTTACTAAGTTCTTTATTTTCTCGAACGATCGTTACTTGTAGCGCATTGCCTTCATTAGCAGCTTTCTTCACTATTGAACCAATGTCACTCATTTTCTTTACAGATTGACCATTAATTTTGGTAATAATATCTCCAACTTGTATATCTGCTAACTCTCCTGGGGATCGATCTCCCTGATTTGTGTGAATGAGGTGATGACCTACAACAAGGACACCGCGCGTATTAAGCTTCACACCAATTGATTGACCTCCTGGAATCACTTTGAATTCAGGAAGAATCTTAACATCAACCTTCTTAACGGGAAAATCACCAACCGTTAAGTCAAGTATATCCGAACCGCTATTTTTACCACTAATCGTCAGTTCTTTTTGCTGCTTATCAATACTTACTACTTCCGAACTTCCAATAGTAGCCGCGGCTGGTATAACAGATGGGATCGTTGCTTGATCTCCTTCAAACATGACAATCTCATCTGGAATCGATATAAACAATTGTACCGGTTTCATAAAACCAAGTGCAATTAAACATCCAAGGAGAACTACACCTAACAATTTACGAATCATGTCTGTCCTCAATTCTTCACTCTCCTCGCTCTTGCCCACACCTCCAACATGGCTGTATCTATAATTTTGCCTTGAGAGCTCGTTATTATAACCTGTAAAAATGAAAATGCTACCCTTAGTTGGATAGCATTTCATATCATGATTTTATTTGGTTAGCTTGAAGCAATAATTCTCGCGCGTGTTTTTTCGTAAGTTCAGTCATTTCAGCACCTGAAATCATTCTACCAAGTTCTTCAATTTGTTCTTCATTGCTTAAATTTCCAACACTTGTCTTTGTCCGACCCTCACCCGTCTCTTCTTTTGAGATATACAAGTGATGATCAGCCATAGCAGCTACTTGTGGGAGGTGAGTGATGACAAGAACTTGTGAACCAGAAGAAAGACGCTGAATTTTCTCAGCCATCGCCTGTGCAACTCTTCCACTTACACCTGTATCTACTTCATCAAAGATAATTGACGTAATGCCTTGATGCCTCGAGAAAATTGATTTTAACGCAAGCATAATTCGTGAAAGTTCACCACCAGAAGCCGTTTTGGATAATTGCTTTAATGGCTCACCAGGATTAGTTGAAATCATAAAATCAATATCATCTTTTCCCGATTTATGAAATGGTTCATTTTTGTTATCTATTTCGTTAAAGTGAATCGCAAATTTCGTTTTCTCCATATACAAATCTCTAAGTTCGTGATGAATCGCGTCTACAAGGACTCTGGCAACCGTTTTACGAAGACCCGTTAAATTATCGGCCTCAACGGATAAGTCCGCTTTAATGCTCTTTAAATCAGATTCTAGCTCCTCTACACGATCTTCTCTATTTACTAACTCATCCACTTCATCCTCAATGGAAGCAGCGTATTCCAGAATTTCTTCTACGGATTCACCGTATTTTCTTTTCAAAACCTGGATCTCATTCAAACGTTCTTCTACAAAATCTAATCGTGCTGGATCAAATTCAAGTTGATCGCGGTATGTATTTAGCTTACCTACGGTTTCTTCAAGTAAATAATATTGGTTTGCAACTTCCTCATGATAACTCTTTAACTCTTCATCAAGATCTGAAACTGATTCAAGCTGCGACATCGCAAGGCCAACCCAGTCAAGTCCTTTATTATCCCCGTGTAATGAATGATAGACATCTTGTAGAGCAGAAAATAGCTTCTCGAAATTACCTAAACGCATTTTCTCTTCCATAAGCTCTTCGTCTTCATTTGGAGAGAGTTCTGCTTTCGTAATTTCTTCAAGCTGATATTGTATTAAATCAAGCCTATGGGCCATTTGTTGTTCATTCTCTGTTAGATTCCTCATCTGCAGTTGGATCTTCTTAAACCGTGAATAAATTTCCCTGTATTCAATTAATGCGGGTCCTATCGATCCATCACCAAATTGGTCAAGTAGAGATAAGTGTTTGTCTGACTGCATAAGATCCTGGTGTTCATGTTGTCCATGAATATCAATTAGCGTTTGACCAATCTCTCTTAGTATTCCGAGTGTTACTAATTTCCCATTTACCCTGCAAATACTTTTGCCTGAGCTGGATATGTCTCGACGTAATACGACCATATCATCGGTAAACTCAATTCCAATATCCTCTAACTTTTGAACTGTAGGGTGTGCTGGGTCTATATGAAATAAACCTTCAATTTCAGCCTTCTTTGTGCCATATCGAACAAACTCTGCTGAACCTCTGCCACCTACTAGCAGTCCGATTGCATCAATAATAATTGATTTCCCCGCACCCGTTTCGCCAGTAAGAACCGTTAAACCGCGTTCAAAAGAAACGGTAATCGCTTCTATAATCGCAAAATTACGAATGGATAGTTCGGCTAACATATTCTCCCACCTTCAAAGATCATCGTTCTGCTCTTATAGCATATCAATAAAGCGTTGAGATAGCATAGGAGCTGCATCTGCGCTCTTACAAATAATAAGAATCGTATCGTCCCCACTGATGTTACCCATAATCTCTTCCCAATCAAGATTGTCAATTAACGCTCCGATCGCATTCGCATTACCCGGTAACGTTTTCATAACGATAAGGTGGTCCGCATGATCAATACTTATAAATGCATCGGTTAAAGTTCTTTTAAGCTTTTGCAATGGATTAAAGCGCTGGTCAGCAGGAAGACTGTATTTATACCTTCCGTCTATAGTTGGTACTTTAACAAGATGCAGCTCTTTAATATCTCTTGAAACTGTAGCTTGCGTGACATTAAAACCTGCACTTTTGAGACTGTAAACGAGCTCATCTTGAGTTTCAACATCTTGATTAGCAATTAATTCACGAATTTTAATGTGACGTTGTCCTTTATTCATAAGTAAAACCTCCAGAAATTCCGGTAAGTAAATTGTGACAGCCTTATTATATAGCCCTTTCCTACTTTTGTATAGGCATTCATAAATATTCAGCACTATGACTACATAACAAATTGACTTAAAAGATCGTTACGTAAGTAGAAAAAAAGGACACACATGGTGTATCCCTTTAAAACTCCTGATGCGCCTGTACTACTACGTCTTCTGGGTCCGGAACATCTTCAGTCAACATCTCTTGCTTCCACCCAAGATGAAGAAGAAATTCAATATTACCTTCACCACCGGTTATTGGAGAATAAGAAAGTCCGTTGATCTGATACCCTTCGCGAGTCGCAAAATCCATCATCTCTTTTAGTACACGAAGATGAATTTTCTTATCACGTACAATCCCTTTTTTACCTACTTCTCCTCTACCTGCTTCAAACTGAGGTTTAACAAGCGCAACCACCTCACTATTTTCTTTAAGAATTCCTTTAAGGACAGGTAAAATTAATTTCAATGAAATAAAGGACACGTCAATTGTTGCTAAATCCGGTAGACCTTTATCGAAATCCTCTTTTACAGAATAACGAAAATTGGTTCTCTCTTTCACAACGACACGATCATCAACACGAAGTTTCCACGCTAACTGGTTGTATCCTACATCTAAAGCATAAACAAGCGTTGCGCCATTTTGGAGCGCACAGTCAGTAAATCCTCCTGTAGAAGAACCTATATCGAGTACAACTTTATTCGCTGGTTCTAATGAGAAAACCTCAATCGCTTTCTCGAGCTTTAATCCACCACGTCCAACATAACGTAATGTGTCGCCCTTGATTTGCAATGCAATATCTTCATTTACTTTCATGCCAGGCTTGTCCATTCTCTCTGTTTCAGAGAACACTAGACCAGCCATAATGGCTCTCTTTGCTTTTTCTCTAGTATCGATTAATCCACGATTCACAAGAATTACATCAAGTCTTTCTTTTTTTGCCATGCTTTTTTATGCCCTCTTTTGTTTTGCTGGTATCATTTTCTTTGCTTTTGCAGCAATATCGTTTGGTGTTAATCCTATTTCCTTCAGCAACTCATTCACACTTCCGTGTTCGATATACGCGTCTGGAATACCCATTCTTTGGATGGTGCCATGTTGATAGCCGCTATCATTTACGTATTCTAAGACAGCACTACCAAAGCCTCCTTGAAGAATAGCTTCTTCAACTGTTAGCATCGGAATACCTTCCTCCATCAATTCAGCCATCATCAACTCGTCAAGAGGCTTAATGAATCGCGCATTAATGACGCGTGCAGAAATGCCTTCTTTTTCAAGTATTTCAGCAGCCTTTAATAAGTCCTGAAGCGTAGGACCAAATGAAAGTAGCGCTACATCTTTACCTTCTCTAAGAACTTCCCATGTACCGATAGGAATTTCTTTAAGCTCTTTGTCCATTTGCGCACCTATTCCATTGCCTCTAGGATAGCGAACGGCAATCGGTCCCTGGTTATATTGAAGACTCGTATAAACCATATGCTGTAGCTCATTCTCATCTTTCGCCATCATCAAGACCATATTCGGCATATGGCGAAGGAAGGAAACGTCGAAGACCCCTTGGTGCGTTTCTCCGTCTGCACCGACTAAACCTGATCGATCAATTGCAATGAATACGTTTAAATTCTGTCGACAAACATCATGAACTAATTGATCATACGCTCTTTGTAGAAATGTTGAATAAATAGATAATACAGGCTTGAGTTCTTGGGTAGCTAGACCAGCTGCCATTGTCGTAGCGTGCTGCTCAGCGATTCCAACATCAAAAAGCCTCTCAGGAAATTGTTTCTCAAATCCTTCCCACTTCGATCCAACAGTCATAGCAGGCGTAATCACAGATATCCGATCATCATCTTCTGCTAACTTTCGTACGGTTTCACTCACAACCTTGCTATAGCCTGGTGCCGCTACTTTCGGTTTAATTTGCTCGCCAGCTTCAATTTTATATGGGCTTACGCCATGCCATACGCCAATTTCATCGTTCTCTGCTGGATGATAACCTTTTCCTTTTTTCGTAAGAACATGGATTAAGACAGGGCCTTTTGTTTTCTTTGCATATTTGATATTCTCCATTAACGCTTCAATATCGTGACCATCTACTGGACCAAGATACGTAAAACCTAGTTCCTCGAAGAAAATACCCGATACTAGTAAGTACTTTAGTGCATCCTTAACTCGCTCAGCAGTAGACGCTAAAGCACCACCGAATGCAGGAATCTTCTTTAATAAGTATTCAAGTTCTTCTTTCGCTTTATGATATTTACCAGCTGTACGAAGTCGCCCTAACACATTATGAAGCGCACCTACGTTTGGTGCTATTGACATTTCATTATCATTTAGGATGACTAGCATATCTTTCTGTTCATGACCAATATGATTCAACGCTTCCAATGCCATTCCGCCAGTCAAAGCACCATCACCGATAACTGCTACAACGCTCTCATCGGTACCCTTCATATCACGAGCCGCTGCCATACCCATAGCTGCAGATAATGAAGTGGAACTATGTCCGGTTTCCCAAACATCATGAACGCTTTCATTACGCTTAGGAAATCCACAAAGCCCTTTATACTTACGCAATGTATCAAATTTCGAAGCTCTACCTGTTAGTATTTTGTGGACATATGCTTGATGTCCTACATCCCAAATAAACTTATCTTTTGGGCTATCGAATATTTTATGCAATACAATTGTAAGCTCAACAACGCCCAAATTTGGACCCAGATGACCCCCAGTTTCGGATAGTTTGTTAATTAGAAAGGATCTAACTTCTTCAGCAAGTTCTGTCATTTCATTCGTATCATAATTTTTCAGGAATTTTGGACTATCGATTTTTTCTAAATCCATGGGATTTCCTCCCCTTCTTTATTTCGATTTACGGTTGCCTTTTTTCTTTTTTGACTGATTACCTACCATATTAATTTTGAATGTTTTTTCAACATAATAAAGGAACCGACCTACTTGAAAAATGATTCCAGTAGAAAAGTGGATGGCAAACGTTTTACCGAGCGCTTTTCCCCCTACCGTTAATGCTGCAACTACACTAGTAAATACTACTGATATTATATATTGAAACATTGATCCATCACTATGTCCAAGTTGAAGTGTTAATTGCACGACAACAGTTGCAGAGGCTGTACCACTTATAATACCCGAAATATCACCTATCACATCATTACAAAAGCTAGCTACGCGATCTGCGTTACGCGTAACAAATATCGCATGCTTTGCTCCAGTGAGTCGTTCAGCAGCCATCGCATGAAAGGGTACTTCATTAGCAGCTGTTGAAGCTACACCAATTGTATCAAAGAAAATACCAATAAGAACGATCAATAGTACAACAATCATTCCAATTGCCCAAGATACACCAGTCAATACTGCTGTGGCAATAATTGAAAAAATAGCCGCTAACACAAGTGTGATAACGGCAATAGCTAAACTCCAGTTTATGGATTTTGATACGGAAGCTTTCATATCTACTCCTTGTCCATTATATAATCACATAAAAATAGGTGTTCAATTAACAGGTAGCTCAAGGGTCAGTCAAAACGGCCCCTGTTCCCTATCAATCAAACAACCTTGTTAAAGTATGTAGTGAAGAGTGGTCACTTAAAGAGTAAAGACTGCGGCTTAGGTCCAGTAGGTTTTCCCAGATCGATACCTGAACGTCGCCATTCAGGCGGTTTCCCTTTACATCAACCTTAGCGTAGTCACCAGGCGCTAGACTGGATTACCACTTAGTCCGCACTATAATCCCCTTTAAGTGTCACTCGGAACAGTCTAGGAGTTTTCCTCAACAGCCCCACACATTTCCTAGCCTCTTTTGCAGAGCAGATTTCATATGGGTGGTAGGAAAAACGCGGCCGGCCGAGCTGCAAATTTCCAATAATCCATAATCCCCTCTAGCTCCACTCAAGGCAGGCTACGCTGTTCAACTGCGTTCCCATGCAGCTGAAACAGGTTCATACCCCAATTCATAGCAGGCAGCGTTAACCGCACTGCTACAAGAATGGGCCTCCGCGGAAGCAGGGTCAACGCCCACATGCCTTTGTGGATCGCCCTGCGACCTTAACTCCCAGCATCGACCCAAGTCTGGGCGACTCAAGCCAACACCAGGAACTTCATCGATGTGCCCTATGGCGGATTTTTAGGCCCGCCTTCAGAAATGGCGAACTGACTAGAATACTGCACCACTCTAGCTTAACCTATTATACCATATAATATAGTAATCCTCAATTATGTGTTAATGATCACGTTCGACAATAAACTTAGCGATTGATTGAAGCCTTTCATGATCAATCCCAGAGGCCGATAGGTGTTTTAAGGCTTCTTCAAAGTGGAAAGTAAGCTTTTCCTTAGCACCATCTAGAGTAAGTAGCTTTGGATATGTGCTTTTGTCATTATTCTCATCGCTTCCAGGTGATTTTCCGATTTTTTCTTGATCGCCTTCCACATCAAGAATATCATCGCTAATCTGGAATGAAAGACCCATATGCTCTCCGAACTCTTTTAGATGCGAGCGCTGCGAATCGCTAGCATGTGCGATAATAGCACCTGCAATGACTGAGAACACAAGCAACTTTCCTGTTTTATGATGATGAATATATTCAAGCTTCTCAAGAGTTAACTCTTGCTTTTCTCCATCTAAATCAGCCATCTGTCCCCCGACCATACCGCCAGGACCGGCCGAATGGGCTAGAAGCTTGATGATTTCCACTTTTTGATCACTTGTAAGGGAAGAGTCTGCAATAATTTCGAAGCTTTGTGTTAACAAAGCGTCTCCCGAAAGAATCGCCGCTGCCTCTCCAAACACTTTATGGTTTGTCGGCTTTCCTCGCCTTAAATCATCATCATCCATAGCCGGGAGATCATCATGGATAAGAGAATATGTATGAATCATTTCGACCGCACACGCAGCAGGAATGGCTTTTTCAATCGGCTGACCAAATGCTTCCACAGTAGCGAGCATAAGTATGGGACGAATTCGTTTTCCGCCTGCGTGAATCGAGTAAAGCATTGCTTCCCTAAGCGTATCAGGCATTTCCACTTTCTCGATAAAGAGTGGAAGCTCTTTGTCTATAAGCTTCTTGTAAGTAGTCATATATGAGGAGAGATCAGAGGTCACGCTTCATCCTCCTGAACAGAGAAAGATTTAATCTCACCATTCTCCTCCACGATCTGATCCATTTTACCTTCAATGGATTGAAGTTTTTCGTGACAAATATTAGATAAATTCATTCCTTCTTGGAATAAAGAGATCGCTTTTTCAAGCGGAACATTTCCTTCTTCTAACGCACCTACGATTTGTTCAAGCTTTTGCATCGCTTCTTCAAATGTTACATTCTCATTTTTCTCCATTCGAGTCACTCTCCTCTAATCCCCAAACATGGCAATCTATTTTTCCATCAGTCATCTCAACCTTTAGTACATCACCAGGTTGAACCTGTTTGACAGATTTAATAAGTTCGTCTTCTTTATATGCAAGGCTGTAACCACGCTCCATCACCTTTAGAGGGCTCAGAGCATTTAACTTGCCTGCAAAAAGTGAGAAATCACGCTGTTTCCCATGTAGTACTCGTTGCATTTCTTTCTGTAGAGATCCTTTTAATTCATTAAGTTCCTGAGTTGAATCTTTCAATAAGCGATTTGGATGCTGTTTTAAAAGTTGTTTGTGATTTCTGTCGACGCGCTCTTCGGTATAAACGAGCAGCCTTTTCATTGTCTTCTGTAGTCGTTCAACCTGTAGGTCAAGCTCTTGTTCTTTCTGTCTCAAAAGTTGATCAGGATATCGAAATGCATAAGATTTCTGCAGGTTGGACAGTCGTTCTCGTTCTGAAAGATGCTTTTCTCTCATAGCTCTCATTAGTCTATGTACTCTCTGATTTAGTCGTTCTTTCAATTCAACCACACTTGGAACCGCTAGTTCTGCAGCACCAGTAGGCGTTGGCGCTCTAAGATCAGCCACAAAATCAGCAATCGTAAAGTCCGTTTCATGACCAACAGCTGAAATCACCGGTACATGAGACCGAGCAATACTTCTAGCTACATCTTCTTCATTAAATGCCCATAGCTCTTCGATAGACCCGCCACCACGTCCGACAATTAATACATCGAGCATATTCATTGCGTTCGCCATTTCAATTGCTTGCACAATTGAACTTTTAGCACTATTCCCCTGCACAAGAACGGGGAATACGGTTATCCTAGCTGCTGGATACCGTCTTTTTATAGTTGTGAATATATCCCGGATTGCTGCACCAGTAGGAGAGGTAATAACACCAATTTCTGTAGGATATCGTGGAATTGGTTGTTTGAGGTCTTCAGAAAACAATCCTTCAAACTCCAGTTTGCGTTTCAATTCTTCATAAGCGAGGTACAAGTTTCCAATACCATCAGGCTGCATTTCCTTTGCATATAGCTGATATTGACCGTATGGTTCAAAAACTGAAATTTCTCCTCGTATTAATACTTTCATACCGTTCTCTGGCTTAAACTTCATGTGGCGGTTATTTCCTGCAAACATAACCGCCTGTACACGAGATTTATCATCTTTCACTGTAAAATATAGATGACCTCTATTATGAAGCTTAACATTAGATAATTCACCACGGAGCCATACATCTTGAAGTGCAGGTTCATTATCAATCATTCGCTTAACATGCCTCGTTAATGCGGTGACAGATATGTAGCGATCTGCTTTCACAACAATCCCTCCTGCCTGTCTTAGCTTTTTTGCATGATCTTAGAGAGAACGCCGTTAACAAAACGCCCTGATTCTTCTCCTCCGAACAGCTTTGCTAGTTCAACAGCTTCATTTAAACTTACGTTAACCGGTATATCATCTCTGATAACCATTTCGTACGATGCCATACGAAGAACGGAACGATCGACATTTCCAATTCTACTAAAGCTCCAGTTAACCAGATTTTCTTTAATCACTTCATCAATTTTCTCGAGGTTTTCAAGCGTTCCGAAGACAAGCTCAGATAGAAACTCGTCACCTTCTCCCTCATTTAATACGTGCTCTAACGCCTCACGTGGATCGGTGTCTGTCACATCTATTTGAAACAATACCTGGATGGCTTTTTCTCTTGCATGTCTTCTTTTCATTGCTATACTCCTTTTACGCTAATATTGCTATACCAATTGATAATAGCATATTGTAGCAGACAAATACAGGTTTTCCACTGTTCAATTCCATTCTCCAAATTAAAAAGCAGGGGGAATGCCCCCCCTGCTTATTCTTCGTTTTCAGTCTCTTTTTTATCAAATGTGATGCCTACAACGCTGACGTTAACTGCACTAATTTCAAGTGCTGTCATCGTTAGTAGAGCCTGTCGAATGTTTTCTTGTACTTTCTCACATACTTCTGGGATTGATAATCCGTAGCTTACCACCACATAAGCATCAAGAATAATACCATCTTCATCAAGCTCAACCTTGACGCCTTTTCGATGGTCTTTACGACCAAAACGCTCGACGACACCTGAAGCGAAATTACCCCTCATTTCAGCTACACCGCCTACTTCAGAAGCTGCGATGCTACCGATGACTTCGATAACCTCTGGAGAAATCTCGACTTTTCCAAGTCCAGTATCGTGCTCTTCCATTTCAAATGATTGAAGTTCATTCATTTTGAACACCTCACTTAGAATTCGTTGATTGTTCTGTTAAATCATACTTCTCTAGGAATTTCGTATTGAAATCTCCACTAACAAATTTCTCATGGTTCATTAAACGCATATGAAACGGTATTGTTGTTTTAACGCCTTCAACTACAAATTCCCCAAGCGCACGCTTCATTCTTGCAATTGCTTCTTCACGCGTATCCGCGTAAGTAATCAATTTTGCAACCATTGAATCGTAGAAAGGCAAAATGTCATATCCAGGATAAACAGCTGAATCAACTCGAACACCGAATCCACCTGGAGGAAGATACATTTCTACTTTACCAGGAGATGGCATGAACTTTTTGTCAGGATCTTCTGCATTGATTCGGCACTCAATGGCCCACCCTTTGAATGTAACATCTTCCTGTTTAAAGCGAAGTGTTTCATCAGAAGCTGCCCTTATCTGTTCTTTAATCAAGTCAATTCCAGTTACCATCTCTGTCACAGGGTGCTCGACTTGAATTCGAGTATTCATTTCCATAAAGTAAAAATTCCCTGTTGGCTCAAAAATAAACTCTACAGTACCTGCACCGGAATAATTAACGGCTTTAGCAGCACGTACTGCTGCGTCACCCATTTTTTGTCTAATCTTCTCGTCAAGAGCTGGAGAAGGCGTTTCTTCTACAAGTTTCTGTAATCGTCTCTGAATTGAACAGTCACGTTCTCCAAGGTGAATCGCATTTCCGTGGTTATCAGCGAGAACCTGAATTTCCACGTGACGGAAATCTTCAATAAATTTCTCAATGTAAACCCCAGGATTCCCAAATGCTTGGGAAGCTTCTTGTTGCGTGATATTAATCCCTTTGATTAGTTCTTTCTCGTCCTTAGCGATGCGGATTCCTTTACCACCACCACCGGCAGTAGCTTTGATGATAACTGGATAACCCATTTCGTTTGCGAGGGCTACGCCTTCGTCTGCGTCCTTGATAATTCCTTCAGAACCAGGAACGATCGGAACCCCAGCTTCCTTCATTGTTGTTCTAGCCACATCTTTTGTTCCCATACGATTAATCGCTTCAGGGCTAGGACCAACAAATGTTACATTGCATTCTCTACAAAGTTCTGCAAAATCGGCGTTTTCAGAAAGAAAACCATAACCTGGATGAATAGCATCCACACCAGTAACCGTAGCAATGCTCATAATATTTGTGAAGTTAAGATAGCTGTCTTTCGCTGCAGTTGGCCCAATACAGTAAGCTTCGTCTGCAAGTCGTACGTGCAATGCCTCTTTATCAGCTTGAGAGTAAACCGCTACAGTCTCAATTCCTAGTTCTTCACAAGCTCGAATAATTCTAACCGCGATCTCTCCTCGGTTGGCTACAAGTAATTTCTTAATTTCCATAATACGATCACCTATGCTTTCACTAAAAACAGAGGCTGTCCGTATTCAACCAGTTGTCCATCTTCAACTAGCATCTCTACGACTTCTCCATTTACCTCTGCCTCTATTTCATTGAAAAGCTTCATTGCTTCAATGATGCAGACAACACTACTTTCTGAAACCTTTTCTCCTGTTTTCACATAAACATCTGAGTCAGGATTAGGGCGAGCGTAGAAAGTACCTACCATCGGCGATTCAATTTTATGTAAAGATTCGTCCACTTGCTTATTTGTTGCTTCTTCTTTCGGTTGTTCAGGAGTAGTAACTGCAGGCTTAGCCGGCTCTTGCACTTCTTTGGCTACAGGCTGTTGGGTTGGTTGTTCCACCGGTGCCTGTGCGTACTGAACTTCATTTTTCTTCAGGACAATTTTTGATCCGTCGTTTTCGTATTCGAATTCATCGATGCTTGATTGATCAATTAATTTGATCAACTCGCGAATTTCTTGAACTTTTAACAAAGTTTCCACTCCCTGTCTCTTTTTTTGCGCTTGCATTTGTGAGGAGGTTTATTCTGTGCAGAAGACACGCTCCAAGTACTATCAATTATAGCATAATTTCAATTGACATTAGTATCTCCTTCAAAAGGCACAAAGAATCAAAACCCTATGTTATGACCATTATATACAAGCTGGTCCTAAGCCTAATCATCATATCATATCTTCAGTTTAGAAGGTAGAATGCATATATTAAGCGTTTTCTCAATAAGTGTAACAAAAAAAGCGTTTACATTTCTATAAAAGTAAACGAATGTTTCTTCTTTTAGTATGATTATACAGGTAAGAATCAGAGATAAATAAAAAAAGATGGAGAAATTCTCCATCTTTATTTCGCTACTGGTTGAAATTCCACTGCAATTTGGTGCCCATCTCCAAGTTGTTCCTGAGCAAGTACCATGATATTGTTAGCTTCTTCATTAGATAGTTGATCCGCTTTTACAATAACTCTCACTTTATCGTTTTCGAGTGTATACACAACAGCATCACTATAACCTTCAGACTTTATTACATTCTCAAGTACCGATTCTTGCTGAGATAACGCCATTAGTTCCTGACGTTGTTCATGTGCTTCGTTCCTAAGATCAGCAGAAGCTTCACTTGCGATAACGGCCGTATAATCTTCAATTGCCGCATCTCTTTGCTCTTGAATTTCAAGTCTTAATGCTGCAAAAGCTTCATCGCTTGATAGGCTTGATGAAACAACATCGCCTTCAGCATTTGTTTCTTCCGCTTCATTACTTGTTGCTTCATCTTGACTTTGCTCTTGATCTCCTACAAAAGCTACATTATCAGTACCAGGTGTCATAATATAGTAGGCCGATAGAACAATAATTAAACTTAGCATTGTTAGTAACCAAACCGTTTGCTTTTTTAAGACCATCTCATGATTCCCCCTTTAGTTTCTTCGGTAAGACCATGACGCGATGACTTTTTACATCAAGTAGCCTCGTCACTGCATCTACTATCATTTTCTTCGTTTCCATATTTTCTGCACCTACTGCAACAACGACAACTCCTCTAACAACTGGCTTTTTTGTTCTAACTATGATTGGTTCCTGTCCTTTATCACTTTGTACAACCACAACCTGCTCTTCACTGGATTGCTCTTCAATTTTTCGTGATCCACCCTCTTTAGGAGATTCATAAGTATATTTATCAGTAGAAGTGCTATTTTTCTCAACAATTTTTTCTTCAGTAGAATCTAAATTTACTATTACTGTTGCTTCAGATACGCCTGCAACTTCATCAAGCGCTTCTTTCAATTGCGTTTCGTATAAATCCTCGTATTCTGACATTGTCGACGGATTAGACTTATTCTGACCGAAAGCAGGTTCACTATCAGACGAGCTTGCCTGTTCCGAAAACACTTCCTGGACCGAATCAGGTGAAGAAAAGAAGTTTCCGGCAAACATAAAGATGATTCCAAGTGCTGCTGCTATAATTAAATAGATAGAGGGCATGCCTTTTTTCTTTTTTGGTTGCTTTAGTTGATCGAGCCAGCTAGTTGGTTTTTCATCCATGTACCCTATTCTCCTCCTTTCACCTGAACTCCGACCTGCTTAGGATATAACGCCCATTCATCTGCTAGAAAATAAGCTACTTTCTTAGAAGTGCTATCAGTAGAATCAAAATCTTCTAGTTCATTTTCTTCGATCTGAAAGGAAACAGATACAGCTTCAATTTCACTTACGGATTGATCACGAGCCGCTTCTTCCACCATCACTGCAATTTGATCAATATTCTTCTCGCCTTCTTCTTCGGTGAGATGAAGCGCAATATTACTTATTTGAAGATTAAATCGCTCTCTCAACTCCTTTTCAACCTGACTTTTCAATTGGACAGCCATTTGTTCTTCAATATATGCAGCATTCGATGCTTGTATTTCACTTTTCTTTGATTCAATTGTATTTTCTAGTTGTGTACTTCGATCAAAATCGTTTAATGTAGCAGATCTTAGCATTGTATTGAAATCTTTCGAAAAAATTGTAAGAACAGGCGAAAGGATGACTGCCATTAACATCAACCCGATAACCATCTTGACATATCGCTGCATACTGGAGTTCGGAAGTAAAAGTTCGAGAACCGTCGCAAGCAGGATGAGTACAATAATATTTGTTACCCAACCTGTAAGAACACCCATTTAATCTCCTCCTATCTCACCATTAGCGTTATGTTTCCTGATGCAATAATGATTGTTACAGCGAGAAAAAACATAAGCGATACGATCGCTAGAGCTGCAAAGATAAACAAAATGCTTTTTGAAATAACATTCAAAGATTGAATAATTGGTCCTCCACCTAGGGGTTGGATGACCGCTGCTGCAATATTGTAAATCAACACGAGAGAAAGCACTTTTAAGGCAGGAAAAGCACAAATCATTAAAAGGATCACTACACCAGCTAGTCCCACTGTATTTTTTAATAGTACAGAAGCACTTAAAACCGTATCTGTAGCATCAGTAAACATTCTTCCTACGACAGGTATGAAGTTTCCAGTTACAAACTTTGCTGTTCGTATTGTAATCCCATCGGCCACAGCAGTTGTTGCACCCTGAACAGATATAACACCAAGAAAGATTGCAAAAAAGACTCCAAGGGTTCCAATTGCTATATTACGAATGAGATTAGACAGTTGCGTCACTTTATAATGTTCACTTATTGTACTAACGATGGCTAGTACTGCTGCTAAAAATAGCATAGGTAGTACAAATTTCTGAATTAGTAATCCACCAGTATTTACAAGGAAAAGAACGATTGGATGAAAAAAGGCAACTGACGCAACACCACCAACAGAAGCCATAAGAGCTAATAACAAAGGAATTAACGCTAGAAGGAATCCCATCATATTTGCTATTGCATTCTCTGTATATTGAATGGCAACATGAAAGCTGTTTAAAGCAAGAATGATTAGAACCATGTACGTAATTCCATATGCAACTGTACTAACCGCTTTGTGTTCAAACGCATTTTGCATATTCTGCAAAAGGATACTAAAGATCGCGAGTAAGATTAGGCTACCGAGAAGCTTTCCATGTACAAGTAGTTCATGAAACAAGAACTTTACTAATCCTAATAAATAGGCTTTAAGTGATAGTTTCTTCTCACCTTTAACAAATTCCATAAACGAGCCTTTTTGGCTTTCTGGTAAAAAGCCACCGTACTCTTCAATTACTTCATTCCAATATGCTTGTATATCTTGTAAACCAAGTGAAGTTAACTGCTTGTCTACAAATTGATCAGGCATCGGTTTGTCTTGACCTGTCTGTGCAGAAACTGAGCTTGCAAAACTAAAAAGGGAAAAAAAGAGGAACAGTAGCATCAACATGATTTTTTGTTTGTGCACGTCTTTCCCCCTCCCTTATGCTGGCAATAACTTGAGAACAGTCTCAATGATTAATGTCAAAATAGGAATCGCCATTGTTAAAATCAACAGCTTTCCTGCGAGTTCGATTTTGGAAGCAATCGCACCCTGTCCCGCATCTCTTACAATTTGAGCTCCGAACTCTGCTATATATGCAATACCTATGATCTTCAAAACTGTTTCTACGTAAACAAGGTCCACGTTTGCCTTTGCTGCTAAACTCTCTAGCATTTGAATAATATGTTGAATTTCTCCTATTAAATAGAGAAATATTAAAGCACCTGTGAACACAGTAATGGTAAATGCAAACACAGGCTTTTGCTCTTTCACAACAATGACAAGGAAGGTTGCGATTAAACCAAGGCCAACAATTTGAATAATATCAATCGCAGACACCCCCTACCCTTGAAAAAGAAAAACGCCCCGTATTTTCTGAAAAAGGTCATCAATTATCGTAATCACCATATAAAGTACAACGATAAATCCAATTAATGTTACCCAGTGGGCGTATTCTTCCTTCCCCATTTGTTTGAGAATTGTATGAAGCATGGCAACAATAATTCCAATACCAGCAATTTGAAAAATTGTATTTACATCATGATTCATCCGCATTTCCTCCCAGTGGCTAAATCAAAAGTATGACAAGTAGAATGCCTCCGAGAACCCCAAGACTCTTAAACATTCGTTCATACTTTGTTTGATTATTTCTTGCTTCATGCTCTTCACGTTCAAGATGAATCAATGCAAGCTTAAGCTGTTTCTGCTCGTGCTCACGATCTTGCTGTCCAATTGTTGCACCAAGCTGCTTCATGATTTCTTTCTCTTCTTGTTTGAAAGCAGTATATTTCCAAACCTCATCCATACTTTCAATCCAGGCTTCATAAGCAGTTGAATGTCCTGCATCAAGCTTTTTCCTAAAGGAATCAAAAAACCACGACACAGGATGTCCAACCTGTCTGCATATATGACCACACGCCATACTGAGAGGCGTCATTCCATAAACGATTTCAGCTTCTAACGACTGAAGTGCCGCTTTTAATTGTCTGAGCTGTCGCGAGCGCTCACTTACAGTTCTAGACCATTCGATCCCTGCCCAGGTGCTAGCTAATATGATGAGAATTGCTCCAAGTAGCTTCATGCTACATCACCTTTTTACTTCTGACTTCTTTCCCTGTTTTATCTTTAATCGCTTTAATGGTACCAGGTCCGTCAGAACGAGATAGCTCAACAATTCGTTCAAAAACACCAGAACGTATTAATTCTTGAATGCTTGGTCTGCGATACAAGTCTTCTAATGTATGACCATGTATAGTGACAACGAGTTGAATACCTGCATTAATCGCTTCAATAATTGCTTCACTATCCTCACGGCGTCCTATTTCATCAACTATGATAATATCTGGACTCATAGAGCGAATCATCATCATCATTCCTTCCGCTTTAGGACAGGAATCTAGAACGTCTACACGATGACCAAGCCGATGTTGTGGAATTCCCTGCACACACCCTGCAATTTCAGATCGTTCATCTACAACTCCTATTTTTGATGACTGAATTCTTCTCATCTCATCTCCTTCGCCCATAATACGAGTTAAATCACGTAGCATAGTTGTTTTACCTGATTGTGGTGGACCAAGAATGATCGTGTTCATCCACCCTCCTGCATAAAGATATGAGATAAGGGGTGTTGCTATGCCAAGCTTTTGCCTGGCAATTCTCACATTGAAAGAGGCGATGTCTCTAATGGCTTTAACATGTCCATTCGTAGTAATGACTTTCCCAGCGAGCCCGACTCGATGACCCCCTTGAATTGTGACAAACCCTTTCTTCAACTCTTCTTCTAAGGCATATAACGAATATTGACTTAGTTTATTAATCATTTGCGTCGCATCATTTTTAGAGACATAGTACTCACTACCGTTTAAGAGAGGGAAAACGGGTTTACCGGCAATCATAATCTCGAGCGGACGATTAATGCGCATTCGAATTTCTTCCATCGATTCTTTATCCGTTCGAGAGAATTCCTGAATAATTCTTTTCACACCTTCTGGCAGGAGACGAAGGATTTCCTCCACATATGTCCCCCCTTTCTATGCTTGTTTCTCCCTACACTAGTATTCCTGACCCATTCTGTTTATGTCTCAACTTATTTATGAGAGCGTTCCGACAAGAATGAAAGCAACTCCTATCATTATCAGAAGAATTTTTCCAATTGATAAATCACCTGCAAGACCGACTAACCCTGCTGTCATCGTGACTAGTAAGATAATTGGTCCTACTATAGCAAGAATGGCATTGATCATCATCGCGCTTTTAATGTCATTCATAAGAAGGATAAGAATGGCAGCTGTAAGTTCAATGACGCCTGAAATAAGTCGAAGAACTCCCATAACTAGAACTGTATGAAGCATCCTAAGCCTCCCCTGCCTGTTTGTACAACTTATGAACTAAGAGCTCATTTAAGAATGAACCTTTCCCATAAAAAAACACCTGGCTTGTTTGGCCAGGTGTTCATCTTGCTTTTACTCCATTCATAATAAATTGAATTGTCATTTCTATTTCTTCTTCTTCATTCCACTCATGCTCCGGCAAGAATATATAACGAGCCAAGAAAAAACCGAGAATAGATGAAATCGTGAGCCTTACTACTGAAGATGGTGGCATTTGAACTAGTTCATCTTTTTCCTGAAAATGACTCACGATATTTGCAAATCGTGCATAGAGATCTTTTGCGACATGTTCAATAAATTGCCCTCGAAGTTCTTCATGAAAGGGAATCTCTTGAACTAAGATTCTTACGATTGACAAATGCTTCTGTATAAATGCCTGCCTGTTACGGACCATGGCTTCAAGAAACTCTTCGTAGAACTCATAATCTTTTTCTAATACCTTCTCAAGGTCTTTTACAATAAAAGGTGCAACAAGATTCCCCATAACAGGTGTTACAATTGCTAATAGTAACTCTTTTTTCGTTTTGTAATGTCTAAAAATAGTCCCTTCCGCAACACCAGCACGTTTTGCAATTTCACTTGTTGAAGAAGCTGCGAAGCCTTTTTCAGAGAACATCTCAATCGCTGCTTCAACGATTCTTTTCTGCTTATCAGTCAACTCTCCGGATTCTCCCCCAGTTAGAAGCGAATCGACTTTACTGTTATTCATTTTCATCTTTTCCTCCTGGGACTATATGCGTCGATGTTTTTTAAGTGCAATAATATTCAAGATAATAAATAGCAGGGAGAAGCCAATTAAAACAACCACATCGACCCATATGTCTGATATTCCTTGTCCTTTAATCATAACATCCCGAAGAGCTTCGGCTCCATAATAGAGAGGAGTTAACGGTCCGATCCAACTCAAGTAATCTGATATTGTATCAAGATTAAACAACCCTGAGAAAAACAGCTGCGGAACAACTACCAATGGAATGAATTGAATCATCTGTAATTCATTCTTTGCAAATGAAGATAGCAAAATACCTAGCGTTAATGCACTAAGGGCTAGCATTAGCGTTATTATAAGGACATAAAAGAAAGAACCCTCCATCTTCAAGTCGATGACATAAATACTATAAAGAGCTATAATAGCGGATTGAATCATCGTAAATAAGCCAAAACCAATCACGTATCCTAATACAAGCTCCCATCGTTTAATCGGGCTTGCAAGAAGACGGAGAAGAGTACCTTGGGTGCGTTCTCTTAAGAATGATACTCCTGCAATTAGGAAAACAAAGAAGAAGATAAAAAACCCTACTAGAACAGGACCAAAATGATCAAAGGTAGTCATCTCACTAGAACCATATACATACTGAATAGCCATATTGGCTTCCGTTTGTTCTGAACCCATACTTGACCTAATTCGCTCAACAATCGCTTTATTTATGGTTGGGTCGCTTCCTTCAAGGTGAATTTCATTTTCTGATCTACCGAAGTTAAGGATCGCATCATAATCGTTTTCTTTTATTTCCCTTTTAACATCCTCCGTAGCCTCTAACTTAGTGACCGTTACATTATTCCCTTCAATTCTTTCAATCATTGCATTCGGCACATTTACTGCCCCTATTTTAAGCTTAAGTTCTTCTCCATTAAAAACAAGTGATAACATCGTTAACACAAGTATAGGCGCAATAATCATTAGAGCCATCGTTCGCTTATCATGAATAAACTGCCGTAAAATCCGAATAACTAATGCAAGTATTCTCATATCATTACCCCCCGTAAGTAAGAAAAGCTTGCTCAATAGTTGTGGTTTGCGTGTTTGTTTTTAATTGATCTGGTGATCCTACTGCAATTAATTTGCCTTCACGTATCAACCCTAATCTCGTACAGCGATCAGCTTCATCCATAACATGGGTAGTAACAAGAATAAGAACACCTTTCTTTCGCAACTCTTCAAAGGTATCCCATATCTTTTGACGGAGCGCTGGATCGATTCCTACTGTTGGCTCATCAAGTAGAAGAATATCCGGATTATGCAGTAACGCAATGGCAAGAGACAGTCTTCTTTTCATCCCACCTGAATAAGCTTCTACTTTCTTATTGAGATGCTGTTCAAGGTCCACTAGCTTCATGACATCTTGAATTCGCTCTTTGCATTCAGCGCGTTTAACCCCACTAATGCTAGCAAAAAATTCTAAGTTTTCTTTAGCTGTTAACTCAACATATAGAGCATCCGATTGTGCCATATAACCAATTCGCTTCATCAATTTCAGATCTGGCATTCGTTCCTCAAAAACTTGAACACTTCCTTCTGTTGCTTCTTCAATACCGCAAAGAAGTTTAACTAATGTAGTCTTACCGGAACCAGAAGGTCCAAGAAGCCCAAAAATCTCCCCCCTTTGAAGCGAAAGTTCAATACCATCAAGAATAGTCGCTTTTCCATACCGTTTTGTTATACTCAATTGAATTGGATGGGAAATGATAACCTACCTCCTTATGAATGAGTGAGTACTCACTTTTAATATTAATTTCATCACCTACATTTGTAAAGTGAGTAATCACTCATTTAAGTATTAAATAAAAGCTCTTTTCTAAAAGATTGTTGCTTTGGAAAAAATTTAAAAAACCACACTTAGCTAATTGGAGCGGAAATTGACCCACTCTTTCAGCAACAATGTATACGAAAAGAGCCTAAATAAAAAAACCGCTCGAAATGAGCGGTTTAAACGTTCTTACTATCCACGGGAAACATATTCCCCTTTTGAAGTATCAATAATTAGTACGTCACCTTGATTAACGAAAAATGGCACTTGAACAGTTAATCCAGTTTCAACAGTCGCTGGCTTCGTTCCACCTGAAGCAGTATCGCCTTTAATTCCTGGCTCGGTTTCAGTTACAAGAAGTTCAACCGTGTTAGGGAGTTCAACACCAATCGTTTCCTCACCATACGTACGAATCGAAATTTCCATATTTTCTTTCAAAAACTTTAACTCATATTCGATTTGCTCCGCAGGGAGTTCAACTTGTTCGTACGAGCTTGTATCCATAAACGTATGCATATCTCCACTTGCGTAAAGATACTGCATTTTACGATTTTCGATATGAGCCTTTGCTACTTTTTCTCCTGCTCGGAACGTTTTTTCTTGAATGCCGCCAGTTCGAAGATTACGTAGCTTCGTTCTTACGAATGCAGCTCCTTTACCAGGCTTAACATGCTGGAAGTCCATAACTGTCCAGATGCCGTTTTCTACTTCAATTGTTAGTCCTGTTTTAAGATCGTTAACAGATATCATAGGTAGTCCCCCTCTTTATTATTCGCCGAGGATCAGCAATTCCTTAGTGGAATGAGATAGCTTTTCGTTTCCTGACTCGGTGATTACAGTATCATCTTCAATTCTAACGCCGCCTTTACCAGACAAGTAAATGCCTGGTTCTACGGTTACGACCATTCCTGGCTCGAGCACGGTATCTGATTTCGCAGAAAGACCAGGACCCTCATGGACTTCGAGTCCAATACCGTGACCAAGTGAGTGGCCGAAGAAATCTCCAAAACCATTCGCAGCAATATGATCACGAGAAATGGCGTCTGCTTCTTTCCCGCTCATTCCTGGTTTAATTTGCTCCATCGCTTTTAGCTGAGCTTCAAGAACTGTGTGATATACACCCTTCAGTTCTTCTCCTGGATCTCCAACAGCTACTGTACGAGTAATGTCAGAGCAGTATCCTTTGTAGTAAGCACCAAAATCAAGGGTAATCAGTTCATTCTTTGCAATAACCTTATCACTCGCAACACCGTGTGGTAGTGCTGAGCGAATACCCGACGCAACTATAATATCAAAAGAAGATGATGTAGCGCCATTTTTTCTCATAAAGAATTCTAGTTCATTCGAAACATCGAGTTCTGTTATACCAGTTCGAATGTAGCTTGTGATATGTTGGAAAGCTGCATCTGCAATTTCAGTTGCTTCCTTCAAAACCTTTAATTCATTCGAATCTTTAAACATGCGTTGCTTCTCAAGTAATCCACTGATTGGAATCAGTGTTCCCTCAACTTTGCTTTCATACGCTTTAAAAATCTGATATGTAAGCTGCGTTTCTTCAAAACCAAGCTTCTTAACACCTAGTTGATTTGCAACTTTTGCAACTTCATCCACTATAGGACCTTTGTGCTGAATGATGTCAAAGCCTTTCGCCTGCTCCTCTGCTTGATCCATGTAACGGAAGTCTGTAACAAACTTTGCTTCCTTCTCTGTTATAAGAACTACACCAGAACTGCCTGTAAAATGAGAAATGTACCTGCGGTTGCTTGTAGAAGTAATTAACATTGCATCAATATCATATTCTTTAAATGACTGACGTAGTTTCTCAATACGCTCCATTTATTCGTCCTCCTTCTGGATTATAGAAATGACCTTAGAGCTAGCTCATACCCTTGTGTTCCAAACCCTACGATTTGTCCTTTTGTAACTGGTGAAATGACAGATGTATGTCGGAATGGTTCACGGCTATGTACATTTGAAATATGTACCTCAACGACTTGGACAGACACACTAGCAATTGCATCGCGAATCGCATAACTATAATGAGTAAAAGCACCAGGATTAATAACGATACCCGCTGCATCCTCTGCTTCATGGATCCAATCGATTAAATCACCTTCATGATTTGATTGTCGAAATACAATCGAGATCTCATTTTCATTCGCTACTTCAGCTAATCGAAGTTCAACCGTTTCGAGGGTTTCCCTTCCATATATCCCTGGCTCGCGTTTGCCAAGCCTATTTAAATTCGGTCCGTTAAGCACATAGAAAGTTTTCATCCCTGTCCCCTTTACCATGACTTATTCTAAAAATGATCGCGATTGTCCTTATATCGTTCAAAAAAAAAAGAGAATGTTCCATGAACATTCTACCATAGCTTCATTTGTTTGAATAGGATGTGCTATCCCGCTGGTTTTCATGATATTCGAACGAAATTGAATAACCAATAAATACTCCATACAATAGATATAGACAGAGAGTAGTAATCATTGTATTTTTATCAAGCTTCATAATTGAAGGAAGTTCTGGAAACATCGGATTTAGTAAATAGAAAACAATTACCCAAAGAACTAGACCATATCCAATTCCAGCAAGCATATTATTGATTTTCACAAGCGTTACCTTGTAAAGAAATGCTACAAGAATTGAAACGAGACCGATTGCCAATATACCAATCCACTGGCCAAGTTGTTCATTCTTCCACTCTCCAAGTGCCCATGGTGATAGTATAAGTGATGGAGGTACTTTCGTGAACTTAAAAAGGTATGTTAAGTACCCTATCAAACTCCAGAACACCCCTCCCACAACACCTATAGTGACAACTTTTGATGTGAAAGTAAGAGGTTGTTCTTTCTTATCTTGCTCCAGTTGCTCTTGATCGTTTTGATCCTGTTGTGTCTCTTTTTCCATATCATTCACCTCACGGCATAGCTTCTCCAAATTATTTGTGAATTATTTATTACAAAATGACATGTTGAAAAGATTAAAATACATTTTGTTGGGGAAAATGATTATTAGAATCTCTTACCTAGAGGTTTTTGACTATATCTTGTAGAATGTAAGTTAAGTACATTAGCATTTGCTAGAATATCGTTATACATTCTACTTAACATTATAGGTTGGTGAGAGATATTGTCAGATACAAACAAGCCTGCATATGGTGGGCAAGCAGTTGTTGAAGGTGTGATGTTTCAAGGAAAGCATACATCTGTAACTGCTATACGGCGAAAGGACGATTCAATTGATTATCTAGAAGTCCCTAAGCAGCCGAAACCAATACGAACAAAACTCAAGAAAATTCCTTTTATCCGTGGTGTAGTCGCTATTATTGATGCTAGTGGAAATGGCACTAAGCATTTAAATTTCTCAACTGAGCGCTATGATGTCGATCCATCTGAAGATGAAGAAGTACTAGGTAAAGAAGAACCTTCTAAGCTTACTTTGCTATTAGGTGCCGCAGCAATAGGGGTTATCTCCTTTGCATTTGTGAAAACAATCTTTACACTTTTACCCGCACTAGCTGCTGCTTCATTGGAATTTATCTTCCCAGGGCATGTCGTGCAGAACCTCATTGAAGGATTTATCAAACTCGTTCTTCTCCTAGGTTATATTTACTTCATCTCGTTGACCCCCATTGTTAAGCGAGTGTTCCAATACCATGGAGCAGAGCATAAAGTGATTAATGCCTATGAAGCTGGTCTTCCCATTACAATTGAAAATGTTCAGAAACAATCTCGCTTGCACTACAGATGTGGTAGTAGTTTCATCTTATTTACTGTTGTAATTGGGGTATTTATATACCTGTTAGTACCTACAGATCCTTTATGGGTAAGGTTAGTTTATCGTGTTGTTCTTATTCCTGTTGTACTAGGAGTCTCATTCGAAGTACTGCAGTTAACAAACAAATTAAGAAATGTACCTATTCTAAAAGTACTTGGTTATCCTGGTCTTTGGGTCCAGTTACTCACAACTAAGAACCCTGATGACAAGCAAGTTGATGTGGCAATCCATTCATTTAACGAATTGCTTTCTCGCGATAAAATACGAGAGGAAGATGATTCAAACACTAAAGTTGTTTAATGACGAACAGGAGGTGAATCATTTGTCGCGCCGTGTTGTTCAACCTCTGATTTATATGGTTATTGGTCTTGCTGCTCTCGGTTTCATTTGGAAACTGTTCACAGATCCAATGGGTCTTTTCACACAGCTATTGATTACCGCCGCGATTGCTGCTCTTGTCATTTTCCTTGTTAGGAAGTTCATGACAAAGAGAATGGGGAAACAATCAACGTCCTATCAAAAAGCCGCAAAGCAATCATCCAAAATGCAGAAAAAGAAAAGTGCACCACGTAGAAATGCGCCTCACCTGCGCGTTATACCATCTAAACGACTCATGCCTAAAAAACGATCTTTGCAAGACGATAAAAAGCAAAATCCCTTTACAGTCATTGAAGGCCGCAAAGGGAAAAAGAAAAACAGAGCTCTATTTTAGAAGAACGCTAGCTGACTCCATTCAGCTAGCGTTTTTATGTGAAATCAGGTAGTTTCCTCCACGTATCCAGGAACTTCGATGTACGATCTTTTCCTAGTTGAATTAACTTTTTTTGCCCTTGTCTTTCCAACTTGAATTCTGTCGTCACATCTTGATTGACAGGAATAAAGACGATATTCTGAGCTTTTTGCTCATCAATATACCTTGCATCATGTGCTTGTTTCATTGTTTCAAACAGTGCATGATACATATCTACTGCGTTCGAGATTTTATGTTCCGATACGTGTTCGAAATTTGCACTTAATTGAAATCCTAGTACTGGCCGCACTGCTTTCTGTTTATCTTCGGGCTGAAAAACCCACAATGGAAAGTTACTTAATATACCGCCATCTACGATGTAATGTTTTTTGCCATCAATAGTATAGAGTGGTTGTGGTTTAAAAAAGAATGGTAAACTCGCACTCAACCGCACTGCTTTTGCAACAGAAAACTGCTCTGGTACAAATCCATATTGCTCAAGATCATCAGGGATGACGACTAGGCGGCCTTTTGTGATATCAGACACAATAATTTTCAGAGACCCTTCAGGTAAGTCACCAAACGTCTCTATCCCTTTTTTCTTCAAAAGTTCCCCAACCCAACTTTCTAAGTCTTTTCCCGAGTAAAGCCCTAAATTCCAATAAAGCATCAGCCATCTCATAAGAGGAAAAGTGAAGCCAGGATTTCGTTCTAATAATGTTGTTAAATCAGTATCGAGTAATATTTTCTCAAGTTCATTGCCCTTGTAACCAGCTATAATAAGAGCTGCCATCAAGGCCCCAGCGCTTGTTCCAGCCGTTCGCTTAAATGTGAGACCTCGTTTTTCGACGGCTTGAAGTGCTCCTACGAGTGCAATTCCCTTTACGCCACCACCGGAAAATACGCCGTCAATAAACACATGCCCGCCCCCCTTTCCACCTTATTACAGCGTAAGCTCAGCAAATGACTTTTAGTACACAAAAAGAGCAATCCGAATAATTATTCGGATTGCTCTTCATTTTGACGCTGCACTTCACGCAGCTCTTCTACACGTTTACCCGTCTCTTCAAAATATTGAACAAGATCGCCTATTCGATCAATTGCATCCCAACTGAGATGATGTTCAATACCTTCAACATCTTCGTATATATTTTCCTCATTGACCCCGATAACACTTAGAAATTGTTCAAGCAAAGCATGGCGATCAACGAGACGCTTGCCAAGCTTTTTTCCTTTAGGAGTAAGCATAAAGCCGCGATATTTTTCGTATACGACATATTTACCTTTATCTAATTTTTGAATCATTTTCGTTACCGAGGAGGGATGTACCTCTAGTGCTTCCGCGATGTCGGATACGCGGGCATAACCTTTTCCGTCTATTAGTGCATAAATACGTTCGATATAATCTTCCATACTTGGAGTAGTGGCCATTGGATTCCCTCCATCTTTTATTCCATTTAAGCCAGACAATAAAAGCATACACCATAGTATGGGCTGATACAAGGAAAGGTTCCATCGCTTTTATGACTAACATAATGAGTTAAGAAAAGCATTATCCAGGCAGTACAGTAAGGAATCAAGTGCTCATTACTTAATACCTAGGATTTGAAACAACACAAAAAATTGAAGGATTGACCTCTTCGGCAATCCTTCAATCTTATTATTTTATAGTCCGCATTTTAACTGTGCACTACAGTTATCACACGTGTTACATCCACCAATTTCTTTAACCTGTCCTTTTCTACAAACCGGACAAGTATTACCTACTTCTGAACCAATCGTAACGTCTGTTGCACGAAGGTCGGTAATGGTGTCTACAAGAACAACTTGCTTTTTCTCTTGCATCCCATCATCGAATTCAAGCTGTTCAAACGAATTTTCTTCCGCTTTAAGTGTTAGAACTTGAGAATCACGACTGCCATCTACATAAACAGTTCCACCTTTTGCGCCACCGTTATAAAGACGCTCATATACAGCTTCGACTTGCTTAACTGTGTAGCCTTTAGGTGCATTAACTGTTTTGGAAATAGAACTATCAACCCAACGCTGAATAACGCATTGTGTATCAGCATGATCTTCAGGCGCAAGCTCCATTGCAGAAACAAACCATTCAGGTAGCTTTTCTGTGTCAGCATCTGGATTTCTTTCGAAGTACTCTGCTAAAATATCAGCTTTAACTTCAATGAATTTACCGAGTCTTCCACTTCTGTAGTAAGAGAAGGAGAAATAAGGCTCAAGTCCAGTTGATACGCCTACCATTGTACCTGTGCTTCCTGTTGGGGCAACTGTCAAAAGGTGTGAATTTCGGATTCCATAATCCAGAATACTTTCGCGTACATCATTCGGCATTTGTTGCATGTAGCCCGTGTTTACAAATGCTTCACGAAGACGATTAGTTTCTTCTAGTGTTGAGCCCTCAAGGAATGGGAAACTGCCTTTTTCTTTCGCTAAGTCAACAGATGCACGATACGCCGTTGTTGCAATTGTTTCAAAGATTTGATCAGTTAACTCATTACCTTCTTTTGATCCATAAACCGTTTCACAATAAATAAGAAGGTCATGCAGCCCCATTACACCTAGACCCACTCTTCGTTCACCGAGAGCCTGTTTTTCATTCTCGTCTAGGAAATACGGTGTTGCGTTTATGACGTTATCCTGCATACGTACGCCAACTTCAACAGTTTCCTTTAACTTATCAAAGTCAACTGTTTTCGTTTCTTTGTTTGCCATTTCTGCAAGGTTTACTGCTGCTAAGTTACAAACCGAATACGGAGCGAGAGGTTGCTCTCCACAAGGGTTTGTCGCAACTACCTTTTGTCCGTAAGATGTAGCATTGGTTTTTTCATTCGCATTATCGATAAAGAAAATACCTGGCTCAGCAGAATAAGTAGCACAAATATTAATTAGATCCCACAGGTCTTTCGCCTTTACTTTACGGTAAGTTCTAACAGGGAAACCTTGATCCTTCCAATCGCGAACATCACCAGATTCATGCCAATTCTCATTGTAAAGAGCCATCTGCTCCTTAGAATAGTTCTCAACATCTGGGAACCGTAGTTCATATTCTCCATCAGTCTCTACAGCATCCATGAAATCTTTCGTAAGGCAAACTGAAATGTTAGCACCTGTCAAAAAGTCAGGGTTATGGACAGAATACGTGCCGCCTGTAAGAAGCTTTTCTTGCGCATCTTGCATTACCTTCTCTTCAAATCCACCAGTACCGGGAATGCTTCGATAATTTAGGATACTCTGGTACATTGATCTTTCTGATTCGGATAACGGAGTGAATTTCAATTTATCTTCGGCAAGCTTTTTAATTTGCTCGTCTTTCGTATTCTCAACAAGAAAACGAAGAATACGCGGATTTTGCATCTTAGAAATAATAAATTCAATAATATCTGGATGCCAGTCAGCTAGCATAATCATTTGAGCTCCACGCAATTGTTACTCACTATAATTAGTGGGGATGGTCATTTCTGCCATCCTCTCATGCTTTCACATGAGATCAGACTATATCATCAAAGAAAGAAATTATTAGCTTGTATCATTTCTTCTTTGTCTCGCGCCTCATAGCCCCGTTGCCGATTACTATGATTTACTCCTTCCATTATCTCCAAGATAGTTCCCACCTTATTTAGGATGACTCTATTATATTGGATTTTAGGAAGTTTCAATAGTCGTTGAACCTTTATCTTTGTTTCCAAAGATACTTGGCTGCTGATTGCCCAATCTTTCTTCTTTTTTAACCATCACGCTCACTGTCGCCAGTCACGTTGTGGTGAAGAAAGCTCTGAGGGTGTTCCAGCAATTCACGAGATTTTATTCCCGCCATGGACTTAACGGGACCCACCTTGTTCAACAAGATGTGTTAACTTCGCAATGTCATCAAGCCAGGAAACGGACCCTGAAGACTTGCCGTTAACTCCTCTTGCAAGCGTATTTCGAGGTCTCAGCGTTGAGCCGTTTGTTCCAACTCCACCGCCCCTGCTCATTATTTCCATCACCTGTTTGCGGTGTTCCGAAATGCCCTCTCTTGAATCTTGCGGGAATGGCATAACATAACAATTGAAGTAGGTTACTTCTGTATCAGCTCCTGCTCCGTAAAGAACACGACCTGCTGGAACAAAGTTGAGAGAAGAAAGTTCATTATAGAACCGGCCTTCCCAATATTTCTTTTCCCCTTCTGTTTTCTCTACATCAGCAAGACCACGTGCATTTCTGCGTGCGATCTGCTCGTAAAAAACTTCAAGTGGCTTCTCAATCACATCAAGTGATCGAATAATCATCCCAGACTCACGTTCTTCTTCAGTATCTAGCACACCGACATAATCTTCGTGTACTGCTACAGTCGCTTTATTTGATTCATAATGAAGTTCTTCAATAAACCCAAGTCCACGAGCCGGAAACTTCGGATCTTCTTTAATTGTAAGAACGACGAAATCACCTTTTTGCAGCGTGCGTTTTTCGGTATCTTTAAACGCATAGCGATCAAGCATAACCAGACGACTAACACCTTTGTGTGTTAAATGCATGTCCTTGCTAATCGGTTGAACCTGCGTAAACATTTCAATGTCTTTATTTAACTGTTCAATGTTAATTGACCTTCTTCTTTCATCAGTTTGAATAGTCATATAACCCCTCCATTTCGACATTTATACATATATAGGTTTATCTAGATGTGTATAAAAGCAATGTTTCTTATTGATTAATAGTAGCACATGTCCATCACACAGACAATCATTTTAACCCATATATAGTATCAATTAATATTCAGACAATACTACATATAGTAAAAATGGTGAATGAAGTGAATTTGTCAACTTTCAAATACAGTGAAAACAAAAGATTTTACTCGGATATTCAAGATACACTACGAAGAACATTGAAAAAAGAGGAATTTTGTCTATTGCACATCGTGCACATCTCTGTGCACTCGACTCCACCACTTTCCAATTCATTTATTTCTTTACCTTATGTACCATCTATAAGATTAGAACATTTGTTCTTGTTAAGTCAATAGGAAAAAGCACCCTAGTTAGGTGCTTATTTGCTGTAATTCCATTCATCACTTGCATATTTTTCTTTGGCAAGTTGAACAACATAGCTCTCTTGTTCATCAGATAATTTGTATGGGACCAGGTCAATATTAAGTCCTTTTTCAAATCCAACGTAGAAAGCCTCTACCGCTTCTTCCACCGATACTTGTGTAGGACGAAGTGCATTAATTGCTACTGCTTTTTTGCGAAAGCCTCTTTGCATTCGTTCTCTTATACGATCATTTTTGAAGTTAAAGCAATCAAAAAGCTTGTCCTCATCAATATCAAGGAGAATCGACCCGTGTTGGAGAATGACACCTTTTTGTCTTGTTTGTGCGCTTCCTGCAACTTTTCTGCCTTCCACAACTAGCTCATAATAGGAGGGAGAATCGAAACAAACGCCTGATCGAGGTTCGCGAAGCTCCGCTTTTTCTTCTTCGGTCTTAGGAACAGCAAAGTATGCGTCAAGCCCTAACTTTTGAAAACCTATTAAAAGGCCTTCCGAAATCACCCGATAAGCCTCTGTCACTGTAGAAGGCATATCCGGATAGTCTTCTGTCACAATTACGCTGTATGTAACTTCTTTATCGTGCAAAACAGCTCTTCCACCAGTCGGCCTTCTTACAAAACCAAGTTCATACTCTTTAACAGCTTCTAAATTAATATCTCGTTCAACTTGTTGAAAATACCCAATTGATAAGGTTGCAGGGTTCCAACCATAGAAACGTATAACTGGTGGAATTAACCCTTCACTGTGCCATTTTAGTAACGCTTCATCAAGCGCCATATTATACTCTGGAGAACGTTTACCAGAATCAATAAATGCCCATTGTTTCATTATAGGAGCCCCTTTATTACGCTAGTATTCTAACACCTATTTTATTCTAGCAGAGGATAAAATAGATGACCATTGAACTTACTTATTTATGACTAATGAACTAGCTTACATTCCCACATTTACTTCCCTTTTGACTAAAGGATTAGAAAGACCGTACAATCGATCATTCTTTTATTTATTCCATGTTATTTTCTTTTGCGGAAAACTGAAAAGACGTGTAAACTTAAAGTTGTCGATTTTACTTGAAAGGGTGTAACACATTTTATGGAATGGATTATCGCAATCGCACTACTTGTCGCGTTTATTGTCTATATTGTCATTTCGCGATTCATGCAGAAGAAGAATGTGAAAACGTTAACTGAAGAAGAATTCCGTGCAGGGTATCGTAAAGCTCAACTAATTGATGTTCGTGAACCTAATGAGTTTGACAACGGTCATGTTCTTGGCGCTAGAAATATTCCTGTCAGTCAGCTTAAAATGCGCATTAAAGAAATACGTAAAGATCAGCCTGTCTATATGTACGATTACAACGGCGTTATTGTAGCCCGTGCTGCAAGCATTCTACGGAAACAAGGCATTAAAGATTTGTATCAACTGAAAGGCGGCTTCAAAAAATGGGGCGGCAAAGTTAAGAAGAAGAAGTAGAAAAAGCAGCTGCACATCGGCAGCTGCTTTTCTATTAGCTATGTTAGCTCATATTTTTGATTTCTCTTTGGCTCATTCGAGTGAAACATCAGTTTCACTCGCCTTTCAGCTCAGGCGATTGGTCACCGCAGGACGTAAATGAGCCAAAAATCACCACTGTCCATAAACAAAGCTTTTCTATTAAATTCAATTTCACCATCAATGAGGAGATCAAGTACCTCACTGATGTTTTTTTATATTACGCCTTTTGATAACGTAAAATCGGTTTTCTAGCTGCTGTTGTTTCATCAAGACGACCGATAACTGTCGTGTGCGGTGCTTCTTGTACAATCTCTGGATTGTCTTCTACTTCCTTTGCAATTTGAAGCAGACGATCACAAAACTCATCTAAGGTTTCTTTCGATTCTGTCTCTGTTGGTTCAATCATCATACATTCCTCTACATTAATAGGGAAGTAAATGGTTGGAGGATGATACCCAAAGTCAAGCAGTCGCTTCGCCATATCTAGCGTACGAACCCCGAGTTTCTTTTGATTCTTACCCGAGATAACAAACTCATGCTTACAATGCTGTTTATACGGAAGAACAAATGCACCTTCCAAACGTCTCATCATGTAGTTGGCGTTCAAAACAGCATTCTCCGAAACTTGCTTCAACCCTTCAGGACCCATTGTACGGATGTAAGTGTAGGCCCGAACATTAATACCAAAATTACCGTAGTAAGGTTTAACTCGACCAATTGATTGAGGTCGATCATATTCAAAACGATAAGCTCCATCCTCTTTTACTAGCACAGGTTTAGGGAGATAAGGAATTAAATCAGCCTTCACACCAACCGGACCAGACCCAGGACCGCCCCCACCGTGAGGGCCAGTGAATGTTTTATGAAGATTCAAATGCACAACATCAAAGCCCATGTCTCCAGGACGAGCTGCTCCCATGATTGCATTCATGTTCGCACCATCATAATAAAGCTTTCCGCCCGCATTATGAATAATTTCAGCCATCTCCGTAATTTGTTCTTCAAATAGACCTAGTGTATTCGGATTAGTGAGCATGAGAGCAGCCGTATCTCCGTCTACTACTCTCTTCAAGTCTTCAAGATCAACTAGACCTTTTTCATTTGATTTAACTGTTACTGCTTCAAATCCTGCAACCGTCGCTGAAGCTGGATTTGTTCCATGCGCAGAGTCAGGAACGATAACTTTTGTACGATTATAATCTCCGTTTGCTTCATGATAAGCGCGGATCATCATGAGTCCAGTCCATTCCCCATGCGCACCGGCAGCAGGCTGAAGTGTAACTTCGTCCATACCTGTGACAGCCACAAGGTTCTGTTGGAGGTTATACATCATTTCAAGTGCACCCTGCACCGTTTCTTCCTCCTGTAGTGGATGAATAAATGCAAAACCTGGGTATCTTGCTACGTCTTCATTAATCTTAGGATTGTACTTCATCGTACATGATCCTAGCGGATAGAAGCCTGAATCTACACCATGGTTACGCTTTGATAACGCAGTATAATGACGCATGAGTTGAAGTTCCGAAACTTCAGGAAGCTCTGGTTCGTTTTTGCGATTAAATTCTTCCGGTAGCCATTCGTCAAGATCAACATCAGGAACATCAAGTTCCGGAAGACTATACGAAATTCGTCCTGGCTCACTCAGTTCAAAAATCAAAGCCTGGTCTTTAGTTGTTTTCATTGTGCTCCCCCCACTTCTTCTGCAAATGCATCAATTTCATCTTTCGTACGATTCTCCGTTACTGCAATCAACATGTGGTTTGCAAGCTCTGGATAGTCACGACCAAGATCATACCCACCAATAAAGCCTTTTTGGATTAACTTACGATTAAGTTCTTTAACGGAACCATTTAATTTAACGACGAATTCATTGAAGTAAACACCATCAAACACTGTTTCAATACCGGCTTTCTTCAATTGCGCCTTTGCATAATGAGCCTTTTTGATATTTTGCTCAGCCATCTTTCGAACACCTTCTTTACCAAGCGCACTCATCGCTACTGAAGAAGCTAGTGCATTTAATGCCTGATTGGAACAAATGTTAGAAGTCGCTTTATCACGTCGTATATGCTGCTCACGTGCCTGAAGGGTAAGAACAAACCCGCGTTGTCCTTCATCATCAGTCGTTTGCCCAATTAATCGACCTGGGACCTTACGCATAAGTTTTTTCGTTACAGCAAAGTACCCACAGTGAGGTCCACCAAACTGTGCAGGAATGCCAAACGGTTGACAGTCTCCTACAACAATATCTGCTCCCATTTCGCCTGGCGGTGTTAAACGTCCAAGTGCAAGGGGGTTACTTGATACAACAAACATTGCTTTTTGTTCATGAACAAGCTTCTCTATCTCTGGTAACGGCTCTAACTGACCGAAGAAGTTTGGATATTGAATCATTACACAAGCTGTGTTTTCGTCAATTTCACTCTGAAGCTTATCAAGATCCGTTAAACCATCTACAGTGTCTACTTCTGTAACAGAAAGGTGCTGCCCTCTTGCATATGTGTCAATAACCGCGCGAGCTTCAGGATGCACAGCCTTGGAAACGATAATCTTCTTTTTCTTCGTCTGACCTGCACTTAAAAGACCTGCTTCTGCTAGAGCAGTTGGTCCATCGTACATAGATGAGTTCGCAACTTCCATTCCTGTAAGCTCACTAATCATTGTTTGGAACTCAAAAATGGCCTGTAATTCTCCCTGCGAAATTTCGGGCTGGTACGGTGTGTACGCCGTGTAGAATTCAGAGCGGCGAATAACATGGTCAACAACAGATGGAATGGCATGATCATAAACACCAGCACCCAAGAATGATACGTTCTCTTGAGTATTGGCATTTTTGGAAGCGAGTTTAGACATATAGCGAATAAGCTCTGGTTCAAAAAGCTGTTTCTCTACATTAAGTACACCTTTAAAACGGATAGATTCTGGAATATCTTCAAAAAGTTCCTGAACAGATTTTACTCCAATGGTTTCAAGCATTTCCTTGCGATCTTGATCAGTTGTTGGCAGGTAACGATGTTTCATCTCTCTTCTCCTCCTCGGTATTCCTTTATTTCTCTCGCTTATAGAATGGTGATGGAACGACTTTTGCACTTACTCGTTTTTTTCTGATTTCGACATCTAGTTCTGTACCAATGTCTGTGTACTCTTTCTTAAGTAAAGCAAGACCAACGTTTTTCTTTAATGTAGGTGACTGCGTTCCTGTTGTTACTTCACCAATAAGCTCTTCACCTTTATATACCGGATAATGCGTGCGTGGAATACCTCGATCAATCATTTCAATTCCAACGAGTTTTCGTTTAAGTCCGTTTTCCTTTTGAGCCACAAGTGCACTTTTGCCAATAAATTCTGCTTCTTTACCGGTCTTAACAGCAAAGCCAATTCCAGCTTCAAGCGGAGAGATATCCTTTGTTAATTCTTGACCATACAGAGCGAGCTTTGCTTCAAAACGTAACGTATCTCGTGAACCGAGACCACAAGGTAGAATGTGTTCAGGCTCTCCAGTAGCTAGAATGACGTTCCACAGAGCGGGTGCATCTTCCCAAGCTGTGTAAAGTTCAAATCCGTCTTCTCCTGTATATCCCGTTCTTGAGACAAGTGTATTAATACCATCAAGCTTTACATCACTTTGGAACTTAAAGAAACCAATTGAACTTAAATCTGTACTAGTAAGACGTTGTAAAATCGCTTCCGCTTGAGGCCCCTGTATAGCAAGTTGTGCCATCTCACTTGAAATATTCTTAATGGAAACACCAGCTTCAAGGTGCTTTTCCAACCATTCATAATCTTTCTCTGTATTCGCCGCGTTCACAACGAGTAGATAGTGATCTTCTGCATGTTTATAAACAAGCAGATCGTCAACAGTTCCACCATCTTCGTAGCACATCGCTGTATATTGAGCACCATTTATCTTTAGTTTACTAACATCGTTCGTCATCATCTTCTGAAGGTAAGCAAGTGCCTGCTCTCCTCTTACTTCAACTTCTCCCATATGCGAGACATCGAAGAGACCCGCGCGAGTTCGAACAGCTTCATGTTCTTCTTTAATGCTCGAAAATTGGACAGGAAGTGCCCAACCTCCAAAGTCAATCGTTTTTGCTCCCATTGCTTGATAGGTTTCATATAATGGTGTTTTTAATAAGGAATTCATCTTATTACCTCCCTGAGTCGTTTATCAGTACAAAAAAAGGACAGAGAAACCCGCTGTAAAAAGCGCAGTTTCTCTGTCCCGTTGACCTGAAAGTTTCTTCTCACAATAGCGAGAATTACATCTTTGGCGGCTATTATAGCTCTCTCCAGAGGTGCGTCTAGCAAGAGTCTTTTTGCCTGAGAGATTCACAAATTTGCTTGCTCCTTCGGCGCTGCATACAGCAGTCTCTCCTCTTGCTTTCATTCGCCTATTTTCAGTTTTAAGGTATTGGATTACTTTGTTTGATTCATACTAGTAATGCTTTCGATTTCAATCCTACCACTACCTGAGTAAGGTTGGCAACAATCTTTTTAAGATTGTAAGTATTTGTACGAATAAATTAAAAGCGAACGTTAATACATATTTATTATTTATCATTCGTAATTAACCTCTTGCAAGAAAGGGTTTTCATAATGAGGACAGAACTACATTTCGATCAAGAATGGACGAATAATTTTATCAAGCAAATAGAAGAAGATGGCCCATGGGCAAATTGGGAGCTTTTTAAACTTGCTATTGAAGCAGAAAAACATACCGCAATCCCATCTTTTACGGGTTTACAGGCGCCAGCACACCTACCGCACCTAACTCCTCACCCCTATCAACTCGAAGCTGCACGTCGAGTTGTCGAAGAAATGAATGGAAAGGCAATTTTGGCTGACGAGGTAGGTTTAGGGAAAACCATTGAAGCTGGTCTTATCATTAAAGAATATATGATTAGAGGACTAGTCAAAAAGGTTTTGATTCTCGTTCCAGCATCGCTTGTTTCACAGTGGGCTATTGAGTTAAATCAAAAGTTCTATATTCCTGCGGTTGTTCAACGTAAAAGCTACGTTTGGGATCAGTGTGATGTAATTGTTTCTTCCATTGATACAGCAAAACGTGAGCCACACCGTTCTATTGTATATGACCAGCAATACGATATGGTTATTATTGATGAAGCCCATAGACTGAAAAACAGTCGAACAAAAAACTATGAGTTTGTTCAACACCTTCCTAAAAAATTCTGCCTTCTCTTAACAGCAACACCCGTCCAGAATCGTTTGGATGAAGTATTTAATCTCGTCTCCCTTCTTAAACCAGGTCATCTAGGAAGCTATGAGAACTTCGAGAAAGATTATAAAGGCAAAGAAAAAAGTATAGAAGATGAGGAAAGACTGAAAGCATTAATTCAGAAAGTGATGGTGCGAAACCGTCGTGAAGATACAGGTATGGACTGGCCTGAACGTATTGTTGAAACGGTTCCAATTACGTTAAGCCCTGAAGAAGAGGATCTTTATCGATCCGTTGAGGCTTTAAAGAAAGAACCTGTCGCAACAAGAAGCCAATTCTCAATTATTACCTTATTAAGAGAAATCTGTTCAAGTCGAGAGGCCGCGTACATGACACTTAAGAAAATGCTAGAGAAAGAAAACGTCACTGATCAAGCTCGCTCATTAATGACTGAGCTAATCAAAAAGATTGAGGGTGTTCCAACAAACTCGAAAGCTCAAAAAGCTCTTGAGCTCATCCAATCAATCGAAGGTAAAGTGATCATCTTTACAGAATACCGTGCAACCCAACTCTATCTTCAATGGTTCCTAAAAGAACACGGGATCACTTCTGTTCCATTCAGAGGTGGCTTTAAACGTGGCAAAAAGGATTGGATGAAAGAACTATTTAAGAATCATGCAAAGGTTCTTATTGCAACAGAAGCTGGTGGTGAAGGTATCAACCTTCAATTCTGTCAGCATGTTATCAATTATGACCTTCCTTGGAATCCAATGAGAATTGAACAGCGAATTGGCCGAATCCATCGGCTTGGACAGGAAAGCGACGTTCACATTTACAATTTTGCTACAAAACATACAGTGGAAGAGCATATCCTAACTCTGCTTTATGAAAAAATCCAACTTTTTGAAAGCGTAATTGGACAGTTAGATGAAATTCTAACACGACTCGGCATGCGTGATATCGAAAAGCACATTTCTGATATATTACTTCACTCTGAAAGTGAAGGTGAAATCCGCATTAAGATGGAAAATATTAAGGAATTAATTAACTACCAGCAGAATCAGAAGGAGGATACGGATGCGACAAGAAAATATTCATAATTACCTGCGCTCGTATTTCGTGGCCAACGATTGTGCCATTCTGAACGAAAGGCCCGGAGTCCTTTCCGTTCAATTAACGGTTCAACTTGATAAAGAATTGATGAACCGCCCTTTCTATTGGCATTACTTAGAGAAAATTGGTGGCACTCCACGGCCCATGTCACTTTCTCTCATTACAAACCAGCAAAGCGAGGAGAAAGGTGAGTTTATTCATTTCGGTGCTCCAAGGCTTCATCAGATCTTTTCTTCAACTAAAAAGCTCGCGTCGTCTATTCGGCTTTATGAAGAAATTCCAACAACACCGCACCAACAACTCCCCCTCCATCCATGGCTTGGGCTCAATATAAAGGTCTCTTATCAATGCGATCGAAAAAAGCACCGACTGTTATCACTCGGTTTGCATCTTGTTAGTGGCGCAGTCGTAAGTGACTTTCATGATTTACTTCTCTCAAAATCACTTACACCAAAGATTCCAGATTACACCTTTACTATTAGTCCTATCATTAAACCATCAAGTGGTTTAACGCGTCTGGAAGGCGTTGTTGACATGCTTGTCTCACAAGAAGAACACAGTTGGGCAGATGAGGCGAAAAAAAGGTGGGCAGCTGATCAACTTCTCCTCGATCAGTTCTACGATGGCAGTACCGAAGTGGAAAGCTACCATGTAGAGAAAGAAGCACTTAGGAAACAGTACGAGCCTGTTATTACTGTCGAAATCGTTAATGGAGGCATTTTCTATCTTGGGCCAGGCGTTGAATTACAAAAAAACCCATAAAAAAAGCTCGGACATTTGTCCGAGCTTAATGATTATTCTTCTTCACAAACATCGAAATTGCCATAGGAATGATGCCAAACCAACGAAACAAAAAAGGCTGTTTCGAAGCTTTTCGTTCAGCTCGCTGATTCTGTCTCTCTTCTTTAGGCTGATCAATATAAGAAACCACTTGCTGTGTCATGTATTTTACTAAATCATTTGATGACATTGTACTCATCCTTTTATAGGTATAGTCTATATTCAGGATGCCCAACTTCTGACCTATTTAACCAATAATGTCTTGTATTTCTTCAGCAATCTCACTAACAGAACGATTAGTTGTATCAATTTCAAAATGAGCTTCCCGATACAATGAAAGTCGTTCAGAAAAAATCGACTCGATTTTGGCTTTTCTATTGTCCCCCTTAAGCAAAGGTCTAGAAGAATCACCTTCAAGACGCTTCAAAATCTCCTCAGGGTCACAATGTAAGTAAATAACAATCCCATGTTTCTTCATAAATTCTCGGTTTTGTTCTTTGAGAATAATTCCTCCACCGGTACTAATAATAATATTCTTATTCGGAATTGACTCCAGAGACTGAGATTCATACTTACGAAAAGCTTCTTCACCTTCTGATGCGAAAATATCAGGAATGGCTTTACCTGTTACTTCCTCAATGTGATCATCCGTATCAATGGTTGGTACGGTTAACTCGAATGACAACTTTTCTGCAATTGTCGTTTTGCCAGAACCCATAAATCCTGTTAAGTATATCGCCCTCATCCTAATTCTTCTCCCCACTTTGTAACTTTTCCCTTTACTACATTATAGTAAAACGTAGCTGCTATACGCGTGCCTGTTTCCGTTGCTCCATTTAACTTTACTCGCAATTCATCTGTCGATTGAAATGAAATAACCGAGGTAACTGTACCTTCTTCATAAGTATAAGTCTGTTCAGTAGCTGTACTTCCGCTTTTCGTTATATATGAAATTGTATCTTTCATACCCAGGACAAGCAAGGATTCCTTTCGATCCTGCTCTTCTTCTCGATTCAAGAACTCTCTTTCGTTTTCTGTGATGATGCACAAATGTAAGATAAAGCCAATAGTAAGTGTACTCATTAGCATGACCATTGCAGTCATATACCCTAACTCATTAAGCCTCATCTGCAATTTGAAAAACCATGCGCTGCTCACTTTCTCCATTCTGTAGCTCCACCTCAATTGTTACTTTCTTCCCTAATAGATTAACCTTTACCCTACGAATATCCTGCAGTACAACCTCATGCCCAGTGCCATTTACTCTTCTTCTGATTGATGAGCCATACCGTTCATATAGTACCCGCGCACCATCCGTTTTCAATAGTTCTACCTTATCACCCACGATTGTTATTTGAGAAGCTTCCCTTACTTCCTTACAGAAAAGACGGAAAAACAACTGCGCTTCCTGATGCTGAAGATCAACACCTGTACTTTTTACTGCTGCATTCATTAAAAGAGGCATTACGCTCACAATAGCTATAAGAATTGTCACTGTAAGCATTAACTCAAGCAACGTCATGCCCTTCTCATTATTTCGCATATGGTAAACTCCTACAAATGACTGTATTTCTTTTTGGAGCAACTTGAAAGGAGACACAAAGCTTGTTTGAAATTTCTTTGAATGTATACGTAACATCATTTTTTACTTGCTCATTCGGGGGCTTATTTTCTTCTAACACAAGTTCATTCCAAAATTGTCCGAGTAGAATCGTAGCCTCTTTTCTTTCTCTAATGATTGAGCGCTCTTCATAGACATGGGCATAAAGCGGGAGGACACTTGCGGACAAAACACTTAAAAGTGACAAAGCCGTTAATGCATCAAGTAGTGTGTAGCCTTTACAGTTCCTCAACATAGAAACGACCGGCGCCAACCTGAACAACAAGCTTGTACTCCCCTCCTTCCGCATTGATAAAAAGTGTTCCTGCTTTTTGAACATTCCCATTTGCACCAAATACGATCTGATACCCAAGCGTCCCCTTCTCAATTGAAATGTGTTTTGGGATTTCACGTGTTTTAATAACATTTGAAACGTTACTTTGGATACTATACGAGTGGGTATCAGGTGAGATGGAAAATCTGTGTGATTTTCCATCTGCAAAAGATACTTCCTGTGTGTAGCGAATATCCGCTTGCATCTCTTCAAGAAAATGACGAGTTGATGAGGCTGTTTGGGTTGGTGAAATTTGAAGGAAGACAAGTGAAAGAAGAATAGAAAATGCGGAGAGTACAATTATCATTTCAATTAGTGTGTAACCATTTGAAGAAAATCTGTTAAGTAGTCGGTTTTGCAACTGATGTCACTTTCCCGTTCGTTATCGTTAAAGTTTCTCCACCAGGGCATGTTGCTTCATCCATATCTAAATATCCATCGCTAACTAACACATCCATTGAAGCAGGATATGTTTTTTTATCCGCTTTATATGCGGCCACTTGAGTTTGAGCAACCTTAACAGTCGCTTCACAACTCTTACCTTCAACGACCTCGTTGTTTTTCGTTAAACTCGGAACGGCAATTAGTAATAATACGGAAATGATCATAATAACAATCATCATTTCAATAAGCGTAAATCCCTTTTCTTGTTTAACGAAATGAACTAATTTCCTCATATTCAATCTCCTTCTAAATGGATTGTAAATAATAAAACATCGGCAATAAAATGGACATAAACATCAACATAACGACAATACCAACACCAACAAAGCTAACGGGTTGCAGTATAACAAATCCTTTCTTTACTAACTCCTGAAATCTTTCACCTACCACCTCCCCATATAGAATTAATTCACGTCCAAGGTTTCCACTAGCTTGACCATGCATGAGAATCTCTCTAAATTCAGGAACATACAATCGAGTGTTTTCAAATAAGACTTCGAGTCGCTCTCCACGCATTAACGAACTTGAGACGCGCTCAGCTTCCTCTTGAAAGAAAATAAAATGAGATTGTTTTTTAAGTAAGACATATGCTTCAGAAATGGAGAGGCCACTATGAAGAAGGAGTCCAAGGTGAAGAGACGTGTGGTGTGTGAGGTAAAGGGGAATGAAAAGGTGTGCCAATGGGAGTTTGCTATAGAAGAGCATTTTGTTAACAGCTGAAGTTCGCTTATTCTTCAGTAAGGAGGAGAGATAATAGAAGATACAAAGAAGAAAGATAATCCCCACAATAGCAGGCATAAAACGTACAAGCTCCATGAAGATTCTTGATACAAGCGGTAATGGAACATCGAGGGATTCATACAGCGCGTTAAACTGAGGCAATAAATATTTTCCTACCACAAATAACATAATTGCGGTCATCCAAAAGAGAAAGATTGGATAAGCTAGCGTGCTTCGAAGCCGCTTTTGCCATTCGCTCCTCGTTTTCATTAATTGTCCTGAGGCTGATATGCCAGTTGCAAAATCTCGTTGCTCAGACATATACAAGTACGAAAGAATATCCGGTGGGAAATGGAAATCAGAAAGCACGTCGTGAAATGAATCACCTTCTTTCAGTCTGTTCATAATTGTTTCTATGTTGAATCGTGTTTGATCATTTTGATATAGTGCGTACACTTCAAGTGCCTTTGCAAGAGAATATCCTTCTTCTAGCATTTTCCCTATGCGTGAGAGGAAATCCGCTTTCCGATCAAGCTTCCAATTGGATCGTTTCACGATTCCATAACCCCAGTTCTTTTTCTACAGTTTCTTTTTGGATATAGCCAAGCGCATAAGCTCGAAGAATTAAGTCCTTAATGGTGGATTGACCTGGGATGGATAAGGTTTCTGGCTCATTGAGAGCTTTTTGTAGATGCAATCCTGCAAGGATTTCAACAACAGCAAGCTTTCTACGACTGCGACGCTTTAAGCATTCTAAAGAACACACCTTACAGTAGGGACATTTTAGAGGCACAAGTCTTTGTGTAGCAACACCTTTTAAGGTTTGGGCAATGTAATGAAGTGGGATTCCAAATTCAAGAAGCCTTGGAATGCATTCAAGCGTGCTACCCGTATGAAGAGTCGATACGACTAGATGACCAGTCATACTCGCTCTTATCGCGAGTTGTGCGGTTTGTTCATCTCTTATTTCACCGACTACTAGAATATCTGGATCATGTCTAAGTCCAGCTTTAAAGCCTTCGTAATAGGAAAGACCCGCTTTCTCGTTTACCTCCATTTGGATAAAATCAGGATTTCTTTTCTCAATAGGATCTTCAATTGTGAGAACACGTCTATGCCGTTTAATGCTTAAGGTTTGGAGAAGTGAATACATAGTCGTTGTTTTTCCAGAACCAGTTGGACCTGTAATCATAAATAGGCCACTGTTGCAGCTCACTATTTGGAGGAGTCGATTTGCTGTTGAGGGGTAAAGAAATAGCTCTTTAAATGTATGGGTTTCATCTTGAGGAAGAATTCGAACGACGAGACTTTCGTGGTACGGGGTGGGGATCGTGGATAAACGAAGATGAAGCTTACGTGGATAGAGAATCATATCCATAGCGCCATTCTGAGGGCGACGCTTTTCACCAATGTCCATCCCACTTAGAAACTTAAAATGAGACAAGAGCTTTTCACATACCATTAACGGTAGCCACATCGCATCATATAGTCGATGATCGACGCGAAACTGAATAAGCGCTCCCTTCTCCTTCGGATGAAAATGGACGTCTGATGCACCAACTTCCATCGCTTGTTTAATGATTTCTTGACCTTTTTCTTCAATGTTCAGCAATTACACACCTTCCTTCTCATTCGATTGACGGCAAAATCAGTGAAGATTTCGGAACCGTAAGAAGAAGGATTCGCCAGCTCTTCGACAATTCCTTCTTAGTACCAAAAAAATTATGCTTGATTTGGAAAGAGCCCATTAACTGTATCCATAAACTCATCGATCACTTCCATAAATGCCTGTTCTTCTTCAAGAAATGGATAATGATTGCTTTCGTTAAAAATAGCAAGTTGAGCTTTTGGTATTTCTCTTGCCATTTCTTCTGAAAATACTACGGGACACTGAACATCATGCTTACCGCACAGAATTAAAGTTGGAGCAGTCACTTGGTGAAGTTGCTTTGTAACATCAAATTGCAGAATTTCTCTTGCAAAGAAATCCATTCGAGTTGCTGCCATCTTTTTATGTATCGATTTATCGAAATAATTTCTATACTGTTCAGGTTTATAAAGGGAGAGCTTTGTTCGCTCTGTTGAAATGAACTGACGTTTTTCGTAATCAAGTGATGGATCTTTCAACGCTTCTATGTAATCTTGCATTATATAGTGATCAGGATGCTCTTTGTGATAAATACATGCAGGCGATGATGACCCATATTCTCTTGCTGCTCCTCCAACTGCAATCAGTGCATTAAGCGATGAGGAAGCATGGATACCATATACGCAAGCTAACATTCCACCTGTAGAATGCCCAGCAAATACCCATTGACTTATTTGCAGTGCTACTCGAATACTCTCAAGATCAAAGACCGTCTCAATCATAAATAGTTCATGTGGTGCTTTTGCACAATCTGACCTACCAGCTTCTCTTAAATTCACTAAATACACCGTATGAGACTCGCTAAAAATGTCCGCAAAATAATCCCCGCTCTCGTTAAATTCCGAGTACAAATGCGTTACACAGAGTGGAGGCCCCTCTCCCTTTATGAAGACTTCAAACGTACCTCGATCTGTTTCAACGAAGTTCTGATTCCATGTCACTTTCTCATCTCTCCAATCCCCATAAGTTATAAGTCTAGAATAACTCACTTGAGATTGATACTCTCGGACTTTTTTCATTCTCATCCATTTTTACCGCACACAAAAAAGCGACACGCGGAGTATTTTCCACATATCGCTGTGACATGGATTATGTTTTTATCTTATTCATTAACTCTATAGGACATTCCATTAAAGTACATTTGCAAATAAGATCATTACTCCACCACGTTATGATCAAACAATATAAGTTATTAAAACTATATAACCCTTTGTATAAGATCTTTATTTATGATTATACTAACAGGGAAATGAACTCTTGGGCTATGGCCAAGCGGTAAGGCAACGGATTTTGATTCCGTCATGCGCTGGTTCGAATCCAGCTAGCCCAGCCATTTCCTTTACGAAACAACTGCTAGTCTCTTTTTGCGTTGCTTTAAGTTTTGTAAACCTGACTTGTTGTAGCCAACAATTAGCTTTTTACCATTTGTTACAATAGGTCTTCTAAGTAATTTCGGTTCATTGTGCATTAGTTCTAGCATTTCTGATAGAGTAAGATCTTCAATTTCAATATCAAGCCCTTTAAAAGAACTGCTTCTTCTAGCAAGGATTTCTTCAATTCCTTCTGTAGACAGTGTAATGATTTCTTTCAACTCTTCAATTGAAGGTGTATCTTTAAATAAATGACGCTCTTCAAAATCAACACCATTTTCTTTTAACCATGCTTTTGTTTTCCTACAAGATGTGCAACTTGGATAAGTATAAAACAATAATTTATCTTCCAATTTAAATCCTCCCCGATTTGTTTTCCGTTGATAACTAACTTTACCCATATTATACATCAGTTAAACAAACATTGTACAAGAAAAAGATTTGTATTTTTGTGAACGATTTGGGATAATAAATTGGAACCCTTTTCAAGGTTACTTAATAAAAGACATGATTTTGCCAAGACTAGCATTTACTTTTAGACAAGAACTCATATATAATACGATATGTATGGGGAATGAACGAGCAAGGGAGGAACCTTTTATGCCTAGAATGTACCGAGTTTTAGCTTTCTGGACCGGCATTTTCTCACTAATGGGCTTTGTTGGTGGGATGCCTGTATTAGGATTGCTGTTCCTTGGCCAGGCCGGCATGTTTTTCGCGTTAAGTTATTTGAACTTAACAGAACGTACTTATTTGTATATTTTTGGTGTATACTTAACATTATTTATGGTCGGGTTTTCATACTGGTCTGTGTTCATGATGACACCTGGTTCAGGCGGACATTAATTAGAACACTAGAAAGACGATGCTTATGGCATCGTCTTTTTAATGTCTATTTTTCTCTTGCACCATAACTTGAAATTGGTTAGATTCAATAAGCCATCTAACAGCTCGATTCTGCTTCTGTTCAAGTGAAAATGGCTTGTCTGGATTAGAAGTACGAAGATAATTCCACAGACCATGTTTAGAAAGAAACGTTCCCTGCGGTTCACAAGAAAGCCAGTTAATCCCGTGTTGTTCGCCAACCTTACGAACGGTGTCAATTGGGATATGCGTTGTTAAGTCCATTTGGCCAGGAGATAAAAGGGAATCGGTTATAAGTTTGTGATTGCGATAGCCCCTCAAGCTTCCATTCATCCTAGCAGGTTCTCTCCATTCTTCATCTCTATAACCATAATCAATGGTATATATTTTTCCACTCCCTAACCATTCACCAGTACGATGCAACCATTCCGTCATCATTAATGGCACTTCAAATCGTTGATTTTCAGAGATTGGATACCCATATTCTCTTATCCATCTTTGGATTTCTACATCTGTACATGGTTTGTACACCTCAATAAGATGATCTCTATCATCAATACCAACACATACTTCCAATAGCTCACCATCATATTTTTCTACTACTCGAACTGGAAATGCATCTAACAATTCGTTTGAGAAAAGAAGACCGTTTAATTTCGGCAATACCTGCTGAAGGTTCGTAAGCGAAGAAAAAATTCGAACATTAGCTGAATCTATACGTTCCTTTATTAAACGATGATGATACGGACTTGATTCAATTACAAAATAAATGAGCTTATTGTATAACAAGGCATCAATTTTCTTTAGTTCTTTCAGAAAACTTTGTATAAATCTTCCGTCTCCTGATCCTACGTCGACAATAATGGGATCGATTAGCTGGTTTGAAAAATCCTTACTCATCACGCTTGCCATCACACGAGCAAATACATCATGAACGGTTGTAGACGTATAAAAATCACCATCTCGCCCTACTTTTTGTTTATCTGAACGATAGTACCCAAACTGCTCGTGATATAAAGCTAGCGACATGTATCTTTCATAAGTAATGGCATTTTCATCGCTATCCCTGATTTCATTCTTTATTATTTCTAGAAGCTCCATTAGTTATAATGAGAAGCCATTAAGAAAAGGATTGCCTACCATTTCTTGTTCAATTGTTGTCACAGGTCCATGTCCTGAAGCGACAATTGTTTGCTCGGGCAGTTCAAGAAGTCGATTATGTATACTGTCTAAAAGCTGTTTTTGATTCCCACCTGGAAGATCAGTTCGACCAATACTACCTGCGAATAACGCATCTCCCGAGAATACAATTGCTGCTTCTTTGAAATAGAATGAGACGCTGCCAGGAGAATGCCCAGGTGTCTCTAGGACTTCAAACGTAAAAGAACCGATCGTCATTTCACCTTCACGATCAATGAGATGATCTGCAGGTTTTCCCTCAACATTTTCAACAACAGGAAATAACTTCGAACCGTTTAATGAAGCATCGGAAAGCCACTTTTCTTCATACTGGTGGATATATACCGGAATTTTATAAGTCTCTCGCATTAAATCAACCGCACCAATGTGATCAAAATGAGCATGAGTTAAGAGAATAGCGATAGGCTTTAACTCTAATTTCTCAATCTTACGCTTAATCCGGCCCCCTTCTGCACCAGGATCAATTAGCAGTGCTTCGTTCTTCTCATTCCACAACAGTCCTGCGTTCGCTTGAACAGGACCGACAGGCATTTGCTTCCATTCCATTGTCATCGCCTCCATTGAAAGATTATGCTTCTTATTCTACACTATACAAAAGGTTGTACAAAAGGAGATGTTCGCAATGAACACTGTTTACGGAGTTGAAATGAAACCACCTATAGGTAAGTTACCTGGATTTACAGCTCAACTTGTTAGAAAAACAGCAGAGCTCGCAACAGTAATTGATCGTGATAAGCAACTTGTAATCATATCGAATAAACAGGAAGCGATGGCTCTTAAAGATTACTATATCTCAAAAGATGTATATGAAGAATTCTACCCACTTCTTGTCCTTTCAAAATTAACAGTACAAAAGGCCATTTTCACAGATTACGGATTTGTATCTCAAAATAATGACTATTACCTCTACAAGAATATGGTGGCAGGTTTCACAATAAACCATGGAGAAGATGAGGAAATAAAAATGGCTCTGATTCAGTTCGAGGAACATGTTATCGCACAAGATCAAGAAGTTTTGTATATTGATCAAAGTTACATTGAGTTAATAGAGGGAATTGCTCGTGCATACGGTCTTCAACTTACATTTATGACGGAATAACACCTCGACAAACGAAAAGAAAACGGTTAAAATAAGAAAGGACTTATAGTACATACCCTTCAAGTTAGAAAAATTTCAGATTTAACCATGCCATAGCATATTTCCGGGTATACTGATTATGAACGCATGGATAGGGAGGTATTCCGAATGGGTTTAGCCATTATTTTTGCAGTTGTTACGATTTTTTGCGTATGGGGCGTATTCCGCTCACTTCGTGAAAAGAACTTTATGGGCCTTGCTTTTGCAGGACTAACAGTTCTAGTCTTTGGTGCCTTTACTGTTGCTACTATGATCGATATTCTTTTCGGATCTGGGGGCGGCGGAGGCCACTAAAAAAAACAGCCATTATGGCTGTTTTTTTTATGTTAAATGCTTCTTTACAGAATCAAGTTTATCATCCATTTTCACTTTCTTATCACGTCGATCATCAATTCGGATATTCGTTGCAACCCGATCAATTCCAGCTTGAAATGGCGCTTCATGTATAGCTTGTACAACCTCGAGAAGATCTTTTAAATCTCCTTCAATTAGTGTACTCATTGGTGTTAATCGATAAGAAATTCGATCGGTGTAGGAATCAAGTATTTTCTGTACATCAGCTACATACTTACTAACACTCGGGCTTTCTGTACCTATTGGAATTACTGTAACGTCTACAATTGCCATTAGTCATTACCTCCTTCAATAGTTTGCAACTGCATATTTTGGTTAAAGAAAAAGCGATAGGTCACAAGTGAAATAATCATCGCACATATCGAAACAGTTGAAAAGACACTAATTGAAATCACAATTTGATATCGAATCGCCTCAATAGGCGAAGCTCCTCCAAGTATTAGACCAGTCATCATACCAGGAAGTTGAACAAGCCCTATCGTTTTCAACCTATCTACATTAGGGATCATCGCTGCACGAATGGTCTTTCTAATAATCATTTGGGATGCTTGAGAAGCATTTGCTCCGAGTGACAGCGCAGCAAGAACCTTACCCTGGTTGCTGTGAAACTCATTTTTCATTCGTTCAAATGCAAGTCCTGCCGCTACCATGCTATTTCCGATAATCATTCCACTCATAGGAATAACCTGTTCAGAACGAAATGGAATAATATCAAATACAATCCATAGGGAAAGAACAAAAACTTCAATTAAGATTAATGAGCTTAATGATAAAAGAAAGGCATGTGGAATACCCTGACCTCTCCTACTAGCTTGAAATGAAGCAATCACTAACATAACAGCTACCCACAACCCTATACCCTGCCAATCAGGTATAGAAAACAAGAATGTTAGAATATAGCCAATCAAGAACAGTTGAACTACACCACGAAGCGACGACCATATAGCCGATTTCCCAATTCCAAGCGAATACAAATATGAAAGCGATACGGGAATCATGACAAAAAGAATCATCGTTAACAAAGATAAATTAGAAATATTCGTCATGCGTTAAGCCTCAATAAATTTCTTCAGCGCATTAGAGTTTGGATGACGAAATAATTCACTCGTTTCGCCTTTTTCTTCCAAACGCCCTTCATTCATAAACAGAGTGTAGCTCCCTAATCGCTCCGCCTGCTTCAAATCATGTGTAATCATTAAAATGGTCTTCCCCTCTTCATCAACGAGCCTATGTAATAACTTTTCCATCCACTCAACCGTACGCATATCTAAGGCACTTGTCACCTCATCAAGAAGTAGCACTTCAGGATCATTTGCGAGCGTTCTAGCAAATGCTACTCTTTGTTGCTCACCACCCGATAGATGACTAACATCTTTCGTCAAAATATCTACAGGTAACTGCACTTTCTCAAGTAGTTCTGATCCAAGATTTTGACTCCATTTCTTTTTAAGACGAGGACCAAATTTTAAGTTATCTTCTACAGTCCCATCAAATAAATGAGCTTGTTGAAATACCATACCAATATTGCGTCTTAACTCATTAATAGGATACTGCTCGATTTTTTTACTCTTGAAATAAATTTCTCCCTCATCAGGATCTTCAAGTCTATTTAGCAGCATTAATAAACTGCTCTTTCCAGAACCTGATGGACCGATCATAGTGGTAAGTGTTTCTTCCATCAATTCGAAATGGACATCGTCCACTCGTTCATTTTTCACATTTCTTGCTTCCATAATTGTTTTCATCGGGCAACCTTTCTATTAAATGGGTTTCTCTTATCGTTTATATCATATTACGTTTCTATACACCATTCTAAAGGGTTTTAAGAATTTTCTTTAAAAGGCTCTTTTCGTAGACATTGTTGCTATAGGTGATCAATTTCCGCTCCAGAATGCTCGCTTTGGGCGGGCGGTGAGCCTCCTCGTCGCTAACGCTCCTGCGGGGTCTCACCTGTCCCGCTAGTCCCGCAGGAGTCGAGCTTTCTTCCGCTCCAATTAGCGAAGTCAGGTTCTTTTAAGAAAATCCTTTCATAACAACAATCTTTTAGAAAAGAGCCTTTAGAAAAGAGCCATTTCAAAACAGGCATATAAAAAACCCTGCAATGAATGCAGGGTTGCTATATGCGTGTCGATACAAAATGACGATAGGCGGCGTGATTTGTAGGTCCGATGCCTTCTCCAATGGATAAAGAGTGTGTAATTGCCGCTGTGATGAAATCTTTTGCAATCGAAACAGCTTCCGGCAACGATTGACCTTTTGCAAGTTCTGCTGCGATACATGCGGAATACGTACACCCAGTTCCGTGTGTATGCTTCGTATCAATTCGCTTCGCTTCGTAATGATAAAATCGACCTTGATCGTACAACACATCAATAGAAGTAGCACCTTCCAAATGACCGCCTTTTATTAATACACTTTCTGCTCCACTTTGATGTAATAACTTAGCCGCTTGTTCCATCTCGTCAACTGACCTAATTGATTGTCCATTTAGTAGCTCAGATGCCTCAGGAAGATTTGGAGTAATCACTTTCCCAATTGGAAGCAACTTTTCCTTTAGAGCAAGAATGGCTTCTTTTTGAAGAAGAGATGCCCCACCCTTCGCAATCATTACAGGGTCAATTACCAAATTAGGTACTTGGTACGCTTTTATGATTTCCGAAACAGCAACAATCAGTTCGCTCGAGAAAAGCATGCCTGTTTTCACTGAATCTGCTCCAATATCTGAAAGCACTGCGTTAAGTTGTGAACGAACCGCCTCTACTGTTTGAGGATATACATCGTGAACGCCAAGCGTATTTTGTGCTGTTATAGCTGTAATAACGCTTGTACCAAAAACATCTCGTTCTTGAAATGTTTTTAAGTCTGCCTGTATTCCAGCTCCACCTCCACTATCGGACCCTGCTATCGTTAGTGTTTTTCTCATTCCCATCCTCTCCCATTCTATGTATACTAAAAACGTTCTGGTCTGAAATTACCTATCGCTAAATCATGTGTCTTTCCATCTATTTCATCTGCAACTATCTTTGCGGTAACAGGACTAAGCAAAATGCCATTTCGGTAGTGGCCTGTTGCTAGAATAACTTTCGGGCTATCTTGCAACCTCCCAATAAGGGGGAACCCATCTTGTGTTGCAGGTCTCAAACCAGCCCACGTATGGAATGGTGTTTCAGATAGTAACTTTGGTACAATTTTTTTACTCCATTTCTCAAGACGGCGAATTCCATGTGTTGTTACGTCAGTATTAAATCCCGCTATATCCTCAGAAGCCCCTGACACTAGTGACCCGTTTTCTTTTGATACAAGATAACCCTGACTTGTAAAGATGATATGCTTGAGGGAAGGACCTTCATAAGCACAAATTTGTCCCCTAATTGGAAATATAGGTAGAGAAAAACCAAGTTTCTCTTCCCATTTCATTGCCCAGGCCCCGGTTGCTATGACTGTATAATCAGCTTCTATTTCATAATGTTCCGTAATAACCTCATTATCTTCTCCTAGCGTAGCTTCACCTGCATGTTCAATTACGCAAACGCCTGTATTTCGACAAGCTTGTAATAGAGCCGAGACATAGTCAGGTGCATAGATATGTGATTCTTCTGGACACCATAGCCCAGCCACTATTTCGCCAGATAACTCAGGTTCTTTTTGTCTAACTTCGTCCCCACTCAAAATAAATGATTCAACCCCAAATTTCTTTTGCCAGCTTTTCTTTGTTTCAAGTGATAGTCGATCAGCTTCATGAAAGATACAATAAAGACTTCCACTTTCGTTATATTCAAAATCTATTTGTGCAGATTGTTTAATTTCATTCTGCCATGCTGGAAAGAGCTGAAGACTTCGTTGACAAAGTCTAAAAAAATCATCGGGATCCTCTTCAATCTCAGAATAAGGAGCAAGCATACCTGCAGCTGCTCCTGAAGCTTGTCCACCACATTCCCCGGCTTCAACGATGGTCAGTTCATGTCCTCTCTTCTGACACTCATATGCAATTGAAAGTCCAATAACACCACCACCTACAATCGTTATCCTTGCCATCTAACTCCCCCTTCGCTTTTTTCAAAAAGGCTCTTTTCGTAAACAATGTTGCTATTGCGATTATTTCCGCTCCAATCACTCAGTGTGGTTTTTTCAATATTTGTTACAAAAGCAACAATTTTTCACAAAACAGCCTTAAAGAATTGGACTGCTTGCGGTTGCATACTTCTTCTTTGGAATTCGGCCAGCTAAATAAGATAATCTTCCTGCATAGATGGCATATTTCACAGCTTCAGCCATTTTTACTGGATTTCTTGCTTTGGCAATTGCAGTATTAAGAAGCACACCTTCCGCACCTAGCTCCATCGCTTTCGTCACATCCGAAGCATTACCTAGTCCTGCATCTACGATGACTGGAACCGTAAGCTGTTCTGTAATCATCTCGATGTTATAGGGGTTTAAGATCCCAAGTCCGGTCCCAATTGGTGACCCACCTGGCATAACTGCTGCTGCTCCAGCTTCCTGCAGTTTATAGCAAAGGCCAGGATCATCTGACGTATACGGTAGAACGATAAATCCCTCATTAGCAAGTACTTCTGTCGCCTTCAACGTTTCGATAGGATCAGGCATGAGGGTTTTCTCGTTATTGCTTATCTCAACTTTAATCCAATCACTCAATCCAGATGCCTTTGCTAAGCGTGCTATTCTAATTGCTTCCTCCGCTGTTGTTGCACCCGAGGTATTCGGCAAATAACGAAATGATTTCCCTTCAATATGCTGTAGAATAGCATCTTCACCAGGCTCATTTAAATTCACCCTTCTAATAGCGAATGTAAGAACTTCAGCTTCTGATGCTTCTATTGCTTGATTCTGAATATAGGGATTTGGATACCTACCTGTTCCTAGAAAAAGACGAGATGATAACTGAATCCCAGCAATCGTTAATTTATCCCCCATTAGTGTCACCCTCCCCCAACAAAATGAACTAACTCAATTTTCATGCCTTCCTCAACGTTTGTATTTGCCCATTTAGATCGATCAATGATTGTTCCATCTATTTCTGTGACGACTAACCCTTCTTGAAGTCCAAAGGACGAAACAACCTCTTTTAATGTTGTTACTTCAAGATGATAGGGTTCACCATTAATTAATAGATTCATAACTGAATCACCTTTTCTCCAATTTTCTGAATGAACATTTCGCACGTCCCTTTCACATCTTCACTCCCGACTACTTCACTAATCACACAGATGCGGTTCGCGCCAGAATTGACGACATCAGCTACGTTATGCAGTTTAATTCCACCTATCGCAACAAATGGAATGCTGATTTCAGAAACAACTTCATCAAGATAAGATGTTGTAACAGGATCAACCACATCGCTCTTGCTATTTGTCGGGAATATCGGGCCGGCACCTATATAATCCGCCCCTCCTTGTTCAGCCTCTCGAGCTTCTTGAATACGGTGAGTAGAAATGCCAATTATTTTGTCTTTTCCAACGATGTCTCGCGCAAGATGTAGGGGCATGTCATCCTGACCAAGATGAATACCATCCGCATCAACGGCAAGCGCAATGTCAATATGATCATTCACAATAAATGGAACGTCGTATTTTCTTGTTAACTCTCTAAGTTTTCTTGCTTTGTCTAGTACAACTCGTTTTGAATTCGTCTTATCACGAAGCTGAATGATATCTGCTCCACCCTTAATCGCTTCTTCCATCACTTCTACAACACCACGTGTTGGATGAAATTCTTCTCCTGTAATCACATATAATCGAAAATCTTTCATAAGTAGCCTCCTTAAGGATATTAAAATAGTGAGCTCGTATTAAAAATTAAATTAAAAGGCTCTTTCGTATACTTTGTTGCTATAAGGGTTAATTTCCGCTACAGGATGCTCGCTTTCCGCGGGGCGGGCGGTGGGCCTCCTCGTCGCTAACGCTCCTGTGGGGTCTCACCTGTCCCGCTAGTCCCGCAGGAGTCGAGCATCCTTCCGCTCCAATTTGCGAAGTCAGGTTCTTTTGCGAAAATATTTCCAAAAGCAACAACCTTTTAGAAAAAAGCCAATTATAAAAACAAAAAACCCCATTCCACGTATGGAATGGGGGTAGAAAACACTACCGACTTCCCTACGCTGGTACAAACCAGATCAGGTTCAAGGGTAAAGGAAATAAGGTTTCCTTTTCTCAGCCTTCCCAAAATGAAGGCACCCCTAGTCTTAAACAATATGAAATTAGTTTTATTATTACAGAAAATAGCCCAAATGACAACCGACGCTATTACATGTATAGCGAGGATAGAAAAATTCCAATCGTATCCTGATAAATTTTACTGAATTGCGAAAGTGGAAGTGGACTTTCTCCTTTCCCTATCTCTACTGTAAAACCTGGTTTTCTAAATTCTTTAATAAACCAATCTTTATAACCCGCGTAGCTATCTACGTAGCGTACACCAGTATAGCCACTTAGACGCGAATATTCAGTAACGAGCCTTTCTGATTCAGGAGGCTCAAGTCCCTCATAACCCCAATAAATCACTTCTCCCTGTGAATGAAAAGCAAGAGCACGATCGAACTTTTTTCGTCTAGATAAATCTGCTAGAGCAATCGCTTCCGGTTCAGTTAGAGGAGCCTTCCCAGGATAATTTCTTGGAGATGGCTTAGTTGGCTTACGTTGAGCCTCTACTTCCCACTTAGCAGGATATTGATTATTTAGATCTACGCCCCGAACATTTGCTTTCCACCGATTGAATTGATTACTACCGTTATTGATCTCGTCTACCAAAGTACGATAAGGCTCTTCTTCAGGTAATCCATTTATGACAATATCAACTCCATCTGGATTGACCATCGGAACTAGAGACAATGATGTAGATTCGTAGAGGGGAGGAAGTGACACACCACTTAACATTTGACTGTTTGTGAGTTCGCGAGCATAATCATCTATAAACTTCATCAGGAGCGCAGAAGTGAGCCATTCATTCGCATGGAAAGAAGCATTCATGTGTACCTTTTTGTTTCCCTTTCCAACCACTAATTCTGGCAGCGGCTTTCCCATAACCGATTCACCGATTACACCTTGTTTGATAAAGGGGTATACGGCATGAATCTTACGTACATCTGTAACTAAGGTGTTGTAGTCATAGTTCTGGATTGGATTCACGAGAGACCATGTTACACGAATAGGAATATTTACTTTCTCGCCCGGCTTTAATGCGAACGGATTTGCATCATTAAGTAAAAGCACACCGTCAAGCGGTGCTTGATACCAACCAGCAATTTTCCATAAGGTATCACCTGGCTTTATTGTATAGCTTTTCGTCACATATCCAGGAATTTGAATCACTTCACCAATCATGAGCTGATTAGGATTATCTAGATTATTACTATCTAATATAAGCTTGAGCGGTATTTGAAATACGCGGCTGTATTTCCAGAGGCTGTCCCCACTTTTCACTCTTATTTGCATTCCTTATCCCCCCGCAATTATTGCCTTCATACTATAATATGAGACTTGTATGCGAGTGTATGCGTTGATATAAAAGAAAAACCATGCCTTATAAAGGCATGGTTAGGATAGCAGATTTAATTGTTTTCTGTCTCAGGTGTTTGATCATCATGTTTTCCTAAGAAACGGAGTAAATCTCCGTAAACAATTTTGTCAGAGTAGGCTAGGTCAGTTTTCGCTTTTTCCATGTATGGTTCACAGTCAGCCTTATCCGTTTCTTCTCCTGTTTCTTTGTCGTAACAGACGTTGTTTGTATACAGATGGTCTTCAGTAATAAAGCTTCCATCTCGAAGGATAGTGAAATTATCCTGTTCTTCAGCAAATAGATCATTACCGAATTTAATCATATCCTTCGTATCAATCCCAAGAAGATGCATGATTGTTGGTTTCAGATCAATTTGTCCAGAAACTTGCTCCATTACTTTCCCTTCTTGGCCAGGAATATGAATAACCAACGGTACTTTCTGAAGCTCAGTCGTTTCGAACGGTGTAATTTCTTTGCCTAGAAATTCTCCCATTGCTTTATTATGGTTCTGAGAAATACCGTAATGGTCTCCAAACATTACGAAGATCGAATCTTCGTAAAGACCTTCTTCTTTCATTCGTTCAAAGAATTTCTTCACCGCTTCATCCTGATACCTAACCGTGGTAAAGAAACGATTAACAGTTCCATCTTCTGATGTCCACTCAGGAATATATTCATCCTCTGCTTCTAGTGAGAAAGGAAAATGATTTGTTAGCGTAATGTACTTTGCATAATATGGTTCAGGCAATGTTTCAAGGTACTTAATCGATTGATCAAAGAAATACTCATCTTTTAATCCCCAACCAATTGAATTATCAGGTGTTACCGTGAAGTCATTAATATCATAAAATTTATCGTACTTAAGAGCATCATACATCACATCACGATTCCAAAAGCTTTTGTTGTTTGCATGGAATACAGCATTGTAATAACCGTTTTCACTATAGATCTCTGGAGAAGCGTTGTATTCATTTCCAGAATGCGTGAAGAATACGGCTCCACTCGGAAGTCCATAAAGCGAGTTCTCGAGAATAAACTCCGAATCAGATGTTTTCCCCTGTGCAGTTTGATGATAGAAATTAGGGAAATAATAACTTTCATCAATTAAATCATTTAGGAAAGGTGTGATTTCTTTACCATCAATTTCTTCATTCACTACGAAACTCTGAGTAGATTCTAATGAAACGAGAATGATGTTCTTTCCTTCTGCTTTACCAAACATTTCAGGATTTGGCTCTATATGATTTGCTTTCACATAGTTCTCAATATCAACTATTTCACTTCCATCAGCGAATGCTCGCTGTGCTTTCGCTTTCGATTGAAGGACAGCATCGTAAACATGATAATTATATGTGCCAATGTACTTGATTAACATTTCACGATCAAATGTACGCGTTAGAAGCTGCGGACGTTCTGTTTCAGCAAGTCCAACGTTAATTGCGAAAAGTGCTATTGCACTTGCAAAAACAATGGCAATTTCTTTCTTTTTCACTGCATACACTTTTGTTTTGCGAACGAATAGGTATACAGCAAGAATCAACACGTCAAAGAACAATAAGAAGTCAAAACCGCTTACGAGCTCTGCAATACTGTTACCAAGTTCACCCATGTTATTTGTTTGGAATAACAGAGGTATTGTAATGAAATCTGTAAATTCTCGATAGTAGACAACGTTAGCAAAAAGAATAAACGAACCAATAAAATTGATAACTAGTAGAACTCTGTTGCGATATTTTGGTGAGGCGAACAATGCAAAACCGAGGAATAACAAAACAGAACTAATTGGATTCAGTAGAAGGATAAATCCTTCCATTTTATTTTCGGGTTCAATGTTAAATGCGAATTCATACACTAGATACGTTTTTAACCATAGCATAAAGGCTACGATGAAAAAGAATGAATACTTGTTTTGTAGCTTTTTCATATTTTTTAAAGTACCTCCTTAGTTGGATATAAGGAAAAGCTACCGTGTGTTTCTTCGACCATACATAAAAGCAATTGTAGTATGTTTAAGAAATTTAATCAACTAACTTTAGTCCCTATTTTTATTATTTCTTCACTTCTAGATTCTGATTCTGTCTTCCTCGTCCATTACTTATAACGAACGAGCCCTATAAAAAGTTTCGTTTTTTCACTAACTCACAAAAAAGAAGCAGTCAATATGAATTAACCACTTCTCCAACCTTGTGACAATAAAGGCTTTGTTGTGTATCGGGACTATTTAATCAATTTTGTTTTAACGAGCCACGCTCCGCCAATGACACCCGCATCATTTCCAAGTGTAGCAATCGCAAAATCAGAACCTTCTTTAACTCGTGGTAGTGCATACTTCTCAAATTGTTCCCTTAATGGAGTTAGCAAAGATTCTCCGGCTTTCGATACGCCCCCACCAATTACAATCTTGGATGGATTTAATGAATTTGCAAGATTAGCTATTGCAAGACCCAGGTGGAATGTCACGTTTTGCACGACACTCATTGCATAAGCATCCTTTTTTTCTGAAGCTTCAAAAACATCGCGAGAAGTTAACTCATGATTGTCTTGGTATGTATCATAAAGTTTACTATCTTTATGAGATTCAAGATCCTCCATTGCTATGCGCACAATACCAGTTGCTGAAGCTACGGTTTCAAGACAACCAGTTTTACCACAATTACATGGTGCTCCACCATCGGGAATTGATGTGATGTGTCCAATTTCTCCAGCCATCCCATTTGTTCCGTGTATAATGGTGCTATTGGTTATAATACCTCCACCAACGCCTGTTCCTAGCGTAACGCATAATAAATCTTTTGCTCCATCCCCTGCACCGCGCCACATCTCACCTAGTGCTGCAATGTTGGCATCATTATCTATAATGACAGGAAGGCCGGTTTCTAACTCCAATTTATCCTTAAGTGGGAAATTTATCCATCCAATATTAACAGCGTGATAGATAAATCCTGTTTCCATTTCAATAAAACCTGGTGCTCCCATTCCAATTCCAGCAAACTGATCCTTTTTTACATCGATCTCATCTATTTTATCGTCAATTGCCCGTGCAATATGCATCGTGATATGACGACCTTCTTCTGATTTGTCGGTGGGTATTTCCCATTTATGTTGAATTTCACCATAATAATTTAGAAAGGCTAATTTAATTGTCGTGCCTCCTAAATCAACACCAATAAACCACTTCTCATCTTTCATCTCATCCACCCTTTTTCAACAGAATTATTACTTTAATGGAAACCCTTTATTCTCAAGAAACTTCTTCATGTACGTACGAACAGGGGTTGTTAGTTTATTCGCCATGAGTGATGACCATCCAGCTGTCCGCTGTCCACCTGTTCTTTCCCCGTAATATGCTGATATTGTTTGATCGTACTCTCTTAAACTTTCTTTAAACACATCGGTATTTTGCTCATATTCATCTACATGATAGATATTTTTCAGTGGTAAACGAGGTTTTACATCTGGAGCTTGATCAGGATAGCCCACACAAAGTCCAAATAACGGTACTACATAATTCGGTAGGTTTAATAGATCGCTAACCTCTTCAAGTGCGTTTCGAATTCCCCCGATATAACAAATTCCTAGACCCATTGATTCGGCTGCAACGCTTGCATTTTGAGCTGCTAGTGAAGCGTCAATCAACCCTACCATAAATTTCTCTGTTGTTTGCGTTGTTTCGGTAACAGTTGTCCCATGCATTTCAGCTGCAGCATGATGACGATGATAATCAGCACAGAAAACAAAAAAGTGACCATTTGTCTCAACATAACTTTGTTCACCGGCTAGTTTAGCCAGTTTCTTCTTTTTTTCTTGATCCTTAACTCCTATTATTGAATACGCTTGAATGTAGCTCGAGGTTGAAGCAGATTGAGCCGCTTTTACAAGTGTAAAGACTTGATCATCAGTGAGCGGTTCATCTTTAAACGCTCTGATTGAGCGATGAGCGAGCATAGTTTCAATTGTTTGATTCATGTTTGTCTCTCTCCCTGCTGATTTCATTTCGAAGTATCATTTTGGCGACAAGATAATTATCTTGTTCAAGCATCTTCATTTCATAGATCTCTTGGAGTTCTTCTTCCATTAATTCAAGATCGCCCAACCGATTCCCAGTATAGACAATCATGCCAAATCTCTTTAAAAGCTGTTGTACATCGTAGAATGTTTTCATTTTCCTCACCACACTTATTATAGCAATCCCTAACAGTAAAAAAAATGATTAAGCACAAATAGAATGCATTCACCTTTATTTGGTAAATGCATTCTATCTTTAACGATCTGGATCCTTCGGGTGAAGTACCGTCGGCCTTCTATTTTTAATCGGCATTGGAGAGCGGAAAATAACATCTCTGAACGCTCGATATGAGAATGGAATAAACGGCCATAAATAAGGAATATGAAATGACTTTGTTCGAACCAAAAGAAACATCCAGAGTGTAAATCCAACAACAAATCCAGATACTCCAAAAACTGCTGTTAAGCACAAGAGAGCAAGACGAAAGAGTCGATTGGCAAGACTTAGCTCATAAGAAGGAGTTGCGAATGTACCCATCGCAGCAAGCGCAAGATACAAAATTACTTCGTTTATAAACAAGCCAACTTCAACAGCTACTTGACCGATTAGTATGGCTGAAACGAGACCAAGCGCTGTCGCTAAAGCGGATGGCGTATGAATTGTGGCCATCCGCAATATATCAAGACCTAATTCAATCATTATAAACTGAAGAAACAGGGGAAGTGTACCGCTCTCATCAACTCCGATAAACTGCATATTCGAACCGAGTAACCTTGGATTCGTTGCAAACAAATACCAGAGAGGTAGAATGAAGATACCAATCCACACTGCAATAAATCTAACTAGTCTCATGTATGCTCCAACTACAGGCTTTTGTCTGTATTCCTCAGCGTGCTGAAGGTGGTGCCAGAATGTTGTAGGTGTGATTAATACGCTCGGCGATCCATCTACGTATATCAAAACGTGCCCTTCATAAAGGTGAATAGCTGCAGTATCAGGTCGTTCTGTATACCTTACAAGAGGATATGGATTTAGAGGGCGGCCACAAATGAACTCCTCAATTGTTTTTTCTCCCATGGGTAAACCATCTGTATCAATTTTGCTAACTGAATCCTTGATTTTTTTGACAATTTCAGGGTCTGCTATATCTTCAATATAACTAATGCAAATGTCTGTTTTTGATCTTCTGCCTACTTGCATGTATTCCATGCGCAGAGTCTTATCTCTAACTCTTCTTCTCGTCAGAGATGTATTAAATATTATTGTTTCTACAAACCCATCCCTAGCGCCTCTTGTCACTCGTTCCAAATCTGGTTCTTGCGGACCACGAACAGGGTACGTTCTCGCATCAATCATGATTATCTCGCTCATACCCTCTACAACAAGTGCCGTAGGTCCTGCAAGCACTAAGTCCATGACAATATCAAGGTCCTTTTGCCTGTCAATTTCTACGTATGGAATATGTACCTTCATTAATTTTTCGAGAGGATCTGGTTCAAGCTGATCCGGTTCAAGTCTTGATAGAAGTTTCATTAAATAATGAAGAATATCATCTTTAACAAATCCATCTATTAAAAACATGGCCATTTTTCTTCCTGCATACTCAAGGTCTAGCTGAATAACATCAAAGCTCTTTTCTACCCCGAGCTCTTCATGTAGGAAATCTATATTTTTCTCAAACGACTCGCTAACTGGATGAATGATTTCTTTATCAGACATAAGTCCCCCTCCTCATATCCATCATTCACCATTCTTTACCATTGCATACATGCAGAATAATTGGGCACAAAGAAGCCAGCCTCATAAATGAGACTGGCTCTGCACTTCAATCAATCATTGATGATCGAAGGTAGTTATAAATTAAATTAGCAGTATGCAACATCGAATCCTGATGTGTGCGTTCGTACGCATGTGATGCATCAATTCCTGGTCCAATTAGCGCATGACGAACGTCAGCACCAGCTCGGATTGCAGCAGAAGCATCTGACCCATAGTAAGGGTAGATATCTAGTTTATAAGCAATGTTATACTCCTCAGCAAGACCGACAAGATGCTTACGCAATCGATAATGATACGGACCGCTTGAATCCTTCGCACAAATGGAAACGGTGTATTCATCTGAGGTTTGACCATCGCCAAGTGCTCCCATATCAACCGCTATGTATTCAACTGTCTCATCTGGAATATTAGAATTACCACCGTAACCGATTTCTTCATTATTTGAAATCAAAAAATGAGTTGTATATGGTAGTTTGATGTTCTCTTCTTTAATCTTTTTAATGTTCGCAAGTAATAGTGCAACGCTTGCTTTGTCATCAAGATGTCGTGATTTAATAAATCCACTTTCGGTTAGTTGAACTCGGGGATCAAATGCTGTGAAATCACCAACGTGAATACCAAGTTTTTCAACATCGTCTACCGAGAATACTCGTTCATCAAGTCGAACTTCCATATTCTGCTCATCTCGTTTGACATCACCATTATTTTTATAAACATGAACAGACGTTTGATGCAAAAGAATGGTACCTGTATAACGCTTGCCAGACGATGTAATGATTTCACAGTATTCCCCCTCAATAGCGTTAAAGCGAAACCCTCCAATTAAGGAAAGACGTAGACGGCCGTCACTTTTAATTTCTTTCACCATTGCACCGAGTGTATCCACATGTGCCGTTAGCATACGGTGCTTTGAAGAATCATTTCCTTCAATCGTAGCAATAAGGCCACCTTTATTATTGCGATACGTTGGAACATTGAGTTCCTGCATTCGACCTTCTACCCAACTAATCACTTCATCAGTAAAGCCGGACGGACTTGGAATACGAACTAAATCCCTTGTTGTGTTTAGGAGCTCTTCCGCTTTAAAAAAGTCATTCATTGCATTCATCCTCTCCTTAGGCATAATCTCTCGTTCATAGGTATTCCCTCTTCATAAATTGACTCCAACCATCATAAATATGATGACAAGCTTAATGATTTGGAGGTTTGGGATGATCAAAAAAGTACAATACACAATAATGTTAGGAATGATTGGAGTTTTTGCTCTCATTCTTGTTAACACAAATAATAATCCTGTTCGAGAATCATTTACGTATTTCCCTCCCGATCCAGACGTCTCATTTGTATCTGCACGTACTTCCCTTTCTATTCTAACGCAGGAAGATGAAGATGAATACACCTTGAATTGGAAGTCAGAATCTACGCTTAGTGAAGTAGCCTACCTCCGCCAGGACTTGTCGTTTCTATATGAAGAAGGTCGCTTAATTGATACGATGTCTTCGTGGAAAGAAAATACGGCAACTATCCATCAAAAACAAGAATTTACGAGCGAAGATAGCGGTCATTATGAAGCAATTAGCTATCACTATGGTGAAATTCATTACCCTAACGACATCATTAGAAGTGCACAAGAAATGAGCTACGATCAACTTTATGTAATCGACTCACCGATGACACCACTTGAATCATTTAAAAAAGCAACAAATGAAGAAGAAAAAGAGTGGGAGTATATTCTTGATCATGCAATGATTCAACAGTCCCAATTAATTTTCAAAGCCATGGTAACAGAATATAAGATTCATCCAGAAGATTACTACATCATCCCATTAACCTCTCTTTACCGCTATCAAGATAAACCTTTACCAGGTTTATCTAAAAATGAGACAACAGATGTTATTGGGGGCTTATGGGCAGGGCTCTACAAGAACTATTTTCTAGGAATTGAGTCAACGGGTGGACGAACCGAATCGCCAATTGGCAGCACAATTCCTATGATCTTACTTCATAAGCAATCTCCGTACCTCCTAGTTTTATTTCAAAGCAAGAGCGGCAGGAATATTCAGCTGATTCAATATCTCAATGAGCCTATTTTAGATAGTTAGGAATCTTAATGAAGAAGGATTAAACATGGAATAAATCCAGCAATTGTTTATATGTAGATACTTCAGGAACGTGTTTAGTGGATTGTTCCATATCCTCATTACGTGAATTAAAATATACGGCATCGAAGCCAGCTTCTAGGGCTGGCTCTATGTCATGCTCCCATGTGTCGCCTATATAGAGGTAACTCCCCTGCTCATTCATCACATAGTTAAATAAATCAAGTTCAGGCTTAGCTAGACCCACTTCCTCAGAGATAAATATATTTTCCATTGGGAACCACTGCGGAATGTTAAGCGCTTTTATTTTTGCCATTTGCGTTTGTTTCCGTCCATTTGTAATGATACCTAAGTGTACATTTCTGAGCTGTAGACGAGATAATAGAAGTGAAGCGTCAGAATAAAGCTCTGCAAAAGAGGCTACTTTAGATTGGTATTCTTTCTGGAAGTTGAGAGCTTCTTCCTCTGAACAAGTTAAATTGAATTCGTCATTCGCACTGCAATATCTCTGTATTTGATAGGTATCCCTTGACCAGGTTCCCTTCTCATAATTATCCCAATAGTGATCACAATACGTTTTAAATACCCTAAACCACTGAGCTGGTGTAATGTTAGAACCTTTTCTTTTAAGCATTTGCTCTGCACAATGCTCGATTGTTCTTTGAAAAGCTAGTTCATGATCGTAAAGCGTATTATCTAAATCAAAGTAAATATGTGTCCACTTCATTTCTAACACCACCTCCCTTAAACCCTCTTTACCATATTATCTAACCCTTCTACCCCCTTTATTAAAACAAAAAACCTCTCCATTTGGGAGAGATTTAAGACAAAAAGGATGTGAAAAGTTTTTTTCTTACGCCAGGTACTTTCAACGTGTTTCCCACCACAAACCGTCTAATAACAGCAATCCCTAGCGCCCAGTTAAGAATTCGATATCGGTATTCATAGATCACGACTAGCAAAGATAATATTACAATGAGTTTCGATATTCTCATAAAAATCCTCCTGAAAAAGTACTTTAGTTCTACTGTTTACAGGAGGGTCTTTTTTTATCCATTTTTATAGGTTAAGCTTTACGCAACTTGAAATCATTCCAATAGCCTAGAACGATTGTAAATATAGGAGACAACCAAAGAAATATCGCAAATGGAAGATAGCTCAGGACTGCCACTCCTAGTGTCTCAGCAAAAAATGCTCCTGAAACGCCCCAAGGAATTAGCGGGTTTACTAATGTTCCTGCATCTTCAAGCGTGCGTGATAAATACTTACGATCCACATCTGCTTTATCATAAAAAGGTTCAAAGGTCTGACCAGGTAGAAGAATGGATAAATACTGCTCCCCAGTTAGCAAGTTAACACCTATTGAAGAACCGGCTGTGGCAGAAATTAAATGGCCTCTGCTACTTAGAAGTTTAGTTAATCCACTCATGAGCGATTGAATGATACCCATGACTTGGAGAACTCCTCCCAACGCTAGTGCTAGAACAATGAGGGAAACACTCCACATCATAGATTGAAGGCCACCTCTATTGATAATGCCATTAACTAGGTCACTGGACGTCTCACTTACAAACCCATTTTGCATCGTTGAAAGTATACTTGTTGCCGAGTACACGCTCTGAGTTAATATGGCTACAACAATACCAGCTAGCAATCCAGCAAATAAAGTAAGGAGTACAGGAACACGACGAACTGCAAGTACCAGGACGATTACTGGTGGAATTAATGTCCAGATCGATAAATTAAATTCACTTTTTAATACATTAATCGCATTCTGCATATCTTCGGGATTAACTGAAGTCGATAAGTTCTTACTCATCATAAAGAAGAAAATGACCGTCACGATAATAGCTGGTATTGTCGTCTTCATCATATGACGAATATGAGTGAACAAATCTACTTTTGCTACGGCTGGAGCGAAATTTGTCGTATCTGAAAGAGGAGACATTTTGTCACCAAAACACGCACCAGATATGACTGCCCCTGCAGCAAGTGCAGGATTAACTCCCATCGCCGATCCAATTCCCATCATCGCGATTCCTATTGTGCCTATTGTCGTAAAAGAACTGCCGGTAAAACTAGATACGATAATTGTTACAATAAGTGCACTTATTAAAAACCACTCTGGTTGAATAAACTGAAGGCCGCCATATAATAATGTCGGAACAGTTCCGCTTTGCATCCATACAGAAATCATCATCCCAACAATAAACAAAATTAATATAGGTTTAAGTCCAGTTGTGATACTTTCTAGAAGTCCTTTTTCAATGGTTTCCCACTTCATTCCAAGGGCTAAGCCAAGTATGCCCATCCCTACAATGCCAGCGAGCAGTGGCATATGTGGTTCTACCTTCAATACGATGATACTGAAAAGCATCCAGCTCATCAAAAGCGCTATTACAGTTAGCGCCATGGAAAATGATAATTTCTTCACTGCTATTCTCTCCCTTAATCTAAGTTGTCCTATCTATAGTGTTGCTTTCTCTATCCTTCTCCATTAAAAAAAGCCCTTCAATAATTGAAGGGACGAACGAATTCGCGGTACCACCCTTTTTGACAGTATTTACTGTCCACCTTGGATCCTCTATAGCGTGAGGACAACGACAAAGTTCATTAGATGTAAATTCACTTCTAGATGCCCTGATTCTCACCATCCATCAGGTCTCTGCTACTGCCCTCTATTAGAAGCTACTCGTCTAACTCATCACTTTTATACTTTTATGCTTTTGTGCGTTTAAGTAACATTGTTATTTTATAACCGATCTGTAACTCTGTCAAGATGTATACTTTCATAGAAAATGCATCAGCCATATGGCTGATGCATTTTCTACATTCCTATATACCTTGCGTACAAGGCTTTTGCTCTTCCACTGTCCTCTGTGCCCTGAATGAGAACACGACCGTCTGGAAATAGCACAAGTCTTTCTCCCTCTTCCAACTGAACCCTGAGGAGAAAGGGTGTCTTCTTAACGGTTGTTGTTTTCTCGAGTTTTGTTGCCCACTTTTGTAAATCAAACTGAGGTTCAAGATGAATTTGAATCGTTTCTCTTCCACACAACGATGTTACTTCTTGCCTACCGCCTCCCTGTAATGCTGGGTATTCGCGCTTTTGACAAGTAGGGCACCCTTCTTTTGGGGTAGAGAATTTCATAGCGTAACGATGATTATTCCAAATATCCATCGTTAGTAAACTACGATGAAGTTGATCATGCGCTCCTGACACATATTTCATAATTTCAGTTACCTGATAGGATGCGATCATATCAACAATAGGTGAAATGACACCAATCGTGTCACACGTTTCACCTGACGATCCTTCCCCACTCTGTATAAAGCAACGAAGACATGGGGTTTCTTCAGGTACAAACAAAGCGGTCATACCACGAGAGCTTACAGCACCACCATACACAAATGGAATGTTTTCCTTAAAACAAGCATCATTTAGTAGAAAACGAGTTGAAAAGTTATCTGTTCCGTCCATTACAAAATCAATTCCGTCAAGGAGATCCATGATGTTCCCAGCGTTTACGTCAGCTGTTACCGCATCAATCGTAACGGAAGAGTTCATCTTTTCAAGTTTTTTCTTTGCCGCAACCGTTTTGGGTAACGAAGCTGCTACATCTTCCTCATCAAAGAGCATTTGTCTTTGCAAATTGCTTTGCTCTACATAATCGCGATCAACAATTCTTACGTAACCAAACCCTGCTCGGACAAGATGATTCGCAATTGCGGTTCCAAGTGCTCCCATCCCAACAATTAATGCGCTTGATTGACTAAACTGATTTTGTCCCTCTTCTCCAATAGGTGAAAAAAGCATTTGCCGTGAGTATCGTTTAAAGTCTCCCATCTAGTCGATCCCCTTCTGAATAGTCTCGTATTCTTCAGTTGTATTTACATTCATAAAATGTCGTTGATTCGATGCATTAACAGAAACATAATGCACCTTAATTTCATGGAGTAAATCCGTCATTCGCTTTCGTTCATCTTGCAAATGATGTTTAATTACATTCTCACAAGAAGCATGGTAGATTGCGCACAGCGGCTGAATTCTTCCATTCTCTACTGGAACAATAGCCATTGCATCTGGATGAAGCATTAATTCATCAATTAACATGGTAATAAGACCTTCTGTTAGAAAAGGCATATCACATGCGATCGTAACGAAATAATCACCTTCCGTCCTTTCCATAGCAGAATAAATACCTGCAAGAGGGCCCATACCGTCAAATGAATCAACATCCGTTAACAATGTCACTCGATCGCCCTCGCCAATACTAAATTGTTTCATCAAATCATTTTTTGTAACGATAGCTGTTTCACTTACAAGTGGAAGAAGTTGATTCAAAACAATGCGATAAAATGGTAAACCATTTAATGTTGCGAAAACTTTAGGTGAGCCAAACCTTCTCGATTCCCCACCAGCAAGTATTAGGCCATTGATTTTCATATAAACCAAAACCCTCCCGAAAATCCACCGATAATGGATGAAATAAAGTTAACAACATCGTTATTTAATCCCGAGAATCCTTTTGTTCTAAGGGTAGCGGTTTGACAATGTTCATGACGTTCAGTATTAATTCCACACACTCGGCATCGAAACTCTTCTTGAAAGGACGCACCAATTAGTGTATCAAACTGACAACCTATGAACCCACCAAGTGTTACGAATAGTAAAAGTGTAATAGATCCCTCAAAAACGAAAGTACCTATACTTCCAATCAACAATGCTCCAAGAAAAGAAGCCGTTACTCCGAACAAACTAACTGCGCCAGATGTACCAGCGGGAACAAACTGTCTTGTCTTAATGTGAAATGGTGAACGCTTCGATAGAACGCCTAGCTCAGAAGCCCAAGTATCGGAATTAGAAGCTGCAAGGGCTGCTAGAAAAAATCCCAACCACCAGTTAGATGGAAAGAACGCCATCATAATACCGGCAAACGCAGCAGCTCCCCCGTTTGCCATTACCTGATACTGATCCCTAGCTGATCCCTTTTCTACAATATCTTCTATCGCTTCTTTTTTCCTTGCTTTGTATTTACTCCACACAGTCGAAGATAAGAAGAAAACTCCAAGTAATAAAAGCCCTTTCCATTCAAAGCCATATGCTATTAAAGTCCCAACAATCGTTGCAGCAATCGCTCCACCCTTTGTTAGGGAATTCACTTTATATCCTATAAAACCTGTTATTCCACTCAACAAGAAGTATAGAAGCATCATCTGACGCTTAGAAGTTGTTCATTTGTAATAATCGCTTGCACAGGAATATCAAAAGATTCAACTGGAACTGAATCCACTAATTGAAATTCATAGGCAAGAGAAACTGTTGCGTTAGGATAATTCTGCAAGAATCGATCATAGAATCCTCCACCAAATCCAATTCTATATCCTTTTTGATCAAAAATGAGGCCTGGGACAACTAGTAAATCGATCTCATGAGTATGACAAATGATTGTCTCTTCTGGCTTAGGTTCTTTCAAACCAAAGTATACGGTTTCTAGTTGATTCCACTCGGTTAAGTAATAAAAGGTCATCTGCTTTGACTTTGGATCGCATTTTGGTACAGCTACTTTCTTTCCTTCTGACCAAGCCGCTTCAATTATGCTCTTCGTATTGACTTCATTTTTCATTGCAATTGTTAACCCAATCGTTTCTGATCTTAAATAATGTTTATATGTAAAAAGTTGTTCTTTGATTTCGTTATCGAGTTTTTCTTTTTCATTTGGAGTTATTTCATTTAATCGCGCTTTCATATTTGTACGCCATTCGTGTTTTGATTGCACATTCATTCCCCCTACTTACATTTAGTTTAACGGATAATATGCAAATAAAAAAGCAGTAGGATATCCTACTGCTTACTTTGTTTCACGGTGTAACGTTTGCTTTTTAAGTCTTGGGCTGTATTTTTTAAGTTCAAGACGATCAGGGTTAGTACGTTTGTTCTTAGTCGTGATGTAGTTACGATCGCCTGTCTCAGTGCAAGCCAATGTAATTTGTACGCGCATGAATATCCCTCCAAATCCTATCAAACTGTTCATTTAACAACATACTTCATCATGATAACAAACAAATGTTATTCAATCAAGTTGTTTTTCTTGATAACTCTTCATATTTTTCAAGATAATCTTTAACAACATCAACATAAGTTGCATGCGACCAGGTAAGCGGGGCCACTGAAAGCGGCTTCCCCGTATATGGATGAACCTGCTCTGGTAGTATACCACTTGACAGCGCTTGTTTAAATACCCAACTAATATGGCCCTTTGCTTCACCTAATTGTTCAATCGATTCAGCACGAGCAATTTTCCATTTAGCAATCCAGAGCGTACAAATTACCCATGGATTACCAGGAACTTCTTCAACATTCTGTGATTGTTGAAAATAATAATCACTCACATACCGAGCTACTCCACCGATACTTGTATTGACAGTTAATCGCTTTTCAACTTCTTCCATAGTACGAACAATTCGAGCATCGTCAGCCTGGAAAACACCGAAAGCAAACAGTCCGAAAACACTGCTCTCAATTGTATAGTCCTTCGTTACTTCTCCTGTTTCGTTATTCGTATAAAGTCCTCTAATAAAGCAAGCACAATCACTATCGTATAGATGCGTTTCGATACCGTTCTTGATCCGCTCTGCTCCTTCGTAATAACTGTCTGCTCGGTCGTCTTCTCCAAACAACCTTGCAAACGAATGGGCAGCCATCAATCCACCGTAACAAGCTGCAGACGTGAAACTAAATATTCCGAACCGCTCTTCCCAAAGATCATAGGACGGCAAAGGTAAATTTAGGTTCTCATCCATGAACTCAAGTAAAAATTTCGCAGCTGGTCTTACTAGAAATTTATATAGAGACTGTGCGAATTCAATGTCCCCTGTAGATTTGTAATGCTCCCAAAATGCCCATAATACAAGACCCGTTTCATCTTCCTGAATAGGTAGCTGTGAATGTTTTGATCGATCAATATAAGGATGCCAGCTTGACCCTACTGACCCATCTGGGTTGTATTTATGATGCAAATAGCCTTCCTTTGAAAGAAGTTCAGCACAACATCGATAGAAGTTCGACACCATCCCATGGTAACCCGCCTTTGACATAGCAGAAGCAATCAATGCACCATCTCTTGGCCACATGTAGCTATAGTGATCTCGATTGTAGTGCAAGATATCTGAATCATTCGCCGCTATTATTGTACCGTTCTGATTTGTTTGCGTACGCACAATAAGCAAACTTCGTTTATATAGTGAAAGGAGCGCTTGATCCAAATCTGATTCTGGTAGCACTGATTTGTTTACCCAGCGGTTCCAGTACATCCTAATCTTTTCAACAGTTAGAAGAGTACCAATTTCACTTACATATTCATGAATGTTACTTACTTCTTCTTTCGTTCTCCCAACCGTCATCCAGTAGTACGCTGTTTTCTTACTATTGGCCTCTAGTATTGTTTCAAGAGAGAACGTACTATCGACAGATCCCTGTGCAATTGGGTTTGCGTGTAGATGTCCATCCTCGGCATCCCGCCACGTGCCTTCCGCTGCCTGAAATCGTTTCACACCTGTTGTGTATTGTTTAATTCCCGTCTCATCAAATTCCCCATTAAATAGAAAGTAGCGATACCGCTTATAATGGATAACAGATTTCGTATCAGGACAGTAATATGCTGTATCTCCAACTTCTGTTTCATAGATATTTAAATCCTGATGGAAAAAAAGTCTAACTTCACGGCTTTGATTCTCTAAATTATGAACAGTAATCTTACGAATCATTAACATTTCCCTCTGATGAACGCCTTCTTCAAATATCAGTTTAAGACCAAGATGAGGATGATAAGCCGTACTATAGGTCACAAGCGTGTCCTGATCATAATCAGGATGAATTTCCCATTCAGATGAGTGGAGCCATGAGAATTTACCATCGACCCAAACGCCAATCCGATTTGCATGTCCCTGTACATGATTCTGCTGTCCTACATATGGATAGTAAATATCCCTTATTTGTAAAAACTGATCCATATTAATAAGCAGTTGCCCATTTCCAATAACTAAATGTCTTGGCATCTAAACGCCCCCCTGTCAATCTCCTACATTAGTGTATTGCAGAAATGGACAGGTCATTACTATGGTTTTCATAAAAAAACCACATTCCAAATGGAATGTGGTTCCCTACATTATTAAGCATTCAAGTCGTAACGTTTGCCTTTAACAACGTAAATGACACTTTCAGAGATGTTCGTACAGTGATCTCCAATTCGCTCGATGTAGCGACAAATAAAGGATAGCTGTTGAATTTGACTAACACTTTCAGGATGCTTTGTCATCAGTTCTAGTAATTCTTTCACAAGGCGACCGTACATGTTATCAATTTCATCATCTGCATCTGCAACTGCCATCGCTTGGTTAACATCCTCATCGTAGAATGATGCGAGTACTTCTCTCAACATATTATTCGCTTTCTGAGCTAGTGCAGGGATTTCCTCAATAGGTTTCACGAAAGGTTTATCACCGATCCTGATGATAGACTTCGCGATATTAACTGCAAGATCCCCAACGCGCTCAACATCAGTCGTAATCTTCAATGCTGAGATCAATCGTCTAAGGTCAGTGGCAAGAGGCTGTTCTTTAGCAATGAGCCAAATGGCTCTTTCGTTAATTTCCTCTTCAAGTCGATTGATTTTATTGTCATTTTCAATGATTTCGAGTGCTTTATCAACATCTTGATTTTTAAGTGCTGTAATGGCTTCATCAACAGAAATTTGTGCTAAAGATCCCAGTTCAAGTAGCTGTGATTTGATTTCGTCTAATTGTTCCTGAAAATTTTCTCTAACTACCATGTATGCTCACCCCCGAGTAATATTAACCGAAACGACCTGTAATATAATCTTCTGTGCGTTTGTCAGAAGGGTTTGAGAACAACTGATTCGTATCAGAGTACTCAACTACCTCTCCGTTTAAGAAGAATGCAGTTTTATCAGAAATACGAGCAGCCTGCTGCATGTTATGCGTCACAATAATAATGCTGAATTCCTTTTTCAATTCCTGTACAAGCTCTTCTACTTTCAGTGTTGAAATTGGGTCAAGCGCAGAAGTTGGTTCATCCATGAGAATAACATCTGGTTCAATTGCAAGACAGCGTGCGATACAGAGACGTTGTTGCTGACCACCTGAAAGTCCATAAGCATTCTCGTTTAAACGATCTTTAACTTCTTCCCAAAGAGCAGCACCTTTAAGGCTTTTCTCCACAATTTCATCTAAAATCTTCTTGTTTTTAATACCATGGATCTTTGGACCATAAACAACATTTTCATAAATTGATTTTGGAAATGGATTCGGTTTCTGAAAAACCATTCCTACTTTTGTGCGAAGATCTTCCACTTTGTACTTGTTCTCAAAGATGTTCTTCCCGCGATAGTTGATGTCACCAGACATTCTCACAATTGGGACCATTTCTACCATGCGGTTAAGTGCTTTAATAAAAGTTGATTTACCGCAACCTGAAGGGCCGATAATTGCTGTCACTTGCTTCTCAGGAATATCGAATTTAATATCCTTTAGCGCCTGATCCTTACCATACCAGAGGTTGAAATTCTCAATGCTATAGACTGTATTGACTTCTTTTTTCTTTTCTTCAGGACGTGGAGCTTTTACAACCTTCTTTTCATCCATAATTGTCTTCATGATCAAAATCCCCTTTACTTGATGATGAGAGCATCTATTCTCTTATAATCGTTTTGAAAATTTATTTCGAATTAGGACCGCAATGGAGTTCATGATAAGAAGCATTGCTAATAATACTATAATACCAGCTGCAGCAACATCATGGAATTCGGTTTGCGGACGACTTGTCCAGTTAAATATTTGAATAGGCATAACAGTAAACCCAGATAATAAATTCTCAGGTAAATACGCCACAAACGTAAGCGCACCAATCATGAGAAGTGGCGCTGTTTCACCGATAGCACGCGATAACGCTAGGATTCCTCCAGTCAGAATTCCTGGTATTGCAGCAGGTAAGACGACTTTTTTAATCGTTTGCCACTTTGTTGCACCCATAGCATATGATGCTTCACGTAATTCTTTCGGTACAGAACGAACTGCCTCCTGAGCTGCTACAACAATGATTGGCAAGATTAGCAAACTCATCGTTAAACCACCCGCTAGGACACTTCTACCCATTTCAAGCATTCTTACAAAGACAGTTAGTCCAAGTAAACCAAACACAATTGATGGAACACCAGCTAGGTTTGAAATATTAATTTGAATAAACGTCGTAAAACGGTTCTTCTTTGCGTATTCCTCAAGGTATATCGCTGTTCCTACTCCGATTATCAATGACACTGGAGCAATAACGGCCATTAGCCATAAAGATCCAAAGAAAGCTGCTTTAATCCCTGCTTTTTCTGGGAATCTGGAAGCGAAGTTTTGGAAGAATTGTAAGTCCAGATAACCAATTCCTTGAGTCAATATCCGATATAGCAAGATAACAAGAACGACTAACGCAAAAATTGTTGTTCCAAAGAAAACACCTTTAAGAACTTTATTTTGCTTGAGTCTAGTTTGCATTCTACTTTTGACTTTTGCCTGATCAACTAATTGCATTAGTATTCCTCCCTGAATCTACGAGAAATATATTGAGCAACAAGGTTCATAATGAGTGTAAATAAAAACAGCGTCATACCAACAGCGTAAATGCTGTAGTAAATCGTTGTTCCGAACCCTGCGTCACCAAGACTCACCTGTACAATATATGAAGTCATCGTTTGGATAGACTCTGTCACATCAAGTGTAAGTTTTGGTGTTGCCCCACCTGCTACCGTTACAATCATCGTCTCCCCAATTGCACGAGATATCGCAAGTACAACTGAAGCGATGATTCCTGAGAGTGCTGCTGGAAGAACAACTTTAACAGCAACTTCAAAACGTGTTGCACCTAAACCGAGAGCTCCTTCACGGATTGCATTTGGCACAGAGCTCATTGCATCTTCCGAAAGTGAAGCAATCATAGGAATAATCATGATACCAACTACAATTCCTGGGCTTAGTGCATTAAAAACAGGTAAACTTGGAATAACATTTTGTAGAACGGGAGTGACAAAGGTTAAAGCGAAGAAACCATACACAATTGTTGGAATTCCTGCTAAAACTTCTAAAATCGGTTTAATGATTCGTCTAACTCGATCAGTTGCATATTCACTCAAATAAATGGCTGCTCCAAGTCCAAATGGCACTGCAACAAGCATAGCAATACCAGTAATCAAAAGAGTTCCTGAGATCAATGGCCAAATGCCATAGTCTGGATCACTTTCAAAAAACGGATACCAATCTTTACTTGTAAAATATTCAATAACAGATACTTGGCTAAAGAAAGTAATTGTTTCAACGATTAATGTAAATACGATTCCAAGTGTTGTTAATACCGATATGATTGCACATATCAGTAATATCCCTGGAACAATTTTTTCAACAATTTTCGAACGAGACTGTTGTTTCTCTTTTTTATCTTTTATCATCTGACGAATTGACCCTTGCATTTATTACTCCCCCTCACAAAAGAGCAAAACAGGATAAAGTGAGGAGTTCTAACTCCTCACTAAACTGTTTCATTTAATATTACTTACCAGCGATTTCGTTTAGCTTGTCCAATGCTTCAGTGTATTTCTCTTCAGGAAGTGCTACATAACCAACAGCCTCGGCCATGTCACCAGCATTTTCAAAAGTATACTTAGCAAAGTCATTTACTGCTTGTTTATCTTTAACAGACGAATGCTTAATATAAGTGTACATTGGACGAGAAAGTGGTTCGTATGTGCCATCTTGAATTGTTTCAGCGTTAGGCTCAATAGCTTCGCCTTCACCGTTTACAATTGGTACTACATTAAGATTTTCTTTATTTTCAAGGTAGTATGCATATCCAAAGAATGCCATTCCATTCTTAGAACCAGTCACACCATTCACAAGAACATTATCATCTTCAGAAAGCGTTGCTTCCTTATTCATTTGCTCTTCTTCAAGAACGACTTCGTTGAAGTAGTCGTACGTACCAGAGTCAGTACCAGGGCTAAATAGCACGATTTTTTCTTCTGGCCATTCAGAGTTAATATCACTCCACATTGTTGCTTCGCCTAACCAAATTTTCTGAAGTTCTTCAATAGTAAGCTGGTTTACCCAGTCGTTTTCTTTGTTTACTACGATTGAAAGACCATCTTTAGCGACTTCAAACTCAGTGAAATCAATACCTGCTTCTTCAAGTGCTTTCACTTCTTCTTCTTTAATAGGACGAGAAGCGTTACTCATGTCAGTTTCTCCAGCTGAGAATTTCTCGAATCCACCGCCAGTACCGGATACACCAACGCTTACCTTAACATCAGGTTGTGCAGAAGCATATTCTTCAGCAACAGCTTCCATAATTGGAAATACTGTAGAAGATCCGTCCATCAATACATCTCCGGATACTTTATCAGAAGACTCTTCACCGTTACCGCCATTGCCTTCGCTATTATTTCCGCAAGCTGCTGCGAAAACTAACACCATCGACATAACTAGCATAAGCATAATGCCTTTGAACTTCATGTGATTTCCCCCTAAATGGATGTTTGTACTGTGAATGGTGAGATGCCGTTACTCATCTCTCTCACAAGTCATAGAATACAGCCCAGATATTAATGACATATAAACCGAATGTAAAGAAATTGTAAAGACGTGTAGGAAAACGTTTTAATTTGTCTTTTTCTGGGGACTTAGGGATATTTATATACATTCAGATTATGAATTTATTAATAACAGAGATGCATCTCCCCTTAATGTGTCCCCTGATATATAAAAAAACCGCTTTTCAGCGGTTTTCTTCTTAATCCAAATCTTCTTTTTTGGTTTCTTCATAGTTTTTTGGCTTCTTGGCTTCATCTTTTAAATCAAAGTAAGCATCAAGAATACGTCCACCGATCTTTTTGTTAACTTTACCAGAAGTTGAATCATTTAATTCTGGAACAACAACAGAAAAAGCTACTTCAGGATTCTCATATGGAGCGTAACCAACAAGAGTGAGGTTATAATCATCACCTATCTGAGCCGTACCAGTTTTTCCGGCTGCCACATAATCATTACTCTCGAAATATGATCCTGATCTTGCTGTTCCTTCCTTGGTGTTCATAACCATCCACATTCCTCGTTGTACATGTTCTACTTTATCTTCACTCATTTTTATTTTATTCAACAATTTAGGTGTGTGTTGATAAAGAACTGTATTGGATAAATTTTCTTTATCAGATGGTTCATGCACTTCTTTTAGGAGATGGGGTTCAATACGATATCCATCGTTAGCAATAGTTGATATATATTGAGCCATTTGAACAGGTGTATACGTATCATATTGTCCAATTGAAAAATCAAGAATCTTACCAAAATCATTAGAACCACCACTCAAACCAGAACTTTCTCCTGGTAAATCGATACCTGTTTTGACCCCCAGACCAAACTGAGAGAAGGATTCCCTAAATTCATTATAAGCTGTAGGGTCATAGCTACTGCTTTCATATGGTGCATAATCATATTCTGCCATCATCATAGCAATTTTCCACATATAAACGTTTGAAGATCTCTGTAACGCCACTAGATCTGTAATTGGCCCCATTGCATTTGCAGTATAGGAAGATTTTTTACCTTCATCTTTAAAATACAATACTTCGTCTCTTAGTACTGTATTTGGTTTAATTACGTCATATTGATATCCGGTTAAAACTGTAGCTCCCTTTACAGTGGACCCCATGGCATAAGCGTCACCAATAACGCCAAACGTTCGATCTTTAAATTCACCTTTGCTATATTCTTTACCTGCAAGAGAAAGAATCTCGCCAGTTTCAGGATCCATCATGACTACATAACCACGAGTAGCTCCATATTGTCTGGCATCACGTAATTCTTCATCTAGAATTTTTTCTACTTCTTGTTGCAAATCAATATCAAGAGATAGAACCAAGTCATTTCCTCGTTTACCTTCAATTACTTCGGGCTCACCAATTGGTTCCCCTGATTTATCAGTAACATACGTAAGCTTTTCTTTTTGGCCTTTTAAATACTCTTCATATTCTTTCTCAAGATAGCTAATACCAACTTGGTCGTTTCGTTCATAATCTCTTAGTCCGTAATAGCTAAGTTCATCGCGAGGAATCGGTCCTACATTCCCAAAGATTGTCTGAAGTGTATCTCCATATGGATACTCTCGTGTCGCATCAGCCTGAATTTCGATACCTGGAAGCTCTCCAAGATTTTCACTTATCTTTGCAATTTCATCTTCTGTTAAACCGACTTTGATTGTTTGCGAAGAAAGTGCATACCCATTATCCATCGCTCTTTTGATCGCAGCTACTTCCAACTCAGCAGGATCGTTTTTGATCGTATTTAAATCTTTATCAGAAATGCGCTCAATTTGAAGCTGATAGGCATCACCAGACTCCATCTCTTCCCATTCTTTTTCAGTTAATTTCGCTTTTGCTTCTTCAGGGTTTGCGATAATCCAGTAATCTTTCAAGTCTCGATCAATCACATCATCTGTATCTTTTTCAATGAAGCTAGCTAATTTCTGGGCTAATTCGAGTCTCTCAGCCTGCTTCGTATTTTGCGTTCGAATATATGTAAGCGCAAATTCCGGATTATTGTCTACAAGAACGCGACCGTAACGGTCATACATTTTTCCTCTTGGTGCTGTTGATTCTGCAGTCACATTTTCTGTTTGTTCAGATACACGTTGATATTCTTCACCATTCACGATTTGAATGACTCCCAATCGCAAGATCAACGTAGAGAACAGTAGAAAAACGGATAGAAACAATATATTAAGCCTGAACGGAACATGGCTTTTCTTTTTTGAATGTTTCACGATTAACTCCCCTCCAACACATATAGACACCTGTTGCAGACAGGTGTCCCTCTGTAATCTCTTCTACTAACTATACTTACTGGTGTCACAAAAGTAAAGGGACTAAGGAGCTATTGTAACGCTTCTGGTGGTGATTCTGTTTCTGAAACAGGTTTGCTTTTCAGCTTCCTAATAAACAGATAGATAAACGAATATCCTGCACCTACAATCAACAATAAGATCGGGATACTTTTTGCGTCGTTAAACAAAGAGACAGCGATTAGAAATAGGATGATGGAAACTATCCTGCCTAAATTGAGATATACTTCTCGAACCACAATATATTCTATTCGCATTTCAGCAGCATTCCATGCTTTCCCTATTACATCATACGTTAAAGAAATATATGGTACGAGAAGTAAAGGATAAGCAAGAGAAATACATATTCCATAAACGAGTAGCTTCCCGAAGGTCAAATCAGATATGAGAAGAAAAACAGACGCATAAAGCATAATTCCACCATATAATATAGCTTTTTTTCTAAAGCGCGGTTTAATGAGTCGGGTTGCAAGGTAATAAGCAAGAAAAGCGACTGCTGAATTAACAAGTCCAAACGTTCCAATCGCTAGTTCACTTTCAGTTGTAATAAAGACAAGGACAACAATAATGAAAATAAAAGTCCCCTCTCTAATTCCTTGAAAGAAGTGAGCATGCAATATATTCAACCAGTCTGAATTTGATTTCCTCTCTTGGAACACTCGTCTAAATGAAAATGTGCCTTTTGCGGAGCGTCTTTCTAAGAAGAAACTTAAAATTACAGCCGTGAAAAACAATGCAAGTGAAACCGCAAAAATTACTTTATAGCCTGTAAACGCTTCGAGGCTTGATATTACAAATCCCGCGAAAATCGGTCCAATCATCCCTGCAAATGATGTAAGTAGACCTAGAAACCCATTAAAAAAATCTCTCGTTTCTGGTTCAGTAATCTCAAATGTTAACACATTAAAAGCAAGCCAGTAAAAGCCAAAACCTATACCAAGTAATGCTCCTAGTAAGATCAGTAAGTGACTCGCATTCTGACCTAGAGCTAAGACTGTAATATAGAAAAGTGCAAGAAATATGACCCCTATTCTTAATACAATTACCCTGTCCATTTTCTTCGCCCACTTACCAGCCAGGATAAAGGTTAATGGTTGACTAATTACAGCTGCAAGATTGTAAATGCCTATATCAGTAAACTCACCGGACTGTTTCCACAGGTACACATTTACAAACGTGTTTGAGAGCGCAATGCTCAATGCATATAATCCACCGATTGTAAGCAATAACAATAAATCCTTTGTTACTTCTATATCACCAATCATGTGTTTAATGACTTTCATAGCAAACTCCCCTTTTTTCATCCACCCTTATTTTGTATTAATTCCTGCTCGTTATGCGGATGTTTCAAAAAGGATAAACTGTTTTTGAAAGGGGATATGACATGTTCTGCTTTAAACACCAACACAAATCAATCATTCCTGAAGTTCGAAATCATTTCATTATGACGTTAGAAGAAGTGCTTAACCAACTCAATGGCTATTATGTCTATCACAAAAATCGCCATACCATACTCATTAATAATGACTTGGAAGAACTTATCATTACCATGTCAGACAGGCAAATCCTTATAATAAGCGAGTACGACTTTGAAGACGGCTCTAGCCTTACTGATCTCGTCATTGAAAAGGCACTAGCTATTTTTGGTTCCATTTCTGTTCGAATTGAATACTAAAAACCCCGACAACAGAGTTGTCGGGGTTAATCAATTACCTTTTATTATTTAGCTGCTTCGTAACGCTTAGCAACTTCATCCCAGTTTACAACATTCCAGAATGCGCTGATGTAATCAGGACGTTTGTTTTGATACTTAAGATAATAAGCATGCTCCCAAACATCAAGACCTAGAATAGGTGTAACACCTTCCATTACAGGAGTATCTTGGTTAGGTGTGCTCGTTACTTCAAGTTCGCCGCCTTTAACTACTAGCCATGCCCAGCCTGAGCCGAAGCGTCCAGCAGCAGCGTTAGCGAAATCTTCTTTAAAGCTTTCAAAGCTACCGAATTTCGTTTTAATTGCTTCACTTAAGTTACCTGATGGTTCTCCACCGCCATTTGGGCTTAGAAGTTGCCAGAAAAGTGAGTGGTTTGCATGTCCACCGCCATTGTTTCGAACAGCAGTACGGATGCCTTCAGGTAGAGCATCAAGGTTACCAAGAAGGTCTTCAAGGCTCTTAGATGAGTGGTCTTCATGACCTTCTAGTGCACCATTCAACTTTGTTACATATGCGTTGTGATGCTTGTCGTGGTGGATCTTCATTGTTTCTTCGTCAATATGTGGTTCTAGTGCGTTGTAAGCGTAAGGTAGTTCTGGTAGTTCAAATTTAGCCATTGTGAATCTCCTCCTTAAAATAATATGTAACTTGCTGTCAGGACGGGAATCCCGTCACTAGGACATGACGACGTCACAAGTTTACAGTAGCAGATTTGTCATGCGTTTTCAAATAATAAACATTTGAACTTCCGCAACACATATAGATTTTCCCCGCTATATTTAAAATTAAACATCCGAGTAAAAATAGAAACAAAAAAACTCGTCATAAATGACGAGTGGGATCTTTGTTAAGTGGTGGCTCCGGACGGAATCGAACCGCCGACACGAGGATTTTCAGTCCTCTGCTCTACCGACTGAGCTACAGAGCCGAGGGATCTTCTTAAATGTTAGAGAAAACAAGTTAATCTCTATACAAAGAATGCAATATTATTAATATGTATCGTTCACTTACTCTTGAGTGTATTAGCACCTAAGTTTGAGTCTAGGTTGCCCTAATGGGACTCCGAATTAAGTTTTAACGTAGAAGTTTATTCGACGTAGTCAGAATTTATAATTGGTTGCGGGGGCAGGATTTGAACCTGCGACCTTTGGGTTATGAGCCCAACGAGCTACCGAACTGCTCCACCCCGCGACGATATAAATGAATTAATGTTCCTCTACAAGATAATGCTTCAATGCATTGAAAGAGTAAATGGAGGAGGAAGAGGGATTCGAACCCCCGCGGGCGATTAAGCCCCTGTCGGTTTTCAAGACCGATCCCTTCAGCCAGACTTGGGTATTCCTCCGATATGCATTTGGTGGACCCTGCAGGACTCGAACCTGCGACCGGACGGTTATGAGCCGTCAGCTCTAACCAGCTGAGCTAAGGGTCCTTATGTAATATAGTGGGGCGGCTGATGGGAATTGAACCCACGAATGCCGGAATCACAATCCGGTGCGTTAACCACTTCGCCACAACCGCCACTGTGTGTCGTTTTAAAATAAATGGTAGCGGCGGAGGGGATCGAACCCCCGACCTCACGGGTATGAACCGTACGCTCTAGCCAGCTGAGCTACACCGCCATATGGCTCCACAGGTAGGATTCGAACCTACGACCGATCGGTTAACAGCCGATAGCTCTACCACTGAGCTACTGTGGAATATTTCTTAACGACAAGAACTAATATACCATATTAGAAAACAAAGCGTCAATAACTTATTTGAAATTTATTTTCGCTTTAACTAAATTAATTCTGAAAACACTATACCATTCTTTCGTTTACTCATCAAGAACGCCAAAATTATAGTACATAGACTAAGAATACAATCACCATGATAGCTTGAAGAACACCTTTCATTAATGCTCCTCCTAAAAACCCTAGTAGTGATCCTACTCCAACTTGAACAGATTCTTTAAACGGTTTACGGTGAAGAAGTAATTCAGCGCCCACAGCTCCTATAAATGGTCCAAGGAGTATTCCAGCGAACGGAATGACAAAGGGTCCTATTAACAACCCAATCGTACTTCCCCATATAGCTGCTTTTGAACCACCGTATTTCTTTACCCCGAATAAGTTGCTTGCATAATCTGCTGCGAACAATAAAACAGTGAGAAGTAACTGAATAACCCAGAAATAAATCGTCATCGGAGCAAACTCAAAAAACAGACCATACATCATAAATCCTATGTAGAGAAATAACACAGCAGGGATAATGGGATATATTAATCCTACAAAAGCCACTAGAAACGAAATACTAATGAGTAACCAAAATAAAATTTCCATGTTTTCACCCTCCTTTTCCTTTTCCTTCTATTATATACTCACAATTTATTTCCTTCTATTAATATTAGTTAAACACTATAAAAAAATGGAAGCAGATTATTTCTCTGCTTCCATCTTAAACGATTCTATTCTTCGCCAATAACTGCTTCAGCAATATTCACAGCATGGTCGCCGATACGCTCTAGATTACTGATCATATCAACGAATACGATTCCTGCACTACCTGTGCACTCGCCTTCGTTCAACCTTAGAATATGCTGTTTACGAAGGGATCTTTCCATCTTATCTATCTTATCTTCTAACTTCACAACTTCATGAGCTTTCTCAGTATCCCATTTATCCAATGCATCGAATGCTTGTTGAAGAGTTGTGAGAGTCAACTCGAACATATCGTCAAGATCTTTCATAGCAACATCTGTCATTTTCACTTTATTACTAAGTTGATAATCTGCAAGTTCAACGATATTTTCCATGTGGTCTCCTATACGTTCAATATCACGTACAGAGTCCATTAACATTCCGTGTCGAGTCGATTCTTCACCTGATAGAGAAGTTGCCGACAGTTGGATTAGATAATCTGTAATCTTAGTATCTAAGTTATTAATAGCTTCTTCATACTGAGCCGTCTTTTCTGCACTCTTCTGATCTTTTGAAGTCACATATTTAGAAGCTTCTTTTACACCTTTATAAGCAAATTCGCTCATACGGATAACTTCTTCTTTAGCCTGACCAAGCGCAACAGATGGAGAACGTTCGATAAAGACTGGATCAAGATGTTTGGGCTTATACTCAATAGTAGTATCATCACCAGGAATAATCTTTGTTACTAATACAGCAAGTAAAGCAATGAATGGGAACTGAATAATTGTATTAGAAACATTAAAGATACCATGCGCAAATGCTATTGTCATTTCTTCATTTAAATTCAATACACCTTGGATATATGATATGAAAGGTGTGTACAGTGATAAAATAATCAAGAAGATCGTTGTTCCAATTAAGTTGAAAATAACATGTGTAAGAGCTGCTCTTCTTGCTGCTACTGAGGCACCAATTGATGCTAATACAGCCGTTACGGTTGTTCCTATGTTATCTCCAAATAGTACTGGCATAGCAGCTTGAAGCGACATAGCATCCTGAGAGAATAAACTTTGAAGAACGCCAATAGTCGCACTCGAACTTTGTACAATAACGGTAAATACGGTACCAATGACTACTCCTAATATTGGATTGTCACTCATACTAACAGTAAGGTCTTGGAACGCCTGAAGGCTTCTTAAAGGTTTCATACCATTACTCATCAGTTCTAAACCATAGAATAATCCACCAAAACCAAATATTATTTGTCCGAGATACGTTATCTTTTTGTTTTTAACAAAGAAGATTAGTGCTGCACCGATAAAGATTATTGGTAATGCGTAATCTTTGATAGGTATACCGATTATGAATGCTGTTACGGTTGTACCTATGTTTGCACCCATTATGACGCCGATAGCCTGTCTAAGAGTCATAAATCCTGCATTAACTAGTCCTACTGTAAGAACTGTAGTACCTGAGCTAGTTTGTAATAAGATAGTAACTACTATCCCTGCTAGCACACCCATAAAAGGATTCGTCGTAAACCGGTCCAATATATCTCTTAACCGATCGCCTGCTGATCTTTGAAGGCCATCTCCCATATACTTAAGTCCAAACAGGAATATACCTAGACCTCCCACAAACTGAAAGATCATCTCCTGAACGTTGAGTTCCATCATTTCAACCCCTTGCACCTAGATTTATTTTTTTCGACAATACTCAACAAAGTCCCTTGTCTATTATCTACATCGACACCCCCTTTGTAAAGAGTTAATATAGATTTGTAAATTTATTATTAGTAAGTGACCATTGTTTCAGAAAAGTTTCAGATCTTTTGTTGTTCACGTACTCCGATTTAAGCTAAACTGGTTTTGAGGAAAGACCCCTTAATTGGAGAGGAGATTTTGATTTGAACGTTTTTAAACAACTTTATTACAGTTTATACTCACCTAAAATGATGGCTCGCTTTCGTTTCCAAAAACTCGGAAAGCCTATTCTTTATGTATTTTTACTTATGCTACTCACTTCTGTTCCTGTTGGAATCATCACGGCTGTTTCGTTCACAAACGCTTACGACGAGCTTAAGACGTACATGAATGAAGTACCTGAATTTACATTGGAAGACGGGAAGCTTACTTCTGAGCAATCGGAACCTCTTATACGAAATAGAGACGGGCAAACGTTTATATTCGACTCAACAGGAGAAACGAAACCTGATGATGCTCTAGAATATGATGCAGTCATCGCCTTTCTTGAAGATCGTATAGTTGTAAATGATGGAGGTACAAGTCAAGAGTTTGATTACAGTAATTTCAGTACGATGACACTTACAAAACAGGATGTAAGTGAGCTTTCTCAAAACTTAGATAGCCTGTTGCCAATTTTTATTCCCCTGCTTATCTTTGTTGTCTATCTATTTCAAACTGGGCTTAAGTTTATTGGCATTACAGTGCTAGCTACAATTGGTTTACTTTTGAGAAGTATCTCCAAACGCAAAGTATCTTATAAACAACTATGGGTACTTTCTGTTTATGCCGTTACAATTCCCACTGTTTTCTTTGCAATTATGGCGACTTTAAAAACATCAGTACCATTAGGATTCTTGCTATACTGGTTTATAGCGATCATGCTTCTTTACTTAACAATTAAAGAAATACCTCTTCCGAAAAAACGAGTAACAAATGAGCGCACTGATGAAGTAAAATAAAGCAGATTTCAGATAATTCTCAAAAAACACTTGCAATTCGTTTTCACATCATGTAGATTATTGAACAAGAATCATCACAAAAACTTTATACAATTTCATTTCTTATCTAGAGAAGCAGAGGGACTGGCCCTATGAAGCTTCAGCAACCACCGGATTATTTCTGGAAAGGTGCTAATTCCAGCAAGTTGAATTCAACTTGAACGATAAGAAGAAGAGCAGCCAAAGTCTTCTTCTTATAGAGGGCTTTTTTTTATTGCCCTTTACTTATTGGAAAAGGAGAATGATGATGTCAAACAAACAGTATGAAACCTCACTCGTTCAATTAGGTAACAGGTCCGATCCTCAAACAGGGGCTGTAAATCCACCGGTTTACTTCTCTACTTCATACAGCCATAGAGGGGTTGGCCAATCTACTGGATACGATTATTCAAGAACGAAAAATCCAACACGATCCATTCTGGAAACAGCTATAACTGAACTTGAGCAAGGTGATCAAGGTTTTGCATTTAGCTCTGGAATGGCAGCCATTCAAGCAGTTCTCTCTCTCTATAAAACAGGTGATCATATACTCGTTTCTGACGATTTATACGGTGGCACGTATAGGCTCTTTTCACATGCTGAAAATCATTTTGGTATTACATTCACTTATTTCGACAGCCAGCAACTTGAATCCATCCCATCAATTATTCATGATTCCACAAAGGCAATCTTTGTTGAAAATCCGTCTAATCCATTAATGAAACTGACCGACTTAACAGAACTCGCACATATCGCTCATGAACACACCCTGCAACTAATCGTAGACAATACGCTGTTTACCCCTCTTTTACAAAATCCACTTGTTACAGGTGCAGATATTATTGTCCATAGTGCAACGAAGTATCTTGCTGGTCATAATGATGTTCTGGCTGGACTTGTTGTAGCAAAAGGCGAAACCCTTTGTGCTGATCTTGAACGATATCAGAATGGAGCAGGTGCAGTTCTTTCTCCATTCGATTCATGGTTAGTCATACGTGGAATGAAAACTCTCCCCCTTAGACTCAAGCAACATGAAATAAACGCAAAGCTAGTTGTGGAATACTTGACTAAACACGAAGCTATAACAGATGTTTTTTATCCAGGGAAAGGCGGAATGCTCTCATTCCGCTTAAGTTCCGAAGAAGGTGTCGACATTTTCCTAAGAAACCTGAAGATCATCACTTTCGCAGAAAGTCTTGGAGGAGTTGAGAGCTTTATTACCTATCCTGCTACTCAAACTCATTCAGAAATCCCAGAGGAAACGAGATTTGAAAAAGGAATTTGCAATCGATTGCTTCGCTTCTCCGTTGGAATCGAAGCAATTAACGATCTTTTACAGGACCTACAACAGGCACTAACTAATAAGGGAGGCCGTTCAACATGACTGACCATTCTCATACATTTCAAACAAAGCTACTTCATAATAAACACAAAGCTGATGAGGAGACTGGAGCGGTGAGCGTTCCAATCCATCACGCTTCTACGTTTCATCAAACCGATTTCGATCAACCCGGTCGTTATGATTACAGCCGATCTGGCAACCCTACCCGTGAAGCACTGGAAACAACGATCGCAAATCTTGAAAGTGGTTTTCGAGGTTTTGCATTTGCCTCAGGCATGGCGGCAATTTCTACTTCCTTCATGCTCTTATCACAACGCGACCACGTACTTGTATCTGAAGATGTCTACGGAGGGACTTATCGCATGATTCATGATGTCCTTATTCGATTTGGAATCGAGCATACATTTGTAGATATGACGAACCTAGAAGAAGTGGCTACTGCCATTCAGCCAAACACTAAAGTGATTTACATTGAAACACCTTCTAACCCGCTGCTTAAAATCACAGATATCCAAGCTGTTGTGAAACTTGCCAAAGCGAATGAGTGTTTAACCTTTGTAGATAACACCTTTATGACTCCCGCTCTTCAACGCCCTTTAGAATTTGGAGCAGATATTGTTCTTCATAGCGCAACGAAATTTATAGCTGGCCATAGTGACGTTGTCGCAGGCCTTGCCGTTGTTAGAAATGAGCAACTTGCCGAGAAGCTTTCGTTTCTTCAGAATTCTTTTGGCTCAATCCTAAGTCCGCATGATTCATGGCTTGTTCTTCGAGGGTTAAAAACGCTCCATTGTCGACTTGAGCAATCATCAAGATCAGCATTTCGTCTCGCGCACGCACTGGCGAAAGAACCAATCATTGAAGAAGTCTACTACCCTGGCTTCTCATTTCATCCAGGCCATTCTACACACCTTTATCAAGCTGGAGGTCCTGGAGCTGTTCTTTCCTTTCGTCTTCCTGATGAAAATGCTGTTCGATTTTTTACAAAACACGTTCAACTCCCTGTATATGCGGTTAGTCTTGGTGCTGTAGAATCAATCCTTTCTTACCCTGCTAAAATGTCTCATGCATCAATGCCTTCTGAAGAAAGAAAGAAACGCGGAATCACGGATGGATTGTTACGCATTTCGGTAGGACTTGAAAACGCAGACGACTTGCTCCAAGACTTTCAAAATGCCTTGGCAGCAATAAAACGGTATGACACACCTACTAGGGGACTTCAGGTATGAATCTGCTTAAAGCACTCGAGAATAAAGTTCTAATTGGTGATGGAGCAATGGGGACACTTCTCTATTCCTACGGTATTGATCAATGTTTTGAAGAATTAAACCTTTCCCACCCAGAACAAGTTGTAAATGTTCACCGGGCTTATGTTGATGCTGGATCAGAAGTTATACAAACCAATACGTATGGTGCGAATTACAGTAAATTAGCTCGTTATGGTCTTGAGGACCTTGTTAAAGAAATAAATACTGAAGCAGTAAAGTTAGCGAGGATGGCTGCAAAAGAATCAACATATATTCTAGGGACGATAGGTGGCATACGAGGAATAAACGCCTCATCTACACCACTTGATGAAGTAAAGCGTAGTTTTCGAGAACAACTTTATTGTCTCCTGTTTGAAGGTGTAGACGGCATCATGCTTGAGACATATTACGATCTAGAGGAACTGATAACAGTCCTTGAAATCGCGAGAAAACATACGGACCTCCCTCTAATTGCACAAGTGTCTATGCACGAACCAGGCGTTCTTCAAGATGGGACTTCACTTTCATCTGCACTTAACCAGTTAGAAGCTGCTGGGGCAAATGTTACTGGCGTTAACTGTCGTCTTGGACCCTATCACATGATCCAATCATTAGAGCAGGTTCCGTTATCACACAGTTTTCTATCTGCCTATCCAAATGCTAGTTTGCCCGATTATGAAGATGGACGACTCACCTACCCAACTGCACCAGACTACTTTAAAGAAAGTGCAAAGGCTCTACATCAACAGGGAGCAAGGTTAATTGGCGGCTGTTGTGGTACAACGCCAGAACACATTGCAGCTGCAGCTAGTGTATTAAAAGACGTTAAGCCTATCACTTCTAAAAAAATAACTATTAAAGAGAGCGATTCATTAATCTCTGAAACTAAAAATGAACGAATACCCCATCTTCATGAAATCGCTCTTAACAAGAAGTCAACCATTGTGGAGCTTGATCCACCTAAGAAATTATCGATTGATAAATATCTTAAAGGTGCAAAAGCTCTCCAAGAAATTGGAGTTGACGCTATCACTCTTGCAGATAACTCACTTGCTTCACCTCGCATTTGCAATACTGCAATGGCATCTACGATCCAATCTCACTATAATGCCCGCCCTCTTGTTCATATTGCATGTCGCGACCGGAATATCATTGGTCTTCAATCTCATTTAATGGGTCTTCATACACTCGGAATAAATCAAGTACTCGCCGTCACAGGAGATCCAACTAAGATAGGAGATTTTCCGGGTGCCACATCTGTATATGATGTTTCTTCATTTGATCTTATTAAACTAATCAAGCAGTTTAATGAAGGAATCTCGTATTCAGGTAAATCACTCGGCATCAAAACATCTTTCTCCATTGCAGGTGCTTTTAATCCAAATATCCGCCACCTTGACCGAGCCGTTTCAAGACTTGAAAAGAAGCAGCAACATGGTGCTGATTATTTTATTAGTCAACCGATCTTCGATGACAAACAAATAGTAGAGGTATATGAGGCAACAAAGCATTTAACATGCCCGATTTATATAGGCATTATGCCGTTAACAAGCTCTCGAAATGCAGAATTTCTTCATAATGAAGTACCCGGAATCAAACTATCTGATTCTATAAGGAGTAGAATGACAAAAGCTTCTGACGATCAAGAGGCTCAACTAGAAGGACTCGCTATAGCCAAGTACCTCATCGATACAGCCTTTGATTTATTTAACGGCATTTATTTAATTACGCCATTTTTACGGTATGAACTAACTGTAGAGTTAGCTCGATATATTAAAGAAAAAACTCGTTTAGAAGATGAAAGGAAGATTCGTAATGGCCTACACATCGTTTAAAGATCATCTACAGAAGAAAATCCTTGTTCTAGACGGAGCTATGGGGACAATGATTCAACAGGCAAACTTAGCAGCAGAAGATTTTGGAGGTGAAGCATACGAAGGCTGTAACGAATACCTATCATTAACGAGACCTGATCTCATTCAATTAATACATGAAGACTATTTGTCAGCAGGTGCTGATATTATCGAAACAAACACGTTTGGAGCAACTGATCTTGTTTTGGACGAGTATGACCTCGGGCATTTAACAGAAAAAATCAATTATACGTCTGCTCTTCTTGCAAAGGAAGCGGCCTCTACCGTTTCTACACCTTCTAACCCTCGCTATGTTGCAGGTGCAATGGGGCCAACGACAAAAACATTATCTGTTACAGGAGGAACAACGTTTAAAGCCCTCTGCAATTCTTATGCTCTACAAGCGAAAGGATTGTTGAAAGGGGGTGTCGACCTTCTCCTTATTGAAACGAGTCAGGATATGTTAAACGTTAAAGCAGCGTATGTTGGCATTTCGAGGTCTTTTAAAGAACTAAACCAAACCGTTCCGCTGATGATATCAGGTACGATTGAACCTATGGGAACAACACTCGCAGGTCAAAGCATTGAAGCATTTTACTTATCTCTCGAACATATGAATCCAGCAGTTGTAGGACTAAACTGTGCAACTGGACCGGAGTTTATGAGAGATCATATTCGCTCTCTTTCTGACCTTGCAACTACTGCAGTCAGCTGCTATCCAAATGCAGGTCTTCCTGATGAAGAAGGCAATTATCACGAAACGCCAGAAACGCTAGCTGCTAAAATAACCGGCTTTGCTAACAAAGGTTGGCTTAACGTTGTAGGTGGTTGTTGTGGCACTACTCCAGCACATATTGCAGCCATTAAGGAATCTGTAAAAAACATCAAACCTAGAACTGGTCCTTCATCACACCCGCATGCGATTTCTGGTATAGAGCCGTTAATTTACGATGAAAGTGCTAGGCCCATTCTTGTTGGTGAACGAACGAACGTTATTGGTTCAAGGAAATTCAAGCGCCTTATTGCGGAAGAAAAATTTGAAGAAGCATCAGAAATTGCTAGGTCACAGGTAAAAAAAGGGGCACAGGTTATTGACATCTGCCTCGCAAACCCCGATAGCGATGAATTGGCTGATACCGAGAACTTTATGAAATACGTTGTAAATAAAGTGAAAACCCCTCTAATTATTGACTCGACGGATGACGCCGTAATTGAAAAAGCTCTTTCCTATTCCCAGGGTAAAGCAATCATTAATTCGATTAACCTTGAAGATGGAGAAGAACGATTCGAAGCAGTTGTACCTTTAATTCATCAATATGGAGCTTCGGTTGTGGTAGGAACGATTGATGAAACTGGGATGGCGATTACAGCAGAACGAAAGCTTGAAATCGCTAAGCGATCTCATGACTTACTCGTTTGTAAATATGGACTTAACTCTTCAGATATCATCTTTGATCCGCTTGTTTTTCCAGTAGGTACTGGTGATGCGCAGTACATTGGTTCAGCAGCGGAAACGATTGAAGGAATTCGAATGATCAAGAAAGAGCTGCCTGATTGTCAAACAATTCTCGGCATAAGTAATGTTTCTTTTGGTTTACCACCAGTTGGTAGAGAAGTTTTGAATGCTTCTTATCTGTATCATTGTACAAAAGCAGGTCTTGATTATGCGATCGTAAACACTGAAAAACTTGAACGATACGCATCAATTTCTGAGAAGGAAATTCTGCTTGCGGATGAATTGCTTTTCACAACAACTGATGAAACACTTGCAGATTTCACAGCTTTTTATAGAGGCAAGAAAAAAGAAACGAAGGTGCACTCCACTCTAACACTTCAAGAACGCCTTGCCATGTATGTAGTTGAAGGAACAAAGGAAGGGCTAATCCCAGACTTAGAGAAAGCTTTGCATGAGTATACTTCCCCACTCCAAATTATCAACGGACCTTTAATGACCGGTATGGCTGAGGTCGGGAAGCTTTTTAATGATAATCAATTGATCGTAGCTGAAGTTCTCCAGAGTGCTGAAGTTATGAAAGCATCTGTTGCGTTTCTTGAACCGCATATGGAGAAAGAAGATTCTTCAAGCTCGAAAGGTAAAGTATTATTAGCAACTGTGAAAGGCGATGTGCATGACATTGGAAAAAACCTGGTCGAGATCATTTTGAGCAACAATGGTTTTGAGGTTGTTGATCTTGGAATCAAAGTAACTCCTACCGACTTAATTAAACAGATTGAGAATCATCAGCCTGATTTCATCGGCCTTTCTGGTTTACTTGTCAAATCCGCTCAACAAATGGTATTAACTGCGCAGGATATGAAACAAGCAAAAATTTCTATACCCATTCTCGTCGGTGGTGCGGCACTATCTAGAAAGTTTACAGATAATCGAATTTCGCCAGAGTATGATGGACCAGTATTTTATGCAAAAGATGCAATGTCTGGATTAAGCATTTCAAACCAGCTCAGTAATGAAGATGAGAAAAGAGCTCTGGTTGAAGAGCATACGAGAAAAGCAGCATCGCTGACTACTCTTCCTTCCTCATCATCAACTACAGCCGTGGCGATTAAGCAAGAATCCACGGTATCCTTAGCACCAGTATTTACGCCTTATGATCTTGCTCCTCATGTATTAAGGAATTATTCAGTAGCCCACATCGAACCATATATTAACATGCAAATGTTAATTGGGCATCATCTAGGCCTTAAAGGAAAAGTATCAAGACTTCTTAATGAAAAAAACGCAAAGGCTCTCTTTCTAAAAGGTGTTGTTGACCAACTCATTGCACGAGCAAAAACAGAAAACTGGATTAAGCCTTCTGCTAAGTACCAGTTCTTTCCAGCTCAGTCTAATGGAAATGATGTTATTATATATGATCCAATTGATCATCAAACAATCATTGAGCGCTTTACATTTCCGAGGCAATATAAGGAACCGTTTTTGTGTCTAGCAGATTACCTTCATCCAGTCTCAAGCGGTGTAATGGATTATGTTGGATTTTTTGCAGTGACAGCTGGAAGTGGAATTAGAGAACGGTCTGTAGAACTCAAGAGCCAGGGTGACTATCTTGAGAGTCATGCACTACAAGCACTTGCACTTGAAACAGCTGAAGGTCTTGCCGAGCATGTCCATCAACTGATGCGTGACAAATGGGGATTCCCAGATCCAACAGATTTCACTATGCAAAATCGCTTCTCTGCTAAATATCAGGGGCAACGATTTTCATTCGGATATCCTGCATGTCCTGAGCTCGATGATCAAAAGAAGTTATTCGATCTCATTTACCCAGGTGAAATTGGTATAGAACTAACCGACGGATGTATGATGGAGCCTGAAGCTTCTGTAACAGCTATGGTGTTCGCTCATCCAGAAGGGAGATACTTTAACGTACTTTAAACTGCAAAGAGAAGCATTCGAAAGGTTCGAATGCTTCTCTTTGTTCTGTCAGTAAAGAATTATGTAGCACAACACATGATAACTAGTGCCCATTCCCTACATTGATGAATTTCGTTATCATTGCTTTTTCTAGAATTCTTTTACGTTCTTCTTCATCTATACATAACTTCTTAGTTTCTAAACGAAGTTCATATAGTCGATCTACATAATTACTATAGGAGTTATTATACCTCATTGCGAGATCATCTCTTATCTTCTTAGCAAGTATAGGACTTGCTCCTCCTGTCGAGACTGCAATACTCAGCTTCCCTCGCCTTAGTATAGCTGGAATGGAAACATTACCCGCCTTGTAACTGTGCGATGCATTTACAAGCTGATGCTCACTCGCATGCTTTACAACAAAATCGTTCACAGCAATAGAATTTGTCGTTGTAATGATTAGGAATGCTTTACGTAAGTCTTCAGCAACAACTTCACGTTCAATTAGATGTATTCGATGTTCGAGTACAAGTTGCTGGATTTCTTGATGAATCTTTGGACTAATGACCGTAATTAATGCACCACATCCCAGTAAATTCTTTATCTTTCTTCTCGCAATTCTCCCTCCACCTACAATGATCACTTTTTTCCCACTAAGGTTAAGCATTACTGGATATTCGTTCATGCTTTTATTCCGGTTGCTTCAATAATACGTTCTCTCAATACCTCTCTTAAGTCCGCGTGGTACCCAAGGTTATCGGTAAGTACAAATTCCTGATGAAATTGATTTAACTTCCTTATATCATCTTCCATCTCTCTCATGAGAATGCCTGTAAATAAAAGGTATGGGATAACAAATACCTGACTATTTGTCGTTTTAGCGTGCTCTAATCCTTCTTCGAAAGTTGGATTAGCAGCCGCTAGAAAGCATACGGATACCTTATTAAACGGTAGTTTTAAGTTAATCATCTCTGCAATTTGTTCCATCTCTCTTTTTATATCCGGATCACTACTCCCTCTCCCAACAAGCAGCGCAGTTGATTCAGCTTTAACCATAATGCCTGTATTTCGTACACGATCAGAAATAACAGATATTAGTTTTTCATGAACACCGAGAGGACGACCAATTTGAAATACTACTTCAGGAAACTTCGTCTGAGCAATCTCGACTTCTTTAGGAATATCTTTTTTGGCATGTGTTGCAGCTAACAGTAGCACTGGTATGATCGCGATATCTGTCGCTCCTTTTTGGATACACAATTCAATACCTTGCTGAATGGTCGGCTCGGCGAGTTCGAGAAAGCACGTTTCTTGTATGGGATATGGAATATCAGATTTGCATTTCTCTACAAACGCTACCGCCTGATCGCGCCCTTCTTTCACTCGACTACCGTGGCAAATATATAAGACAGCCTGCACGCTTAACCCCTCCTATAAAGCATTAACAGCTATAGATGCATTCTTCTGGTCGTGAGACATTTCCTCAAACCAGCTCAATTTGGATCTTAAGTTAACTACCTCGCCAACCACAATCATGCTCGGATTCTGAATGTCTGCTTTCTTTACTTCTTCGATTATGTTCTCAAGCGTACCCGTGACTGTTCTTTGCGCACCAGTTGTACCCCAGTGGATAAGTGCAACAGGTGTTTCCTTCTTTCTTCCATGCTTTTGAAGCATTGAGCAAATATAAGGTAAGTTACTTACACCCATGTAAATAGCTAATGTATCAATCCCTTTCGCAAGACTTTCCCAGCGTAGCTCTTCTTCCTCGCCCTCTTTACGGTGACCAGTGACAAAAGCAAAAGTAGAACTAAGTTCACGATGCGTTACTGGAATCCCCGCATAAGCTGGAGCAGCAATACCTGAAGTGATACCAGGCACTATTTCGAAATGAACACCTTTATTCGCCAACGCCTCTGCTTCCTCGCCCCCTCTACCGTAAACAAAAGGATCGCCACCTTTCAATCTGGTCACAACTTTCCCTTTTAAGGCATGCTTAACAAGAAATTTGTTGATCGTTTCTTGTTTAAGAGTGTGATAATGAGGGAGTTTTCCACAGTAAATCAATTCAACATCTTTCTTTGCATAATTCAAAAGATCCTTATTAATTAAACGATCATACAAAATGATATCTGCTTCTTCAATGCACTTTACGCCTTTTACTGTAATAAGATCAACGTCACCTGGACCTGCACCAACTAAATATACTTTTCCCAACATGCATTCTCCTCCTGTCCTCATCAGTAATGAAAACTTTACCCCGCTGAAAGCATCATTTCGGTAATAGTTCTTGCTGAGCCAAATAAGAAATAACTTTATTCGCACACGCTTCAGGTGTCTCATGGTTTGATTCAATAACAATCTCTGAATTAATTGGCTCCTCATAAGGCGAAGAAACGCCAGTAAAGTTTTGTATTTCACCATTATGTGCTTTTTTGTATAACCCCTTAGGGTCCCTAAGCTCACATTCATCGATTGGACACTTTACATAGATTTCTACAAATTCACCTGATGGAAAAAGGTCCCGTACAAGTTTTCGATCACATTGATATGGAGAGATAAATGCAGTTATAGCGAATTGACCGCTATCAACGAATAATTTCGATACTTCGCCGATGCGCCTTATATTCTCTTTTCGATCACTTTCTTGAAAGCCCAAGTCCCTATTCAGCCTCTGACGAATGTTATCACCATCCAATACGTAGCTTTGAACGCACAGTTCGTGTAATTTAATAGAAACAAGGTTAGCTATAGTTGATTTACCTGATCCTGAAAGACCTGTAAAAAAGAGCACAGCACTCTTATGCTGATTTCTTTGATGCCGCAACTCTTTGGTAACAACGGAATCGTGCCATGTTAAATGATTGTTCACTCCCATACCTTTCTCCTTTCTATGCCTTAATTGATTGATTACTCATTCCTTTGATTAGCACTTCAACAACTTCAGGTCTACTAAACGTTTCAGGGAGAGGCTCCCCTTTTCGCAATAGAGAGCGGACTTTTGTTCCTGAAAGAATGACATGATGATCTTTATCATGTGGACACGTTTTGGCAGTTGCCATACTTTCACACTTCTCACAATAGAAACTATGCTCGAAGAACACTGGTGTAATACCAAGCTCCTCTTTCGTAAACATACTGAATATTTTCTGTGCATCATACGTTCCGTAATAATTTCCTACTCCTGCATGGTCCCTTCCAACGATAAAGTGAGAGCAGCCAAAATTCTTTCTAACTATCGCATGAAAAACAGCCTCTCTTGGACCTGCATATCGCATAGCTGCAGGAAATACACCAAGATGAACGCGCTCTGACGGATAATAGTTTCCTAAAAGAACCTCATAGCTTTCCATTCGTATTTCTGCTGGTATGTCATCAGACTTCGTCTCACCTACTAGCGGATTCAAAAATAATCCGTCTACTGTCTCGAGAGCTGTTTTTTGAATGTATTCATGCGCTCTATGCACTGGATTTCTTGTTTGAAATCCCACAACAGTTTCCCATCCTTTGCTCTTAAAATAGCTTCTTGTTTCTGCAGGATCAAAATGATACTTCTTGAACTGTCCTTTATTACTTCTTTCAATAAGCGTAATTGTTCCTCCAACATAAACAGCTGGTCTTTCATAAACCTTCTTCACTCCAGGGTGTTCATCATCTTCAGTAAGATACACACATCGAGCTTCTTCTTTTTTATCTGGCTCATAAATGGATTCAATGAACAACGTCCCATACACAGTTCCTTTGCTCACGAGTTTTACTAGCTCACCTACTTCTACCTTCTTGGCTATATCGTGATTTACAGGTAAAGTAATCGGGATACTCCAGGGCACTCCGTTTTCTAACGTTAGGTGTTGTACGACAGATTGGTAGTCATTTTCATTTAGGAAACCTACTAGTGGACTGTAAGCACCTGTACCTATTAACTCCAGATCACTTAATGCAGTATCATCTAATTCAATTTCATTCTTTATTCCTTGCAATGAAGCATTCGGCTTATAACGGCTAACCAATTGGCCACCGTGTGGTTTAATGGTTGTCATCTCTATCCCTCCAAAAATGTAGATTCTTCTCCGATGATTAAACAGTTCGTTTTTGTGTGCGAATCGACTTTATAAGACTACTCGAGCCAACTGTAGCAAGAACGACGCTGCCAATGGCTACTAGTGTATATAGATCACTCTCTAGAAACAGCTTCACCATGCTATATGAAATAACTAGTGAGAACACAGGTGAAACGGCCCAGACTTTCAACATACGAGTAATTACATCTTTTTGCCAAAGCTGAAATCCATTTTTTGCTGTTCCAATTCCTATGATCGAAGATGTTGTAATTTGCGTGAGTGGTACTGGAATACCTAACAAAGAGGCACCAATTACTAGCCCCGCACTAGTTCCTGAAATAGCACATCCTTCCGCAAGTGAGAACCTTGTAATTCGGTATCCATTTGTTTCAATCACTCGTTTACCAAACACGAGGGCACCAAGCGCAACAAAACTCCCACCTAACAAGGCCCCAGTAGATAAAGATAAGACACCCGCTCCAACAAGAGGGCCTACAGCATTTGCCACATTATTCATACCTGCTGAGAAAGCTTCAAGAAAGCCTGATACAATTAGTACAATCCCTAGTGTCCGTTGGTATTTGTGCGTCAATTTCCAACGATGCTTTAGCCATGAAACAAGCTTTCCTGCGAAATAAGCAATCAAAAAGGAGACAATCGGAATAACGATCCAAAGCAGCATGATGCTCATTACATTTTGGAAATATAATGCACGAAAGGCTATACCGACTCCTACTACTGAGCCAACCGTCACTTCACTTGTTGAAAGAGGTATGCCTAACATATTCGCTAAAAAGAGAGCAACAGTTGCCGATATAAAAATGATTAGGATCACTTTAATGCTTAGAACAGAAGATGGAATAATTCCACTTCCCATTGTCTTGATTACGTTTCCCCCACCAAAAGCCGCTCCCAAGATAATCCCAATTGCACAAAGAAGCAATGCTGTTTGTCTTCGTTTAATCGCACCTGCTCCATAAGCTACTCCCATAGATGCAGCTGCTCCGCTCGCTCCAATATTCATTGCAAAGAACATCGCAACTGCTATGACAAGAATCGTCATAATCATCAGTCCTTAGGTGCCGAATCAAAATGCAAGCCGCATTCTGTTTTCTTCTGGTTAGCCCACCTTCCAGACCTCGAATCACTACCCGAAAGTACTCTTTCCGTACACACCGAACATCCTATACTTGGGTACCCCTTGTCATGGAGTGGATTGTAAGCAAGATTGTTCTCATGCACATATCGCCAAACTTCTTTCCACCTCCAATGAATAAGGGGACATACCTTAATAGCCTCAAATTTCTCGTCTTTGTTTAGAAAGTTCGTCTTTTGTCTCAATGGTGACTGTTCTCTTCGTAATCCTGATATCCATGCACTTTTTGGATCCAATTCTTCGTGTAGTGGCATGATTTTTCTAAGATTACAACATTTTGTTGGGTCACGTTTCCATAATTCATCTCCATGTGAGTCTGCTTGTTCACTTACAGACTGCAAGGGCTTTTTTAATTTAATCGTTAAAAAAGGATATTTCACTTTAACCTTTTCAATTAATTCATATGTTTCATCAAAATGGAGACCCGTATCTAGAAAGACTATTTCACCTTGCTTAGTGACTTTAGAAATCAAGTCAATTAAGACGACACCTTCTACACCGAAGCTACAAGCATATACAATGTCATTTTGATAAGTGTGATAAGCCCACTTTAAAACTTCAAGCGCTCCTTTTGTTTTTGAATTGCTATCAAAGTCGGGCATTTGCCCTGACCAACTGCTGTAAGAATAGTGCATGAAGATCCCTCCTCTTCCAACCTTCAAAGAAAAAGGCGGTTCTAACCTATGTGGTTAGAACCGCCTCTAGTTTCTCTAGTCAGCGCTTTTTAATCTAGTCGTTCTTTTTCTTGCCTTTCAAGTTGAATAACTTTTCCATCTTGAACCACGAGGGTAATTGATCCAAATTTCAACGTACTGAGCATATGTTCGATTCGAGCTGCAACATCTGAAAAGTTCTGTTCTTTTCTCACCAGTTTCAACCTCCCTTAGAAAGAAATAATCGATAGGAGAGGCTCAACAACTTAAAAAAGCCTTCCCAAATTGGAAAGACAGATCAAGTTACCTTGATTCCCCTTATCTTCCAAAATGGACTCCATTTTGCTGGAAGTAGCACCTTGCAAAAAGCAGGTTGCCGGACGTCATCGGGCCAGTCCCTCAGTCTCTCTTGATAAGTTATTTTCTAAATCTTAACTATTATCTAACTATATGTCAACCCTAGTTTATTGATCGGGATTAACGGAATAAAAATAAATAAGAAATAACCCCGAATCAATGAATCGGGGTCTAATTATATTAAATAGGATGTCGTTTACTCTTTTCCTTCTGTTCCTCAATCACAATTCGCGTCCCATCAACAGATGTAATGATAACTTCAACATCTTTGTCAATCCAGTTCCCTGCTGATATTGCACTGTATTTCTTGTCATTTACTTTTATAGTTCCACTTGGTCTGAACGCTGTAAGGGTTGTAGCCCCTTCACCAATTAATCCCTTATATTCTTCATTCATCGAATTATAGCCCATCTCGCTACTTAGGCGATCCTTAAGCGTCATCTTAGTCCACATTGCACGCGCCTTGAAAACACGTAGAAAAAGAAATGACGCAGCTGTACCTATTAAGAACCCGCTTGATACTAGTAGCCCGTAAATGAAAGTGGGAGAAGGTATAGCGACAGCAGTAACCATCATTAAGAGTCCAATTAATCCGAACGTTCCATCGTTTAACAACTTCCCATCAAGAATAACGAGACCAAGCCCTACTGCAAAAACAAGCCCCATCCAGAGAATTGAAGATAGTGATGTTAAATGAAAACTAAAGTAAAACGTAAGCATTAGAATTCCAATCAATCCAAAAATCCCTTTAACACGAACAAGTAATTCGCCAAATAAGAATAGTACACTAACTAGAATGATCAGAAAACCTGCGATCGGCAACGACAAAATACCCATACTCGCTCCCTCCTTCTCTCTTCTATTACGTTTAGAAGTTCAAAAAGTTTCAGTTTATTATCATTTTAAGATTTGAATAACCCTTTTAGACCATCAATAAGCGCTATAAAAAAGTCAATGATTTTACCAATGAACGATTGTGTTTCTTCTTTATTTAGGAATTCATCCAGATTTTCTCTTGCATTCTCTAATTGACTCTTCATTTGATCCCAATCAATATTAAGGTCCTTCATTCGATTAAATAAAGCAACTAAACCATCAAGTTCATCTTGTGTCAATTCAATACCTGAATCGCTAGCGATTTCATTAATCAGTGTTCTAAGCTCTTCTTCTGTTTCTGGTGGGTTGGTTGCTATCTCATCTTTAACTTTTGTCATTAATTCTGTAGCTTTATCAGCACCAATACTATCACTGAGCTTTGCAGTTGTCACAAGCTCCTCATTCGCTACCTGCTTTTGTTCTTCAGGAATGACTTTGTCAGAACTAAGTTCATAAGCTTTGATAAGCCCTGTTAGTGCTGCAGTTCCAGACACCTCAATCGGAGCGGTAACATAGATGTCTGCATCTTTAACACCGGCCGTTATTAACGCATTCGCGTACATTTCATCTGTTACCCAGTTAATGTTCTTAGTTTCAACACTAAGTCCAGCATCTTTCTCTCCAATTGTTATGGAAGAGGAAGATAATGCACGCGTTCCAATTAGTGCTTTACTTATATAATTTCCGAGGTATTTATGCTCCTCTTCATTCGAAACAGTGACTGTCATTACGTCTTTAGGAGCATCCATTTCACTCAGCAAATTTTGCTTTTGATCCTCAGTTAAGTCTTCTCCAAGAGTGACAATAACATCTCCAACACTAGCGTCTGCTAGAGCAACAACAGGCATAATTGACATGATCAACAACATAGACAGAATAAATGGCATTACTTTTTTTAACATGTTTTGATCTCCTTTTTTCCGTAAGGCTTCCTTGATAAAGAGGGTTGCACTCTTCATCTCCCTGTTATTTTACTTGACCATCGATTGAAAGAAAAGATAATTCCTTTAGAAAGGTGGCATATATTGGATGGACAAGCATAAAGTAGAACGAAAATACTTCTACAATGGGAGAGGTGAAAGGTATGCGAAAATTTCTGTCTATCTCGCTTTTTCTACTAGTCCTTCATACAACGTATTACGATTTAACAATAGGAACACTCGCTTCTCATCCAGTTGTTTCAGTAGTAGACAAGCCCATTGAAAAAGAAGCCGAACCCTTCATCATTTACCAAGTTCAGGCTGGAGATACCGTTCTTTCATTAGTGGAAAAAGCCAACGGAACAGTTCCTGTTTCGATCGATAAAATCGTTCACGATTTCGAAACATTAAACAATACCCCACCTACACATATACAAATCGGAAAGGAATATCGAATTCCAACATACTGAAGACAACACGGTCAATCATTATTTCTTGTCAATAGCTCTCAAAAGTTGCTACAATGGGGTAGTACTAAAGATGAGTCTTATTCCCTATCTGGGAGTATATACAAAGCGATCTAAATCATGAGGTAAGCAATCCTACATGTAAAAGGAGCGATTTTCGCATGAATGAAATTATCCACCGTAGTAAAACTAGACCTGTTAAAGTAGGTCCTTTAACAATAGGCGGTAACGATGAAGTTATTATTCAGAGTATGACAACTACTAAAACGCATGACGTTGAGGCAACCGTTGCCGAAATTAATCGTCTAGAAGAAGCAGGATGTCAGATTGTCCGCGTAGCTTGTCCAGACGATCGCGCGGCAGATGCGATTCCAGAAATTAAAAAGCGAATCAACATTCCTCTTGTAGTAGATATCCACTTCAATTATAAGCTTGCACTTAAAGCAATTGAAGGTGGGGCAGATAAAATCAGAATTAATCCTGGTAATATCGGTCGTCGTGAGAAAGTTGAAGCTGTAGTAAAAGCAGCAAAAGAAAAAGGAATTCCAATTCGTATTGGAGTGAATGCTGGTTCTCTTGAAAGAAAAATTCTTGAGAAATACGGTTATCCAACCGCTGAGGGAATGCTAGAAAGTGCGTTGCATCATATCAAGATTCTTGAAGACCTTGACTTCTACGATATTATTGTATCGATGAAGGCTTCTGATGTAAATCTTGCTACTGAAGCATACGAACTTGCAGCACGCTCATTCGACTACCCACTGCACCTAGGTATTACTGAATCTGGTACACTCTTTGCAGGTACAGTTAAAAGTGCAGCAGGTCTTGGCGTAATCCTCTCAAAAGGAATTGGTAATACTGCTCGTATTTCACTAAGTGCAGATCCAGTTGAGGAAGTTAAGGTAGCAAGAGAACTTCTTAAGTCATTTGGTCTTGCAGCAAATGCTGCAACTTTAATCTCTTGCCCGACTTGTGGTCGTATTGAAATCGACCTCATTTCAATTGCCAATGAAGTTGAAGAATATATTTCAACTATTAAAGCACCAATTAAAGTCGCTGTCCTCGGTTGTGCTGTAAACGGTCCTGGTGAAGCACGTGAAGCAGATATCGGTATTGCTGGAGCACGTGGTGAAGGTCTTCTATTCAGACATGGTGAAATCATCCGTAAAGTGCCCGAAGAAACTATGGTTGAAGAACTCAAAAAAGAAGTCGATAAAATCGCTGAAGAACATTATAAGAAAATGGAAGAAGAAAAGGCCAAAGCTGAAGCCAATTCTTGATCTTCCTCTTGAAGAAAAGCCTGACATCCAGTGGATGTCAGGCTTTTTACTAGAACGTATTTCCACTAAAAGAATGGTGCGAAGAATAAACTGATGATCATTGAAGCGGCACCAACACCAATTGCCCAAGAACCGAGCGCTGTTAGCCCTTTTCTTCTCGCAACAAATCCAACGACTATACCCGCTGCTCCAAGTATAACGGGTAGAATAAATAAGGATAGGATTGATAAAGCTAGTGCGGCTACACCAACTCCTACACCAGTCGTTTCCTGTTCCTTTCTTTTAGCTTCAAAATGTTCTTGACGCTCCTCAGAGGTTGGACGTTCATTTTCAGGCGACTGCAAATAAGGACGGTCTAATACACCTGGTGCTACTTCGGCTGCAGCTTCTTCGAGGTATTCCTCTTCAGATTTGCTGTGCAACTCCCGTTCCTCGATGAAATCCTCATCATGTCTGTCTTCTGTCATATACATCCCTCACTTTAGCATGTTGTGGAGCATGCTTAGTATTCGTAAGAGCTAGGAAGAATATGTTTTTTACTTCAGTAAGATACTGCCAATTCCTAAGCTAAAGAGATACCAATGTGTGATATGATGAGGGAAGAGCAAACATAAAGGAGTTCTGTTATGACAATTAAACGACTTGGCCTTGATATTGACGGGACTGTGACGAGTCCTAAAACTTTTCTGCCTTATTTAAATTCATCGTTCAACAAAAAACTGTCTCTTACTGATATTACCCAATATGATCTTGCAAACTTACTCAATATTACACAAGAAGAATTCTTTGAGTGGTTGAAAAGCAATGAGGAAACCATCTATTCGAATGCCCTCATAGCTGAACACGCACATCCAATATTAGAGGATTGGAAAGGAAATTACGAACTTTTTTATATAAGTGCAAGGGGTAATCATTTACTTGATACAACTAAAAATTGGTTTACTACAAATCGTGTTCCATACCATCACATTGACCTAATAGGTAAACATGACAAAATAAACTCCATTAAAAAGCACCAAGTTGATGTATTCTTCGAAGATAAACATGATAATGCTTGTGATATAGCCGAAGAATGTGATATTCCCGTTATTCTGTTTAATACTCCATACAACCAGGGCGCTGTTCCATCTGGCGTTAAACGATTAGATACTTGGCCAGAAGCTAGAAATTGGCTCCAACAGTATAACAAAAACGGAAGAGCTTAAGCTCTTCCGTTTTTGTTATTGTGCCTGACACTCTCCGCATTCTCCATACACTTCAAATTTGTGACCTGTTACTTTGAACTCAGAATCCCCTACAGGCATATCCTCCATCGGGCAGGATTCAATTTGCCGCGTTTTTCCACATTGCAAACAGATTAAATGGTGATGGTGATGGTTAGTCGAACAACTTAGTCGATAGCGTTTCTCGCCGTTCCACTCTGTTTCTTCTAATATTTCCAAGTCTTTAAACAGCGTTAGATTTCTGTAGATCGTATCTACACTCATTCCAGGATAGCTTTTTTGCATATGGATGAGCACATCCCTTGCAGATAAATACCTTTTTTCTTTTGCAAATAATGTAACGAGATCTTCGCGTTTTTCAGTATATTTGAAACCCTCATCTTTTAGAATCCGCAATGCAGTAGATACATTCATACTTCCACCTCTATATGTTAAGATTTCCTCTGCTTTAATCGCTTAAATAAAAGAACAGCTACCAGAATAAGCGCAGATAATAGTACAATGGTGCCCCCTGGTGCGATGTCGAGATAATAAGCCAGAACAAGTCCACCAAGTACAGCTAACTCCCCAAACAAGATGGAAAGACCAATTGTTTGTTTAAACCCTTTAGCGATTCGAATACTAGCTGCAACTGGTAATGTCATTAAGGCAGAAACAAGTAGCACCCCAACTATTTGCATTGAAACAGCAATAACAAAAGCAACGAGTAATATAAAAATAAATTGAATGGATTTTCCTCTTATACCTGAAACAACCGCATGCTCTTCATCGAATGAAAGAAAGAATAATTCCTTATATAATAATGTTACAACAACTAATACCACTACTGTAATAACGGCAACTGCCACTAAATCAGAGCGACTAATTGCAATTACACTCCCGAATAGATAATTGAACAAATCTGAATTAAATCCATCCGCAAGGGATAAGAAAACAACGCCTAGTCCAATACCACCAGATAATGTAATCGGAATCGCTAGTTCTTCAAAGTGTTTGTATACCTTCCTTAGCTGTTCAATAAACAACGAACCTGCGGCCGAAAATGCCATCCCCATATAGACTGGATTAATACCCTGCCAAAATGAAGAATACTTCCCAATAAGTAAGCTTGCCGCAATCCCTGCAAGGGTAATATGAGAAAGGGCATCTGCTATCAAAGCCTGCCTTCTAACAACAATAAATACGCCAAGTAAAGGGGCAATAATCCCAATTAGTACTCCTGCCAAAAAAGCGTTTTGCAAAAACTCAAATTGCCATAAAGCCTGAATCATTTATACTCCTCCATGACCATGATCGTGACTTAAAACGTGGACATGGTGTCCATAAAATCCTGAAAGGTCACGATCACTAAACTGTTCAAATTCCTCTGTTTCGCCATGGAAATGAAGAGATCTGTTTAAACATGCTACATGAGTAACCTTATCTGTAATTGTTCCAATATCGTGAGTAACTAGAAGAAGCGTTATGCCATTATCTCTATTCAGCTTACCAAGTAGTTGATAGAAATCACTTGTAGAGTTTGCATCTACACCAACAGTCGGCTCATCTAGAATAAGTATATCTGGATTACTTACAAGCGCCCTCGCAATAAAAACTCTTTGTTGTTGACCACCTGAAAGATCACCTATATTGCTAGAACTATACTCATTCATTCCAACTAGCTGAAGCGCATCGTGTACGGCGTCTCGATGACTAGACTTCATAAACTTAAATAATCCCAACTTACTTGTTAGCCCCATTGATACCACTTCGAATACGGAAGCAGGGAATCCAGAATTAAAACTATTCGCTTTTTGAGAAACGTAGCCAATTTTACTCCAATCATGGAACTTATTAATTCTCTGACCAAATATATTCACATAGCCTTTTTGAGGTTTAAGAAGACCAAAGATTATTTTGATCAACGTCGATTTTCCTGATCCATTTGGTCCTACTAGACCAACAAAAGCTCCCTCAGGTATTGAGAAAGTAATATCATCAAGAACATAATCGTCTCCATAGTGAAACGAAATGTTTTGGAGATCAATAATAGTATTCGAATTTGTCATAAACAAAACCTGCCATTTATAAGAATGATTACGATTTACTTTATGTAGTATACATTATGTTATAGCATTTTGTAAAATATCATCTAGAAGGAAATAGTTCTGAAATTAAAGTAGATATAAATAGAACCCAAGATAAAATCCCCCATCAGAATGGGGGATTTTATTTCTTTACGCTTCTCTAAGAAAAGCGAAGGTGCTATTTAACTAGGATTACAACTCATGAAGGCTTGCCATTTCCTGAATTTCTTCAGAATAGCCGCTTTTAGGAGTACCTTTTTCAGATACATAAGCCTTCAATCCGCCAATGCCGCGATTATATGCCGTCAGGGCTTCATCCCAGTTACCATATCTATCGTAAAGATAATCAAGATAGGTTACTGAGAGGGTCATTGAGAAATAAGGATCAAACAACTTTTCCTCAGAATAATTTATTCCTGCCATGTCGGCAATCCAAGGTGCAGTATTTGTCATAAATTGAGCCATGCCATATGCATGTCCGTATTTCGTTTCAGGTCCTGTTAAATCAGGATCAAAGGTGTTTCCTGTTTCTACTTTGAGGAGTTCATATGCAATCGCAGGATCAATATCTACTTTCATTGATTGATATGAGAGGAAAAGACCCCATTTTTTGCTGAACTTCCCTTCACTGTCGTCATAGAATTGTTCGGAGTAAGCTTTTGCTTGCTTCCACTCTTCTACACTGACAGAACCTGGGTCAAGTGAATAACCCGTTTCATTTTCTAATTTAGTTAAAGCTGTCTGAGTTTTCATCTGATCGTTCTCGGATGTTTTTTGATCCAATTCCCCGACTTTTGTTTTCGCATCGGCCACTTGCTCATTGAATAAATGAGATTGAACGAGAAATAGTACTAGGACGAGAGTTAGAACAATTGCAGTGATCATTGACAGAGATTTTTTGAAATGATTTTTGATAAAATTAATAGTCTTGCACTCCTTTTCAACTGGTATTAATAAAGCTGGAGAGCACCAGTTAAGTATATACCCTATCATTTTAATCTCAAACCTTCCTACTATTTTGCTCGGGTGTTCACCACTTTCTTAGGTGCTTTTCGTATACATTGTTCCCATGAGAGTTAATTTCCGCTCCAATTAGCTAATTGTGGCTTTTTACTCAATAATAATTATTTCAAAATCAACACTGTTCATTAAACATAGCCAAGAAAAAAGACCCCTTTATAAAGGAGTCTTAGTGTATTGGTGATTTGAATTTCGCACCTCTTGTTTCTTGGGTGTTCATAATTGTAATAAAAGCCTGAGTATCGATATCATAAATAACACCTTTAAGCTTTGTCACTTCAAGACGCGTGATTACAACATAAATGACTTCTTTCTCTTCATCTGTGTAGCCACCTTTACCAATAAGCTTTGTTGTACCTCTCCCAAGTCGATCAAGGATGGCATTTGAAATCTCTTCATAATGATCAGACACAATAAGAACAGCTTTCGTTTCATCGAGCCCTTGAATAACCGTATCAATTGTTTTAAATGCAATATAGTAAGCCATAACGGAATACATCGCATTTTCCCAGCTAAAAACAAACCCAGCCCATATGAAAATAAAGATATTCGTAAACATCACAAATTCACCAATTGAGAACGGAATTTTCTTTGTTAGCAAAATACCAAGTATTTCAGTTCCATCCATTGAACCTCCATGCCTTATAACAAGCCCAACTCCAAGTCCTAAAGTAAGACCTCCGAAAACCGTCCCTAGAATAGGTTCTGTTGTAAACGGCTCTGTATGATGCAATAACGTCTCAAAAGCTGCAAGCCCAATAATTCCAAATAAAGTTGAGAATGCAAATGTTTTACCAATTTGTTTGTAACCATAGTACATAAATGGAATGTTTATAACGATTACGAGAATTGCAAAGTTGAAAGGGGTTAAGTGATCTAGAATAAGGGAGACACCTATGATCCCACCGTCAATCAGCTGATTTGGAACAAGAAATAATTCAATAGCGACTGCTGCGAGAAATGCTCCGAACATAATCATTAACAAACGATAGATCAGATGTAGTTTACTTTCTTTCCTATGTTGTTTTTTCTGCATTACGCCCTCCTAGGCTAACTATGTATATTATTATTTATTATATAAGAAATACCGAGCTTCTTAAAGTAATGAAATCCAATCTTTGAACACTTCCTTCAGCGACCTGCATAGTATGAGGTAGGCAAAGGGGGCAACGTGATGAATCCTATTCAACTCCAACTTGTTAACTTCAAATTGAATCGCATAACCACTGATGAACTACTTCAACTTTCTAAGCAATACAACATCACACTTTCTGAAAAAGATGCCAAAAAAATCGTCCAAATATTAAAGCAGGAGAACATTGATATCGCTAATCAAACGCAAAGAAAGCGCATCTTAATGAAAATCAGTCGAGAAGTTAGTCCAGCTGTTGCATCCCGAGTTAACAAGTTAATTCTTTCATTTCTAAATGAATGACAAAAAACCGCTAGTGCGGTTTTTTGTTAGGCTATGTTAATGAACAATGTTGAGGCTCATTTACNTTTGCTCAGGCGAATGGGCACCACAGGGCGACCTTTCAGCAGAGCTGAAAGGCGAGTGAAACTGAGGTTTCACTCGAATGAGCCAAAAATCGAGAAATCAACAATATGAGCTAACATAGCCTTTTGTTAAGAAATTGTTAGCTTACTTTTAAGATCTTCATCAAATGTTTGTTTGCGAAGCATCTCAATTTCAAGCTTGTAAGGTGCTTTTTTGTTCTTCTTATCTTCGCCTACATATGGCGTCTCAAGAATCTTCGGTATATCCTTCAATTGTTCGTGATGAATCACGTTATTTAATGCTTCAAAACCGATATATCCGAATCCAATGTTCTCATGACGGTCTTTCGATGCGCCACGTTCATTCTTGCTATCATTTACATGAAGCACTTTCAGACGATCAATTCCAACAATACGATCAAATTCATTTAGAACACCATCAAAGTCATTAACGATATCATAACCAGCATCATGGGTATGACAAGTATCAAAACAAACGGATAATTTCTCATTATGGGTAACACCATCGATAATTTGAGCAAGCTCTTCGAAACTTCGACCACATTCAGATCCTTTTCCAGCCATCGTTTCAAGCGCAATTTGCACTTCCTGATCCGTTGTAAGAACTTCATTAAGTCCTTCAATAATTTTCTTAATGCCCTGCTCAGCACCTGCTCCCACGTGAGCACCAGGATGTAATACGATTTGTCTTGCTCCTAATGCATGGGTTCGTTCAATTTCTGACCGAAGAAAATCTACACCGAGTTGAAACGTCTCTGGTTTCGTAGTGTTTCCAATATTAATTATATAAGGAGCGTGCACGACAATATTGTTAATCCCGTGCTCTTTCATATGTTCCGTCCCTTTTTCTATATTCAGTTTTTCAATCGCTTTTCGTCTTGTATTTTGAGGTGCACCAGTATAAATCATGAAAGTAGTTGCACCGTATGAAACAGCCTCTTCACTTGCACCTAAAAGCATTTTATCTCCACTCATAGAAACGTGCGATCCTATTTTTAACATTTAATTCATTCCTTCCTTTACTCCCTCCATATGATAGCACAGAGGTTTTTACAAGGTAAAGTAAACAAAAACCCTCTCACAAGAGGGTTTTAAGTTATTTATTTTCTTCCGCGCTTATGTTGGATGCGGTCTCGTTCTTGCTGCATTTTCTTCTTATAGCCTGGTTTAACTTTCTTTGGCTTCGGAACGAAAACTTCCGGTTTAGATGAAGTAGGTTTCTTTCGAGGAGTAACAGGTTTCGCTTCTACCCACTCACCATTCTTTACTTCTTTGTATTCAATCTGAATCCCTTTTGCAGATAACTTTTGAACGGCTTGCTGATCTGAAGGCTCTGCTAGAGTATAAGCAATTCCATCCTGTCCTGCACGAGCTGTACGACCTACTCGGTGAATATAGAAATCCAGGTCTTTCGGAAGCTCAAAGTTAATAACATGAGAAATACCTTTAATATCAATTCCTCTTGAAGCAAGATCAGTTGCCACAACGTACTGACACTCTGCATCTTGTATTTTCTTCATAATCTGTTTACGTTGACGTGCTTGAACACCACCGTGCAAACGTTCAACATTGTGGCCATTCTCTATAAGAAAGTCAGCAACTTCATCAGCTGTTTGTTTTGTATTTGTAAATACAAGAGCTAAATAAGGGTTAATAGCTTTAGTAACATTTAGAAGTAACTCTTTCTTCTCACGATATCGTGCAGGTATGAAAATGTTTTCGACTTTATCAGCCGTCACCTGTTCAGCATTCACTTCAACAAACTTAGGGTTGTCCATATATTTTTTAAGGAATGGCTGTAAACTTTTCGGAATTGTAGCAGAGAAGACTAGCATTTGTAGATCCTTTGCCATTCTTGATGCAATATAATCCACATCTTCAATAAAGCCCATATCTAACATCTGATCCGCTTCATCTACAACAAGCATTGTTGCAGGGAAAACACTCAGTGCCTGTTCTTCTACGAGGTCCTTTATTCGACCTGGTGTTCCAATAACAATATGAGGTGTATTCTTCATTCGACTAATCATGCGTTTGCGATCCGTACCGCCTACAGCCTTCTTAATCGAAATAGCTTCTTCCTCAGGTAGAGTTGTAACTAACTTGAGTGCTTCATTATAAATTTGGTCCGCTAACTCACGAGTAGGCGCTGTAATTACAGCCTGACATTCGTTCTTCTCGTGATTAATTCGATGAATCAGTGGCAGTAAGAAAGCTAACGTTTTACCTGATCCAGTCTGGGATTGACCAATGGCACTCTCGCCATTTCGAATAGCAGGTACCAAGCGTTCCTGTATTTCAGTTGGTCTTGTAAATTTCTGTACTTCAAGTGCCTCAATTAAAAAAGGCTTTAATCCTAATCTATCAAATTGTTTCATTATTATTGCTCCTCCATCCATTAATCCACCTTGTATTATAGACCAATTTGTCCAAAAGCGCCATACGTCAAAAAACGACACTCTATTACTGTCATGCCCAATATCCCTTGTTCTCACACCTTCGATTTCTTTTAGCATACCTTATTAGTAACAACATTATAAATTGGTCAAGTTATGAAAAGGAGGGTATCACATGAACCAATTTCCTCCCTCCCCTCAAGGCGGCCCAGGACCTGGAATGGGTTTTCCATTCTCTGGTGGTGGATTCGGAGGCCCTAGTGCCGGTATGCCACAACCACCTCAAACAGGAACAGGCGGGCTTCTTTCTAGAATTCTAGGTGGAGGCGGAGGTACTCCTCAATCTCTTCCTATGCCTCCTGGTTCTTTTCCTGCTCTTCAGCGTGGCGTTTTGCCCGGCGTTCCTCAACAAGCCGGTGGAATGCTATCAAGGATTCTTCCTGGAGCAGCAGGTCAGGGTGGCATGGATATGATGGGAATGATTCAAAATGTACAAAAGGTTATGCAGGCAGCAGACACGATCAAACCAATGGTTCAGCAATATGGGCCGATGGTAAAGCAGCTTCCAGAAATGATTGCGCTTTTTAAGGAGTATCAGAAATCGAACAATGATAATGATGATAGTGAAGATGAGAATACAGATGATGAGCCCCTAAAGACAAAGAAAAAAACAAACAAGAGTAAGGCACCTAAAAAACCGCCTGTCAAAGCAACGAATAAGAAAAAAGAATCGATTTCCGAAGAAACCGTTCGAAAATCAAAGCCAAAACTATATGTTTGAACAGCCCCATTCATTGAGTTATCAGACCAACTCCTTTATAATTGAAATAGATTAGTTATACAACAATCCTTATATGGGTTGAGGAGGTTCTCGATGAAAGTCACAAAAATTTCACCTAGAGGTTACTGCTATGGTGTCGTAGACGCTATGGTTATAGCAAGAAATGCCGCTCTTGATAAAACACTACCACGCCCTATTTTTATTCTTGGGATGATTGTTCATAATAAACACGTTACAGATGCCTTCGAAGACGATGGCATTATTACACTTGATGGACCAAATCGGATGGAGATATTGAAAAATGTTGAATCCGGTACAGTCATTTTTACAGCTCACGGAGTATCACCTCAAGTACGAGAGCTTGCAGAAGAAAAAGGCTTAACAGTTCTCGATGCGACTTGTCCTGATGTTACGGTGACTCATGATTTAATTCGAGAGAAGCAAAAGGAAGGCTATCATGTCATTTATGTTGGCAAAAAAGGCCACCCTGAACCAGAAGGCGCTATGGGAATTGCCCCTGATATTGTGCATCTAGTTGAAAAGCCTGAAGAAGTTGATGAGCTTTCAATTGACTCCGAACGAATTATTATTACAAACCAAACGACTATGAGTCAGTGGGATGTTCAAGAAATTATGGAAAAAGCAATGGAACGTTATCCACACGCTGTTATCCATAACGAAATATGTAATGCTACTCAGGTTCGACAAGAAGCTGTTGCAGAGCAAGCTGGAGATACGGATCTTGTGCTAGTAGTTGGGGATCCAAAAAGCAACAACTCAAACAGACTTGCACAGGTTTCAATTGAAGTTGCTGGAACACCAGCATATCGAATTGCTGACGTATCTGAAATCGAGCTTGAATGGCTTGAGGGAGTTGAAACAGTTGGTGTAACAGCTGGAGCTTCAACACCTACACCAATAACTAAAGAAGTCATTCGATTCCTCGATCAATATGATCCTGAAGTTCGTGATACGTGGACTCGCGAAAGAGCAGTGCCCGCTTCAAAAATACTCCCTAAAGTAAAAGTGAAAAAATAACAAATAATCCCGCCTCTCTTGAGGCGGGATTATTTGTTATCTAAATTGAAAGGGGTCCGTTATTACTCGCGATGGAATAATTTCAGTATCGTAATGCTTATCTTGCATAAATGATTGCAATTTCTTCTGAACACCTTCGATCATAATCTTTTCGATATTATGACCAGCGTCAATGATTTGAAGTCCTTCCATCATTGCATCGTGTGCTACATGGTAATAAATATCTCCTGACACAAAAACATCTGCACCACTAAAACGAGCAGCATGTATAAATTTATTTCCATCTCCACCAAGCACAGCTACCTTTTTCACAGTTGATTGAAGATCCCCTACAATCCGGATACCGCTAGCGCCAAGCTTGTCTTTAACAAAGCTAGCAAATTCCTCTAGCGTCATGTCGTTTTCTAAATGTCCAATTCTGCCAAGTCCTAGCTTCTCTGATTCATTTTCCAAAGGATAAATATCATATGCCACTTCTTCATATGGATGCGCTTTTGTTATCGCTCTAATTACTTTACTCTGCAAGTCTTCAGGGAAAACACTCTCTATTTTCACTTCTGGTACTGCTTCCAACTCCCCTGTTTCTCCTATATAAGGAGTTGTTCCCTCTGTTGGCCTAAACCTTCCAGTACCATTGGAGCTAAATGTACAGTCACTATAGTCACCAATATAACCAGCACCAGCATTTGATAGAGCTTCTCTCACATCTACTTCATGAGTAGCTGGTACAAAGATTGCTATTTTCTTGTACTTGTTCTGAAATGTCTCTACAAGTACCTTTGTATTTTTTAAAGAAAGAGCATCAGCAAGCATATCATTTACTCCACCGGGAGCAACATCCAAATTCGTATGCGCAGCATATACTGTTATATTGTTTTTTATTAATGTTTCGATCATTTTTCCTTGTTCAGTATCTAAATTAATCTTCTTGAGCGGCCGGTACAAAATTGGGTGATGGGCGATAATCAAATCCACACCTTCTCTAATAGCCTCATCCACTACATTAGGTAAGACATCTAGAGCAGTCATTACTTTATTTATTTTTTTATTCAAACTTCCAACCTGTAAACCGATTGGATCACCGTCTTCCGCATATTTCTTTTTCGACCAGGACTCGAATTCCTGAATAATTGCCTGGCCTGATGCTAATTTACTCATGAAAGTACCTCCTTAATTAAGTCACGTTCATTTTTCACTTGTGCCTCTTTTTCTGAGATCGCATCTGCCTGTTTTAATGAGAGAAGAATACGCTCACGCTTCATCAACTCATTCTGCCACTTTTTCATAAACGCCTCGTTTTTCTCTTTCATTAAGATTGGGCCAGCAAGTAATTGTTTCTGAAGATCCTTTCCATTCAATCCTTCGTAAGGTTTTTTTCCATCGCCTGCATCAAACACTAGAATTTCGTAAATTTTATCATCTTCTTCTATGATAGATTCATGTACAAGTTCCCAGTTCAAGTCAGCAAGTCGTTCACGAAGAAGGTGAGCTGCAACATTAGGTTGAAGTATCAAACGATTAACGCCATCTAGTTTTTCCAGGCCGCCTAGCAAAATATCCCGGATAAGTTGCCCACCCATTCCTGCAATTGTAATTGTATCAACTTCTCCAGGAGAAATAACTTCCAGTCCATTCCCCTTTCGAACAGAAATCACATCAGCAAATCCACTTCGTGTTACTTGATTTCGTGCAGATTGATAAGGTCCTTCATTTACTTCTCCTGCAACTGCAAAAGAAATTCGATTATGATTCATTAAATAACACGGCAAATATGCATGATCTGATCCAATGTCAGCAATTCTACTTCCATCAGGAACGAAGCTTGCCACTAGTTTAAGTCTTTCTGATAATAATTTATCGTTCATTTTTTCACCACTACTTATTTAGTTTCTTTACTCTAGTTTACCCTCTCTGTTTCAGACTTAACATAGAAGCACACAGAGAGATTTAGTATGAAATACAAATAGAAAAGCCTTCTGTTCTCACAGAAAGCTTCTTTTTTTATCCTATTTTTTCTCAGAAAGCCACTTAGCTACCGCCTCAGCTTGTTCACCTTGAATAAGTCCAGCAGGCATTCCGCTACCTTTACCGTTGTTAATGATTCCGAGAATTTCGTCCTTGGAGTACTTTCCGCCAACTGCAGTAAGAGCTGGTCCTACTTGACCTCCAAGATCCCCACCGTGACAGGAAGCACAGCTCTGAGCATAAATTTCTTCAGGTGCCGCTTCAGCTTGCTCTTGTTTTTCTCCGTTGCCTTCATTGCCCTCAGCGCTTTCTTCGCCACCCTGCTGCAATGCCCAGAAAGAAACACCAATAATGAGAATTAATCCAATAACTGCTGTCCACGCAAATGGGATAAGCGGATTTTTTTTCATTTCTTTTCCTCCTTGTACCGATTCGCTGATATCGTTTTCCCCAATTATGTAAGAGTAAACAAATCATAACTTATTTTACTTGAAAACGCTATGAAAGAAAAGGGAAACCGAGGCAAATCACATATTTGTCATAGTTTTCACTCTGTTTCTATCATAGCAAATATTTACGATAAAACAAAATGGCATCAGCACATTTACTGATGCCTTTCGTCTATTATCAGATGGTTTCTGTCTTATTCTTGGCCCAATCAGCTACAGATTCACGAAGACGGTACTTTTGGATTTTACCAGATGCAGTCATAGGGTATTCATCCACGAAAAACACTTGACTTGGAATCTTATATCGAGCGATCTTCCCTTCACAATAGGACCTAATATCTGCTTCAGAAACAGATTGATTTCCCTTTAATTGGATACAAGCGACGACTTTTTCACCGTACTTTTCATCCGGTAATCCAATCACTTGAACATCAAGTACAGCTGGATGAGTATAAAGAAATTCTTCAATTTCACGAGGATATATATTCTCTCCTCCCCGTATCACCATATCCTTTAGCCTGCCTGTAATCTCTACATAGCCTTTCTCATCCATTTTCGCAAGATCGCCTGTATGAAGCCAACCTTCTTCATCAATAGCTTCATTTGTCGCATCAGGCATATTGTAGTACCCCTTCATAACGTGGTATCCCCTCGTACATAGTTCGCCAGTAAACCCAGGTTCTGTTTCTTTTCTTGTCACCGGATCAATAATTTTCACTTCAACACCTGGAAGGGCTTTACCTACCGTATTCACTCTATAATCAACTGGATCATTGGTTCTGGTTTGTGTGATAACAGGTGAAGACTCTGTTTGACCGTATGCAATTGTGATTTCTGACATATTCATGCGACTCATTACTTTTTTCATTACTTCTATTGGACATGGGCTTCCAGCCATTATTCCAGTTCGAAGAGAACTTAAATTGTAAGAATTAAACGTTGGTAAGCTTAGCTCAGCAATAAACATCGTTGGCACACCGTGAAGTGCTGTACATTGCTCATTTTGTACCGTTTTAAGTACAAGTTCTGGTTCAAATTCAACGATTGGAAAAATCGATGCCCCAGCAGAAAATGCAGCAAGTGTTCCAAGCACGCATCCGAAACAGTGAAAAAATGGAACTGGGATACAGAGGCGGTCTTTTTCAGTTAGTTCCATACATTGTCCGATTTGATGGCCATTATTTAAAATATTCGAGTGAGTGAGCATAACGCCTTTAGGAAATCCAGTAGTACCAGAAGTGTACTGCATGTTGATGACATCATCTGGTTGCAGTTCTTTTTTTCGATTGGCTAGCTCGTGATCACTAATAGAATGACTTTCATTCATGAAGATTTCCCACGCTAAGAAAGAAGGATGTGGATCATTACCAATGAAAATAGCATCCTGTAAATGTGGCAACAACTCAATAGCGCATTTTCCATTTGCTACGTGATCGCCATCTTTTTGAAGTTTTAGAAACGCTTCAGGATAAGATGTGCCTTTAAATCCATTAATTAAAAACAATCGTGTTGCTTCGGATTGCTTAAGTACATATTCAAGTTCAGTCGTTTGATAATTGGTGTTTACGGTAACTAAAACAGCCCCAATTTTGGCCGTTGCAAATTGAAGCAAAAGCCATTCAGGCACATTAGTTGCCCAGACCGCAACATGCTCGCCTTTTTCAACGCCCAACTTTAGTAGCGCTTTAGCAGTCCGATTAACTTCTTCGTTAAATTCGTTAAATGTATAACGAATACCCTCATTAGAATATACGACAGCTTCTTTTGATCCAAATTGTTTTACTTGTCTCTCAAGCATTGAGCCTATCGTCTCATGAAGCAGTTCTGTCATAGACACACCCCTATCTATAATCTAAACTAACCGAGCGCTCGTTCAGTTTAACAGCCAATTTCACGAGCAATTACCATACGCTGAATCTCAGAAGTACCTTCTCCAATTTCAAGAAGCTTCGCATCTCTGAAATACCTCTCGACATGATAGTCACGCATATATCCATTACCGCCATGTATTTGTACAGCTTGATCACAAACTTCCATACACATTTCAGAGGCATATAGTTTGCAGATCGATGCTTCCTTCGTAAATTTCTTGCCCTGATCTTTCAACCATGCAGCTTTATATACCATTGTTCGTGCTAATTCAATTTTCATCGCCATATCAGCGAGCTTAAATTGAATTGCTTGAAACCTCGAAATCGCGGTTCCGAATTGTTTTCTCTCATTTGCATATTGTAACGCTTTTTCATAAGCTGCCTGAGCAATTCCGACGCCCATTGCACCTATTCCAATACGTCCTCCGTCAAGTGTGATAAGGAACTGTCTGAAGCCCTCTCCTCGCTTACCTAGCAAATTTTCTTCAGGTACGCGCACATCTTCCATAACTAATTCGGTTGTATTAGAAGAATGAAGTCCAAGCTTTTCGTAATTATCAACTACTCTAAAGCCTGGTGCTGAAGTAGGCGCAATAATAGCACTTATCTCCTTCTTTCCATCTTTACGATCTGTAATAGCAGTTAAAGCAAGGTGATCAGCATAAGAAGCATTTGTGATGTAACATTTACTTCCGTTGATAACCCACTCTCCGTTTTCCAAGTAAGCTTCTGTTTCTGTTCCCCCTGCATCACTTCCAGCGTTAGGCTCTGTTAGTCCAAACGCTCCAAGAGATTCACCTGAACAAATAGGAGCTAGATATTTTTGTTTTTGTTCCTCAGTACCAAATAAATTAAGTGGCGCTCCACCAAGTGAAACATGTGCTGAGTAAGTAATACCTGTCGATCCACATGCTCTACTTAACTCTTCGACAACTATTGCAAAGCTGATCGTATCTGCTCCGCCACCACCATACTCCTCAGGGAACGGGAGGCCCATTATTCCTAGATCGCCAAGTTGCTGAAAAATTTCTTTAGGAAATCGCTTTTCTTTATCTCGTTGTTCAGCACCAGGTGCAACTTTTTCATCAGCAAATTCTCTAATCATCTTTCGAATCATAGCTTGTTCTTTCGTTAAGTCAAAGTTCATGTAAGAATAACCTCCTGTAAATTACTTCTCTATAATGTGAATGCGCTTACATTTTATTATCTCTTTAAGTTGTTATTTTTTCAACATTTTAGAAAATAAAAATAATTAAATATATTATTTTTTTGTTATCTTATTACTAAACCCTTTATTCATAAGCTTGTGGGCTTTTGATGGAAAAAGGGTGATTTGCAAAACGAATGAAAAATCAGTAAAATAAATGACAAGAAATGTATTCGTTTTCGTGTGAACTAGTTTGTTGTACTTATTGCTACTCTCAATAAAAAAACTCCGCCTGCGGCATGCAGACGGAGAGTATATCTAACCTATTCAAGAAAATCTTTGAGTCGTTTGCTACGGCTTGGATGACGAAGCTTGCGAAGTGCTTTCGCTTCAATTTGGCGAATTCGCTCGCGTGTAACACCAAATACTCGTCCTACTTCTTCTAATGTTCTGGTACGTCCATCATCGAGTCCAAAGCGCAATCTAAGAACATTCTCTTCTCGATCTGTTAAGGTATCGAGAACGTCCTCCAATTGCTCTTTAAGAAGCTCGTAAGCAGCTGCGTCCGATGGCGCAAGAGCATCCTGGTCTTCAATAAAATCACCAAGGTGAGAATCATCTTCTTCACCAATAGGTGTTTCAAGAGAGACAGGTTCTTGAGCGATCTTTAGGATTTCACGCACTTTCTCTGGTGAAAGATCCATTTCTTTACCAATTTCTTCAGGAGATGGTTCGCGGCCAAGATCTTGAAGAAGTTGACGCTGAACTCGAATCAATTTATTAATCGTTTCCACCATATGAACGGGAATACGAATCGTTCTTGCTTGGTCTGCTATTGCTCGTGTGATTGCCTGACGAATCCACCACGTTGCATACGTACTAAATTTGTAACCTTTTCGATAATCAAATTTCTCAACTGCTTTAATGAGTCCCATGTTACCTTCTTGAATTAAATCTAAGAAGAGCATGCCTCGTCCAACGTATCTTTTTGCGATACTTACAACAAGTCGAAGGTTTGCTTCAGCGAGACGACGCTTAGCCTCTTCGTCACCTTCTTCGATACGTTGTGCTAGACTAATCTCTTCCTTTGCAGAAAGAAGGTCTACACGACCAATCTCTTTAAGGTACATACGAACCGGATCATTTATTTTGACACCCGGAGGAACACTTAAGTCGTTTAAGTCGAATTCTTCTTCTTTATTAACTTCTTGAGGCGAAGGGTTGTCAGAATTATCTTCGATGACTTCAACACCTTGTTCCTCTAGATATTCAAAGAATTCATCCATTTGATCGGAATCTTGTTCAAACGGAGACAACCGTTCTACAATCGTAGAGTAAGTAATTAAGCTTGTTTTCTTTCCAAGCTCTACTAACTGCTCTTTCACTTGATCGATGGTTAATTCACCTTCCGCCGGCTGGCGAGTTGGTTTTTCAGCCATTCGATCCCCTCCTTCCATACATCTCAACAATACAGATAGTCAATTTCTCAAAATGTTTTTTTAATATTCTTCTTCATCTCGAGAATCTCCATGGCAATTTTAGCTGCCTGGACAAAGTCTTGCTTCATTTCCGCTTCTTTTTTCTCTTTTTCTCTCTCTTCTATCTTTATCCATTCTGGATAATTTAACACCTGTCGAATATAATCTTGGAGTTCTTTATCCGACACGTCTTCATTTAAATCCATCATGGCCAATTCAGAAGCAATTTTGACAAGGTTAGGATCAGTAAGCTGCTCCATGAATTGGCTAACATCCGCATCATGTCCATTAGCATAGAAGCTATACAAGTAAGCAGCGATCGCACTATGCTCGTCAATATTAAACGAACCGCCAACCTCTTCCTGCACTTTTTCTGCTACATCTAAGTCACGCATCATGTAAGCAAGCAGAATTCGTTCTGCATTCTGATAGGCAGGCAGGAGTTTCTTCTTCACATAGAAATTTTTCCTAGCATTATTATCCCTTTTTGGAGGAGCATTATCCTTCTTATTCTTCCCCTCCTTATGAAATTGGAATACCTGCTGCTTTAATGCATCAAGTGAAAGTGAGAACTCCTCTGATAACTGTCTAAGATAATGATCTCTTTCCACAGCTTTCGTAAGTCCACTAATTTCTTTAAGTACTTCTTCGATATAGCGGATTCGTTCTCCTTCATCTGATAGGTTTTTCCCTGATCTGAGAACCTCCATCTTAAAAGCCATGACCGTTGGCGCAGCCCCTATTACATCCTTCTCAAAACGTTCTGCTCCGTAAGTTTGGATATAGTCATCGGGATCTAGTCCATCAGGCATTTTGGCTATTCTCACGTAACAACCAGCCTCAATTAATTCATCTGCAGCTCTAATAGCTGCCTGTGTACCAGCCTTATCAGAGTCATAACAAATCACAACGGATTCTGTTTGTCTTCTGATAAGTTTGGCTTGATCTTTCGTTAAGGCTGTCCCAAGACTTGCTACAACATTTTGTACCCCATTCCCGTAAGCTGTAATCACATCAACGTATCCTTCTAGAAGAATCGCCTGATCTTTCATACGAATTGCAGAACGAGTTAGGTGAAAGCCGTAAAGAAACTTCCCCTTTTGAAAGAGAGTCGTCTCTGGACTATTTAAATACTTAGGTTCACCACTTCCGATGATTCTTCCACCAAAAGCAACTGGTCTGCCTTTGGGGTCCCATATTGGGAACATAATGCGATTTCGAAAACGATCGAAATACTTTCCATCAAACTCTCTTTTGGCTAAAAGACCAGCGTCGGCTACTTTAGGAAGTGGGTAATTCCTCTTCTGTAAATAGTTCGTTGCGTAATCCCATGAATCAGGTGCAAATCCTAGTTGAAATTCCTCAATCATTTCATCTGTAAAGCCACGATCATTTAAGTATTCACGAGCACCTTTGCCTTCAGGGGTTTTGACCATACAGTGATTGTATAACTTAGCAAGAAAGTCATGTGCTTTGTAAATCACATCGTTTTCTGATGCTTTAGCTCCACTGCTCTCTCGATCTTGAATTTCAGGCAATTCAACACCTGATTTCTGTCCAAGAACTTGAACTGCTTCTATAAAGTTATACCCTTCAATTTCCATTAAAAACGAAAAAGCGTTACCGCCTGTGCCGCAGCCAAAGCAATGATAAATTTGTTTATCAGGTGCTACTGAAAAAGAAGGAGTGCTTTCGCCATGAAAAGGGCAAAGGCCAAAGAAATTTCTTCCTTGTTTTTTCAGTTGGACATAATCGCTAATTACATCAACGATGTCTGTGGAACGGCGAATCGCTTCAATTTTATCTTCTGGGATTCTGCCACTCATTCATTATCACCAACAGGTTTTATAATTTCGACAAATAAAAATAATCTCCTTCATAATTCGACAAAACTTCAATTAATTTTTTTCGAAATTGAACACGATCATCGCCAGTGAATTTACGTGGACCTTTCGTGTGCTTTCCTGCTCTTCTACTTTTAGAAGCAAGGTAACGAGTATGTAGAAGAGTTGAAATGTTCTCTTCGGTGTAACTTTTTCCTCGCGGAGAAAGAACAAATACACCCTTAGGCAACAGTAGGCTTGCTAACCCATAATCTTGAGTTACGGCAATGTCTCCTTTGCTCGAATGGCGATGAATGTAGAGATCTGCTTCTTCCTTCTCAGAGTCTACCATAACCCACTTTGCTTCTCTGAATGTTGTGCTCATATGAGCATACGAAGCAACAAAAATGATTTCAACGTTTGAAAGAGCTTGATTAAAAGACATTATTTCTTCTTTAACTGGAACTGGACAGGCATCTGCATCGACAAAAAGCGTCAGTTTCTTTTTCGTCATAATTCTCTATTCTACATCTCCCTGAGTTATCCTTCTTTTGAAATTTATGTTTTAACTTTCAGATTTTTTATCTAGACTATTTAACAAATCTGACAATTCATCTAAAAGCCTTACTTTATGATTATAGACAATTTTTATTGACAATATTTGATTATATACTAAATTTATTAAATTGAACAGATAAAAACCATAAAAAAACACCATCACCGTATCATTTTTTTCATGTCGATGATGGCCATTTCCCTCAATTATTGTATTAGGAGGAATGCTTGCCTTTATAAAGGCTTAAAATAAGATTTGCTGTTTCCTCTACTGCACGATTTGAAACATCAATGACCTGACAGTTCATCTTTTCAATGATTGAATTAAAATACTCTAATTCTTCATTTATTCGAGACATATTTGCATAGCTAGCTTCTGCATTAAGTCCTAGTGCTATTAAGCGTTCTTTACGTATATTATTTAATTTCTCTGGGCTAATTTTCAAAGCATAGCATTTTCCCTCTGCCACACTAAACAACTCTTCTGGAGGATCAACTTCCGGCACGATCGGTACGTTTGCCACTTTTAAACGTTTGTGTGCTAAATATTGGGATAATGGCGTTTTGGATGTTCGAGAAACACCAACTAATACAATATCAGCAAGAGCAATCCCACGAGGGTCTCTTCCATCATCATACTTAACAGCAAATTCAATTGCTTCTACTCTTCGAAAATAATCCTCATCGAGCTTATGTACAAGCCCCGGTTCATTGCGAGGAGCTTTGCCTATGACTGATTCCATATGATCCATCATTGGACCTATAATATCAACTGCTTGAATATTCTCTTTACGTGCGAGATTAAGAAGAAAATCACGTAATTCTGGAACAACAAGAGTGAAAGCTACAATTGCCTTTGTCTCTTTCGCAAGCGTCATAACTTCATGAATAGTAGCAGTATCTTCTACATATGGTACTCTACGAACATCAAAATCAGTAGGGTCGAACTGGCTTGCAGCAGCTTTTACCACAAGTTCTGCCGTTTCACCGACCGAATCTGATATTACATACACAATGGCTCGATTAGCTGTATTTGTCATAAAAACCTCCTATGCTAAATAATTTCATCTTTTGCAAGATCAACAAGAGATCTGGTGATATTCGTCTTAGTAATTCGACCGATGACCTCTATCCCATCCTCTACTTCTTTTACAATCGGCAAGGCGTCTATTTGTTTCTCAATTAGTTGGTTTGCTACTTCTATTAAAAGATCATCTTTCGAACAAACCGTAATATTAGGCATTCTGGTCATAATAATTGTTACAGGAATGCTTTCTAAATTCTGCTTGCCAAGCGCAGCTCTTAAGAGGTCTTTTCTCGATAGTACCCCTACTAAGTGTGCTCGTTCATTCACCACAAAGAGTGTTCCTACATCTTCTAGAAACATTGAACAAATTGCATCATATACGCTAGCATTCTCCTGGACCACTACTGGAATAGACTTATAATCATCTACTTTGATTTTTCTTATTTTTTCAGTTAAAAGCTGCGATCCTGTTTTGCCAGTATAAAAATAGCCTACTCTTGGTCGCGCGTCAAGATAGCCAGCCATTGTTAGAATTGCAAGATCCGGTCTAAGTGTTGCTCTTGTAAGGCTAAGCTTTTCAGCAATATGCTCACCTGTTATTGGGCCTTCATTCTTCACAATTTGAAGAATTGTTTCTTGTCGGTTATTAAGTTGGATGTGACTCACCACCTTCGTATAATGTTATACTTTATTTTCATTATTATATACGATTATACCATCCGGACGAAAGTACTCAGCCTACTTTTAGAGAATCGGTGGCTTTCTTTGTTTTCAACTAGCCCTGTAACGAATAAAGAGCCCCGAATACATTAAACTGTACCCTTTGTAAAGGACACTTTAAAAAAGGGTTAGGCTGACCTAAGGAGATGATTCCTGTATTCAACAG
>NZ_LELK01000005.1:692-23455 GCF_001039475.1 Guptibacillus hwajinpoensis | reverse complement strand
CTGTTGAATACAGGAATCATCTCCTTAGGTCAGCCTAACCCTTTTTTAAAGTGTCCTTTACAAAGGGTACAGTTTAAAATTAGCAGGCTTTCTTTCTAGCAGCCTCTTTTCTAAATGCTCTTTTCGTAGACATTGTTGCTTTTAGAATTGAAGCGGAATTTAACTAGCTATAGCAACAATGTCTTTACAGATAGAGCCTTTTATTAAGAAAAATGCAATCCAGTTGTGATTAAATAACCGACAAGTATTCCTAAAATAGTAGAAATGAATACATAAGACCACTTTGATTGAAACTCAATCGAGACTCCGTTGATAGGTTCATATAACCAACTGTATTGAACAAACCCAAGTATGAACAGTAACATAATTCCGTAGGATAAACTTGTCACTGCCGATTCCCCCCTTACACCCTATCCGTTCTCTTTAAAATTTTTATCAACATATTTCGACAAATATCGTTCCATAAAACGAACGACTAATCACGAAATAAAATTAGGAGCATCTTCTATTCAGTAGAAGATGCCAGTTCAATCATACGTTCTTTACTCATTGGACCAACTAACCTTTTCATTATTATACCATTTTTGTCAATCACATAGGTAGTAGGGATTGTAATTGTTGCAAATGTTTCTGACTGCATGCCATCGGTATCCATTAGCACAGGAAATGTAATTTCATAATCTTGAATGAACTTGTCTACCATCTCGATGGATGATTCCTCGCTCGTAATATTTACAGCAAGGATTTCTGCATCATATTGGTCAGCGTATTCTTTATAGAACTCCTCCATATGTGGCATCTCTGCCTTACAGGGTGGACACCATGTTGCCCAAAAGTTAACAAAAACCACTTTACCTCTATAATCGGAACGTTTCACTTCCTGACCTTTTAATGAATATAATGTAAAATCAGGGGCTACATTGCCTTCGTTAATTCCAATTTCTTGTTCTCCTGTTACTTGTGCAGTCGTTATTTCTTGGTCTACACTTCTTTTGTCTGTGTTAGAGGAAATAACACCAATAGCGATAAGTGTAATAAGGACAACTATTCCAAACAGTGACCTTTTCATTCAGAGCTCCTCCTCGTATGCAAGTGAAGTAGAATAAATGCTGCACATCCCGCACTCAAAAGATTTATTAACTGCCAATTTGATAATCCAAGTACCACCGGCTTACCAGTGTAAAATTCCAAAATGACGGAAAGAATCCCTCCCCAAAGGAGAAGATCAAGAAAAAGCCATTGAGATGATTTCGTCACAACTAATAGACCAAGCAGAAGAACGTGCAGTAACATAAACAAGAAACTACCATCACTATACAGGATGGAAAGTCCTTCAATGATGACCGAAGCCATTTCGATCGCTATTCCAAATAGAAATAGGATTCTACTTTTCCCATCATGCTTTACTAATTTCCACCAAACGTACCCTATACTTAAGAATAGTGCTATTACAAAACCGTAGGTACCTCCCGTAAAATACAGGAGGGACAATGGAGCTGACAAAACAAGCGTTGGATTAATGATCAATAAACTTACTTTCCAAACAAGCACAAAAAAAATGACCGTTTCATATGCAATAGAAGATGCCGTTGAACGGTTGTACCATTTTTTCTCTAGAAAATAAATAATCAAGATTGCAGCAATGATTCCAATTCCAGCCCATACTAACTGATCTGGAACCGAAATTTTCCCAATAGTAATCATGAGCTTTTTCACCTTCACTGACTATACTTTTTAACGTAAGCTATCGACTTTTAACTAGAAGTTCAACAGCTTGTTTCACAACATCTTCTGTTGATTCTCCTTTATCTAGTTGTTCACGTAAACATTCTTCAAGATTAGATCCAACAATTAACCCAATTGTACGATCGATCGCTGTTCGACTTGCAGATAGTTGAGTTATCACATCTTTACAATCCGAGTCTTCTTCCATCATACGTAGAACACCGCGCAGCTGGCCTTCCACCCTCTTCAAGCGGTTTTTCATCTCTTTTGTATATTCCATAATTAGCCTCCTAATTTAACTATATAAATTTCTCTTTTCGAATATTCTGTCATAAATAAATTAATTTCTTGCTACTTCTCTTCATATATTGTAAAATAAATCGTAATTTAAGGATAGGAAAAAGGTTTAGGTAAATAAAAGGAGGCAGTGCCCTTTGGATTTATCCGAAGATGATAAACGGTTATCGAAAATTTATCGAAAAATTGTTACCTCGAACGAGTACAAAGCAGGTAAAATTCTTGAGAAATTAGATAACGAAACGAAAGACAAAGTATTTAATCTCATTCGCATGAACAAAGCAGACTATGAACACCAATTAAATAAACAACAACTTCACCAATAATAGAAAAACCGGCTGATTCAAGCCGGTTTTCTTTATGCCAAAAGTTCATTTAAAAGCCAGGACATCAGTAGTCCTGGCTTTCATTAATTAATACTATATTACCCCAAACGTTCGTGAACCTTACTCATAACGGACTTTCTTAATTCACTCAGTTTGTTCTTACTGTTATCTAAATTGTCACCATTGACACCAAAGTAGAACTTAACTTTCGGTTCAGTACCAGAAGGACGCAGGCAGAACCATGATCCATCTTCAAGCTTGTACTTCAGCACATTGGACTTCGGAAGATCGATTTTCTCGGTAGCTTCTTTTTTCAAATGCGTTCGAACGCTAGTTTGATAATCCTCAACACTATCAACACTTAGACCAGCCGCTTCAGTTGGAGGCTGTTCACGGAATTGAGCAAGTAGAGAAACAATCTTTTCTGCTCCTTCTTTTCCTTTCAGTGTTAACGACTCTAGTCCTTCTTGATAATAACCATATTGCTCAAATACCTCTAACAATCCTTCGTAAAGCGTCATCCCTTTTGACTTATAGAAAGCAGCTACTTCGGCAGCTACGAGACAAGCTTGTACAGCATCTTTGTCACGAACAAAGTCACCAACAAGGTAACCATAGCTCTCTTCATATCCAAACAAGAAGGTATGTTCACCTGATGTTTCAAATTCTTTGATCTTCTCACCAATAAATTTAAATCCAGTCAACGTATCATACGAGGTAAGTCCATTGTCCTCTGCAATTTTACGGCCAATCTCTGATGTAACGATTGTTTTCAGAACAGCGCCGTTTTCTGGGAGCTCTCCATTTTCTTTCTTTTGAGTGATAATGTAGTTCAACAAAAGGGCACCTGTCTGGTTACCTGTGAGTACTACATACTGACCTTCTTTATTCTTCACCGCAACTCCTACACGATCCGCATCAGGATCTGTCGCTAGAAGTAGATCGGCATCCTGTTTCTCACCATACTTTATCGCGAGCTCAAATGCAGCGTGCTCTTCTGGATTTGGTGAAGAAACTGTAGAGAAGTTAGGATCTGGGAGCTCTTGCTCTTCGACAACTGTTACTTGGTTAAATCCATAAGCTTTAAGACCTTCACGTACTGGAAGGTTTGCTGTACCGTGTAATGGTGTAAAGACAATTTTTAATTGATCGCCCATTTCTTCAAGAAGGTTCGTATTTACGCGAAGTGTTTTTAACTCTTCAATGTACTGCGCATCAATTTCTGCCCCTATCATCTGAATAAGGCCCTTTTCTTTCAACTTCTCTTCTGAAGTCACTTGTACTTCTAATTCATTGTCTATACCGTCAACATAGGAGATAACCTCTGCCGCTTCTTTAGGTGGTAGCTGTCCACCATCTTCTCCATAAACTTTGTACCCATTGTATTCGGGAGGGTTATGACTTGCTGTAATAACGATACCTGCGTAGGCGTTTAACTTCCTAACTGCGAATGAGAGCTCTGGAGTGGGGCGCAGTTCTTCAAATACATACGTTTGAATGCCATGGGTCGCAAGCGTCTTTGCAGCCTCCATAGCAAACTCAGGAGACTTATGACGAGAATCATACGCAATTGCTACTCCACGTTTTTTGGATTCTTCACCATGTGCATCTATGTATTGAGCAAGACCTTCAGACGCTTTGCGAATTGTATAAAGATTCATCCGGTTTGTACCCGGACCGATTTCACCGCGCATACCGCCTGTCCCAAATTCAAGATTCTTATAGAATGCATCTTCAATTTGTTTGTCTTGTCCTTTAAGAGCTTCAAGATCTTTTTTCAGTTCCTCATCAAGTGAAGTCGCTGTTGCCCATCGTTGATATTCGTTTTTCCAGTCCATTTTTGCCTCCTATTATGTATGTATCTTCTGTCATGATATACATTCGAGAGGATCAACCAAAATCCTGCTACTTTTAAGGATTGGTATACATTCTCTCTACTTCTTTATTCATCATAATACGAATTCAAATATATGCCAATGACATTTCAGAAAAATCACTTTATCTTTACGTAAGCTAGTCAAAAAAAAAGCAAGCCGAGTATCGGCTTACTTCTTGTAATGGATTTCATATAAATCTTTTCTTCGATCGCGGAGTTGCCGAACAGTTCCTGATTGACGCTGCCTTCTAAGTATTTCAAGGTCAACATCACCGACAACAACCGTTTCGATATTCGGGTGGCACTCACCTGCAATGCCATCTCTTGAAAATGCAAAATCAGACGGTGTGAAGATTCCTGACTGTGCATACTGCACGTCCATATTCTCTACCTGAGAAAGGTTTCCTATTGTACCGGCAATAACCGTATAGATTTGATTCTCGACAGCTCTAGCCTGTGCACAGTAACGTACACGAAGATATCCCTGTCTGTCATCTGTACAGAATGGGGTAAAGAGAATATTTGCTCCTTTGTCAGTCGCGATTCTTCCTAGTTCTGGAAATTCAATATCGTAACAGATCTGGATTGCGATCTTACCGCAATCTGTATCAAACACTTCGATCCCATCCGATCCGTGAATCCCCCACCAGCGGCGTTCATTCGGAGTAACGTGAATTTTGTATTGCTTTTCAATTGTCCCATCTCTTCTAAATAGATAAGCAATGTTATAAATTTTCTCATCTTCTAGAACAAAGTGAGATCCTCCAATAATGTTCACATTGTATTTTACAGCTAGATCAGTGAATAGTTCGATATAAGGCTCTGTATACTCCGTCAAACGTCTCACAGCTTTACTAGGGATCTTCTCATCCATAAATGACATCAACTGTGTGGTGAAAATTTCAGGAAACACAGCAAAATCCGATCCAAAATCAGCCGCTACATCAACATAATATTCAACCTGATTCGCAAATTCCTCGAATGACGAGATTTTCTTCATCGCATATTGAATAGCACAAATTCGGACAGGGAAAGAAGATCTAAAATGCCTGCGAGTCTTGGCCTTGTATTCTACATTATTCCATTCCATTAATGTGGCAAATTGCTTTGAAGCTTTGTCATCAGGTAAATAATTTGGATTAATTCTCATAACGTTAAATCCGTTCATTAATTGGAATGTAAGAACTGGATCGTATATGTTTTGAAACTTCACTTCTTCAACATATTCTGATGCTTTCATCTCATCTGCATGCTTATGGTAATTCGGTATTCGTCCACCAATAATAATACTTTTTACATTTAAATCGCGCGCGAGATCCTTGCGCGCATCGTAAAGCCGCTTGCCTATTTTCATTCTTCGGTACTCGGGATCAACCATTACTTCAATCCCATATAAGTTATACCCGTCTGGGTTATGGTTCGTAATATATCCTTCATCTGTGATATCGTCCCAGGTGTGCTGGTCGTCATACTCATCAAAGTTTACCATTAAGCTTGAACATGACCCAATAATCTCACCTTCAGCCTCTACACAAAACTGGCCTTCAGGAAAAATATCTAAATGGCTCTCAAGATGATCTCTTTTCCAGGGATCCATACCGGGAAAACACTTTTTCTGTAAGGCAAGAATTTCGTCTATGTCCTCATAACGAATAGGTCTTACTTCAATCTTCTTTTCAAACTTCGATACATCTAATTCTGACATCTGCTTTCCCTCCACATTCTATCTATTTTACTATGTACCCTATTTATTCACTATCTTACCTTGATTTTATCATACGATTAATTAAATAGAAGAGACTGACATTCGTCAGTCTCTTTGTATTTACGCTTGTGTTGTTCCATTCTGAGAAATGCTAGACAATGCGGTACCTGCTTCTTGCTGGCCCGGTGTCTTCGTAGCGAAGTCACCTAGTGATACCATTCCGACAACCTGATTGTTCTCTACAACAGGCAGACGTCGAATTTGGTTCTGTGCCATTAATGCAGCTGCTTCTTCTGCACTCATGTTTGATGTGGCCGAGACGATATTATCAGACATACACTGACTCACCTGACAATTCGCATTTCCTCCAGTTGCAGTAGCTCGAGTCGTGATATCTCGATCGGTAACCATTCCACAAAGCTGCCCGTTTTTCATGACCGGTAGTGAACCAATGTTATACTGATTCATTAACGCTGCTGCTTCCTGAATTGACTGCTCTGGAGTTACAGACACAATATTCTTTGACATGAGGTTTTGCAGATTGTTATGCACAAGCATTCCTCCCGAGTTAGGTTCTATATGAAAGACAATGTCCTTCACCCTCTAGTGTAGACTCCTTCTCCTTCAATTATTTTTCCTTATTCTGTGAAATGAAACTGTTCTCTGTATGAAAAACAATATGCTTTCCATCGCTTTTCGCAATAAGTGTACCAATTTGATCTGTTCGTAGTATTGGGATATTTTGTGACTTCAGTCTTTGTAATACGCTATCGTTTGGGAAATGGTATCTGTTATTTCTACCTACAGATATTACAGCAGCTTGAGGTGAAACAGCTTTAAGAAATTCTTCTGAGGTAGCTGAATCTGCACCATGATGTCCTAATTTCAACACATCTGAAGCTAGATGTTTCTTTTTCATCGAAGATATCATATTTTTTTCAACCTCAACGCCTGCATCCCCCATTAGAAGAAATGTGTTTTGCTTATGACGCAAGCGTAAAACAGCACTGTAGTCATTAAAGTCCTCGTATTCTGCTCGTTTTTGCGGGGAAAGAATCTGGACATTTATGTTTCCAAATTTAATTTTCTTTCCTTCCTGTGCGAACAGAACCCTAATTTCTTTTTTCTTTATCACTCGGTTTAGAGCCTTATAATGACCAGTAGGATAAGACACATTAGGCATGATGATTTCCTCAACTTCAAATGCCTTCAATACTTCATCCATTCCGCCAATATGATCATGATGGGGGTGTGTTGCAACAACATAATCAAGATCTTCTATCCCTAACTTCTTAATATATTTTGTAACAGTGTCACCATCTCGATTATCCCCCGCATCAATCAACATGGATTTGTCTCCATGCATAACTAGAATACAATCGGCTTGTCCAACATCAATGAAATGTATTTCTGCCTCATCGGATTGTGCTATTACATTGTGTGGCAATAGTGATAAAAGAAGAAGCCAAGAAAAGAATATAGCTACATACTTCATATCAATTCCTCCAGAGCATTTCTTCTTAATAGTATGTGCGTTTCTTTTCTAACTAAAAGAAAAAAAGCTTCCCATTTAGGGAAACCTTTTAAGAACGAACTTCTTCTTCCTCTTTTCTAAAGAAACTTTTCATTGCGTGATACACATCTTTTTTCTCTTTAAGAATATAATGCCTGAACTTAGGATCGTGAATGTTCTTGTATGCGCTCATCAAAGTTGAATGACGATTATACGCATTGACTTCACCGTATCCAAACATATTTGAAACTTTCATAATTTGATTAACTAGCTTGACGCACCGTGTATTGTCTGACGTTAAATTATCTCCATCTGAGAAATGGAACGGATAAATGTTGTAGCGAGTCGGCGAATACTTTCCATCAATAAGTTCAAGCGCTTTTCGATAAGCGGATGAACAAATGGTTCCACCGCTTTCTCCTTTTGAAAAAAAATCGTCTTCAGTGACGACTTTTGCTTCTGTATGATGAGCGATAAACTCAATCTCCACTGTTTCATATTTAGATCGTAGAAAACGAGACATCCAGAAGAAGAAGCTTCTTGCCATATACTTTTCCCATTTGCCCATGGATCCACTCGTATCCATCATTGCTAGAACAACCGCTTTTGACTCTCGCTTTATTTCTTCATTCCACGTCTTGAAACGTAGATCATCTTGATAAATTGGTGCAATCGAAGGTGTTCCGCTAATTGCATTTCGCTTATACGCCGTTAAAATCGTTCGTTTCTTATCAATATTGCCCATTAGTCCAGTTTTTCGAATATCATTAAATTCCACTTTTTTCTGAACAACATCGGCTGTTTCTTTTTCACGTAAATTTGGCAGTTCAAGTTCTTTGAATAGAATATCTTGAAGTTCTACAAGTGATACTTCCGCTTCATAATAATCATCCCCTGGTTTATCTCCTGCTCCTTCACCCTTGCCTGCTCCAGGCTTCTTTTCACCAGAGCCATCACGTGCTACTACGTCTCCCACCTGGCTATCGCCTTCACCTTGCCCAACATGCTTTGACTTGTCATAGTTGTATCGAATTTTATATTCATCAAGAGAACGAATTGGTATTTTAATGACATCTCGACCGTTGGATAGAATAATGTTCTCTTCACTGATGAGGTCCGGGAGATTGTTTTGGATAGCATCCTGAACTTTTTCGGCATGGCGTTGTTGATCCTGATAGCCTTTACGGTGGAGGGACCAATTCTCCTGAGAGACGACGAAATTGTTGGAATCCTTGTCTTTCATGCCTTATTCCCCTCCTTAAAAAAATAAAATTTCTATCGGAAATTTATTCAATGATCGATGATCGCTCATGATGATTGTTCAAAGGCCTAATGTTAATGTGGACATCCCTTGGCTGCGTGGAATAGTATACTTTATCCTATGCAAATACAAGCGATAATTGACAATTAATTCTGACAAATAAGGCTTTATCGCTCTTATTTCATGAATTTATTAAAAGTTGTACACTTTTTCATCTGTTTTGGTCTCATTCAAAGGAGTAGAAACAAAAAAGTAACTCCCAATCTGGGAGTTACTCTTTCCTATCGTTCGTTTCATGTTGTTTAGGATCTGGTCGGCGTCCTTTTTCTTTCACTTTTTCAATCGTATCGAGCTTTTCCATTTCCTTACCAAGCTCTTTCATCTCTTCCTCATCCATTGCCATCGAACTGTTTTCAGGCTTTTCTTTACGATTTGCCACAATGAATCACCTCACGAGGTACAATACCCATATTTTGTTTATCCTAACCTAAATTAGTTATTTGTGGAAACTGAAATCGAATTCTTCAATCGGCCAGTAACGAAGATTCACTTTACCTACGACTTGATCCATCGGAACAAAACCAATATGTCTACTATCATAGCTATGTCGACGATTGTCACCTAATAGAAATAAATACCCTTCTGGCACTTCAACTTTCCCTGTCTTATCTTCTAACTTAAAATTCTCCGTTAAATTCCCATTAAAAATCTCATCTTTATACCGATCAAGATAAGTCTCTTCTATCTTCTCACCATTAATATATAGCTCATCATTTTTATATTCAATCATATCTCCAGGGAGACCAATTACTCTTTTAATGTAATCTTCTTCTTCATTTGCATGAAAAACAACAAGATCAAACCGATCTGGTTCAGATACTTCATAACCAATTTTATTAATAATTAAACGATTCCCATCTTGAATCGTAGGCATCATAGACTCACCGTGAACTACATAGTTCGTGATTAGAAATTCACGTATAACAATGGCTAGGACGACAGCTATAGAAAAAGCTTTAATCCATTCCCATAGCGGGCTGCGTTCCTTCTTCATGTTAAACCTCTTTTCGATACGTCTTTACGTATAATCTATCACTCATAATCCATAGGCACAACCTCACAAGGTTTTGGTAACGGTTTCAATTCCATATTGCATACACATATAAAAAAGCATACCTAGTAAGGTATGCTTCGTCATGTTATCGATTCAACAGACTGCCAACATAGCGGAGCAATTCATTTGCTGAAATTGAATTATAGCCATGTTCATCAATTAGGCGGGCAATCACTTCGTTTATTTTCTTAAGCTGGTTTTCATTAGGCGTCTTAGAAGAGGTTGTGATCTTCACCACATCTTTTAGATCAGCAAATAGCTTCTTTTGAATCGCCTCTCTTAAACGTTCATGCGAGTTATAATCAAACTTCTTCCCTTTACGAGCGTAGGCTGAGATTCGAATGAGAATCTCTTCTCTGAAAGCTTTCTTTGCATTCTCTGAAATTCCGATTTGTTCTTCTATAGAACGCATTAACTTGTCATCTGGACTCATTTCCTCTCCAGTAAGAGGGTCGCGCAGCTTATTTTTGTTGCAATATGCTTCTACGTTATCAAGGTAGTTATCCATAAGCGTCTTCGCACTTTCTTCATAAGAGTAAACAAATGCTTTCTGAACTTCTTTCTTTGCGATTTCATCGTATTCTTTACGTGCAATTGAGATAAAATTCATGTAACGCTCTTTATCTTCCTTTGAGATAGATGCATGTTGATCAAGTCCATCCTTGAGAGAACGAAGCACATCAAGCGCATTGATTGAAGGCACTTCTTTACGAATAATTGTAGATGAAATGCGGTTTATCACATAACGCGGATCAATACCGCTCATCCCTTCATCTGAATGCTCTTTATGAAGCTCATCTACATCAACCTGATTAAACCCTTCTACAATCTCCCCATCATAAAGTCTCATTTTCTTAACAAGATCAACACCTTGTCGATTTGTATCCTTCAACCTTGTTAGAATTGAGAATATAGCAGCTACTCGGAGTGCGTGAGGCGCAATGTGAACATCCGCCACGTCACTTTCCCGAATCATTTTTTCATAAATACGCTCTTCCTGACTCACTTTTAAGTTATAAGGAACAGGCATGACGATGATACGAGAATGAAGAGCTTCATTCTTCTTATTTGAAATAAAGGAACGATACTCAGCCTCATTCGTATGAGCCACTACCAGTTCATCTGCAGAAATTAATGCAAATCGACCCGCTTTGAAGTTCCCCTCCTGCGTTAACGAAAGCAAATGCCATAGAAATTTCTCATCACACTTCAGCATTTCCTGGAACTCCATCATTCCACGGTTCGCCTTGTTCAATTCTCCATCAAATCTGTAAGCTCTTGGATCTGACTCTGAACCAAATTCAGCAATAGTTGAAAAGTCGATGCTTCCAGTTAAGTCGGCAATATCCTGTGATTTTGGATCAGACGGACTGAATGTTCCAATACCTGTCCTTTTGTCTTCGTTAAAGAAGATTCGTTCAACCATAACATCTTCAATACGCCCACCATATTCTTGTTCCAGACGCATTACATTAAGTGGAGATAAACTTCCTTCAATACGAATACCATACTCATCATGGAATTCCTCTCTTAGATGATGAGGAATCAGATGCAAAGGATCTTCATGCATTGGGCATCCTTTAATCGCATAGACTGCTCCAGAATCTTCATGGGAATATTTCTCAAGACCTCTTTTCAGAACTGTCACTAACGTTGATTTACCTCCACTAACAGGACCCATTAACAACAGAATACGTTTTCTAACATCCAATCTTTTCGCAGCAGGATGAAAATATTCCTCTACTAAACGTTCAATTGCTTCTTCTAGTCCGTAAAGTTCTTCGGAGAAGAAAGAATAACTTCTGTTGCCGTCTACTTCATCAATCCCTGCATCTTTTATCATATTATAAACACGTGAATGAGCTGACTGCGCTACTTCAGGTCGTTCCCGGATAATTTCTAAGTACTCACTAAAGGTGCCTTCCCACTTCAGCCGCCTCTCATCTTCTCGATGCTGCTGTATCTTGCGTAAGATATCCATTAAGAGCCCCCTCCAAGTTTGATTCATCGGATTTAATACATGTTATGCGGGGATGTCCTATAACATTCGGCTTTCTTTTCTCTTCGGTTTTATGAGAGTAAGGTTCTGTCAGACAACGTTCAATCAGATTATATTAGTTAAACGATCAACGATAGAACAAAAAAAGAGCCGGTAGGACCGGCTCCATTTTTTTACGTATGATAGACAACTGTAAACTCGCTTAACTCATTTCCTGTTGCAGGGGACTTCTCTTTGGATTCACGCTTTTCCTTATGAGCATTTTTGAAAGAATCTGAATGCACCCAGTTTTGATAAGCTTCTTCATTTTCCCATTTAGTAAAAACGATAAGCTTACCATCCTCAGCAGACTGTTCAAGGAACATAAATTCCAAACAACCCTCTACTTCTTTCATACTTTCAGCACTTTTACCAAAACGCTGCTTCATCATGTCTTTCGCTTCATCAGGTACTTTTAACTCATTCATCACAACATACATAAGTAAATCCTCCTTTACCTTTCATCCCTATAGTAACGAATTCCAGCTTTTTTTTCCAATTGTATCTACTCCAAACACCAAGAATTACCCTCAAAACATTCACAGCATTAAGAACTTGGTTTATAATGAGAGGTAGATTTGGACACAATTTTACCTGAGGAGGATGAGACCATGAGTTTCCTAGGTATTTTAGTAGTAATCTTAGCTTTCCTTGCAGCCATCTTTACAGCCGGCTACAACGACCGCCCAAGCAAAACCAAAAAAGGAACACGGTAAAACGAAAAGCGGAAGCCCTCGCTTAGACCCGTCAGGCACTGGAGCCCTGCAATTGGAACACGGTCTTTGTGTTCCGGTTGTAGGGTGAAGTGACAGAGGGTCTGAGGGCTGCAGCTGGATCTAACGAAAAGCGGAGACGAGCGGTTAGAAACGGAGATATTGGAACTCTTGAACTAGAACACGCTTTTGGTGTTCTGGTGAAAGTGTGAAATATCGCAGTTTCTGCGAGTCGAAGCTGGATCTAACGAAAAGCGGAGCGGGCCTGCCTAAATCCGCAGGGCATTGGAACCCGTGAGAATGAGACGCTTTTTGTCTCAATCTCATGGGTGAAATGACCGAAGGATTTGGCCCGCGCAGCTAGACACGAAAAGCGGAAGTGGGCGGTTAAATCCGTAGGATGTTGGAGCCCTCTCGAATGAGATGCTTTTTGTCTCAATCGAAAGGGTGAAACAGCCGGAGGATTTGCCCACTGCAGCTAGACACGAAAAGCGGAAGTGACCGTTATGTTCAAAACCGCCTAGATATCGTAACTCTTGAAAAAAGAAGAATTACATATCGAAGTGTTTTACCAAAAAAGAACGACCTCATATGAGGTCGTTCTTTTTACTTCATGCCAGGGTAATTCTGCTGTCTTAGTGCTTCATACACCATAATAGCTGCTGTGTTTGAAAGGTTAAGTGCGCGCACATGATCAGTCATTGGTAGACGGAGGCAGCGCTCTTTATTGTTCTCAATCAAATCATCTGGCAGACCATTTGTTTCTCTTCCAAAAACAAAATATGTGTTTTTGTCGAGATCAGAGTAGTCAAAGTCAGTGTGCGTGTTTGTACCATATTTCGTAATATAGTAATAATCCCCATTCGGATTTTCCTTAAAGAATTCATTAAGGGAATCATAGTAATGCACATCAGCATACTGCCAGTAATCCAATCCAGCACGTCTAAGCATTTTATCATCAGTTGAGAATCCAAGTGGACGAATTAAATGTAAGCTTGTATTGGTTGCTGCACACGTACGAGCAATATTGCCAGTGTTAGCAGGGATTTCTGGCTGAAAAAGGACGATATTTAAAGACATATTCATTCACCTCCACATCAAAACATATCTATTATAGCATGTTTTGATCCTGGTGAAGGAATACACTAATCTTCAATATGAAAAAACTTATATTTAATGTCCGGTGTCCAAGCAGTCGAATCTTCATATGCCCAGTAACGCAATCGACTGTTCATTGTATGAGCATTAACAAGTGGATGACCTTTTTCATCCTGATCCACTACAAAAGTAGTATGTTCAAAACGCCCATCACCATCAAAATCATAGCAAATGACATCCCCAGGGACTAGATCATCAGCCTGAGATACTTCTCGTGCTCTTAGTCCGCTTTTAGAACCACTTAAATGCCAGCGTAGTGCATGGGCTACCGTCCATGAATAACTCCAACTTTTGCCTTGCATCCACCATCCTTTTGTACGATCTGGATATCCACGCATGGGTGCCTTTCCAGCATGAAGACATTGCGAAATAAAATTTGTACAATCAACATCAAATGCCTGATAAGCAGGATTATGATCATCCCACCACCGCTCAGCGTATTTCACAGCTGAAAGACGATCATAATAGGAGCCTTTTGATCGACTTAAAGCATTACCGCTTCCTGCTTCGTTTGCTTCAGTAGCATTCCCCTCTGTTTCAACAGATCGATCAAGGACAAGTGCACCTTCCTCCATTTTTGCTAATCTTTTTTCTAAGCGTTCTTCCTGATAAATTTTATCCCCTTGCTTAATGAGATATTGATGATGTAATAGATAGTCGTAAATTTGAGTATGAACAAGATTCTTTTTACCAAGAAGAATACCACGGTTTTGGATGCGAATAACCGAAGCTCCTCTTTTCTTGCATTGATTCATGTATCTTGCTGCAGCTTCTTCTTCATCTGCAGGTCGGGTTCCTAATCGGGAATGCTCTGTACAATTTAGTAAGCTCAAAGCTTGTTCTTTCCAAAATGATTTAAGCTCATCTCCCCATCCCATGTGCGTCCCCCCTCATCGCACTTTATGACAGGGATCTCAATCACATGCCTTAGAGTTACAGCTACTAAAGAGTTGGGTGAAAACTGAGGCCACTTTAACAAAATAAAAACCAGCTATCCTCTCTTTGTTATAAGAGGAAATCTGGCTTTTGGTTTTATTTATTAAGGTAGTGCTACATGCATTGCGTTCTGCTGTTCGAGCGATAACAAGTATTCTTTCTTATCAACGCCACCGCCGTATCCTACTAAAGCTCCATTACTACCAATCACACGATGACAGGGTACAATAATAGGTAGTGGATTACGATTATTAGCTGAACCAATTGCCCGGACAGCTTTTGGGGCAGAAATGTTAACAGCGACATCTCTATAAGATCGAGTTTCACCATACGGGATCTCAGTGAGGTTATTCCATACTTTCTGTTGAAATATCGTTCCAACCATATCTAGCTTAAGATCAAAGAACCTTCTTTTACCACTAAAGTATTCTTCTAATTGAATAGTTATCGGTTCAATTATTTCAGGATTGTAAACAAGATCCGCTTTCACATGATGTTTTTTATACCACGTTTCAGCAACGGGTAGCACATCATCCGCACAGCCAAAATCAATCCTACTAACGCCTGCAGGACTAGTAAATACCGTTATTGTACCGATTGGCGATTGAAACTCCCCATAATGAACCACTTGTTTCTCCATTATATCCCTTCTTTTTTGTACATTTTTCACTATCTTACAACGCAAGTTACTGTTTGACCATCAGCATTAAACCTTATTTTGAAGCATTGACAAGCCTTTAGCTATCTCATTAGCTGCATCCTTGTCTTTTTCTCGCATTTGCTCCATATAAAGGGCATGATATGCTTTATCTCCGCCAATTTTCCCCAGTGCCCATGCTGAAGTTCCTCGTATGACAGGACGTGGATCTTTTTGCATCAATTCAATCAATGTTTCAATAGCTGTTTCATCTTTGTAATGCGCAAGTGCTAGAATAGCATTTCGTTGAATTGGTTTTTTGCCTCTCCAGGAACCAGCAGCATTTCCAAATTTCTCTTTAAACTCACGGTTACTCATCGTTAGTAGTGGAATTAACTTTGGTTTAACCATTTCTGGATCTGGTTCAAGCTCTGGATGATGATGAAAATCTTTGCCTTTATTTTTAGGGCAGACGAGCTGGCACGTGTCACAACCATATAGGCGGTTGCCAAGTTTGGAGCGGTATTGATCTGGAAGAAATCCTTTTGTTTGAGTGAGAAATGCAATACACTTGCTAGCATTGAGCTGTCCCCCCTCAATAAGCGCTCCTGTTGGGCAAGCATCAACGCATATATTACAGTCTCCACACCCCTCCTCTACAGGTTCATCCGGTTCTAAATAGAGATCCGTAATCATTTCACCAAGGTAGACCCATGAGCCAAATTCTTCGGTTATTGTCATTGTATTCTTACCACTAAATCCAATGCCTGCTCTTTCTGCGACAGCTCTATCGGACAGTTCTCCTGTATCGACCATTGAACTTGTGCTCACTTCAGGAACCTTTGATTTAATATATGCATCTAGAAGGGAGAGTTTCTCTCTAAGCACATGGTGATAATCAACACCCCAGGATGCGCGACAGAAAAGCCCTCTTCGCTCTCCACGTTTACTTCTTGGGCTCTCTTTCATTCTAGAGGGATAAGCAATGGCAATTGATATAATAGTTGTCGCACCATTAAGCAGTAGTTCTGGTTCAGTTCGTTTCTCAATATCAGATTCTTCAAACCCTGACTGATAACCAAGATCCTGCTGTCGTCGTAACCGTTCTTTAAGAGATTTAAAGGGATCAGCAGCTGCAAAACCAATTTTATCAATTCCAATCGTTTTACTGTATGCTACAATATCTGATTTTAACTGTGCGTTTAGCATAATCTCCCCTCCTTTCATTACTCTTTTTTAATCCGTTATTTGATCTTTAACGTACGAAGTCTATTTAATACTGCCGCCATGTCAGATCGTCTAATACGCGCAACATCTCCAGGATGCTGATTCTGAAATAAAGAAAATGCTCCTATTCCTTCGTTATTCATCCGATCTTCTATGTGATCAAGTAACTCAGGAATTGTATACTCTCCAAGTAAATTGTTTCTTTCTAGATAATGAAGCACATCAGCCGCTAGACGAGTTTGACTAGGGTCTACGAGTTGTTCAACCTGATGCAACGATAAATCAGTATTTCCATATATGATATGATGCAATCCTTTGGCAGCAACCTTTGCTTTCTTGCCACTCTGACTGTTCAAACTTGTCTTTGCCGGAACTCTTCTTCTCATTTCACCAAAACGCTCGCTACCCTCTTTATAGCGAGTGTAAGTATTCTCATAAGAAATTCGTTTTGCTTCGTCAGTTGCATCATAAGGAAGGTAATTTTCCATTAATATGACGTGATCAGCTACATCAAAGTAATCACCTGACCCACCCATAACAAGAATCGTTGATATGCCGTGATCTGTATATAACTGCTTAACACGATCAATAAATGGAGTGATCGGTTCCTTTTCTTTCGCAACTAATTGCTGCATCCGATAATCGCGAATCATAAAATTTGTTGCGCTTGTATCTTCATCAATAAATAACGCTTTTGAACCAGATTCAACAGCTTCTATAATATTAGCAGCCTGTGACGTACTACCGCTAGCATTCTCTGAAGTAAATGAGCTTGTATCTTTTCCATAAGGAAGGTTTTGTATAAACGGGGAGATATCAACGCCGGTAACTTTCCGACCGTCTTCTGAACGAATCTTCATAGCATTTTCATTCGAAATCACGAATTCTCTTCCGTCCCCTTCAATATGATCATATACGCCGTGTTCCATTGCACGCAACAGGGTACTCTTACCATGGTAACCACCACCTACAATCAGCGTGATCCCTTCTTTAATCGCTAGTCCCTTAATGGGCTCCTCTCGATGAGGGAGAGTGAGTGATACTTCCATTTGTTTAGGTGATTGGAACAGAGCGGCCTGATCCTTCATAGGTCGGTCGCTTATTCCACTTTCCCGTGGTAATACAGCATCGTTAGCAACAAATGATACGAATCCATTGTCTACTAAATGCTTCCTAATAGCATATTGTTGATCAGCCAAATAGAGTGCTTTCATTATTTTGTCTTTTTTTAATGAGAATACAGAGTTACTCACAATCTCTTGCAACTGATGAAACAACATATGCTGAGCTTGTCTCCCTAGGACACGTCTTCCCTGTGCTGGTAGACCAATGGATAAGCAAATCGTAACCATATCGTTTGTAATGGTCACAGCTGAGCGTTCAATTACTTTTTGGCCGGGGGCATCAATAAAGATAAGACCGCTTTTTCCAGTACCTTTCGCCCTACTCTGCTGCTTCTGTATCGTCAAAGCTACTTTTCTTGCGATCTCATCTTCCGTTCGAATTCTTCGAACGTTTGTTAAGTCACATTCTGAATCTATTATCGTTTTACGTCTCGGTATAATTATTCTAATTCTAGAGGGATTTGCAAAGGGATCTCCCTGAACATAATCTAATGAAAGGGTATAATCAGGGAATATATAGCTTCCCCTAATGTCTTTATAAGCCTTATATCCTTTACCATCTATTTTTTCTAATTTGCTTTTAAGTTCGTTCATATGAGGTAAACCTCCTTATAAGCTTCGTTTCTTTGTATGTGATAAAATGTACGAAAATGTATAAATCGGAGGAAAGCCATATGATACAGTTATCAGTCTCCCCACTTATCACCAATACACTTCCAGATTTTAAAATTGGATACGCTATTTATCATGATATCGTGGTTGAGAATTCACCGCAAATGGTGCGAGGGCGCTATCAATTCTATCAAGAAACGATGATGATGGATCTCGAAGAAACAGAATTAAGTCATTTCAATGCCGTTGCAGAATGGCGTTCCGTTTTCAAACAAATTGGAACAGATCCTTCTCGCTACCGTCCTTCTTCAGAAGCACTATTGCGTCGTTTAAAAAAAGGCACATCTTTACCACTCATTCATTCTGCTGCAGATATCAATAATCTTCTCTCACTACAATATAAAATACCGATTGGGATATATGATCTGGATCAGGTAGAAGGTGCTATTACAATTCATCTTGGTGATGAGTCACATTCATATGAGGGTTTGAACGGACGTAATGTGACATTCCAAAATAAGCTTATTTCTAGTGATGCTATTGGTCCTTTTGGTAGTCCTATTGTGGACTCAAAACGAACTGTAGTAACAGAGAATACTGAAAACGCAATACAACTTTTCTATATACAACCATCTTTACCTACAATTGAAGCAGAGAAACTTGTTAAGGCTTCATCTGAAATGTTTAACCAAATTCATGGTGGTCATTACCAATTCGGCGTAATTGATCGTATAAAATAAAAAAACGCAACGCTTCGTTAATATAACGAAACACTGCGTTGGGTAAATGGTGAAAATTCGAGGAATTTCTACATTCCTCGCTGATGTAGATAGAATACCACAGAACAATAACAATAAACAATAGATTTTTATAATTTCTTTACATTTCACTTATCAACCGTTTCTATTAAGCTCTATGCGGTTTGACGATTAAACGAAAAACCACCTATAATCAAGCAGAGAGACATGCAGAAAGGAGAAAGGATATGGAACCATTCTCAACACCATTTTTTGAGGAGAACTTTCGACAATACATACAAAAAAACAGTGATGTATTTTCAAAATTAGAAGCGATGAACAGCTATTATCGCTCAGTTGTATCCTCCATGATTTATGATAACTTAAATAAAAACTCTGAAATCGTGCGGCGCATCCGTAATCTTGATGCTGCTTACAAAGAAATTAAACAAGAAAATACTGAAGCATAAATATAAGCTCTCTTTCTATAAGAGAGCTTTTTGATCGTTTGGTATTTTACATATCGCATGAATCTGTTGTACAGGAATTTGTATCTTCTCCAACAACTTCTAACGTTTGTCCATCTCCCCAGGCTTTTACAAGTGCCTGCTCAAACATTTCAGAAGGCTGGGCACCTGAAACGGCATACTTACCATCAAACACAAAGAATGGAACGCCTTGAATACCAAGTTGACTACCCATCGATTCATCATTACGAACTTCTTTTGTGTACTCTTCTGTGCTTAGCATGCGTTTAATATCTTCACCATCAAACCCAAGTTCTTCTCCAAGTGAAGCTAGTGTCTCATGATCGCCAATATTTTTGGACTCTGTGAAGAACGCATAGAAAAGACGTTCAGACATTTCGTTCATTTTCTCGTTCTCTGTTGCATAATGCACAAGACGATGAGCGTCGAACGAATTTGTAGGAATCATTTTATCAAAATCATACGTCAGATCCTCTCCAGCTGCCTGCTGTCTCATGTTCTCGCACATGCCCTTAGCCTGTTCTAAGCTCACATTATACTTCGCAGAAAGGAGCTCTGCCATGCTCTCTCCATCAGCTTCTTTTGCGTTAGGATCTAGTTCAAAGCTTCTGAAGATCACTTCTACCTGATCACGATGAGGAAAGCTACTAAGCGCATTCTCAAGTCGTCTTTTACCTATATAACAAAATGGACATACAAAATCTGACCATACTTCAATTTGCATCAAATCACTCTTTCGTTACATTATTCATTATCACTATATATATTTTATCACGCAGACAAAAAAATGAGCAGATTTCTGCTCATAGTGTCTTTGTAAACTACTGCAGTTTAGGCGGGACCGATGGATTATGAACTGTAGATCCCACTTCATCAAAGAGAGTAGTTTTCTGATCAACAGCACTTTGTGGAATAGGCTCTTCTAAAGGAACATTTGACACTCCTTGTAAAATACGATTAATTGCTTTTAACTCTTTATAAAGATTCGCTACATCTTCCTTTGTTGCAGGTTGTTTTGATTCCCTTAGTTGAAACCCCAATTGCCCATTAGGTTCTAAAGTAGCATTTGCTACGTCAGAAATAGTGTGAACTTGTGATTGTCTTAATTTCATCTCAAGCTAATCCACAGTGAACCTTAATTTCTTAAGGTTTTTTTCTTCTATAACACCATTTTTAATAATAACTTTCGAACGTCCAGTAATGAAACGTTCTAACCAATCAAATTTAAGCTGGCTATATTCTACAAAAACAAGGCTCAAAACAAGCGCTAAGCCAACTAAAAGCGTTGTGAAAATATTTTTACCAACGATCGGCTGAACAAGTAACGATCCAATGCCAATCATGATTACTACCTGAACAAGCGTCATTTGAGAAATTGACTTTCGACCTGCTACACGTAATAGTAACGTCTCTCCGATCACAATTAAAACTGCTTTCCATATGAGGTCAATATCCATAAACAGCCTCCTTACTAAACTTATGAGAATACAACTTAGTATGGACGAATTGCATTTTAAAACACCTTTGCATTGACCACTAGAAGTTAGTAAACAACAAAAAAACTTCAACGATAAACGTTGAAGTTTTGTAATTACGTATGTAATGGTACCGGTGGTCGGGTTCGAACCGACACTCCTCTCGGAACACGATTTTGAGTCGTGCGCGTCTGCCAATTCCGCCACACCGGCAAGTACCATATTTAATTTAGGCAGAAAAATAAGTGGTGCCGGAGGCCGGGCTCGAACCGGCACGGAGGTACACCCTCCGCAGGATTTTAAGTCCTGTGCGTCTGCCAATTCCGCCACTCCGGCAGGACTTTAAGTGAAGATATGAAATTTGGAGGCGGCACCCGGATTTGAACCGGGGCGTAAGGGTTTTGCAGACCCGTGCCTTACCACTTGGCTATGCCGCCTTAAAATGGAGCGGAAGACGGGATTCGAACCCGCGACCCCCACCTTGGCAAGGTGATGTTCTACCACTGAACTACTTCCGCAACAAAAATGGCTGGGCTAGCTGGATTCGAACCAGCGCATGACGGAATCAAAATCCGTTGCCTTACCGCTTGGCTATAGCCCAAAAANAAATCCGTTGCCTTACCGCTTGGCTATAGCCCAAAAATGGGGCGGCTGATGGGAATTGAACCCACGAATGCCGGAATCACAATCCGGTGCGTTAACCACTTCGCCACAACCGCCACAAAAAATATTTAAATTGGCAGGGGTAGTAGGACTCGAACCCACACCGGAGGTTTTGGAGACCTCTGTTCTACCTTTAAACTATACCCCTATCAAGATGGTGGAGGGGGACGGATTCGAACCGCCGAACCCTGAGGGAGCGGATTTACAGTCCGCCGCGTTTAGCCACTTCGCTACCCCTCCAAATTGACAATTACCATTGTAATACACAATGTATGATATGGCAATGGTAAATGATCCATTTTCGGAAAAATGGTGCCGGCCAGAGGACTTGAACCCCCAACCTACTGATTACAAGTCAGTTGCTCTACCAATTGAGCTAGGCCGGCAACATGGTGGCTCCGGACGGAATCGAACCGCCGACACGTGGATTTTCAGTCCACTGCTCTACCGACTGAGCTACAGAGCCATGTTGTTATATTATATTAGTTGTCCCTAAAAGAACTACAATAAATTTTGGTTGCGGGGGCAGGATTTGAACCTGCGACCTTTGGGTTATGAGCCCAACGAGCTACCGAACTGCTCCACCCCGCGATAATGGGATTGAAATGATGCTGCACCTGCTCATTACGCTGTGCACTGTTTCTTTCTCTACAAGGTTATGCTCCGAAGCGTATCCGTCGAAACAACTCGATGCTGTTTCAAGGAAGTATCACTTGTTGCTCCGCCCTGCGACAGTAATAATTATATTAGTAAAAATGGCGGTCCCGACGGGAATCGAACCCGCGATCTCCTGCGTGACAGGCAGGCATGTTAACCGCTACACCACGGGACCTTAGAAATGGTGGAGGATGACGGGCTCGAACCGCCGACCCTCTGCTTGTAAGGCAGATGCTCTCCCAGCTGAGCTAATCCTCCACAGATTGAAAATGTTGCTATTAGTATTGAGTAAAGTTGGTGACCCGTACGGGATTCGAACCCGTGATACCGCCGTGAAAGGGCGGTGTCTTAACCACTTGACCAACGGGCCAATACTATTATGTAGGTAGTGGCGGAGAGCGAGGGATTCGAACCCTCGAGACGGCTTTGACCGTCTACACGATTTCCAATCGTGCTCCTTCGGCCACTCGGACAGCTCTCC
>NZ_LELK01000005.1:322-642 GCF_001039475.1 Guptibacillus hwajinpoensis | reverse complement strand
AGATCATTTGATCTCTGACTTTTCATCATTGCCCAGCGACGTCCTACTCTTGCAGGGGGAGATCCCCCAACTACCATCGGCGCTGAAGAGCTTAACTTCCGTGTTCGGCATGGGAACGGGTGTGACCTCTTCGCCATCATTACCAGACTCATTACTGGTTTCCACTATTATGTGATTAACCAGAGACAAAATATATCATACTATATTCGGTCACTGTTTTCAAGAGAAATTTTATTCCCTGAAGACTAGATAGCACTCACAACGATTCCAATAAGAATGTCTAGTTCCGCAGGCTACATTCTTGCCCATTCTTTCACTTC
>NZ_LELK01000005.1:0-208 GCF_001039475.1 Guptibacillus hwajinpoensis | reverse complement strand
TTCCAATAAGAATGTCTAGTTCCGCAGGCTACATTCTTGCCCATTTCACTCTTTCACTTCAGGCGAAAAGCGCCTTACGTTCAAGAGCTCCAATGGTCTACGAATGTGACCAAGCCTGCTTTACTTTTCGCTTTTAGGTTAAGCCCTCGATCGATTAGTATTCGTCAGCTGCACGTGTTGCCACGCTTCCACCCCGAACCTATCTACC
>NZ_LELK01000002.1 GCF_001039475.1 Guptibacillus hwajinpoensis | reverse complement strand
ATGGTAGTTGGGGGATCTCCCCCTGCAAGAGTAGGACGTCGCTGGGCAATGATGAAAAGTCAGAGATCAAATGATCTCTGGCTTTTTTTATGTGGTTTTAACTCACATATGCTGCATTAAAAAGATATCGCGGATATAATTTCAAATTCGTGGATAAAATGGTGAGAATCGCGGATATATTTCTGTTTTCGCGGATATATCCAGAAAAACGCGGATATATCGAAAATATCGCGGATAACCCCCCACCCCCCTCATATTCACCCACTTATTTTCTCATTTCTAAGAAGTCATATAGCAAACGTGGCACTTTTCCTGAAGTAACCTCTAGAAACCGTAATATAAATGGAAGATCTACAGACTCCTGTGTATGAAAAAGATCACCCCACCACTCCGTTTCATACCGGCAAATCATACTTAAGTTGTAAAGAATGAGGTAGTGAGCCATGATTTCAGTAATAGGATTGTACTGTGTTCTTTCTGCAGGGAGGTATAGGTCTTCTAGGGTAGATAGGAAGGGTCGCTTATACAAGTTGTTCCTAAACCCTTCCTCAATTCTTAATGTTAATAGATCACGACTTTGTTTATATACGTTTATTTCTCCTTTCCCGTGTTGCTTAAGAAAAGATTCAAACCTCTCAGTCGTCATATTAAGGGAGTCAAGAATATCTGATTGAATTGCGAAAGAAGTTGAAGTAAGAGGTATTGCTCTATAGCAAACAGTCTTGTTCGTTATTCGTTCAAATAGTGTACCCATCTCAGGAATAAGTGATAGTACGTCTTCCATTCTGTATTTTTCACCTTCAACTTGTTTCATATGAAACATTTTTCTTGAAAAGTATTCGAAAAGACCATTTTTCTGACCTTTAACTTCGTCCTGCATAAATGAATAATGACGCTTTTTCCGTTTTCTAGACGTTACACCATGTGCAAGAACGTGGGTATCCCCTGGATAATTTGGATCAAGTGTGAGCAAACATGCTTTCAACAGTTGGATCATTCCATAGAATAGCAAAATTGGTTTTAATTCGACTTCAGCAGTTGCTGCATGACGATAATAGCGCTCACCATATTCAATAAAGTAAATAAATCGATAGCAAGCGTCATAGCTTTTGCGTTCTGCATCTGGTATTTCACTGTTAGAATAACATCGCTTTAGATATTGCTGAACATAGGATGCAGATTGAAATTCATAATTTGTTGTACGGTGATGTCCAGAATATCCCATAAGATCCCTCCATGTTTGATAATTCAAACTTATTCAATCTTTCTTGACAGTAGTTTAACCAATTGATAAGCTACTAATAAAATTTCGGACAAATCGATTAGAGGAGGATGAAAGGGATGTGGGAAACAAAATTTGCAAAAGAAGGGTTAACCTTCGATGATGTATTATTAACGCCAGCTTTTTCAGACATACTACCGCGTGAAGTATCTGTAAAAACTCAATTAACAAAGAACCTAGAGTTGAATGTTCCTATTATTAGTGCAGGAATGGATACAGTAACAGAAGCTCCAATGGCTATCTCAATTGCACGACAAGGTGGACTTGGTATTATCCATAAGAGTATGTCGATCGAGGAACAGGCTGAGCATGTTGATCGTGTTAAGCGTTCCGAGAGTGGTGTTATTACTGATCCTTTCTTCCTTACCCCAGAGCATCAAGTATTCGATGCAGAACATCTAATGGGCAAGTATCGTATTTCAGGTGTTCCAATCGTCAATGACGATCGAAAGCTAGTTGGTATCCTTACTAATCGTGATCTTCGATTTATCGAGGACTATTCTATTCATATCAAAGAAGTAATGACGAAAGAAAATCTTGTTACTGCTCCAGTTGGCACAACACTAAAAGAAGCAGAACGTGTTCTTCAGAAGCACCGTATTGAAAAGCTTCCACTCGTTGATGATGATGGTACGTTAAGAGGACTTATCACCATTAAGGATATCGAGAAAGTTATTCAGTTCCCTCAATCTGCTAAAGACAATAGGGGAAGACTTCTTGTAGGAGCTGCAGTGGGCAATACAACGGATGCTTTAAAGCGAGTTGAAAAGCTAGTTAAAGCAGGTGTTGATGTCATTGTACTTGATTCTGCACATGGTCATACAGAAGGGATCATGACGAAAGTATCTGAAATACGTAGCGCATTTCCTGACCTTTCCATTATTGCTGGTAACGTAGCAACTGCTGAAGGAACAAGAGCCCTTATCGAAGCAGGCGCTGATGTTGTAAAGGTAGGTATTGGACCAGGTTCCATTTGTACAACTCGTGTTATTGCTGGTGTTGGTGTACCACAAATTACAGCTATCTATGAGTGTGCAACTGAAGCACGCAAGCACGGTATTAGTATCATTGCAGACGGAGGCATAAAGTTCTCTGGCGATATCGTTAAAGCCATTGCTGCAGGTGGGCATGCAGTTATGCTAGGTAGTATTCTTGCAGGCGTAGATGAAAGTCCAGGTGAGCGCGAAATTTACCAGGGTCGTCAATTCAAAGTCTATCGTGGTATGGGCTCAATTGGTGCAATGGAAAAAGGCAGTAAAGATCGTTATTTCCAGGAAAATATGTCTAAGCTCGTTCCTGAAGGAATTGAAGGCAGAGTACCTTATAAAGGACCACTAAGCGATACAATTCATCAGTTAATCGGTGGACTACGTTCAGGTATGGGCTATTGTGGAACAAGAACACTTAATTCACTACGTGAAGACAGTCAGTTTGTTCGCATTACAGGTGCAGGTCTACGTGAGAGTCATCCACACGATGTTCAGGTGACGAAAGAAGCACCAAACTATTCGGTTTAATAGTACTTTTGACTGAAGATTAGAAGTGTCTGTGACAAAAATAGATCAATACATGCGAAAAGTAGATAGGGGGGCTTCCTCTATCTATTTTTTTAATTTTAGGTGTGATAGAATAGCGGTTATGTGAGACTTATTTGGAGGTGTAGGGGTTGAAAAACCTTGGTTTAAAAGCCATGATCGTAACTATGGCGTTTGTATTACTATTAGCAGATACATTTGGTGGAGGCAGTACTGCAACGGCTGCAGAAGCGCCAGAAATCAATGCAGAAGCAGCGATCTTAATTGACGCGAATTCGGGTAAGATTCTATATCAAAAAGATCCTGAATTAACGCTTTCACCTGCAAGTATGACAAAAATGATGTCGGAATATTTATTACTTGAAGCAATTAGCAAAAACGAAATTGCGTGGGATGACAAGGTTTCCATCAGCGAGACTATACATAAGCTCTCCCAAAACCGTTCTCTTTCAAATGTGCCACTTCGTGTAGATGAAAAATATACAGTAAAAGAATTGTATGAAGCTATGGCGATTTATTCTGCAAATGCGGCAACTATGGCCCTTGCAGAGCATCTGGCCGGAAGTGAAACAAAGTTCGTAGAAATGATGAATGCAAAAGCAAAAGAAATGGGTATGACGGAATATAAATTTGTAAATAGCTCAGGGCTAAATAACAGAGATCTAGTTGGAAACCATCCTGCTGGCGGACCTGAAGAAGAAAATATGATGTCTGCACGTTCTACTGGACTTCTTGCTTATACCTTAATAAAAGATTATCCAGAAGTATTGGATACAGCAAGTATTGCAAAGAAAACGTTCCGTGAAGGAACTTCTGATGCAATAAATATGGAAAACTGGAACTGGCTACTTCCGTCACTTGTTTATGCAGATAAGTATAAAGTAACAGGTATTGATGGACTTAAGACAGGCACAACAGATCTTGCTGGCTCCGCCTTTACAGGAACTGCGAAACAAGGAGATCTTAGACTGATCACGGTCGTAATGAAGACAGAATCGCATGAGGCTCGCTTTAGAGAAGCTTCAAAGTTACTTAATTTTGGATTTGATAATTTTGAATCGCAAGCATTTGTGCAAAAAGGCGATAAGGTAAAGAAGGATTCAACAGTTGATGTGGTAAAAGGGAAAGATAAAGAAGTTTCCGTTGCTGCTGGTGAAACATTTAGTGTCGTGGCTGAAAAAGGTACAGAGTCCCCTTATGAAATCGGCTATGAATTAGATAAATCTCTTCTAACAGATGATGGAGAATTGACTGCACCGATTAAAGAAGGAGATCAAGTTGGTAAAGTTGTCTTAAAATCAACTGGTGAAAACTTTGGCTATATAACAGGTGACAAGGGTTCATCTGTTCCACTTGTAGCAACTGATTCTGTTGAAAAAGCTGGCTGGTTTACGCTATCGATGCGTGCGATTGGTGGGTTCTTCGGAGGAATCTGGACGAGTGCAGCGGATGCAGTAAAAGGATTATTTAGTTAATAAAATCAAACAATAATGGAAAAAATACTCTTCGACTATCCAATCGGGGAGTATTTTTTTAAAATCTTTTGTGAAATCAACGAACATGTAATAGGACAAGTCCTCAAAAAATGTTACAATAAAGGCGTTTGATAGAGAAGTGTAAGCAGAAATTGTTTTCTACTATAGATATGGGAGGAATATAGATGAATCAACAAACAGGTACAGATCGTGTAAAACGTGGTATGGCTGAAATGCAAAAAGGCGGCGTCATCATGGACGTTATCAATGCAGAACAGGCAAAGATTGCAGAGGAAGCTGGCGCAGTAGCAGTCATGGCGCTAGAACGCGTTCCTTCTGATATTCGTGCAGCAGGTGGCGTAGCACGTATGGCTGATCCTACTATTGTAGAGGAAGTCGTGAATGCTGTTTCTATTCCAGTTATGGCAAAATGCCGAATCGGACATATTGTGGAAGCGCGTGTTCTTGAATCAATGGGAGTAGACTACATCGATGAGAGTGAAGTATTAACTCCTGTTGACGAAGAGTATCACCTTGATAAGCGCAAGTACACTGTTCCTTTCGTATGTGGTGCACGTAACCTTGGTGAAGCACTGCGTCGCGTAGGTGAAGGTGCTGCAATGCTTCGTACAAAGGGTGAACCTGGAACAGGTAACGTTGTTGAAGCTGTGCGTCATCAGCGTCTTATTCAATCCCAAATTCGTAAAATTTCAAGCATGTCTGAAGATGAACTAATGACAGAAGCGAAAAACCTTCAGGCGCCTTTCGAGCTTCTTCTTCAAATTAAAGAGCTTGGACGTCTTCCAGTTGTAAACTTCGCTGCTGGCGGCATCGCAACTCCTGCAGATGCAGCACTAATGATGGAACTTGGTTCTGACGGCGTATTCGTTGGTTCTGGTATTTTCAAATCTGATAACCCTGAGAAGTTTGCTAAAGCGATCGTAGAAGCAACAACTCACTATCAGGATTATGAATTGATTGCAAAAATCTCTAAGAACCTTGGAATCGCAATGCCAGGTATTGAGATTTCTTCACTTAAGCCAACAGAGCGTATGCAAGAGCGCGGCTGGTAAAAAACATTGATCCCCCACCTGAGCAATATAAGGTGGGGGTCTTGCTTAGATTAGATATAAGGAGTCGAGAGCATTATGGTGAAAGTCGGTGTCCTTGGACTGCAAGGAGCAATCCGTGAACATGTGAAAGCACTTGAAACAAAAGAAGCTGAAATTGTAGTTGTAAAGCGCATTGAGCAGCTTGAGGATCTAGATGGTCTTGTGTTGCCAGGTGGAGAAAGTACAACGATGCGTCGATTAATTGATCAATATGGATTTCTTGAGCCGTTAAAAGCGTTTGCGGCTGAAAAGCCTATCTTTGGTACTTGTGCAGGGCTTATTCTTCTTTCAGAACGTATTGAGGGACTTGAAGGATCTCATATTGGCGTAATGGATGTAACGGCTAAGCGTAACGCTTTTGGCCGTCAGCGTGAAAGCTTTGAAGCCCCATTACCTGTTAAAGGGTTGGATGAAGACTTTATTGGTGTGTTTATTCGTGCTCCATATATTGAAGAAGTAGGAGAAAATGTCGAAGTGCTTGCTACATTTAACGACAAAATTGTAGCTGCACGAGATGGACGTTTCCTCGCATGTGCTTTCCATCCAGAATTAACAGATGATGATCGTATGCATCAACTATTTATTGATATGGTTCTTGAATTTAAGAAAGAAGGACTTGCAACGAAGTAACTTTTCGTGTAAATTATAACGTACCAAGTAGCAGAGTATACAATCTCTGCCTGAAACGAATGATAAACGAAAACGTTGACGGGAAATAGTAATAGATGTTCAATGCCAAGAGAGTCGATGTATGGTGTGAATCGATCATTGAGCCCTGTGAATCCATCCCTGAGTAGAAAGCTGAATGAAGTACGCTTTCTCGGAGCAGACCGTTATTCTGTTAAGAGGCAGGCAATTGTCTGCAATCAGGGTGGCAACGCGGGTAGCTCTCGTCCCTTTATAGGGACGGGGGCTTTTTTGTATTCAAAAAGACTCTTTTCTAAAAGATTATTGTTTTTGAAAAGGGATTTTAAATAGCCGCACATCTAAGTTGATTGGAGCGGAAGGTGCTCGACTCCTGCGGGATGAGCGGGACAGGTGAGACCCCACAGGCGCGTAGCGACGAGGAGGCTCATCGCCCGCCCCGCGGAAAGCGAGCATCCTGGAGCGGAAATCAACCACTACTCTTATTGCTAAAGCAACAATGTTTACGAAAAAGTCATTCATAAACATCTAGCCTATACCCAAGATTTGTCCGTTAACTCGTTTATCATTCTAAAAAAGGAGGAATAAGCATGATCGATTTAAAGTATTTGCGTAAGAATTTTGAAGAAGTGAAAATGAAGTTATCTAAGCGTGGAGAAGATTTAGTAGGTCTTGATCGTTTTGAAGAACTGGATCAGCGCAGAAGAGATCTTATTGCAGAGACTGAGCAGTTAAAAGGACAGCGTAATGAAGTTTCTAAGAATGTTGCTGTCTTTAAACGTGAAAAAAAGGATGCGGATCACTTAATTACTGAGATGCGTGAAGTAGGCGATAAGATTAAGACGATTGACGAAGAACTGCGCACTGTTGAAACAGAACTTGAGCAAATTCTTCTTCAAATTCCAAACATCCCCCATGAGAGCGTTCCAGTTGGTGAAACAGAAGAAGATAATATTGAAGTTCGTACGTGGGGTGAGAGAAAGGATTTCACTTACGAGGCGAAACCGCACTGGGATATTGCGACAGATCTTAACATCATTAACTTCGAACGTGCTGCAAAAGTTACAGGAAGCCGATTTGCTTTCTATAAAGGAGCAGGAGCACGTCTAGAACGTTCTCTGATTAACTTCATGATGGATCTTCATGAATCTGAGCATGGATATGAAGAAATTCTTCCTCCATACCTTGTGAATCGTGAAAGTATGACTGGTACTGGTCAGCTACCTAAGTTTGAGGAAGATGCTTTCAAAATTCGCGAAGAAGATTATTTCTTAATCCCTACAGCAGAAGTACCAGTGACAAACTTCCACCGTGATGAAATTATGGATGCGGAAGACCTACCACTTGCTTACACAGCTTTTAGTGCGTGTTTCCGTTCTGAAGCGGGATCTGCAGGACGAGATACGCGTGGGTTAATCCGTCAGCATCAGTTTAACAAGGTAGAGCTCGTACGCTTTGTAAAGCCAGAAGATTCTTATGATGAACTTGAGAAACTAACTGGACATGCTGAGAAGGTGCTTCAACTACTGGAATTACCTTATCGCGTGATGAGCATGTGTACGGGAGATCTTGGCTTTACAGCAGCTAAGAAATACGACATTGAAGTTTGGATTCCAAGCTATGGAACGTATCGGGAAATTTCTTCTTGCAGTAACTTTGAAGATTTCCAGGCACGTCGAGCAGGCATTCGTTTCCGTAGAGAGAAAAACGGGAAGCCAGAATTCCTTCATACATTGAACGGATCAGGGCTTGCGATCGGAAGAACTGTTGCGGCAATCCTTGAGAATTATCAGCAGGAAGACGGTTCTGTTATCGTACCAGAAGTATTACGTCCATATATGGGTGGCCGTGAAGTTATTAAATAATGATCTAAAGAGCAGAGAACCTTCTCTGCTCTTTATTTTTAAGATGCAGTAGTGTATAGTGAGAGAGGTTGATCTGAGCGACGTATAAAGTAAATCAAATTCTTTTAAAAAAGTTTTGAGATATCGTTGACATTATTTTAAGACGGTGATATTATATTACTTGTCGCAGTTAGTTAATAACTTAATAACACGGAGGAATACCCAAGTCTGGCTGAAGGGATCGGTCTTGAAAACCGACAGGGGCTTAATCGCCCGCGGGGGTTCGAATCCCTCTTCCTCCTCCATTTACTAATTAATAACCAACGCGCATATAATTTGGAGATTATATCTGACCACTGTCATCGCCGACAGTGGTCTTTTTTATGTTCAAAAATTAGCGTATCAAAAAAAGCTATCCTAGATGGATAGCTTTTTTTATTAGGATCTACTTAATGAAGGAATCTGATGGAACTTCTGCTCTATGCGCTTTAAGATAAGTTCTACAGAAGAGGGATCATTGACGAGATCATACTCATTAATGTTTAAACGAAGGATTGGACACGCATTAAAGCTGTCAATCCAGTTTGTATATCGCTGGTACATCTCTTCCCAGTAAACTGTTGGCGTTTGTTGCTCCATTGGACGTCCGCGTTCCTTAATGCGACCCACTACATCATCAAATGATCCTTCAAGGTAGATCATTAAGTCAGGATGTGGGAAGAAAGGTGTCATCACCATTGATTGAAAAAGGTTTGTGTACGTGTCGTAATCGACGCTCGACATTGTTCCTTTTTCGTAATGCATCTTCGCGAAAATGCCTGTATCTTCATAAATGGAGCGATCTTGTACAAATCCGCCTCCATATTCAAACATTCTTTTCTGTTCCTTAAAGCGTTCTGCAAGAAAATAGATTTGCAAGTGGAAGCTCCAGCGAGAAAAGTCGTTATAGAACTTTTCAAGGTAGGGGTTATTGTCGACTTTTTCTAGTGACGTTCTAAACTGTAGCGCATTTGCTAGTGCATTGGTAATCGTAGATTTCCCTACTCCTACTGTGCCTGCAATGGTAATAACGGCGTCTTGCGGGATGTTGTATTTCTCTCTGAGGTTCATTTAACAGGGTCTCCTTCTTTCAATGTTTGTTCGAGGGTTTTGAAGATCGTGTGCAAATCCTGCTGATTCGACACAAAATCCATCTCGTCTCCATTGAAACGCAGCACTGGAATATCCGGATGGTGTGCTTCGAACTCCTGCATAAATCGTTCATAATCAGAAGAAAGGCGTTCAAGATAAGCAGGATCGATGCTCTTCTCAATCTGTCTTCCTCTTTGGGAGATACGATTTAATAGCGTTTCAAGGCTAGCATTTAAATAAATGATTACGTTCGGTTCAGGCATTCCCTCGGTTAAGATGTCGTAAATCTTCATGTATTTAGAAAAGTGCTTGTCACTGAGCGTTTGTTGGGCGAAAATTTTATTCTTAAAAATGTGGTAATCAGAAATAACAGGAAGCTGATTTGATAGATATTTCTTATCCATCTCTTCTAATTGTTTATATCGATGGCTGAGAAAAAACATCTCGGTTTGGAAGCTCCACTCTTCAATGTCATCGTAAAACTTACCTAGAAATGGATTCTCTTCTACGATTTCTTGAAAAAGCTCAAATTGGTAATGAGCAGAGAGTGCTCGCGATAGAGAAGTCTTTCCAACACCGATTGGGCCTTCGACGGCAATAAATGGGGTCTGGTTCATACGTATCCTCCTCCGTCGTTTCTATAGCAGACCTTACTTATCTTTTAATAGACAAAGCTTATTGTAGCATAGACCTAGGACTGTTGACAGGGTTAAAACATGCAAGTTAGAGGTAAATAAAGCCTGCCTGTTTGATCCCTGTCATTAAGGCGGATGTGACAGATGGAAAGGAGTGGAATGATCGGTTCTCATCAAATCACAACTTATTTATCTGCTACTTAGTCTATACAATTCATACTAATCTACAAAATTTCTCGCTCCTTTTGTTATACTGCATACTTTTATCCCTAAACGGGCGCTTTCGCTTTTTTTAATCCAGCTGCAGCGCCCAGCCTCTCGGTCACTTCACCATTCAACTCAAACACAAAAACCGTGTTCAATTTGAAAGGCTCCAGTGTCTGTCGAGGCTAAACGGGCGCTTCCGCTTTTTATTACATAGAAGCGTTATGGCTTTAATAAGGACTCTTGAAAGGAAATGTAAAAAACTATACGTTTAAGCTGAGTGACAAACTAAATTTGGAGGGATCATTATGCAGGAACAGATGTTGAATCAGAATCAACAGGATACCGCTGATTTTTTCCCCGTTCGTGATGTCGATTATTTGGAGCTTTATGTTGGTAATGCAAAGCAAGCGAGTCATTATTTTTGTAAGGCGTTTGGTTTTAAACCCGTTGCTTATTCAGGTCTAGAAACAGGCGATCGGGGGAAGGTTTCTTATGTTTTGCAGCAAAACAATATTCGACTAGTTCTTTCGGGTGCACTGTCTAATGATCATCCAATTGCAGAGTTTGTTAAATTACACGGAGACGGTGTGAAGGATATTGCTCTTACTGTGGATGATGTTGAAAGGGCTTACAAAGAAGCTTCTAAACGCGGTGCAATTGAACTTAGTCCACCGAAAGAGTATAAGGATGAACATGGAATTGTGAAAATGGCGGTTATTGGGACGTATGGTGATACGATTCACACACTTGTTGAACGGAAGAACTACCCTGGACTTTTTCTACCAGGATATAAAAAGTACGAAGGAACAATTCCATCGGAGGAAACTGGATTAATTGGGATTGATCACTGCGTCGGCAATGTTGAATCAATGGAAGAATGGGTTTCTTATTATGAGAACGTTATGGGCTTTAAGCAAATGATTCACTTTGATGATGAAGACATTAGCACAGAGTATTCTGCTTTAATGTCTAAAGTGATGCATAACGGTGGTCGTATTAAATTTCCTATTAACGAACCAGCAAATGGAAAGCGTAAATCACAAATTCAAGAATACCTCGATTATTATAATGGGCCAGGTGTTCAACATATTGCCGTACTGACAAATGACATTGTTGATACCGTTGGTAAGCTGCGCGATGGAGGCGTTGAGTTTCTTGAAACACCAGATGAGTATTATGAAGAATTGACGGAGCGAGTAGGAGAAATCGACGAGGAGATTAGTAAACTTCGTGAGTTGAAAATATTAGTGGATAGCGATGATGAAGGGTATCTTCTTCAAATATTCGCGAAACCTGTTGTCGATCGCCCGACCCTTTTCATTGAAATTATTCAACGAAAAGGAGCAAAAGGCTTCGGTGAAGGTAACTTTAAAGCTTTATTTCAAGCAATTGAGCGGGAGCAGGAACGTCGAGGCAACTTATAGAAGATAGCATCATCATACTTATGAAGGAGTTGCCCATCGCATGAAAGTTCAACCAGATACATTAGCATGGAAGGAAGCTTATAAGTTATTAATTGGATCAGTTGTCCCTCGTCCAATTGCCTTTGTTTCAACGATGGATCGTAGCGGTGATGTTAATCTAGCACCTTTTAGTTTCTTCACTGGAATCTGTGCAGATCCAATGATGGTATGTTTCGCCCCGATGCGGAAAGCAGGTGAAGGTGACAAAAAAGATACCCTTCTCAATATTGAAGAAACGAAGGAGTTTGTAATAAATATTGTTAGTGAAAAAATTGCTGAACAAATGAATGAGTGTGCTACCCCATATGCAAAAGGAACAGATGAGTTTCTCACTTCTGGACTTACGAAAGAGCTGAGTGAGCTTATTAGCCCACCTCGGGTGAAAGAAAGTGATGTTCAACTTGAATGCACGCTTGATCAAATCGTTGAATTTGGCAATCACGAAGGATCTGGAAGTTTGGTTATTGGAAAAGTTGTGATGGTACACGTGCGTGACGAATTGTACGAAGATGGGAGAATCAATACAAAGAAGCTGAGTCCTGTTGGGCGCTTGGCGGGTCAAGAATACTCTCGTGCAACAGCAGATACGTTTACACTGATTCGAAAAACAACGGCTAATGAAAAGAGCTGAGAGCGTTGAAATTCGTTACATTTGAAGTAGATGGGAGAATACAAGCAGGTATCGTTAAAGATGATCAGGTCGTTAGTTTGCATCAATCATCGAATGGAGTGATTCCAAAGGAACTGATTGATATCATACGAGACTTTGATCACTATAAAACAGCCATTAACGACTTACCTACATCTGGATATGAGTTAGGTGATGTTATTCTACATGCCCCTCTTCCACGTCCTGTAAGTATAAGAGACTTTTACGCCTTTGAGGAGCACGTAGTAAGTGCGAGAGGTCAAAGAGGACTTGGCGTTGTTTCAGAATGGTATGAGCTACCTGTGTTTTATTTCTCCAATCATATGGCAGTAAAAGGACCTGATAGTATTATTCACCGCCCGCGTTCATGTGAGAAGCTAGATTATGAACTTGAACTTGCATGCGTAATTGGAAAAGAAGGTCGAAATATTAAAGCTCATCAGGCAACTGAGTATATCTTCGGGTTTATGGTTATGAACGATTGGAGCGCCCGTGATCTTCAAGCAAAAGAAATGAAAGTTGGTCTTGGTCCTGCAAAAGGAAAAGATTTTGCTACTTCATTTGGGCCATTTCTCGTTACAAAAGACGAGCTTCCGCTAGAAAATGGTCGCCTCGATCTTAAGATGGAGGGATTTGTTAACGGAGAGCGTTATTCCTTGGGAAATGCGAAAGACATGCATTATTCATTTAGTGAGATCATTGCACAGGCTTCTAAAAATGTAACGTTATACCCTGGTGAAGTGATTGGTTCGGGTACAGTCGGCAGCGGTTGTATTCTCGAACAGATGGAGCGCGACTGGCTCGTTCCAGGCGACAAGGTAAATCTCTCGATTGATTCCCTTGGAACTCTTTCGAATATGATAGGAGAGGAGGAAGAGGATGGTCTTTTATAAGAGAATGGGTGAGATACCACATAAGCGCCATACCATTTTCAAGAAAAAAGATGGTTCGCTTTATCGTGAACAGGTAATGGGGACAAAAGGTTTTTCAGGTGTTCAATCCATTCTATATCATCATCATTTCCCAACTGCAGTTAAAGAAGCAGCCTATCTCAAAAGTGTATTGCCTGAGTATGAAACAAGTAGTGCCCTTCGACACCGCCATTTTCGAAGCGCACAATGTGACACAAAAGGAGATGCGGTTGTCGATCGTTGTTATTTCCTGGGGAATGAAGATGTTCTACTAGGTATCGTAAACCCTACTGAAAAGATGGACTGCTTTTACCGAAATGGTGACGGTGATGAGCTTTTCTTCGTGCATCATGGTACTGGACGAATTGAAACGATGTTTGGAGAGATGACGTATGGTCCTGGAGATTATATCCTAATGCCAATAGGTACGATCTATCGTGTTATTCCTGAAGGAGTAGATAATCGCTGGCTCGTTATTGAAGCAACAAGTGCGATTACAACACCCCGACGGTATCGGAATGAATATGGTCAGCTAATGGAACATAGCCCATTTTGCGAACGAGATATTAGTGGACCAGATCGCCTCGTCTCTTATGATCAAAAAGGTGATTTTGAAGTAGTGACGAAAACGAGAGGAGCCCTCCATCGTCACGTATTCAATCATCATCCACTCGATGTGGTCGGGTGGGACGGTTACCTTTATCCTTGGAAGTTTAACATCAATGATTTTGAACCGATTACAGGACGTGTTCATCAGCCACCTCCTGTGCACCAAACGTTTGAAGGTAATAACTTTGTAGTGTGTTCATTTGTACCGAGGCTGTATGATTACCATCCAGAGTCGATTCCAGCACCTTATTTTCATAGTAATGTCGACAGCGATGAAGTACTCTATTATGTAGAGGGAAACTTTATGAGTCGTAAAGGTATTGAGGAAGCTTCAATTACTCTACACCCATCAGGTATTCCACACGGTCCGCACCCAGGAAAGATCGAAGCAAGCATCGGCAAAAAAGAAACGCTAGAGCTTGCAGTTATGGTTGATACCTTTCGTCCGCTCAAAGTTATAGAACAGGTACACCAGTATGAAGATCCAAACTATATGCAAAGCTGGGTAACAGAATAGTTTATTAGGGGAAATGATCGGAGGCGTGGTCTAACGACCACGCAATTATTATCGTTCAATACTCTTTTGCTTTTAAGTATTTTACTGTATAATATGACACATTCGGCCCCGTAGCTCAGGGGATAGAGCAACGGTTTCCTAAACCGCAGGTCGGAGGTTCGATTCCTCTCGGGGCCACCAATGACATTTAAATTAATGAATAACTATATGCTATGAATAAGCACCCGAACAATACAACATTGTTCGGGTGCTTTATTTGTTCGATAGGCTATTAAGCCAGACTTTAAACCCAAAAGTTCTATACCATTAAAAGATTTTCAGCATAGTACTAGATTCATAAAGAAAACAGGCTTGTTTACTACATGACAAACATGGATTTTTCTGTATTTCATGGGTATCTAAACCAACAATCCTTCTTAATAGGACATACATCTATAGAGAATGTATTAAAAGGAGGGGAAAAATGTCTATTCCAAACGAAATTCAATACACATCTGTACCTTTAGGTTCACGTGTTTATTTTGATGTTAGTAATGATGAATCGCCTGCTGCGGTAGATTTGGTTGGCGATCAGTCTCATTCTTCATTTGGATTAGCCTACGACGGGGAGAATGTCTATTTTCGGCTACGACTAAATGAAGATCCACGTAATAGGCAAAAAACAGGTTTTCAGAATTTCTCATGGGGTGTGCTCTTTCATACTGGAGGTCAGGCAGGAACATACCAATGGTTGCTAGCGGTTGATGGGTTAAGTGGTAATCTTGTTCTTATTGAAAATACGGAGCAAGAAGTGAATTCTTGGAATGATCCTGCTGAGGGAACGAATGGTAAGGGTGCTCCTAATTTCTCACAGCCGATCATTAACACTGACATAGCTAGAGTTACACCAGCCAATACAACCTTTGGTGGAAATGACAATGTCTTTCTAGATTTCTTTATACCAGCAGTTACGCTATTTGATTTCTTGAATATCACTGAACAAACACCGCTACAGCTTATCTCCTTCACCTCTACGAATGCGAACAACTACAATAAGGATTCCTTAAAATTCTCTGAGGGGTTTCAGTTTACAGACGCATTTTCTGATCCGATCTCAATAGAAGATGTAGATGTAAAAGCAAAGCTCGAACTTCAAAAAATACTATTGAGTGGACCGACTACAGTAAAGGCGGGAGATGAGGCAGCTTACAACGCTCGTCTTATTGTTGAAAATACAGGGAAAAGTGAAGCTGCAACAGTCAAACTTAATGATGTAATAAAATTTGATTTATTAAGTCACTTCTCAATAAGTAATTCCTCTACAGGTAATCCAGTGTTCAATCAACATACGAATACATTAAGTTGGGAGATTGGAAATCTATCGCCTGGTGGTACAGCTGTATTGGATTTTGAAGTTAGTGGTTTTTTTAATACAGCGGGTGAACGAGTACTGGAAACAGCGAAGGCTATCGGTACAGATCGAGGTACAGGCTCTCGTTTAAAAACAGACATCATAACGACTAAGATCAATGTAACAAGTACCGGAGGGGTTGTAGGGGTTGTTAAAAACCACTCAAATGGTCTTACCTTAGCTGACGTTGTTGTTGAACTAAAAGATGGTACGACTACGATTGGAGTCACAACAACCAATGCTAGCGGAGAATATTCACTTACTGAAATATCACCAGGTTCGTATACGATCGAATTTTCAAAGCCAGACTTCATTACAAACATACAGTCATTGACGATTAATTCAGGTTCTATTACTAGAAAAGATGTCTTCTTAACAGAACTACTAGGAAATATTGATGGTACTGTTACAAACTCTAGTGGAGGTGCTATTAATAATGCTACCCTCCTACTTATTGATTCAGCTGGTAATGTTTTAGATGAACAAACTACAAATGCTAGTGGTGCTTATACTTTTCCTTCGATTAAAGCAGGTTCCTACACTCTTACTGTCAGTGCTTCAGGTTTCCAATCAGCTGAAGAGGGAGTCATCGTAGAGTCGAACGATACTTCAACAGTGAACTTCGTGCTAGAACCTAACCCAGGAAATGTACAGGGAAGCGTAACAAACACTTCAGGCGATCCAATAAACGAAGCCTTAGTAGAAGTGCTTAATGTAGCTGGAATGGTAGTTGCAAGAACGCTCACATTACCATCAGGAGAGTATACAATAAACGATTTAGCACCGGGGAGTTATCAATTAAGAGTATCGAAAGATCTTTTTAGAACTACAGTATTGGGATTCAACTTAACCGCAGGAGAAACGAAAACAATAAACGTTGAGCTGGGTTCGAATCCGGGTTCTCTCTCAGGAGTCGTAAGGGATTCTTCAACATTGGATCCTCTTCCAGACACAACCATTCAGGTAACAGACGAGCGCGGGGTGACAGTTGCTCAGGCTTTGACCAATGGAAGTGGCTTATACGAAATTAACAATCTTCCACCTGGAATTTACAACGTTACATTCGTGAGTGAAGGATATGGCTCATTAACAGTTGGAACGAAAATCTTATCTAACCAAACGACTGAACTGAACGTTGAACTAGATCAACTTGTTGGTGGAATCACTGGCACGATAACGGATAGCAATGGAAATACGTTATCTGGAGCAATAATAGAAGTTTTCTTCAACAATGTTCACATTGCTACTGCTACATCGGATAATAATGGGTTGTACCGCATTAACAACCTTAGTCCAGGATTTTATACAATCAATGCATCAAAAATGGGATTCTCCACTGAAACGATAGGAGCCTCCGTTGTTGCCAATGAAATCTCTATCGCTAATGTCGCTTTACTTCCGAATCCAGGGGATTTGACTGGCACAGTTCTTTCATCGGGGGGCGACCCAATTCCAGGCGCTGTTATCAACGTCCGTGACGATCGTACCGATGCGATTATCACTCAAGCGATTACAAACGATCAGGGAGAATATACAGCTCTAGGTTTGGCGGCCGGTAACTACACTGTTATTGCACAAGCTGAAGATTTTCAAAGTCAACTAAAAGGAGTAACGATTTTATCTGATCAAACCACTATTACCAACTTTACGTTGAATCCAAATCCTTCAAGTGTTTCAGGTACTATTATTAACTCAGCAGACGGTTTGCCTATTACTGGCTCAATGATTGAAGTGCGGGTTGTAGATTTAACAGGAACGACCGTAACGACAACGTTTACTAACCTTGACGGCCAATATGAAGTAACAAATTTAACACCCGGAACATATAGCATTGTGGTTAGCGCGACTGATTTTCAGACGAACTCAGCTACTGCGTTTCTCACACCAGGAGATACGAGTGTAGTAGATGTAGTACTAACACTAGCACCTGGTATTATTAGCGGAACGATAACAGATAGTGCTGGAAACCTACTTGGCAACGTGTCAGTGAAAATGATTGATGAACAAGGGAATTTGGTAGGAACGATTCTAACCGATTCAAACGGGACGTATGTATTTAACGGTCTTGCACCAGGTAATTATACGGTGACAGCTATTGCATCAGGATTTCAATCGTCATCAGTTGGTGCGATTGTTGAACCGAATGAAACAACTGTCGTTAATCAAAGTTTGCAGAGTAATCCAGGTGGCATTTCAGGTTCTGTCAGTCCAGTGATCGATGCAACTCAGGTCACGCTCTCAACTGCTGATGGTCTATTTATTGCATCAACGCTCGTTAATTCAAATGGTGAATTTAATTTCGATAACCTTCTACCAGGACAGTATATTCTTACCGCTACTGCAACTAATTACCGCATATCAAGTGCTGGAGCTACAGTTGTTGCCGATGAAATAACACCCGTGACTTTAACAATTGAACCAAATCCATCCGAAATTAGCGGTGTAATTTCTGATCCAGATGGTACACCGATTTCCAATGCAACAATCCAAATCATTGATGCAAACGGTAGTGCTTTAAGCGCTGGTACAACTAATCAGAATGGACAGTACGCTATTGGTAACCTACCTCCAGGATCATTTACAGTCATCATAAGTGCTCCGAATTTCGGTTCTACTACAGGCGGGATCACATTAAATCCTGGCCAAACTGTAACGGACGCGGATTTTATTTTGATTCCAGATCCAGGAACAATTGTTGGGCAAATAACTGATACGTTAGGCGATCCGATCTCAGGGGCTACAGTGATTATTCGTACTTTTGACAACCAGCAAGTTAGAACGATAACAACGAATGAGTTTGGTGAGTTTCTAGTAGGTGGCATTGCCCCAGGTTCTTATACGGTCGTTGCAACAGCACCAGACTTCTCTACCGAATTTGTAGGAGCAATTGTTACTAGCAATCAAAATACTGTCGCCAACATTATTCTTGAAAGTCTTGTAGGAAATATAACAGGTTCAGTAGTAGATGGTAATGGCGATCCCATCACAGGCGATAATATAGGTATTAAATTGTTTAGTGGTAGTGGGTCTTTGCTACAAACGCTTGTAGCAAATTCAGACGGAACGTTTACGATCCAGGCCCTGAATCCTGATCAATATAAGGTTAGTGCGACGGCTCCCAATTATTCTGCTAATACGATCAGTGCTAATGTTATAGCTGGAACTACGGAGAATGTTACGATTCCACTTCAATTATTACCAGCGACTATTTCAGGGGTCGTAACCAATACTGCTACTGGTGAAGGTATTAACGGGGCTGTACTAACATTTACAACTTCGGAAGGTATTCCAATTGCAAATTCTATCTCGGGTTTGAATGGAGAATATATTGTAGAGAACATCCCGGCCGGCACTGTAGTAGTAAGCGCAAGTGCGACGAATTTCGGAGCAAGAGCGCTAACTACAGTAGTTAATCCTGGAGAAGTAAAAACAGTCAATATTGCAATGGATGAGAGCTTAGGATTCTTAACAGGTTATCTAACTAATGTTGATACTGGCGAAGCAATTTCAGGGGCTATTACCATAATCGATGAGAACGGAGAGCAAATTGCAACACTCACGTCAAATGACTCTGGGCTCTTCCTTACTGATGGACTAAATCCCGGAAATTATCAGGCCGTTGCAGCTTCAGAAGGATTTACAAGTCGCACAGCTAGTTTTAGCATACTTCCAAATGAAACCTCAGTGTTGAGCTTTGCGTTATCACCTATTCCAAGTACGATTAAAGGGAGAATTACAAACTTCAATACAGGTGATCCGATCGTTGGAAGTACAATAATAATTCACGAACAATCTCCGAGTGGACCAATCGTAGCTACAACTGTCACAGATTCTAATGGAGAATATATCGTTAATACCCTAGCTGCAAGTACGTACACAATCGTTTCATTCGCTGAAGGATTTGGTGCTGCAGAAGCAACAACTGATGTTGGTAGGGGGGAATCCAAAACTGTCGATATTAAATTATTACCTGACCCAGGCGCTATTCAAGGAACGATTACAAATGCTAACACCGGAGATGTATTATCGGGAATAACGGTGGATTTATTTAATGGTGACGGCGTATTGGTTTTCACAACAAACACAGATCAGGATGGATTTTATCAGTTTACTAGTCTTGCTGCCCTTCAATTCAGAGTAGTGACTAGAAGCTCTGATTATCAGACTCAAGAAGTTGGGGTTATTGTCACTTCAGGAAATGTTGAGGTCGTGAATTTTGGGTTAGACCCAAACCCTGGTTCTATTACTGGAACGATCCGAGATGCAGAAACCAATACACGTCTAGTTGGTGCAGAAGTTACTGCCTATGTAGCACAGGATATTGTGCCAGTGGCGACGGCTACAACCAATGGATTGGGAGAATATACGATCTCTGGACTTGTACCTGGCACATACTCGATTGTGGCTAATGCGGTTGATTACACAGAGAATTCGACCGGTAGTACAGTAGTGTCAAACGCAACGACCACCACAAATCTTTTATTAACAAGTAATTCAGCTAGCCTTTCTGGTACGGTCTTAGACGAAAATGGTTTGCCTTTTAAAAATGCGGTTGTCAAAATAATCGATGTAAATGGTGTTGTCATAGGAATTGTTGCTGTTGATCAAAACGGCTTTTATTCAATTGGAGGTTTGAGGCCAGGAACTTATACAATATTAGCTTCAGCACCAGGTGCATCAGGTTCAGGGGTAGGCGCTTCTACAACGACTGGAGCGACACTAGTAGCAAATGAAAATCGCACTGCCAATTTTGTACTTCAACTTAATCCAGGTAATGTGTCTGGTATGATTGTTGACGAGAATACTGGAGACCCTGTCGTAGGTGCTAATATCAATTTGCTTGATAGTAACGGTCAAGTTGTTGCTACAACTGCAACAGACACTGGTGGGAATTATCTAGTCAATCGCTTGAAGCAAGGAAGTTATACAGTATCCGTATTTAAATCGTCTTATGCAAGGAAAACTGCCGGTGCCATTGTCCTACCAGATGAAACAACTATTGTTAATTTATCGCTTCAAAGATCGACTGGATCAGTATTTGGTAAGCTTCAAGATGATCTAGGACACCGGATTAATTCAGATAGCGTAGGCGTAAGACTGTTAGATGCTAAAGGATTATTACTGCAATCTACTGTTGCTTCACCTGACTGTGAGTTTAGCTTTAGCGATTTACCCCCGGGTCAATATCTTGTTAGTATCAGTGCTAATGGCTACCAATCGAAAGTCGTACCAGTGAGTGTTGTGGCTGGAGAAGTAAGCGAATTAACGATTACCTTATTCGCCAATGCTGGTACAGTAGGCGGGAAAGTAACAAATATGGAGACTGGAGCAGGGATAGCGGGAGCATCTATTAGTGTCAAAGATGCTACTAATCTTACAGTTGCCAACGGCATTACTAATGAAAATGGAAACTTTAGTGTAGGTAATATTCCTCCAGGTTCACTAGTTGTCACGGCATCAAGAGATGGATTTGGTACAGGTGCAGCGGGTGTAAATGTTGTGGCGAACGAAACTTCAGAAGTGTCCATTGCATTAACTCCTAATCCAGGTAGTATTGAAGGAACGATAACAGACGAGGATACTGGGTTACCTATTTCAAACGCGAACGTTCAAGTGATGAATGAAGCGGGGACGATTGTTGCTAATGTCATGACACAATCTGACGGAAAGTATCTTGCTTCTGATATTCTGTCGGGTGTATATGAAGTCATCGTTAGTCATTCTGGTTATGGTAGCAAGCTAGAAGGAGCGATCGTTGAAAGTAACGAAAAAGTTACACTAGATTTTGCTCTTAGTTCAGTGACCGGAAGCCTCAGTGGGATTGTGATTAATCAGGAAACAAAGGAAAGGGTATCGGGAGCGTTTGTTCAACTAAGATGGCTGAGTCCTGACGGTGAACTCATTGCCTCTACGCTGACAAATGCCGATGGGGAGTATGCTATTACAGGACTTACTCCTGCTATTTACACTGTGGTTGGCTTTGGAGCTGGCCTGGGGAGCGATTTAGCTTCTATTGAAATAGTACCTGACCAAACGACGGTACAAAATCTGGGATTGTTTCCTCTACAATCTAACGTGAGAGGTACAGTTACTGATGCAGGGTCGAGCCTACCTATTGAGGGGGTACTTGTGCGATTAGTGACATCAAGTGGTGGCTTCCTACAAAGCGTACAAACGGATAATCAAGGTAATTATCTCATAGAAGGTTTTGATCCAGGTGAGTATACTGTTGTCGCAAGAAATGAAAACTATCAATCAGCTACAAAAGAATTCACAGGCGAGCCGCTTCAAACAGAGGAAGTGAATTTCGCTTTAGCATCAAATCCTGGATCAGTTACAGGTCGAGTGACGGACGGTAAAACTTCAGAGGCTGTACCTGGCGTATCTGTCATCGTTCTCAATGAAATTAACGTACCAATAGCAAATACAATTACTGATCAAGATGGAAATTACTTTATTAAAGGGCTGTCGCCAGGTAAGTATTCGATAAGGGCGCTCTCGTTAGGCTGTGATACAAACGCCAAATCCATGACCATCGTAGCAGGTGAAAAAACAACAGTTAACTTCATATTAACTGGCGATCCATCCATTGTCCGAGGAAATGTAACAAATGTAGACGGAGATCCTCTCAACGATGTAGGAGTTACGGTTTATGATAGTAATGGAAATGTAGTAGGAAAAGGGATAACAAGTAGATCTGGTGAATATGTCATTGGTTATTTACCAGCTGAAACGGTAACAATGATTGCCTCATTACCTGGATTTGCTCCCGATATAAAAGAGATAACGTTAACACCTAATAGTGATCGGACTGTTAATTTCATACTGGGTGTTGAAAACCCAGCTACTCTTACTGGTATCGTAACAAGTTTCGAAACAAAGAAACCAATAGCGGGAGCCACTATTGCTGCACGCAGAAACGATGTTATTGTAGAGAGTGTGCAAACCTTAGCAGATGGAAGTTATACAATCAGTTTAGCTGAAGGAGAATATATTATTATCGCATCCGCAGAAGAATATGAAACTGACGATGAAGCTATTTTCTTAACAGCTGGTAGTAGCGAAGAGTTAGACTTCGCCTTAGAAGGTGGACCTCCGACTCCACCTCCACCGGGTCCAGATCAGTATTATTTATACGATTGCGAAACTGGAATGCCATTGAAACTATTCGGGAATGTTGTGCCAACAGTGTTCACTTTATTGCGCATCGATTGTAGAAGTGGCTGTGGTTATTTCTCATATACCACCAATAACGATACAAGAAAATTAATTGTTTGCCTAGATTGTTATAGAGTGGTGCCTGCAACTTAATAAAGAAAGCGCCGATGAGAGTAAAGCTCATCGGTTTTTTTATTGTTGTACGCTGAGGTAGAGAAGGAGTTGCCTTTACGTAAAGAGAAAGAATGACATAGTTGATTTACCAAGAGAAGAGTGAGTTGATGAAAAGACTACTCTTGGCTTAAAACAAGTTAAGAATTCAAAAGCCTATCGTAAGGTTGTTCTTAAAGTAGACTCGGTGACATTGGGATTATATTAATCAGTTAAAGGTAACAGCAATAAATGAAAATGGTGATACTCGTCAAATTAACGCAAAGCGGGATAAAGAAGGAAATTGATAGAGGTTTTTTGAACGGTCCGATCATCTATCTGTGGAAATGAACAATTCCCCTCTACGAGTAGCAACGAAATGGGTCATTGATCTTGTCGATTGATGCCAATCATTGTTAAAAAATTCAAGCTAAAGGGCCTTAAAGGTGATATGATAGAAGGAGTATGTAGAGTTGGGAGGCTTTCAAGTTGGACGATTGGAAAGGTGCTTTAGCCGAGCTATTTCGAGCTGTTGGAATCAATCTTAAATCTGAGCTTGCTCCCATGGTTGATGGTATGCAATCTTTTTTCTCAAACAACCCGTGGGGACAGCTTTTCTTATTATTGCTTATTCTTGTCGTAGCTGCTCAAGGCATGAGCGCTATTGCTAGACTCTATGACCGTGCTTTCAGACAAACTATTGAGCGGAAGATGGAAACAAATTCGCATCTACATTATTTCTTTAAAGGGTTTCTACATCATAAACGCTCAGAAAGTTGGATGAATGATTCATCCTGGCAACAAAAAGAACTACAGCGTTTTGATCTCTATGAGCTTGAATGGTTGAATAATGAGCTCTCAACTGCCGAAGGTGATTTTCGTGATTATCGCCCTCAGACGTTTTTTGCGGGAATTCTATTCTCGCTATTTGCACTTTTACTTATTTGGTACTATGAGTGGACGATTTTTGAAAAAGATATTCTAGCAATCTTATTACCTGTTCTAATTGTTACGTGGTGTATGGCACTGGTTTTCTACAAAATAGGAATTAAGAAAAGGTTCTACCAGTCGTTGAGTACGAGTGTAGAACTCGCTATTTCGACGAAAAAAGTACAGGATGTTATGTTCTATATCGATTCTGATTTAAAACGATACAAAACGGAGCGTGTAACGACAGACGGTGGTTATTATGAAGTTGTGCGCTGCATGACGTGTTTGTATCATTCGAACTATCTCGAGAAAGTTCGCTTTCAAATTAATGACACGGTTCTTGCCTTTACAGCAAAAGAACGTGTGATTGAAGTAACGGTAAGCAGTGAATTTGGCAATACGTTTTTAATTGATCGTCTTGAATTCCGAGACGGCTACTGCCAGAGTCTGCGTAAAGGTAGCAAACTTTTTGATGATAAACTGATGGTAACGTACTTAAATGCTGCATTCGAGCAGCGCCCAGCTTATTTTCAAACGAGTTCTTAAATCCAACCTCTCTTCTATAGAAGAGAGGTTTTTCTTTATCCATCATAAGAAGTTACTGCTTGTCGCTGAATAGCTTGTTCAATGAGGGTTGTCAGGTTTAGCTCAGTAGAAGGATCAGTATTCGCCTTTAAGTTCGCCTTCATTAACTTCAGTGCGTATTCATTGTCTTCTGCAAGGTTAGAAGCACAGCAGTCGGACGGGATGTAGAGTTCGTATTCCCTCATATAAGCATCGTTTGCAGTGAAGAGCACGCAGATATTCCCAGCAAATCCTGTTAGAATCAATGTTGTTACGTTTAAGTAATTTAATAAGGAAGAGAGTGGTGTAGAAAAGAACCCAGAATGCTTCGGTTTCACAATGGTATAATCATCATCCTCTGGCTCAAGGCGATCAACGAGATGCTGACCATTTGCGCAAGCAGCATAGTTGATTACTTTTTTAAAATCAGACTGCCACAAGCCATAATTGTCATTTACATAAATGACAGGAACTCCAGCTGCTTTAACTTCTCGTTTCAGTAAAGCAATGGAGTCGGCTGTTTCTTCCGTGTATTGAGCAAGTCGTTCAGCATCTTTAAAATCCATCGTGTTAATGACATCAATTAATAAGAGAGCAACAGATGTCTTATTCTCGTTTTGCCCTTTGCTCATTTGGATTTCTCTCCTTATAATAGAAATAGAAATTACATGTAGTTTACCCAAATCATTTAGTAGATAAAACGATTCAAAAGGAGCACATGTTATGCACGCTCAAGCTCAAAAAGATGAACAGTTTATGAAGGCAGCCATACATGAAGCAGAGAGAGCTGCATCCATTGGTGAAGTTCCGATCGGTGCAGTGATTGTCAAAGATGATCGCATTATTGCTTCAGCATATAATTTACGAGAAACGGAGCAACGATCTGTCGCTCATGCAGAATTGCTAGCGATTGACGATGCCTGCAAAGAGGTTGGTTCTTGGCGGCTAACAGGATGTACATTATATGTCACCCTTGAACCGTGCGCGATGTGCAGCGGTGCGATTGTTTTATCAAGGGTGGAGCGAGTTGTATATGGTGCTTATGATCCAAAGGGTGGATGTGCCGGAACATTAATGAACCTACTCGACGACAATCGCTTTAACCATCAAGCTGAGGTAACAGCAGGCGTTTTAGAGGAAGAGTGTGGTAGCATGCTCTCACGTTTTTTTCGTGAATTAAGAGAAGCGCAAAAACTGAAGAAAAAGCAAATGAAAAAGCAAAGTGCATTCATTGAAAAACAAGAAAAGACGTGATATAGTGTTTTCTGTGCCAATGAGGCATCGACGGATGGAGGCGTACCCAAGTTTGGCTGAAGGGGACTGACTCGAAATCAGTTAGGGCGTTTACCGTCGCAGGGGTTCAAATCCTCTCGCCTCCGCCACTTACACTTTTTGGTATAGCGAGACCTATTGCTAAATAGGATAAAACGCGTTATACTATATTTTGCACCGTTCGAGTGCACTAACAATATTATCAAATTTGCCGTGCTAGGTGGGGAATTAGCGGTGCCCTGTACTCGCAATCCGCTATAGCGAGACTGAATCCCTTCCCGAGGTTTAGCCACTGCAGGGTCTGCCCTGAATAAGTGGTGTTGACATTCGGGTCCTGCGCAACAGAGTCCTACGAATCCTGTCAGGTCCGGAAGGAAGCAGCAGTAAGTAGGTACCCTCTGTGTGCCGCGGGAGTGCCCGGATCGAGCTAACTGTTCAGGTAACGCCTGTGGTGGCTTTATCAAAGGAAGGTGCACGGTTTACTTAATTAAATGTCCAAACTCACTCTTATACAAGGGTGAGTTTTTTAGTGTCGTTAATAATGGATTGCCTTTTGAATTAGAGAGCTCAAAAAGGTATAATAGAAATGTATGAAGAGGTTAGGAGGAGAGTAGGCGAATGAGTTACCAGGCGCTATACCGTGTCTGGCGCCCACAAACATTTGAAGATGTGGTTGGCCAGGGACACGTAACAAGAACAATTCAAAACGCACTCATGCAGCAAAAAATCTCTCACGCCTATTTGTTTACAGGACCTCGAGGAACGGGAAAAACAAGTGCTGCTAAAATTATTGCGAAAGCGATCAACTGTGAGAAAGCGCCAGTTGCTGAACCATGTAACGAATGTTCAGCTTGCCTCGGCATAACAGACGGGTCGATTTCTGATGTAATAGAAATTGATGCTGCGTCTAATACAGGGGTCGACGACATACGGGATATACGTGATAAAGTGAAGTATGCACCGAGTTCTGTTTCTTATAAGGTGTATATAATAGATGAAGTGCACATGCTTTCAACAGGAGCGTTCAATGCCCTATTGAAAACACTTGAAGAACCGCCAAAGCATGTCGTATTTATTCTAGCGACAACTGAACCGCATAAAATACCGCTTACCATTATTTCACGGTGTCAGCGGTTTGATATGAGAAGAATTACTGCTCAAGATATCGTTGGCCGCTTGGAAACAATCATCCAAGCTCAAGATATTCAAGTCGAAGAGGATGCTCTTTATCAAGTAGCTCGTGCTGCTGATGGTGGAATGCGTGATGCGTTAAGTATTCTCGACCAAGCGATATCTTACAGTGAGGCGAATGTTGTTTTGGATGACGTACTTGCCGTTACAGGAAGCGTATCTCAGAAGATGATATCCAAAATTGCGATGGCCTTTTACAACAAAGATGTTGCGGAAGCGTTAAATGCTGTTGAGGAACTAATGGATCACGGCAAGGATGCAGCGCGCTTTATTGAAGATTTGATTTATTATTACCGTGATCTGCTCTTATATCAAACGGCTCCACAACTAGAAGAAGTTGTCGAACGAGTAAAAATCGATGAAACGTTTCAAGAGTTGGGAAACAATTGTGCAAAAGAATGGATCTATGCGGTTATTGAAACGTTAAATCGAAGTCAGCAAGAAATGAAGTGGACAAATCATCCGCGTATTTTCCTAGAATTAGCACTTGTGCAAATTTGTCAGGAAGAGACAAGTAGCCAGGCTACAGGGCAAGATCAGAGCGAGCTTCTTAATCGAATTCAGAAACTCGAGAATGAACTAAATACGCTAAAAGAAAAAGGAATCACTGTTAACCAATCAGAAGATGCGCAAGAAGCAAAACCGAAGAAACAATTTAAACCTTCTCGACAGAAATCCGGCGTATCTCATGGTAAAATAAAAGAGATGCTGAAGAAAGCAACGAAGCAGGATCTAATGAAAGTGAAAAGTGTCTGGGGAGAAGTGATGGAAAACGTTCGTCAGGAAAAAGTCTCTGCTCACGCCTGGTTAAAGGATAGTGAACCTGTAGCTTCAACCGAGAATGCGTTTCTACTTTCGTTCCAATATGACATGCATTGCCAGATGGCAACAAAGGATAATATTCGTGGCACGCTCGAGCAAGTGTTATCTCGAACACTTGGAAAGCAATTAGAAATGGTTGCTATTGTAGAAGAAGAGTGGAAGCAAGTACGTTCTGAATTCTTGAAATCAAGAGATGAGCCAGAAACGACTAACGAAGGTGAAGAACCTGCAGAAGATCCTTTGATTGCAGAAGCGAGACGCTTAGTGGGCGATGACTTATTAGATATTCAAACTTAAACTTTTATTACAAATAAGGAGGAATTTTTTATGAAACGTGGCATGGGTGGCGGAGGAAACATGAACAATATGATGAAGCAAATGCAAAAGATGCAGAAGGATATGGCGAAAGCTCAGGAAGAATTGAAAGATAAGATCGTAGAAGGAAAAGCTGGCGGCGGTATGGTTGTTGTGAAAGCAAATGGTCATAAAGAAATTCTTGAAGTGATTGTTAAAGAAGAAGTCGTTGATCCTGACGACATCGATATGCTTCAAGATTTAGTTCTTGCTGCAACGAATGATGCTCTTCGCAATGTAGATGAGCTAGTTAACAAAGATATGGGTAAATTCACACAGGGTCTTAATATGCCTGGAATGTTTTAGGGGGAATGCAAGTGCATTATCCTGAACCGATCTCAAAACTGATCGACAGTTTTATGAAATTGCCGGGAATAGGACCAAAAACGGCGGTCCGCCTGGCTTTTTTCGTTCTTGAAATGAATGACGACGATGTACTTGATTTTGGTAAGGCGCTAGTGAACGCGAAGCGTCAGCTAACGTACTGTTCAATATGCAATCACATCACGGATACTGATCCATGTCGGATCTGCTCCGATAGTCATCGAGATGATACAGTCATTTGTGTTGTTCAAGATGCTAAAGATGTTATTGCGATTGAGAAAATGAAAGATTACACGGGCCTTTATCATGTACTTCATGGTGCAATTTCTCCTGTAGAAGGAATTGGACCAGAAGATATTAAAGTGCCGGAGCTATTGAAACGACTGCAGGATGATAAAGTGACGGAGATAATTCTAGCTACAGACCCTACAATAGAAGGGGAAGCAACTGCAATGTATATCGCACGTCTTGTGAAACCAACAGGCATTCGCATCACACGCATTGCACATGGCCTTCCTGTTGGCGGTGATCTTGAGTACGCTGATGAAGTTACGCTTTCCAAAGCAATGGAAGGTCGTCGTGAGCTGTAGGATCAGGAGGGAACAACATGCTCTTCAAACGTAAAGGCTATTTACGAAAGCAAGCTGATCAGAGTTTGTTACAAACGCTTCATGAACTAAAAGACGTTTGGAATAAACAAAAAGAAATCGTGGAGCGCAGTGTAGAGCCTTCCGGAGCTGTTCTTGCGAAGCTTAAAGTTGATGAAGCAAAATACTTCTTTCTATTAAAAGAAGCAAAACGCCGTAAGATAAGAATGGGATAGTGTTAAACTTCCCGTTCTTTTTTATTTGGACAAACATAAGTATTACTAATTCCGAAAAAAGAGCGGAGGTCTGCTATGGATCCTAAACTCGTTATCGCACTTTTTATCTTCTGTATTGTTTTGCTTCTCTTTATTGGAGCCCCCCTTAAGCCGATGCGATGGGTTGGGCAGGGATTGATTAAACTTGCGATAGGTGCTCTATTACTGTTTTTCCTAAATACGTTTGGAACGCCATTTGATCTACATGTCCCAATAAATCCAGGAACTGCATTTGTAACTGGATTCCTAGGAGTTCCTGGCCTTGTAGCACTCGCTGCAATTGAGATCATCATTATAGGTTAGGAAGAAAGGGCTCGTTAAAAATGAGTCCTTTTTGTTTTTCTGAAATAATTTTTGAAAAGGGGTTGCGCATCAAGAACAACCCTGATATAGTTATATAAGTCGCCGACACAATGCGGTTGACGCAAAAAAGAATTTAAAAAGTTGTTGACGCCAACTGAGTTAATATGGTATATTAATAAAGTCGCTGAAAACGACATTGAAAGAAACAAATTGATCTTTGAAAACTGAACGAAACGCCATGTAAGTAGTTGTTTCTACGGAAACAAAACATTGTTTTAAAAGCT